>CAWFJU010000011.1:0-47805 GCA_963816275.1 uncultured Actinomycetes bacterium
CGGCAGAGGCCTACGCTGTCATCGCCGGGCAGGCCGTCCAGGTCTCCCCTGTGAGGGGCGGTGCGCGATGCGTAAGGTCTCGTTGTTCCTCTCGCTGGTGCTCGTGGTGGTGGCGTCCGTCGCCGCATCCGCGGGGAACGGCGACGCGCCGCCGCCGGGTCGATGGCCTGTGTGCGCCGAATGGCGTCAGGTCGGCTCGACCGACTTCTCGCACCCGCGCGACGTGGCCGTGGTGTCGCCGACTGAGGCGTGGGCGCTCAAGGTGGGTGGCGGCGACCTCTTCTATCAGTCGGAGGTGCTGCACTGGACGGGGCGCGCATGGCAGGTCGAGCCCTTCCCGACGCCGGCCGGTGATCCGCTGGGCGTGGAACTGAACGCGATCGCCGAGGTGTCCTCCGACGAGGTGTGGGTGGTCGGCGAGACGTACGACCCCGACATCCAGGGAGCGCGGCCGCTGTCCGCGCGCTGGGACGGTGAGCGCTGGCGCCTCGTGCCGATCGGGCTCCCTCATCTCCACGTCGGCTTGAACGGCGTGACCGTCGTGCCCGGCACATCCGAACTGCTCGCCGTCGGGTCGCTCTCGTATGGAGCGCTCTACGGAGCGGAGCGGCACGCCGTCGTGCTCCGGTGGCTCGGGGATCGATGGGTCAAGGTCGCCAGTCCGAAGGTCGGTAGGCGCAGCGGCTTCTCCGACGTGGTGGCGGTGGGGTCGGCCGCCTACATGGTGGGGGCGTTCCTCCCCGCGGCCGAGGGAAGCACCGAACACCTGCTCGCGGCGCGCCTGTCGAACGGTCGTTGGACGGTGTACCGAGGAGGACCCGGCAGCCTCGAGGCCGTCGACGCGATCAGCCCTGACCTGGTGTGGGCGGTCGGTCCCGGCAAGGATGTCTCGCCGCTGCGGGGGATCATCATGCGGTGGAGCGGGGGTACCTGGACGACCGTCAGGCGCCTCGGTGGCGGCTCGGCGCTGCTCGACGTCACGGTGGCCTCGCCGACGGACACGTGGGCCGTCGGGTACCGCGGTGGCTTGTTCCCCGGCCACACGCTGGTGATGCGACGGCATGGGTCCACCTGGCGTCGCTCGCCCTTCCCCGACAGCACGGGGTGGATCACCGCGATCGACGGCACGCCGCACAACCTGTGGACGTTCCGGCGGTACGTGGTCATCGACACCGCGCGCTCGCGCTCGTACCACCGCTGCTGAGGACACGGCTCCGGTGTCGTTCCTGCGCCGACCGGCGCACGCTCCGCTCGTGCGCGCTACGCTCCACCACGATCGGCGACCCCTCGACGGGCGACGATGCGAGGAGGAGCACATGGTGGCACCTGACGAGGCCGCGGCCGTCCTCACGTTCCTGCGCGAGACACTCCCCACCGATGAGCTGGGCGAACCACAGCTCCTCGCGTTGGCGGCGTCCGCGCACACGGAGCGATTCCCGGCCGGGGAGACGATCCTCCACGAGGGCGGCGAGCCTGCCGGCTCCCTCTACCTGATCCGCTCGGGTCACGTCGAGATCCGGGTCGACGGTCAGCTCATCGATCTGCCGGGCGCCGGCGAGCTCTTCGGAGAACTCTCGTTGATCGCCGGATCCGCGCCGACCGCGACGGTTCGCGCGAGCGAGGAGGTCGAGTGTCTCCTGCTCGATCGGGCCGAGGCCACGAGGGTGTTGGGGACGGCGGGTGGGATCTCGTTCGTGCAAGCGAGCCTCCGACGAGGACTGTCGCAATCGCTCGATACCGATGGCCGTTCATCGACCCAGGCGATCGAACACGCCGACGACGAGACGAGCGCCGTGGCCGCCGCGCGCGAGTTGCCGACCGGCGTCTGTGCGCTCGTCGCGTCGGGAGCTGATGCGACGAAGGTGGGACGCGTGGTCGGGTCGTCGATCGACGCGTTGACGCGACGCCTGCTGAGCTTCGCGGCGGCCGACCTCGGCGACGCGCCAGTGCCCTGGGCGTGGCTGGCGCTCGGGAGCGAGGCGCGCCTGGAACAGGCGCTCCACACGGACCAGGACCACGCCCTGGCGTACGACCCAGGCGATCGCACGCCCGAGGAGCTGGATCCCTACTTCGCGGCGCTCGCCGAGCGCGTCACCGCCGGACTCGAGTCGGCGGGGATCCCGCGCTGCGATGGCGACGCGATGGCCGTTCACCCCGGGCTCCGACGGCCGATCGACTCGTGGGCCGACGCGTACCGGACGTGGATGTCGGACCCGAGCATGGACGGGAGCATCCTGTCGTCGATCGCGTTCGACTTCCGGCAGGTGGCCGGGCCGCTCGACGTGGAACCGCCGCTGCATGCGGTGATGGCGACGGCGCCACGGGCCTATCCCCAGTTCCTGCGACATCTCACGCGGCGCGCGCTCGATCGCAAGCCGCCGACGGGGTTCATGCGGAACTTCGTCGTGGAGTCGAAGGGTGAGCACGCGGGGCGGCTCGACATCAAGCGCGGCGGTGTCGCGATCATCGCGAACATCGCGAGGGCGTACGCGATCGCGGGCGCCAGGGCCGAGAAGGGAACGCTCGACCGGCTCCGTGCCGCGGAGGCCTCCGGGCAGATGGACGCGGAGCGTCGGCAGGCGCTCGAAGAGGCGTTCCGACTCCTCTGGCAGATCCGACTCCAGCATCAGGTGCGACAGGTCGAGAACGGCGAGACGCCCGATGACTTCGTCGACCCCGCGCACCTCGGGCCGATCAGCCGTACCGGCTTGAAGGAGGCGTTCCGGATCGTCGGGCAGGAGCAGCAGACTGCTCGCGTCCGACCTCGGCGTCGACCTCTGACCCGACATGCCGGCCACTCGAGGTCAGCGATTCGCCGTGCGGCCGCATCGGCGGCTAGCATCCCCCCATGACCGACCGAGATCCCATGAACGGGAAGGACCTCCTCGCATGGATCGCCACGCTGTTGGCGTTCCCCCTCGCCGGCCTCGCGGCCCGATCGATCGCCGGAGCCGTGGACTCGATCGCGGCGGCGCTCCTCGCGGGAGCGGTGGCCGGCGTCGTCCTCGGGGTCGCCCAGTGGCTCGCCCTCCGGCGGATCGGGATCGACGTTCGGTGGGTCGCGGCAACCGCGATCGGTCTCAGCGTCGGGCTCGGACTCGCGTACGCGATCTTCGCCTACGGCGACACGATCGGCGATCTCGCGATCGTCGGCGCCGTGAGCGGGCTGGGGATCGGAGCGGCGCAGTGGTGGCTCCTCCGGGACCGGCTCCGCTCGAGCGTGGCGTGGATCCCGGCGACGGCGGCGGCGTGGGCGCTCGGTTGGACCGTCACGACGGCGATCGGCGTGGACCCGGACGACCGCTGGGCGAACCCGGGTCTCTCGGGCGCCGCGACCGCGACGGTGCTCCTCGGTGCGGTGCTGTGGTTCCTCGCTCGGTCCGAGCGGAGCGAGCAGCCGGCATCGTGAACGTCGAGACCGCCGCGGGCACCGTTCTGATCGTCGCCCCCCTGTGGTTCAACACCAACTTCGCGCTCCTCGGCAAGCGGTTCGAGTATCCCGACATCCTCCGCAAGCCGACACCTGAGATCCTCGAGCGCTTCCGCGCGGGGGGCTCGGGCCTGATCGTGCTCTGGTGGACGTTCATGTTGTCGGGCGTGCTCCTGATCGTCGCGGCGTTGCTGCTCGGACAGGTGCTGGGCCTCGATGGTGTCGTCCTGGTGGCGACCGGGTTCGGTGTCCTCGCCGGCCTCGTACAGATGCTCGGGCTCCTCCGATGGGTGTACCTCGTGCCGGCGCTCGCTCGCGCCGACGCCGACCCGTCGCTCACGCCCGCGCAGCGGGAGGCGAACGCGATCGTCTTCCAGGCCATGCATCAGTACCTCGGGGTCGGTGTCGGCGAGCACCTCGGTTATCTGTTCACGGGGATCTGGTCGGTGCTGATCGGGGTCGGCGTGATCCAGGGAACGGCGCTCCCGTCCTGGCTCGGATGGCCAGGGATCGTGGTCGGGGCGGGGATCGCGATCTGCTCCGGCAGAGTTCCTGGGGCCGAACGAGGAGCGAGGATGGGCGTTGGCCGGCGCCGCGATCCCGCTCCTCTACGTCGCGTGGTCGCTGTGGCTGCTCGCGATGGGTGTCGCCCTGATCGCCTGAAACGACGGAGGAGGTTCGCTGTGCCGGAGGCCGACAACCCGTTCCCGATGGACTTCTACGTTGACGACGCGTCGCCTCGTCCATGGAAGTTCCAGCCGAAGGGCTACCTCGTCGTGATGCTCGCGGATGCCGACGAGGGCGAGCGGGCCCGGTCCGCGCTGACGGAGAGCGGGTTCGCCTCGCGCGACATCAAGCTCTACCCCGGCGATCAGATCGTGGCCAACTACGAGGCGTATGCGGCGCGCCGGAACGCGACCGACAAGGTGGCGGGGTCGGTTCTCGACGACACGGAGGGGCGAGACCTCTACCTCGGCTACGCGCGGGAGGGGCGATGCGCGATGTGGCTGCGGCTCGCCGACGACTACCAGGTTCCCAAGGCCCTCCGCGTGCTCGCGGGATTCACGTATCAGTACGCGCGGCACTACGGCGACGAACAGCAGACGGACTACCACGTCTCCTGAGCGATCGAGCCGGTCGGGCCGGTCCTCGCCTCACCCGGTGGGCAGCAGACCGAGCTGGCCCATGACCGCGACCATGTCGCCGATGCCCCAGTGTTCGGCGATCCTCCCCTCTTCGTCGACACGCACGAAGTACATCGTGTCGAGCGCGTAGGGCCTCGGCGAACGCCAGGTTCTTGTTGCCGAAGACCTCCTCCGCGAATCGGAGCATCAGGGCCTGGTTCTCCTCCGGTGTCGTCACGGCATCCTCCCGGTTCTCGTCGCGCCAGCGACCCGAAATGTAGCCGGGTGATGGCGATCCCGCTGCCGCCGAAGCATCCTCGATCGAGATGCGGGTGGCCTAGGGGGCGGCTCACGCCGTGCGGGCTGAGCTTCCCGCCGCGCACCGAGCCGCGTCGACGGGATCGGACCCGACGCACGAGGGCCCCCGACGGTGTCGGAGGCCCTCGAACCGCGGATCCGATGACTGCGCTACGGCACGACGACCGCGAACGCCACCGAGTCGGAGACGTCCCATGTCCCTGCCGTGGGTTCGGAGAACGTCTGGATCTCGACGTTCTTGGCGGGACAGTCGGCGCCGTCCGCGTAGTAGTTCGCCATCAGGTCGTCGCCGCTCGAGTTGCCCCACTCGACCGTCACCATGGGGACGAACTGCCTGACCTTCAGCGACGTGTCCTTCACCGCGACGCAATAGATGCCGACGTCTGGGTGCGTGACACCGGAGATGCCCTTGGACCGGATCACGGCGCCACCCTGATCGACAACGGCTGCGATGCGCGCGTACTTGACGTTCGCGCCGCCGAGGGCGCGATGGGTCGACGCCGACGGAGCGTTCCGCCGAGCCGCGCCGGTCGCGACCATCGAACTGACGGCGATCGCGCCCAGGGCGAACACGACCGCCACGATCACGCGGGTGCGTGTCATGTGCTTCCTCCCTCCCGATGGGGGTTGAGGGGCACGGTCGCACGAATACCAGGAGGCCATCAAGTCAGCAGGTCCGCGTACGGTCGTTGCCGGGGCCAGTGGTCTAGCCTGGCTCCACGCGAGAGTGGCGGAACTGGCAGACGCGCCGGGTTTAGGACCCGGTGCCCGCAAGGGCTTGGGGGTTCGAGTCCCCCCTCTCGCACCACGTCCGACCTGCTGAGCAGCGACCCAGACCGTCCGCCTCGGCGGGGCTTATGCCAGGCGCTTCTCCCACATCGTGATGACCTCGACGTAGACGTCGCTCCCGCCGTCGTCGCGCTCGAGCGTGGCCGACTCGATGAAGGGCTCCGCGTGCCGCTCGCGCCATCCCATCCATCGGTAGATCGCCCGCGCCGCCGCGTAGCCCTGATCGACCCCGACGAAGAAGACGACGCCCGGCGCCCTCGCTCGCCTCGCCTCCCGCTCCAGACCGCGCATCAGCGCCGGCCCCACCCAGCGTCCGCGCGCCTCCGGCCGCACCCAGAGGTCCTCCCCCCACGCGGCGCCACGACCCTCGAGGATCGAATCGAGATCGCGGTCGTCGGGCAGCTGCACCTGGATGTGGCCCACGGGCTCGCCCCGGTCCCACGCGATCAGGTACGGGCCGTGCCCCTCTTCCTGATGGAGGAGCCGCTCCTCGTGCAGGACGCGGGGACGGTCGGGGAACGCGGCGGAGAGCATGTCCAGCTCATCCGGGGCCGCCGGTCGGATCTCGATGCCGGCCTGGCTCGCCTTTGGATCGCCTGAGGGGAGCACCGGCATGTGCGGAGCGTACCCGCCCTCGATGCCGACCGCTTGGCCTCCTTCAGGGGCAGGATGAGCGGATCCGACGTGTCTCGCCCGATCATCTGCTCGTCCCCACGCCCGCGTCCCCACGCCCGGTTCCTCGACCGTCACCGATCCTCCACACGCTGCTAAGCGTCGCGATCCCATCCCTTAGCGGGCGGTTATCGCGCCCGGTCGTGAACTAGAGGGGCACCGATCCCTTCGGGATCGACGAGAGGAAGGACCGAACATGAACCGCAGGTCATCGATCGTCATCGCCGCAGGACTCGTCCTCGCGCTCATGGCCGGGACGGTGTCTCGTGCGGTCACCCTCCACTCGGCGGGTGCGGCCGCGCCGGTCCGGATCGTGGTGCAGACCGCGCCGGCCACCACCGCCGCACCCGCCATCACCCAAACCGAACCCGAGACGGACTGATCATCATGGAGACCAAGAAGAAGCGGTACAGCAAGACCACCGTCCGCGCGCTCGCATGGGCGGCCGGGGGGGTGGCCTTCGCGATCCCCTGGGTGGCGTTCGGGTTCGCCCCTCCGGCGAGCACCGCCGCGCAGGCGTCGAGCCCGCAGGTGATCGTCGTGCCGGCAGGCAGCAAGGTGACGGTCCTGAGCGCGCCCTCGGGCGGCGCCGGGGTCAAGGTGATCCACTCGAAGGCCCCGACCACCGGCTCGCAGCCGACGAGCACGACCGCACCCGTCACGACGACCGGCGCCTCGGCGCCACCCCCGTGAGGAGCCGACGATGCAAACCGACACCCGATCCCCGGTCAGGAGACGCACGTTCGCGGCGATGGGCACCTCCATCACGCTGATCGCTCCGGACGAGGCGCGTCCGAACGATCTCGACCACGCCCTGCGCATGGTCGAGCACGAGTTCGCGGAGCAGGAACAACGGTTCTCGCGGTTCCGCGACGACAGCGAACTCTCGGTGGTGAACCGGTCCGAGGCACGTCCCACCTGCGTCTCCGGCCCGTTCGCCGCCGTCGTCGCCCGCGCCGTGCAGGCGGCGGCCGATACCGATGGGCTCTTCGACCCCACGGTGCTGTCCGCGATGGTGGCGGCCGGCTACGACCGCACCTTCGAGGACGTGATCGTGACGGCCCGCGAGATCCTCCGGCAGGCCGGGCCCACGGGCCGCTGGCGGGAGATCGAGTTGGAGGGTGACCGGCTGACGTTGCCCCACGGCGTCGGACTCGACCTCGGGGGCATCGCCAAGGGCTGGACCGCGGATGCGGCGGCTCGGCGCGCCTCCGCGGTGCTCCCCTGGGGGATCGTGGACGCCGGCGGCGACATGCGGGCGTTCGGTCGCGTCCCGCCCGGAGGGCTCGAGATCGGCGTGGAGCATCCGTTCGACGCGCAGGTCGAGGTCCTCAGGCTCTCCCTCACCCACGGGGCGCTCGCGACGTCGTCGATCGTGCGTCGCTCGTGGGGCCCGAACCTGCACCACCTGATCGATCCCCGAACCGGCCGCCCGGCGTCGACCGACGTGGTGCAGGCGAGCGTCTGGGCCGACACCTGCGTCGAGGCCGAGGTCGAGGCGAAGGTCGCGCTCCTTCGGGGCGTTCCCGCGCTCTCGGCGCTCGCAGCGACGCTGGTGCTGGAGGACGGTTCCGTCGTGACCAGCATGCCGTCCGCCGCCTGACCGCGCTCGGCGCCCAACTCGGTAGCCAGGGACCGCCACGCGTGGGACGATGCGCGTCACACGAGAGGGCCGAAGGGGGAAGGGTGGATCCGAAGGGACTGGACGGCATCCCGCTGTTCGCGAGCCTGTCGAAGAAGGAGCGCGAACAGGTCGCGCGGTGGGCCGATGAGATCGACGAGCCCGCCGGGGCCCACCTGCTCGATCAAGGCCGCCTCGCCCACGAGTTCTTCGTGCTGACCGACGGCACCGTCGAGGTCCGCAAGGACGGGGAGCACCTGACGGACCTGGAGCCGGGCGACTTCTTCGGAGAGATCGCCCTCGTCGAGCACGAGCGTCGCACCGCGAGCGTCGTGGCGACCACGCCGGTGCGCGCGATCGTGATGCATTCCCGCGAGTTCGGCGCGATGCGCACGGAGATGCCGACGGTCTGCACCCAGATCGAGGACGCGATCAAGGCGCGGCTCGCCCGCTAGCGGCGGTCGAGGCAGTCGCACGGCGCGACCTCGGCGCGTCGCCGCCACCGTTCTGCCGTCAGGGCGTGGATCACGGCCCGGAACCGTTCGCCGTCTTCCTCGATCTCGGCCTCATGGTCGTACGTCATGCCGAGTCGATGCATCACCGCGAGGCTCCGGAGGTTGGGCAGGTCGGTGACCGAGATCGCCCGGGGTAGCCCCATCGCTCCGAAGGCGTGATCCAGCCAGGCGGTCGCGGCCTCGGTCGCGTACCCGTGCCCCCAGTGCTCGCGCGCCAGTCGCCATCCCACCTCCACGTCGTCGGGGTAAGACTCGAGGTGATGCAGCCCGCACATCCCGAGGAACGCGCCGTCATCACGGCGTTCGACGGCCATCAGGCCGATCCCTTCCGAGGCGTGGACCTCGTTCGCCCATGCCGCGATCTCGTCGGAGTACTCGCGCGTCAGGGGCACCCCTCCGAGGAACTCGACCACCTCGGGATCGGCGTTGAGAGCCGCGTAGTGGGGCAGATCGTCGCGACGGAACGTCCGCAGGTGCAACCTCGGGGTGCTGAGGACGACGATGCCGCTCCACTCGACCACGGCACCTTCCTATCACGTGGGGTCGGTGGAGCCGTGCCGCTCAGACGACGTGGAGCTTCGGCTCGCCGTCCTCGGCGTCCGTGCGCTCGGGCAGCGTGACCTGACCGGGGAGGGTCACCACGAAGCGTGCCCCGCCGCTGGGCGCGTCCTCGACGTGCGCGGTCCCGCCGTGCAGCTCGGCGAACCGTTGGACGAGCGAGAGCCCGATCCCCACGCCCCGCCCACCCGGCGTGTCGCCCTGGCGGAAGGCCTCGAAGAGCGTCACCTTGAGCTCGTCGGGGATCCCGGGGCCTTCGTCCTCGACCTCGAGCACGATGCCGTTCGTCCTGCCGTGCACCCGTACGTGCACGGGGGTCCCGGGCGGGGTGTGCCGTGAGGCGTTGACCAGCAGGTTCTCGATCACCCGCTCGACCTTCCCCGGGTCGACGTCCACGAACACAGGGTCGGCCTCGATCCGGATCGGATGGCTCTCGAGCCCAACGCAGTCGTTCGCGACCCGCCGGGCGAGCTCGCCCACGTCGGTCGGCTCCCGCCTGGGGGTCAGCTTGCCCCGATCGATCCGGTCGAGATCGAGGAGATCGTCGATCAGGCGGTTCATCTTGCGCCCGCTCTGCTCGATCACCTCGTACAGGCTCTCCCGCTCCTCGGTCGACAGGTGCAGCACCTCGTCGCGCCGGATCGTCTGCATCGCGCCGAGGATCCCCGCCAGGGGGCTCTTCAGGTCGTGCGAGACCGCGTGCAGCAGGGTGTCCTTCACCTCGTTCAGGTGGCGCAGCCCGCTCGACACCCCCTCCTGCTGTTCGACCTGCTCCCACTGGAAATCGATGATCTCCTTGAGGGTGTCGAGGAGCACGGCGAAGGCGAGGAAGACCGAGAAGCGGATCAGGGCGTCCCAGTACGGGGTGGGATCGGCCATGCCCAGGGTCTGGTTCGCCAGCACGTCGGGAAGGATCCCGGCGATCGACGCCACCACGACGGCGGTCGCTCCCCAGCGACGACCTAGGTTCCAGGTCACCAGCCCGATCGGCATCAGGTAGAGCGGTGCGAGGGTCACGTCGGGGCCAGTCAGGTAGTCGAGGACCGCGACCACGGAGATGAACGCGAGGCCCATCACGATCACGAGGAAGGTCGAGCCGGTATCGAAGAACAAGCGCGTCTCGCGCAGCCGCCGGTCGCGCCCGGCTCTCGTGGTCGTCACGTGGCTCACCGAGGAAAGGTCGGCACCGCGGAAGGCTACCTTGAGTCAGGTACGTACGTATCGCGCATATCGCCTCGCGGCGGACGCGACCTACGTATCGGTGAGCGCGGCCCCGAGCGCCCGGAACGCGCGGCCCCGGTGGCTGATCCGGTCCTTCTGTTCGTCCGTCAGCTCGGCCATCGTCTCGTCCCATCCGGCCGGGAGGAAGATCGGGTCGTACCCGAACCCCCGCACCCCACGGCGCTTCGTGACGAGCGTCCCCTCGCAGGTTCCCTCCGTGTGCACGATCTCCCCGTCGGGGTACGCGAGCGCCGCCACGCACCGGTACCGCGCCACGCGCCCTCCGGCGGGGATCCCGCGCAGGGCCCGCATCAGGGCGTCGAGGTTCTGCTCGTCGGTGGCGTCGTCCCCCGCGTAGCGGGCGCTCCGTGGCCCCGGCGTCCCACCGAGCGCGTCGACCTCGATCCCCGAATCGTCGGCGATCGCCGGAACACCGAGCGCGCGAGCCACCGCGTGCGCCTTCAGGAGGGCGTTGCCGAGGTAGGTCTCCTCGGTCTCCTCCACATCGGGGAATCCGGTGGGATCGTGCGTCTCGACGGTGATCCATTCCACGGGCCAGTCTCGGCAGATCCGCGCAAGCTCACGGAGCTTGTGGGCGTTGCGTGACGCGATCGCGAGGCGGTCGGGGAAGGGCATCGGGCCGGGCCTCAGGCGCCGAGCGCCTCGTGCTGGATCACGGTGAGGTCGGCGATCCCGGCGGCCCCCAGATCGAGCAACGCGTCGAGCTGGGAGCGGCTGAACGGGGTGCCCTCGGCGGTGCCCTGCACCTCGACGAAGTCGCCGGATCCGGTCATCACGACGTTGAAGTCGACCTCGGCGCCCGCGTCCTCGTCGTAGCAGAGGTCGAGCCGGGCCTCGTCCTCGACGATCCCGACGCTCACCGCGGCGACCGAGTCCGTCAGGAGGTCGTCGGGGACCAGGCCCTCCTGGGCGAGCCCGCGGAGCGCGATCGCGAGGGCGACGTAGCCGCCCGTGATCGAGGCGGTCCGCGTGCCGGCGTCCGCCTGCAGGACGTCGCAGTCGACCGTGATCGTGCGCTCACCTAGTCGGGAGAGATCGGTGACGCTTCGCAGCGACCTACCGATCAGCCGCTGGATCTCCTGGGTGCGCCCACCCGGACGACCCTTGTTCACCTCGCGGGGAGAGCGCTCGTTCGTCGCGGCGGGGAGCATCGAGTACTCGCCGGTCACCCAGCCCCTCCCGGTGCCCTTGAGCCAGCGAGGGGCGTCCTCGCTCACGCTCGCCGCGCAGAGGACACGGGTGCGCCCCATCGAGAACAGCACCGAGCCCGCCGCCCACGCCTGGAAGCCGAGCTCCCACGTCACGGGGCGGAGCTCGTCGGGGGCCCGACCGTCGGGTCGCGTCACGTCCCCACCTCGACCGTGAGGTCCTGGGTCGCGATGTCGATCGTTCCCTCGAACGTGACGCCAGCCTCGACGCGGGAGACCTCGGGGTCCAGGTCGGGCGTGATGTGGGTGAGCATCAGCCGCCTCGCGCCCGCCGCTTTGGCGGCCTCGCCGGCCTGCGTGGCGCTCAGGTGGAAGGGCATCAGGTTCGAGGCATCCTGGTAGGTGGCCTCGGCGAGGTAGAGGTCGGCATCGCGGGCGATGTCGACGGCCGCGTCGCAGGGACCCGTGTCGCCGGTGTAGGCGAGGATCTTCCCCCCGGCCTCGATGCGGTACCCGAGCGCCCGCACGCCGATGTGCGTCATCTCGTACGCCTCGATGTGGAACGGTCCGACGTCGAAGGTCTCACCGTCCCGCAGGGTCCTGAAGTCGAACGCCTCGGCCATCACGTTGCGGCCACCCTCGCTGACGAGCAGGCTCGCGAGCTCCATGAAGCCCTCGGGCGAGTAGAACGGCAGGTGCGGCTCCCCCATGCGCCCGTAGTGGCGCGCGTAGAAGGCCGGCACGACGTCGACGAAATGGTCCGGGTGCCCGTGGCTCACGATGATCGCGTCGATCTCGCCGGCGGTGATGTACTCCTGGAGCTTGGCGAACGTGCCGGTGCCGGCGTCGAGCCACAGGTTCGTGCCGTCGTGGCGCACGAGGTAGCCGCACGTCGCCCCACCGGGGGCCGGCCACGTCCCCGAGGCCCCGAGCACCGTCAGCTCCACGGGCCACCTCCGACCGGGTGCGCCTTGGCCGCGCCGACCTCGGTCAGCTCGGGACCGAGGAAGACACCCGCAACCCGCTCGAACGCGGCGGGGTCACCCGTGGCGAAGAACTCGTGCTCCGGTGGGGTCGTCTCATCGCGCTGGAGCCCGTGGCTCACCAGCGTCGCGTAGACGTCCTTGGCCGTCTCCTCGGCCGACGACACCAGCACCACGTCGGGGCCGAGCTCCATCTGCAGGAGCCCCGATAGGAGCGGGTAGTGCGTGCAACCGAGGATCAGCGTGTCGATCCCCTCACTCACTAGCCGCTCAAGATACCCGCGCGCGGCCCCCCGCAACCCGTCGCTGGTGGTATCGCCTCGCTCGACGTGCTCGACGAACCGGGGACACGCCTGGCTGTGTAGCACCACGCGGGGACCCGCGATCGCCATCGCGCGGTCGTACGCGCCGCTCGCGACGGTCGCCTCGGTGCCGATCATGCCGACGACCCCGTTGCGCGTGGCGTGCGCGGCTGCGCGCGTCCCCGGATCGACGACCCCGACAACCGGGATCCCCGCGTGGGCCGCGACGTCGTCGATCGCGTTCGTCTCGACGGAGTTGCAGGCCACGACGAGCATCTTCACATCGCGGTGGATCAGGTAGTCCGCGATCTCGATCGCGTACCGGCGGATGTCCTCGACCGGCTTCGGGCCGTAAGGGAACCGGGCGGAGTCCCCGACGTACACGATCGGCTCGTGCGGCAGCAGGTCGAGGATCGCACGGGCCACGGTGAGGCCCCCCACCCCCGAATCGAAGACCCCGATCGGCCGCGCGTCGGCCATCAGCCCGTCACCACCACAGCGATCCGGCCACGCCCTTCTCGGCGGTGGCCAGATCCTCGGCCCACGCCTCGGTCGACAGGTACTTCCAGCCCCCGTCGGGCAGGAGACACACGATGTCGCCCTCGTCGATCTCCTGCGCGATCCGCTGCGCCACGTACACGACGGCGCCGCTTGAGATGCCCGCGAAGATCCCCTCCCGCGCGGTGAGCTCCCGGTTCGTGCGGAGCGAGGCGGTCGAGTCCACGAGGAACTTCCGGTTCACCTGCTCGGGATCGAAGATCGGCGGGATGAAGCCGGCGTCGAGCGAACGGAGGCCGTAGACGAGGTCACCCAACTCGGGCTCGGCCGCGATCACCTTGATCTCCGGGTCGTGGGCGTGGAGCCCGCGGCCGTTCCCGGTGAGCGTGCCGCCCGTGCCCATCCCGGCGACGAAGTGCGAGACCTCGGGGAGGTCGCGGATGATCTCCTGCGCCGTGCCCTCCTCGTGCGCGAGCGGGTTCGCAGGGTTCCCGTACTGGAAGGGCATGTAGTACTTGTCGTCGGCGGCGAGCGCTCGGGCCACCTCGATCGAGCCGTTCGTGCCACGCTCGCCGTCGCTGAACACGATCTCGGCGCCGAAGAGCCGCAGGAGCCCGATCCGCTCCTCGCTCGCGTTGTCCGGGATCACGACGGTGAGCCGGTATCCCTTGCGCGCCGCCACCATCGCGAGCGCGATGCCGGTGTTGCCCGACGTGGGCTCGAGGATCGTCTTGTCGGGGGTGAGCGACCCGTCGGCCTCGGCGACCTCGATCATCTTCTTCGCGATCCGGTCCTTCGTGGACCCGGTCGGGTTCGTGCCCTCGAGCTTGGCCCACAGTCGGACGCCGGGCTTGGGGGACATGCGGTGCATGCCGACGAGCGGCGTGTTGCCGATCGCGTCGAGGATGTCGTCGTAGCGCACGCCGGGATTATCCCAGTCTCCGACGATGGCCCCGCGAGAGGTTGCGGATGCCAGAACACGACGAGGAGGGCGGTTGCCCGCCCTCCTCGCGTGCCGTGCCTGTGCGATGGCTCCCGATCAGCCGTAGACGAAGAACGCGTTCGAGGACCAGTCGGTGCCGTCGACGCTGGGACCGCCGATCGTGGTGACGGACCCGGTCGGGCGTCCCTGTCCATAGGCGGCGCCGTTCCAGTTCACGACGTTGAGCGTGCCGTCCGAGAGCGAGAAGTACATCTTCCCGCTCGCGATCGTCATGCCTCGGACCTGGCCCCAGTTCACCCCGTCGCCGGTGCTCGGCACCAGCAGGACCGCGCTGAGGACCTGGCTCTGCTGGGTGAAGCCCCGCGCGTACAGCCGCGGGTCCCCCTGCACCGTGTAGTAGATGAAGCCCTTGTCGATCGCCATGCCCGTCAGCTGCGGCAGGGTGCTCGACAGGCCCGGGATCGGGGTGCTCGTGCCGGGGATCGTGTACTGCGACCCCGGCGCGTTGTCCAGGCCGAACAGGTTGAGCGCGCTCGGGCCGCCCGCGGTGGTGCCGTTGAAGCTGCGGACCGTGAGCGTGCCGTTCGCCTGGCCCGTGTAGAGCTGGCCGTTCAGGGCGAACGCCCCGTGCACGTTGCTCCAGCCGGTGCTCAAACTGGTCGGGCCCCCGAACGTCGATCCGTTGAAGGAGCGCCGGAGCAGCGCGTCGGGCGATCCGATCTGCCCCACCGTGTAGAAGTTGCCGGGCAGGGTGTAGGGGTTCTCCGGCGCCTGCGTGACGCCGCCCGAGAGCGGCATGAAGGCGAGCTTCTGTCGCACGAGGCCGTGGATGTTGTTCGTGTCGCTCCCGAAGTAGAAGCCCGTCGCGGTGGACGTCATCGCGAGCACGCCCTTGCCGCGGGGGTTCCGAACGGGGTTCCAGGTGAACGGCATCCCGTTGCGCGGGTCGTGGGCCGAGAACCCGGTCCTCGCCACGCCGCCCGCGAAGGGGTTGGTGCAGAACCCGCAGCGGTTCGGGTTGTAGGGGTTGTTCACGTACTGCTGGTGGCCGCCGCCGTAGATCGCGGCGCCGGTGACGAGCACGCTGTGGAACGAGTCGCCGCCGGTCTGCGTGACCCACTCGGGCTGCTGGTTCGCCGTGTAGTCACCGAGGTCGAAGCGGCTCATCGAGTCGCACGAGGGGTGCAGCCAGTTCGCGCCGGTGGTGACCGCGGCGAAGTACGTGCCGTCGGGCGAGATGTCGATCCCGCGGATGTAGTGCGCGAACGCAGGGATGCACCAGGCGGCGTTGATCGAGGTCTGGTCGGCCACGTTCGGGTCGGTCTGCTGGAAGAAGTTGGTGCTCCAGTTCGTGAGGGTCGCCGGGTTCGAGCCGATGTCGAGGATCGCGATCTGCTGGCGTGGCGCACCGTTCACCTGACGGAAGTTGCCCGTGGCGACCAGCTTCGTGTTGTCCGGCGTGATGTCGAACTTCCACACGCGGAGCACCGGCGTCGCCGGGTCGCGACCCGGGAACGTCGGAGGCACGTAGGGATCGGTGAATTGCAGGTCGAAGGCCGGGTCCGCGTTCCCGTTGTCGACGTTCAGGCGCGCCATCCCCGAATGCGAGGCGCCGCCGATCCTCGAGAACTCGCCGCCCACGTACAGCTGCCCGTTGCGCAGCTTCAGGTCGAGCACCAGGTCGTTCGGGTTCGGCTGGAACGACGTGATCGTCGACCCGTTGCCAGCGTTCAGGCGCACGAGCCGGCGGTAGGGCGTTCCCTGGCCGTTCGTCGTCGTGAACTTGCCACCAACGTAGATCGAGTTGCCGTCCGGGCCGGGAGCGAGCGTCTCCACGGCCTTGTTGAGGTTCGGCGTGAAGCCGGTGTCGACGGTCCCGGACGCCGCGTTGAACGAGAACAGGTAGTTCCGGGTGATGTTGGCGCTGCTGCCCGCGTTGCGGACGGTCGTGAAGCTGCCGCCGACGAACACGCGGCCGCCCATCACGAGCAAGGCGTTCACGCGTCCGTTCTGGATGTTCGGCGTGCCGCTCGCCGGCGTCTCGCTCGCGATCGACCCGTGGGCCACGTTCACGGCGCCCGCGGGGAGCATGGAGGCCGCGATCAGGGCCCCGGCCGCCACGGTGGCGACGGCGAGCCTGAGGCTCGCGCGGAGGTTCCTGCGCATCGGGGGGTTCCTTTCCGTTCGGGGGATCGGGGTGGACCGAACGATGTCGGCCACACTATCCTCCGGACCTACGCGAGGCTACGTCCAGAGTGCCTAGGTCCTTCGTCGACCTCGATGGACGTCCGGCGGGCTCCCCGGCCTCAGGGGTATCGTTGCTCGCGGAGCGCCGTGGCGCGACCGCCTTCGACCGTCACCCAGAACGGGTCGTGCCGGATCCGCTCGGCCCAGGTGCGCGAGGAGCGCATCAGCTGCTGGAGCTCGTCGACCGAGATCATCGAGACGCCGCCGCGCCGGTGCCAACCTCGAACGGTGACCGTGGCGGCCGGATCGAGCGGCACGGTGCGCCAGCCGGGTCGCGCGTTCCTGAGGTAGCGACCGTGGGGCAACACGTCGCCCGGGTCCAGCGCACCGTCGGCGATGGCGGCCTGCCGTGCGCGCTGGCCCGTGAACCACCGGCCGAGGTCGAGCACCACGACGGGCGGATCCTGGGTCGGGCCGACCGCCACGATCGTCGCGAGGTACCGGCCATCGGCCGTCGTGGCGCCGCCGAGCGCGACCACGCGGGCCTGGGCCTGGTCCAGGTCCAGGCGTGCGCGAGCGAGCTGACGACGGAGCTCGGAGCGGCTCGCGCCCACGACCGCGGTGCGCGCCTGGGTCCGATGGAGGGCGCTCCGCAGGTCGGTCACCCGCGCCTCCAGGGCTCCGATCTGGACGGCGGCCCGGTGAGCGGCGTCCTCGGCCGCGACCGCTCGGTCGGTGGCTGCCACGATCGCGGCATCGCGCTCGTCCAGATGGCTCCGCAGGGATGAGTACGTCATGACCGCCCCCACGGCCAGTCCGATCGCCGTGGCTCCAGCGATCACGAGCACGACCCAGGCGGGCAACGGCGAACCCGCCTCCGGGATGACGATCAGGTCGCGTTCGTTGGTGGACGGTTCTTTGGGGGGTGCCTGCATGCGACGGCCTCCGACGCTCGCCCGGGCCCGACCGTAGCCCGGGGTATCGCCGCCGGTCAATCGGCCAGCAGGCCGTACCGGGTCAACTTGCGCAAGCGTCCTTTCGCAAGTATCCTTTCGTATATGCGGCCGCCGTCGAACGATCGCTTGTCCCTCACCGATCCCCGCCAGATGCGGGCGCTCGCCCACCCCTTGCGCCTGCGGCTGCTCGGGCTGCTCCGCACCGACGGACCGGCCACCGCCACGATGCTCGCGAACGAGGTCGGAGAGAGCGCGGCGCTCGTGAGCTTCCACGTGCGGTCGCTGGCCGAGCACGGGTTCGTGCACGAGGCGCCGGAGCTCGCCAGGGACGGGCGGGAGCGCTGGTGGCGCGCCTCGCACCCCGGCATGGAGTGGAACCCGGCGGACTTCGTGGGCTCGCCCGAGGGCGCGGCCGCCGCCGGAGCGCTGATGTCGCAGATCGCGGAACGCTACGCCGAGGCGGGCCGGGAGTGGCTCGCCGACGCTCCGAACTGGCCGAAGGACTGGCTCGACGCGGCGGACATGAGTGACTGGCGGCTCGAGCTCGGCCCGAACCAGACACGGGCGCTCCGGGACGAGCTCGCCGCGATCGTCGAGCGGTACGCCGCGATGGCCCCGGAGGACGGTGGGGAGCCTGTCGCCGCGATCGTGCAATTGCTCCCCCGCCGCCGCCGGAGCCGTGCGTGAGCCCCGGCGCGCCGGACCGCGGGCGGCGCGTGCCGCTGTTCGCCCTGTATGCCGCGAACGCGATCTCGATGTCGGGCAACATCGCCGCGCTCGTCGCGATCCCCTGGTTCGTGCTGCAGACGACCGGGAGCGCCACCAGGACCGGGCTGGCGGCCTTCGCCGGGCTCGTGCCGATCGTGCTCTCGGGGTTCTTCGGCGGAGCGCTCGTCGACCGGCTCGGCTACCGCAGGACGAGCGTGCTCGCCGACCTGGCGAGCGCGGCGGCCGTGGCCGCGATCCCGTTGATCCACGCCACGGTGGGACTCGCGTTCTGGCAGCTCCTCGTGCTCGTGTTCCTGGGCGGGTTGCTCGACGCCCCGGGGGCGACGGCCCGGACGGCCCTCCTCCCCGACCTGGCGGTGCGCGCCGGGTGGAGCCTCGAGCGCGCGAGCGGTGCGTCCGCGGTGGTCGAGCGGGCGTCGCGGCTCGCGGGGGCGCCCCTCGCCGGGATCCTGATCGCGGTCACGGGACCGACCACGGTGCTGTGGATCGACGCGGCCTCGTTCCTGGTCTCGGCCGCGATCGTGGTGGCGGGCGTCCCGCGTGCGGAGGCGCCGCACCGGATGCAGGGTTCCGGCTACGTCGCCGAGTTACGCGCCGGCTATGCGTTCCTGCGTGGTGATCGGACGCTGTTCGTCCTGGTGGCGGTCCTCACCCTGACGAACATGCTCGATTCGATCTCGATCGTGTCGCTGCCGGTCTACGCGAGCACGGTGTACGGGAGCGCGGTCAGCCTCGGCCTGATGATGGGCGTGATGGGCGCCGGATCGGTGCTCGGAGCGCTGGCCTTCTCCGCCGTGGGCGACCGCGTGCCACGACGGCGCGTGTTCATCTGGGGGTTCATGATCGCGACGGTCTGGTACCCGGTGGCCGCGGCCTTCCCGCCGCTCATCGTGCTCCTGACCGCGAAGCTGGTCGCCGGGCTGGCCGCGGGTCCGATCAACCCGGTGATCGACACGGTCTTTTTCGAGCGGGTCCCTGCCGACATGCGGGGGCGGGTCTTCGGCGTGACCCAGGCGTCGGCGTGGCTCGCGATGCCCTTCGGCGTGCTCCTGGCGGGACCGATGCTGGAAACGATCGGACTCCGCGCCACGCTGGTCGTGACCGGCGGCCTCTATCTCACGATCGTGCTGGTGGCGCGGGTACTCCCCGCCCTGCGCGGGCTCGACCCGCAGCGGCCTCCGGTTCCCGCCGCCGGGGCCGACACGGTGACGCCGTCCTTGACCCCGGTCTCGAGCGATCCCGCGTAGCGGTCGCGGCACCCGACGTGACGGAGCGCCCGGGCTCACATCCCCTTGGCGTAGTTGCTGGCCCCGTACCAGTCGACGACGACCGCGGGCTCGTCACCCACGACCCAGGCGTCGTGACCGCTCGGCAGCGACGTGACGTCGCCCGGCTCGGCGATGAACTCGGTGCCGTCGTCCATGCGGATCGCCAAGCGGCCCGCAACGTGGTACTGGAAGTGCGGTGCCTCGCAGCTCTCCGTCCCGGCGATCGCCTTCAGATCGCTGGACCAGCGCCACCCCGGCTGGAAGACGAGCCGGCCGATCTCGGCGTCCCCCACCTTCAGGATGTCGGCGTGTCCGTTCGGGAACTCGCGGAGCTCATCCGCCTCGCCGAACCGTCGATGCTCGGTCTGTTGCATCTCGAACCCCCTCACGCGCTTGCGGGCCGGATAGGACGTGAACTATCCTGACCTACTAGTAAGTAAGCTGTCAAGCGAGCGAGAGAGACTACGGCCCATGGAGCGACCGAGGAGTGAGACCGCCGGGCAGATCCTGGATGTGGCCGAACGGCTCGTCCAGGAACGCGGCTTCAACGGCTTCAGCTACGCCGACGTGGCCGAGGAACTCGGGATCTCGAAAGCGGCCCTGCACTACCACTTCCCCGGCAAGGCCGAGCTCGGCGAGGCGCTCGTCGAGCGATACGCGCTCCGGTTCAGCGACGCCCTCGTCGCGCTCGACGCCCGAGACGTCGAGCCCCTCGAGCGGCTGCGTGCCTACGCGCAGCTGTACGCGGAGGTGTTCCAGGACGAGCGCATGTGCCTGTGCGGGATGCTCGCCGCCGACTACGCGACCCTTCCGAGCCCGATGCAGGAGCGCGTGGTTCGCTTCTTCGACGACAACGAGGCCTGGCTCGCCCACGTGCTCCGGGACGGCCGCGCGTCGGGGACCCTGCGCTTCCAGGGATCGCCCAGGACGCTCGCGCGGACCCTGCTCGCAGGGCTCGAGGGAGCGATGCTCGTGTCGCGCCCCTACGCCGATCTCAAGCGGTTCCGCATGGCGGCGGCGATGCTGATCGACGGCCTCGCCATGGATCGAACCGACGCCTGAGGTCCGAGACCGAGCTCAGCCCCCGGCGACCGCGGGGAGGATGCTCACCGTGTCGCCGTCGGCGACCTCGGTCTCGAGCGAGCCCAGGTATCGCACGTCCTCGTCGTTCACGTACACGTTGATGAAGCGGTGGAGACCGCCGTCGTCCGAGATCACGTTCTTCGTGATCCCCGGGTACTTCGACTCCAGGTCGGTCAGGACGTCGGACAGCGTGGCGCCGTCGGCGCCCACCTTCGCCTCGCCGCCGGCGTGCTTGCGGAGGATCGTCGGGAGCTTCACGGTCACGGACATCGCAGGTCTCTCCTATCGGTGGGTCACTGGACGGCGGGCACGCCGCAGAACAGCTCGTAGTCGATCAGCTCGGTGATCGACGGCTCCTTGCCGCAGACGGGGCAGTCGGCGTCCCAGCGGATCTTCACTTCCTGGAAGTCCATGTGCAGGGCGTCGTACAGGAGCAGGCGTCCGATCAGCGGCTCGCCCTCCCCGGTGATGATCTTGATCGCCTCGGTCGCCTGGATGGCGCCGACCACACCGGGGAGCACTCCGAACACGCCGCCCTCGGCGCAGCTCGGCACCGTCCCCGGGGGCGGCGGCGACGGGAACAGGCACCGGTAGCACGGCGCCTCCTGGCCCGGCATGAACACCGTGGCCTGCCCCTCGAACTGGTAGATCGAGCCGTACACGAGCGGCTTGCCCAGGAACTGGGTCGCGTCGTTCACGAGGTAGCGCACCGGGAAGTTGTCGGTGCCGTCGATCACCAGGTCGTACGGCTCCATGATCTCCATCACGTTGTCGGCCGAGAGCATCGTGTCGTAGCCGACGAGCTCGATCGTGGGGTTCAGGGCACGAAGGTGGTCGAGGGCCGAAGCCACCTTCGGGCGGTCGACATCGGCATCCGTGTGCAGGATCTGGCGCTGCAGGTTGGAGGTGTCGACCTTGTCGAAGTCGACGATGCCGATCGTGCCGATCCCCGCCGCGGCCAGGTACAGGAGGATCGGCGAGCCGAGCCCACCGGCGCCGATCACGAGCACCTTCGAGTCGAGGAGCTTGCGCTGCCCGGCGCCGCCGATGTTCGGAAGGATGATGTGGCGCGAGTACCGCTGCACCTGGTCCTCGGTGAATCCCAAGCTCATGTGATCGTCAGCTCCTCTTCGGTGACCTCGCCGTCGGTGATGTGGAACGAGCGGATCGCGGGCTGCTCGCGATCGGCCAGCGACAGCAGGATGTAGCGGGCGTCGGGGTAGAACGCGAGCCGCCGGTCGGTCTCTGACGGGTACGCCTCGGAGTGCGTATGGGAATGGTAGATCGCCCACAGATCCCAGCCCTGCTCCTCGATCTCGTCGAAGACGCGGAGCTGCTCCGTGCCGTCGAGCCGGTAGGTCACGGGGCTCGCGTCGGCGTTCGTCATCGCGAACACCTTGACCGGCACGCCGTCGGCGGCGGCGATCACGCCGCAGCACTCGTTCGGGAACTCGCGGAGCCCCTGCTCCACGATCTCCTTGTAGAAGACGCCGTCCAGCTCGCTCATGGCTCCATCCGGGGTCGCCGCAACCACGGACCGTCGCCGCGGCTGTTGCAGGTGCAAATGCTACCAGGGGGGTCGGGTATTCCCGAACGGGCCGGTCAGGCGCGCCAGTCCTCCACGGAGACGCTCGCGCTCGGATCGATCCCCATCCCGGCCAGCTGTTCCTCGGTGAAGAGCAGCCGGACGCCGGAGCCGTCGGCGTTCATCACGTACGGGAGGCCGCTCTGGTCCTCGCCGTTCGACTCGGGGCCGCGGAAGCGATCGCTCGTGAAGGCGAGCATCGAGCCGTCGGGCGACCAGACCGGGCCCATGTCGTACCCGGGGTGGTCGGTGATCCGTTGCTGATCGGATCCGTCGGCGTTCATCGTGAAGATCTCCCACGCGTAGTCGCTCTGGTCGCTCACCGCGTAGACGATCCGAGAGCCGTCGGGCGACCACGACGGCGACTGGTCGTACCACTCGTCGTCGGTGAGCGAGGTGATGACACCGTCATGACCCAGGAGCGAGATCTCGTTGTCGGCGCAGCCCCGGGTCGTGGCTCGCTCGTCCTCGCCTGAGAACACGAGCGAGCCGTCGTAGGACGACCAGTCGTGGGCGTCCGCGATCCAGGTGTCGGGCGTGATCTGCTGCACGTTCGAGCCGTCGGGGTGCATCGTGTACAGAGACAGGTTCTTCCCGCGGTTCGATCGGAACGAGATGAGGGTCCCGTCGGGTGTCCAGTGCACGAGGTCGTCCGACCGTTGGTTGTCCGTGAGGCGGGTGAGCCCCGACCCATCGGCGTTCGCCACGTAGATCTCAGAGTCCTCGAGCGCCGCGTACGTGACGGTGGGGTCTCCGTCCGAATCGGAGATCACGAGGGCGACGCGCGATCCGTCGGGAGAGAACGCCGCCTCATCGACGGCGAGGTCGGGGAAGAGTCGCTGGGCGGCGCTCCCGTCGGCGTTCACCGAGACGAACGAGGTCGCTCCTGTGCGGTCGTCACGCGTCGAGAGGAGCAACTGCCCCGACAGCGGGCCGGCGAGCGAGGCGTCCTCGCCCGCGGTCACGGCGGGGTCGGGCAACGGACCTCCGCACGTGCTCGCGTCCTGGATGCGCGCCCAGTTGCCGTTCGGGTCGACCACCTCGAACGCTGCCGGGTACTCCGTCACGGGGATGTCGGCGAGGGTGATCGACGGCGCGTCCGAGGAGAAGCACCCGACGAGCCACCCGCCGGGGCGGAGCGAGAACGCTCCCTCCTGCTCCGGCTTGCGGCCGAGGTCCATGCCGGCGCTTCCCTCTGGGTCCTCCGGGTCTCTGAAGAGGACGAGCGACGCGACCTCGTCCGGGTTCTCGACCGTCACCGCGACGCCTTCGGGGCCGAGCGCGACCTTGTCCGCGGAAACGGCCGTCCCGTCCTCGGTACAGAACACCGTAAGCGAACGCGCAGCAGGCTCGCCCGGTGCCGGCGAGCCGACGACCGGCGCCGGCGCGTCGTCGCCCCACGAGAACAGGAACACCCCGACGCTCGCCGCGAACAGCCCGAAGGCCACCGCGATCACGACGGCGCGCCGACCTCGCGAAGGGGCATGCGACGGCGCCTCGCCGCCGGTCGGTTCGGTCGATCGGACGGCGTCCCACGACGTCGAGACGGGGACCTGGTCGAGGTCGCGGAGCCTACGGATTCGCTTCATCGGGGTCCTCCAAGAGTCGCCGGAGCCGGCGCCGGCCGGCCGAGAGATGGACCTTCACCGCGGGCGTGGTCGATCCGATCGTCGACGCGATCTCGCGGATCGGCCGGTCCGCGTAGTGGAACAGCAGGACGCAGGCGCGCTGCGAGGGCGAGAGCGTTCCGATCGCCTCGAAGACTTCGAGGGCGGGCTCAGGCATCTCGAACGCAGCCTCGGGCTCGGAGCTCACCCCTCGCCGAGCCTCGCGCATCTCGTTCGCGGCCACGCGATACGCAACGCGCCAAACCCAGGCGGTCGGGTCGTCGATATGGTCGATGTCGCGGAGCGCGCGCGCGAACGCCTCGAGGACGGCGTCCTCGGCGATCTGCCGGCTCCGCGAGAACGCGAACAGGGCGCGGATCATCTTCGCGCTCTCGGCACGGAAGACATCCTCGAGGGCGCCGTGGGTCGCCCGCTCGTCCTCGACCATGGTCACGCCCTATAGAGCCCGCTCGTGAGCGAAAGGTAAAGGGGCTCAGCGGAAGAGCGTGCGCGGGTAGCTCTTCTTCGCGCGGTCGGCGGCGCGCAGATCGACCTCGACGGTGGCGAACGGGCGGCGCGCGCTCGTCGTGGCGAGCGTCTCCCCCGCCGGGTCGATCACCCACCCGGCGCCGCCGAACTCCCCGCCGCGCGTCCACCGGTTCGAGCTGAGCGAGTAGGCGCCGGCCAGGAGGGCGGTCGCCTTCCCGGCGGCGAGCCACTGCGGGACCGACTCCTTCTCCGTCGCTCGTGGCGAGAGGAGCAGCTGCACGCCGCGATCCGCGTACTCGGTGGCCCGCTCCATCGCCCAGATCTCGGAGCAGATCATGAACCCGACCGTGGCCCGGCCGGCCCGCTCGGGAACGAACCTAGCGGGGCCCGGGTGGTACCAGGAGGTCTCACGGAAGCCGGGCTCGTCGGGCAGATGGACCTTGCGGTGGACCGCCACGAGGCCATCCTTCGCGCTCCAGACGAATCCCTCGTTGAGCCGTCGGCCGCGGGACTCGGTCGCCCGGGTGCCGGCCACGGTATGGGCGCCGAGCTCGCCGAGCCGCGCCGCCCAGACCTCGTGTGCCCCGACGACGGCGCGCCAGATCTCGGGATCGAAGCGGCGCTCCTTGGCGAACCACGGATGGAACGGCAGCTCGGGCAGCAGCACGAGGTCGCTCCCCTCGTCGCGTGCATGGGCGCCGAGCGTCCCCCACGCGCGCTCGAACGCGGCGGCCTCGTCGGGCATCTGGCAGACCGTGACGCGCATCAGCCCGCGAGCCGCCCCTCGATGCGGATCGAGCCGGCCGGCCCCACGACGACCTCGCCGACCGGAGCCGCGAGGACGCCTCGCGACGCGAGGGCGGCCTCGAGCGCAACCGGGTCGGGCGTCGCGATCAGCAGGCCGCCGCTGGTCTGCGCGTCGGAGAGCACGAGCTGCTCCTCGCGGTCGAGCCCAGCCCAATCCGTCCCGGCATCGACGAAGTCGTGATTGCGCTGGGTCCCGCCCGGCACCACGCCGTCGCGTGCCAGGCCACGCACCCCGTCGATCAGCGGGACGGCGCCGGCCCGGACCACCGCCCCAGCTCCCGAGGCGAGCAGCATCTTGTGGAGGTGCCCCAGCAGGCCGAACCCCGTGACGTCGGTCGCGGCACTCGCGCGAGCCTCGACCATCGCGGCGGAGCCCGCGGCGTTCGTGGTCGTCATCAGGTCGACGGCCGTCGCGATCAGGGCGTCGGGCGCCACCCCGCGCTTCACGGCGGTCGAGATGATTCCGAGGCCGAGCGGCTTCGTCAGGAACAGGTGATCGCCTGCGCGCGCCGCGGCGTTCGTGAACATCCGGTCGGGATCGACCGAGCCCACGACGACCATCCCGTACTTCGGCTCGGGGTCGGTGATCGAGTGGCCGCCGACCACGGCGACGCCGGCGCCGGTCGCCGCGTCCACGCCGCCCTGCAACACCCGCCCGAGCATCTCGGTCGGCAGGTCGTCGACCGGCCAGTTCACGATGTTGAGCCCGAGGAACGGCGTGCCGCCCATCGCGTAGACGTCGGACATCGCGTTCGTGGCCGCGATCCGTCCCCAGTCGTACGGGTCGTCGACGATCGGCGTGAAGTAGTCGAGGGTCGCGACCAGGCCGCGGCCGTCGGGCAGCCGCCAGACCGCGGCGTCGTCACCGGTATCGGTGCCCACCAGCAGCTCGTCGGGGGCCGCCGGCAGCACGACGCCGTGAAGGACCTCGGCGAGCTGGTCGGGGCCGAGCTTGCAGCCGCACCCCGCGCCGTGGCTGTAGCTCGTGAGACGCCGGCCCGGGTCCATCAGAACACCCCGAAGTTGGTTTCCCAGACGATCGGTTCGCCGCCCGACGGCGAGTCGACCGTGATGTAGACGACACGGTTCCCGCCGTACAGCTGGAACAGGAGCACCCCGTCGACGGACTCGCCGGCCGGGATCGAGATCGGTGTCGCCAGGTTCCGGTTCGAGAACCCGAGACGGTCCGCGGCGGTGCTGTAGTCGCCGGGGGCCGGAGACGGGTCGGCGGCCACGTTCCCGCCGACGTCGTCGTCGACGTGCGCGAGCGGGCCGAGGTCCCCCTTCCACGGCGCGTCGGTCGGGTTCTCCACGGTGAGCCACACGCTGAACTGCCGCGGCTGGTTCTCGATCGCGGCCACCGCGCTCATCGCGGTGCTGTGGAACGTGAGCCGCAGGCGCTGCCCGTCCCCCACGTCGAGCGTGAGCGTCGAGCCGAGGTACCCGGACGTGATCGGGCCGGTCGGTGGAGGAGGCGGCGAGTACACGAGGTACGGGGTGGCGGCCTCGGTCGGCGTGCCGGTCGGTCCGGACGCCGACGACGGGGCCTCGCCGGTCGGGGTCGCCGTCGACGAGCCGCTCCCGTCGCAGGCGCTGAGAGCGAGCACCACCACGGCGGCGCCGGCGAAGATCAGGGTGCGGAACCAGGTCATCGCCGGGGAGTCTACCGACGCGCCATACTCCGCATCGTGGACATCGCCGGTTTCCTGCGTCGATACCCGCCGTTCGACGAGCTGAGCGACGAGCGGCTCGCAACCGTGGCCGGTTCGGTGGAGATCGAGCACGCCGCGGCCGGCGCCACGATCCTGCAGCAGCGCGGGGAACCGGCCACCGGGCTGTACCTCGTCCGCAAGGGGGCCGTCGAGCTGCTCGACGACGGCCGCGTGCTCGACCTGCTCGGCGAGGGTGAGCTCTTCGGCCAGTTCTCGCTGCTGGCGCACGAAGGCCCGACCGTGACGGTCCGCGCCGACGAGGACACCCTCCTCTACGTGATCCCGGAGACGGTGGCCGATGAGGTGTTGGAGACGCCCGCCGGCCGCCACTTCATGGTGGGGAGCATGCGCCGGCGCGTGCTCGCCGCCGCCGAACGGGCCGAGCCCGCCGCCCCCGATACGCGACTCGCGACCGTCGGGTCGCTCCTGCGACGGGCACCGGTCACGGTGGCGCCTACCGTGACGGTGGCCGACGCGGCCGCGACGATGGCCGCCGAACGGGTCTCGTGCCTGCTGATCCCGACCCCGGCCGGGCTCGGGATCCTCACCGATCAGGACCTCCGTACGCGGGTCGTCGCCACGCGCGGAACGTTCGACACTCCCGTCGCCGACGTCGCGACGTTCCCGGCCCGGAGCCTGCCCGCGGACACCTTGGCCGGCGACGCGCTCCTCGCGATGTTCTCCGAGGGGGTCCATCACTTCCCGGTCCAGGGGTCCGGCGGCGAGCTCCTGGGGGTCGTGACCGACACGGACCTGATGGGGCTCGGACGGCACACGCCGTTCGCCCTGAAGAGCGCGATCGAGCGAGCGAAGACGCCCGAGGCCGTCTCGGCGGCCGGGCGGGATCTTCCGGCGGTCGTCGTCGCGATGGTGGACGCGCACGCCGATCCCGTGGACGTCGGCCGGGTGGCGGCGCTCGCGGTCGACGCGATGACCGAGCGGCTGCTCCAGCTCGGGGTGGCGTCGCTCGGCGACCCCCCGGCCTCGTGGGCGTGGCTCGCCCTGGGGAGCGCCGCCCGGCACGAGCAGGCCCTCCGCACCGATCAGGACCACGCGATCGCCTACGACGTGCCACCCGAGGACATCGATGAGATCGATCCGTACTACGCGGAGCTGGCCGGCATCGTGACCGACGGCCTCGAGGCCGCGGGGATCCCGCGCTGCAACGGCGACGCGATGGCCGTCCACAAGGCGATGCGCGCCCCGATCGCCCGGTGGGTCGAGCGGTTCGAGGAGTGGATGGACGACGCGACCGGGACGTCGATCGTGCTCTCGTCGATCGGCTACGACTTCCGGCGGGTCGCCGGTCCCCTCGTGGCCGAACCCCCGCTTGACGACGCGGTGCGCATGGCCGCCGGGAAGCAGGGCTTCGTTCGGTCGATGTCACGGCGGGCCCTCGACCTGCATCCCCCCACCGGGTTCCTGCGGGATCTGGTGGTGGAGCGCTCGGGCGAGCACGCCGGCCGGCTCGACGTGAAGCACGGCGGCCTGACGATCGTGACGAACCTCGCCCGGGTCTACGCGGTGCAGGCGGGCGTGGCGGCCAAGCCCACGATCCTTCGGCTGGAGGCCGCCTCGGCCGCCGGCGTGCTCGACCCGCACGTGGCGGGCGAACTGACCGAGGCGTTCCGGTTCTTATGGGAGGTCCGGCTCCGGCACCAGGCCGCACAGGTCGAGGCCGGCGACGCCCCCGACGACTTCGTGGATCCGAGAGCGCTGGGCCCGCTGGCGCGGAGCGGCCTGAAGGAGGCGTTCCGGGCGATCGCGCGCGCTCAGCGGCAGCTGGCGAGCGAACAGGGTGTCGAGGCCCGCTGACGGCGTCGCCTCGGCGCTCCGTCAGTCCAGGTCAGTGCCCATCGCGTGGAACCCGCCATCGACGTGGATGATCTCGCCGGTGATGCCGTCGGACAGATCCGACAACAGGAAGGCCACCGCCCGGCCCACCGGCGCCGGGTCGTGGATGTCCCACCCGAGCGGCGCCCGCTGCGACCATCGATCCGTGATCCGCTCGAACCCGGGGATCCCCTTGCCGGCGATCGTCTTGATCGGCCCCGCCGCCACCGAGTTCACGCGGACGCCCTTCGGACCGAGGTCGCGCGCGAGGTAGCGCGTGACCGACTCGAGGCCGGCCTTCGCGACGCCCATCCAGTCGTAGATCGGCCAGGCGACCGTGGCATCGAAGTCGAGCGAGACGATCGAGCCCCCGCGCTCCTCCATCAGCGGCAGCATGCCCACGGCGAGCTGCTTCAGCGAGAAGGCGCTCGTCTGGACGGCCGTCGCGACGCTCGCCCACTCGGTGTTCAGGAAGTTCCCGCCGAGCGCGTCGGTAGGCGCGAAGGCGATCGCGTGCAGGAACCCGTCGATCGACCCCCATCGGGAGGCGAGCTCGGTGCGAACCGCATCGATCTGCTCGGGGATGTTGACGTCCATCTCGAGCACATCCACCTCCCGCGGCAGACGCTTGGCCACCTTCTCGGTGAGGCTCACGCCCCGTCCGAAGTTCGTGAGGACGATCTCGGCGCCCAGCTCGAGGCAGGACTCGGCCGCGGCGAACGCGATCGACTGGGGCGTGAGGACCCCGGTGATCAGGAGACGCTTCTTCTCGAGCAGCACGTGTGGCTCCTTACGTCGAGGCTCCGGAGACGTTCCATCGGACGTCGCCTTGGTCGTTCTTCTGGGTGACGGTGATCACCATCGTTGCACCGGACCCGTCGGTCGCCTCGCACGTGAACGTGGACCCCGCCTCGACCTTCACGTCGTCGGGACACGTCACGGTGAGGCCACTCGTGTCGAGATCGGTTTCCACCTGACCCTTCAATTGGAACTCGACCTGATCCGTGTCCAGGGTCCGGGAGCATCCGGTCGCGAGCAGGCCGATCGCGAGGAGCGCGCAGGCGCGAGCGGGTCGCGATCGGAACGGCATGTGAACGGAGCGCTCCTGGGTCCGGGACGGGCGAAGCCTAGCCGCGGCCGCAGAGAGGGGTCAATCGCGGCCACCCGGTTCGGTCGCTCAGGCCGGGACCGCTCCGTTCAGCCGGGAGAGCGCGGCCCACTGCGCCTGCGTCGTGTCCGGCCACGAGTACCATCCGCCGCCCGTCACGGCGCGCGCGCGCAGGATCCGGACGAACGCCCTCGTCTCGGGTTCGGCCGCGTCCGAGGCCAGGCCCCCGATCACATCGATCGCCACCGCGTCGCTCCCCACGCCGGCGCGGATCGCGTCGATGCAGCCGGCCACGTAGGCGGCCGTCTCGGCGGGGCCGTGCGCTCGGAACGTGAAGTAGGTCATCGGCAGGATCGCGTCGTAGGTCAGCGCCAGGTCGTGCCATGGGAACCCGGGCCAGTACGCGAGGTCGTCGCGGAGCCGCACCGGCGACGGCACGATCGCCCCCAGCGGATACGTCCGCCCGGCGAGGTCCCTGATCTCCGACGAGAGCCGCGTGAGCCGCTCCGTGCGCCGGGAGGGATCGCCGACCGCCTCGGACTCGATGTCGAGGGCGAATCCGTCGAACGGGTCGCCGCGGCCGGTGCGGAACCCGAGCGCGTCGGCCACGCGCCGCCGGTCGGTCGCGAGGTCACGGAGCCCCGGCAGGTACCAGGCCACCACCTCGAGCCCGGCATCGTGGGCCGCGTCGACGAACGTGCTCGTCGCCTCCGGGAAGACGAACGACCCGGCGCGGTCGGCGTTCGAGGTCTGCAGGAAGAGGGTCTGCACGCCGTGGGCCCGCATGTCGTCTACGGCCGCGGACGGATCGGCCCAGGCCGCCTCGTCATACACGTCGACCCAGATCCCCAGCCCGCGGAAGGGGCCGAGGTTCGGGTTCGCACGCACGAGCGGCCCGGGCGCCGCGTCCCCGTGCCCGCGCGGGATCGCGAGGGAGAGGACGAGGACGCCGGCGAGGACCGCGGCGAGGGCGACCCCGGCGGCGCGCAGGCGCGCGCGTCGGTCGGTCATGACCCCTCCAGGGTATCGTCGCTCGCATGGAACTGGGGCTCGAGGGGAAGGCCGCCCTGGTGACCGCCGCCTCCAAGGGACTCGGACGCGGCGCCGCCTACGCCCTCGCCCGCGAGGGAGCGAACGTCCTGATCTGCGGGCGTGACGAGGATCGGCTCCACGCCGCCATCGAGGGCGCGCCCCGGGCGGCGGCCGCCTGGAGGGCATCGTCGCGGACGTGACCGATCCGAGGCGCCGGCGCGGCTCGTCCGGAGACGGTCGAACGGTTCGGCGCGCTCGACGTCCTGGTCGCGAACGCCGGTGGCCCGCCCAAGGCGCGCGCGCTCGAGGTCGACGACGGGGAGCTCCAGCGCGCGCTCAACGCGAACCTGCAGACCTCGATCCGTCTCGTGCTCGCGGCCCTCCCCCACCTGCGCGCCACGGGATGGGGCCGGATCTGCTTCATCACGTCGAACGCGCTGCAGCAGCCGATCCCCGACCTCGCGTACTCGAACGTGGCGCGGACCGGCCTGTGGGCGTGGGCGAAGTCGGCGGCTCCCGACCTGATCGACGATGGCATCACGATCAACCTCGTCTGCCCGGGGCTGCACGCGACCGATCGCGTGAAGGAGCTCGGGCACGAGGGCCGGCTCGGCGACCCGACGACTTCGGTCGCGTCGTGGCGTTCCTCTGCTCGGAGCCCGCGCGGCAACGTGAGCGGCACGGCCCTGCGGATCGACGGCGCCGGTACCCTGGGGCTCCTGTAGATCGACCAGGGGGGGACCGTGGACGAGACGAACGGCACCGACGCGCTGGTCGACCGCTACTGGGACGAGCTGCTCGAGCTCGAACCGATGCTCGGGACGTCCGTCGGCGACGAGCGCTACGACGACCGGCTCCCCGACCCGAGCGAGGCCGGCCGCGCCCGGAGCGAGGCCGTGCATCGGGCGGCGCTCGACGAGGCGACGCGAGATCGACCGGGTCGCTCGATGGGACCGGCGCATCACCCTCGACGTCGTGGAGGCGATCGCCCGGCGGTTCCTGGCGGGACTCGAGCATCGCACCGACCGGCTGACCGTCGCGAACCACCTGTGGGGCCCGGGACAGGCGCTGGGCGAGATCGCGTCCTACCAGCAGGCCGACACGCCGGATCGGCTCGAGCGCTACGAGGCGCGGCTCCGGGCGTTCCCGGCCTTCCTCGAGGCGTGGGCCGAGGTCGGGCGCGACGGGATCGACGCGGGCGTGACCACGCCGCGGGTCGTGGCCGAGCGATCGATCGGTCAGGTCGAGCGGCTCCTCGCGCTCCCGGTCGAGGACTCGCCGGCGATGATGCCGGCCGCCGACGATGCGGCCCGCGAGCGCATCGCCACGGTCGTTCGCGACGTCGTGAACCCCGGATACGAGACGTTCCTCGGGGTGCTGCACGAGTACCTGCCGCACGCCACCGAGACGCTCGGCCTGTCGGCGCTCCCTGACGGGGAAGCGATGTACGCGGCCGAGGTGCTGTCGTGGACGTCGCTCCCCTTCGATCCCCGCGAGGTCCACGAGCTCGGCAACGAGCGGTTCGACACGATCCAGGAAGAGCGCCATCGGATCGCCGCCGGTCTCGGCTTCGGGTCGGTCGAGGAGGCGCTCGCCGCGCACGCGGCGAGCGGCACCGACACCGCCGAGAGCCGCGAGGCGCTCGTCGCGATCGTCGAGGATCAGGTTCGTCGCAGCTGGGACGCGGCCGCCCCGTGGTTCGGGCGGCTCCCCTCGTCGAACTGCGAGGTGCGGGCGGTCGAGGCCTTCCGCGAGGCCGACATGCCCATGGCCTTCTACAACCCGCCCACCGAGGACGGGTCGCGTCCCGGCGTCTACTACATCAACACCTACGACCTGCCGAGCCGCGAACTGCACTCGATCGCGGGCGTCACGTTCCACGAGGCGAACCCCGGGCACCACTTCCAGATCGCGCTCGAGCAGGAGGCCGGGGACCTGCCGAAGCTCCGGCGCTTCGGGGGCATCCTCGCCGGCAGCGCGTTCACGCGAGGGGTGGGGCCTGTACGCGGAACGCCTCGCGGACGAGATGGACCTGTACGTCGACGATTGGGAGCGGCTCGGGATGCTCGAGAACCAGGCGCTGCGCGCGGGCCGGCTGATCACCGACACCGGCCTGCACGCGCTGGGCTGGGACCGTGAGCGCGCGATCGCGAAGCTGCGAGGACGGCGGGTCGCCGCGCACCGACGCCGAGATCGAGATCGACCGCTACATCGCGATGCCCGCGCAGGCGCTCAGCTACATGACCGGCATGATCGAGATCGAGCAGGCCCGGGCGGCCGCCGAGACCCGCGACGGCGACGCCTTCTCCCTTCGCGACTTCCACGACCGGCTGCTGGCGCATGGGTACCGTGCCGCTCCCGACGCTCAGGCGCGAGTTCGGCCCGTAACGCGGGCCTACGCGCGTCGGCCTATCCTGGCCGCACACCGATCCGAGGAGGCACCATGCAGGTCGATATCCAGTCCGGTCCCGCGTTCGCGTTCGGCACGATCACGCTCCCGCCGGGCGAGTCGGTCGAGGTCGAGGCGGGCGCGATGGCCGCGATGAGCGGCGGCGTCGAGATCGCGACCGCCTCCCGGGGCGGCATGCTCGGTGGCCTGAAGCGCTCGGTGCTCGGCGGCGAGAGCTTCTTCATCAACACGTTCACGTCGGCCGCCGGCGGCACGGTGAGCGTGGCCGCGAAGCTACCCGGCGACATGGTGCACCTGCCGCTCGACGGCACCCGGCCGATGATGGTCCAGTCGGGTTCGTGGATCGCGAGCGACCCGGCCGTCGACGTCGACACGAAGTGGGGCGGCGCGAAGACGTTCTTCAGCGGCGAGGGCCTGTTCCTGCTCCGATGCACGGGGCAGGGCGACATGCTGGTATCGAGCTACGGGGCGCTGATCGAGCGGGAGATCGAGGCGGGCGCGACGTACACGATCGACACCGGGCACATCGTGGCGTTCCCCGAGGGCATGAAGTACGAGGTCCACAAGGCAGGGAACTGGAAGTCGACGGTGCTGGGCGCCGAGGGACTCGTGACCGAGTTCACCGGCCCCGGGAAGGTGTGGCTGCAGACGCGGAGCCCACAGGACCTGCTCGGCTGGCTGAAGGCGAACATGCCGGGGAACCGTAACTAGTCCGTTACGGACTACTGGGCGAGGCGTTCAGGTCGCCGAGCGCCAGGCGTCGCGAAGCTTGACGCGCGAGCCCGTGCGCAGCACGGCCCCGGCGTACAGCCGGCCCGCGAGCGGGATCAGCAGCAGGGTCGAGCCGACGAGGAGCGACACGGAGAGCGCGATCTGCGGGAGGGTGGCCGATCCCAGCACGATCCGAACGGGCATCGCCAGCGCCGCCGAGAACGGCAGGAGCGAGGCCACGACGGCCAGGGTCGAGTCAGGGTCCTGCACGGCCCCGATCGAGATGAAGAACGACACGAGGATCACGAGGTTGAGCGGCACGATCACGTTCTGCAGCTCATCCATCCGCGAGACGAGCGAGCCCGCCGCCGCGAAGAGCGACGCGTAGAACGCGAACCCCAGGACGAACCACCCCAGGACGAGGCCCGCCGCCCCCACCGCCGTCGCCGGGAGCTTCAGGGCGCCCGTGAGCGCCGCCAGCGACATCGCGAACGCCGCGATGAAGATCAGCTGGGCGATCCCCAGGAGCCCGATCCCCAGGATCTTCCCGGCCATCAGCTGCCTCGGACGGATCGCCGACAGGAGGATCTCGACCACGCGCGACGACTTCTCCTCGATCACGCCGGTAGCCACCCACACGCCGTAGCCGAACAGCTGCCCATACAGGAGCAGCACGCCGATGAACGCGATCGCCGCCGTTCTCCTCCCGGTGGGGGTCGCGGGGCTGCAGGGTCCGGAGGGTGACGGCCGGGACGTTCAGGGCGGCGTCGATCTCGGCCGCCGTGGCCCCCTCCGCGGCGAGCGCCGACACGATCCGGTCGCGGATGAGCGCGGCCTGCACGATCTCGCGCAGCTGGCTCGGGACGTCCGCATCGCCTTCGAGCGTGCCGTCGGCGGTGAGCACGCCGTCGAGGCTCCCGTCGCGGAGTTCGATCCGCTCCCGTGTCCGGAGGGTGCACCTCGACGACCTGTACGTGGGCGCCGGCGTTCGACGCGGCGGTCCCGATCTGCGCCGTCAGGGCCGCGGCCCGCTCCGAGGGATACGCGGCCGCGTACGCCTGCCCGCCCTCCGGCACCACCACGACCCCCAGATCGAACGAGGGCGTTCCGGCGCCGCCGTACGCGCGCACCAGGATGAAGACCGAGAACACGGCCAGCGTGATGCAGGTCGAGATCACGAACCCCTTGTCGCGCAGCCGGACCCAGAAGTCGCGCATCGCGACCACGCGCCAGATCCCTCGGTCGGTCGGCCGGATGTCGCTCACGCCGACACCACCTCTCGGAACAGCTCAGCCAGGCTGGGACGGACCCGGGAGAAGAGCCGGACGTCGCCCGAGGCCCGAGCGAGGTCGAGCACCCGCTGCTCGTCGACGTCGTCGTCGAGCAGGAGCACGACCTCGCCGTACGCCTCGGCCTCGAGCGTCACGCCGGGCAGGGCGTCGTACCACCCGTCGGCCGCGCCGACGACCTCGACGCGGAGGAGGCGCCGGGCGCGGGAACCTCGGAGCTCGTCGATCGTCCCCGAGGCCACGATCCGGCCACGGTCGATCAGGACGACGGCGTCGCACAACCGCTCGACCAGTTCGAGCTGGTGGCTCGAGAAGACGACCGGGACGCCGTGGTTCTGCGCCTGCCGACGCAGGACGCCGGCCAGCACGTCGACGCCGACCGGATCCAGGCCCGAGAACGGCTCATCGAGGACGAGCGCGTCGGGCTCGTGCACGAGCGCGGCCGCCAGCTGTACACGCTGCTGGTTCCCGAGGGAGAGCGACTCCACGCGGTCGCGTGCCCGATCCTCGACGCCCATCGTCGCGACGATCTCGTCCGCACGGCGCGCCGCGTGGTCCGGCGGGAGCCCGTGGAGCCGGGCTAGGTAGACGAGCTGCTCGCGCACGCGCATCTTGGGGTACAGGCCGCGCTCCTCGGGCATGTACCCGAACCGGCGGCGGGCCACGGCGTCGACGGGCCGGCCCCGCCACCGCACTTCGCCGGCGTCGGGCTCGAGCACACCGAGCGCGATCCGCATCGCGGTCGTCTTGCCGGCGCCGTTCGGGCCAACGAAGCCCACGATCGCCCCGTCGGGCACCGTGAACGAGACGTCGTCGAGCGCGACCACGTCGTCGAACGAGCGTCGCAGCCCGATCAGCTCGAGCACGGGCGTCCTCGCGGCATGCGCATCCGGGGAAGGATAGTCGCGACCCGGGATAGGCTCTGACCGTGGTCTATCACCGCAAGCTCGAGCACCTGCCGGGGTTCGCGATCACCGGCAGCGAGCCCGCGCACCTGACCGTGATCGTGACCCTGGTGGGTTCGCGCACGGCCGAGCTCGCCGCCGACGTGGAACGACTCGACGGCCGGGCGCGGCTCGGCGACGACGGCGCGCTCACCGCGGAGCTCCCCGAGGTCGTGGCCGCGATCGAACTCGTCCTCGACGCAGTCTCGGAGCGGAGCGACCGCCGGGGCGGCGTGCACGTGGGCAAGGTGACGGCGAACGACGACGCCGTGGGCGGTCATGCGGGGCGCGCCGCGGCAGCGCTCGCCGAGCTCGCCGACCCTGGGCACGCGCTGATCACGGGCGGCGCGATCGTGGAGATGGGCGACGACGGGTTCGAGCGTTTCGTCACCGGGTCGATGGGGGCCGCGGAGCTCGACGGCGCCTCGTACGCCGTCTACGAGATCAGGCGTCGGACGGGCGACTCGCCTACGCCGTGACGTCGACCGCGTGCCCGACCCACGCGTCATGGTCGAGGGCGTCCACGACCGCGCGCGCGAAGTCCGACCGGTCGATATCGCCGCCGTCGCCCGTCGCGTCGATCGCCGCCTCGTAGGTTCGGGCCGGCGCCTCGTCGGTGAGCAACGGGGTCGCCACGACCGTCCAGGCGAGCCCGCTCGCCCGCAGGGTCGCGAGTGCCCGGCGATGCTCCTCCGACACACCCGCGTACTGACCCGTCAGCGTCCGGTCGTCGAAGACCCGCGCGTTCGCTGTGATCACGAGTCGTCGCGGGCCGGCGGACTCCATGGCGCTGACGAGCGAGGCGATCGCCTCGGAGTAGACGGTGCCCGGGTCCTCGCCCGCCGGTCCCATGGCGGACAGGATCGCGTCCGCACCTCGCAGCGCGGTCTCGACGGCCTCCGGATCCCGGGCGTCGCCGGTGACGGTGGCCGCCCCAGGGTCCAGCGGCGGATCGGGTGGGCGCCGCACCACCGCGGTCACGGTGTGGCCCCGGGCGAGGGCCTCGGAGACCACCCTGCGGCCGGTCCGGCCGCCCGCCCCGAAGACCGTCACGTTCACGCCGCGGACCCTACCGCCTCCCCCGCGGCCCCGTCCCGGAGCGCCACCGCGAGGACCTCGCGGACGTCCTCGGCCACGTGGAAGGTCATCTGCTCGCGCACCTGCTCCGGCACGTCGTCGAGGTCGCCCTCGTTCCGCTTGGGGAGGACGACCTCCCGGAGACCGGCGCGGTGGGCGGCGAGCACCTTCTGCTTCACCCCGCCGATGGGGAGCACGCGGCCCTGCAGCGTGACCTCGCCGGTCATGCCCACGGTCGGCCGCACCGCCTGCCCGGTCAGGAGCGAGACGATCGCGGTCGTCATCGTGACGCCGGCGCTCGGCCCGTCCTTCGGCACCGCCCCCGCCGGCACGTGCACGTGGAATCGGCCACGGAGCCTCGCGGGGTCGATGCCCAGCTCGGCCGCGTGCGACCGGACGTAGCTGAGCGCGATCTGCGCCGACTCCTTCATCACGTCGCCGAGCTGCCCGGTGAGGGTCAGTCCCTCGCCCTCGTCCTCGCGGCTCGCCTCGATGAACAGCACGTCCCCGCCGGTGCCGGTGACCGCCAGGCCGGTGGCCACGCCGGGCACGGCCGTCCGCTCGGCCGCCTCGAAGAAGAACCGCTGACGGCCGAGGTACGTGCGCACCTCGTCGACGTCGATCGTGATCGGCGGCTCGACCTCGCCGGCAGCGATCTTCGTCGCGACCTTGCGGAGCGCCTTGCCGAGCTCACGCTCGAGGTTCCGGACGCCGGCTTCGCGGGTGTAGTCCCCGACGATCGTCCGCAGCGCCTCGTCCGTGAAGGCGACCTCGTCGTCGCGCAGGCCGTTGCGTTCGACCTGCCGGCCGACCAGGTGGTGCGTCGCGATCGCGACCTTCTCGTCCTCGGTGTAGCCGTCGATCCGGATCACCTCCATCCGGTCGAACAGCGGCCCGGGGATCGTCTCGGCGACGTTGGCCGTCGTGATGAAGAGCACCTCCGACAGGTCCAGGTCCACGTCGAGGTAATGGTCGCGGAACGTGTGGTTCTGCGCGGGATCGAGCACCTCGAGCAGGGCGCTCGAGGGGTCGCCGCGCCAGTCGGCGCCGACCTTGTCGATCTCGTCGAGCATCATGACCGGGTTCTTCGTGCCGGCGTCCTTCAGGGCGCGCACGATCCGGCCGGGCAGCGCACCGACGTAGGTACGCCGGTGTCCGCGGATCTCGGCCTCGTCGTGGATCCCGCCCAGCGAGACCCGGACGAAGGTTCGGCCCAGCGCCCGCGCCACCGACTCGCCCAGCGAGGTCTTGCCGACGCCGGGGGGTCCCACCAGCGTGAGGATCGCGCCGGACCCGCGGCCCGTGGCCTCGCCGAGCCCGCGCTCCTGACGGAGCTTGCGGACGGCCAGGTACTCGAGGATCCGGTCCTTCACGTCCTCGAGACCCTCGTGATCGGCGTCGAGCACGGCTCGTGCCGCCGTGATGTCGAGGTTGTCCTCGGACCGGACCGACCACGGCAGCTCGGTCATCCAGTCGAGGTACGTGCGGATCCAGCCGTACTCGGGCGACTGTTCGGACGTGCGCTCCAGGCGGCCGAGCTCGCGCTCGGCCTCCTTCAGCACGTCCTCCGGCATGCCGGCGTCCTCGATCTTCCTGCGGTACTCGCCGACGACGTCCTCCTCGCCGTCCTCGCCGAGCTCCTTGCGGATCGCGCTCATCTGCTCGCGCAGGAGGAACTCCCGCTGGCGCTTCTCCATGCCCTCGCTGACCTCGGTGCGGATCTTGTCCTTCAGCTCGAGGTCGGCCAGGACGTCCTTCGCCCAGCTCAGCGCGCGCTCGAGGCGCGCCTCGACGTCGAGCGTCTCGAGGATCTCGATCTTCTGCTCGAGGGAGAGGTCGGGCGAGTAGCCCGAGGTGTCGGCGATCTGGCCGGGGTCGGCGATCCCCCGGAGGAACTCGGCGACCTGCGGCACGCCGCGGGCCTCGACGATGTTCTCGACCACGGCGCGGTACTCGCGGGCGAGCTCCTTCGCCCGGGCGGTCGGCGCGGTCTCCTCGACGGGTTCGACCTGGACCCAGACGGCGTCGCCGGTGCCGGGCACGCCGACGCCGACCACCGCCCGGTGGAGGCCGCGGATCACGAGCGCCTCGGTGCCGTTGCGGAGCGCGCCGACGTCTTCGATGGTGGCGACGGTGCCGACGCGCGCGTACCGTCCGTCGATGCGCGGCACGAGGAGCAGCCGCCGGTCGCCGTCACCCGAGGCCGCCGCGGCATCCACGGCCGCGCGGGCCTCATCGGACTCGATCGTCAGGGTCACGACCATGCCGGGGAGGACGACCCCGGTGGTCAGCGGCAGGAGCGGAAGGGCGTAGGTGTCGATCTCAGGCATCACAGGTCTCCTCGGGAACGCGGGCATGCACCTGCAAGAACGGCGAGCCCCCTGGCGCCTATTCCCGATCTGTAATACCGATTACGAAGGCTGGGGACGCCGGTCCGCTCATCCCCCCTGGATCGTCGGGAATCCCGCCGCCAGCCAGGCATCCATGCCGCCCACGACGCTGACGACGCGCTCCCGTCCCTCGGCGCGGAGGAGGCTCGAGGCGATCACCGAGCGGAACCCGCTCCCGCACATCACCGCGAGGGGCCCATCCCCGTCGGGCACCTCGTCGAGGCGCGACGGAAGCTGCCCGCCGGTGATGAAGGTGGCGCCCTCGACGTGGCCGTCCGCCCACTCCGCCGGCTGCCGGACGTCCAGGAGGTCCACGGCGCCCTCGTCCTGGAGCCGGCGCAGCTCGAGCGCCGAGATCTGGTCGAGACGATCGGTGCCGCGGCCCGAGGTTCGCCACGCGGACATCCCGTCGGCGAGCCAGCCGGCCGGCGGCCGGAACCCGATCCGGAGGAGGTCCCAGGTCGCGTCCATCAGGTCGTCCGAACGGTCGAGGACGAGCAGCACGTCCGCATCTGCGGGGAGCACGGTCCCCGCCCACGTCGGGAACGAGCCGCCGACCGTCACGCTCAACGACCCGGGAACGTGCCCACCCGCGAACGCCTCCGGTTCCCGCCCGTCGAGGACGACCGCGCCGCCGTCGCGGAGCTTCTCGAACGCCTCCACCGTGAGTGCGGGCGGTTCGGCGACGGTGCCGACGGATACGGGGCCCGCCATGTTCTGGCCCCGCATCCGCGGCCAGTACGGCGGCACCGCGGGCAGGTTCGCGAGGTCGAGGCACTCCCGGACGAAGACGTCCTCCGACGTGATGCGTGCGAGGAGCGGGTTCGTGCGGCGTTCGTACCCGATCGTCGTCGACAGCCGCTCCCCGATGTGTCCCCCGCAGAGCGAACCGGCCACGTGCGTCGGGAACACCTCGACGTGGTCCGGCAGGGTCAGGATCTTCGTTCGGAGCGTCTCGCACAACGCGGCGGCACCCTCGCGGGTCGCCGCCGCGCCGCCGAGCAGGTCGGGACGTGCGACGTCGCCGACGAGCAGCGCGCCGCCCGAGAGGAGTGCCGCCGGCTCCTCGCCCACCGACCGGTCGTGGATCAGGAGGCTGACGTGCTCGGGCGTGTGCCCCGGCGTGTGGAGGACCTCGAACCCGACGTCGCCCATCTCGACGATCTCGCCGTCGCGCACCGGGCGATGGTCGTATCCGTACTCACCGGTCGCGGGCGCTAGCACCGTCACGCCGGGCACCTGCTCGGCGATCTCCGAGATGCCCGAGAGGTAGTCGTTGTGGCCGTGGGTGTCGAGCACGAACGCGATCCGCAGGCCGCGCGACCGGGCGGCCGCCAGGTACGCGCGCACGTCGCGCTGAGGGTCGAGGATCAGCGCCTCGCCGGAGGCCCCGTCGCCCACCAGGTACGAGGCGTGGCCGAGGCTCTCGAGGTGGAACTGCGTCAGACGCATCGCGTCATCACACCACCCGGCCGCCCGCACGTCGACCGGCGGAGCGGACCGTCAGGCGAGCTGCAGGAAGAGCCGCTGGAGCTCGTCGGGGTCCAGGCCCTCGGCCTTCGCGGCGTCCTCATCGCGGAGGCACGCCGTGAGGTTCGCCACCAGGAACTGCACCCCGGCGCGTTCCAATGCCCGCGTCGCGGCGGCCATCTGTCGCACGACGTCGCGGCAGTCCCGCCCGTCGTCGAGCATCTTCTCGATGCCCTCGATCTGACCCCGCACGCGGTGCAGTCGGTTCACCACGGAACGGACCTCGGTCTCGGCGATCTCCATCGGCCCTCCGGCTCGGTCTCGGCTGGGTCCGAGGATATACCCCTGGGAGTATCTCCCGAGCCGGGGTCAGACCTCGGGCACCTCGATCGCCACGACCTGCGCGTCCTCGAAGAGCGGGAGCCACAGGAGCCCGTCCGCCTCGACCACAAGGCGGTTGTCACCGATCAGTCCCTGCTCCCCCACGACCACGATCGGCGAGAGCTCCCCCGTGGCGGGATCGAGCCGACGGAGCTCGGGGCCGAAGTCGGAGACGATCCAAAGGGCACCGTCGAGCGCGAGCAGCCCGTCGGGGGCATCGCCTCCCGGGAAGGACTCGGCGACCTCGTTCGTGGCGGGGTCGATCCTGGACACGGTCTCGGCGTCCACGGACGAGAGCCAGAGCGACCCGTCGAGCGGCGCCATGACCTGCCCGCCGAGGTCGGTCTCGATCGTCGCAACGACCTTGCCGGTGGCGGGGTCGATCCGGGAGACGCTCCCACCGAAGTGGTTCGAGACCCAGACGCTCCCGAACGCCGCCGCGACGAAGCGCGGCTCCTCCTCGACGGTGGTCGTGTCGACCATCCGGTCGCTCCCGGGGTCGACCCGGGCGACCTTCCCGGCCTGCTCGCAGGCCACCCAGACCGCGCCGTTCGCCGCGGCCATCCCCTCCGGCTTCGCGCAGGTCGACACGGTGGCCACGACGTCGTCGGTCGCGGGGTCGATCCTCGAGAGCGTGTCGTCGCCGGCATTCGACACCCAGATCGAGCCGAACGCCGCGAGCGCCTGCAGCGGGGTGTCGCCCACCGGGATCCGGGCGGTCACCTCGGCGCTCCCCGGATCGATCCGGTAGACGGCGGGCTTGCCCCCCGACGCGAACTCCGAGCTCACGACCCAGACGCTGTCGTAGCCGGTGGTGATCCCGAGCGGTTCGCCGCCGACGTCCACGCGGGCGCGCTCGACCACGGCCGGCGCGTCGGAGGCGGGCGGCGTCGCGCTCGTCCCGGCGTCGACCGACGCGGTCGGCGAAGCTCCGGCGTCATCGCCTCCCCCGCAGGCGGTCAGCGCGAGCACCGCGGCCGCGGCCACCGACGTCCTTCTCCGCATGACGACGACGCTACCCTCGTTCCGGCGGGAGCAGAAGGCTTCCGCAAGATGTCGCAAGGAACCGCCCCGGCCTTGTCGCAGCCGTTCCGTATGCTGTTCGGACCATCGAATGAGGGGTTCCCCACCGGTTCCCACCCGACCGAAGGAGAACGATGGCTGACCGACCGATCATCCTCACCGAGGGTCTCGTCCGAGACTTCGGGGAGGTCCACGCGCTGCGAGGCGTCGACCTGCAGGTCGAGCGCGGCACCGTGCTCGGGCTCCTCGGGCCGAACGGCGCCGGCAAGACGACGGCCGTGCGCATCCTGACCACCCTGCTCCTGCCGACGGGCGGACATGCCGAGGTCGACGGGCTCGACGTCGTGCGCGATGCCGAGGAGCTGCGCTTCCGGATCGGCCTGGCCGGCCAGAGCGCGGCCGTCGACGAGAACCTCACCGGCCTCGAGAACCTCGAGATGGTCGGGCGCCTCTACCACCTGCCGCGCGCCGAGGCCCGTCGCCGCGGCAGCGAGGTGCTCGAGCGCTTCGACCTCGCCGACGCCGCCGACCGCCCGACCAAGACCTACTCGGGGGGCATGCGGCGCCGGCTCGACCTGGCCGCCAGCCTCGTCGGACGCCCCGACGTGCTCTTCCTCGACGAGCCGACCACGGGGCTCGACCCGCGGAGCCGGATCGACGTGTGGTCGTTCATCCGCGAGCTGCAGCAGGAGGGAACGACGCTCCTGCTCACCACCCAGTACCTGGACGAGGCCGACCAGCTCGCGGACCGGATCGCCGTGATCGACCACGGGACCGTGATCGCCGAGGGCACCTCCGACGAGCTGAAGGACATGATCGGCGGCGAGGTCCTGGAGCTCCACGTCGAGGTTCGCAGCGAGACCGGAGCGAGCCGTGACGACGCTCGCGGGCGTTGGAACGGGCGAGTCGAACGTGGACCTCGACCGCGGCCGCGTGCGGATCGCGGTGGGCGACGCCGGCCCGACGGTGCTGCTCGAAAGCGTCCGTCGCCTCGACGAGGCCAAGATCGCGCTGTCCGACATCGCGCTGCACCGGCCGACGCTCGACGACGTGTTCCTCTCGCTGACCGGCCGCTCCGCCGAGGACGAGGACGAGCAGGAGGGCGACGCAGTGCCCAAGAAGAAGCGCCGCGGGCGAAAGGGGAACGAGTCATGAGCGCCGTCGTCCAGCAGGCCCCGGTCCGCCGCGGTCCATCGAATACCCCGGCGCGGGTCCGGCTCGCGGCCCAGGACGGGCTGGTCGTCGCGCGGCGCAACCTCGTCTCGCTCTGGCGCGTGCCGACGGTCCTCGTCTTCGAGCTCGTCCAGCCGATCATGTTCGTGCTGCTGTTCCGGTTCATCTACGCGGACCAGTTCAAGGATCTGCCGCCCGGGCTCGACTACGTGCAGTTCCTGATGCCCGGGATCTTCGTGCAGAACGCGATCTTCGGGGCGACGACCACCGGCGATCGGCCTGGCCGACGACCTGAAGAACGGCCTGATCGACCGGTTCCGCTCGCTCCCGATGGCGCGGTCGGCCGTGCTCGCCGGCCGTACGACGTCCGACCTGGCGAAGAACTTCCTCCTCGTGCTGATCGTCATGGTGATCGGCTACCTGGTCGGCTTCCGGTTCACGCGGGGGTTCGTGCCCGCCGTGGGCCTGGTGGTGCTGGTGCTATCCGTCGGATTCGTGTTCTCGTGGATCTGCGCCTGCATCGGCCTGTGGCTGAAGGTGGTCGAGGCCGTGCAGGCCGCGGTGTTCACGATCGTGTTCCCGATCGTGTTCGTCAGCTCGGCGTTCGTCCCCGTGCCGGGCATGGCTGCGTGGCTCCAGCCGATCGCGCGCGCGAATCCGGTCTCCGTCTGGTGCAACCTCGCCCGGTACCTGGCGAACGGCAACCTGGGCATCCTGGACGCGGAGACGGGCCTTCCCATCGACACCTTCGAGCATCTGCTCGTCAAGTCGGCGCTGTGGATCGTCGCGCTGCTGATCATCTTCGTGCCGCTCGCGATCCGCCTGTACCGCAAGCTCGACTGACCGATCCGCCGGATCGGGAACACCGATATCGATCGCTCGGTTGCAGTCCCCGTGGGCGGGTCGTCCCCGCCGCGATCGACCGACGCGCAAAGGAGTCACGCCCGTGCTCGGGTTCCAAGGAGAGAACGCTCGCGAGAAGGTCATCGTCCTGCTGACGATGTGCTTCGCCCTCGCGATGGCGATGCTCGACAACACCGTCGTGAACGTCGCGATCCCCCGTATCCAGACCGAGCTGGGCGCGAGCGTCTCGGCGATCCAGTGGATCATCGACGGCTACGTGCTGGCGTTCGCGTCGCTGCTGCTCACCGGCGGGATCGCCGGCGACCGGTACGGCCGCAAGAAGATGTTCCTGATGGGGCTCGCGATCTTCACCGCGGCCTCGTTCCTGTGCGGCGTCTCGTCGTCGCCGGGGCAGCTGATCGCGTTCCGCGCGCTGCAGGGTGTCGGCGCCGCGTTCCTGATGCCCGGCACGCTCTCGATCCTCACCGTGACGTTCCCGCCGCAGGAGCGGGCGAAGGCGATCGGGCTGTGGGCGGGCGTCAGCGGGATCGCGCTCGCGCTCGGGCCGACGCTCGGCGGCTACATGGTCGAGCACATCGGCTGGGAGTCCGTGTTCTTCCTGAACGTGCCGATCGGGATCGTGGCGTTCTTCGTGGCGATGCGCACGGTCACCGAGTCGCGCTCCGAGGAGGCGCGCGAGCTCGACATCCCCGGGCTGATCCTGGGGACGCTCGGCCTCCTGTTCCTCACCTACGGCCTGATCGAGGCGAACCAGAAGGGCTGGTCCGACCCGGTGATCATGGGCTCGCTCGCCGCGTCCGCCGTGCTCCTCGGCGCGTTCTTCTGGTGGGAGCACCGCAACCCGAAGGCGATGATGCCGCTCTCGTTCTTCCGGATCCCGGCGTTCTCGGCCGGGAACACGGTGGCGTTCTCGGTCTCGCTCGGGATGTTCTCGATCTTCCTGTTCATGAGTCTCTACATGCAGCAGATCCGCGGGTACACGCCGTTCGAGGCTGGCGTGCGGTTCCTGCCGATGACCCTGATGATCATCGTGACGGCGCCGCTGGCCGGGAAGTACGCCCAGCGCCACGGCTCGAAGATCCCGATGACGTACGGCCTGCTCCTGATGGCGTCGGGCTGATGGCCCTGACGCAGATCCAGGTCGACACGCCGTACGCGGTGATCGGGGTGCTGTTCCTGATCATGGGCCACGGGATGGGCTCGACGATGGCGCCGATGACCGCCGCGGTGATGAGCTCGGTCGGGCCGCAGCGCGCGGGTCTCGGCTCGGCGATGACGAACACGAGCCGCGAGGTCGGCGGCGTGCTCGGCATCGCGCTGCTCGGCACGATCCTGTTCTCGAAGCTCTCGGCGACGATCGCCCCGCTCCTCGCGGACATCGGGCTCTCGGCCCCGCAGCAGGCGGCGATCGCCGAGCAGTCGGGCCACGGCGCGGTCACGCCCGGAGTTCCTGTCGGCGCTCGGGCTCACCCCGGCCCAGCAGGGCGGCGTCTACCAGGCGTTCCGGACGGCGTACATGTCGGGGTTCCACCGGGCGCTGTTCGTCGGGTCGCTGATCCTGCTCGCGGCGGCGTTCGTCGCGAACCGGTTCATCCCGGGCCGCGACTCGGACGTGCACCTGGGCGGCTCGCCCGAGGGCGAGCGGGTCGCGGTCGAGGTCTAGGAGCGACGGTCCCCGGTCGCTCGTTCGCGAGCTGACACCGCCGCCGGTCGGGCCATCGGTCTGCGAGGATGGACCGCGATGGAGCGGGCGCTGCACATCCTCACGATCGTGCTCGGGGTCGCGATCGTCGTGGCCACCGTCGGCGTCCGCGATCCGGACGGTGATCCTGCCGCGGTCCGCCGTCGGCCGTGCTCACCCGCGTCGTGTTCAGGGTGGTCCGGCGGGTGTTCCTGGTGATCGCGCCGCCCTCGGCGCCCTACGAGCGGCGCGACCGGGTCCTGGCCCTCTACGCGCCGGTCGGGCTGCTCGCGACGCTCGCCACGTGGCTGACGCTGACCGCCCTCGGCTACACGTTGATCTACTGGGGCCTCGAGGACATGTCCTGGACGCGGGCGTTCGAGCTATCGGGCTCATCGCTCCTGACGCTCGGCATCGCGGGGCCGATCGAGGTCGGGACGACCGCCTTGGTGTTCACCGAGGCGGCCATGGGCCTCTTCCTGCTGGCCCTGTTGATCACGTACCTCCCGAGCATCTACGGCGCCTTCTCGCGCCGAGAGGTCGGCGTGACCATCGCTGGAGGTGCGCGCCGGATCCCCACCGTCGGGCCGCGAGCTGATCTGGCGGTACCACCGCCTCGAGCGGATGGCCGAGCTCCATCAGGTCTGGGAGGAGTGGGAGCGTTGGTTCCTCGACATCGAGGAGACCCACACGTCCTTCCCGGCCGTGGTGTTCTTCCGATCGCCGCAGGCGGATCACTCGTGGGCGACCGCGGCCGGCGCCGTGCTCGACGGAGCCGCGCTGACGCTCTCGAGCGTCGACCTCGAACGCGACGTGGAGGCCGAGTTCTGCCTGCGGGCCGGTTACCTGTGCCTGCGCCGCATCGCCGACTCGTTCCGCGTGCCCTATGACCCCGACCCGAGCCCCGACGATCCGATCTCGGTCGGTCGCGAGGAATGGGAGGGGGCCCTCGTGACGCTCGAGGAGGCCGGCGTGCCGCTCAAGGCCGACCGGGATCAGGCATGGCGTGATTTCGCGGGCTGGCGCGTGAACTACGACACGGTGCTGCTCGCGGTCTGCGACTTGATCTCGGCGCCCGAGGCCCCATGGTCCTCGGATCGATCGGGCGACCGCTCCTTCCGCGGCCGGATCCTCGGCCGGTCGCAGGGCAACGGCGCGGGCTAGCTGTCAACGCCCGGGCTTGAACACCATGTCGGCGATCACCAGGGTCAGGACGACCTGGTCGATCCGTGAGATCGCGAAGATCCGCTTCCGCAAGGCCTGGCTCGTCGGGCCCTCGGGGCCTTCGGTCTCCAGCGCCTTGCTCAGCTTGCCCGCGGTCGGCCCGATGAAGAAGGCGCCCGTGACGAACGTCGCCGCATACCCGATCAGACCCAGCGCGATCCAGGTGTCGCTGAAGTCGTAGACGGGGCTGTACACGACCATCGCGATCCCGGACAGCAGCACGAGGAGCGACGCCGGCATGAAGTACCGGGTTCCCGCCTTCTCGACGTCCTTCGTGAACGCCGTGATCCCGGCGACGTCATCCGCGCGGGAGAGCTTCGTCGCGTGGTACTGAACGAAGAGTCCGCCGCCCACCCAGACGACGGCGAGCAACACGTGGCCGAACTTGATGGTGTTGAAGACGCCTTCCGAGTACGCGAGCACGGAGCCCTCCCCTTCCACGGTCGCGGGGACGATAACGCGAGGCCCGCACCGACGGAAGCACCCTCCCGCCGGGACGCTAGGGCTCGGGACGCTGCGCGTCGTACCGCACGAATCCGGGAAGTAGGAGCCGGAGCGCGCCCACGCCGAGGATCGTCAGGATGCCGCCTGACACGACCGAGATCGTCGGGGCGTGAGCGTCGCCACCA
>CAWFJU010000012.1:0-32854 GCA_963816275.1 uncultured Actinomycetes bacterium
TGAGCCTGGTCTGCAGCGAGGGTCGTCGGGGTCGGGTCGTCGGGGGCGGGGTTCCGCGTACTAGGCTCGGCCGATGACCTGTCCCTCCTGCGGCTCCGAGAACCCGGCGGGGCAGAGGTTCTGCGGTGAGTGCGGCGCGCTGCTTGCGACGCCCGCTCGGGCGACGACCGAGGAGCGCAAGGTCGTCACCGCGCTGTTCTGCGATCTGGTCGGCTTCACCGCCACCTCCGAGACGGCGGACCCCGAAGACGTCGATCGGATGCTTTCGGCCTACGCCGCGATGGCCAAGGGACACATCGAGCGCCATGGAGGCGTGGTCGAGAAGTTCATCGGGGACGCCGTGGTCGGGATCTTCGGCGTTCCCGCGGCGCACGAGGACGACCCGGAGCGTGCGGTGCGCGCCGCCCTGAGGATCGCCGAGGACGCCGAGGAGCTCGAGGGGGTCGGTGGCGCGGCCCTCCGGCTTCGCGTAGGGATCAACACGGGGGAGACCCTCGTCCGGCTGGGCGTTATCCCCGGCTCGGGGGAGCGGATGCTGGCCGGCGACGCGATCAACACCGCCTCGCGGATCCAGTCGATCGCCCGGAGACGGGCGTGGCGGTCGGGCTCGGGACCTACGAAGCGACGGAGGGGGTGTTCGACTACGAAGAGCTCGAGCCTGCCGTGCTCAAGGGGAAGGCCGCCGCGGTCCGGGTGTTCTGGGCCAAGAGCCCGCTCGCCAGGCTCGGGACCGATCTCACCCGTTCCCACGACACCCCGTTCATCGGGCGAGAGATCGATCTCGCGTCGCTCGAAGGCATCTTCGAGAAGGCCGTGGCCGCGAACGCTCCGCAGCTCGTGACCGTGGTGGGTGAGCCAGGTCTCGGCAAGTCCAGGATCGTGGCGGAGTTGGGCGCGTACGTCGATGCCAAGCCCGACCTGATCGCGTGGCGTCAGGGTCGGTGCCTCCCGTACGGTGAAGGCATCACGTTCTGGGCGCTGGGCGAGGTCCTCAAGGCGCAGGCCGGGATCCTGGAGTCCGACGGCCCCGGGACCGCCGACGCCAAGCTGCAGGCCGTCCTCCCCGAGGGTCCCGAGCGCGAGTGGTTCCGTCAGCGCCTCCATCCGCTGCTCGGGATCGAGGCGTCGTCGTCCGCCGAGCGCGAGGAGCTCTTCACGGCGTGGCGCAGGTTCCTCGAGCACGTCGCCGAACGCGGACCGACGGTCCTCGTGTTCGAGGATCTGCACTGGGCCGACGAAGCGATGCTCGCGTTCGTCGAGCATCTTGCCGATCGGGCGGACGGGGTGCCCCTCCTGATCGTGGCGACCGCCCGGCCCGAGCTCTTCGAGCGTCACCCCGACTACGCGGCCGGCATCCCCAACGCGAACCGGATCAACCTCGACCCGCTCTCGGCGCGTGAGACCTCGCGCTTGGTCTCCGCTCTGCTCGAGACGTCGGTGATCCCCGCGGAGCTGCAGGCCCCGATCCTGGAACGGTCGGGCGGCAATCCGCTCTACGCGGAGGAGTACGTTCGGTTGCTCAAGGACACGGAGCTCCTCTCGCGCAGGGGTTCCAGCTGGGAGCTCCAGGAGGGCGCGCAGATCCCTCTTCCCGGGTCGGTGCAGGCGCTGATCGCCGCACGGCTGGACACCTTGTCCCGCGACCGCAAGGAGATCGTGGCCGACGCCGCCGTGGTCGGCAAGGTCTTCTGGGTGGGTGCGGTAGCGCGGATGGGTGAGCGATCCGAGGACGAGGTGTCCGCGGTGATGCGGGAGCTGACGCGCAAGGAGCTCGTCCGTCCGTCCAGACGGTCATCGATGGAGGGCGAGACCGAGTATGCGTTCTGGCACGTGCTCGCCCGCGATGTGGCCTACGAGCAGATCCCCCGGGCGTCGAGGGCCTCTCGGCATGTCGCGGCCGCCGCCTGGATCGAGTCCAAGGCTCCCGATCGGCTGGAGGATTCTCGCCGACGTCCTCGCCTACCACTACACGTCGGCGCTCGAGCTGGCCTCGGCGGCCGGACGAGAGGATCAGGCGACCGAGCTCCGGATCCCGGCGTTCCGGTTCCTCACCCTCGCCGGCGAACGGGCGCTCGAGCTAGACACCGTGACGGCCCTGGACGCCTTCGAGCGGGCACTCGCGCTCACGTCGGATGACGAACCCCAACGCCCCGGAGCCCTGAGCCGGTTCGGGGAGGCCGCGTTCCACGCCGCGCGGTACGTCGACGCCGACGCGGCGTTGGAGGAAGCCATCACCGGGTTCCGCGCGCAAGGGGACACGCTCGCCGCCGCTCGCGCCCTGAACGCGCGCTCGGCGGTGCTGCAGCGTCTCAACGCCGAGGGCGTCACCGAACTGCGGCGTGAGCTGCTCTCATGGCTCGAACCCCTGCCACCGAGCCCGGAACTACTGGACGCGATGGCGAACGTCGCGTTCGATCTGGTCAGTACGGGGCACCCGGAGGAGGCGATCGCGTTGCTGGAGCGCGCGCTGTCGATGGCGGCGGCGGCAGGGCTGCCGATCCCGGTGCGTGCGCTCTCCTACCGAGGCGGCGCCAGATGCGTCCTCGGGGACGCCGGCGGCCTGACGGACTTCCGCGAGGCGATCGAGCTCGGGATCCACGCAGGGCTGGGTCGCGTGACGGCGGTCGTGTACAACAACCTCGGGGTCGAGATACGGAACTTCGAGGGTCCCGCAGCGGCCCTGGACGTGCTCGCGGAGGGACTCAGGTTCTCCGAGGCCCGCGGGCTGCAGGACGGAGCGCTGACGATCCGGACCAGCGCGCTCCCCGCGTTGCTCGCGTCGGGAGACCTCGAGGGGGTGCTCGAAGCGACGGCCGTCCTGGAGGAGCAGGCCGAACGGGCGGGCGACGAGTTCGACCTGATGGAGATCCGGGCGAGCCGGGCGAGCGCGCTCGCGCTCGAGGGCCGACCGCTCGATGCCGCGAGGTATCTGGAGTGGCAGGTCGAGGCCTCCGGTCGGACCGGCCGCGCGGACTTCATCGTCGCGAACCTGACCTGCGCCGCCACCGTTCGGATCGTGCTCGAGCAGGCGGAGGAGGCGCGCGCGCTCCTGGCCGCGATCGAGTCCACCCCCGGGCTCGGCGACTCGGACGCGACCGCCGTCGAGCTGCCGGCCATCGTGCGAGCGGCGCTCGCGCTCGGCGAGATCGAGCTCGCCGAGCGGATCGCCGGCCATCTCACACCGAGATATCCCTACGCGGATTATTCCCTAGTCACGGCGGGTGCGGCGCTCGCGGAGGCGCGCGGCGACCACGGGGCGGCGGCCTCGGCCTACTCCGATGCGGCCGCGCGCTGGGAGGGGTTCGGGGTTGTGATCGAGGAGGCGTTCGCGCGACTCGGCCAGGGCCGCTGCCTGGTCGCTCTCTCACGTCCTAGCGAAGCCTTCGAGGCGCTGCAGCGGGCCCGGGGGATCTTCGACCGCTGCGGGATGGTCCCCGCGCTCCAGGAGACCGACACCCTGCTCGCCAGGGCCATCGCCCTCAGTTCCTGACGCGGATCGACGAGCCACCGATCAGTCGCCGCGCGTGAGGTCGGCCCGCGCGGGCATGCCCTCACGCGCCCCCTTGATCGTCGTGGAGCGCGCGGCGGCTTCGACCGCGTTCACGACCACGTCGTGAAACTCGAGTCGCTCGAGCAACCCCGCCGCGAAGACGCCGTTGAAGCAGTCGCCTGCGCCCGTGGTGTCGACGGGCTCGACCTGGGGCGCGGCAACGTGTTCGATCGCACCGAGGCGATGGATCCGGACACCCTCCGCTCCGCGGGTCTCGATCATCGTGATCGCTTCGGGTAGGTCCGCGAGCGCCGCCCGTTCGGTTGCATTCGGCGTGACGTACGTCGCGAGCCGCGCGAGCCCGGCGGCCCCCTCTCGGGCGGGGGCCGGGTTCAGCACGAACTGAACCTCATGCACGCGGCACCACTCGCCCGCGGCCCGGACCGCGTCAGCCGGCACTTCCAGGCTCGCAAGCACGACCGCAGGCGAGAGCGCGTCGAGGGCCGACGTGACGGTATCCGCCTCGACCGTCGCGTTCGCCCCGGGGGCCACCGAGATCTGGTTCTCACCGGCCGGGTCGACGGCGATCAGTGCGACGCCGGTGGCGGCGCCGGCCGAGGTCGCGACGTGCGTGACGTCCACACCCTCCGCCGCGAGGGTGTTGCGCGCCTCAGCCCCGAACGAGTCGTCGCCGACCGCGCCGATCATCGCCACGCGGCCGACGTCGCCGAGCGCCCGCGCGGCCGCGACGGCCTGGTTCCCGCCCTTGCCGCCCTGGTGCTCGTCGAACCGGCCGCCGACCACCGTCTCGCCGGGACCGGGGAGCGGTGCGCCCGACACCACGAGGTCGACGTTGATCGCGCCGAGGACCGCGAGGACCGGGGCCCCGCTCACGTCGCCTGGCTCGCCACCAGCCCGCGCAGCCGCCCGGTTAACCGCGACATGAAGGCGTCCGCGTCGACGGCCAGGGCGACGCGCGCGTTGTCCGCGTCCTCCCACCCCACGGCCCACGGGCTGTGGCGGATCCCGCCGAGGTCGGTCACGGTCTGACCGCGGGTCCACTCTCCGTCGGTCTCGACTTCGACGCGGGTCGTGTGGAGCGTGACGAGCGAGGGGTCGATCGCGGCGCCGAGCGCGAGCGGGTCGTGCATGCACGCGCCCCCATAAGTGCGGGTGCGCTCGTAGAACTCGATGTAATGCGGGACCGCGTCGGCGAGGAAGCGGCCCACCGGGGAATCGGGCGCGGCCGCGCACACGTCGGCGAGCGCCTCCCGCGAGAGCTTCACGTCCTCGGTCACGTCGAGCCCCACGCAGATCGGGAGCTTGGCCTCGGCCACGCCCGAGAACGCCCGGAACACCGCCTGCGCCGCGTCGGGGTCCATCCACGCGTTCGCCTCGGCCGCGGGCGTCGTGTTGCCGCCGCGGGCGTAGGCGCCGCCCATCAATGCGAACCCGCGGAGCAGCTTCGGGAGAGCAGGCTCCTCGGCCAGCGCGGTCGCGACGTTCGTGAGGGGGCCGGTCGCGACGAGCAGGATCTCGCCGGGGCGAGCGCGAGCGGACTCGACGATCAGCTGGGCGGCGCTCCGTTCCGAGGGCGACCGGGTCGGCGGGGGGAGGTCGGCGCCACCGAGCCCGCGCGCGCCGTGCACGACGGGGAAGGGCTCGTGGTCCTTGAGGAGCGGTTTGGATGCGCCTCGCGCGACCTCGATATCGCCGCGGCCGGCCACCTCGAGCACCGCGAGCGTGTTCTCGGTCGTGTGCTCGATCGTGACGTTCCCCATCACGGTGGTGGCGCCGATCAGGTCGACCTCCGGGGAGGCGACCGCATAGAGGAGCGCGAGTGCGTCGTCGACGCCGGTGTCGACGTCCAGGATCAGCGGGGTCGGGGCCACGCGCGGAGGCTAGCGCATGACGCTAGATCTCGGCGCCGGTCAGCTTCGAGGCGACCCGCCGGCATGTGTCCTGCATCCGCTCCGGGCTGACCTGGGTGTCGTTCATCAGCACCTGGATCGCGAGGCCGTCGATCAGGGCGCCCAGCTCCATGCCGAGCTCGTCGGCGTCCTCGCCGTCGGGGAACTCCCCGGTGGTCCGGCCGTGGCGCACGATGTCGGCGATCGACTGGCGCCAGCGTCGATCCAGCACCTCGCGTTCCTTCGCGAGCGCGGGATCGCGGAGCGCCCGCACCCAGATCTCGATCCAGAGCGCCCATTCCTCGAGCCGCTCGTAGTCGGGGAGCAGGCCAGGTACCGAGAGGTCGATCAGCCGGCGGAGCTGGTCGACGGCCGAATCCATGCGCCGGAGCTCCCGCGCCTGCGCAAGGTAGTACTTGTCGTTCGCATACGTGAGCGCCTCGACGAGCAGTCGGTCCTTCGACTCGAAGTAGTAGAGGATCAGGCCGGGCGACACCCCGCAGCGGTCGGCGATGTCGGAGATCCGGGTCTCGGCGAGGCCGCGATCGGTGATCACGCGCGCGGCGGCGTCCAGGATCTCCTGGTGCCGGTCCTTCGTCTGCTTCGCTCGGGTCTTGGCCATCTCAAGGCTCCTTGAACGACGTACAGGGCCGAGGCTGATTCGCGGCGCTCTTTGGCTGACCGTTCAAGCAACCTTACCCTCTTGAGCAGCGGAGTCAAAACCGCGTGGGCCTCGAGAGAAGTTGACTGGTGATTCAGATTCAGGGCATGATGGCGGCGTTCTCGACCTGGGGAAGGACGGTTCCAACGATGGCGAACACCTACGACGCGATCATCATCGGGGGCGGCCACAACGGCCTGACGAGCGGCGCGTACTTCGCGCGCGCCGGCGCCCGCACGGTGGTGCTCGAATCCCGCGACAAGACCGGCGGGGCCGCCGACACGAGCGCCCCGTTCGCCGACCACCCGGAGATCAACGTCACCACGTACTCCTACGTCATGTCGCTGATGCCGCCGACGATCATCCGCGAGCTGAAGCTGAAGCAGTTCGGCTACGACGTGACGCCCGTTCGGCCCGTACTTCCAGGCGTTCCCCGACGGCCGCGCGATCACGGTCTACGCCGACGACGCGAAGAAGAGCTACGACTCGATCGCCCAGTTCTCGAAGAAGGACGCCGACACGCTCCCGAAGTGGGAGGCGTGGATGAAGGGCGTCAGCGACGTGCTCGGGCCGCTCCTGATCAGCGTGCCCCCGCACCTGGGGTCGATGAGCATCGGCGACCTGCTCCCGCAGCTGCAGACCGCGTGGAACATGCGGAAGCTCGGCCAGCGCGGCGTCGCCGACGTCACCCGCCTCTTCACGATGAGCGTGACCGACCTGCTCGACGACTGGTTCGAGTCCGACGCGATCAAGGCGATGCTGACGGTGAACGGCGTGATCGGCACGTGGGCCGGTCCCGACGAGCCCGGCACGGCCTACGTGATGCTCCACCACTCGATCGGTGACGTCGGCGACGGCCACCTCGGCTCGTGGGGGTTCCAGCAGGGCGGCATGGGCGCGGTGAGCGACTCGATCCGCCGCTCTGCCGAGTCCTTCGGCGCCGAGATCCGCACGGGCGCCAAGGTGCAGAAGATCCTCGTCCGTGGCGGCCGCACCGTGGGCGTGGCCCTCGAGAACGGTGAGGAGCTTCGCGCGCCGGTGGTGGTCAGCTGCATCCACCCGAAGATCGCGTTCCTCGACCTGCTTGACCGCCACGAGCTCCCGGCGGACTTCCTCTGGGACATCGAACGCTGGAAGACCCGCTCGGGCACGGTCAAGATCAACGTGGCGATCAGCGAGCTTCCCGACTTCACGTCGATGCCGGGCAAGAACCAGCAGGACCACCACACGGGGTCGGTCGAGCTCTGCTTCTCGCCGCAGTACGCCGAGCGCGCGTTCCAGGACGCGCACATCGACCGGAAGCCCTCGGTGGCGCCGTTCGTCGACGGCACGATCCCGACCACGCTCGACAAGAAGCTCGCGCCCGAGGGCGTGCACGTCTTCTCGATGTTCACGCAGTGGGTCCCCGACGACTGGGTGAACGAGCCGCACCGCGAGGAGCTCGACGCCTACGCCCAGCGGATCTTCGACGGGTACAACGACCTGGCGCCCAACTTCAAGGACTCGATCATCGACTACCAGGTGATCGGGCCGTACGACATGGAGCAGGACCTCGGCCTGATCGGCGGGAACATCTTCCACGGGGAGCTCTCGGTGGACCAGCTGTTCCACATGCGGCCGGCCCCCGGGTTCGCCGACTTCCGGACGCCGGTGCGGGGCCTGTACCACGGCTCGTGCGCCACGCACGGCGGCGGCGGCGTCAACGGGATCCCCGGCTGGCAGGCCTTCAACATGGCCAAGAAGGACAAGGCGTTCGGGAAGAAGTAGTCAGGAGACTTGACCACTTCCGGCGAACCGTCACGCGGTGACCTGACCGCCCTCGAGCCGATGCTCGAGGCGCGGTCCGTCGCCGTGGTCGGCGCCAGCGTCAAGGAGGGCTCGCTCGGCCACTCGATGATCGTCGAGCTCCGGCGCGGCGGCTACGAGGGCGAGGTCCTCCCCGTGAACCCCGGGTACGAGTAGGTCCAGGGACTCCCGTGCTATCCCTCGATCGCCGACGCCCCCGGCGACGGGGTCGATCTCGCGATCCTGGGCGTCGCGAACCAGCGGATCGAACAGGCCGTGCACGACGCGATCGACGCCGGTGCGAGGTCGCTCGTGACCTTCTCGTCGTTGTACGAGGATGCGCCACCCGAACCGGGCATGCCGCCACTGCCCCAACGGATCGCGGCCGCGGTCCGTACGGCGGGCGTCCCGTTGTGCGGCGGCAACGGGATGGGCTTCTGCAACGAGACGCACAAGCTGCGCGCCACCGGGTTCGCGACGCCCGATGACATCCGGCACGGGCCTGTGACGTTCATCTCGCACTCCGGCTCGGCCTTCGCCGCGCTCGCGTTCAACGACCGCGGGATCGGGTTCAACCTGCTGGTCTCCGCGGGACAGGAGCTGGGCGCCACGATGGCCGACTACATGGCGTACGCGCTCGACCAGTCCGAGACGAAGGTGCTCGCGCTCCTGCTCGAGACCGTGCGCGACCCGGCCGGGTTCCGCTCACAGCTGGCGCGCGCCGCCGAGATGGATGTCCCCGTGATCGCGCTCAAGGTGGGCCGCACCGAGGGCGCGAAGGCGATGGTGACCGCGCACTCCGGCGCGCTCGCGGGCGAGCACGGCGCGTTCGAGGCGCTGTTCGACGCGCACGGGGTGCACGAGGTCCTCTCGCTCGAGGAGATGGCCGACGCGATGGAGCTGTTCTCGTCGCCGCGCCGCGTGACGGGCGGGACCGGGCTCGGGGCGCTCTGCGACTCCGGCGGGGAGCGTGCGCTCTTCGTCGATCGCGCGCTCGACGTGGGCGTGCCATTCGCGGCGATATCCGACCAGACCCGCGAGACGATCGACGGCATCCTGGACCCGGGCCTCGTCGCCGCGAACCCGATCGACGCGTGGGGGACCGGTCACGACGCCGACCGGATCTTCCGCGACTCCCTGCTCGCGATGCACGACGATCCCGGGGTCGCCGCCGTGGCCTTCGTGGTCGATCTCACGCGCCAGGGTGAGCCGTACGACGAGGGCTACCTGCAGATCGCCCGCGACGTGTTCGAGGCATCGAGCAAGCCCTTCTGCGTGCTCTCGAACCTCGCGAGCGCGGTGGCGCTCGAGGAGGCCGCCTACCTGCGCGATCAGGGGATCCCGGTGCTCGAGGAACCTCGTCGGGCCTCGTCGCGATCCGTGCGCTGCTGGCGCACCGCGAGGTGCGGGCGCGCCCGCCGACGGGGGCGCCCTCACCGGTCGACGACGACGTGCGGGCCCGGTGGCGCGGCCGGCTGACGACCGGCGAGGAGGTGAGCGAGCTCGAGGGCATCGCGCTCCTTGCCGACTACGGCGTGCCGGTGGCCGAGGCCCGCGCGGCGTCCAGCGTCGACGAAGCCGTCGCCGCCTCGAACGAGATCGGATTCCCGGTCGTGCTGAAGACCGCGGCGCCGGGCGTGCAGCACAAGTCCGACGTGGGCGGCGTGAAGGTCGGGCTGGCCGACGCCGACGCGGTGCGCGCCGCCTACGAGGACGTGGCCGGCCGGCTCGGTCCGCAGGTCGTGATCGCGGCGATGGCGCCGACGGGTATCGAGGTCGCGCTCGGGATCGTGCGGGACCCGACGTTCGGGCCGCTGGTGCTGGTGGCGGCCGGCGGGATCCTGGTGGAGCTGCTGCACGACCGCTCGCTGGCGTTCCCGCCGCTCGATGAGGCCGGCGCTCGCCGGTTGGTCGACCGGCTGACGATCCGACCACTGCTCGACGGCGTGCGCGGCGCCGAGCCGAGCGACGTCGACGCCCTGGTCCGCGCGATCTCGAGGCTCTCGGTGCTGGCCGCCGACCTCGGCGACCTACTGAGCGCCCTCGACGTGAACCCGGTGATCGTGTCGCCGAACGGCTGCGCGGCCGTCGACGCGCTCGTGATCCCGGCGGGATAGACGCTCAGACGGAAGATGCATCTGGTGTCATGCCTCCCACCCGAGTAGCCTCGATGTGTGATTCCGACCCTGCTCCTCGCGGGCCTCGTGTTCGGTAAGTGGTGGCGTATCACGATTCCGGCGGCGACCATCGGCTGGGCAGTGCTGCTGTTAGCGGACGGGACCATCGCTGACCTCTCGCATTTCGTGGGCGCAGCATGGTTCGGGTTCATCAACGTGACGGTTGGCGTATTGGTGTTCCAGGCGGTTCGCCCCGCGTTCCGCGTTGTCACCAGACGACACCGGCACGCTGCGCCTTCGTAGACGTCCGTTCTTCGTCGACGTCCATCAAGAAGGCGAAGAGGCAGAAATGCCTCTGTCGGCCAGGCGGAAGATGCGCCTGGTTCGACCATTGGTGCGACGAGGGCCGCCGTGGCATCGCGTGCTGCGAGATATCGGACTGGAGGGCGGCGGCGGGTGCCCCAGCTGCCCTCGCCGATGTCGCGGCACCTGCTGGTCGAGACCCGCCATCGTCAACAGCGAGCCCGGATTCAGAGTAGCCTCGTCACACCCTCGGATTCCTGAGGGTCCGCGAGCCGGAAGGAGGGGCGCCATGCCCCGAAGCGGAGAGCTCCATGTGACCAAGGAGTGCTCGGAGTACAAGGGCCTGGCCGGGGACTTCTGCACGATCACGTCCTCGAACCTCGAAGAGATAGGGGTCGGGTCGAAGGTCGTCTACGCAGAGGCGGCTGGTGAGGGCTCGCTGGACACCGACGTCGTTCTCGACGCCGGGTCGGGCAACACGGCGGCCGGCCATGTCGTGCTCGATCTTTCCGCGGGCAAGGGCGTGGCGACGTTCTCGGGCGGGACCGGGACGTTCACCGGGCTCCAAGCTCATGCCGATGTCTCGGCCGATCCGGAGGGGCTGTGGCATTGGGAAGGGACGTATAGCTTCGACTGAGGTCGTCAACCTCCGCGCCCGGCGCCGCATTCCGATGGGCCAAACCGGTCCCGTGCCCCAGCCCAGAAAGCCGCTCGGATTGGGAATCTAGGCTGGACGTCTCGCCGTTCATGTGGAAGTCGACTGAAGAAGGCGCCGGTTTGCCACGGGTGAGGTCGACGGGCAGGATGCGGGCGTGAAGATCCCCGAGACCAAGTACGCGAAGACCGTCGACGGCGTGAACATCGCGTATCAGATGCGCGGCGAGGGTCCCATCGACCTCGTCTTCCTCACGGGGTTCGCCGCCAACTTCGAAGTGGAACTGGAGGACCCCAGCATGGCGCACTTCGTGGAGCGACTCACGTCGATGTCTCGGGTCATCCTGTTCGACAAGCGTGGGGCCGGGCTCTCCGATCGAGTGGTGATGCCCGATCTCGACATGCGCGCCGACGACCTGCGTGCCGTCTTAGACGCGGTCGGGTCCGAACGAGCGGTCCTATTTGGTGGCGCCGAAGGAGGCGCGCTCGCGACGTTCTTCGCAGCGATGCATCCGGACCGGGTGGTGGCGCTGATCCTCTGGGGGACGACCGCCCGGATCGCCTGGGCACCGGACTACCCGACCGGCATGACGCTCGAGGACTTCCGGATCGACCGAGAGAAGACCGCCGCGGGGTGGGGTTCGATCGCGTTGGCGGAGGAATGGATCGCGGACGAGGCGCCCAGCCGGGTCGGAGACGCCGGATACGCACGTTGGTATGCGAAGACCATGCGGTATGGTGCCTCGCCCGCGGAGGCGCTGGCGTTTCTGGACTTCTGGTACTCAATCGACGTGCGCGCCGTGCTCGGCTCGGTGCAGGCCCCGACCCTCGTCCTAGCCAATGCCGAGTCGTCCGCAGGCCCTCGCGACCTCGCCGAGCGGATCCCCGGCACCACGTTCATGGAGCTGTCAGGTCACGACTTCATCTTCATGGTCAACAGGAGAAACGCTGACGAGGTCTTCGACGCTGTTGACGGGTTCGTGCGGTCGATCCGAACGGAACAGGCCGAGATCGACCGCGTGCTCGCGACCGTGCTCTTCACCGACATCGTCGGCTCAACCGCCAAGGCCGCGAGCATCGGCGACGGCGCGTGGAAGTCGCTCCTCGCGCGCCACCACGAGGTCGTTCGGGCGTTGATCGGCCGCTACCGCGGGCGAGAAGTTGATACGGCGGGCGACGGATTCCTCGCCACGTTCGACGGACCTGCGCGGGCCATCCACTGCGCTACGTCGATCGTGGACGCGGTCCGCGACCTCGGGCTGGAAATCCGGGCCGGGCTACATACGGGCGAGTGCGAGCTGATGGACGGAAAGGTGAGCGGCATCGCGGTGCATGTCGGTGCCCGCGTCGGTGCGATGGCCGGAGCGTCAGAGGTGTTGGTCTCGTCGACGGTCAAAGACCTGGTTGCAGGCTCCGGCCTCGTGTTCGAGGACGCTGGCGAACACGAGCTGAAGGGAGTCCCTGACCGCTGGCGCCTCTACCGGGTGATGAGCGGACAGGCATAGAGAGGTCGCGCATTCCAACCTGCCACATGGGGCCGAACTACACCCGTACCCCGGCGCGTGAGGGCCGCCCTACGCCACAGCGCCCTGACACCTCAGAAGTCCCGTTCGGTCCTGGGCTTGAAGCGCACCCAGGATCGTGCCGTGTCGTTCCTTGCGGTGCTCGGGGGTCGTTGCGGCGCGTACGGTTCGCTGCGCCGACAGAGGAGGGCAGCATGACACCGGATCCCGAGCAGCTTCGCGGGTTCGCCGAGGACTACACGGCGGCTTGGTGCAGCAGGACCCGGCCGCGAAGTCGGGGTTGAGTTGGAGCAGGATGCCCAGCGTGTTGCGGGTGTCCCAGATCTCGGCGATCGTGTCGTCCTCGATGCGGTAGATCGACACTCCCCTGTACTCGACCACCTCACCCGTCGGTGGCAGCATCAGGAAGTTGCAGGTTGATGTGCCCCGTGCGCTCCACCGTACTGCAACGATGTCGCCCTGTGCGACCGTGGAATAGTCAGAGACAGTCAGATCCGGGAAGGCATCCCAGCTCGATCCCAACCAACGCCCCGCCCCTGCGACGCCGTAGTAGCCGGCTTCACATGGCATCGCGGCGGGATGAATGAGGATGTCCGGGGAAGCGAGCTCAGCTAGCGCCCCCAGATCATGTGCGATCAACACCTCGTCGAGGAAGCGAGTGACCACTGCTCGGCTGGCCTCGGAATCCACGAACGGGCCTCCGGCATACGGAGGCACGGTGGGTCTGGAGCGTCGGCCAAGCCGAGTCACGGCTCCTGGGCGGAAGTCGCACGTGCCCCTGCACGCTCCGCCTCTTCTTGCGGCGAATCGAACGACGCGTAGTATTTGCTCCAGGAGGCGATCCACATGAGGAATCGCGTTGCCCGTGTGGGAGCTGTGTTATCCCTTGCACTCACCGGCGTTCTGATCGTCAGGATCATCGCCATCGACAAGCCAGGCGTCTTCGTCATCCTGGTCCCGGCCTTGGCGGGTGCACTTCTCGCCCTCTGGAAGAGTGGAAGGGCGGAACTGATCGCCTCGGCGATGCTCACTTCCCTAACAGCCGTCGTGCTTCTCATAGGTGGCGTCGGGCTCCTGTATCTCCCCACGATTGTGATGTTCATCTGGGGAGCAGTCGTGGCGGGGCGGGGGAGCGAGAGCGTCTCGGCCTGAAGGAGCCGTAACGTCCACGCGTCCCGGCACGCGCCGCCGACTTCTATCAAAGTGCGAACGAGGCGGAGCCTCCTCGATCGTCTAGCCGAGCAGCTCGTCCAGCGAGTACGGCTCGAACGCATTCGTGCACGGATTGCCCGGCGCGACCCACAGCGTTCGGTTCGCGACGTCGGCCACCATCCCGAACATGATCGCGCTGGCCTCGGGGCCCTCCGCGGGGTCGGGATGCACGCAGATGTCCTGCCCGTCGGCGCCGTGGTCGCCGAGCAACGCGCAGGCGTCGGGCACCGTCCACTCGTTCCGGTCGGCGGTCAGTTCGCGCATCCGGGCCAGCCGGCTCCTGACCCGTCCGAGCCGGACGGGCAGACGGCCGCGACCGTGCCGTCGAGCGCGTGGTTCGAGTGCGTGGTCGAGCCGTGGAGGTCCGCCGCGGTCGTGCCCGTGGTCTCGAACAGCGCCGTATCGCCGTCGGGAACGCGTAGCAGTAGGTGTAGCCACCGGCGCGCCCGGGCATCGTGACGGTCGCCCACGCCTCGGCGCGATCGCGCGCGTCGAGCGCCGTGCGCGCCACGAACATGCGGGGCACGCCCACCCGCTCGTCGGCGGCGGTCAGCGACATCGCGCCGAGCGAGGTCCCCGTCGCGTTCATCCCGACGAGCGGCACGCCGGACGCCACCACCGGCGAGACGACCGCGACCCCGTCGTCGGGCTCGTCGATCACGATCGCGATGCTGTCGGCGTCCGCCGCGTACCACTGCTCCTGGTGCACCAGGATCGGACCGTCCGGGCCGCGCAGCAGCGCGTCGGTGCAGCGCTCGACGGGCGCACCCAGCGCCTCGGGGTCGAGCACGGCGTAGAGCTCCTCGAACGCGTTCGTGGCCCGGAGCGCCACCGGGTCGACGCCGGAACCCTCGGCCATCCCAGCGAGGAGCTCCATCAGGTCGGGCACGACGCGAGCGCTGACCTCGTCGTAGGGGGCCAGCAACTCCTCGACCCGGGGGCGGTCGGCGCCGAGGCCGGCCGCCCAGTCCATCGTGAACGCCACCGAGCGCTCGATCTCGTCGCGGAGGGCGGCGCCCACCGTGCGCCCACGCTCGAAGGGGGTTCCGCGGCTCCTGATCATGCGCATGCGGCGAGCCTAGCGTGCGGGCCACGGACCGCGCCGCAGTAGCCTTGCGGTACATGAGCACCGCCGGCGAACCCTGCGACCTTCCGGCGACCGTCCTCGCACGGATGCTGCGCGACCGCGAGGTGTCGGCCCGCGAGGTGCTGCAGTCGCATCTGCGGCGGATCGAGGCGGTGAACCCCACCGTCAACGCGATCGTGACGCTCGTCCCCGAGCACGCGGCCGCCCGTGCCGCCGAGCTCGACGAGGCGATCGCGCACGGCGAGGCGGTAGGCCCCCTCCACGGCCTCCCGATCGCCCACAAGGATCTGGTGGCCACCGCGGGGATCCGAACCACGGCCGGATCGCCGATCTTCGCCGACGCGGTGCCCGACGAGGACGACCTGCTGGTGGAGCGATGCCACGACGCGGGAGCGGTCCTCCTCGGGAAGACCAACACCCCTGAGTTCGGCGCTGGCTCGCAGACCTTCAACGAGGTGTTCGGCACGACGCGCAACCCGTACGACCCCTCGAAGACGAGCGGCGGCTCGTCGGGTGGGGCGGCCGTCGCACTCGCCACCGGCATGGTGCCGATCGCGGACGGCAGCGACCTCGGAGGGTCGCTCCGCAACCCCGCGAGCTTCTGCGGCGTCGTGGGGTTCCGCCCGTCGCCGGGCCGGGTCCCGTCCTGGCCGACCACGAACGCCTGGGACGACCTCTCGGTGGACGGCCCGATGGGCCGGTCCGTCGAGGACGCGGCCCTCCTGCTCTCGGCGCTCGCAGGGCCGGACCCGAGGGTGCCGATCTCGCTCCCCGAGCCGGGCGCCGTCTTCGCCCCGCCGCTCGACGCCGACCTGGGCGCGCCGGTCGTCGCGTGGGCGCCGGCGGCGGATCGAACGATGCCGTTCGACCCGGCGGTCCCGGCGGTCGTCGACCGGAGCCGGTCGACGTTCGAGGCGATCGGCTGCCGAACCGAGGGGGCCTTCCCGGATCTCACCGACGCGCGCGAGATCTTCTTGACGCTCCGGGCGCACAGCTACGCGGCCGACCTGGGGGAGCTCCTCGCCGAGCATCGCGACCGGATGAAAGCGACGATCGTGTGGAACGTCGAGGAAGGGCTGAAGCTCACGCAGGCCGACCTCGCGCGGGCGGAGCGACTGCGCACCGACCTGGTCGGCCGCACGGCGGACTTCTTCCAGCGGTTCGAGTACCTCGTGCTGCCCGTCTCGCAGGTCCCGCCGTTCGACGCGGAGATCGAGTTCCCCACCGAGGTGGCCGGGGCGCCGATGCGGACCTACCTCGACTGGATGGAATCGTGCTGGTGCATCACGGTCACGGGCTCGCCGTCGATCGCGGTGCCGTGCGGCGTCACCGACGACGGGCTGCCGGTCGGTCTCCAGATCGTGGGACGGCGCGGCGACGACCTCGGGGTCCTGCGTCTCGCTCACGCCTTCGAACGGGCGCGGCTGGGCGCGATCGCGTAGCTACAAGGGGTTCTCGACCGGCGTGGTGCCGGTCTCCCAGCCCGGGTACGTGTCGCCCGGCCACGTGAACGGCGTGCCGTAGGCCGGCGCGCGCTTCTTGCCGATCACCGGCGCGCGCGGCTCCTTCGAGAAGTCGAACACGTGCTCGAAGCTGTGGGTGTTCGCGATCCGCGGGGTCAGGTAGTCGAGTCCCCAGTTGTCGGCGATGAACCGGAGCGGCGTCGAGAACTCGCCGAGCTCGTCGTCGATGACGCCTCGGCGCGTGTACGGGCTGATCGTGAGGAGCGGCACGCGGATCCCGAGCCCGACGGGGTCGACCTCGGGCGGCATCACGGGGTCGTAGAAGCCGCCCCACTCGTCCCACGTCAGGAAGATCGCGGTGTGCTCCCACTCCGGGACTCCTCATCACCGCGTTCACGATGTCGGTGATCCAGTTGTGCGAGTGCCCGGTCGAGAACGGCGGGTGGTCCGAGAGCTCGAACCTCGGGGTGACCCACGTCACCGGCGGCAGCGACCCGGCCTCGATGTCCTGCACGAGCCGGTCGACCGGGCGCACGTGCTCGTGCCACAGGTCGGTATGGAAGACGTTCGAGATCCCGTTGTACGCGTTCCAGAAGTAGCCGACCTGTCCGGGCACCGCGGAGTAGTAGGCCCAATCGACGCCGATCTCGCCGAGCTGCTCGCCCACCGTCTTGAACGTGAAGCACGTGTCGCGCTTCGTGAGGTTCCCCTCGTCGTCCTTGACGAAGACGAAGACGTCGTCGCCGATCGCGTCGCACCCCCAGCTCTTGTACGTCTTCTCGCCCTCGACGCGCGTCTCGATGTTCTCGGGGTTGTCGATCACGCCGCCCGACTGGCCGGCGATGAAGTAGTAGTGGTTCCCGTAGCTCGGTCCGGCCGCCGAGGCGAAGAAGTTGTCGGAGAGCGCGTATTCCCTGGCCCACATCCAGTAGTTCGGGATCTGCGGCTCGTCGAACTGCGTGTACGCGTAGGTCGAGCCGTAGATGCCGGTGCCGAACCCGTCGAGCTTCCCGCCGTTCACGCAGTTCAGGTAGGCCGCCCGGTCGTGCGGGAGGTCGCCGGGCAGCCAGTCCGGGCAGGGGATCAACGGCTTCTCGTTCCCGTTCTCGACGCCGACGGTGGTGCCGGTCGCTCCGGGGAACGTCCCGAAGAGATTGTTGAAGCTCCGGTTCTCGAGCATCACGTAGATCACGCGCTTGATCGGCGTGTTCGTGTCGATCGACGGGGTCGTGTCGTCCACCGAGGGGATCGTCTTCCCCCCCGTGCAGGAGAAGAGGACGCCGCCGGCCACGGCCATCGCCGAGGTCTGCAGGAACCGGCGGCGGCTCAGCGGCAGCGGATGCGCGTCGCCCCGTTCCTCGTCGTGGGGGTGTGGTCGGTCGGTCATGCCCCTCCAGTTCTATCAATCGTCGTGACGAACGCGTGAAGCTCGGGTGCCTCGTCATGGGTTCGCCACAACGGATGCGTAGGCTTGGTCGATGCGGAGGACCGTGACCCTGCTCGTGGCCGGCGCGCTGCTGATGACCGCGTGTGACCGGGGCGGGAGCGAGCGCGCCGACGATCCCTTCTCGAACGCGCCTGCCACGCCCAATCCCTCGTTCGCTGGAGGCGAGGTGGTGGCCGCCTCGCCGACACCGCCCGCCACGCCCGCCTCCGCCCCGGAGACGAAGGGGGCTCCCTCGCCCTCGTGCGAGCGAGGATGGACCACCCCGGCCTCCGGCTCACCCGACTTCACCGACCCGCTCGGCGTGATCCGTCGCACGGCTCCGGTCCAGGGCGACTTCGTCGTCGTCGACATGCGGTACTTCGTGGGACCCGAGTCGCCGCCATCGGAGGACAAGGGGTATCTGCGCGACATCCGGCGCTGGTACGTGAAGCTCTACGTCGACGGGGACTGGTCGTACCAGGGCCGCTTCATCGTCGAGCAGCGCCGGTTCGGCCGAGGGGTCGCCGCGGTCGCTCCCTACGACACGCAGGGGTTCGCCTCGCCGGACTGGAGCGGATTCCAGTGGAACTCGGCCGATACCACGCCCACCGCCTACCGCGGCCTGCCAGGTGAGTGGCAGGGCACGCGCTACGACTTCGTTCAGGGCGGGGCGGGCCTCACCATCCCCGGTCTGCCCGACGCCGTTCGCGGCTGCCTCGACGGCACGTAGCCGTCTGCGTCCTTCGGACGGGGTGGGCCGTTCGTCCCAATCGAGATCGAGACCTTCGACGCATTGTGCGGCGGGGTGCGGGGGAGTCTCATGGTTGCAGACATGGGCATCTATGAGAGCTCCGGCCGTTCGTACTCCGACCCCATCAGCGGTGTCGCGCTGATCACTGGGCTCGCCGGCGCGGTCCTGAGCACGGCGCTGTGGCTCGTGCGGTTCCAGCCCCAGACGCACATGCTCGGCTCCTACGGCTCGCAGCTCGCCGAGTCCGCATCCTTCGCGGACCAGATCGCGGTCCTCGCGGCGGTGTTGGGCGTGATGGCCCTCCTGCTCGGGATCCTGTCGAGCTCGGGCGGGCGGGGACGGTTCTCGACCTCGATCGCGATCGTGCTCGGGCTGGTGGCGATCTCCTACCCCGTCCTGACCGCGCTCAACGTCGTCACGGGTCCGCTCACCTCGCACGTCCCGTAGGCAGCGGTTCCCGGTCGGCCACCGCCTCCTCCACGGTGTCGTACATGTCGCCCGCGACGAAGTCCTCCTTGAGATCGTCACCGACGAGCAGGTCGCGGACGCGGCCGACGGCCCCCGCGATCACGAGCCGGATCCCCTGGGCGGCGAACCCTTCTTGGAGCTCGCCGAGCATCCGCCCCGCGGTGATGTCGATGTCACCCACCGCTGACGCGTCGATCACGATCAGCTTCAGGTCCCGGCTGCGCCGGGCGAGCGTCCGGACCCGCATGCGGAACCGATCCGCGTTCGCGTAGAAGAGCGGCGCGTCGAAACGGTAGACGAGGATGCCGGGCTCCCGACGACCGCCGCCGGCACGGCGCACGTCGTGATAGCCGGTTCGGCCCGGGACGCGGCCGAGCTCGGCGTCGTGGGGTCGGCTCGTGCGTCCGACGAAGTCGAGGAGGGACAGCGCCATGGCGACCACGACCCCTTCGAGCACGCCGACCAACGCCACGCCGAGGAACGCGGCCGCTGCGATCGCGAACTCGGCGCGTCGCACCCGCCACAAGGTGCGGAGCGACCCGACCTCGATCAGCCGGAGCACGGCGCCGATCACGACCGCAGCGAGCGCCGGGATGGGCACGTCGCGCAGGAACCCCGTCATGAAGAGCAGCACCATCACCATGAGCGCCGCGGCGGTGAGCCCCGCGACCTGCGATCTGGAACCCACGGACTCGGCCACCGCCGTGCGCGCCGCGCTCGCGCTCGTGGTGATGCCGCCCGAGCATCCGGCGGAAAGGTTGGCGGCGCCCAGCCCGATCAGGTCGCGGTTCGCGTCGACCTGGTACCCGTTGCGCGCCGCGAACGCCCGCGAGCTCACGAGCGTGTCGGCCGCCGCGACGAGCGCGATCGCCGCCGCGGCCGGGATGAGTTGGACGAGATCGTGCAGGGACACATCCGGCACCCCGAGGGGTGGCAGCCCGGAGGGGAGCGGACCGAGCACCGCCACGCCGCGAGCCTGCAGGTCCAGCAGCCCCACGACGACGGTCGCGCCGAGGACGCCGATGAGCGCACCGGGCACCGCCGGCCTCCATCGCCGCACCCCGATCATCGTCGCGAGCACCGCGACGCCGATCACCACCGACCACGGGTTGGCCTCGCCGAGGTTCGAGAGCGTTTCGCCGTAGCGGGGGATCGTGTCGCTGGTCTCGACCGTGATGCCCAGGAACCGCGGCAGCTGGCTCGCGATCACGACGGCCGCGAGCCCCGCTTGATAGCCGAGCAGGACCGGTTCGGAGAGGAAGTCCGCCACGAGGCCGAGCCGCGCGGAGCCGGCGGTGATCAGGATCACCCCGACCAGCACGGCCGTCGCGCCGGCCAGGGCCGCGTATCGGACCGGGTCCCCGCCCGCCATCCCCGCGACCGCCGCGGCAAGCATCGCCGCGGTCGAGGCATCGAGCGCGATCACCAGCTGGCGCGATGAGCCGAAGACCGCGTAGGCCACGAGCGGGAGGACACAGCTGTAGAGCCCGGCGACCGGTGGCATGCCGGCCACCTCGGCCATCCCCATGCTCAAGGGGATCGCGATCGCGACGATCAGGAGGCCGGCGGTGAGGTCACGCGAGATCCAGGAGCGTCGATACCCGTCGAGCGACGTCAGCACCGGCAGGCGCCATCGCAAGCCCGGGTCGTGCTCCGTTCGGTCCATCACCCATCAACCTAGAGGGCGGCCGACGGGGTGGATGAGGTCAACCGACCGGTGTCTGCGGGTCCTCCGGTCCTGCCGTGTCCGACCTCGGTTCGGACCGCGACGCCCAGAACCTGCACCGGCCGTGGTTGCCGTACGCCATCGAGGCGCTAGGCCCAGAACTTCCACCACGGCTTCTTCGGCGCCGGGGGTGCCACACCGTCCTCGGCCGCGCGCTCGGCTTCGGCGCGTTCGAGCTCGTGGGCGAGGTGTGCCTGCTCCGCCGCCTTGTTGATCTGCTCCTGCTCGGCCCCCCAGCGCTGGGCGCCCGGGTCTCGAGACTGGGGTCCTCCGCCTGGCATCGACATGGCTGCTCCCTCCGCGATCCGGTCTTCCGAGGGTGAGGCTACTCCTCGGCGGGCCAGCCTGTGTACCGACCGGCGCCGCGCTTGCGAAGCTCGTTGCCGATCACGACGCGTTGGATCTCGGAGGTGCCCTCCCAGATCCGGTCGACGCGGAGCTCCCGGTACAGGCGCTCGACGGGGTGCTCGCGCATGTACCCCCTGCCGCCGTGGATCTGGACCGCCTTGTCGATCACGCGCCCGGCCGTCTCGCTGCACACGAGCTTCACGGCGCTCGCCATCGCGTGGAGGGACCGGCGATCGGCGCCGCCGCGCGCCGCCTCCCAGCACACCCGGTAGAGCATCGACTTCGCGGCCATGATCTCGGCCGCCATGTCGGCGAGCATGAACTCGATCGCCTGGAAGTGCACGATCGCCTGCCCGAACTGCTCGCGCTCCTTCGCGAACGCGAGCGATAGGTCGAGGGCCCGCGCCGAGGCGCCCATCGTGCGCGCGCCGATCATCAGCCGCTCCTCGACGAACCAGTCCTTCGTGAGCTCGTACCCCTCGCCGATGCCGCCGAGCATCTGGTCATCCGCCACCCGCACGCCCTCGAACGCGAAGATCGGGTGCTCGAACACGAACGTGTGCATGTAGGCGGGGGTGCGGACGAGCCGCACGCCGGGCGTGTCCTTGTCCACGAGGAACACGGTGGCGTTCGCAGGGTCGCCGTCGACGTGCACGTGGAGTTCGAAGAAGTCGGCGACGTCGCCCGACGTGACGTGCCACTTCTCGCCGTCGATCACCCATCCGCCGCCGTCCCGCCGCGCCGTCGTCGCGACCATCGATGGATCGGAGCCGGCTCCTTCCTCGGTGATCGCGTACGCGTCGCGCCGCTCGCCGCGGATCGCCGGACGCAGGTACCGCTCCTTCTGCTCCTCGGTGCCGCGTTGCAGCGGGATCGACGGACGCCACGGCAGGTCCCACAGCGCGCCCGTCGCGTGGCCCCACCGCTCCTCCACCAGCATCTGCTGGAAGAGGTCGAGCCCTTGGCCCCCGTCCTCAACGGGGTGGTTGATCCCGTTGAAGCTCCAGTCCAGCACCGCCTGCTTCGCGGCAGCGTGGCTCTCGGGTGACAGGCCGTCGTTGGCCTCGCATTCGTCCTCGAGGGGGATCAGCACCTGCTCGGTGAAGTCGCGAGCCTTGGACCGGAGGTCACGGTCGGCGGCCGACAAACGCATGTCCACGGTGTGCTCCTGGGATAGGGTCCGGCCGGAGTCTAGGGCCCCGGGGGCCGCGGGGGAGGGGATCGGATGACGAGGACGGTGTTCCACGGCGGGCGGGTCTTCGACGGGACCGGCGCTCCGCTCGCCGACGCCGACGTCGTGATCGAGGACGGCGCATCGTCGAGGTCGGTCCCGGGCTCGACGGCGATGAGGGCGTGGACTGCGCGGGCGCGGCGGTCCTGCCCGGGTTGTTCGACTGCCATGTCCATCTCGCGATGCGGTACGAGGACTTCGACGAGGCGCGGTCCCTGCATGAGCCGTTCACGATGCCGTTCTTCCGGGCGCACCTGAACCTTCGCCGCACGATCGAACTGGGGATCACCACGGTGCGCGACGCCTCCGGCGCCGACGCCGGACTCCGCGACGCGGTCGACGAGGGCACCCTCGTGGGTCCCCGGATGCAGGTCTCCGTGATGATGCTCTCGATGACGGGTGGCCATAGCGACCCCTGGCTCCCGAGCGGCGGCCGGGGCACCTGGGATGTGGAGTACCCGGGGATGCCCTCCGGCGTGTGCGACGGCGTCGATGGCGTGAGCCGGAAGACGCGCGAGGTGATCCGGGCGGGGGCCGACGTGATCAAGATCGCCTCCTCGGGGGGGTTCCTGTCGCCGGGCGACGATCCGATGGAGCCGAACTTCTCGTTCGAGGAGGTCGAGGCGATCGTGACGACGGCCGCCGACCTCGGGACGTGGGTGATGTCGCACGCGCACGGGACCGAGGGGATCAAGCGCGCCGTGCGAGCCGGTGTGCGGTCGATCGACCACGGCACGTACCTGGACGAGGAGGCCGCCTTGATGATGGTCGAGCGCGGCACCTGGCTCGTCCCGACGCTGACGGCCGGCGACACCACCGAGGAGCTCGCGAACGACCCCAACGTACCCGAGCAGGTGCGGGAGAAGCTCCGCGGGCTCGGGCGGCCGGAGTTCGCGGCGATGCGGCTCGCGGCCGAGGCCGGCGTGAAGGTCGCGATGGGCACCGATTGTCCGGTGGCGCCCCACGGCACGAACCTGAACGAACTGAAGCACATGGCGTCGAACGGCTTCACGCCCGAGCAGGCGCTCGTCGCGGCCACCTCGAGCGCCGCCGAGCTGATGGGTCTGCAGAACGAGCTCGGCACGCTCGAACCCGGCAAGCGCGCGGACGTCGTGGTCGTCGACGGGGACCCGTTCGCGTTCGACACGCTGAAGTCACGTATCGCGCAGGTCTGGAAGGACGGTGTGCGCGTGGTGCCGTTCGACTGATGGTCGGCGTCGTGCTCGCGCTGGGCGCCGCCGCGAGTTGGGGATCGGCAGACTTCCTCGGCGGCGTGTCGACGAAGCGCCTGTCGATCCTCACGGTGTCGGCGGTCTCGCAGTTCGCGGGACTCCTGTTCACGGGGGTCCTGGTTCTGGTGAGCGGCGCCGCGATCCCGGACGAGCGCGCGCTGCTGATCGGGCTGGCCGCAGGCGCGCTGGGCTCGGTCGGGCTCGCCGCGCTCTACTCCGGCCTCGCGATCGGTCCGATGGGCGTGGTGGCGCCGCTCGCGGCGATGTCGGGGATCGTGCCGGTGGCGGTCGGGCTGGCGCGGGGCGAACGCCCTGAGCCGATCCAGCTGGTCGGCGTGGTGCTCGCGCTGGCCGGCGTCGTGCTGGCGGCGCGCCACCGCGACGAGGCCGGCGCGCGCGTGCATCCGCGCGCCGTGGTGCTCGCGGTCGTGGCGGCCGTGAGCCTCGGGCTGATGATCGTCCTGCTCGACGAGGCCGGCCGTGAAAGCCCGGCATGGGCGGTGCTGATGGTTCGAGTCGGCGCGCTGTCGCTCCTGGCCGTCCCGCTGCTGATCCGCCGGCCGTCGTTCTCGATGGACGGGGAACAACTGGCGACGCTCGCCGGGGTGGGCGTGCTCGACAACGGCGCGAACCTGCTCTTCGTGCTGGCCTCCCAGCGCGGGCTGCTGAGCCTGATCGCGGTGCTGGCCTCGCTGTACCCGGTGACGACGGTGCTGCTGGCTCGGGTCGCCCTCCATGAACGCCTCTCTCGGATCCAGATCGCGGGCGTCGCCGCGGCGCTCATCGGGGTCGCGTTGATCGCTCTGTAGCCGAGCGCCAGCTGGCGTCAGGCAGCCAGGTCCCGGCGCTCGAAGGTGATGGCGGCGACGACGCACGAGACGACCGCGATCCCGAGCAGCACGAGGACGCTGAGCGGCGCCGCGCCCGCGACGAGCGGGTCCGGATCCATGTACCAGCGGAAGGGCGAGAGCGGCCGTGCCCAGCCGAGCGCGTCGACGGAGGGCGCGAGCGCGTTCACGATGAAGGCGAGCACGGCGAAGGCCCCCGTCACGCCCAGCGCGAGCCCCCGGTGGCCGGTCGCGCAGCCGATCGCGAGCGCGATCGCCCCGAAAGCGAGGGCGATGAGGAGCAGCATCAGGCAGGCCTCGAAGAGGTTGCTGAGCGGTACGGTGAGGTCGAAGGGAGGACCCACGATCGCGAGCGTGATGAACAGCACCAGAGCGAGCACGGCCGACGCTGCGACCATCGCGCCGATCTTGTCGAGCAGGAGCTGGCGCCGTCGGATCGGGGTCGAGAGCAGGAGGTCGAGGGTGCGCGCTTCCTCCTCACCCGCGATCGCGCGAGCTCCCGCTCCGATCGCATAGACAAGGAAGAGGATCGGGCCCATGGTGCTGAACGTCTCGCTACGCAGGTAGCCGGCCGGCGTGGTGAAGTCGCCGCCGACGATGTTGCGGAAGGCATCGGGGAGGTTCTTGAGGTAGTCCTGCAGACCGGCGGCGCTTTCCTGGATGCTCGGGTAGAACGCCGCGTACATCGCGGCCACGCCGGCCACGCCGAGCCCCCACCCGATCAGCGCCCGCCGCTGGTCGCGGAGCGTCTTCTCGAAGAGGCCGCTCATGTGCGATCGCCCCCTCCGGCGGCGTCCGGCGCCTCGCCGTTCGGCCCGAAGTAGGCCAAGAACAGGTCCTCGAGGCTGGGCTCGTGCGTCGCGATGTTCACAACCGTGTGCCGAGCGGCCTCCTTGACCACCGGATCGACCGAGCCCTCGATCTCGAGCGAGAGCTCGTCCCCGTGGGAGCGGAGGCCACGGACCCCCGGCAGCGCCGCGAAGGCGTCGCGTGGCGCCGCGCCCGCGAAGTGCAGCTCGATGCGTCGCCGGACCCGCGCCTTCAGGTCGCCGATGTCGGACACGGTCGCGAGCCGGCCCTCACGGATGATCCCCACGCGGTCGCACACACGCTCGACCTCCGGCATGACGTGCGAGCTCAGGAAGATCGTCGTGCCGCGCTCTCGCTCGTCGTCGAGCATGGCGTAGAAGGTCTGCTGGACGAGGGGATCGAGCCCCTGCGTCGGTTCATCCATCACCAGGAGGTCGGGCCGATGCATGAACGCCTGAACGAGCCCCACCTTCTGCTTGTTGCCGTGCGACAGATCCTTGATCCGTTTCGAGAGATCCAGCCCGAGACGACCGGCGAGGTCCCGGGCGTACGCGAGGTCGATGCCGCCACGGAAGGCCGCGAAGTCTCGGAGATAGCGCTCGCCGGTCAGGCGCTCGTACAGCGCGAGCTCGCCGGGCAGGTAGCCCACCCTCGCATGGATCTCGGGCCCGCGGTGATGGGCGTCGAGCCCGAACAGCCGCACGGCCCCGGAGGTCGGCCGGATGAAGTCGAGCATCGTTCGGATCGTCGTGGTCTTGCCGGCGCCGTTCGGCCCGAGGAACCCGAAGACCTCGCCGCTGCCGACCGAGAAGGTCAGATCCTCGACCCCGCGATCGTGCCCGTAGAACTTCGTCAAACCGTCCGCGCTGATGATGCCCTCGACGGATGCCATAGCTCCATCCTCCCGCAGGACCGCGCGCTCGAGGACGGCGTCCGGCCCGCGTCCTCGGGGACCGTCGGCTACGGGCCCAGGTGGTAGCCGAGACGCCTCGGCAGTCGCGCCACGAAGTCCACGAGCGGGTTCGGCGCCTGACCGCGATCCTCGAACTCGTCCTTGCGACGGATCGCGCTGTTGGCGATCAGCGCGCCCGGTGACTTGATCGGCTCCGGTGGGAACCGCAGTGGGTCGGCGTCGACGAACGGCAGGTCCAGCACGTCCTCGTAGCGGCCGAGCGCGCGCAGGGCGAGGATCCTCCCACCGAAGTGCGCGGGGCCGACGCCGTTGCCCGTGTAGCCGAGCCCGTAGTGGACGGCGCCGTTCTCGAACGTGCCGAAGAACGGCAGGTGGGCACCCGAGACGTCGATCGGGCCTCCCCAGCCCGCCTCGATGGGCACGTCGCGGAACGAGGGGAACATGCGGTGGAGGTCCGCGATCGCCACGCGGAGCGCGTGCTCGTCGTACGCGAACCGGGGGCCGATCGTTCGGGCGAGGTTCGGCTGCATGCCCCCGATCCCGAAGGCGATCCGCCCGTCCGGTGTAGTGCGCAGGTAGTGGAGGGCGGCCCGATAGTTCGAGACGCCGACACCGTCGATCCAGTGCAGCGCCGCGAGTTCCTCCGGCGCCGCCGCCGTCATCACGATGTAGCTCCCGCGCACCGTGATCGTCCGGCGGAACCGCTTGAGGTGAGCGGACCACGCGTTGAGCGCCAGCACGGCCGAGCCCGCCCGCACGGACCCACCGGGGGTCTCGGCGATCGACGGGGAGCCGGCCCCGAACCGCGTGACGGGCGATCCCTCGAAGATCCGGACCCCCCGCTCCATCGCCACACGGCGCAGGCCGCGCACGAGACGCGCGGGCTGCGCGGTGGCCCCGTGCGGCATGAAGACGCCGCCGGCGACGACGGGGGAGTCGAGCCGAGCGCGCGCCCCCGCGGTGTCGAGCACCTCGAGGTCGTCGCCCACGCCCAGTCGGTCCGCGGTGATCACCAGGTCGGCCCAGGCGCCGACCTGGCTCTCGCTCGTGGCGACCCCAAGGGCTCCGTCGGCCGCGAACCAGGCGTCGATGTCGTTCGCCTCGCAGAACGCGCCGATCGCGGCGATGCTCTCGTCGCCCACGCGGCAGATGTGGAGCGCCATGTCGTCGCCGTACACCTCCGCGAGGTGCGGCAGGTCCTCCCAGAAGCTGCTGATGAAGCCGCCGTTGCGTCCGCTCGGACCGCCGCCGCAGATGTCCTGCTCCAGCAGCACGACGTCGACGCCGGGGTCGAGTTCCTTCAGATGGAGCGCCGTCCACAAGCCCGTGTAGCCGCCGCCGAGGATCACGACGTCGGCGCTGGTGTCGCCCTCGAGCGGCGGTGCCGGCTCGCCCTCGAACTCGGGGCGCGCGAGCGCCTCCTGGAGCCACCAGCTTCGCCCGGTATCGGCGGGCACGGGAAGGTCGGGATCGGTCATCGTCGCGGGCCCAGGTTATCGCCAAGACGCCTCCGTGCGGTGGCAACGAGCCGCGTCACGGGATGCGCGGCGCCGTTCGTCCCCGCAGGCGTCAGGGCTCGCTCCGGCGGATCGCACAGAACTCGTTGCCCTCAGGGTCGGCGAGGACGGCGTACCGCCAGTCGTACTCGACCCTCGGAGGGTCGACCAGCGTTCCGTCGAGGGCCCGGACGATCTCGATCGCCTCTTCGACGTCGTCGACCTCGATGTCCAGGTGGAGACGGTTCTTGACCGACTTCGACTCGGGTACGCGCTGGAGCCGGAGGATCGGAAACCCCTCCGTCGGGGCGAGGTCGATGTAGTGGCCGTCGCCCGCCACCGTGTCGACCGACGTGCCCAGGACGGCGCACCAGAACGCGGCGAGCGCGTGCGTGTCCGCAGCGTCGATCACCAGTCCGTTCACCGACCCGAGGCTCCCCATCGTCGCGACATCGTAGCCGCCTCCCGCCTGTCGAAGTCGCCCGCCCGCACCGGTTGTTACCGTGAAGGCTTCCGCACGACGTCGAGGAGGGCATCCCCATGGCAGGCGGGTCGAAGCGTCCCCGCAGCACCCAGGTCACCGAGGGCCCCGAGCGCGCCCCCGCGCGCGCGATGCTCCGGGCCGTCGGGTTCTCCGAGGACGACTTCGGCAAGGCGCAGGTGGCCGTCGCCTCGTCCTGGAACGAGGTCACGCCCTGCAACTACCACCTCGACAAGCTCGCCGCGCTCTCGAAGGAGGGCGTGCGCGCGGGCGGAGCGGTGCCGATCGAGTTCACGACGATCGCAGTGAGCGACGGCATCGCGATGGGGCACGATGGGATGAAAGCCTCCCTGATGAGCCGCGACCTGATCGCCGACTCGGTCGAGCTCGTGCTGCACGCCGAGCGGATGGACGCGCTGGTGGGGATCGCCGGCTGCGACAAGTCCGAGCCGGGGATGCTGATGGCGATGGCCCGGATGAACCTGCCGTCGGTCTACCTGTACGGCGGCACGATCCTGCCGGGGACCTACCAGGGCAGGGACATCACGATCCAGGATGTGTTCGAGGCGGTGGGCGGCCACGCGAAGGGCACGATCGACGACGACGAGCTGCTCGCGATCGAGCGCGCCGCGTGTCCGGGCACGGGGTCGTGCGCCGGGATGTACACGGCGAACACGATGGCCGCCGTCGGCGAGGCCCTGGGGATGTCGCTGCCGGGCTCGGCGTCGCCGCCCGCCGTCGACTACCGCCGCGAGGTGTTCGCCCGAGAGTCCGGGACGCGCGCCGCCCAGCTCGTCGAGGAGGGCGGTCCGCTCCCGCGCGACATCCTCACGAAGCGGGCGTTCGAGAACGCGATCGCCGCCGTGATGGCGTTGGCCGGCTCCACGAACGCCGTGCTGCACCTGCTCGCGATCGCGCGGGAGGCCCACGTCGACCTGCAGCTCGACGACTTCGACCGGATCGGCCGCACGGTGCCGCACCTCGTGGACGTCCGCCCCGCGGGCCGGTTCGTGATGAGCGACATCGATCGTGTGGGCGGGATCCAGGTCGTACTGAAGGAGCTGCTCGAGGCGGGCCACCTGCACGGCGACGCGCTGACGGTCACCGGCACGTCGCTCGCCGAGAACCTGGCCGCGATGGAGATCGCCCAGCCCGACGGCGAGGTCGTGCACCCGCCGAGCGACCCGATCCACCCGTGGGGCGGCCTCGCGATCCTGCGTGGCAACCTCGCGCCCGACGGCGCGGTCGTCAAGGCCGCCGGCGCCGAGGGGCTCGTGTTCGAAGGCACCGCGAAGCCGTTCGACTCCGAGCAGGCGGCGTTCGACGCGCTGACCTCGGGCGAGATCGTGCCCGGCGACGTGATCGTGATCCGCTACGAGGGCCCCAAGGGCTCGCCCGGGATGCCCGAGATGCTCGCGGTCACGGCGGCGGTCGCGGGCGCCGGCCTCGGCAAGGACGTCGCGCTGATCACCGACGGCCGATTCAGCGGGGCGACCAAGGGCTTCAGCGTCGGGCACATCGCCCCGGAGGCGTTCGTCGGAGGGCCGATCGCGCTCGTGGAGGCCGGCGACACGATCCGGATCGACGTCGACGCGCGCACGGTCGAGATGAAGGTCGACGACGACACGCTCGAGGCTCGCCGCGCGACGTGGATCCAGCCGGAGTACCGGTACACGCAGGGCGCGCTCGCGAAGTACGCGCGCACGGTGGGCTCGGCCGACCACGGCGCGGTGACCTGGTGAGCGCGCACCCCACGATCACCTCGCCCGCGGCGCTCCAGTGCCGGATCTGTGGTCAGCAGTACCCGGTCGAGCCACTCACGATCTGCGAGGAGTGCTTCGGGCCGCTCGAGCCGGCCTACGACCTCCAATCGGTCGACGGCGAGGTCTTCAAGAAGCTGGCCGAGCAGGGCCCGCACTCGCTCTGGCGGTACGAGTCGCTCCTGCCGGGAGGGCCGACGATCGATCGGGTCGACCTGGGGGCCGGGTTCACGCCGCTGCGGCGCGCCGACAACCTCGCCGCCGCCCTGGGCCTTCGCGACGTCTGGATCAAGGACGACTCGGTCAACCCGTCGAACTCCTTCAAGGACCGGGTCGTGACCGTCGCGATCACGATGGCGCGCGCCTTCGGGTACGAGGCGATCTCGTGCGCGTCGACCGGCAACCTCGCGAACGCTACGGCCGCGCACGCGGCGAAGGCGGGGATGGACTGCTACGTCTTCGTCCCCGAGGATCTCGAGCGGGCGAAGATCCTCGCGACCGAGGCGTACGGCGCGAAGGTCGTCGCGGTGAAAGGGAACTACGACGAGGTGAACCGCCTCTGCAGCGAGGTGGCCGAGGCCCTCCCCTGGGCGTTCGTGAACGTGAACATGCGTCCGTACTACGCCGAGGGCTCGAAGTCCCTCGGGTTCGAGACGGCCGAGCAGCTGGGCTGGCGCCTGCCCGATCACGTCGTGGTCCCGATCGCGAGCGGCGCCTTGCTCACGAAGATCCACCGGGCGTTCAGCGAGCTGATCGCGATCGGCGCGGTCGAGGAGAAGCCCTACCGTGTCTCGGGCGCACAGCCCGAGGGTTGCCGTCCCGTCGCCCAGGCGTTCCTCGACGGCGCGGAAGAGGTCACGCCGGTCAAGCCCGACACGATCGCGCGGTCGCTCGCGATCGGCGCGCCCGCAGACGGGTTCTTCGCGCTGAAGGTGGCGCGCCAGACCGGCGGGCACATCGAGTGGTGCACCGAGCAGGAGATCCGCGAGGGCATCCGGCTCCTGGCGAGCACCGAGGGCGTGTTCACGGAGACGGCGGGCGGGGTGACGATCGCGAACCTCAAGCGGATGGCCGAGCAGGGCATCATCCGCCCCGAGGAGGAGGTCGTCGCCTACGTCACCGGGAACGGGTACAAGACGATCGAGGCCCTCGAGGGGTTCCTCGAGCCCACGTTCAACGTGGCGCCGGACCTCGACGAGTTCCTCGCCGTCCTGAACGCCTGACCGACGAGCGAGAGCCCGCGCACGGACGCGGGCCCTGGTCGCTCGAGCGGTTCCGACCTACGGCAGCACGTGGTAGATGAACGCGTACTCCGTGCCTCCGTGGCGCGCCTTGATCTCCATCGTGCCGCGGGCGTTCGCGAAGTTGCCCTTGCCACCCGTGATCGCGATCACGTTGTCCTTGCCGTCGTAGAACGGTCCTTCGACCGTGATCGCGCCCCCGGGCACCCAGGCGATCCACCGGCATTCCCATGGCCCTTCAGCCGGGTTGATCCGGATGCACTCGCCCTGGTCGCGGCCGACCTGCTTCTTGTTGTCGGCGTCGAAGAGCTTGTTGTGCCAGGTGAGGATGTCACCGGGCGAGTCGCCCTTCTTGCCGACGTCGGCCACGACGTCGGTGGTGGCGTGCTCGATCACCTTGATGGTCACGGGCTGCGTCACGAGCTGGTGCTTCGACGAGGCCGAGACGATCGACGCGACGGCGATCGTCGCGAGCGCTGCCGTCGCGATGATCGCGAGCGTCTTGCGCATGGAGCCCTCCCTTCGGACGGTGCGGACGGCAGGACGCTACGCCTTCTTGCGCTCGCGTGCAGATGCGCGAATCCCTCTGCGGCGCAGGGCCTGGACTTGCGCAGCCCACCCCGGAGGGTGTGTCCACCCCCCCGGTGAGTGGTGTCCTCACCGTCGACTGCCACCCGCAGGCGGTGCAACGCTCGTCCCATGGTTGGTCCCGGATGGCGCGAGGACCTCTCGATCGCCGCGCGGTCGCTGTCGATCGGGGTGGTCGGCGGTCTCGTGACCGGCCTCGTGGTGGGTGGCCTGGGCGGACGGATCGCGATGTTCGTGCTCCGGCTGACCTCGAGCTCCTCCCTGCGCGGGGTCGAGACGGACAACGGCGCGATGATCGGGGTGATCAGCTTCGAGACGATCTTCCTGCTGATGGTTGCCGCGGCGGTCGGCATCCTGGGTGGGGTGCTCTACCTCGCGATCCGTGACTGGCTCCCCCGGCGCGGGCGGATCGCACTCGCGGCTGCGTTCGGGGCGATCGTCGGCGGCGCCCAGCTGCTCGAGCCGCACGGGCTCGACTTCACGGCGCTCGAGCCTCTCTGGCTCGCGATCGCGTTGTTCGTGGCGATCCCGGCCGGGTACGGCGCGATGACCAGCGCGTTGATCGAACGGTGTTCCGCGGACCGAGGGACCGAAGCGACACCGCGGTGGACGACGTTCGTGCCGCTCCTGCTCCTCCTGCTCCTGGGCCGGTCGGGTTGGCGATCCTGGCCGGCGCCGCGCTCGCGTGGGTCCTCACCCGGCGATGGCCTTCCCTCGTCACGATCTGGCGCTCGCCAGCCGTCACCTGGGTCGGGCGCGCGGCTCTCCTCGGGTTCGCCGCGGTGCGGTTGTCCGAACTCGGCCGCGACGTCGGCCAGATCCTGTAGGGACCGAGCGGCACACCGGCGCCGCCGCGAGTGGGACTGGGGCTATCCGTAGACGGCTTCGAGCCGCTCGAAGAAGGCGTCGCAGAGACGGACGAAGTCGTGCTCGTTCAGGGCGATCGGGTCGCCGGCCGCGAGGCCCAGAACCGACGTCCCCGGATCGAGTTTGACCGCTTTGTCGGCGACCACCACCCCGTCGCCGTTCAAGAGCGAGTTGCACAGCACCCGAACCTCGTTCATGGGGTTGCCGTCCTTGCCCTCCATGTTCCGGGTCCGGTGGACGAACGAATAGTCGAGCTGCAGGACCAGGGCGTTGAAGAACCGGGGCTCGAGGGCCTCGATCGCGGCGCCGAGCTTCGGACCGCTCGCGGCCTTCACCACGTCGCGGTACGTGGCCACCTGCGCCTCGATCCGCGCGCGGCATCCATCGATGTAGGTCTTGTCGTAGTGGTTCACGGCGAGCATGTCGTCCTCCTCGGGGCGATCCGATCGTGTGTCAGGCGGGG
>CAWFJU010000013.1:0-113868 GCA_963816275.1 uncultured Actinomycetes bacterium
GCCCGTTAGCGCGCAACGCCCTCGGGTTGCCGGATGCCGCGCGTTGAGGGACGATGCCGGATGTAGTCACTGGCTGCCCCATGCAGGCGCTTCGGGAGGGTCCACTGCGCACCGCGGATGACGCACGCTCCGTCGGTTCGTCGCGCGCGCTTCCGGCCACACCCCCTTGCTCCGCCATCCGGCTCATCGCGTCACGGAAGGAGTCCTGACGATGTTGCCATCGAGCTTCGACTATCACCGCGCGGGATCACTGGAGGAGGCGCTGTCGCTCCTCGGTCAGCACGGTGACGACGGCAAGGTGCTGGCCGGCGGCCAGAGCCTCATCCCCATGATGAAGCTCCGGTTCGCGAACCCCGGCCACCTGATCGACGTGAACCACGTCGAGGGGCTCGACGCGATCGAGGAGGTCGACGGCGAGCTGCGGATCGGCGCGCTCGTGCGCCATAACCACCTGGCCGCGAACCCCTTGGTCAAGGACCGCTACCCGACGATCGCGGCCGCAGCGCCGCAGATCGCCGACCCACTCGTGCGGAACCTCGGCACGATCGGCGGCTCCCTGGCGCACGCCGACCCGGCCGGCGACCTCGGCTCGGTGATGCTGTCGCTCGGCGCGAGCGTCGTGCTCACGAGCGCGAGCGGCGAGCGCGTCGTGCCGATCGACGAGTTCATGGTGGCGACGTTCACCACCTCGATCGAGCCGACCGAGTTGCTCACGCAGGTCCGCGTGCCGGCCGCGCAGCCCCGCTCCGGCGGCACCTACCTGAAGCTCGAACGCAAGGTCGGCGACTTCGCGACCGTGGGCGTCGCGGTGGCGCTCACCCTGTCGAACGGCTCGATCGGCCGCGCGGGTCTCGCGCTCACCGGCGTGGGATTCACGAACATCCACGCGACCGACGCCGAGGCCGCCCTGAACGGTCAGCCGCCGGGCGACGACCTGTTCGCCGAGGCCGGCCGCCTCGCCGCGGCGGCCGCCGACCCCGTGAGCGACGTGCGGGGACCGGCCGAGTACAAGCGGCACATGGTCGAGGTCTACGTGCAGCGCGGTCTCGCGAGCGCGCTCGAGATGGCGAACGCGGGCTGAGGGGGAACGACATGGAGATCAAGGTCAGCGTCAACGGCACGCAGCACGCGGTCGATGTCGAGCCGCGCATGCTGCTCGTCCACGTGATCCGGGAAGAGCTCGGTATGACCGGCACGCACATCGGCTGCGACACCACGAGCTGCGGTGCCTGCACGGTCCTGCTCGACGGCGTGCCCGTTAAGTCCTGCACGCTGTTCGGCGTCCAGGCCGACGGCCGAGAGATCACCACCGTCGAGGGACTGATGGAGGGCGGCGTGCTCAACCCCGTGCAGGCCGCCTTCAAGGAGGAGCACGGCCTGCAGTGCGGCTATTGCACCCCGGGCATGATGCTCGTGGGCGCCGCGCTCCTGGAGGAGAACCCCGACCCGAGCGACGACGACGTCCGCTGGGCGATCTCGGGGAACATCTGTCGCTGCACGGGCTACATGAACATCGTCAAGGCGATCCAGACCGCGGCGGCCGCCAAGACCGCGGCCGCGGCCCCCGCCACCGAACCCGCCGAGCCCGCGAACGCCTGAGCGTCCGCCCGACAAACCTGAAGGAGCGAACCCGATGGCCACCGAACGCGAAGAGATCCGCGGACTCGGCCACAGCGTGAAGCGGGTCGAGGACGACCGCTTCATCCGAGGCGCGGGGAACTACATCGACGACGTGGTGTTGCCCAGGATGCTGCACATGGCGATCCTGCGGAGCCCCTACGCGCACGCGACGCTGAACAGCATCGACACGTCGCGCGCGGCCGCGCTGCCCGGCGTGATCGCCGTCGTGACCGGCGAGCTGATGGCGCAGCACAACCTCGCGTGGATGCCCACGATGTCGTACGACACCCAGGCGGTGCTCGCGACCGACAAGGTGCGGTTCCAGGGACAGGAGGTCGCGGCGGTGATCGCCGAGACCGCCTACATCGCGAAGGACGCGCTCGAACTGATCGACGTCGACTACGACCCGCTCGAGCCGATCGTCACGCCGCAGCGCTCGCTCGAGGCCGACGCCCCCGTGATCCGCACCGATAAGGAAGACCAGAAGGACAACCACATCTACCACTGGGAATCCGGCGACAAGGACGCCACCGACGCGGCCTTCGCGGCCGCCGACAAGGTGGTCTCGCTCGACACGTTCTATCCGCGGTGCCACCCGGCGCCGCTCGAGACGTGCGGCTGCGTGGCCGACGTGAACCCGGCGACCGGCCAGGCCACGATCTGGATGACCTCGCAGGCGCCCCACGCGATCCGCACCGTCTTCGCACTCGTGGCGGGACTCCCCGAGGAGAAGATCCGCATCATCAGCCCCGACATCGGCGGAGGCTTCGGGAACAAGGTGCCGGTCTACCCCGGGTACGTCGTGGCCACGGCCGCGTCCCTGCTGCTCGGCCGTCCCGTGAAGTGGATCGAGGACCGCACCGAGAACCTGATCTCGACCGGGTTCGCGCGCGACTTCCACATGCACGGCGAGCTCGCGCTGAAGGAGGACGGCACGATGACCGGCCTCCGCGTCTCGCTGCTGGCCGACGAGGGGGCGTTCCACGCCGACGCACAGCCCTCGAAGTTCAAGGTCGGGCTGTTCGGGATCGTGAGCGGCTCGTACGACCTGCCCACGGCCCACGTCGTCGCCGACGGCGCATACACGAACAAAGCGCCCGGGGGCGTCGCGTACCGCTGCTCGTTCCGCGTGACCGAGGCCTCATACATGATCGAGCGGCTCGTGCAGAACGCGGCGTACGAGCTCGGCAGGGATCCGGCCGACTTCCGCAAGCAGAACTTCATCGAGAAGGACCAGTTCCCGTACACGTCGGCGACCGGCTTCATCTACGACTCGGGCGACTACCAGGCCGCGATGGACCTGGCCCTCGAGAAGATCGGCTACGCCGAGCTCCGCGCCGAGCAGGAGGCCGCCCGCGCCGAGGGCAAGCTCCACGGCATCGGGCTCGCCTCGTTCACCGAGATCGTGGGCGCGGGCCCGCACAAGGACTACGACATCCTCGGCCTGAAGATGAACGACGGGGCCGAGCTGCGCGTGCACCCCACGGGCAAGGCGATCCTGAAGATCAGCGTGCAGACCCAGGGCCAAGGCCACGAGACCACGTTCGCGCAGATCGTGGCCGAGGAGCTCGGGATCCAGCCCGAGGACGTCAAGGTGATGCACGGCGATACGGACAACACGCCGTACGGGCTGGGCACCTACGCCTCGCGGTCGACGCCCGTATCCGGTGCGGCCACCGCGATGGTCGCGCGACGCGTGCGCGAGAAGGCCCGAAAGCTCGCCGCGCACCTGCTCGAGGTGTCGGAAGACGACATCGAGTACGAGGCCGGCATGTTCTCGGTCAAGGGCGCGCCCGACAAGGCCAAGACGATCCAGGAGGTGGCGTTCGCCGCGTACACCGACTTCCCGGACGGCATGGAGGCGGGCCTCGAGGGGACCTACTACTACGACCCGCCGAACCTGACGTACCCCTTCGGGACGTACGCGGTCGCCGTCGAGGTCGACCCGGACACCGGCGAGTGGGACGTGAAGCGGATGGTCGCGGTCGACGACTGCGGCGTGCGGATCAACCCGATGATCGTCGAAGGCCAGATCCACGGCGGCCTCACCGAAGGCTACGGCATCGCGAAGATGGAGCTGATCACCTTCGACGAGGCCGGGAACTGCATCGGGTCGAACTTCATGGACTACCTGCTGCCCACGGCGTGGGAGACCCCGAAGTTCGAGCTGGGCGAGACCGTGACGCCGTCGCCGCACCACCCGATCGGCGCGAAGGGCGTGGGCGAGTCACCCACGGTCGGGTCGCCCGCGGCCTACGTGAACGCCGTGATCGACGCGCTGCGGCCGCTCGGCGTGACGAACATCGACATGCCGCTCACCTCGGCGAAGGTGTGGGCCGCGATCCAGGAGGCGAAGGCGGCCTCCCCCGCGTGAGGCCCGATCTGCTCGAGCGCGCGGCCGCGCTCGCCCGCGAGGGCGAGCCGTTCGTGCTGGCCACCGTCGTCTGGAGCCGGGCGCCCTCGTCGGGCAAGCCCGGCTCCACGGCGCTGATCACCGCCGACCGCAAGATCCACGGCTGGCTCGGCGGTGCGTGCGCGGAGCCCACCGTGATCCGCGAGGGACTGAAGGCGCTCGAGGAGGGTCAGCCGAAGGTCCTCTTCCTGGGCACGCCGGAGGAGCTCGAGGGGCAGGCGCGCGCCGGCGTCGTGACCGTGCCGATCGCGTGCCAGAGCGAAGGCGCACTGGAGGTTTACGTGGAACCCGTCCTGCCGTCGCCGCACCTCGTCGTGATCGGCCGCTCCCCGCCGTGGACACGCTCGCGAAGCTCGCGGCCGCCCTCGGTTGGCGCACCGCCGTGGTCGACGACGACGGCGACGCCGAGGCGCACGACGGGGTGGCGCGCGTGGTGACCTCGCTCGATCTCGCGGAGGCCGGGGTCGGCGACCGCTCGTTCGTGGTGGTCGCGACGCAGGGGCACTACGACGAGGACGCGCTCCGCCGCGCGCTCGAGACGCCGGCGGCCTACGTCGGGCTCGTGGCCTCGCGGAAGCGCGCCGACGCGGTGCTCGGGTACCTGCGGGACCGCGGGGTCGCCGATGAGGACCTCGCACGGGTGCGCGCGCCAGCCGGCCTGGACCTGGGGCACCTGCCGAACCAGGACATCGCGGTCGCGATCCTGGCCGAGCTCGTGCAGCTCCGCGCCGCGGGCGAGCTGGAGGGCGCGACACCGATCGCGGCCGAGGCGCCGCACGAGGAGATCGACCCGGTGTGCGGCATGACCGTGGAGGTCGCGACCGCGCGCTACGTCACCACGCACGACGAGCGCACGTACTACTTCTGCTCCGCGGGATGCCTCGAGCGGTTCAGCGCGGACCCCGCCGCCTTCCTCGGCGCGACGAGCGGGTAGGCTGGCTCCACCATGCTGATCGAGAACGAATTCACCGTGTCCACGCCCCCCGAGGTGCTCTGGGCGACCCTCCTCGACGTCGAGAAGATCGCCCCCTGCATGCCCGGCGCCGAGCTCACCGAGGTCGTCGACGAGACCAACTGGAAGGGCAAGCTGAACGCGAAGTTCGGCCCGGTTTCGATGTCGTTCGCCGGCTCGGTGACGATGGAGTCGCGCGACGACGAGGCCCACCGCGTCGTGCTGAAGGCCAAGGGCATGGAGGCCAAGGGCAAGGGCGCCGCGAACGCGACCGTCACCTCCTGGCTCGAGCCCGGCGAGGGCGACCAGACCACGGTGAAGATGCAGGCCGACATCACGCTCACCGGCGCGGCCGCGCAGCTCTCCCGGGGCCTGCTCCCCGAGATCTCGAAGCACCTGACCCAGCAGTTCGCCGACTGCCTGCAGGAGACGATGGCGGCGGAGGGTGCTCCGGCCGCGGCTCCGGCGGCGGAGGGTGCTCCGGCCGCTGCGGGCGAGGCTCCCGCCGCGGCCCCGGCCGCGAAGCCGGCGGTGGCCAAGCCCGTCGGCGGGTTCAGGCTGGGGCTCATCGCGATCTGGGGGCTGATCAAGAACTTCTTCCGCAAGCTCTTCGGCGGCGGGAAGCCCAAGACCCGGCGTGATCACGGGCGTGGTGCTGGCCGCGGGCGAGGGCCGGCGGTTCGGCGGGACCAAGCAGCTCGCGCCGCTCGACGGGAAGCCCCTCGCCCAGCACGCGATCGACGCCCTCGCCGACGCCGAGGTCGACGAGCTCCTCGTGATCACCGGACACGACGCTGAGGCAGTCGAGACCGCGCTCACGCTCCCCGACGCCGGTCGGTTCGTGCGGAACCCGGACCACCGCAAGGGGCAGTCGACGTCGCTCGCGGCGGCGTTCCACGACATCGCCGACGACAGCGAGGCCGCCGTCGTGCTGATGGGCGACCAGCCGGGTGTGACGGCCGACGACGTGCGCGGGCTGATCGCCCGGTTCCGCGCGACGCGGTCCCAGATCGTGCGCCTGACGTACGCGGACGGTCCCGGTCCGGCGCTGCTCAGCCGCGAGATCTACGCCGAGGCCGGCCACCTGCACGGCGATGTCGGCGCGCGCGTGCTGATCGCGAGCCACCCCGAGTGGGTCGAGGAGGTGGAGGTCGACCGCCCGGCGCCGCGCGACATCGACACGCCCGAGGACCTCCCGACCTGACCATCGATCCTTGCCGGACGGTCACTCCGAAACCGCACCTTCAGGCGCTCACGACCATGTCCACGACCCGATCATGGCGGTCGTCGAGTGGAGGGGTGCCCCAGCGCACCGGGCGCGGATGGCGGTCTAAGAGAGAGCTCAGGACGTCCTCCGAAGCGATCGAGCTACCTTGAGCAGCTCTTCGGCAGACGCCTTGCCATTCCCCTCAACGACGATCCAAACGTTGTCCAGCACGACAGAGACTGACCCCTTGGCGATATCGTGTGGTGTGATGACAGCCGCTGGTTGGCCGAGCACTTCCCCGACGGATGTGTCAGAGGGCGAGTCCTTAGCCATCGTCTGCCACGCACCCTCAGGGTCCTTGAGCGTGTTCTCATCTTCGAAGATCCTGACGCCTGAAGAGAAGTACTGCTCAGTCTGAGTGCTTCCATTGCACTTCCAGACCCCGATCGACGTTGAGGAGTTGGCGAGTGCATCATCGGGCACGAGAGGTACGTAGGGGAGTTCCGCCTCCTCGAGGGCGATCCTCTTACCATTGCCCAAACACGGCTCCTGATCCTCCGTACCGATACCCCTTCCTACTTCCGCCGCCCCCGTGGCCCCCGTAGTCGGATTCGCGTCACCCGAGAGCAGAGGCCAGGTCGCAGCAGCAACAACAGCAAGACCAAGGCATAACCCGATCAGCGCAGATGACCTCGTCCCTCCGACACTTGAACGCATTCGCATTCCCTTCAGTCCTTCAGGACTTCCGTCTCCGTCTCAGTATCTAGATGCCAGTGGTAATCATTGTCGTTATCGCGCTTCCCATAGCTTGATGAGAAGTCGAACCATGGGTTCCCGTTCCCCGCTATCTCCTTCTGAAGAGCCTTGAAATGGGCCTTCGCAATGTCGAAGTTGCCGTTATGGCGTTCACCGTTTGTGATGGCACTTCCACGGGTGAAGTTCACGCTTCGAGTGTCGAAGGTTGTACCAGCTTCGGTGAACTCCCAGCTCGTATTGACGTCAGGGTTAGCGATGTTCACATAGTGCCAGGAGTCTTCCGACTCGAACGTAAGGTTCCGGCAATGGTAGCCCCCGCCGATCGGCTCCCAGACTTCAAAGACCTCTGGCGAGGTGTAGTAGTCATCGTCTTGGCAGGCTCCGCTTCCGGAGAACTGATTGTGGTTGTCCGTGTCCCAACCCATGAACCACCCGATCTCGACGAACCCAGAGCCGTTCTCGACCGCGAGAGAGGTGACACGGATGCAGTCATCGCCGAAGGTGCCGAAGAGCAGATTACCCTTCACGCCGGTTTGATTGGTGTCAGCTCCATGATCTCCGCCGATGACATTGCGCTTTCCTGCCTGCGCAGCATCCAAATAGCAATTCGTGGTCGGATGGGCTAACGCGGGCACCGCGTGATGTAGGAGCAATGCTCCGGTCAACAAGGGCAGTAAGAATGCGGCCAACAACGCTCGATATTTCGGGTTCATGTATCCTCCGTTGAGCTTGGTCTCGCCGTCGTACCTCGGAAATCGTCAGGCGATGAGCGAACGGATCTTTCCACTGTGACGGCTGATGGGGACCGAGACCCTTGTCCGTACGCGCCCCTCAGGTAGAGCTCGACCAGGTGGAGGCCCGCGATCCCCACGACGACCGCGCCAACGCTACTGATCGCTGCATCGCGCGCAGCGCGATATCGCGTGCGATCTCCTGAGTTGGCATACCTACCCACGTGACGACCTTCCACCATCGCTGGCACTTCACACGTCGGATCGCCGGGCATGGTTTCGTTCAGGATACACCCCCGTTCCCGCTCGGCCCAGCCTCTGACCTGTCGCGTCCGGTGAGCCGAACTCACCCCTCGTCGTCGAACTCCACGTTGCCCGAGCCCAGGCCGAGGAACCGGAAGACCTCGGCGCCGTCGTCACGCAGCGCATCACGCGTGGCCGCCGGGAGGTCGACCAGCGGGCGAACGGTCAGCACGTCGCCGTTGAGGGACCAGGTCGCCGCCACGCGGCCTCCGACCAGCGCCGTCGCGCGGAAGACCCCGCCCGAGATCACGGCGCTGCCGAGGGTGCCCACGAGCGGCTCTCGCGAGACCCAGCCGTGCAGGATGGGATCGAACATCCCGAGCAACCGCGGCTCCGGGAGGTCGCCCGGCGGAGGGGCCGTTGCGAGCGCGACGAGGTCGTCGCTCACGCTCACGAGCTCCGCGCCGATCGCGTCGAGGCCGCGCCGCGCGGTCCCGAGCGGCACGCCGGCCCACCGCGCGAGATCGGCCGCCGTCGCCGGGCCGTGACCCTCCAGGTAGCGGCGGGCGAGACGCTCGACCGCCTCCTCGTGCGGGGTCGGTTGCGATGCGCCCAGCCACGACTCGGCGTCGACGAAGGCGTGATCGCCGTCGACCAGCGGACCCCGAACGAGGCGACCCGCGAGCGTCGCTGCCACCAGGACATGGACCAGCGCCTGGCCGCCCGTCGGCACGCCCGCGGCGTCGAGACGCGAGCGGAGCTGCTCGCGCGTCAGCGGACCCTCGCGATGCACGGCATCGAGCACCGTGCGGACACCCGTGTCGGCCGCCTCCTCGCTAACGCCCTCTTCCCGAAGCCGCCGGACGTTGCCGGCTGCCAGCCGGGGTGTCGTCAGCGCCTCGAACCACGGATAGTCCTCGGCGGCGACGAGATGGAGCGTGCCGCGGTTCGACCAGGTCACGACCATCGAGCGGCGCTCGGTCAACGCGGCATCGACGTCGGCGGCGCGCAACCCGATCGAGCGGCTCCGGACCGCGAGCCGCGCCCCGCGCGCATCCTGCGCCTGCACCGCCAGCAACCGACGGACGACCGCCTCCGGCGTTCGTGCGGGCGGCCCGCTCAGCCCCTGCGCCGCGAGACGGGCACGGACCAGATCACTCACGTCACGGGCTCGGCGCCCGCACGACGCAGAACTCGTTGCCCTCGGGATCGGCGAGCACGACGAACGGATCGTCGGGATCCTCGCTCACCCAGCGTCGGGTGGCGCCGACCGCCTCGAGCGCGGTGGCCGCCGCCTCCTCGTCGGCCGAGCTCAGGTCGAGGTGGACGCGGTTCTTGACGGTCTTCGCCTCGGGCACCAGCTGGAACCCGATCCGGGTGCGGCCGTCGGCCGAGCGGATCGAGCACCAGTCGTCGAGCGTCGAGCCTTCCTCGAAGCCGGTGATCCGGCGCCAGAACGCCGACAGCGCGCGCGGATCCGAGCAGTCGACCACCACTTGATGCACGCGGAGGTCGGCGACGGGCATCGCATCGTTCGTCATGTGCCACTCCTTCAGGGTCGCTTGCGTCCGGGTCGGAGCATCTGGCGTTCCACGTCGGGCGGGCCGAACCCGAACTTCCGGTACAGCTCGTGCCCGTCCCGCGTCGCGAGGTGCCACGGCAGGTCGGCGTGGGGCCCGTGCTCGACGGCCTCGCGCACGAGCTCGACGCCCAGCCCTCGGCCGCGATAGGGCGGCAGCACGAACACGTCGAACAGGAAGGCGAACGTCGCGCCGTCGCTCACGACGCGACAGAACCCGATCGTGGCCTCGTCGTCGTACACGCCGACCACCCGCGTCGCGCCCGCCAGCAGCGCCTCGACCGTCTCGCGGGAACGGCCCGCGGCCCAGTACGACTCGTCGGAGAGGTACCGGTGCACGACGTCGACGTCAACGCGCGCCACGTCGTCGTCGAGCTCGATCCCGTTCCCCAGGTCCCGCCGCATCAGCAGGTGGTGCCCAGCCGTCGGTGGCGGAGCGCCGGCAAGGTGTCGCGCACCCGCCGGAGCTCGGTCAGGTCAAGGTCCGCGAACCACACGCCGTCGCCCTCACCCGGGGCCTCCGCGAGCACCCGGCCCCACGGGTCGACGACCATCGAGTGCCCGAACGTGCGGCGGCCGTCCTCGGGTGGCCCCCACGGACCCCACTGCGCGGGCGCGATCACGAAGCACTGGTCCTCGATCGCGCGGGCGCGCAGGAGGACCTCCCAGTGCGCCTCGCCGGTCACCGCCGTGAAGGCCGAGGGCACCGTGAGCACCTCGGCGCCGAGCACCATCAGCCCCCGGTACAGCTCGGGGAACCGCAGGTCGTAGCAGATCGACATCCCGACGCGGGCCTCGTCGACCTGCTGCGTGACGAGGTCGTCGCCCGCCGCGTAGAGCGCGGACTCGCGAAGCGGCGGCTGCCCATCGAGCTCGACGTCGAACAGGTGGATCTTCCGGTAGCGAGCCCGCAGCTCGCCGTCCCGATCGAACAGCGTGCTCGTGTTGAAGATGTGCCCGCCGTCGTCGGCCTCGCGCTCGCCGATCGAGCCGCCGAGCACCCACATCCCGCGCTCGCGCGCGATCGCGGCGAGCCGGTCGGTGATCGGGCCGGGGATCGGCTCGGCCACCTCGCGCGCCCGGGCCGTGCCTCCGTAGAAGTGGAAGACCTCCGGGAGCGCGGCCAGGTCCGCACCGCCGTCGGCAGCCTCGTTCAGGAGCCGCTCGGCGGTCGCGACGTTCGCCTCGACGTCGTCGGAGCCCGCGTTCATCTGACAGACGGCCACGCGCATGGCGCCACGATAGCGGCGGCGTACGCTTCGGGCATGCCGACCGGCCGCTACACGGTGCTCGGGGACGACGGCGCCGACGTCGGTGCCGAGGACTTCCGCTGCGCGCCCGGCCCGATGGGCTGGCGGTACTTCAGCGACATCCGGACCGACCACCACGAGATCGTCGACATCGCGGTCGACCGCGACTGGCGCGTCGCCCGCATCCGGATCGACACCGGCGAGCACGACATCCTCCTCGAGCCACGCGGCGACACCCTGGCCGGCTACCGCGACCGTCGGGAGATCGAGATCCCGTACGGCCCCGACCAGCACGTCGACTACTTCACGCCCGCCACGAACGCGATCACCTGCCGACGGCTCACCGCGACCGCCGAGATCGACGTCGTCTACCTCGAGCCCGTCACCCTGGAGCCGACGATCGTCCGCCAACGCTACGAGCTCCAGGGCGGGGACCGCGTGGTCACCCCGGTCGGCACGTTCGAGGCGACGAGGTGGACCTTCACGAGCCGCGACTCCGGGTGGACCGCCGACCTCTGGGTCGCGGGCGACACGGTCGTTCGGTACGACCGGCTGTTCACCCTCGAGGGGTACGAACCGGGGACGTCGGGAGCGGAGCCGATCGCATGAATCACGAAGGAAGTGAGATTCGCCGAGCGGGAAGCCCTTTTCGCGGGCTGAGCCGCTCAAGTCCCAACCGACCCCGGCGAGGACGTTAGCCAATGGTATGGTCGCACGGTCTCGCTGCCCAGCGAACCAGGGAGGGCGCGTTGAGATCGCTAGCGGTTGTGTCACTCTCCACGGTCGCGATTCTCGCCCTCGCTGGATCAGGCAACAGGCAGGAGGTGAGGACCGTGTCGCAGAAGCAGATTCCGCCGGCTCCGTGGACGCTCTTGCCTCCTGCTGAAGAGCTTTCCACCGAGGACATCGCGTCTGAAGGTCTGATCGGAGACCTATATCCAATCCTGGTCGAGACGTTTCGAGAGCGCTTCGGTGGTCACTGGTTATCGTCGGAGGGTGGGGAGCTCACTTACAACGTTGGGCTGGTTGATGGAACGGCCGAAGATGCGCAGACGATCGAGTCACTGAGAGCCAAGAATGCGCCCGACATGAGACTGCCGGTGTTGGTTAGGCCCGTCCCGCTGTCCCAGAAGGAACTCGGACAGCTGTTCGATACCTTCACTGCGAAGCAGGCCGAAGAGGAGCTCCCTCCGAATCTCTCAGTCGAATCTCGTATCGACCTTGGGAGTCTGGTGGTCGGCATCAGTCAGACCGCCTCCGCGGACCAAGTCGAGGAGGATGTCCTCACGACCATGGGGGAGGTTGACACCTCGTACCCCGATCACATCCTCTTCTTCGTAGAAGGCACCCCTCCCGATGCCACCGGCCGATTGCTCGACCGCGGGCACATACCGCCGTATCGTGGTGGCAAGTACGCATTCATGCGAGATCAACCTTCGACGGCAAGTCCCGATTGCACGACGAATTTCGTTTGGGAAGACGATGATTCTGGCCCAGTGATCCTCCGGGGAGGTATCGCAGGTCATTGCGGACACTCAGGGGATGAGGTGCGCGATGAGGACTATCCGGTCCAGAATCTCTGGGGGCACGTCGGGTCGTCGAGTGTCTTCTGGGATATGGTCTGGAATCCGTCGACCGGACATTGGATGGCTATTGGAGACATCGGATTCGTCGCCAGAAGTGCCAGCCTGAGCGACAACCAGATGAAGCAGACCATCATGGTCGGGACCACGTTCGGTTCTGATGCGTTCATCCACACCACAGGCTGGCAATCGATGGCGAGCGTCGCATTCGGGCAAGAACTCTGCTTCTCTGGCTCACATCACTTCCACGATTGCGGCACCTACACGATTGGACCCGATGTCGAATCCCACAATATTGACGTTCCGGGGCTAGCCGATCTGATCGACGTTAATCATTCAGCGTGCGGCAGTGGCCTCTCTGCCGGACCCGGGGACAGCGGGTCACCCATCTACATCGAAAGGATCGTTGGAGGTGAGCTTGAGGCAGTTGCTGTCGGCGTCTTGTCCTACAAGCGCGCGGACCAAGTGACGAAGTGCTGGGACACGGTTGGCCACATCAATGCCACTACACCCAACCACATCTACTTTCCGTGATCCTTGGTGAAGTAGCGTGCGGTGTGTCACGTCAACTCAGCTCGCCACCTACAGTTGCTCAAAGTGCCAGAATCGAGGACCCTGATGCTACCGTTCGGCCTTCGAGCGAAGGTGGGGCCGGCGCTCGACAGGGCGTGCAGGTTCCCTGAGGAGCGCCGGCCCTCCGAGCCGCGTGGCTCGTAGCCGTCCGAGCCGGGTCAGCCGACCTTCTTGGCCTCCACCGTGATCTCGAGGCCGACCTTCTTGCCGACCAACAGGCCGCCGGTCTCCACGGCCACGTTCCACGTCAGGTCCCAGTCCTCGCGGTTGACCTCGGTCTTGGCCGACGCGCTGAAGATCGTGTTGCCCTGCATGTCCGGGCCCCAGCCGTCGAACTCACCCTGGAGCGTGACGGGCTTCGTCACGTCCTTGATCGTCAGGTCGCCGGTGAGCTCGAAGTCGTTGCCGCCGGTGTGGCGGACGCCGGTGCTCGTGAAGGACATCAGCGGGTACGCCTCGGAGTCGAAGAAGTCCCCGCTGCGGAGGTGGTCGTCACGCTGGTCGGTGTTCGTCTGGATGCTCGCCGTCTTGATCTCAACGGTCACGGACGAGTCCTCCGGCGAGTCGCCGACGACGATCGAGCCGTCGAAATCGGTGAAGCGGCCGCGCATACGGCTCAGCATGTGGCGGGCGACGAACTCCACCTGCGTGTGCGTCATGTCGAACTCGTACGTGCCGGCGGGCGGCAGTGAGACGCCGTCGATCTCACGGGTCGAGATCTCGCGCGCTTCCTGAGCCATGTGGTGCCTCCTTCGTCCGGGCCACTCACCCTCGTGGAGCGGCCTACTTGGTGACTAACAGAACCTAAGGTACTATATATTCCAGAGTATCTCAAGTTCATGAAGTAACTCACCGACACCTGATGCGAGCCCTCACTTCCGGATTAGGATGGCCACCATGCCGCAGCAGCCCTCCGAAGAGTCCCCGATGTGCCAGCACTTCCAGCGTGCCGCCGACCTGCTCGGCAAGCGCTGGAACGTCCTGATCGTGCGCGCGCTGCAGTCGGGCGCCGTGCGCTTCTCGGACCTGAAGGCGGGCATCCCGAACATCTCCGACGCCCTGCTCTCCGAGCGCCTGAAGGAACTCGAGGCCGAGGGGATCGTGACCCGCGACGTCACGCCCACCACGCCGGTGCTGATCGAGTACCACCTGACCGAACGAGGGCGAGACCTCGGCACCGTGATGGACGAGCTCGGGAAGTGGGCCGAGCGTTGGTCGACCGCCACCGCGCCCGCCGGTTGACCGGGCGCAAGCGGCTCGCCCGCGGGCTCGCGGTGGCGGCGCTCGCTGGGTCGATGCTCGCGTCACCGACGGTGTCGGTCGCGGCCGAGGCCGGGAGCGCCCCCACCTGGATGCCGCCCGCGTACCTGATGTGGCGGACCGGGGGCCTCCCCGCCGGACTCACCCCTCGCCTCGATGCGCTGGCCGGCACCCGACACGTCGTCGTCGTGGCCGGCGACACCCTGTGGATGCAGCGGTCGGCGCAGGCCGACGGCACGCTCGTCGATCGTGCGTCCGGGCGATACCGCTTCCCGATCGAGGTGATGGCGACGTCGATCCACGACCTGCAGCCGTTCCTTCCGGCGGCCTGGCGTGACGTGGTCGTGCGGGCACTCCGACGCGGCCGCGGGATCCTCGGCGCGTCGAGCGCCTCCCTCCGCAGGCTCGGCGTGGGTGATCGCATGGTGTTCGGTGGTGGTCAGCTCACGATCGGCGCTGTCGTGCCCGACGAGGTCGCGGCCTGGAGCGAGGTGCTGGTCGCTCGCGAGGTCGGTCGCCGGCTCGGCGTGCGGCACGATCGCTTCGCCCTGTTGCAGATGCAGAAGGCACCACCCGAAGGTGCGCTCGCCCGAAGGATCGCGCCACTCCTCGGACCGGGCTATCCCCCCACGGTGCGACGGCCAGGGAACGCGACGTTCCGCCGACAGGGCAACTCGGTCTGGCCGCCCGTGCTGATGAAGCGTACGTTCGGCGAGTTCCAGGCGTATCCCGACCCCGCGCATCCGGGATACCTTCGGATGCATCCCTCGTTCGTCCGCGACCATCTCGCGACGCGGTCCGTGCCGCTGCTCGGCCGATTCACCTGCAACCGGCGGGTCTTCCCGCCGCTGATCGCCGCGATGCGGGATCTGCGGGCGCACGGCGCGGCGGGGGCGATCCACAACTTCGCCGGCTGCTACAACGCGCGGATGGTGATGCGCCGGCCCACGGCGCCGCCCTCCCATCACGCCTGGGGGGCCGCGGTCGACATCAACTCGATCGCGAACCCGTACGGCGCGCCCCCGCGGCAACCCCCCGTCCTCGTGAGGACGATGCTTCGGCACGGGTTCACGTGGGGCGGGCGATGGCGGGTTCCGGACGCGATGCATTTCGAGTTCGTCGGCCACGCGAGCGGCTAGCCAGGCCCCGGGCGTCACCCCAGCAGGAGCAGCACCCACGGCAGGAGGGCGGCCACGAAGAAGCCCGCGGCGGCCGCGGCGCCTCCCCCCTTGGGAACCCCGATCCGCAGCGCGGCGACCACCATCAGGATGCCGGCCACGAGCAGCGGCAGCCCGATCGAGAAGATGCCGAGCACCCCGAGGGAGAGCAGTCCGCCGGCGCCAGTCCACGCCGCGACCGGCCGGACCCGGTCGTCACGCATCACGGCGGCGACGAGACAACAGGCCGCCACCGCGGCGAGCATCAGCGCGACGATCCACACGCGGGTCCGCCCGAGATCGCCCTGGCCCGCGATCAGCACGAGGTACAGGACGAAGTCGCTCGCGACGATGACCACGGCCGCGACGGCCGGCCACATCCCACGGCGCGGCACGGTCATCGTGCCCATCGCCTATCCCATCGCCGCGTCGGCGATCGAGAGCACCTCGTCGATGATCGCGAAGCCCTCGCCGAGCTGCTCCTCGGTGATGCACAGCGGCGGGTTCGTCATCACGTGGTTGAAGCGCACCATCGTGAACAGGCCACGGTCGAGGAGCGCCCGGTTCACCTGCTGCATCGTCTCGTTCAGCACGTTGAAGGGCGACAACGGCTCCAGCGTCTCGCGGTCCTTCACGAGCTCGAGCACCCCGAACAGGCCGAGGTTCCGGACGCGGCCGACGCTCGGGTGCGTATCGGCGAGCTCGGCGTGGTGCCGCGCCATGACCTCCCCCATCCGCTTCGAGTTCCCGACGAGGTCGTCCTGCTCCATCACGTCGATCGCCGCGAGCGCCGCCGCGCAGCTCAGCGGGTGCGAGTTGTAGGTGAGCCCGCCCCAGAAGACGTGCTCGTCGAAGAAGGCGGCGATCGCCGGGTCGATCGCGAGCGAGCCGAGCGGCAGGTACGAGGAGGTCAGGCCCTTCGCTGTCGACATCAGGTCGGGCACGACGTCCCAGTGGTTCACCGCGAACCATTCGCCGGTGCGGCCGAACCCGCACATCACCTCGTCGGCGATCATCACGATGCCGAACTCGGTGCACAGCTCCCGCACGCCCTGCAGGTAGCCGTCGGGCGGGATCAGGATCCCGTTCGTGCCGGTGACGGTCTCCAGGATGAAGGCCGCGATCGTCTCGGGACCCTCGAGCTCGATCGTCTCGCGGAGCGCGGCCAGCGCCGGTCCGGCGTCCTCGGTGCCCTGGGCGGTGCCGTGGTACGGATCGAGCACGCGCACCACACCGGGCATCGGCGGGTTCTCGTTCGCCCAGCGGCGCGGGTCGCCGGTGAGGTTGATCGTGGCGTACGTGGCCCCGTGGTAGCTCCGGTACCGGGTGAGGATCTTCTGGCGGCCGGTGTAGGCCTTCGCGATGCGGATCGCGTTCTCGTTCGCCTCGGCGCCCCCGAGCGTGAAGAACGACTTCTCGAGGTGGCCCGGCCACAAGGAGGCGAGCTTCTCGCCCAGGCGCGCCCGCGTCTCGAAGGCCATGAACGGCGAGATGTACGGGAGGGTCTCGCCCTGCTTCGCGATCGCGTCGATCACGCGCTTGTCGCCGTGGCCGATGTTCACGCCCATCAGCTGCGAGTTGAAGTCCAGGTAGCGCGTGCCGTCGGTCGTGTAGAAGTACACGCCCTCGGCCCGTTCGACCGGGAGCGGCATCACCTTGGCCTGCGCCTGCCAGTCGTACAGCGTGTACCGCTTCGACAGCTCGACGATGCCTTCGGCGTCGAGAGGAGTTCGGTGCTCGGTCGCGTCGCTCATGCTCGGCCTGCCTCCATGTCGGAACCCACCCTCTGATGTTGGCAGATGGGGGTCGCCACGCCCCAGGGATCTACCCGGGACGCGGTATCCAGGCATGCCCGATCGAGGGCCGATACCTCAGCTCATGGGACCGCGCGGGATCGAACGAGAGGACGGCTTCACCCTGATCGAGTTGATGGTGGTCGTCATGATCATCGGGATCCTCGTGGCGATCGGACTGCCGACGTTCCTGGGGGCCCGCGCTCGTGCCCAGAACCGGGCGGCACAGGCGGACCTGCGGAACGCGGTCTCCGCCGCCAAGGTCCTCTACACGGACAACAGCGACTACACCGGGGTGACGGCGGCTTCGATGCAGGCCGCCGAGCCATCCCTCGTCTTCGTCGACGCGGCCACCGCGTCGTCGTCCGCGAACGGCTACCCGGTCTCGTTCCGTGTCTTCAACTACGGCGAGGTCAACGTCGCCCGGATGTCCGAGACCGGCACCTGCTACTACCTGCGTACGATCGAGGCCCAGGGCCCGGCAGCTTCCGACGTCCCGGGCGCCTACTTCGGCAGCGGCGGGACCTGCACGGGTAACGCCGTCGCCGGCTACGGGACCAACGCCACTGCCTTCCCCGGCTGGTAGTTCGGCCACGCTGGTCCCTCCCGTCGATTTGCCCCCGTCGACCTCGCTCGCCTACGCTCGCGATCCCACGCCCTCGGAGGGGACGAGATGAGGCGTACGGCCGTGTCGATCGTTGCAGCGCTTGCACTCCTGGCGGTACTCCCGGGATCGTCCGGGGCACGTCCCGTCCATCCCGACGCCCCCTTCATCACGTCGGAGCCGCCGATGCTCGTGGCGCTCCAGCCGGGGGTCGCCTTCACGCCGATCATCAACTCCGGTGAGCTGGTCGGCGGACGGCCGTGGTTCCAGTTCACGGGCGTGCCCGACGGGATCGGCGTGTACCGGAGCTCGGCGACCGGCTCGAGGTCTTCATGAACCACGAGCTGCGTACCGTACGGGCGACCCGTCGAACGCGCGCGTCTCGCATCTGTCCCTGAACCCGCGGGCGAGGTCGTCGGCGCCAGCTACGCGGTCGACGGCACCGAGGGCTACGAGTACTTCTGCTCGTCCACGATGGACACGATCGCCGGGGTGCCCTGGTACTTCACGGGCGAGGAGTGGTCGCGTCGCCGAAGCGGCGGCATGTCGATCGCGATCAACGCGGCTCACGGGCCGGGTGATCAGACCCGCAGTTCGGGGCGCTGAACCACGAGAACAACGTCCCGGTCCAGGGGATCAGCCGGGCGGCGATGTTCCTGTCCGAGGACTCGTTCCGCCTGCGGTCGCAGGCGTACAGCTACTTCGCCGACACCTTCACGGGCGCGTCCGCGGCCGAGGGCGCGTTCACGGTCTGGGTGCCCGACGACCAGGGCGACGGCGATCCGTCGGCGAACGACATCGCCAAGGGCGAGACGCTCGCGGGCGGTTCGTGACGATCCCGCACGCCGACGCGCTACAGCGGTGTCGAGCTGAACGAGGCCGCCGAGCGCGCTCGGCTCGTTCAACTTCATCCGGATCGAGGACGCCGCGCCCGACCCGGCCAACCCCGGCGTCGTCTATTTCTCCGACACCGGCGCGAACAAGGCCGGAGACGAAGCACGGCCGCATCTACCGGCTGACGTTCGATCCCGCGCACCCGCGGCGGGCGTCGCTCGAGGTCGTGCTCGACGGCGACGCCGGCGACGACATCGGAACCCCGACAACCTCGGGCATCAGCGACCGCGCCCTGGTGATCCAGGAGGACCGCAACGACACCGCGTCCGGCTACGCCCGGGTCCTAGATGTACGACCTGGCCCGGGCACCCTCACCGCCGTGGCGCGGCTCGACCCGTCGCGAGCGCGCGATCAAGCGCGGCGGCGGCCGCGGCGTGTGGGAGTCGAGCGGCGTGGTCGACGTGAGCGACTTCTTCGGCAGCGGCTGGTGGCTCCTCGACGTCGCAGGCCCACGACACGAAGGTCCGCCAGCAGGGCTCGACCTGCGGATCGACTCGGCCGCGGTGAGCGCGGCCAGCTGCTGCTGGTCTAGCTCCCGGGCACGTAGGCCGTCGTCCGAGGCGGGAGCCGGCCGGGCCGGCTCACCCGGAGATCAGGCGTCCTTCACGACGTCGCCGCCCTTCATCACGAACGGCGACGTCCTCCAGCACCGCGATGTCCTCGAGCGGGTCGCCGGGCACCGCGACGAGGTCGGCGAACCGCCCGGGCGCGACGACGCCGACCGGTCGTCGCTCGCCCGAGCAGCTCGGCGGCCACGTCGTCGCGCTCCGGATCGCCTGCATCGGCGTCATCCCGTGGCGCACCATGTACGCGAACTGGCGGCCCACGTCCCGGTGCGGGTAGACGCCGCTGTCGGTGCCGTACGCGATCTTCACGCCCGCCTTCACGCACTTCGCGAACCCCTCGCGCTGGGCGTCGGTCGTCTCGTCGTTCTTGCGCAGCACTTCGGCGACCAGCCGGCGCGCGGCCCTCCTCCGCGATCCAGTCGCCGCAGTAGATGTCGGCGACGAGGTAGGTGCCGTGCTCGGCCATCAGCTCGATCGCCTCGTCGTCGATCAGCGAGCCGTGCTCGATCGAGCGCACGCCGGCGCGCACCGCGCGCTTGATCCCCTCGGCGCCGTGCGCGTGCGCGGCCACGAACGTGCCGTAGAGCGCGGCCTCCTCGACCGCGGCGCGGATCTCGTCCTCGCTGAACTCGGGCGCGCCGGGGTTCGTGCCCTCGGTCAGCACGGCGCCGGTCGCGATCACCTTGATGAAGTCGGCGCCCGGTGCAGGATCTCGCGCACGACCTTGCGCACCTCGTCGACGCGAGTTCGCGACGCCGAAGCGCAGGTCGCGCGGGAGCCGCTCGTCGACGTCGACCGCGAGCCCGGGGATGTCGCCACCGCCGGCGGACGAGGTGACGTAGGCGCCCGCGCAGCGCATCCGCGGGCCCGGCGTCCAGCCGGCGTCGATCGCGTCGCGGAGCGCCACGTCGACGAAGGCGCGGAACGTGCCGACGTCGCGCACCGTCGTGAACCCCGCCATCACGTGTCGCGCGCGTTGCGCACGCCGGTGAGCGCCTCCTGCGCGGGCGTGCGCACGACGAGCGCCGCGTACGTCTCGTTCCCCTCGACGCTCCCGACCATGTGGGCGTGCATGTCCATCAGCCCGGGGAGCACGGTGTGTCCGTGAGGTCGATCACGCGTCGGCCGTGCGGCGGTGCCGTCGTCGAACGGGACCGACGGCGCCGAACGGTCGCCCTCGGATCACGACGGCCTGGTCGGTGAGCAGACCTCGCCGGCATCGACGTCGATCAGCGTCCGGCACGGACGACGGTGCGCTTCGGCGTCTGCATGGCGCGGAGCATAGCGTCCGGCCAGCCCTCGCGCGAGCGTCGCCGCGAGCGCCCGCGTCGATGCCTCCTCGCCTGGTCGCCGAGGAACGAGCCGTCCGTGGCCGGCGCAGCACCCGGGCGCCGGCAGCGTCGCGCAGCCGCGCGATCGAGGCGCGCCCGCCTCGGGGTCGTCGTCCAGGAGAGCGGGTCGTCGACGTAGGCGGCGTCGCCGGTGAAGAGCGTGCCCGTGCGCCGCCTCCCACAGCGCGATCGAGCCCGGCGGTGTGGCCCGGCACGTGCAGCACCTCGAACCGGCGGTCGCCGAGGTCGACCACGTCGCCGTCGTCGAGGAACGCGGTGGGCTCGGCGCCGGGCGTCACCCAGCCCTCGGCGTCGAACTCCTCGGCGGGCAGGGCCGAGACCGCCACGTCGCGGCACGGGGTAGCCGTAGTAGCGCGAACATCTCCGCCGTTCCCTCGGCGAATCGCTCGCGCAGGAGCCGCATCGGGAACGGCGACCGCGGATGTCGTCGGCGTCGCCGGCATGGCCCCGGCGATCGTCGAACTCGTGCAGGCCGCCCGATGTGATCGAAGTGGCCGTGGGTCGCGACCGCGATCACGGGCGGCCTCCGGCGAGCGGCGCCACGAACGGGCGCAGCGGCCCGATCCCGTTCGCGGCGTCGACGACGCAGGTCGGCGTCGCGCCCGCGCACGTGCCACACGTTGGACTCGAGCATCGGACGTCGATGTGCGGCTCGGTGAGCAGGGTGATGCCGTCGGCGACCGCCTCGGTGCGGAACCAAGCGATCGGCGAGGCCCGGGGGGCGCCACGCGTCCGCGTCATCGCCGGTCCCCGAAGCAGACGACGCCGGCGGGCTCGCGCAGGCAGTGCTCGCTCGTCATCGAGGCGTTGTAGCTGCCCACGTCGATCGCCGCCACGATGTCGCCCTCGCGCACCTCGGGGAACGGGTAGGTCCTCCGCGAACAGGTCGTCGCCCTCGTTGATGTTCCCGGTGATCGTGACCTCGCGCGACCGGGTCCGCGTCGGCGGCGCGGCACAGCACCAGGTCGAGCAGCGATCCGTACACGAAGCGCTCGCACATCACGTTCCAGCCCGTGTCGAGCCCGACGAACGTGTGGCCCTCGCGCGTCCTCGACCGTGACGACCTCCGCCAGATGGACGCCGCACTCCTTGACGAGGAAGTCGCCGGGCTCGGTGGCCACGAGCGACGTCGAGCGGGCCGAGGTGGCGGCGCCAGGATCGCGGCCCACGCCGCCAGGTCGAGCGGCGCGTCGCCGGCGCGCTGCGGCACGCCGAGCCCGCCGCCCGTGTTCACCTCGCGGATCGGGCAGCCCGCGTCCCGCAGGAACGCCACCATCGCGGCCGACGCGCCGCACGGTCTCCTCGAAGACCGGGAGGCCGCTCGTCGAGGTAGCCGTCGCCGACGTGGAAGTGCACGGTGTCGATCGTGAGGTCGTGACGCGCGCGCGATCGCGAGCGCGTCCGTCGAGCTGCTCGGCGAAGATGCCGAACTTCGTCGGGCGCGGGCCCGTGTAGAGCGTCTCGCCCCCGCCCTCCGCGACGGCCCCGATCCGCGGGTTCACGCGGATCCCCACCGCGTGCCCGGCGCGCGACCGACCCACGCGGTCGAGCTGGGTCAGCAGGTCCACGTTCAGATGCACGCCCGCGCCCGAGGATCCGGCCGAGGTCGCGGTCGTGAGACGTTGGTGCCCGGTGTAGCTGATCTCCGACGGGCTGCCACCCGTGATCCAGCGCCCAGCCGACCTCGCCCGGGGAGCACACGTCGATGCCGACGCCGGGCGACGCGCTCGCGCAGGAACCGGAGCAGCGCCGGCTCACGCTGCGCCTTCAGCGCGAGCCGGACGAGCCCCGGTGAGCCCGGCGCCCGCGAAGGCGGCCTCGCAGCGCGCGCGCCTGTTCCTCGCACGCGGACCAGGTCGTAGACGTACAGGGGTGTGCCGAGCTCGCGCGCGAGCGTCTTCGGCGTCGCGGCCAGCGATCGCCAGGCGCCCCGCTCGGACCTCGAGCCCGGGCCGGGACCACCAGGTGCGTTCCTCGGTCGTGGTCGTTCGCATGGGCGCAAGGCTAACGGTCGCGCCGGCGGCGGGCAGGGCCGCCGGTCATCGATTCGTGCACCGTGTGGCGGCTCGTGTTCTCGACGATCGTGAGCCACGCGCCGGCCATCGCGACCAGCCCGGCCACGAGGGCGACGATCGACCCATACGCGCCGCCGCGGTGGAGGGCGGCGCCGGTCACCGCGGCCGCGACGAGCGCATCGGATGTCACGTCCACGATCTCACCCGGCCCGAGGATCGCCGACAGGACGAGCACCCACGCGCCGCCCATCATCGCCCAGCGGAGCGGCGCCGGCCGCTCCGTGACCGGGAGACTCGCGTACCGGATCCCCACGATGATCAGGACCATCCCCGCGACCAGGGCGACGAGGCCGGTCGTGCCGCGGATCCCCGCCCATGCCGTGGACGAGGGCGGCGTCGTGCCGCCGCTCCACGCGATCGAATACCAGGGCAGGAGCGTCGACAGGCAGGCGAGCACGCCGCCGCCGACCACCAGCACCGCCGAGAGGGACAGCCGCCCGCTCCGCAACGCGTGCCGGAACTCGCGCCAGGGCGAGACCTTCGCGTCGCGGGCGGGATCGGCGCCGGACTCGGTCAGCGACCCTCCATCTGGTCGAGGACGGTCTCGCCCGGCTTGTCGGTCGCCTGGAGGAACGCGCCCGCCATGGCGATGATCCCGCCCATGAACGAGATCACGAGCCCGCCGCGCCGGACGTAGTTGTACGAGGCCACCCCCGCCTCCTTGGCCGCATCGGCGACCGTGTTCGTGCCCGCGACCGCCCCGAAGACCACGCCCGTGACCACGCCGACCGCCGAGAGCATCATCAGGGCCGTGAGGGCGCCGCCCCGCTTCTCGGGCATCAGGATCCCCAACCCGCCGAACAGCAGGCAGAGGAGCCCCGAGATCGCGGTGAGCTTCCCACCGGGCGAGCTCAGCCCCTGGATGCCGACGGTGCCCGATCCGCCGCCAGCGAGCGCGGTCGTGTAGCCGAACCAGTCGGCGATCGCGCCCAGGGCCCCGAAGAGCCCACCCGTGGCGACGGCGACGCTGCTGTACGAGATCTGTCCGGACTTCATATCCGCCCCTCATTCCCGTGTCGGAGCTCCCATCCTCTCCGCCGGCAGGCGCCGACGCAACGACACCGGCCCGGCCCGTTCCTGTGGAACGATGGTCCGATGCAGGGGGCGCGGAAGGATCGACGTGCGGGTCGCGCGGCTGGCCACGTCGTTCTGCCTCGTCGTCGCCGGGGTGGCGTTCCTGATCGCGTCGTGGGACGAGCTCACCTGCGTCGGTGATTCGACGTGCGCGAACAAGGCCGGCGTGGCGGCCCTCGTCTCGATCGGCTGCCTGATCGTGGTCGGCGGCAGCCTGTGGCGCGGATGGCGCCTGGCGCGGATGCCGGCCGACGAGCTCCCCGACGGTCCCGCCTGGGGTCTCGGGATCCTGTTCGCGGTCGGCGCGATCGCGATCGCGCTGCTGATCCCGGTCGCGCGCTGCCCCGAGGGTTACCACCTGGACCGGATCTTCCGCCTCTGCATCCAGGGCACGACCCGGCTGCCCGCGACCGATCAGACCTGGGTGAAGTGGGGCGTCGCCGTGATCGGGGTCGCGGGTGGCGTCGCGATCGCCTGGATGCGCCGGTGGCTCGCGGCGCGCACCGTGATCGCGGTGCTGGTGTGGGCGTGCGGCATCGGGTGGCTCCTGCGCGACACGATGCTGCGAGGGCTCTGATCGCGGCACCGCATCAGCGGAGGGTTACCCGGTACTCCCATCCGGGCTGCCACGAGAACGGAGCATCGAGGAGGTCCTCGAGCGCCGCGCCTTTGAGGTGATGTTCGAGCGCGAACCAGGTCGCCGTGTGGCCGACGACGAGCACCCGGTCGCCGAACCACGTCGCGGCGAGATCGTCCAGGGACCGGGCGACCCGTGTGACGGCGCCGCGCCAGCTCTCGCCCGATGGATACGGCTCGTCGAGATGGTCCCGGCGCCGCAGCTCGGCCGCGGGCGAGCCGTTCATCGCGCCGTAGTTGCATTCGCGCAGGCGCCAGTCGTGGAGCACGGGGATCCGCGACTCGCCGAACGCGATCCCGACGGTCTCGAGGGCGCGGGCGAGGTCGGACGTGAAGATCGCGGAGATCCCGTCGTTCGCGCGTCGCAGGCCGAGCTCACGAGCCTGCTCACGACCCGTCGCCGAGAGATGGCCCGGCTTCCACCCGGTGGCGAGGCCGCGTTCGTTGTCCTCGGAGGTGGCGTGCGTCTCGAAGACCAGTTCGACCGACATCCGCGTCGAGCCTAGCCCGGCGATGTCACTGGGGAGTGGTGGACTCTGTCGGGATGGTGACGATCGAGGACGTCCGTGCCCTGGCGCTGACCCTGCCCCGCACGACCGAGGCGCTCGTCCGAGACCGGGTGAAGTTCCGCGTCGGGCGGCTCGTCTACCTCGCCTTCTCCCAGGACGAGCAGGTGATGGGCTTCGGCTTCCCGAAGGAGGAGCGGGAGGCGCTCGTGGCCTCGGATCCAGAGACGTTCATGATGCCGAGCCGGGGCGACCTCCGGTACCACTGGGTCGAGGTGCGGCTGTCCCGGCTCGATGCCGAGGAGATGCGGGAGCTGGTCCTCGACGCGTGGCGGATGTGCGTGCCGAAGCGGGTGGCGGCGGAGCACGACGCCCGGATGAGGCGCGTGACCGGTCAGGGCATATGAAGTGTTTGGTCTTGCCACGCGCTCCCGTCACCGCGGGAGCGGGTTCGGGCCGGTGGCGGTGACCAGCCGCTGCGGCACCCAGTCCTCGACGTGGCTGAAGCCGTCGAAGCGCCCTCCCTCGTCCTCGACGACGTCGAAGAAGGAGCGCCGGTAGAACTTCACGTGGGTGAAATCCTCGAACAGCACGTAGACCGGCTCGATGTCGGCACTCTGGAACTGCTGACCGGTCAGCACGGCTCGATGCACTCGCGAGAACTCGTCGATCTCCTCACCGACGACGACGCCGAGGTGTTCGAGGCCCATCCGGTAAACACGCTGGTGAACGGGCGGGATGAGCTCGATGCGCGAGACCGGAGTTCCGTCGAGGACCTCGAGCGGCTCGGAGAGCACGATCAGCGAGATCGGGCGCCCGTTCCAGACGTTCTCGCGGTTCGCCCTCGCATGGCGCTCGAGAAGCGTTCGCTGGTGGACGTACAGGTCCCAATCGGCGACGCGGACCGCGAGGTGGCTGAGCGGGTAGGGTGCGATGTCGATGCCGCGGGCAACGAGACGGTCGCGCTGCATCGCCGCGAAGGCTCGATAGTCCCCGATGATGTCGGCGATCGGATCAGATGTCGCCACCGTGGCATCCTCCCGCGGCATCGTACGCCATGCCCAGAGGCGGTCCCTCTAATGCGGGGGCGACCTAGGACGTCGTCGTCGACGCGATCGCGATCAGGTCGGCGACGACGTCATCGAGCGGCCGGCCGGCATCCAGCTCATGCGTACAGCTCGCTCTGAGCAGCGGCTCGACCCTGGCGAGGTCATCCAAGATCATCGCTCGTTCCACTGGGATCTTGCCGTATTCGTTCGTCGTTCTGCGCGCTATCCGGTCGAGGATCACGTCAGCAGGGGCGCTGAGCAGAACGACGGCGTTGAAACTGTCGTAGAACGTCGACTGGTTCCTCACGCACCCTTGCACGAAGAGCGAGCGACCATCATCGGAGTCCAGCAGCTCGGTGATCCGTTCCTCGACCCAAAGCCACTCCCCGCGGTGCACCTCGTCGGAGGAGTCAACGTACTCGCGATACTCGCGCCAGCCCGGATCGTCGGTGTCGACGACTCGATACCCACGTTGACCGAGTTCGGCGAGCGCCGACGACTTGCCCGTTCCCGACATCCCGGTCACCAAGATCCTCGACATCGGGACAACGCTACCGAGTGTCCGGGCTTACGGCGCGGCCGTGGGCCCGACGTTGACGGATGGACCCAGACCCGTGACCGCGCTACTCCTCCTCGTCAGCGAAGTCGGGAAGGCTCGGCCAGCGGTCGGCAGCCCACGCCAGCCACGATCGATGACCCGTGGGCGGCGCGGGCGGGTGTTCGGCAGCGATCTCTGCATCCGTAGGTGCCTGGAAGTCGTCCACGAAACGATCGTGGTCGCCTGGGTTCATCTCGAAATTGGAGCCCTGGCCCGCCTCCCACCGGGCCGTCGCGCGTGCACGTCGTTCCGCCTCCGACAGGTCGACGAAATGCAGGAGGAACCGTCCGCCCGCGTGTTCCGCGACGGCACGTACGGCCCACCGCTCAGCTGCTGTCCAGCAGCCGAAGTCCAGGACCACTGAGCCACCCACGCCAAGCACCTCGTGCGCGACCCATAGCAGGCGACCTTCAAGGATGTCGCGCTTGCCGACGACGCCGGGTTCACGCCACGTCGTTCCGAAGAGGGGAATCATCCACTCGTCGGGGGTGAACCGCACGGCCCTGTCCTCGAGCGCGATCTTCCGAGCGAGGGTCGTCTTGCCGACGCCAGGCAGGCCGACGGTCAAGTGCAGTGTGGGCGCTTCGGTCATCCGAGCAAGCCTGACACCGTCACCGATCAAGGACACGTACATCGGCACCGGTGTCACCGACTCACCGGTCTGCGGCATGATGAGTCATGCGGTCGTTCGCTCTCGTCGTTGTGGCGCTCCTCGTGGCGTGCACCGGACCCACCGATCCGACCGGATCACCGTTCCCCGCGATCGACGGAACGCCGAGACCACCTTCGGTCGTCCTCCCGGCAGAGGCGCTCCCGGTGCCAGACGCGTCGCCGTGGCCTTTGCCGACCCACCCCGACGACAAGCAAGACCACGCATCATCTCCCGATGTGGCGATCGGTCGGGTGCGGTCGTTCAATCTGTACACGCATTGCGGGATCGACTTCAGGGTCGACTTCGACGAGAGCTTCTGGCAGTCCTATCCCGGTGCGAAGGCCCCCGTCGACGATCCGGTCCAGCAGGGCACCATGACCCTGCTAACCGACAGGGTCGCGGTGTTCCGCTACCGAAGCCACGGCGACGATGCGTCGATCTACTTCGTCCGCAATGACACACCCAGAGCGCCAGTCGGCTGCGACTGACCCGGTGACGCGATCAGTTCCTCCGCGTCACAGGGCAACCTGGTGGAGGTGAGGGGACTTGAACCCCTGACCTCTGCCGTGCGAAGGCAGCGCTCTACCGGGCTGAGCTACACCCCCAGGAACAGGTCAAGGGTAGCAAAGGGCACCCACGCGCCGGAACTACGGGCCGTCGCGGAACCGCTCGGCGTGCCGTTCGAGCGCGTCGTGGAGGTCGCGCTGGACGTAGGCGATCGACAGGTCACCGCGGGTCTTCTCGATCAGCGACCGCGCCACGTCGGTCGACCGGCGCAGGTTCATCGTGATCGCGTCGGGGTAGTCCATCGTCACGAGGACGCCGTACATGTCCTCCATCGCGGCGAGCATCGACTCGCCCTTCGCGACGTCGCCGCCGCGCAGCAGGTCCAGGATGTGACGGCGTCCCTCGCCGATCGCCTCGGCCATCCCATTCAGATACGGGGCGTCCTCCACCCCGAGGTCGGCGGGCGTGGGAAGGTCCTCGCCGGCGACGAGCGCGAACGTGATCCGCGCCTCCGCGTACTCCTTCTGGGCGTCCTGGAGGTAGCCGGCGAAGCGGACGTCGGGGTGGTCCTCCACGGCGGCCAAGCCAGCCTCGATCGCGGCGCGGGACTCGCCGATCAGCTCGGTGGCGCGGTCGAACTCCAGGCGGTGGACGGCCCGGATCGCGTTCGCGCTGGCGCGGATCGAGCGGCGTGCGAGCGGGAGCGCCTGTTCGCGGGCGGCGTTCTTGGCATCGAAGCGGTCGTGGACGTCGCGCGAGAGGCCGTCGAGGTCCACGACGCCCCTAGGCGTCGGCGGTGCGGACGACCACGTGCACCCGGTCGCTCTCGCCGAGCGTGCCCAGGCCGTTGAAGTTGGGACGGGCCCACGTGCTGCGGCCCTCGGCGACGTAGCGGGCGGGCACCGCGTCGGGCGCCGCCCGCGCCGGCGCGGCGTGCGCGGCGCGGTCGTTCGCGTGCGGTTGGATCTGCTCGCGGTGCTTCATCGACAGGAGCAGCCAGATGTAGACGAGGAGCATCGCCCCGAACACCATCGAGACGGTCCACATGATGCGGAGCGGCGGCACGAGCCCGATCAGGAACGTGATGCCGATCGATTCGAGGAGGAAGACGAAGACCTGCCGGCGCCGCTCGCGAGCCCGGGCCCGGCGTCGCTCGGTCTCACCGACGAACCGCATCCCCTTGCGAGGGGTGACGATCCATCGGCCGCTGCCTCCGTGCACTTCAGCCTGCGCCAAGAGCTCCATCCTGCGTTCGAACTCGACGACGCTCCGGTCCGGCGATTCGCGCCGGCGACCCGAAGGGATCAGGAACGCCACCCACATGATGCCTAACGCGCCGACGCCCAGCCACTCCACGGCCCAGCCTCCCGTCCCCGCGACCCCGGTGCAGACACAACATCTAGGCTGAGGCTGGAAGCTAGCACCAGATATTGGGGCTCACAATCACATCGGTGTGATTCGAAGAACTTTTTCACAAGCCGCCCTCAGGACGCGTTCCGTTCACCCCGGATCGGTTACGGCGGACGCCGTAGCGCACAGCCCTAACCGCCCGGCCGACGGACCTTCGGGCTGGGTCAGGCTCGGTAGTCACCCGACTTGCCGCCGGACTTCGCGAGCAGCCGGAGCCCGTCGATCCGAGCCGCTCGATCGAAGGCCTTCGCGGTGTCGTAGAGGGAGAGCGCGGCCACCGCGGCCGCGGTGAGCGCCTCCATCTCGACCCCGGTGCGGTCGGTCGCGCGCACCGTGGTCTCGACGCGGATCGTGCCGGCGACCTGGTCGGGCTCGATCACGACCTCGGCGCCGGTCACGCGGATCGGGTGACAGTGCGGCAGGAGCGCGGGGGTCTGCTTCACCCCGATCACGCCGGCGATCTTCGCGGTCGCGATCGGGTCGCCCTTCTTCGTGCCGGCCAGCAGGTGGCCGATCGCCTCGGGGGTCATCGTGACGATGCACTCGGCGGTGGCGACGCGGTCGGTCTCGGGCTTCGCGCCGACCTCGACGATCCGCGTGACGCCGTCGGCGCCCGCCTGATCCGACGTCGAACCGGCGCCGCCCATGTCAGTCGTCCGAGGACCGGAAGAGCATCACGCGCACCGGCGATCCCGCCGGCGCGACCGCCGTCCCCGGCGGCACCATCGCGAGGCCGTTCGCTCGGGTCACGGTCGAGATCAGGTTCGAGCCGCGTGCGCCCGTCGGGGTCGCGGTCCACCCATCCGCGCCGCGGCGAACGTTCACGCGCGCGTACTGCATCTTGCCCTTGGGGCCCTCGACGTCGTCGGTCAGGGTGGCCGTGATCTCGGGACGGCCGAGCTGCGTGCGGCCCATCATCTTCATCAGCGCGGGCCGCACGAACAACTCGAAGCTGACGAAGACGCTCACCGGGTTCCCCGGGAGGCCCCAGTACGGCTTCCCCTCGATCTGGCCGAAGCCCTGCGGCATCCCGGGCTGCATCGCGACCTTGTAGAAGTCGACGTCGCCCCGCCGGAAGAAGGCCGCCTTGACGACGTCGCGCTCCCCCACGCTCACCCCGCCCGACGAGATGAACGCGTCGGCCTGGATCAGGCGGCTGAACACGACCTCCTTCAGGGCCTCGACGTCGTCGGGCACGATGCCGGCCAGCATCGGGAGCGCGCCCGCGTCGCGGAGCGCCCCGAACAGCAGGTACGCGTTCGAGTCGCGGACCTGCCCGAACTCGGGGTGCTCGGTGGGCGGGATCAGCTCGTCGCCCGTCGAGAGCACGATCACGCGCGGACGCGGGTGGACGAGCGGCTGCGGATGGCCGGCGTTGGCCAGCAGGCCCATCTCGGGCGGGCCGATCCGCTTGCCGGCCGCGACCAGGACGTCGCCCTCCCGGACGTCCTCGCCCACCGGACGGATGTGGCGCCCAGGCTCGGGCGCCTCCAGGAAGGTGATCAGCTCCCCGTCCGCCGACGTGTTCTCGACGGGCACGATCGCGTCGGCCCCCGCGGGGACCGGCGCGCCGGTCGCGATCTGCACGGCCTCGCCGTTGCCCACGACGACGTCGGGCCGGTGCCCGATCATCGAGCGGCCGACCTGCTTCAGCTCGACCGGCGATGACGGCGAGGCGTCGGCGACATCGGCCGCGCGCACCGCGTAGCCGTCCATCGCCGACGAGGCGAAGGCCGGGAGGTCGTGCGTGGCGACGGCGTCCTCGGCCAGGACGCAGCCGTACGCGTCGGTCAGCGGCAGCTGGAGCGGTGCGAGCGGCTGGACCTGCGAGAGGACGTGGTCACGCGCGTCGTCGACGGAGCGGAGTCCCTCGCCGGAATCATGATCGTGGACCCGGGGATGGTCGGCCATGGCGGCCAGTCTACCCGTGGGGTGAGGGCGCCCCGACGGCGCGCGATCCCGGTGCGTCCGCCGGGTGCCGGCTACGCGTCGTCGCGCGCGACGACCTCGGCGAGGTACCGGCGGAACGCAGGCCCCACGTCGTCGCGCTCGATCGCCATCTCGACCGTGGCCTTCAGGTAGTCGAGCTTGTTCCCGACGTCGAACCGCCCGTGATCGAAGCGATAGGCGTACACGGTCTGCTCCTGCGCCAGCACGTTGATCGCGTCGGTGAGCTGCAGCTCGCCGCCCTTGCCCGGGCTTGATCCGCCGCAGCGCGTCGAAGATCTCGGGCGCGAACACGTACCGGCCGATCGCCGCGAGGTCCGAGGGCGCCTCGGCGGGGTCGGGCTTCTCGACGACCGAGAGGACCTTCGCGAGGTGCTCGTCGACCGGCTCCGGCGTGATGCAGCCGTAGAAGCCGATCTGGTCGTGCGGGACCTCCATGCCGGCGATCACGCTGCTGTCGTGCGCCTCGTAGGCGCGCAGCATCTCGCGCAGGAGCGGCATCGACGGGTGGATCAGGTCGTCGCCCAGGAGCACCGCGAAGGGCTCGCCGCCGACGTGCATCTCGGCCATGCCCACGGCGTGGCCCAGGCCGAGCGCCTCGCCCTGGCGGATGTAGTGGATCTCGGCCATCTCCGAGAGCTCACGCACCTGCTTCAGCTCGTCGGACTTCCCCTTCTCCTCGAGGAAGACCTCGAGCTCGACGGCCCGGTCGAAGTGGTCCTCGATCGACCGCTTGTTGCGGCCCGTGATGATCAGGATGTCGGTCAGATCCGGCCGCGACCGCCTCCTCGACGACCAGCTGGATCGCCGGTGTGTCGATGACCGGAAGCATCTCTTTGGGCGTCGCCTTCGTCGCCGGCAGGAACCTAGTGCCCAGGCCGGCGGCGGGGATGACGGCTTTCCTGACCTTCACGCGATCCTCCATAGCCTCGAAACAGAACCTCCACCGTACCCGGGGTGTGCGATAGGTGCATCGTCCGGACGGTGTACGGCGTTCGGCCAAAGGTCCGCGGGTAGACTCGACCCCGTCATGCCCACCTACGAATACGTGTGCAAGAGCTGCGGACACCTGTTCGAGATCGTGCAGTCGATGCGCGACGACACACTGACCGAGTGCCCGCAGTGCGGGGGCGAGCTCCGCAAGGTGTTCGCGCCGCCCGCGATCTCGTTCAAGGGATCGGGGTTCTACGCCACCGACCACGGGAAGAAGAAGTCCAAGTCCGCCGGTGACAAGAAGGCCGACGCCGGCTCGGGGTCTGGGTCAGGGTCGGACTCGGGCTCGGAGTCCGGCTCGGAGTCGGGCTCCGGCTCCTCAGGCTCCGGCGCCTCCGAGACGACGTCCGACGCGAAGCCGGCCGCCGAGACGAAGAAGGACGCCCCCGCGAGCGCGCCGGCGCCCGCCAAGGATGCGAGCGGATCGTGAGCTCGGCCGACATCGGCGTCTTCGGCGGCTCGGGGTTCTACTCCTTCCTCGAGGACACCCGGACCGTCGAGGTCGAGACGCCGTATGGCTCGCCGAGCGCCCCGGTCACGATCGGCGAGATCGGCGGGCGGCGGGTGGCGTTCCTGCCCCGGCACGGCTCGCGCCATGAGTACCCGCCGCACCGGATCCCGTACAAGGCGAACCTGTGGGCGATGAAGGAGCTCGGCGTGAGCCGGGTGCTCGGGCCGAACGCCTGCGGCTCGCTCCAGATCGACGTGAAGCCCGGCGACTTCGTCGATCTGCGATCAGCTCGTCGATCGCACGCACGACCGCCCGAACACCTTCTACGACGGCCCCATCACGACCCACATCACGTTCGCCGATCCGTACTGCGAGGTGATGCGCTCCACGATCGTCGGAGCGGGCCGCGAGCTCGAGATCCCGATCCACGAAGGGGGCACGGTCGTCGTGATCGAGGGACCCCGGTTCTCGACGCGCGCGGAGTCGGCGTGGTTCGCGAGCGCCGGGTGGGAGGTCATCAACATGACCCAGTACCCCGAGGCCGTGCTCGCCCGCGAGCTGGAGCTCTGCTACGCGAACATCTCGCTGATCACCGACTACGACGTGGGGGTCGAAGGGGTCCCGCCCGTCACGAACGACGAGGTCGTCCGCGTCTTCTCGGAGAACAACGAGAAACTGCGCGACCTGCTGTTCTCCGTGATCCCCGCCCTCCCCGAAGAGCGCTCCTGCGCCTGCGCGACCGCGCTCACGGGCGCACGCTTCGAGGTGTAGGAGGGTGCGCGGCCGGACTCGCCCGGTCGTGGCACCGCTCGTCGCGTTGCTCCTCGCCGTGGGGTGCGGCACCGAGGCCGAGACGGGCGGTGGCGACGCCAGCGCGATCCCCACGGCCACGCAGGCAGCTCCAGATGCGTCCACCCTTCAGATGCGGCCCGTCGGGTCGATCACGGCGCCGGGCACGGACGCGTACGACGGGCAGGAGCCGACGTGCGGTACTGGCGCCGGTTCGCCTTGCACCGAGGCGCAGCTCCTCGGCCCCGACGGCATCACGCTCGACGACGCCGAAGGGAACCGCTACGTGCTGGGACCCATCCTCGTGAACGGGACGAACGTGATCTCAGCGACCGTCGTGGATCTCGGCGACGGGACCTGGGGCGTCCAGGTCGCGCTCGACCCCGCGGGGACGACCGCGTTCGCGTCGGCGACCGCGGACGCCGTGACCTTGACGCCGCCCGCGAACCAGATCGCGATCGTCGTGGACGACTCGGTCGTTTCCGCGCCGGTCGTGCAGGCGCGGATCGAGTCGGGGCAGGTGCAGATCTCGGGCGGCTTCTCCCAACAGGAGGCCCAGGACCTCGCAGCCAAGCTCGGCGGGTCCTAGCGGGCGGCCTTCCGTATCCTCGCTCCATGACGAGCGACCCGATGCTGGTGAAGATCGAACTGGCCTTCACGACGACCGAGGACCAGAACGCGGACGCGTTCGGAGACCGGATCCGCGAGGCGGTGGGGATGATCGTGGGCCGCGAGGCGCTCGAGGAGTTCCGGGTTCGCACCCTGCCGCTCAACCCGCCGAAGACCAAGGGCGGGCTTCGGCCGGTCGACTGAGGCCGACCGGATCCGTCGGGTGACGGCGGTCACGGTTCGGCGACCCGGACCGGCCGTAGGTTCACGGTCATGTTCCGCCGACGCCTCCCGACCACGGCGATCCTCCTCTTCGGCACGGCGGCGCTGTGTGCCGTGGCGACGATCGGGCTCCTCCGCGGCTACGCGAGACGGCTCGAGTCGACCCGGCCCGATCTGGGGCCTCCCGTCGGGATCGTCGTCGCGGCGAGCGATCTGGTGCGCGGCGTCACGCTGACCGAGTCGATGCTCGCCGAGCGCGACGTTCCCGGCTCCCTGGCACCCCCAGGTGCCGCGGCCGGCGTCGATGCCCTGGTCGGGCGGGTGCTCGCGTCGGACCTCTCGGCGGGGGAGGCGGTCACCGCGACACGGCTCGCCGGCACGCGGGCCGGGCCGGTCGCGGGCCTCGTCCCCGACGGTTCCGTCGGCATGGTGGTGTCGTCGGGTCTTCCCGCGGGGGCCGTGGTCCCGGGCGATCGGATCACGCTGTTCGCGACGTTCGGCGGCCGGAGCCCCCACACGGAGACGGTGGCCACCGGCGTCGAGGTCGTCCGGATCCTCATAGGCGGCGACGTCGCGATCGCCGGGGTCGAGGATGGCGGTGCCGAGCCCCTCGTGGTCGTCGTGGACCCGGTCACGGGGGAACGGATCGCCTACGCGGCGGCGTTCGCGACGCTATCGGTTGCGGTGGAGCCGCCCTTGACCGCCGTCCCGATCGGCGCTCCCACGCCCACGGCGACCCCCGCCCCGTAGATGGAGAAGTCGTGACGGGTACCGAACGGCTGAGGCGGCGGGACCGAGCGGCCCGCTAGCATGACGCGGTCCGCTATCCCGTGAGGAGCCTCCCCTGACGATCCTGCAGGCGATCATCCTGGGCCTGACCCAGGGCGCGACCGAGTTCGCCCCGGTCTCCAGTTCCGGCCACCTGATCCTCGTGCCGTGGTTGTTCGGCTGGGCGCCGGTCGTGAACGCCGACTTCAACAAGACGTTCGACGTGGCGCTCCATATGGGGACCCTGCTGGGCGCGGTGATCTACTTCCGCCACGACCTGTGGCGCTACCTCATCGCCTGGGGTGGGACGCTCAAGCGCCGCTCGATCGCGACGACCGACGAACGCATCGCGTGGGCCCTGATCGTCGGCACGATCCCGGGCGTGATCGCCGGGGCAGCCGTTCGAGAGCGTGATCCAGGACAAGCTCGGGGCGCCGCTGTTGATCTCGATCATGCTCGCGATCTTCGGCGTGATCCTGTACGTCGTGGACCGCGTATGCGCGAGCGACCGGCATTTCGAGAGCATCGGGGTCCGCACCGGACTCTTCCTCGGGCGCCGCGCAGGCCCTCGCGCTGCAGCCCGGGGTGTCGAGGTCCGGCATCACGATGACCGCGGCCCGGCTGATCGGGCTCGACCGCGAGGCGGCCGCCCGGTTCTCGTTCCTGCTCGCACTGCCGATCATCGCGGGGGCCGGCCTGTACAAGGGAACCGACCTCGTCACGACCGGGTTCCACGGGTACGAGGCCGAGTTCTTCTGGGGGTTCGTGGCGTCGGCGGTCAGCGGGTTCGTCGTGATCTGGGGCCTGCTGAAGTACCTGCGACGCCACAGCTACTTCGTGTTCATGGTCTACCGGCTCGCGGTCGCGGCCCTCTGCCTGATCCTGATCGCGACCGGGGTGCGGAGCGCGACCTTCTAGACGTCACCGCAGGGTCGCCGCCGGCTCGCGGAGCGGCGTCCGGGCGAACGCTGCCATCCCGGCCTCGAACCCCATCCTCGCCTCGAAGCCGAGGACGGCACGAGCCCGATCGGTCGACCCGATCACGTGGCGCACGTCGCCCAGCCGATACTCGCCGGTGATGACCGGGATGGGAGCGCCGGGGCCGAACGCGCCGGCGAGCGCCAGCGCCATGTCGCGCACCGATCGGGGAGATCCGCTCGCGATGTTGCAGGTGTCACTCACACCGGCCTCGAGCGCGATCGCGTTCGCACGCGCCACGTCGACCACGTGCACGAAGTCGCGCAGCTGCGCGCCGTCCTCGAACACCCGGGGGCGCTCGCCGCGCTCGAGCGCGCTCCGGATGATGCTCGCGACCCCGGCGTACGGCGTGTCGCGCGGCATCCGCGGCCCGAACACGTTGTGGTAGCGAAGGGCCGTGACGGTGGTCTCCGGGTGTTCTCGTTCGTACGCGCGGCACAGATGCTCCTGGTGGAGCTTGGTCGCGGCGTAGACGTTCCGCGGGTCGGTCGTGGCGTCCTCGCGGATCGCCCGTGGAACGAGGGGACGCCCGCACGTCGGACAGCGGGGCTCGAACCGGCCGGCGGCCAGGTCCTCCCGAGCGCGCGGGCCCGGCCGGACGGTGCCGTCCGCAGGGCATCGATACCGGCCCTCGCCGTACACGACCATCGAGCTCGCGAGCGCGAATGATCCCCGGAACCGGCCACGGTGCATCGACTCGAGCAGGACGGCGGTGCCGAGGTCGTTGTGCGAGACGTAGGCGGAGACGTCGCCGAGGTCGACGCCGAGCCCAACCAGCGCGGCCTGATGACACACGGCGTCGACGCCCCGCAGGGCGTCCGTGACCGCCGCAGGATCCCGGACGTCCACGCGCAGGTTCGTGACGTCGTCCCGCAGGTAGGCGGGAGGACCGTCGTGGGCACCGGCCAGCAGCGCGTCGAGCACGACCACCTCGTGGCCCCGCGTGACGAGCTCGTCCACGACGTGAGAGCCGATGAAGCCGGCGCCGCCGGTGACGAGCGCCCTCACCACGGCGACCGCACCAACGACTGAACCGCGATCGCCCACATGACGTTCACGCCGAGCCACGACCGACGCGCCGACGCGTCGTCGAACGCTCCCCCTGCGGCCACGGCGATCCACGGCATGAAGGGCAGCCAGATCCGCTCGACCTCGGCCTTCGACAACCCGCTCACGTCCGCGATCGCCACCGCGACGATCGCGGCGCCGACGAGCAGCCAGAGTCGGCGATCGCGCAGCCGGGCGAGCGCCACCCAGACGGCGGGACCCAGCGCGACCAGCAGTGCCGCGAGGTTCGCCGCCACGAAGAAGGGGTACGGGCGGACCCGTGCCAGGCTCATCGCGTACTGAACGCGCGTCGCCGCGAGCCCGTCGAACCACCAGAACCCGGCCACGGCGAAGAGGGCGTACCAGGCGACGATCGGCGGGAGCGTGATGACGAGCGGGCGCCACGCTCGGCGCTCCAGCGCCACGGCGAGCGGCACAACTCCGAGCAGCACCAACCCGTAGGAAAGGAACAGCCCCGCGCCCGCGAGCAACCCGCCGCCGAGCGCGAGCAGATCGGCGCGTCGCCCCCGGGCTCCCGTCGCGACGACGAGCAGGGCCACCGCCCAGGTCCCCACGCCCAGGAAGACCGCGTCCCCCGATGACCAGAACACCACCGCAGGGAGGAAGACCACGAAGGGCGCAGCCGCCCGCGCCCGCGCCTCACCCGCGACGTCGCGCACCGCGATCAGCACCGCTGGCACGGACAAGGCCCCCACGACGTGTTCGAGCGCCGCGAACCATCCGGCGCCGCGGAGGCCGATCGCGTCCATCCCGTACACGACGAGCGCCAGCCCCGGCGGATGGGCGCGAACGTGCGACGGGTAGCGTCCGATCGCGGCCACGAAGGTCGAGAGGAACCGCACCGGCGGACCGATCAGCGGGAGCGCCGCGCGGTAGTCGACGGGTGAGGCGGCAGAGCGCGTGAACCCCGCGACACCGTCCCAGGCGGCGAGCGCGACGGCCCAGAGGAGCGCGGCCAAGAAGGCGGCCCAGAGGAGCCGGCGCCAGGGGAGCCGGCGCGCCACGACGTCGGCGCCGGCCACGCCCGCCGCGCCGACCGCGGCCGCGAGCACCGCTGCCGCCGGGAGTCGCGGTTCGACGTTGCCGGTGAGCGGCGGGGCGTTCACCTGCATCCGGTGGCCGAGATCCTGGAGCCACCGGCCCCCTAGGTTCGTCAGGCGGATCGCGAGGAGCCCAGTGGCCACGACCGCGGCGGTCCAGGCCGTTCCGAGCCGGCGCGGGTCGCGGGAACCCACCGGCTCGCGGGTCTCCGCCTCGTCGGTCCCGGGCCGATCGGCCGTCCTCATCGGGAATCACCCCCGGAGGACCGGCGGGCACGCAGCCGCGTCGCGAGCATCAGCGTCGCGGTCGCCCAGACGAGCGCGATCACGAGGATGAGCCCGGCGCCGATGTTGCGGGGCAGGAAGCTCGGGTTGTCGGGCTGCTCCCCGAACCGCCTGACCAGCGGGAACGCGTAAAGGGCGACGGTCGCTGAGATCGCCAGCGCGCCGAGGACGAGGCCGCGCGCGATCCGAGGCGCGACCCGATGGACGAGCCAGGCAACGAGGAGGGCGATCGGCGCGAGCACGAGGTCGTGCGCGAGGGCAAGGCCAACGACCCACCCCGCCGCCTCGGGAGGGTGGGTCGCGCCGGGCCTAGTGAGCAGCGACCACACGCCGAACGCGATGCCCAGCCACCCGGCGCCGACGCCTGACCAGAACAGCGGACCGTAGCGGCTCGTCTCCCCGTGCGCGGCCAACGGCGGGGGGAGCCCGCCCGGGATCGGCCCGTGCTCGGTGGCGTTCGACCTCCTCACGGCGCGACGACCTCCACGTGCGCGACCCACTTCGTCTGGAGCACCCCGGGACGGTTCGGGCCGATCAGGCGCACGGGGAACCCGTGATCGAGCGCGAGCGGTTCGCCGTTCAACTCGAGCGCGAGCAGCGTGTCGGGATCGGCCGCGTGCGACGGGTTCACCTCGGCGCTCGCATAGGGTGCGCCGGCGTCCTGCATCGAGCGCACGACCGCCGACGATCCGTCCTCGGCGCCGGCGAGCGCGAGCAGATCACGTACCGGGACGCCTCGCCACGCCGCGTTCGCGCTCCAGCCGTCGACACAGGAGATCGGCAGCGTCGCGGCGCGCAGTGGCAGCGACGCGGAGATCGTCGAGCGTGAGCGACAAGCGGCTCGTCACGGCTCCGTCGACCACGAGCCGGTACGAGGGATCCGTGGCCGCCTCGGTCACCCCCGCCTTCCCGGCCGTCTTGTTCACGGGACGCCCTGCGGTCCGACGCGAGGATCGCGCGGGGCGAGCACGGCGAGGGCGGCCAGCGGGCGGAACGTCTGGCCGACCGTCGCGACGACGAGCGCTCCCGATGCGGCGGCAACGGCTCCGAGGAACCCGCGCCTGGACAGGCCACCCCAGCCTCGCTCGACGCGCGACGGCGTCGACCGCGACATCGGGCGAGCGCGATGAGAGGGCGAGGCGGGTCGCGCCGATCTTCGCGCCCAGGTGCACCACAAGCCCGCCGATCGTGATCCACGCGACCGCGTGGTGCGCCGGCGGGAACGAGAAGCCCCAGGGGAACCACCGCGAGATCGAGGCCACGCCGGTGAACAGGAGGAAGAGCGAGCCGCCCACGAGCGGCAACAGCGAGATCCGTTCGATCGCGTGCGCGGCGCTCCGGATGGGCGGCCACGTCCACAACCTCGGATACACCGTCCAGAGCTTCGCGAGCAGCAACGGGATCGACGCGATCCCGGTGGTGACGTGGATGCCCTGCGAGAGCCGGTAGAGACCCGCCGGCCGCGACGGCCAGTCGAACCACGAGGGCGGATGCTGGATCAGATGCGAGAGGAACCCCGTCAAGAAGCACACGACGAAGCAGACACCGAGCGCCACGCCGAGCCAGGCGGCGGTGCGGGTGGCGTGGAGCGGACTCTGGAACGCGTCCTCGCGGAACGGCCCCACGCGGGGCGGCGCGAGGCGCGTGAACCGTTCGTCACCCGTGGCCGTCACGTCCGCTCCAGCCGACCGAACCATCGGCCTTCGGTCTCGACGAGCGCCGCCAGGCGGAAGCCCGAGGCCCCCGCCAGCCGGCCAAGGTCGGCGGCACTCACCGGGCCCACGGGAACCAGTCGCCCACGGGGCCCGAGGGCGAGCCGGCGCGCACCACGAGTGCGGCGGTGCGCACCTGGGGTGGCTCGACCTCCACCAGAGCGCGCCCGCCGCGGTCGCAGGACCCGGCGCACCCGGTCCAAGAGCGCTACCGGATCGCCCCCGATCCCGATGTTCCCGTCGAACAGCAGGGCGCTCCCCCAGGTGCCGGCCCCGGGAACCACGTCGAAGATCGACCCGTGGTGCACGACGGCGCCACGCGCCCGCGCGGCCCGCACGGCCTCGGTCGAGCTGTCGAGGCCGACGGCCGTCACGCCACGGGCGTCCAGCGCGAGTACGTGCCGGGCAGGGCCGCACCCGACGTCGAGCGCGGCGGGCAGGACATCGTCGAGCACCACGATCTCGCCCGCGGAGGGTGGCGCCCACCAGCGTTCGATCGGCATCGGGATCACCCGTCCGCATGCCGAAACGAGCCGATCGGCGGTGTGGGAACCCGGGGCCGCCGTGCGTAGGACGGCGCAGAACGTCGTCACACGGGCACCCATCCGGCGGTCGTGAGGGCCATCCTCCGCGCGAATCGCGTGCCCGGCGCATGCGCCGCCACCGCGAGCGCGTCGTCGAACGTGTCGACGTCGCGGAGGACGGGAAGGGACGCGGTGCGGAGCCCGAGCCCCGCGAGTCGGTCGAGCTGGGCGGCGTGGGTACCCGCGACGCTCATCGGCACACCCAGGAACACCCGAGGGTCCGAGCGCCGTAGGCCGAGGGCCCACCAGCCGCCGTCGTCCGCGGCGCCGACGACGGCATCGACGCGCACGCCGTCCAGGCGCGCGAGCGCCGTGTCCAACAGCCCGCTCGTCACCTGCGGTGTATCCATCCCGACCAACAGCAGCGGCCCGCCGACATCGTCGAAGGCGGCGGCGAGTCGCTCGTCCAGACCGCGTCCTCGCTGGGCGATCACGCGGATCCCAGCCGGCAGCCAAGGCCCGGGCTCCCCTTCGAGCGCGAGGACCACCTCGTCCGCCGACGACCCGAGCGAGGCATCGAGCGTGTCGGCGAGCGCCGCCGATGCAAGGCTCGCCGCCTCCGCAGGCGAGCACGGCGGGCAAAGCCTCGTCTTCACGAAGCCCGGCCGCGGCGCCTTCGCGATCACGACGAGCTTCACCGCAGCACCTTCACGAGGTCGCCGAAGGCACGCACCGTGCCGGTCACCGTGCCGGTCACCTTGGAGCGGCCCGCACGCGGCAGATAGGGCACCGGCACCTCGCGGATCCGCCAGTCGGCCGCGCCGGCGAGCAGCACCATCTCGAAGGGCCAGCCGAACCGACGGTCGAGGATGCCGAGGTCCAGCAGGGGGCGACGTCGCGCGGCCCGCATCGGCCCGAGATCGGTCACCCGGAGGCCGGTGCGGCGCCGGACCTCCCAGGCGATGGCGCGGTTCCCCAGGCGCGCGTGGAGGGGCCAAGCGCCGGGCACGGCCGCCCGTGTCCCCAGCACGAGATCGGCATCGCCCACGTGCACCGGATCGGCCACCGCGGCCAGCGCCCGCGGGTCGAGCGAGGCGTCGCAGTCCATGAACGCCACGATGTCGGTGGTCGAGGCCTCGAGTCCCGCGAAGCATGCGGACCCGAACCCGGGGACAGGGGCCGAGACGACCGTCGCGCCGAGCCGCGCCGCGATCGTCCCCGAGCCGTCGGTCGATCCGTTGTCGACGACGATCGGGTGGCATCCATCAGGCATGCGCTCGAGCACCCACGGCAGGGCCTCGGCCTCGTTCAGCACGGGAAGGATCACATCGATCACGACGGCAGTGAAACCCACGGCTCATTACGGAACCCTGAACATGATCCGGTCCGGACACCCTGCCCTCGGGCGGCTCTCGTAACGACACAAGGATTCCGCAACACGGTGGGTGCATGATGGCCGCCATGACGCAGGTGCTGGTCGTCGACGACGAGCCGATGGTGCGCGAGGTGCTCGCGCGCTACCTCGAGGCGGAGGGCTTCGGTGTCGTCACGGCCGGCGACGGTGTAGAAGCACTCGACCGGTACGGCGAGTCGACGCCCGACCTCGTGTTGTTGGATCTGATGCTTCCCCGGCTCGACGGGTTCGAGGTGTTCGACCGCATGCGGACACTCGGCCGGGTGCCGGTGATCATGCTCACCGCCCGTGGTGAAGAGACGGATCGCGTCGTGGGGCTCGACCTCGGAGCCGACGACTACGTGACGAAGCCGTTCTCGCCGCGCGAGGTCGTGGCGCGCGTCCGAGCCGTGCTACGCCGCACCGGTGACGACGGACCCGGTGGCCGCGACGAGCCGCTCGCATTCGACACCCTGACGATCGATCCCTCCAGCCGCACGGTGACCGTTCGCGGCGAGCCCGCCCGGCTCACGCCGAAGGAGTTCGACCTGGTGCACCTGATGGCCTCGAACCCTGGCGTGGTGTTCTCGCGCATCCAGCTCCTGGAGGAGATCTGGGACTTCGCGTGGGACGGCGACCCTTCCACCGTGACGGTCCATGTCCGCCGCCTGCGCGAGAAGATCGAGGCCGACCCGTCGTCGCCCGAGCGCCTCGTCACCGTGTGGGGCGTCGGCTACCGGTTCGAGCCATGACGGATCGCACGCGCACGTGGTGGCTGGTCGCCGCGATCGGCGCGGCCGGGGTCGTGGGCAGCCTCGCCATCGGCGCGGCCCTGGGGATGGGCACGCCCGACCTGGTGGCGACCCTCTGGCTGATCGTCGGCGCGGCCGTGGTCACCGCCATGGTCGCCGCGATCGCGCAGCGGTCGCTGCGGGACGCCTCGCTCCGCCGGCGCTTCATCGCCCTGCCCTTCGTGGCGGCCGCGGTCACCGTGGCGAATCTGGCCTTCCTGTTCCTGAGGATGGCCGTCAGCGACCACGACACGACGGTCGTGGTCACGCTGCTGTGCTACAGCCTCGCCGCGGGGCTTGCCGTCGCCCTGGTGATCGCGCGCGGAACCGGCGTCGCCGTGGCACACCTGGCGGAGACCGCGCGAACGCTGGGCGCGGGCGATCTCGACGCGCGCGTGGGGCCGCTCGAGGCCGGCCCGGAGCTCGAGGCGCTCGGCGCCACGCTTGACGACATGGCCGCCGAGCTCTCGGCCGCGCAGGCCCGCGAGCGCGCGGTCGAGCAGACGCGCCGCGACCTCACCAGCGCGGTCTCGCACGACCTGCGGACGCCGCTCTCGAGCCTGCGCGCGATGATCGAGGCGCTCGACGACGGCGTCGTGAGCGACGCGCCGACGGTGGCCCGCTACGTGGGCGAGATGCGACGCTCCGCCACCCAGCTCTCCGACCTGGTCGACGATCTCTTCGAGCTGGCTCAGCTGGAGGCCGGCGCGATCGAGGCCGAGACCCGGCGGGCGCGCCTCGACGACCTGGTGGCCTCGGCGCTGGCCGCGGTCGAGCCGGCGGCGCGGGCCAAGGGCCTCGCGCTCACGGCCGACCTCGGTGCGGCCGCCGACGCGGACTGCTCGCCCCGGGTCGCCCGCGTGCTCCAGAACCTGCTCGTGAACGCCGTGCGCCACACGCCGGCCGACGGCACGGTGCGGCTGTCGGCCGAACGACGCGGCGACCGCCTGGCGCTCGCGGTCGAGGACACCGGCGACGGGATCGCGCCCGAGGACCTCCCGCGAATCTTCGAGCCCTTCTACCGCGGCGACCGCGCGCGCTCGGGCGCCGGAGCCGGGCTGGGGCTCACCCTCGCCAAGCGCATCGTCGAGACGCTGGGAGGCCGGATCATCGCCGAGAGCACGCCCACTGAGGGGGCGCGGTTCGCGGTCGACCTGCCCCTGTGACGGCGCGTCAGTTGACGTCGCGGACCCGGAGCGCGACGAGCGCGGCGGCCGACAGGACGATCACGTACACGCCGATCACGGCGGCACCCCGCTGCGGCGTCAGGAGATAGCTCGCCTCGCCCTGCTGGACGCTCAGCGTGTGCGCCGTCATCGCGGTCGTGAGGTTGTCGCCCAGCAGGAACCGGCCCATCGCCGGCCGGAGCCCTCGCACGATGCTCTCGAGCACGGCGACGTAGACGAACACCGCGCCGAGCGCCGCCGCCGTGTGACGGCCGATCATCGCGACCGCGCCCCCGATCACGGCCATCCCGCCCGCGGTCGCCGACACCCGAAGGATCGTGAGCGCGGTGTCGGCGAGCCAGGGGGTCGTCGTCGCGGTCGTGCCGCGCAGCACCGTCGCGAGCCCGAGCGCCGCGGCGTGGATCACGAAGAGGATCAGCGCGACGAGCGCCGAGCCGACCGCGATCACGACGAGGCGAGCGACGAACCACCGGATCCGGCGCGGCTCCCACGTGAGGGTCGTGGTGATCGTGCCCGACTGCCACGCGGCGCCCACCATCGAGGCTCCGATCACGAGCCCGATCAGCACCGCGATGAAGCCGGCGGCCAGGACGAGATCGTCGAGATCGTCGAGCCGCAGTCCCACGTCCGGCGCGAAGTCCGCGGCCGAGTATTGCGACCGGCAGAACTGCTTCACGGTGGTGCCGGCCGGGATCGTCGCGTCGAACCCGTCGTGCCGGACGCACGACGCGATGACCCTCTCGTAGCGATGCTGTGCCCGCGCGAGATCGGCCTCGGTCGGCTGGTGCGAGACCGAGCCCGCGATGATCGCCACCACCACGATCCCGATGACGGCGATCAGCATCAACCAGCGGACGATCCGCCGCGACCGGAACCCGAGCGCCTCGGAGGCGAGCAGCCGGATCACTCGGGCGCCTCCGGGTCCCGGGTGAGCTCCAGGAACACGGTCTCGAGGTCGACCTCGTCGGGCCTGAGCCCGGTCACGAACAGGTCGCGCGCCGCGAGGGTCCGCGACACCCGTTCGGCGTCGCTCTCCGGGAGCTCCACCCGCAAGGCGTCGTCGATACGCGAAGCGGCGATCCCGGCCTCCTGCAGGGTGGCGAGGCCGGCATCGAGGTTCGCCAGACGCACGATCAGCCCACGACCGCCCCGTGCCGCGAGCACCTCCTCGACCGGACCCGAGGTGATGAGCCGACCGCGCGCGAGGATCGCGACCTGGTCGGCGGTCTGCTCGATCTCGGACAGGATGTGGCTCGAGATGAAGACCGTGCGCCCTTCCGCGCCCAGCTGGCGGAGCAGTTCGCGCACCTCCACGATCCCCGCGGGATCGAGACCGTTCGCGGGCTCGTCGAGGATCAGCAGGGCGGGATCCTTCATCAGGGCGGCCGCGATCCCGAGTCGCTGCTTCATCCCCAGGGAGTAGGTCTTCACGAGGTCGCCGGCGCGGTCGGCGAGCCCGACCCGTTCCAGCACCGCGTCGATCGTGGACCGGCCGATCCCGTCGATCCGGGCGAGGATCTGGAGGTTCCGCCGGCCCGTGAAGCGCGGGAAGAGGGCCGGCGTCTCCACGATGGAACCGACCCGGCCGGCGACCCCCGGGAGCCCTCGCGGCACCGTGGCCCCGAGCATCGCCAGGGACCCATCGCTCGGCGCCACGAGCCCGAGCAGGCAGCGGATCGTCGTGGTCTTGCCCGCGCCGTTCGGCCCGAGGAACCCGAAGACGCCGCCCTCGGGCACCTCCAGGTCGAGCCCGTCGACCGCCACGGTGCGGCCGCCCCGGAGGCGCCGGTACTCCTTGCGGAGCCCGTGGATCTCGATCACGCCGGCCATGCGGCACGATACCCCGCCGCCCGGCCCGGACGCGTCAGTCGACCTCGGGCACCTTCCCGAAGGTGAGGACCACCCACGGCGTGAACCCCTCCCGCTCGTAGAGGCGCAGTGCCGGCTCGTTCGTCGCGAGCACGCCGATGATCATCTCCTCGACGCCGGCGGCCCGGACCTCGCGGTAGACGGCCCGCAGCAGACGCGTCCCGATGCCCTGCCCGCGCCGGCCTTCCGCGACCGCCAGCGAATGCAGCTCGGCGAACCGCTCACCCGTCGCGTGCGAGTCGTCGCGGTCGTGGAACGAGACCAGCGCGTAGCCGGCGGGACCCTCGTCGTCCTCCGCGAGCAGCACGAAGGCGCCCTCGTGGCCGAGCCACTCCCGGTACTTCTCGCGCCGGATCGCCCACCAGGCGTCGGCGTCGCGCGGCGGGATCCCGGGGATGTCGGGGTCGACGGTCAGGTGGTGGGCGTGCAGGTCGCGCGTGAGCGGCTCGAGGTCGGGGATGCGTTCCACGCCGGCACGAACGATCCGCAGGCCGTCCATCGGGTGGCCGCCTCAGACGCCGGCGAGCGTCATCTCGCCGATCAGGATCGACGGCGTGCCCACGCTCGAGAAGAACCGGAGGTCGTCGCCGACGCCCGTGATGCCCTTGAGCATGTCGGGAAGGGTCGAGGCGATCGTCATCTCCCGCAGGGGCTCGCCGAGCGCGCCGCCCGCGATCCGGAGACCCGTCGCGCCCACGCTGAACTCGCCGCTGATGGGGTTCGCGCCGGAGTGCACGCCGCTCACGTCCTGGATCAGCACGCCGCCCTCGGCCATGCGCAGGAGCTCCGCGTACCGGGTCTCGCCGCGGTCGAGGAAGAAGTTCGACGTGCCGACGCCGGGCGTGCTCTTGTAGCCGGCGCGCTTCGCGTTCCCGGTCGAGCGCTGGCCTTCGCCCGTGCGCGTGGCCGTGTACGTGTCGTGCAGGAAGCCGTTCAGCGTGCCCCGCGTGAAGAGCTCGGTGCGGCCGCTGGGGACGCCCTCGTCGTCGAACGGCGAGGCGCCGGGGCCGTCGAGCACGGTCCCGTCGTCGACGAGCGTGAAGAGCTCCGATCCCACCTGCTGACCCGTCATCGAGGCGAAGAGCGACCGGCCCTTCAGCACCGACTCCGCGTTGAGCGCGCCGGCGAGCACCCCAAGGAACGACATCGCGGCGAACTGGTCGAGGATCACCGGAACCTTCGCCGTCGGCGGCTTGACCGCGCCCAACATGCGGGCGCCCCGCTCCACGGCCTCGCCCGAGATCGCGCCGACGTCCAGCTCGTCGATCGCGCGCGCGATGCGGTACGAGAACCCGGTCTGGGTCTCGTCGCCCTCCACCGCGAGCGTCACGACGACCGCCCAGGCATCGGTGCGGGCGTACTCGGCGTCCACGCCGGCGGTCGAGGCGATCGCCACGCGCGAGACGGCGTCGCCGACCTGCGCGAGGTCGATCTTCGTGACCCGCGGGTCGGTCGAGACCGTGATGCGCTCCAGCTCGAGCGCGAGTTCGACCTTCCGGTCGGTGGGCACCTCCGCGCTCGCCGCGTGGAACAGCTCGGGGATCGGCGTGATCGGCTCGGCCGCCGGCAGCACGTTGAACTCGTCGGCCTCCGCGAGCGCGGCGTTCTCGCGCGCCCGTCGGACGGCGTCGCGCACCTCGTCGAGCGACGGATCGGCGGCCCACGCGTAACCGAGCCGGCCGCCGGAGATCAGCCGCACACCAAGACCACGCTGCTCCGCGAACGTGAGGCCCTCGACCTCGCCGCGGAGCGCACTCGCCTCGGTCGTGCGGCCTTCCTCGGCGAACGCCTCGACGGCCTCGTCGCCCTGGGCGGCCTCGACCGCCGCGCGCGTCAGCTCGCCGAGCTCAGGCACCGGTGCCTCCGACCGTGATCTTCGAGATGCGGAGCGTCGGCGAGCCGCTGCCGACCGGCGCGGCCTGGCCGTCCTTGCCGCACACGCCTTCCCAGGTGTCGAAGTCGTCGGCGACCGCGTCGACCGCGCTCATGACCTCGATCGCGCGCCCGATCAGGTTCGCCCCGCGCACCGGCGTGGTCGGCTCCCCGTTCTCGATCAGGAACCCCTCGCTCACCCCGAACACGAAGTCGCCCGACGCCGGGTTCACCTGCCCGCCGCCCAGCGACGTCACGTACACGCCGGACGCGGTCGAGGAGAGCACGTCGACCGGCGAGGAGCCGCCGTTCAAGATGTAGGTGTTCGTCATGCGCGCGACGGGCGGATGCGCGTACGACTCGCGCCGGCCGTTCCCCGTGGAGGCCACATCGTCCTTCTCCGCGCGCAGCCGGTCGTAGAGGAAGCCCTGCAGCACCCCGTCGATGAACAACCGCGTGCGCTGCGACGGCTGCGCCTCGTCGTCGAAGTCGTACGAGCCCCAGCCGTTCGCGATCGTGGCGTCGTCCACCCCGTTGATCAGCTCGCTCGCGCACTTCGTGCCGACGAGACCCCGGTAGACGCTGGCCTCCTTGTCGACCGCGTCGGCCTCCAGCGGGTGCCCCACCGCTTCGTGGAAGAGGACACCGCCCATCCCGGGCCCGAGCACGACCGTCATCTCGCCGGCGGGCGCGGGGATCGAGTCGAGCATCGTCACTGCGCGTTTCGCGGCGACCTCGGCCGTGGCGGCCGGGCCGTGCGCATCGAGGAACTCCACGCCGCTGCAGGCGGCGGGTCCGTGGAACCCGGTCTGGATGGTGTCGTCCCGCTTCGCGACGACCTGCGCCACGAGCCGGATCCGGGGGCGATCCTCCCGCACCCAGACGCCGTCGCTCGTCGCGATCAGCCGCCGCTGCAGCGAGTCGCCGTACATCCCGGTCACCTGCACGACCTCAGGCGAGAACGCGCGCGCCGTGTCGTCGAGCTCACGGAGCCACGCGACCTTCTCGGCGGCTGGAAGGTCGCCGGCCGGCCGCTCGACGCGGTTCGTGCCCGCACCCTGCGCCTCGGTCAGATCGACCACCGCGCCGGGGGCGTCGCCTCGGAGCGCGGCGCTCGCGGCCTCGGCGGCAAGCAGCAGCGAATCGCGGTCGAGCCGGTTCGAGTAGGCGTAGCCGTACGAGGTCCCCCGCGCGACGCGGACGCCCGCGCCGCGGTCGAGGCCGGTCGTGAGCTCCTCGACCTTCCCGTCGTCGAGACGGACCGAGGTGGACGACCGCTCTTCGACGAAGACCTCGGCGAACGACCCGCCGTGACGACGCGCCGCACGCAACACCTCGTCGATCAGTCCGCGGTCGAGCATGCGCGCGAGCGTAGCAGCAGCCCGCACGAACGCCGTCGGGTACAGTCCATCTCCAAGGCCATGGCGGACCAACGACCGACGTCGCGCACCATCTCGATGCCCCTGACCGTGCTGATCGCCGTGGGCGCCCTCGTCGTGGGCCTCGCTCCTGGGGAAGGCGTGGGGGGGATCCGATGAGGGAAGCGTGAGCATCACGCTCCCCTCGCCGTCCGCCGACACGGGGAGTCCCGTCGCCACGACCAGCCCGAGCGGTGCGACGCCGCCGGCCTCACCTGGGAACGGATCCGTGTCGGTGGGCCAGGCCACGCTCTCGCTGAGCGGCGGGATCGTCACGCAGGTCACGTTCGGACGCCTCGCGACCGGGGCCGTCTGGTCCGCCCCGCCCGGCGAGATCGCGCTCACGTGGGAGGCCCCGGTCGATCAGTTCCTGCGCCTCGAAGGCCCTTCGTTCACGAGCCAGATCGCGACCGACGCCACCCACGTGCTCTCGTTCACGGTCAACGTCGACGACGTACCGATCGCGTTCCGATCGGCGGCAGGGGAATGCTCGGTCACGATCAGCCCGGCGCTCCCGACCCAGATGGGCGGCACGTTCCTGTGCACGAACCTCCCCAGCACCGACGGCGGGACGACGGTGAACGGCCAGGGCAGCTTCTCGGCGACGGGGTAACGACGGGCGCCGCGGACGGAGCGCGGGCGCGGCGCGACCTGGCGTGGCTGGGGGCGCTGACGGGGGTCCTGCTGATCGTCTTCGTGACGCCGACGATCGCCAGCGGCTGGAACTTCGGCGTCGGGCCGGACGTGCCCGTCTACCTGTGGTGGACACGGGTCGGCGCGGCCCAGGGGCTCTCGGTGATCGGCGAGCGTCCAGGGATCGCGGCCACGATCGCGACGGCCGCCGGCACGCTGCACCTGCCCCTCGTCCCGGCGATCGCCGGGGTGCAATACGCCCTGGCGGCGAGCGTCGGGGTCGGCGCGGTCGCGCTCGTTCGGGGACGGGTCGGGGGCGGGCGCTTCGCGTGGCTGCTCGCGGGGATCTCGGCCGGGCTGTTCGCGGTCCACCTCGGCGGCGGCTACGTGGCCAACCTCGCCTTCACCGTGCCGTTCTTCGCGGCGGGGGCCGCGCTCGCGGCGCGCACGCGGCGCGGCACCGCGGCGGCCGCCGGACTCCTCGGCGGCGCAGGCCTCGCCCACCCCCAGTTCTTCCTCGTGGGCATCGTCGTGCTGGCGGTCGCGGCGCTCTGGGGGTTCCTGCGCGACCCCGAGCGCGGCTGGACCTCCGACGCCGGCCGCGTCACGGCCGCGGTGGCCGGTGCCGGCGCGATCGTGGGCGCCGGCCTGCTCTCGATGCTGATCGGGCCGCCGGAGCTACGCGCCGACACCTCGAAGGATGCCTTCCTGCGCCGAACCGGGCGGGGCTCCCTCCTGGAGGACACCTACCTCGAGCGGTTCCGCGAGAAGATCTGGAAGTACTCGCCCTGGGCGGTGGTGCCGCTCGCCGCCGTCGGCGTGCCGCGCACGAGCGGCTTCACGCGGCGGTTCCTCGTGACGTGGGCCGGGCTCACGATCGTCGGCGTGCCGCTCGGGATGTGGTCGGGGTGGTTCCCGTCCGACCGGATCATCACCTTCGGATTCGCGCTGCCGGTGCTGGCCGCCCTCGGGATCGCCTGGGCCGCCGGACGCCTCGAGGCCCGGACGCCGCTCTGGATCGCCTGGCCGGCGACCGCGACACTGATCATGCTGCTCATCTGGCCGACGCTCGATGCCTGGGCCGGCCAGCAGCCCTACATCTCGCCCGAGGACCTGGCGTCGGCGACCGAGGTCGGGCGGATCGCGGCCACGACCCCGCCCGGGACCCCGATCGTGGTGATCGTGAACGACATCGACGACACCGCGATCTTCCTCGCCACGCAGGTCGGGAACATCCTGCGAGCGGCCGTGCCCCCGGAACGCGCCGGCGACGTGTACGTCTACGTGGGCGAGCCCGCCCGGTTCTTCGCGGGCGAGCCCACGGTCCGAGGGAACCCCGAGTACGACACGCTCTCGCGACAGCTGCTCGACGACATCCCCGAGGCTGATGCCGCGGTGTTCGTCCTGGACCAGTTCGACCGCGTCGGCGGCGCCGAGGTCGACCCACACTTCGTCTGGTGGTCGCCCGGCGTCGTATCCACCGTCCGGGACCCCCGGCCGCTGTCGGCCGGGGACGGAGAGCTCGTCGCCGCCTCTCCCTGGGCGATCGTCGGCGCGACGCTGGCGATCGCGGCGCTCCTGTGGGGGCTGGGGTACGGCTGGTCGCGGTGGACGTTCGGCGACACGGTCACGGCGGCGGCCGCGGCCCCAGGGTTCGGGGTGGCGGCGCTCGCGACCGTGGGCCTCCTCGCGGAGCGGCTGGGCGTGCCCCTCACCGGCTCGTGGGGACCGACCCTGATCTCACTCGTGGCCGGCGGACTCGGGTACGGACTCCTGGTCCGCGAGGGCGTACCCCCCGCGGAACCGGCCCCGTAGATCGAAGAGCGCCCACACGACGAGCGCGAGCATCACCGGCGTCGCGACCCAGTGGCCCAGCCACAGGTTCACGCCGAAGGCCGTCGGATACCGCAGCGGCTCGGTCGTCCACTGCGCCATCGCCAGCGCGGCGCCCGAGCCGAAGATCGCCACGCGCGGGGCCTGCGGGAGGAGCCACACGAGCGGTAGGGCCCACGTCACGTACCAGGGCAGCAGCAGCGGGCCGAGCAGCATCAGGAGCATCAGCGACCATCCGATCGCGGCGCCGGTCGTCCTCGCGCCGGGGTGGGCGGCTTCGCGTGCCACCATCCGGCCGATCGCGATCAGCGCGGCGATCAGCGCGGCCGCGAAGACGAGCTTCGCGAGCCCGCCGAGCGTCCCGAAGCTGATCATGTCGACGACGCGCCGGGCGAGGGTCGCGGGCGCGAGCCACCCCTCGTGCTTCGCGAGCTCGAGCATGCCCAGCGTCGGATCTTCCGGCTGCAGGTACGGGAGGGCGAACGCCAGGCCGATCACCGCGGCCACCCCGGATGCCTTCAGCCCGGCGCGGAGCCGCTCGCCGGGCGCGCGACGCGCCACGATCCAGACCGCCACGAGGATCAGCGGGACGAGCAAGGTCGCCTTCACGAGCGCCCCCAGCGCGAGCGCGGCGATCGCGGGGAGCTCGCGGCCCCGGACGAGCAGCGCGAACGCCGTCGCCACGGCGAGCGCCACCACCAGATCGTTGTGCCCGCTCGCCACCGCGTGGAACAGCACCACCGGGTTCGCGCCGAACGCCACGATCGCGAAGGCCGCGCGCCCGGGCCACACCCGGCGGACGGTGTCGGCGATCACGAGCAGGGTCACGAGACCCGCCATCACCGCGATCGCGCGGTACGCGGCCACCTGATCGGCCGGGGCGGCGAACACCTTCGCGATCACCGCCGAGGTCATCGTCCACAGCGGCCCGTACACGGCCGGCGTGTCGACCCACTTCGGACCCACGAACACCCACAGCGGGTCGCCCGAGAACTCGAGCGGCGTCCGGATGTACGGGTTCGCGTGGTACACCCCGGCGATCCGTCCGTAGAACGAGTACGAGTAGACGTCGCGGGAGAACAGCAGCGGCAGCGTGGCGACCGCCACGAGGTAGGCGACCGACAGCACCAGCACGGTGCGCGCCGACACCCGCTCGTGGAACGCCTCGCGAAGCAGCAGCAGGAACGAGGCCACCGCGAACGCGGAGATCGCCACGCCGACCGCGATCAGCCAGTTGCCGGAGAGCGCGTCCAGGTGCAGCAGGTCGGCGAGCCAGCGGAACGGGCCGGAGGGTTGCGCGCCGCGCGGGAGGAGCGGCTGGAACGGCGACCCGGGCATCGAGGCGAACGTCGCGAACAGCACGAACCCCGCGACGGACATCGCGATCGCCCTGACGGCCGAGCGAGGAGGAGGGGCGCTGCGCTGCACGACACGCGAGCGTACTACCGGGCCTCGCCGCCCGGAGCGGGTGCTGCCGCCGGGCCTGGGGATGCGCCGGCGTCGCGTGCCTCGGGCCGGTCCGAGTGCCTCGGCCGCTCGAACCGGCCGAAGATCGCCACGAGGCCCGCCAGGATCACGCCAGGCACCAGGACCCACACGGATCGCTCGAGCCACCATCGGACGGTGCTGTCGGTCTCGTGCCCGAACCCGATCGGCCACAGCAGCAGGATCGCGAGCAGGTACGCGGTCATGTGCCACAGGAACAGGGTCATGATGACGCTGTTCAGGTAGATCGTGACCTTCCAGGGGCGCGGGTGCTGGAGCCACGCCTGGCCGCGCTCGCGGAGCAGCATCGCCGCGCCGATCGACCAGATCCCGCCCAGCAGGAACGGCACGGTCGGCGGGTACGCGTTCGAGACCAGCTCCATGTCGGTGCCGAGCAGGCTCTTCGGGTAGTGGCCGATCCCCGGGAACCAGGTGAAGCGGGCGTCGCCGCCGATCCAACGGAACAGATCGGGGTTCGTGAGCACGAACAGACCGGACAGCCCGCCGATCACCATCACCCAGAACGCGCGCCGCGGCCACCGATCGAGCGTGCCGGCCGCGTACGCGTGCCCCATCTGGTGGGGGAAGAGCAGGATGAACGCGACGTTGACCCAGCGGAGGGCGGGGTGTCCGAAGCCGAACGCGATCACGTCGGCGACCACGGCGCCCACCGCCATCGCGAGCGGCACCCACATGCCGAACCGCCGGTGCAGCGCCACGGTCCACGGGCTGATCGAGACGACGATCAGGTAGACCGCGAGGAACCACAGCGGCCCGAACGGCACGGTCGCGCCCGGCGGCAGCACGCCGCGGAGCAGGCGGGTGTCGCCCCAGAGCGGCGGGCCGGCCTGGGCACCCGTGTTCGTGAGGTGCAGGATCACCATCACGACCGCCCACACGCCGAGGAACACGAGCGACGGACGCAGCAGGCGGTCGATGCGCCCGCGGATGAAGGTCCCCGAGGACTGACCGCGCCGGCGCGACGCGTCGAACGCCACGAGGTTCGAGAACCCGCCGACGAAGAAGAAGATCGGCATCACCTGCAGGACCCAGGTGGCGAGCCAGAGGTAGGACGTGACCCCGATCGCGCTCGTCGTGCGGATGATCCCGCCGTCCCAGGCGATGATCCCGATCATCCAGTGACCGAGCACCACGGCGATGATGCTCGCCGCGCGCAGGAAGTCGACCCAGCGGTTCCTCGAGGTGGGCGTGGCCGCCACGATCGCATCGAGCCGGCTCGTCATCGGGTGGTGGCCCTCACGCGCCCGTCGTACCCGGGCGGCGGGGGCGGGTCAAGAGCGAGGGTCATGCGGCGACGGCTGACCAGCGACCGGCGCGCCGGGCGACCGAGATCGGCAACCCGAAGCACTCCGAGAGGCTCGCGTCGGTGAGCACGTCACCGACCGGTCCGGAGGCGACGAACCTCCCCTCACGCAGCAGCGCCGCGTGGGTGGTCGACGGGGGAAGCTCCTCGAGGTGGTGGGTCGCGAGGAGCGACGTCGTCCCGTCGGCGGCCGCGGTCGCCTCCATCGCGGTCAGTAGGGCCTCGCGTCCCGGCAGATCGAGCCCGGCGGCCGGCTCGTCGAAGAGCAGGAGCTCGCGACGGCCGAACCGAGCGCGAGCGAGCAGCACGCGGGCACGCTCACCTTGGCTGCAGGTGGAGAGGGCGCGATCGGCGACGTGCGCGCAGCCGACCTCGACGAGCATCGCGCGCGCCTCCGCGCGGTCGTCGTCGGTGATCGCCTCGAACCAGGTCTCGAGGCCCGACGCCCGGCCCGTGAGCACGGCGTCGAGGCAGACCAGCCCGGGCCGGAGCCGTTCGGTCACCGTGTGCCCGACGTGCCCGATCCGCGCGCGCAGCCGCCGGACGTCGGTGCGGCCGAGCGCCTCGCCGAGCACCGCGGCGCGCCCCGCCGACGGATGCCGCCAGGCGCCGGCGACCGAGAGCAATGTCGTCTTGCCGCTGCCGTTCGGGCCGAGCAGCGCCCAGCGCTCGCCCGCCCGCACCGCGAGATCGATCGGACCGAGGATCCGGCGCGGGGCCGACGTGCCGGCCACCACGACCTCCACCGCCTCGAGCCGCAAGGCCTCCATGGGCGGGGAGGATACGCGGCCGTGCCCTGCGGTAGGGTGCCCGTGATGGACGACGCCACGGACGTTCGTGAGGCACCGGGTGAGTTCGACCTCGATCGCCGTGACGAGCCCGCAGACTCGAAGGGCGTCGCGTTCGGCGTTGCCGGGCTCTCGCTCCTGTTCTTCGTGCTACTGCCGGCGTTCGTCGCCGTCGGCGTCTACACGTTCCTGACGGTCTACGCGATCATCAAGGGCGTCGAGGGTGGCTCCGACCAGCCCGACGCGACGACGGTCCTGGTCGGGATCGTGCTGCTCGTGACCCTGTTCACGCTGCTGGTCACCGTGGGCATGATGCTGATCGGACGGACCGCCGATCCGAAGAAGCGCCGGGACCGCTAGGCCGGCAAGGGCGCCCGACCCTCAAGCTCCAGGCGGAGCTGGCCGTGTGTCGGGGGTAGACCGTGGAAGGTGCTAGGCGGATGGCCGGCCAGCTCCGATAGACCCAAGGGACTCACGCACCGAGTTCGCTGGACTTGCCGTAGAAGGTCGGCCCCGGAATCCACCCAACCGACTCTCACGCCCTCGGCATCGATCTCGGCGGCGCGTCACGGGAGCTTGGCACGACCAACACGGTGTGCGGCACCATGGCCGATCGATCCGGTCATTGACGATGCAGGCGGTCTGGTATGAAGTGACGTCCGTGCCGCGGAAGACCCTCATCCTCACCGTGCTGGCCCTGGTGCTCCTGCCGTCAGGGGAGGCGTGGGCGTGGGGCAACGGAGAACATGGGCCGAACACCTTCGGCACCCACGACCTGATCTTCAGAGAGGCCCTACGGATCTCCCATCAGCGTGGCAAGTGGGTTTGCCTGCGGGTCGCGCTGCGAGCCACCGACGACCCCGACACCCTGGATGGGATCGATCACGCGAGCGAGACTCGGTGGCACGTCTGGGACGAATGGGGCGGGACCTACGGGGGTGCGCCCGAGGCGGTACGGGTCTGGTACCAGCGAGTCCAGCGGCAGCTCGCTCACGATCATCGCTGCGGTGCGAGCAGGGCGCTGGGGATCATGTCGCACATGCTCGGAGACGTGGCTCAGCCGATGCATACAGATGGTCGCCTCGACGCCGAGGCCCGAGTCCACGCCGCCTACGAACACGAGGTGGACACGAGATGCGGCCGCTCGACCTGCCAGTTCCCGGTCGAGAACATGGGCATCGACCACGTGATCCCTTACGGGGCGACGATCACCCTCGCCCGCGTCGCCCACAAGCTCTACGCAGACCTTGTCCGCACGTACGATCGCGATGGCTTCACGGGGCGCGTGAAGGCGATCACGCGGCGGCAGATCAACCTGGCAGCGAACGTTCTGGCCGGCCTCATCCGAAAGCTCGGGGCGTAGTCCTCGTTCGCTGGTGTGCGGATCGAGTCGCCGCGTACCGGAGCAAACTAGGGGTCGGCGATCCCTGTATCGAGCGGCGAAGCGTGGGGCGGGGAGCCAGATGGCAGATCAGGTCGACTCGGGCGGCGAGGAGGAACCGATGGGTGCGGCATCGTGCTCCAGGCGCAGCTGGCCGCATGCCGCGTCGATCTCGCTCCCCCGGGTGTCCCGGATCGTCACGTTGACGCCGCCGGCTTTCAGGATCCGCGCGAACTGCTTGATCCGATCGGGTGGGCTCGGCTGGGTCGGCCAGCCGGGGGTCGGGTTCAGCGGGATCAGGTTCACGTGGGCGCCCAGGCGGTACGCGATCTCGGCGAGGAGACCCGCCTGGCGGTCGTCGTCGTTCGTGCCGTCGATCATCGCCCACTCGATCGACACGCGGCGGTGGGTCCGGCGTCGCCACTCGTCGATCGCCTTCTCGAGCTCCGAGAGCGGATACCGGCGGTTCACGGGCACGAGCTCGTCGCGGAGCTCGTCGTCGGCCGCATGCAGGCTCACCGCGAGGCCCACCTGCGGCAGGTCCTGCGTCAGGCGCCGGATCCCCGGTACGAGCCCGACCGTCGACACGGTGACGTGCCGCGCCCCGAGCCCGATGAACCCGGGATCGACGATCCGCGTGACGGCCTCGTGCACCGGCCGATAGTTCGCGAGCGGCTCGCCCATGCCCATGAACACGACATTCGTGAGCCGCTGCGGCGTCGACCCGGGGAGCTTCGCCGCCTCCCGGCGCGCCCACACGACCTGCGCCGCGATCTCGCCCGACGTGAGGTTGCTCAGCAGCCCCATCTGGCCGGTGGCGCAGAAGCCGCAGTCCATCGCGCACCCGACCTGGCTCGAGACGCACACCGTGACGCGGTCCTTGTAGCCCATCAGTACCGTCTCGACCACGTGGCGTCCGCCGAGCTTCAGCAGAGCTTTGCGGGTCGCGCCGCGGTCCGCGGTCCGCTCGTCGAGCAGCTCGATCCCGATCGGCAGCTCTTCGGCGAGCTGCTCGCGGAGCACGGGCGAGACGTCGGACATCTCGTCGTAGGTCGCGCTCCGCTTCCAGAGCTGCGCGTGCACCTGCTTCGCTCGGAACGCGGGCTCGCCCCACGCCGACAACCGCTCGGTGAGCTCCTCGAGCGACAGGTCGTAGGCGGTGGCCGTGCGGCCGGGTGTGCGGGTCACCACGCGAGCGTAACCGGCGGCGCCCGTCCTAGATGTCGTTCGCGAACGTGTCGCAGGCGTCGGGGTTCCCGACCTGGATCCCGGTGCGGAGCCAGGTCGAGCGCTGCTCCGCCGTCCCGTGCGTGAAGGTCTCGGGGTCCGAACGCCCCTGCACCGACTCCTGGATCCGGTCGTCGCCGATCGCGGAGGCGGCTCGCAGACCCTCCTCCACGTCGCCCGGCTCGAGGATCCCAGCGGCCTGCGCGGCCCGCCCCCACACGCCCGCGAAGCAGTCGGCCTGCAGCTCCATCCGCACGCTCAGATCGTTCGCCCGAGAGGGATCGTCCTGCTGGAGCTGCCGGACCTGGTCCGAGATCCCGAGCAGCGTCTGGACATGGTGGCCGACCTCGTGGGCGATCACGTACGCCTGGGCGAAGTCGCCGGGCGCGCCGAACCGCCGTTCGAGCTCCTTGAAGAACGAGGTATCGAGGTATACGAGCCGGTCGGCCGGACAGTAGAACGGCCCCGTGGCCGACGATGCCTGCCCACACCCTGTGCTCGTCGAGCCGGTGAACAGGACGACCTGCGTCGGCTCGTAGGTCTTCCCCGCACGTTCGAAGATGTCGTTCCACGTGTATTGCACGTCGTCGATCACGGCTGCGACGAACCTGCCCGTGGGGTCGTTCGGGTCGATCGTGTCGCCCTGGGTGGTGGCGGTGCCCGCGTCCCCGAAGCCATCGAGGCCCGGGACACCGCTGCCGCCCCCGAAGATCCGGGACCCGCCCAGGAGCATCAGGACGACCACGATCACGAGGGCGACGCCGAGCCCACCCTTGCCCATCGGGATCGGGAGGCCGCCGCCCGAGCCGCCGCCCGAACCGCCGCCGAGGCCGGGGAAGCTCCCGCCTCCGGTGGGGCCCTCACCGCGCCGGTCGACGACCCCGCCCTTCATCCGGCGCATCCGCTTCAGCTTCACGCCCCGATGCTCCCATACCCCACGGTCGCCGCGGTCCACGCGCCCGTCCCCTACCCTTGGCGGATGCCGACGCGGACGATCTCACCTCCCGACGGTCCGATCGACCTCGCGGCCACCCTCTTCCCACTCCGGCGTGGCCATCAGGACCCGACGACCGCGATCTCGGGCCGTGAGGTGCTCCTCGCGCTCCGAACGCCCGATGGACCTACGACGATCCACCTGCGCTCGGTGGACGGCACGATCGAGGCCGAGGCCTGGGGGACTGGCGCCGACCGGGCGCTCGACGACGCCCCCGACATCGTCGGCGCGAACGACGACTGGTCGGACTTCGAGCCGCATCACGACCCGGTGCGCCGGCTCCGCCACGAGCATCCCGGGTTGCGGCTGACGCGGACGGGCGCCGTGACGGCCGCGCTGATCCCCGCGATCTGCGAGCAGAAGGTCACGGGGGCCGACGCGCGGCGTGCCTACCGGCTCCTGACCCAGGCGACGACCGAGTCCGCGCCCGGGCCTGGTCAGCTGCTCCTCCCGCCCGACCCGGCACGCGTCGCCGAGCTGCCCTCGTTCGCGTTCCATCGGTGTGGGCTGGAGCGCCGGCGCGCCGACGTGATCCGGGGCATCTGCGGGCGCGCGGGCCGGATCGACGCGCTCGCCGGCGGGCCGGCCGAGAACGCGAAGGCCGCGCTCCTACGACTTCCCGGGATCGGGCCGTGGACCGTGTCGGAGGTCGCGCGCCTCGCGCTCGGCGACCCCGACGCCGTCAGCGTCGGCGACTTCCACCTACCGAACCTGGTGGCGTGGCTCCTCGCCGGCGAATCGAGAGGCACGGACGAGCGGATGCTCGAGCTGCTCGCGCCGTACGTGGGTCAGCGCGGACGGGTCCAGCGGTTGCTCGAGGCCTCCGGGGCGACCGCTCCTCGCTACGGCCCGCGGGCGGAGACGCGCTCGATCGCAGGCCACTGACCCGGCGACCCGCGTCAGGAGGTGGGCGGCACGTCGCCGACGCGTCCGAGCTCGAACCCGAAGTCCCACACGTCGATCTCGGGAGGCACGACGCCCAGCGAGGTCAGGGCGGTGCAGATCTGGCTCCGGTGGTCGGTGCCGTGGTGCAGCGCCTGCGCGAGCCGGATGCCGAGCGGCGCGGACGTCTCGGATCCGTCGTCGCGGTGCCGGACGAGCACGATGTCCGGATCGAGGTCTCCAGCGAGGAGATCCGTCCAGGCGGCGCCGTGACGCTCCATCACGGCGCGGAGCTGGGCGAGGTCCATGTGGTCCTCGTCGATCATCGGGGTGCGCCCGGCGGTCGTGACGAACAGGTAGCTCGCGTCGGCCCCCACCGTATGGCGCATCGTGTCGATGATCGAGCCGTAGGTTCCCGGCACGGCCGTGTCGAGCTGGTCCGGAGGAAGGGCGAGGCACGAGTCGATCAGCCTGAGCGCCGCCCAGACGTGGTGGTCGAACGCGTCGTCGAGCAGTGAACGTGTCATCGCGCCACCGTAACAGTCGTGCCCAACACCGGTCGGTCGGCGCTCGCCGCCCCACGGACCGGTCACTCAGCGATGTACGACGAAGACGTATTCGCTGCCGCCGTCGGCGAGCGGCGTCCGGTCGAAGTCGCCGTACAACGCCTCGAGTTCGAGGCCGGCGACGTCGATCAGCCCGAGCCACTCGTTCTTGGTCGCCCACCACAGGGAGCTGGTCGCACCGTCGTCCAGCTCGATGTCGATCCGGTCGTCGCCGACGGCGTAGCGGATCGTGTGGGGCACTGGGGCATGCTGGTGCTGGCCGTCCAGCCCTGCCGAGATGTGCGGATCGAAGGCGAACGCGTTCCAGGCGAACCGGCCGCCGGGACGGAGCGACGCGGCCACCCGTTCGAAGGTCCGGCGCCGGTCGGCCCAGGTCGGCAGGTGCAGCAGCGCGCGGAACGGGCAGTAGATCAGCGCCGCCGGCTGCTCGATCGCCAGGTCCCGCATGTCTCCTTCTCGGAGGTCGAGCGCAACGCCTGCCGCGGCCGCGTTCGCCCGCGCCTGTTCGAGCATCGCGGGCGAGGTGTCGATCCCGATGACCGTCCGGCCGGTCGCCCGCGCGACGGGGATCGCGACCCGGCCGTTGCCGACGGCGAGCTCGACGAGCGGACCGTCGGCCTCGCGAGCGAGCTCGACGTAGAAGGCGACGTCCTCGGTCATGTGCGCCGACCAGCGCTCGTACTCACGCGCGAACGCCTCGTCCATCGTCAGACGCCGATCGGTCACCGAACCGGGACCTCCCAGATCGACACGTGCTCCCGGCTCTCGCTCGTGAACGGCTCGCGCGTCCAACCCGCCCACCGATCGCGGAGCGTCATCCCGGCGAGCTGCGCCATCAGATCGAGCTCGGCGGGCCACACGTAGCGGAAGGGCACCGAGAAACGGTCGAGCTTGCCGTCCACGACCTCGAGGTGGTGCGAGACGAGCCCCTGCTCCGCGACGTCGTACGCGTCGATCCCCCAGGCGTTCTCACTGCCGGAGAAGACGTGGAAGGTCTCGCCCGGCGGGAGCCGCCGCAGCTCCGGGACCATGACCTCGATCACGAAGCGGCCGCCCGGATCGAGGTGTGCCGCCGCGTTGCGGAAGCACGCGACCTGCTCGACCTGCGTCGTCAGGTTCATGATCGTGTTGAAGACCAGGTAGACGAGCGAGAACGGCCCGTCCACCGTGGTCGTCGAGAAGTCGCCGATCGTCACGCCGATCGCGTCGCCCCCCGGCTTGGCCGCGAGCTGGGCGACCATCGCGCTCGACAGCTCGATCCCATGGATGGGTACGCCGCGCGCAGCGAGCGGCAGGGCCACCCGGCCGGTCCCGATCCCGAACTCGAGCGCTCGCCCGTCGCCGGCCAGTGCCGCGAGGACGTCGACGGTCGGATCGATGACCTCCGCCACGGATCGGTCGGCGACATCCTCGTCGTAGCTCTCCGCGACACGCTCGTCGAAATACCCGTCGTCGTTCACGGGCCGACCCTACCGCGAGCGATCCCGCCGACGCGGTTGTGCGATCGCCGGGGCGGTAGGGTGCCCCGGTGGACGCCGACAGCTTGCTCGCCTTCGTCCGGTACCACGCCTGGGCCAACGACCGCATCCTGACCACGGCGGCCGACCTGTCCGACGAGGAGTTCCGCCGGACCGGGGTGCTCGACCACGGCAGCGCCTTCGACACGCTGCGGCACCTCGCCGACGTGGACTGGAGCTGGCGCGAGTTCTGCGCCGGGAACGACATCGGACAGACCTACGTCTGGGATCACGGCTTCACGCTCGACGACGTCCCGAGCATCCACGCGTTCTGCCTCGAGGAGGACGCACGGCTTCGGCGCTACGTGACGTCTCTGGATCAGGCCGCGTTGGACGAGCCGCTGATCATGGGCGAGGCGCCCGACGATGTGATCCCGCGGTGGCTGATCATCGCCCACACCGTGAACCACGGGACGCAGCACCGCAGCGAGCTCGCTCGCTACTTCACCGAGTGCGGACACTCGCCCGGCGACCTGGATCTGCTGGACGCGCTCACGCTTCCCTGGCCCGGCGAGCGATAGCCCGGCATCGGGTCGCGCCTCGCGAGGCAACGTCACGCCGGGGGAAGATCCAGATCCAGGGCGACCCGCCACTCGCTCCTGAGCACGGCGGCATAGATCTCGCCCGGCCGGGCAGCACCGTCCGTCGCGTCGAGGACGGCCTGTGACCGGGCCGCCCGCGCGGGAACACCGCGCCTCCGCTGGACCTCCCCGAGCATCTCCCAGCGGTCATCTCCTACGTGGCGGAGCACGACGAAACCGGGAGCAAACGGGGTTCCCTCGCTCATGGCGCGTCCTCCTCGAGATCAGGGGGGACCATAGCGCGTAGCCTCCGAACATCGGCGAGGATGGGGGAACGATGGGCGAAGCGCTTCTCACGTTCGACGAGATCGTTCACCTCATCCGCACGCCAAAGCCACCGCTCGCCTGCCGAGTGGTCGAGCTGACCGATGGAGATGCGGTGCGCTCAGCTCGAGTCATCTTCGACGGCATCGCAGGCTGGCTCATCGAGACGGACGAAGGCACGGAGTTTCGCCATGCAGACGACTTCGTCCTCTTCAAATCTCGGGCGGATCATGCGAGTCGAGGATCTGCGGATCGGGGAGCATCGAGGAAGCGCCGTGACCCACAGGATCCATCTGGACGTGTCGAACCGGCGACGATGTACCGACCCCGCGCGTCCCTTCATCTAGCACTCAGGTTGTTACCCCGCCCATCGTCCAAGAGGATGTCGCCCATGTACGAACGAAGGGCCATCGAACCCGAGGCATGGGGGGAAGATCTCGAGTGGTACCGGAGCACCCGCCTTTCTCCGGCCGTCCAGGTTGATGACCTGTTGTTCGTCGCCGGATGCACCGGCTCGTCTGCAGACTCGCCAGAAGATCAGATGCGGCGTGCCTACGAGGAAGTCGGCGAGGTGCTCGGTGCGGCCGGCGCGACCTGGAACGACGTCGTCTCGATGACCACCTACCACGTGAACTTCCGGCGCGACATCGATCTGATGACCGAGATCCACCGTGGATTCGTCACGATCGAGCCCTTCCCGGCTTGGACCGCGGTCGGCGTGACGCAGCTCTACTCGCCCGACGCGATCGTCGAGATCTCCGTCACCGCGCTCATCCCTAAGAGCTCCAACGCGGGCTGAGGCTGAGGAGCACCCGGGCAGCTGATCCGCGTTTCCCGTCGGATCCGCGACGCGCGAGGTGGCTCGCAGGCATGCAACGGCCTCGTCCGCTCGGTACCCAACCCCATCCAGCCGACATCACGGACGGGTAGCCTGCGACGATGGAGAAGTCACGCAAGCCTATCTCGACCCGAACGCCGCCCGTACCGTCGGAGAGCCACGCCGAGATCGACGATTGGATGCGGCGTGTCATGCCGGATCTTGCTCCGATCGTCGAGTCTCTGGACGAGGCGATCCGCAAGGCGATCCCGGGCCTTCGCTACGCCGTGAAGTGGAAGAAGGCGTACTACGGCACACCGGAACTCGGCTGGGTCATCGAGATGGTCGCATACGACGTCTCCGTGAACGTCGTCTTCTTCGGCGGCGCTGACTTCGACCCTCCGCCGCCGCTCGGCGACACCGACCGGTCCCGATACGTCAAGGTGAAGGCGTTGGTGGAGGCGCAGCGACCGGAGATGCGCTCGTGGCTCGAGCGAGCAGGGAACGTGCCAGGGTGGCGATGAGGCATCTGCCGTGACGCACAGGCCTTGACGTGTCGAACATCGCTGAGGTACCGCCCTACCTTTGCGACGACTCGGCGGGCGGGATACGCCGCGACTGCGATACGCCCCTGCGCGGCTGATCCCCCAGCGCGCTCATCGTTCGGTGGATCGGATGACAGGGGCCAGCAAGCGCTGAACGCCCTCCGGGTAGAGCGGATCGAGAGCTAACAGTTCCGACAACTCGAACACCTTGGCGGTTTCGGCGTCGGATGGAGCCAGTCCCGCCACCGTCACGCCGTCCAGACGCTCCAGCACGATCCCGTCCACATCGACCTCGTAGATGAAGCAGATCTCGTGATACGGCGCACCCCTGAACTCGAAACTGTTCTCGATCACGCCGAGCAACCTCAGTTCCTCGGCCGGTACCACGAGATCGAACTCTTCTTGCAGCTCTCGGGCTGCGGCCTCTCGAGAGTGCTCCCCGAACTCGATGCCTCCTCCTGGCGGCCGATGGAACGTTCCCTCTGCCTCATCGATCATCTCCGATACCAGGATGCGGCTCCCCGAGCGGAGGAACACGAAGGCGCATGGTCTCGTGACGTGAGGGATCCCCATGAGCCGCGAGCGTGCCCTCGACCGCCGAGGTCGTCAACTCACCGATCAACGAAGGCGAGGGAGGAACAGGTTCTCGACGCTTCAAGGGTAGGCTCCCGCCATGTCGCACAGGATCCTCCTGGACGTCTCGAGCCTGATGTATCGGGCGTTCTTCGCGTTGGGCGACTCGGTTCGCCAGCCCGACGGCCAGCCCGTCGGCGCGGTGCACGGCTACCTCGACATGGTCGTGCGGTTGCTGACGAGCCGGAACCCCGATGAGGCCGTGCATGTCTACGACCACGACTGGCGGCCCACCGCCCGCACCGCGATCTATCCCGCGTACAAGGCCAACCGCCCGCCCGATCCCGAGGGTCTGCCCGGTCAGTTCGTCCTCCTCCGGCAGGTCCTGGACCTCAGCGGCATGCCCCAGGCCGAGACCCCCGACTGGGAGGCCGAGGACGCGATCGGCGGCCTCATCCGCGCCGCCGCTCCCGACGACCGGTTCGAGATGGTGAGCGGCGACCGCGACCTGATCCAGCTGGTGCGCGACCCAGTGGTGACGCTCCTGTTCACGCTCCGCGGCGTGAGCGAGCTCGCGATCTTCGACGAGGCCGGCGTGTTCGAGAAGTACGGCGTGCCCGCGAGCCGATACGCGGAGTTCGCGATCCTCCGCGGCGATCCCTCCGACGGGCTCCCGGGGGTCCAGGGCGTGGGCGAGAAGACCGCGCTGGCGCTCGTGCAGACCTACCCGGACATCGATGCGATGCTCGCCGATGCCGCGACCGACGCGCCGCAGCCCGGGCCACTGAAGGGTAAGCCGGCGCTCCGCGCGAAGCTCGCCGCCTCGGCCGAGTACCTCGACCAGATGCGTCGGATCGTGCCCGTGAACGACACCGCGCCGATGGCGACCTGGGCCGGCCCGCGCGACGACGACGCGATCCTGGAGCTGGCCGACGCGACCGGCCTGCGCGGCCCGGTGCGGCGCCTGCTCGCCGCGCTCGACCGCGCGCGGTAGGGGCGCGGCCGCCCGGTAGGCTTGATGCCATGAGGATCGCCTTCGTTTCCACCTACCCCCCGCGGCGCTGCGGCATCGCCACGTTCACGACCGACCTGATGCACGCGATGCGCGACGCCGACGAGGACACCCAGACCCGCGTCGCCGCGATCGACGAGCGCAACGTCGTGCGCGCCTACAACTCCGAGGTCCGGTGGCGTATCCGCCAGGGGAGCCCCGAGGGCTACGTGAAGGCCGCCGAGGCGATCAACGAGTCCACCGCCGACGTCGTCTGTATCCAGCACGAGTTCGGGCTGTACGGCCTGTGGCGCGACGAGAGCTGGGAAGAAGATCGCTGGATCGAGGGGAACTACGAGGATCATCTCACGCCGTTCCTCGAGGCGCTCCGCAAGCCCGCGCTCGTGACGCTCCACACCGTGCTCCCCCAGCCCACGCCGGCCGTCCGGCAGGCGGTGCGCGACATCGTGGATGCGAGCGACGGGGTCGTCGTGATGGCCGAGACGGCCGTCGACATCCTCCGCGACGTCTACGGCGTCACGAAGACGCCCACCGTGATCCCCCACGGGATGCCGCACATCGAGCCCCGGGGCCGCCGCAAGATGAAGGCGAAGCTCGGGCTGGAGGGGCGCGCGATCATCGCGACGTTCGGCCTGGTCGGGCAGGGCAAGGGCCTCGAGTACGTGATCGAGGCGATGCCCGCCGTCGTCGCCGAGCACCCGGAAGCGCTGTACCTGATCGCCGGACAGACCCACCCCGAGCTGCTCCGCCAGCACGGCGAGGAGTACCGGAACAAGCTGATCGGGATCGTCGAGAGCCTGGGCATGAGCGACAACGTCGCCTTCGTGAACCAGTACCTCAAGCAGAAGGACATCATCGAGCTGCTGCTCGCGAGCGACATCTACGTCACGCCCTACCTCGACCCGAACCAGATCACGAGCGGCACCCTTTCCTACGCGCTCGGCGCCGGGAAGGCGGTGGTCTCCACTCCCTACCTGCACGCGAAGGAGGCGCTCGCCGACGAGCGCGGGATCCTCGTCGACTTCCGGTCGCCCGAGCAGCTCTCCGATGCGTTCAACGCGATCCTCGGCGACCACGAGCTGAAGCAACGCCTCGAGACGAACGCGTACACCTACGCGAACGAGGCGACCTGGCCCAAGACCGGCGCGCGCATGGTCGAGGCGCTCCGCGACCTCGCCCTCGCGGCCCCGTCCACCACGCATCGGGCGCGCGGGGCCGCGGGTACCGAGGCCGAGGAGACCCCGATCGCCCGGCGCCTCCCCGAGAACCCCCTGATCACGCCGGACGACGTGCTGCCGTCACAGTCCGGGTTCGAGGTGATCTCGACGATCAACGCCGGGGTGACCCGCATCGACGGCGAGATCGTGCTGCTGCTTCGCGTCACCGAGCGCCCGGTCCAGGGCGCCGATCTCGTCGAGGGCGCGCAGATGATCGACCTCACCGGCCCCGAGCCCAGGCTGGCCCCGCTCCCGCCCGGCACGAAGGCCGAGCATGTGATCGGCATGGCCTTCGTCGACATGGCGCAGCACCCGGCGAAGACCGTCATCGGTTATGTCCCGCGCGACCTCCCCGGGCTCGACCTCTCCGACCCGCGCACGATCCGGTACCGGAGCACCCAGGGAGGGTTCACGCCGGGCCACGAAGAGTTCACCGACTACCTCTCGCACATCTCGCACCTGCGGGTGGCCCGCAGCACGGACGGGATCAGCTTCGAGATCGACCCGCACCCGACGATCGTGCCCTCGAGCAAGCTCGAGGAGTACGGGGTCGAGGATCCGCGGATCACGCTGATCGACGGCGTGTACCAGATCACCTACGTCTCGGTGAGCCGGCTCGGCATCACCACGAGCCGGCTGTCCACCACCGATTTCCGCACGTTCGAGCGGCATGGGATCGTGATGCACCCCGACCAGAAGGACGTCGTGCTGTTCCCCGAGCGCGTCGGCGGGAAGCACCTCGCCTTCACGCGGCCGATGCCCGGATCGTTCGGGCGGATCCTGGCGATCTGGCTCGCGGAGTCCGACGACCTCATCCATTGGGGGGCCCAGCGTCCGATCGCCCTGCCCCGTCACAAGATGTGGGACGAGTCGCGGATCGGCGCGAGCTGCGTCCCGATCCGCACGGCCGATGGCTGGCTCGAGCTGTACCACGGCGCCGACCGGTCGAACCGCTACGGGATGGGCGCGATCCTTCTGGACGCCGACGACCCCTCGAGGGTGATCGCGCGCACCGACGAGCCGCTCCTCTACCCGAAGGAGCCGTACGAACACGACGGCTTCCTCCACGACGTCGTCTTCCCGAGCGGGCACGTGACGCTGGATGAGGAGGGGCGCTCGATCCGCGTGTACTACGGCGCGGCCGACTCGGTGCTCGCCGCGGCCGACCTCCGCATCGACGACGTGCTGGCCGCGCTCACGCCGTGCTGAGACAGCTGATCCGCCTGACCGAGCACGTCCCGGCCGCCGGTCCCGGCGGACTCGCGGTGGCCGTGTACGCCGACCCCGAGGACCACCTGATCTCCGCGAAGGAATCCGGGTTCGAGGGCGTCGCGTGCGTCGACGACACCGCCCGGCTGCTCGACCTGATGTGCGACGTCTGGGCGCGTACGGGCGAGCCATGGGCGCAGCGGTGGGCGACGGGCCTGCTCGACTTCGTCCTCTGGATGCAGGAGCCCGACGGGCGCTGGATCAACTTCATCTTCGACTGGGACGGCCGACGGAACACGGCCGGGATCACGTCGGAGACCGGGGAGAACTTCTGGCATGCGCGGGCGCTCGCCGGCGTCTCGCACGCCTGGTTGACGTTCGGCGATGAGCGCGCGCACGACGCGCTGATGCGCGGGCTCGATCACGCCGTGACGAAGGCGGCGCCGCCCGACGTGCGCGTGCTCCACATGGAGGTGGCCCGGCGCCTGATCGCCGACGCGGGGAAGCGAACGCTCCTGCCCGCCCTCGGGCACTGGGCCGCCGAGGTCGCCGACGCCCGTGACGGCGACGTGCTGATGAACTCCCCCGACGAACGTGGCGCGCCGCACCTGTGGGCCCACCTGCAGGAGGGCGTGCTCGCCGAGGCAGGCGAGCTGCTCGGTGATCCGTCGCTCGTCGCGATCGCCGCCAAGAGCGCCGACGCCCTCTGGGCGCCGATCGTCGCTGGCGGGTTCGACCGGCCCAGCGTCACGCCGTACGACGTCGCGAGCGGGATCTACTCGCTCGACCGCCTCGCCCGCGTGACCGGCGACGCCCATTGGGACGATCTCGCGAGCGATGCCCGGGCCTGGTTCGACGGGCGGAACCCCGCCGGGTCGCCGGTCTACGATCGCGAGCGGGGCCGCGTGGCCGACGGGCTCGACGAGGGCCGCGTCAGCGGGAACTCCGGCGCCGAGGCCAACATCGTGGGCGCCGAGGCCCTCCTCGACGACGTGGTCGCGACCGCCGCGTCGCATCGCGCGGAGCTCGTCGCGGAGTTCCCCGAGACCTCGGACTAGGTCGTTCGTCGCGTCCCGTGCGGAACGGGCTGATGGACCGGACACATGCCGTGCCCGAGGAGCGTATCGTGGCCGTGGAACCCTCGGGAAGGGGTGGGTGAGATGCGTGGACGTCGATTCGCATTGGCTCTCTCGGTGGTGGTGGCGTCGGCGCTCCTGCCGAGCACCGCGGCCGTGGCGACGCCCGCGGGTGGTCGGGTGCTCGCGGTCCCGCAGCTCCCATGTGCGCGCGGCGCGCTCGCGCTCGCGACCCACGGCTCCTCGCGGATGTGCCGGTGGATCATCCAGGCGCGCGCGGTCGAGGTGTCCGTGACGCACAAGGACTGCACGATCACGGGAACCGACAGCGCCGACGTGCTGAAGGGCACCGGCCATCACGACGTGATCTGCGGCCTGGGCGGTGACGACGTGATCAAGGCGCTCGACGGCCGAGACATCGTGTACGGCGGCGCCGGGAAGGACCGGATCCGCGGTGGGCCCGGCTTCGACAGCCTCTACGGCGAGGACGGCAACGACCGGCTCTTCGGCGGACTCCAGCGCGACGACCTCTTCGGCCAGATGGGCAACGACCGCCTGTTCGGCCAGGCGTGGCGCGACTACCTGTCGGGCAGCTACGGGAACGACACGATGTTCGGCGGCCCGGCCGGCGACTACGGGTACGACTCCAACGGCGACGACGTCTTCTACATGGGCGCGGGCGGCGACACCGCCCAGGCATGGCGCGGCATCGACGCGATCTACGCTGGGCCCGGCGAGGACACCTGCCTGTCGGTGTGGGACGAGTCCCCCGGTGACCTGATCGACGGAGGCGAAGGCGCCAACGACCAGTACGACGCTGACGTCGGGGACACCGCGATCAACGTCGAGATCGGCCCCGAGGCCTGCGGCTGCTGACCCCCCGCTGACCCACGAGACGACCGAGCCCGTCCCGGCACGCCGGGGCGGGCGGCGGCCGTTCCGGCTCGGTCAGCTCGCGCGCTCAACGGCCAGTTCGATCTCCTCGGGTTCAGGCGCGCGGCGTGCCCCGCGCACCACGATCACCGCGGTCGCGCCCATCACCACGAGCCCGCCCGCGATCGCGAGGGGTGTGAGCGACTCGCCGAGCACGACCCAGGCCGCGATCGAGGCGATCACGGGCTGCGACTGCGTGATCAGGGCCGAGAGCCACGCCTCCACGTGCTGGTGGGACCACGCGACGAGCAGGTGACCGGTCGCCCCCGGGATCAGCGTGACGACCCAGATCCAGAGCCAGTCCTGGCCCGAGGGCGGTGACAGCGACATCCCGGTCGCCAGCCCGAACACGATCGTGAAGGGTGTGATCGTGATCGCGGCCACGAGCATCACGGTGGCGATGTACTCCAGGGCGGTGGTCGATGCCCGCGACCGCTTCGAGAACAGCCAGTAGGCCGTCCAGGTGAGCACCGAGAGGGCGGCGCAGATGTTGCCGAGGGCGCTCGTCGCCTCGGACCCTCGAGAGGCCGCCGCCACGATGACCACACCCGCGAACGACGCGGCCACGAGCACCATGTCGCGCCGGTCGACCCGCTCACCGAACCACCGCGCGGCCGCCAAGGTGATCAACACCGGCGAGAGCGCCCCGATGATCGTCGCGTTCGCTGCGCTCGTCAGCGAGAACGCGCTGAAGGTCAAGCCGATGTCGGCGGCGAAGAAGACACCCCCCAGCGCACAGGCGCGGATCGTGGCCGCCGAGAGGCGCTGACGCCGGATCGCGAAGACCACGACGTACACGATGACGCCGAACCACAGCCGATACATCGCGAACGCGAGGCCGGGCATGTCAGTGGACTTCAGGATCAGCGGGACGAGGCTCCAGACCACGGTGGTGGCGCTCACCGCGAGGATGCCGAGCGACCGCCGGTCCTCGTCCGTCTGCACGGGGCCCTCCAGGTGGTCGGTGGGCCGGGCGCGCGGCCGGCCCGGGTCACCTCAGCGTACCTGCGGGCCCGAGCCGCCCCGCGCGGGTAGGCTCGCGCGCGGATGACGCGCTTCGCGAGAACGGCGGCCCTGGTCACGATCGGGGCAACCCTGTCCGCATGCCTCGGTCGCGAGGTCCCGGTCCCGCAGGCGCTGCCGGCCGTCACCCCGGCGGTCACCGCGTGCGGCGGACCCCCGGGCTCCGTGCCGCTCCTGGACCCGGACGGCTCGGGGTGCGTGCCCATCTCGCGACTCTCCGTCTGGACGTGCGAGGGGACCGGCGGTGCGCCCTTCGCGCGGCACACGGTCGACGGCCGTCCACATCGCTACCTCGGCGGTCGGTTCGCGGTGCCGGTTCCTGCGCCTCCGGCGACGGCCGGGCTGATCGGCGCGACCGGCGACGTCGAGGTGTTCGCCGATCCTGCCGACACCCGATGGCTCTGGGTGCGTCGCGAAGGCGCGACGGCCCGCTGGCTCGCCCTCCCCGACCGGGCACCCGAGGATCCGCCGGACGCCTTCTTCATCGGCGACTCCATCACGGACGGCGCCTCGGTGTTCTTCCCGGCGGCACTCCCGGGGTGGGTGACGGGGTTCGACGCCGTGCCGGGCCGGGGCTCGGCGAGCGGCGTGACGCCGGCCGCCACGCAGGCGCCGCTCGGGCACGACGCGGTCGTCGTCGAGCTCGGCACGAACGACCAGGACATCGAGGGATTCCGTGCGAACGCCGAGGCGATCTTGGCCTCGCTCGCCCACGTCCCGCTCGTCGTGTGGCAGACCGTCAAGGGACCGCCCGACGTCGTGATGCAGCAGTCCGTGAACCGCGTGATCCGCGATCTCGTCCCCGCCTATCCGAACGTCGCGCTCGTGGATTGGGCGAACCGTGTGAAGGACGACGAACTGTCGAGCGACGGCGTGCACCCGAACGCGGACCACCTCGACCTGATGGTCACGCTCGTCGCCCCTCAGCTGATGGAGTGGCTCGCGGCGGCGCGCCAGCCACCCAGCGTCGAGCGCTGCAGCACCTCGATCACGGCGGCGTCCGTAGACTGACCGCATGATCGAGGTGACCGAACGCGCGGCGACCGCCGTCGCCCAGGCCGAGGCCGCCGCCCGCCGGTTCAACCCGCAGGTGCGGATCCGGTTGGTGCGCTCGGACGGCGGGGTGCGGTTCGAGTTCACCGACGAGCCGCCCGAGGGCGACGACGAGGTGCCATGCGAGGCGGCGATGCTCTTCGTCGAACCGGGCCTCGAGGGCACCCTCGACACGGGCGATCACAACGCGCCGGTGCTGAGCGTCTGACTCCCGCGTCGACCAACCCCCTTCGACTCCAGCGTGCCTCCGGGCGCGGGCCGCGTGTCCGGCCGTCCGGCCCGAGGGGCGCGGGACCGAGGCCACCGTCCGATCGCTTCGGAGCTCGCCTGCGAAGCTGTCGCGATGGAACATCGGCAGCACGGCAGGTGGGTCGAGCGGCCATGGGGGAGGCAACGGATCTGGGAGGCCGGCGACGGCATGCCCCTGCTCGCGATCCACGGCCTCGGCGGGTCCGGCCGGTACTGGCAGGGGCTGGCCGACCGGCTCGGCGACCGCTACCGGGTGATCGCGCCGGACCTGGCGGGGTTCGGATCCTCGGACAAGCCGGAGATCGCGTACGACCGGGCCGGGCACCTCGACGATCTCGCCGCGGCCGCGCCTCCGGACGGGCCGGTCGTGGTGGTCGGGCACTCGCTCGGTGGCGTCCTCGCGGCGCTCTGGGCGTCGGGGAACCCCGCGCGGGTCGAGGCCCTGGCCCTGGCGGCGCCGCCGTTCCCCCTGGGCGAGGGACCCGACTACCGCCTGATCGGCACCGAGCCCGCGACGATCCGGCGACGCGCCGCCGTGGGGATCGCGAAGGTGGCGCTTCCCGTGGTGTCGTACCCGGTCGGGCTCGCGCGCCGCTACCCGCCGGCCGTGGTCCGGGACTTCACGCGCCAGACGCTCGGCGCTCGCGGTGGAACGATGTGGTCCCTCCTCACCGACCCCACGATCAGCGACGCCATCGACGATGCCGGCGTGATCGACGGCCGGATCCCCACGCTGATCGTGCACGCGGCCGACGACCGCACGGTGCGGCCCCAGGCCCACGATCGGTGGATCGGCCTGCTGCCGCACGCCGACGCCAGGATGCTCAAGGACGGCGGCCACCAATTCCTCTTGCGCGGGGGGTTCGAGCCGATGGCGGCGTGGCTCGCTGAGCGCGAGCGGCGCTCGGGGAGTGGCTCGGCGGTCCCACCGAGCGGATCGCAGGAGGGCTAGGCGACCGCCCGCACGGCCGGGATGCCGAGAGGCGGCGGCGCGGCCCGGATACCCTGATGGGCGTGGAGACCCTCTCGGCTCGGCTGGCGGACGGTGACCCGATCGTGCTCGACGGCGGGCTCTCGACCGAGCTCGAGCGCCGGGGCGCCGACCTTCGGGACGCCCTCTGGTCCGCGAAGGTGCTAGTGGAGGATCCGGATCTCGTGCGCGCCGCCCATCTGGCCTTCTTCGAAGCCGGAGCCGAGGTCGCGATCACGGCCAGCTACCAGGCGAGCTTCGAAGGGTTCGCGGCGCGAGGGTTCGACGAGCCGGCCGCAGCGGAGCTGATGCGGCGCAGCGTTGACCTCGCGCGCCTGGCCCGCGACGAGCACGGCCGCGGCTACGTCGCGGCCTCAATAGGCCCGTACGGCGCGGTGCTCGGGACCGGCGCCGAGTTCACCGGCGACTACCCACTCGGCGCGCGCGAGCTGGGGGTCTTCCATAGGCGACGGCTCGAGGTGCTGGATGCGGCGGGTGCCGACGTGCTCGCGGTCGAGACGATCCCCTCGATCGTGGAGGCGTCGGCGCTCGTCCGGCTGCTGGAGGGGTGTCGCACGCCCGCCTGGGTGTCGTTCACCTGCCGTGACGGGGGGCGGCTCAGAGACGGCACGCCGTTCGCCGAGGCCGTATCGATCGTGGCCGCGAGCGACCGGGTGTTCGCGGTCGGCGTCAACTGCACGGCTCCACGCAACGTGCATCCGCTGATCGAGATCGCTCGGCACGTGAGCGAGAAGCCCGTCGTCGTGTACCCGAACCGCGGCGCGGCATGGGACGCCGGCCGGAAGGCCTGGAGCGACCGGGGCGACGGCGAGGAACTCGTTGGTCTCGTCCCGAGCTGGTGTGCCGCCGGAGCACGGCTGATCGGCGGGTGCTGCGGCACCGATGCGGGCGACATCGCCGCGATCTCCGGCGCCGTCGGCGCGGGGGCGTAGACTTCCCGTGATGCCGATCTACGAGTACGAGTGTCCCGGATGCGGATCGCGGTTCGATCGCCGCGTCGCGATGGCCGATCCCGACCCCGCGTGCCCGAGTTGCGGCGGATCGAAGGTCCGGCGCCTGATCTCCGTCTTCGCCGCGACCGTCGGCCCGTCGTCGACCGCCCGCCCGGTGGCGGATGCGGCGGGGAGCGGCGGGTGCGGCTGCGGGACCTGCGCCTGCGGGGCGCGCTGAGCGACGGCCCCGCACGGCTCCACCCTCAAGGACGCGTCGTCGATCTGCCGATACCCGCGGCATGGCGCCCTCCAGGCGACTCCTCACGCTCGTCCTCTCGGCCTTCTCCCTGCTGTTGGTGGCCTCGGCGGGCTTCGCGGCCTCGAGGCCCGACGCAGCCCTACACCGAACCGTGACCGAACGACCTGCCGCTGGGAGCGGTGAGGCGGCCAAGGTCCACACTAGGACCGGCCAAGGCGGCGGCGGCCCGACGACGGCGGTTCACGCCGCGAGCCACGGGGTGCACGGCCGGAGCCACGGCCACGCCTGACCCCGGTCGATCCGCCCTCTGACCTGCACCGACGCGCTGCCCTCCCGACACCGCCTTTCCCGCTCGGGTCCCTCCCGTGGGAGGATGCGCTCGAACGATGGAGGCCGACGAACACCTCGACGAGAACGCCGCGACGCACAGCGAGGGCGTCGCCGTGGAGGAGCACGCCCTCGGACGGCGGCGGCGCCGGCCGACCGGTATGCCGCCGGCCCTGCCGAAGTCGATCGGCGGCAGCGGCAAGGCGTGGCTGGCGGCGGTGGTCATCGTCGTCGTCCTGGGTTCGATCTGGCTCCGTTTCGCTCCCACGATCATCGACCGGGTCGACTCCGCGATCCTCGAGTGGCTCGCGCAGTTCCGCACCCCGTGGCTGACCTCGCTGGCCCGGTGGATCAACACGATCAGCTCGAACTGGGGCCTCGCGCTCGTGGGTCTGACGGCGGCCGCCCTGATGCTGGTGTTCCACCGGATCCGTCACCTCGTCCTCTACCTGATCGCGCTCGCGCTGGTCGAGGTCGCCGTGCAGCTGCTCACGGTCGGGATCGAGCGCACCCGGCCGTACGGCGTGACCGCACTCGTGGGGTGGGAGGGGTACTCGGCGCCCTCCCTCCCCGTGGCGGCGCTCACGGTGGTGCTGATGGGGATCGCGTACGGACTCTTCGTGCCGGGTCGCCCTCGATATCGAGCCAAGTGGGCGATCGCCGCGCTCGTGTTCGGACTGGCGCTCGCCCGGATGTACCTGGGGGTCGACCATCCCACCGACGCGCTCGGCGGCGCGATCCTCGGCGTGGCGATCCCCGTCGCGCTGTTCCGCGCGTTCACCCCCAACCTCGTGTACCCGATCTCGTACGGGAAGCGGACGAAGACCGCCCACCTGGACGTGACGGGCCGGCGGGGCCAGGCGATCCGCGAGGCGGTCCTCGAGCAGCTCGGCCTCGAGGTGCTCGACGTCGCCCCCGTCGGGCTGGAGGGATCCGGCGGCTCCACCCCGCTGCAGCTCCGCGTGGTGGACGAGGACGGCGTGGAGCGATCGATCTTCGCGAAGCTCTACGCGCGCAGCCACGTGCGCGCGGACCGCTGGTACAAGCTGGGCCGCAGGATGCTCTACGGCTCGCTCGAGGACGAGACGCCGTTCCAGACCGTGCGGCGGTTCGTGGAGTACGAGGACTACGCGCTCCGGCTGCTCGGTGAGGAAGGGTTCCCCACTCCCGATGCGTACGGCATCGCCGAGATCACCCCTGAACGCGAGTACCTGATCGCGATGGAGTTCTTCGAGGGCGCCGTCGAGATCGGCGAGGCGGAGGTCGACGACGGCGTGATCGATCAGGGGCTCGCGATGATCCGCCGGATGTGGGACATCGGGCTGGCGCACCGCGACATCAAGCCGGCGAACCTGATGGTTCGCGACGGCGAGTTGAAGCTGATCGACGTGTTCTTCGTGCAGGTGCGGCCCTCGCCGTGGCGCCAGGCGGTCGACCTCGCGAACATGATGCTCGTGCTCGCGCTGCGCACGGACCCCGACCGGGTCTACGAGCACGCGCTCCGCTACTTCTCGCCCGACGAGCTGGCCGAGGCGTTCGCCGCCGCCCGGGGGGTCGCGAGCCCCACCCAGCTGCAGCAATCGCTGAAGTTCGACGGTCGCGACCTGCTGACGCGCTTCAGGGCCTTGGCGCCGGAACGGGCACCGATCGGGATCCAGCGGTGGAGCGTCCGCAGGGTGCTGCTGATCGTGTCCGCGCTCGTCTTGTTCGCCTTGACCCTGGGCGTCAGCCTCGGCCTGTTCTTCCCGAACAAGGACAGCGTGCTGCCGCCGGAGTGCGGCACGAACCACACGATGATCCTGTTCGCGCAGGCGGTGCCGTCGGCGTCGAAGGTGCCGTGCGTCGCCGAGCTGCCACTGGGATGGACGGTCACGAACGCCTCGGTGCACGACGGCTTCGTCACGTTCGGTCTCACGGTGGGCCAGAACTCGATGACGCCGCAGGTCATCTTGACCATGACGCCGACGTGCGAAGAGGAGGTCGGCATCTCCGTCGACCTCGGCGGCGGGTGCGTCACGTACCACTCGACCCTGCCGGTGGGCACGACGGGCGAACCGACCCTCGGCGACGGCATCTCCTTCATGGCGCGGAAGGACCTGGTCGACTTCGTGGCCTCCGAGGACGACCAGAAGCTCTGCGGCCTCGGTGTGCCGTGCCCGTGAGCTCCCGGTCGTGACCCGGCCGCTCCACGTCGGGATCCAGCTCCCCGAGGTCGAACGCGAGGTGCGATGGCCCGAGCTCGCGTCCATGGCGAGGGCCGCGGAGGCGGTGGGGTTCGATTCGGTGTGGGTCGGGGACCACTACCTGTACCGGGACGACGCACGTCCCGAGCGAGGGCCGTGGGAGGCCTGGACCACCCTGGCCGCCCTGGCGGTCGTGACCGAACGCGTGACGCTCGGACCGCTCGTGGCCTGCGCCGGGTTCCACGCGCCGGCGGTGCTCGCGAAGATGGCGGCCACCGTCGACGAGATCTCGGGCGGCCGACTCGTGTTCGGGATCGGCGCGGGGTGGAACCGCACCGAGTTCGACGCGTTCGGGATCCCCTTCGACCGTCGGGCATCGCGCTTCGAAGCGTCGTTCGAGGTGATCCGGCGGCTCCTGGCCGGCGAACGCGTGACGTTCGAGGGCGACCACGTGACCGTGCGCGACGCCGTGCTGTTGCCGCCACCCGCGCGGCGGGTGCCGCTGATGGTGGGGAGCACGGGCGAGCGCGTGCTCCGCACCGCCCTCCCCCACGCCGAGGCCTGGAACACGTGGTTCGACGCCTACGGGAACACGGCCGAGGGGTTCGCCTCGCTGAACGGATGGGTGAGCGGCGTGACCTCGAGCCTCGGCCGCGACCCGGCGGAGGTGCGCCGGAGCGCGTGCGTCCTGGTCGCGATCGAGGGCGGGAGCGGGGAACGCCCGTCCGATCCGGCGTTCCCCCACGTCTCGGGCTCGCCCCCCGCGGTTGCCGCGCACCTGCGGGCGATGGCGGGTGCCGGGGCCGGCGAGGCGATCGTGGTCGCGGATCCGATCACGGAAGACTCGATCAGGTGGCTCGGTGCGGCGCTCGCCGCACTCGACGCGTGAGGATCGTGCGTACCGGCGCCGGCTCGGCGCATTCGCCAGGCGTTCGGCATCGGGCCGGATCCCTCGGGGCGAGGCCGCGATCGAGAGAGGGCGGCCTCGCCCCGAGTACGCCCCTATCGGGCGTCCGGCGTGCGAGGGGGCGAACCCGCGGGCCGGCACGTGGAGCTGTGGCGCGCGCGCTCGGCGCGACGGCGCAGCTCGCGCTCGCGGTGCTTCGTCTCCTCCACGCGGATCGCGTGGATCGGATACATCGACATTGTGTTCACCCCTTCCCACGGTTTATCTTGACGTGAAGATACTCTCCATATAACTTGATGTCAAGACATTTGACGTCGAAAGGTGCCGGGATGACGCCGTCCACGCCGCGCGACACGGTCGACGAGTTCCTCGAGCACGCGCTGCAGGTCTTCCCGACGCTGGATCCGGAGGTGGAGGCGGCCGTGGACCGCATCGCGCATCTCGACAAGCGCCTGAAGCGCCTCACCGAATCGGGCGCGAGCCGGTTCGGCTTGAACTACGGCGAGTTCAAGGTCGTGGTGAAGCTCCGGCAGGTCGCGGGCGAGGCGCTCTCCCCCGGCTCGCTCGCCGAGGTGCTCGCGCTCTCCACCGGGGCGATGACGAACCGCCTCGATCGACTCGAGGAGGCGGGGTTCATCGCGCGCGAACGAGATCCCGACGACCGCCGGGGCGTCGTGGTTCGGCTCACCGACACCGGCCGCACCGCCGTCGACGGCGCTGTGGCCGAGAGCGCCGCCGGCGAGCAGCGGCTGCTCTCGGCCCTCACGCCCGAGGAACAGCGCACGTTGAACGAGCTGCTGCGGACGCTGATGCTCGCCTCGGAAGAGACCTCGGCCTCGGGCTGAGCCGCCCTACCGACGGCGCCGGCCGCGGTTCGACGAGTTCGGCCGCTGCTGGCGCTTGGGTGCCCCGCCGTTCCCGTTCCGGCGTGGCGCCTGGTTCGTCGTGTGCGTGCGGATCCCCGAGTCGGCGAACTCTCCGTGCAGGGAGAGCTCCTTCGCGATCTTGCCGACGTCGGCGCCCTGGTCCGGCGTGACGAACGTGATGCCCGTGCCGGCCCGGCCCGCTCGGGCCGTGCGCCCCACGCGGTGGACGTACGCCTTGTCGTCGGCAGGCGGGTCGTAGTTGATCACGTGACTGATGTGCTCGAGGTCGAGCCCGCGCGCGGCCACATCGGTGGCGATCAGCACGTCGTTGCGACCGGCCGCGAAGTGCCCGAGGGCGCGCTCGCGCTGGGGCTGCGACATGTCGCCGTGCAGCGCGCCCGCGCGGAAGCCCTCCTTCTTGAGGTTTCGCGCGATGCGATCGGCGCCGCGTTTGGTGCGGACGAACACGAGCGTGAGGCCGCGGTCGGCGGCCAACTCGCGCACGAGGGTGCGGAACTTCGCGGGGTGGTCCACGGCCAGGAAGCGGTGCGTCGCCTCGGCGACAACCGGACGATCGTCCGTGATCTCGTGTCGGACCGCGTCGTGCGTGTGCGCCTCCGCGAGCCGGCCGATGTCGCCGTCGAGCGTCGCCGAGAACAGCATCGTCTGGCGGTCGGGGCGCAGGAGCTCCAGGATCCGGCGCACGTCGGGCAGGAAACCCATGTCGAGCATGCGGTCGGCCTCATCGAGCACGACCTTGCGCACCCGGTCGAGGCGGAGGAGCTTGCGCGCCACCAGGTCCAGGAGCCGGCCCGGCGTCGCGATCACGATGTCGGAATGCCGCGCGATCTTGGCCTGCGGCCCGATCCCGACCCCGCCGTAGACGGCGGCCACCTTCAGTCGGCGGACGTCGGCGATCGCGCGGAACTCCTCGGTCACCTGGCTCGCCAACTCGCGGGTCGGCGCCAGGATCAACGCCGTGGGCGCCCGGTCAGACGGGGTGAGCGTCTCGATGAGAGGGATCGCGAACGCGAGGGTCTTCCCGGACCCCGTGCGCGACTTCGCGAGGATGTCGCGCCCTGCGAGGGCGTCGGGCATCACGAGGGACTGGATCGGGAACGCCTCGGTGAGCCCCCGCTTGGCGAGGGCGTCGACGACGCGCGGGGAGATCCCGAGGTCGGCGAAGCGGGTCGGGGCGATGGGGGTCGTGGTGCGATCGGCGCCGCGCGTCTGGATGCGCGCCGCCACGGCGGTGTCGGTCATGGTCGTCTTCCTTCTGCTCGATGAGCGTCATGGATCGACGCGCACCGCGAGGAAGGCGGGATGCGTCGCGGACGGTCGCGTGGTGCGGAGCCGCCGTGCCCGGGAGCGGGCGCGGTCAGACGGTTGCGTCGGGCTCCGTCGCGATGTCCGGTTCGGGCTCTGCCAGCTCGGGACCGGGGGCGATCAGGCCGTTGGCCCGATCCTCACGCCGCTGGTTCCGGGCGAGGCGCCGCTGCTCGCGGGCGTCGGCCTTCTTGGCCTTCGCTTCACGAACCGCGCGCTTCCCCATGCTGTCAGGCACCCCCCAAGGGTACGAGAAACCGCGAGGGGCACGACGGAACGCTCACGATGCGCAACGAACCGCAACAAGATCGGGGCCACCGACCAACGGCCCCTACCGCGAACCCGCGCGTCTGTGGGACCATGTCGGCTGCGCCTGCGCCCCCCGCCGGGACGACCGGCACCGCAGGACGAAAGGAGCCTTCCGGTGCGCCGTCTCGCCGCCCTCGCCGCGTCCGTCGCCGTCGCTATGCCGCTGCTCGTCGCGCAGCCGGCGTCCGCCGCCACCCGCGTGGTCGAGCCGGAGCCGCAGAAGATCAACATCCCGATCGTGGGTGCGTGCAGCTTCCCGGTCTCGATGTCGGATCGCGGCGGACTCACACGGATCACGACCTACGACCGCTCGAAGAACATCGTGCGGATCGAGGTGCGGGGCTCCACTGTGGCCACCTTCACTCGCGTGGACAACGGCGCCGAGATGGTCCTGGAATCCCGGGGGACGACGATCTACACCCCGAACGCCGACGGCACGTGGACGTGGCGCCAGATAGGACTCGGCTACGCGATCGATACCGGCGGCTTCACGGGCACCCCGAACCTCGAGTGGTTCACGGGAGCCGTGGTATCCAGGGGCGCCCTCGACCTCAAGGGCCTCGGGGTCGACCCGGCGACACAGCAGCGTGTGGGCATCGCGGGCGACATCTGCGAGATGCTCGTGACCGGGCTCAAGACCCGCCACTGACGACGGTCCAGGCTCAGCGACCCTTCCATTCCGGATCGCGGCCTTCCGCGAACGCGCGCGGGCCCTCCTTCGCGTCCTCGGAGTCGAGCGCCAGGTCGTAGGCCGGGATCGAGCCGTCGTTCAGGACGCGATAGCCGTCCTCGACCGAGCGACCTTCGGTCGCCGCGACGATCGCCTTCACGGCTCGCGTGGCCAATGGCGCCGCGGCGGCGATGCGCGCGGCCAGCTCACGCGCCGCGGTCATGAGCCCATCCGGCTCCGTCACGAGGTTCACGACCCCCCACCGTTCCGCCTCGTCCGCGTCCATCGCTCGGCCGGTCAGCAGGAGCTCCATCGCGATCGCGCGGGGCATGCGCGCCGGCAGCCGGAACACGCCGCCCGCATCGGGCACGAACCCCAGGTTCACCTCCGGCACCGTGAAGCGGGCCGTCCGCGAGGCCACGATCAGGTCGCACGCGAGCGCGAGCTCGAACCCGCCGCCGGCCGCCCAACCGTTCACGGCAGCGATCACCGGCTTGTCGAGGTCGAACCGTTCCGTCAGACCGCCGAACCCACCCACGCCGTAGTCCTCGGGGTCGCCCGCGGCCGCCGCCTTCAGATCCCAGCCCGCGGAGAAGAACCGGTCACCCGCGCCGGTGAGGACGGCTACGCGCAGTGCAGGGTCGTCACGGAACGCCACGAAGACCTCGCCCAGCTCCCGGCTGGTCGCCGAGTCGATCGCGTTCGCCGGCGGCCGGTCGATCGTGACCTCGAGGATCCCGTCCCCCGCTTCGCTCCGGATCGCGCCCATCGCTACAAGGCCTTGTCTCGGCGGATCTCGCGCACCACGTGGTGGCCCGGGAGGCCGGTCACACCGCCGCCCGCGTGCGTCGCGCTGCTCGCCTGGTACAGCCCGCGGATCGGCGTGCGGTAGTCGGCGTACCCCACGGCCGGCCGCATATGGAACAGCTGATCGACGGTCAGCTCGCCGTGGAAGATGTTCCCGCCGATCAGGCCGTACTCCTGCTCCATGTCGTACGGCCCGATGATCTGGCGATGCAGGATCGAATCCTTGAAGCCGGGCGCGACCAGCTCGAACCGATCGAAGAGGCGGTCGGCGTACGCCTCGAGCTCGTCGCGGTGCGGTTCCTGGCTCCACGACTCGGGCACCCACTGGGTGAACATCGACATCACGTGCTTGCCCTCGGGGGCGAGCGTGCGGTCGAAGACCGTGGGGATCTCGCAGTCGGCGAACGGCACGGTGGCGGGCTTGCCGGCGCGCGCCTCCTGGAAGGCCGTCTCGAGGTACTCGAGGTCGTCGAGGATCGTGATCGCGCCGCCGTGCACGTCCGGGTCGAACCCGGGATCCGCCGTGAACTCGGGGAGCCGGTCCAGCGCGAGGTTGATCTTCACGGTGCCCGACCTCGACCGCCAGCGCTCGATGTCCTCGACGAACCCCTCAGGCAGGTCGGCGCGGTCGACCTGACGCAGGAACGTGATCTGCGGGTGGCAGGCCGTGATCACGACCGGGGCGCGGAACTCCTCGCCGCTCGCGGTCGCGACACCGACCGCCCGGCCGTTCTTGACCAGCACCTTGTCGACGGAGGTGCCGACGCGGATCTCGGCCCCGAACGACTCGGCCGAGGCGCGGATCGCGTCGGACACGGCGCCCATGCCACCCTCCGGCATGCCCCAGGACGCGACCTGCCCCTCGCTTTCCTCGCCGGTCGAGTGGTGCATCAGCACGTAGGCCGTGCCCGGCGTCATCGGGCCGGCCCACGTTCCGATGATCCCATTCACGGACTGGCTGCCGATCACGGTGGGGTCCTCGAACCAGCGCTCGAGCAGGTCGGCAGCGCTCATCGTGAACAGCCTCGTGATGTCGGCGACCGTGCGCTCGTCGAGCTCCTTGCGCAGGGACCACGCGAGCTGCCCGACGTCCTTGATGTCCTTCAGCGACCTCGACGACAGGTGCGGCGGCGTGCGGTTCAGGAGCGGGTGCAGGAGGTTCGCGATCCGCCCGATCCACTCGTAGTACAGGCCCATCGCGTCGGCGTCCTTCTTCGAGTAGCTCGCGAACGAGTCGAACGAGCGCTGACCCTCGCCCTCGATCAGGGACCGCCCGTCGGGGTGCGGCGTGTAGCCCATCCCGAGCGGGTTGATCTTGTACCCGAAGTCCTTGAGGCGCAGGTCGTTCAGGATGTAGGGCGGCATCAGGCTCATCGTGTACGAGAGCGTCATGACCTTGAACTCGGGCGCCTCGGGCCACGGCGAACTCGTGTCGGCCGCGCCGCCCGTCTTGTGGCGCGACTCGAGCACCACGACCTTCTTCCCGTACTTCGCCAGGTACGCGGCCGCGACCAGCCCGTTGTGGCCGCCGCCGATCACGATCGCGTCGTAGTTGTTCGCCATGTCGGCTCCTCTCCGCCCCGCGGGGTCAGGCGAGCCTAGACCGAAGGGTCGCCGGGCCGTGAATCGGTCCGCCCCAGCAGGAAGCGTGCCGGGGTCGGCCCCTTGCCCTTGAGGTTCAGCACGATCGGGTCGGCGAACGCGAAGGCGCCGCGCAGACGCTCGTACGTGGCATCGGAGACGAGGATCCGCCCGGGCTGGCCGTTCGACTCGAGGCGGCTCGCGAGGTTCACGGTGTCTCCCCACAGGTCGTACGCGAACGTCCGGCGGCCGATCACCCCCGCGACGGCCGGCCCGCTCGCGATGCCGACCCTCACCTGCATCGGGCTCCCGCCCGGCCATCGCAGATCGGCCACCTCGCGCTGGACCGCGAGGGCCAGCTCGGCCGCAGCCTCGGCATGGTCGGGCCGCGGCGTCGGCGCGCCGGCCACCGCCATGTACGCATCGCCCACCGTCTTGATCTTCTCGACGCCGAGCGATCCGGCGAGCGCGTCGAACCGCGTGAACACATCGTTCAGCAAGACGACGACCTCACCAGGCCCGATGTGTGCGGCGCGTCCGGTGAAGCCGACGAGGTCGGCGAAGAGCACCGAGACGTCGGGGAGCCCGTCGGCGAGATACCCGGTGGAGCCGGGGGCCGCCCCGCCCTGGGCCTTCAGCCGCTCGACGATCGCGTGCGGCATCGTGTTCTCGAGCAGGTCGTCGGCGCGACGGCGCTCGCGCTCCAGTTCGCGCTCACGCAGGAACAGCAGCCGCGTGAACCGCTCGAGCCCGTACGCCGCCGCCATGCCGACGAAGGCGAAGGTCACGATGAACCAGTCGGCGAACACGACGTCGAGGCTGCGCTGGTCGATCACCCAGATCGACACCGCGTTGAACATCGCGATCACGAGCGCGCCGACGATCGCGGAGTCGACGAACGGCAGCCGCGCGAGCACGTACGTGAACGCCAGGATCACCATGATCCCCGCGTACCCCCAGTCGGGCCGGGTGTCGACCACGATCGCCCGGTGCACGGTCCACAAGGTGGCGCTCACGAGCAGCGTGAGGGAGATGACCAGCCGCCAGTACCGCGGGTACCAGGACGTCCAGGTCAGGGCGAGGCCGACGAGCACGGTGGGGACCGCGAGGCCGAAGCGCAGCACCAGGTCCGCCGTGCGTCCGTCCTCGATGATGCCGCCCACCTGCGCGAGCACGCCGAACGTCGCCCAGACCACCGCGCCGAGCACGTAGGCGAGACGGATGTACGGCAGGTTGTCCCGGAAGAAGTTCGCCTCGAAGTCACGCTCCATGGCGACGTCCCGGAATCGGAGCGTCCCGGGATGCAGCTCGGGGGCGTGCTCCAGGAACCGCCCGAACGGCGAGCGCAGGATGCGACCGGCGGCGCCGGGACGCGCGTCAGGTGGGGGCGGCGCCTGCTCCATCGACCCGACATCCTCGCACAGCGCGCCGCGGCGATAGGCTGCGCGCCATGGAAGGACCGATCGAAACCCCCGCGACCCGGGCGCTCAGCGGCTCGGGTCTCCGCTTCGATCCGATCCGCACCGCGCGGCCCTCGAGCGCCGAGGAGAGCGCGTCGCTCCAGGGGATCGAGCTGCACCAACTCCTCCGCACGATCGTCGTGCGCCGTGGCGTCGATGACTACGTGTTCGTGCTGGTGCCAGGAGGCCGCCAGATCGACTGGCCGAAGCTCCGCGCGCACCTCGGCGTGAGCCGGCTCTCCCTGCCCGATGCCGACGAGGCCAGGGCCGCGACGGGGTACGAACGGGGGACGATCACCCCGTTCGGGGCAACGACGCCCTGGCCGGTGATCGCCGACGCCACGGTGGCGACGACCGAGCGGGTCGCGATCGGTGGCGGCGCACACGGTGTGAACCTCCACCTGTCCTCGGGCGAGCTCCTCGCCCACCTGGATGCCGACGTGGTCGACGTCACGCGACCGGCGAAGTCCGGCTAACGCGGGTCCTGCTCAGGTTGCGCGCCAACGCGAGCGGGAGTTGACTAGCCTTCCATATCCCGACCGGAAGGACCGCCCGATGACCAGCACCGGCACCACCGACGAGAACGACGACGCGTCCGAGCCGTCCTCGAACAACCGAGGCGCACCCAAGTCCACCATCCGTCTCACGCCGGAGGAGCGCGCCCAACGCGGGAAGGCGGCGCGCGCCGAGCTCCCGCGGTCGAGCCACGCGGGGTTCGACCCCAGCGAGCACCGCCCAGACCCGGTCGCGCTGCTCGAGGAGCAGGCGACCTCGCGGGTTCCCGAGCTCGTCCCGATCCGCTACGGCCGGATGATGGTGTCGGCGTTCACGTTCTACCGAGGCGCGGCGCTCATCATGGCCTCGGACCTGGCCGGCACGCCGAGCTCCGGGCTGCACGTCCAGATCTGCGGTGACGCCCACCTGTCGAACTTCGGCGTGTTCGGGTCGGCCGAGCGACGGCTGATCTTCGACATGAACGACTTCGACGAGACGCTCCCCGGCCCGTGGGAGTGGGACGTCAAGCGGTTCGCGGCGAGCCTCGAGATCGCGGGTCGCGACAACGGCTGGGACGATGCGACCCGGTCGAAGATCGTGCTGGCGGGCGTCGGCCAGTACCGCGAGATCATGACCAGGGCCGCCGGGATGAGGAACCTGGAGGTCTGGTACTCGAAGATCGACATCGAGGATCTGAAGCCGATCGTGACGGCGCAGCTCGACAAGAAGCGCATGAAGACGCTGGACAAGAACCTCGCGAAGGCGCGGACGAAGGACAGCATGCACGCCTTCGAGAAGCTCACCCACGAGGTCGACGGCGAACCGCGCATCATCAGCGACCCGCCCCTGATCGTCCCGATCGAGGAGCTCACGGACATGGATCGCGACGCGCTCTACGGCGCGCTCGCCGGCGTGATCCGGAGCTACCGGCGGACGCTCTCGAACGACCGCAGACACCTGCTCGACGACTTCCACATGGTGCACGTGGCCCGCAAGGTGGTGGGCGTCGGCAGCGTCGGCACGCGCGCCTGGATCATCCTGCTGCTCGGGCGCGACGGCCAGGACCCGCTGTTCCTGCAGGCCAAGGAGGCGGAGGAGTCCGTTCTCGAACGCTTCGTCGGCGTGAGCCGGTACGCGAACCATGGTCAGCGGGTCGTGGCTGGCCAGCGGCTGATGCAGGCCACGAGCGACATCTTCTTGGGCTGGGACCGGGTCCAAGGACTGGACACTCAGCGGCGCGACTTCTACATCCGTCAGCTGAAGGACTGGAAGGGCTCCGCCGAGATCGCGACGATGGAGCCCGCCGGGATGGTCGCTTACGCGCGGCTGTGCGCGGCGACGATGGCGCGGGCGCACGCCCGGTCGGGCGACCGGATCGCGATCGCCTCGTACCTCGGCAAGGGCGACACCTTCGACCGGGCGATCGGCGAGTTCTCGGTGGCCTACGCCGACCAGAACGAGCGGGACTACGCGGCGTTGCTGCAGGCGGTCAAGGACGGGCGGATCGTCGCGGAGCAGGGGCTCTAGCCGCCACCCCGCCCGCCGTCGCGCGGCTCGCGCGCCATCTCGCGCGCGATCACGAGACGCTGGATCTGGTTCGTGCCTTCGTAGATCTGCGTGATCTTCGCGTCACGCATCATCCGCTCGACCGGGTACTCCTTGATGTAGCCGTAGCCGCCGAGGATCTGGACGGCGTCGGTGGTCACCGCCATCGCGGTGTCGGAGCAGAACAGCTTCGCCATCGCCGCGGCCTTCGTGAGCGCCGGGCCGTCGGCGCCGGCATCGAGCCTGCGGCCGACGTCGTACAGGAGCCCGCGAGCGGCCTGCGTGCGCGTCTCCATGTCGGCGAGCATCGCCGCCACGAGCTGATGGCGCACGATCGGCTGACCGAACGCCTCGCGATCCCTCGCGTAGGCGAGCGCGTGGTCGACCGCTCCCTGCGCGATCCCGAGCGCCTGCGCGGCGATCCCCGGACGTGAACGGTCGAGCACCCGCATCGCGAGGGCGAACCCCTCGCCCTCGGCGCCGACGAGATCGCTCGCCGGCACGCGGGCGCCCTCGAAGACGAGCTCACCGGTCGTCGAGCCCTTGATCCCCATCTTCGGCTCGAGGCGCGCGACCTCGAAGCCCGCCGTATCGGCCTCGACCATGAAGCACGAGATGCCGGCGTGCCCTGCCCCGGGATCGGTGCACGCGAACACCGTGTAGAGCTGCGCCACACCGGCGTTCGTGATGAACCGTTTCGAGCCGTCGAGCACGTAGCCGTCGCCGTCGCGGCGGGCGGTCGTCCGCATCGCCGCGGCGTCGGACCCCGCGTCGGACTCCGTGAGCGCGTACGCGGGGATCCACTCACCGCTCGCGAGCCGGGGGAGGTACCGGTCACGCTGCTCCTCGGTGCCCGCGAGCTGGAGCGCGAAGCTCCCCAGGCCCTGCACCGCGAGGATCAGGCCGCTGGTGGCGCAGGCGCGCGAGATCTCCTCGATCGCGACGAGCGTCATCAGGTGGCCCGATCCCGTCCCGCCGTAGCGCTCGTCGAACGGCAGCCCCATCAGTCCCGCGGCGCGGAACGCCTCGACGACGTCCCACGGGAACTCGCCGGTCACGTCGATCTCGGCCGCGCGCGGGGCCACGGCGCGCTCGACCACCTCGCGCACGAGCTCGCGGAGCTCGAGCTGGTCGGCCGTCAGCAGGTCGTCCATGGCCCCCTCCGGGTCAGATCCGGATCGTCTCTGGATGCGATCCGAAGACGGTCCGCATCGCCTCCACCATCTCACCCTCGGTACACGAGGCCCGCGCGCACTCGAGCAGTGACGGCATGACGTTCTCGTCGCTCGCGGCCACCCGCGTGAGCTCGGCCAGGGCCGCCTCGACGCGGCCGGCATCGCGCGACGCTCGCACGTCGACCAACCCGGCGACCTTCGTCCGCTCGGTCTCGATCGGGATCTCGAGCATCTCGAGCGGCGGCTCATCGTCGACGCGGTACCGGTTCACCCCGACGCGGACCAGTTCCTGGGCGTCGAACCGCTGCTGTTCCCGGAACGCGGCATCGGCGATCTCTGCCATGAAGTAGCCCGTGTCGATCCCCTTCAGGACCCCCTCGTAGATCGACCCGCCGCCCATCCGCTCGATCGTCGCGAGGTACGCCTCGGCATCGGCCTCGACCTGGTCGGTCAGCGCCTCGACGAAGTACGAGCCGCCGAGGGGATCGATCACGTTCGCGACGCCCGTCTCCTCCGCGATGATCTGCTGGGTGCGCAGGGCGATCGTCACCGCGCGGTCGGTGGGCAGGGCGAAGACCTCGTCGAGCGAGTTCGTGTGGAGCGACTGCGTGCCACCCATCACGGCCGCGAGCGCCTCGACGGCCGTGCGCACGATGTTGTTCTCGGGCTGCTCCGCCGTGAGCGAGCATCCCGCGGTCTGAGCGTGGAACCGCAGCCGCAGCGACCGCTCGTCGGTCGCGCCGTACCGGTCGCGGAGCCGCCGCGCCCAGATCCGGCGCGCCGCCCGGAACTTCGCTATCTCCTCGAACAGGTCGATGTGCGCGTTGAAGAAGAACGAGAGCCGCGGCGCGAAGGCGTCCACCGCCATCCCGCGCTGCATCCCGAGCTCCACATAGGCGAGACCGTCGGCGAGCGTGAACGCGAGCTCCTGCACCGCGGTCGAGCCCGCCTCCCGGATGTGGTAGCCCGAGATGCTGATCGGGTGGAAGCGCGGCACCTCACGCTCGCAGAACTCGATCAAGTCGCCGATCAGGCGCAGGTGCGGGCGGGGGGGATAGAGCCATTCCCGCTGGGCGATGTACTCCTTGAAGATGTCGGTCTGGAGCGTCCCCCCCAGCGCGGACCACGGCACCCCCTGGCGCTCGGCCGCGGCCAGGAACATCGCGAACACGATCACGGCCGGACCGTTGATCGTCATCGAGGTCGTGACGTCGCCGAGCGGGATCCGATCGAAGAGGGTGTCCATGTCGGCGAGGGAGTCGACCGCCACTCCGCAGCGGCCCACCTCGCCCCTGGAGAACGCGTCGTCGGAGTCGCGCCCCATCAGGGTCGGCAGGTCGAACGCGACCGACAGCCCGGTCTGACCATGGTCGAGCAGGTACCGGAAGCGGGCGTTCGTCTCGGCCGGGCTCCCGAACCCCGCGAACTGCCGCATCGTCCACCGGCGTCCGAGGTACATGCTCGGATACACCCCGCGCACCATCGGGAAGGCACCCGGATAGCCGAGGTCGCGGTCATGGTCGAGATCCGCGACGTCGCTCGGTGCGTAGACGGACCGCAGCGGCATCCCCGAGAAGGTGCGGGCGGACGGCGGATCGCCCGCCTGTCGGTACGCCTCCTCCCAGCGTGCGCGGGCGTCGTCATCAGGCATCGGCGGCCTCCTCGTGCGTCCTCGTGCCCTCGGCGCCCAGCCGGGCACGGAGCCACGAGACGATGTCCGGCAGCGGGGTCCCCGGCGGGAAGCACCGCTCGATCCCGATCGCGGCGAGCGGCTCGACGTCGGCCGGCGCGATGATCCCGCCCGCGAAGAGCGGGACGTCGGTGATGTCCCGGGTCCGCAGCTCCTCGACCACCTCGGGGAACAGGGTCATGTGTGCCCCCGAGTGGCAGGACAGGCCGAGGGCGTCGGCATCCTCCTGCAGGACGATCTCGGCGATCGACGCCGGCGTCTGCCACAGGCCCGTGTAGATCACCTCGAACCCCGCGTCGCGGAGCGCGCGCGCCACGACCTTCGCGCCGCGGTCGTGGCCGTCGAGACCCGGCTTGGCCACCACCACGCGGAAGGGCGCCGGGCGGGCGGTCACGCGCTCGGACCCCCGTCGAGCGTGGCCTCCGCCAGCAGGGTCGCGACGTCGGCCACGCGCGGGCCCGTCCCGTCCCCCTGCTTGGCGGCGTCGTCGAGCATCACCAGACAGAACGGGCACGCCGTGGCCACCGTGTCCGCGCCGGTCGCGGCCGCCTCGGCGAACCGCGCCTCGTTGATGCGCTCCCCCGACTCCTCCATCCAGAACCGCGCGCCGCCGGCGCCGCAGCAGAACGACCGCTCGCCGTGGCGTGGCATCTCGACCGTCGATGCCGCCGCCGCCCCGAGCGCCTCACGCGGCGCGTCGAATCTCCCGTTGTGCCGTCCCAGGTAGCACGGGTCGTGCAGCGTGGCCGTCCCTGCGACGCCGTGCGGGTTCAGCCGGCCCTCCTCGATCAGCTGCGAGAGCAGCTCCGTGTGGTGGACGACCTCGTACGTGCCGCCCAGGTCCGGGTACTCGTTCGCCAGCGTGTTGAAGCAGTGGGCGCAGCTCGCCACGATCTTCGTGACGCCCGCCTCACCGAGCGTGGCGACGTTGCGCTCGGCCAGCATCGTGAACAGGTACTCGTGGCCCATGCGGCGGGCTGGGTCGCCCGTGCAACGCTCCCGCGGACCGAGCACCGCGAAGTCGGTTCCGGTGGCGGTCAGGAGCCGCGCGATCGACCGTGTGGCCTCGCGAGCGCGCTCGTCGAACGCGCCGGCACACCCGACCCAGAACAGATACTCGGGGGCCGGATCGCCGGGCTGCAGCACCCGGATCCCATCGAGCCCCTCCGCCCAGTCCATCCGCGCCGACTGCGGCTGGCCCCACGGGTTCTCGCCGGGGCCCTCGATGCCGCGGAGGAGCGAGCCGGCCTCCGAGGGGAACCGCGACTCCGCCATCACGAGGTGCCGACGCAGATCCACGATCGTGTCGACGTGCTCGATGTCGACGGGGCACTCCCGCACGCAGGCGCCGCACGTCACGCAATCCCAGACGATCTCGTCCTCGACGGCGGCCGGAACGAGCGGCTGCAACTCGACCACCCCGCCACCGTCGCCGCCCACCGCGAGCACCGCTGGAGCGTTCGCGGCGACGTGGTCGCGGAGCGCCATGATCAGGAGCTTCGGACTGAGCGGCTTGCCCGGTCGCCCAGGCCGGACAGACCTCCTGGCACCGTCCGCACTCGGTGCAGCTGAACAGGTCGAGCACCTGCTTGCGCGAGAGATCGGCCGCGGTCGCTGCGCCGAACCGCAGGTCCTCCTCGGGACCGTCGAGGTCGAACTCGAGCGGCTCGAGCCGTGCCCGACGGACCGGTCTTCGCGAGCCAGACGTTCGGGGCTGCCGTGAGGATGTGCAGGTGCTTCGACCCCGGCAGGTACACGAGGAACCCAAGCACGAGCAGCAGGTGCGACCAGACCAGGATCCGCTCGGCGGGCTCCGTCCTGGGGCCGCCGCCGAAGATGCCGCTCAGCAGGTTCGAGACGGGCATCGCGCTCGGGTGCAGCGCGTCGCCGAGCGCGATCCGGGTGGCGTTCCACAGGAGGAGCGTCCCCACGATCGCGAGGATCGTGAGGAGGATCCGGTCGGCCTCGCCGAGATGGCTCCCCTCGAACCGGGCGGGGCGCTGGACCTTCCGGATCCAGAACGCCGTGAGGACGCCGAGGGCGACGAGGGTCGCGAACACGTCGGTCAGCAGGGCGAACCACGCGGCGCTCCCCAACCACGGCAGGTTCGCCGCCGGGTCCACGATCGCGACCGAGGCCTCGAAGATCGAGGGGAGCAGCACGATGAAGCCCCAGAAGATCGCCGCGTGCATCAGCCCCGGGACGGCCTTCTGGAAGAGCTTGCGCTGGCCGAGCACCTGCACGAGCTCGCGCGCGGCGCGCGCGCCTGACTCCGTTCGCCGGCCGGTCGGTCGCGCCCGGCGGACGAGTTCGGCGCGGGGGCGGGCCCGGCGGACGAACAGCCCGATCGCCGTCGCCCAGACGGCGACGAGCGCCGCGGCGGCTACGACCCGGCCCGTCGGCGGATCTCCTCGGTGAGCGCCGGCACCACCGTCGCGACGTCACCGATCACTCCGATGTCGGCCATCTTCATCAGCGGCGCCTCAGGGTCCTTGTTGATCGCGACGATCCGCTTCGACTTCTTCATGCCGACCACGTGTTGCAGCGCACCGCTGACGCCGGCGGCCACGTACACCTCGGGCGTCACGGTCTTGCCGGTCTGCCCGACCTGGTAGGCGTACGGCACCCACCCAGCGTCGACCGCGGCCCGGGTCGCACCCACGGCCGCTCCGCCGATCGCGTCGGCGAGGTCGTCCAGCATCGAGAAAGCCTCGGGGCCACCGAGCCCGCGGCCGCCCGAGATCACGACCGTCGCGGTGTCGAGCGACGGCCCGGCGTGCGTCTCCTCGTGGCGGGCGACGACGGAGGCGTCGCGGAGCCCTGGCGGGAGCTCCGGCGTGACGCGCTCGACCTCGGCGGGCCCGGCCTCCGTCGGCGCCGCCTCGGCCGACCGCGGCTTCACGAGCACGATCCGCGGCGTCGCGCCCTCGAGGGCGACGTCCACGATCAACGTGCCGCCGAGGATCTCCGTACGCGCCAGATCCGAGCCCAGTACGCCGGTCGCGTTGCCCATCAGCGTCGTCCCGGTCATGGCCTGGAGCCGGCCGGCGACGTCGCGGCCCTCGTAGCTCGCGGGGAAGAGGATCAGGTCCGGGGTGTGCACCGCCGCGAGCGCCGCGAGCGCGGCGGCCTTCGACCGCGGCGATCCGACGATCGCGTCGTCCCCCACCGCGAAGAGGTGGGCGGCGCCATGGGCGCCGACGGGGCCGGCGAGCTTCTCGGCGTCGGATCCGAACGCCACCGCGACGAGCGGGTCGGCGACCTCGCGCGCGGCGGTCAACAGCTCCAACGTGGCGGATGAGACGGCGTCGCCCTCGAGCTCAGCCACCACCCAGATGCTCCCCATCTAGATCACCTTCGCTTCCGCCAGCAGGTCGACGATGCGCGCGATCGCGTCGTCGCCCGCCTCGATGATCTCGCCGCCGGGCTTCTCGGGTGCCGCCGCCACCGCGACCACCGACTGCGAGGGCGCGACGTCGGCCGCGCCGAGGCCGAGGTCCGCGAGCGTGAGCCGCTCGAGCGGCTTCGACCTGGCCTGCATGATGCCTTTGACGCTCGGGTAGCGCGGCTCGGTGGCGCCGGCGGTGAGGGTGACGAGCGCCGGGAGCGAGCACGCTACCTCGTCGTAGCCGGCGGGGGTCTGGCGCTCGGCCCGGAGCTCGCCGCCGTCGACGTCGACGCGTCGCGCGAACGTAACGCTCGGCAGATCCAGGAGCTCCGCGACCGTGACCGGGACGGTCCCCGTGTACCCGTCGGCGGACTCGACGCCGCCGACCACCAGGTCGAAGGGCTGTCGCCGCGCCGCGGCCGCGAGCACCCGGGCGGTCGCGAGGGCGTCGGCCCCTGCCAGCGCGTCGTCGGTCACCACGATCCCACGGTGCGCACCCATCGCGAGCGCCCGCTGGACCGCCGCGACGGCGCCCTCGGGCCCCATCGTCGCCACCGTGACCTCGCCACCCTCGCGCTCGGTCAGCTGCAGCGCGAGCTCGATCCCGAACTCATCGCCGGCGTCGAGCCCGTCGTCGTGTCCCCGCACCAGCCGCCGGTCCTCACCGAGCTCCGGCGTTCCGAGCGGTACCCATTTCGCGAACACCACCACGTTCATGGACGGGCATCCCTCGCTTCCCCGCGGCTCCCCAGCGCGCGCATCGAGACCCTATCGCGGGCGGGGCACCCCCGGCGGCCCGTCGGTCACACCTGCGACCCGGGCAGCGAGCCGCGGAGGTCGTTCGCCGCGGCCGAGAGCGCAGCGTGCCGATCCTCGCCGGCCGCCACCCGCCGCGCCACCGCGATCCCCAGCAGGAAGGTCGCGATCGGCGTCGCCTTGCGTTCGGTGCCGTGCGCGACGTCGCGCGCCACGTCGAGCAGCAGGCCTTGTTCCTCGTCGCTCAGCTGTGGCTCGCCCAGCAGCATCGCGAGCTGTCCCAGCCAGTCGTCCATCCCGCCCTCCTCGATCGCCGTCCGTCGACCCGACGGTACCCGGAGTCGCCGCGCTCCGGCTCCGGCGATAGGGTCACGCCGATGACGGCGACGGCGACGAGAGGCACGAAGCCGATGTCGGTGACCCGGGCCGTGCTCACGTTCGCGCTCTCGGGGACGCTCGTGCTGCTGCTCGTCGGCGTGGTCGGGGTGTTCGTGATGCAGCGGGTCGGCGAGGCCGAGGCCGTGCGCCAGGCCAAGGACCTCACGAGCGTCGCCGCCACGGCGGTCGTGCAGCCTCGGCTCACGAACGGCGTGGTCAGCGGCGACGCGGCGAGCCTCGCCGCGATCGACGCGCTCGTGGTCGACGGCGTGCTCCGCGACCCGATCGTGCGGGTGAAGATGTGGGCACCCGACGGAACGATCGTGTACTCCGATGTGCCGGAGCTGATCGGGGAGCGGTTCGAGCTGGGGCCGGACGAGCGCGCGGCGCTCCGCACGGGCACGGTGGACGCCGACATCAGCGACCTCAGCGAGCCCGAGAACCGCTTCGAACGCGACTTCGGCGAGCTGCTCGAGGTCTACCTCCCGGTCGAGACGCCGAACGGGGATCGGCTGCTGTTCGAGGCCTACCTGACGTACGACGCAGTGACCGCGAGCGCCCGGCAGCTGTGGCGGGCGTTCATCCCCGTGCTCGCGGTGGCGCTGATCGCGTTCGCGTGGCTGCAGATCCCTCTGGCCTACCGGCTCGCGGGGCGCGTGCGCGAGGGGCAGCAGGATCGCGAGCGGCTGCTGCAGCGCGCGATCGACGCGTCCGATCTGGAGCGGCGCCGGATCGCCGGGGACCTCCACGACGGCCCCGTGCAGCAACTCGCGGGCGTGTCGATGTCCCTCTCGGCGGCGGCGGACCGGCTCGCGCCCGATGACCCCGAGGCATCGGCCGTGCTGCGCGACGCGGCGGAGCGGACGCGCCAGGGGATGCGTTCGCTACGCTCATCGCTGATGGGCATCTATCCACCCACCCTCGAGCGCGCGGGGATATCGGCCGCGCTCTCCGACCTCACCGCGCCCCTGGCGGGCTACGGGATCAGCGTCGAGCTCGACGTCGACGAAGGACTCGAGCTGACGCCCCGGACGGAGACGTTGTTGTTCCGCGCCGCGCAAGAGGCGATCCGCAACGTGACGTCACATGCCGAGGCGACCCACGTTCGGGTGCGCCTCGGGCGCGATCACGACGCGGCGGTGCTCGAGATCGCCGACGACGGGAGGGGCTTCGCTCCCGCACAGGCCGAGACGGCGCGTGCGGAGGGCCACCTCGGACTCCGGCTGCTCACCGACCTCGCGCACGACGCCGGCGGCTCGCTCGACCTCGCGTCGACGCCGGGTGAAGGCACGACGGTCCGACTCGAGGTGCCGCTCACGTGATCACGCTCGTGATCGCCGACGACCACAAGGTGGTGCGGACCGGGCTCGAGCAGCTGATCGAGACCTTCGACGACGTGCAGCTGATGGGCGCGGGCTCGGACGGCGAGGACGCCGTCCGCCTCTGCGTCGCGTTCCGTCCCGATGTGGCCCTGCTCGATCTCGCGATGCCCGAGGTCGACGGGATCGAGGCCACCAGGCGGATCCGCACAGAGGCGCCCGATACACGCGTCGTCGTGTTCACGTCGTTCTCCGACCGGGAGCGCATCCTGCAGGCGATCGAGGCCGGCGCGATCGGGTACCTGTTGAAGGACGCCGAGCCCGCCGAGCTCCACAGCGGGATCCTCGCCGCCGCCCGTGGCGAGAGCCCGCTCGCGCCGAAGGCGGCCGCCGAAGTGCTCGCCGCCCGCACCGCGGCACCCCCCGCCGGCGACCTCTCGGACCGGGAGCGCGAGGTGCTCGTGCTGGTGGCGAGCGGCCTCGCGAACAAGCAGATCGCCCGCCGCCTCGGGATCAGCGAGAAGACGGTGAAGGGCCACCTCACGCGGGTCTTCCAGACGATCGGCGTCACGGACCGCACCCAGGCGGCCCTGTGGGCCGAGCGGAACGGACTGTTGAAGGCCGACTGACGGCTCGAAAGCCGCCGAGGTCGCGCGACCAAGGTCCCGTTGGGAACGAGACCTCCACGGAGTCATCCTCGGTGGCATGCCATACGTTGGGACCCGGCCGGTGCTCCGTTCAGCGATCGCCGTGCTCATCGCAGCTTCGCTCGCCGTGCCGTCGGCCGCATCGGCCGGCGACGGCCGCATCGTGCGTCGCGGAGCCTGCAGCGGCGCCAGCGACTGGGCGCTGGACGTGCGCCAGGAGGATGGCGCTCGCCTGCGCGTGAAGCTCGAGATCGAGGGCGGCCGATCCGGGCAGGCCTGGCACGTCTTCCTGAGCGATGACGGAGTCGGGATCTTCTCGGGCACCCGCACGTCGGGCAGCGGCGGTCACGTCGAGGTGCGCGTCCGCACGACCGACCGCGCGGGCGCCGACACGATCTCGGCGGCGGCGAACAACGTCGTCACCGGCGAGGCGTGCACCGCCCGAGCGACCCTCTAGGTCGCGGGACCAAGGTCCCGTTGTGGACCCGACCGAACCACTGCGAACGTGCACCTTGGGAACGGTCCGGATACGCCGGACCACCGGATGGAAGGAGCAAGGGATGCGCACGAGCATCAAGAGCATCATCGCGGTCACCGGGATCGTCGGGCTGCTGAGCGTGGCGCCCATGGCGATGGCCAAGGACGGCGACGTCATCAAGCGGGGCGCGTGCAGCGGCGCCAGCGACTGGAAGCTGAAGCTCAGCCCGCAGGACGGCAGGATCGAGGTCGAGTTCGAGGTCGACTCGAACAAGGTCGGCCAGACCTGGCAGGTGCGCCTCACCAAGAACGGCGCCCAGATCTTCTCCGGCTCGCGGGTCACCCAGGGCCCGAGCGGATCGTTCTCCGTCCGCAAGGTCACGCCGAACGGCGCCGGGAACGAGACGATCCGGGGCCGCGCCGTGAACGGTGCGACCGGCGAGACCTGCGTCGGCTCGGCGACGTTCACCGTCTGACCTCCGACCGAGACGCCTTGAGCGTCGACGCGGAAGGCCCGGGTTCGCCCGGGTCTTCCGTGCGTCCGGCTCCGAGCGCCGCTAGCCGAGGGAGGCGCGCCGCTTCTCGATGATGTCGCGCATCCCGGCGAGGACGTCGTCGGGGAGCGGCGGCACCTCGTGCGTCTCCCAGATCTGGAAGACCCGATTCCGACAGCGGTCGCGCATCGTCTCGGCGCCCGCCTCCTCCCACTCGCGACGGCCATCCCACGAGAACATCTTGGGGAGCCAGAGCTCGCGGAAGTGCTCGAGCGTGTGGTCCTCCCCCAGGAAGATCTGCCCCGGGCCGACGTCGACGATCGTGTCGAAGGCGATCAGCTCGTCCGAGACCTCCAGGGGCTCCACCAGCCGCCGCGACATCCCGGCCGCCTCGTCGCTCATCACGAGGATCTCCGGTGAGAACAGCAGCCCGGTCTCGGCGCAGCCCGCGTCGAACACCATGTCGGAACCCGCCAGGACGGTGCCGAGGCCGTAGAACGTGAGCTCCATCGCCGCCTGCTCGTCGGCATCCTTCGAGTCGGCGCCGAACGACTGGGCCAACGTGGGCAGCCCCCACCGGCGGCAGAGCTGGTTCATCAGCATCGTGAAGCGCACGCCGTCGGGGCCGCCCGCGGTCACCGCCCCGTTCCGCATGTCCATCAGGAATGGGACCGTGCCACTCATATAGGGCGTGCCGGGGTTCCGCAGCTGCGCGAGCACGAGCATCATCAGGGTCTCCGCGGCGCTCACGACGCACGTCCCGGCGATCGACGACGGGCCGGTCGCCGCCACCTGCGGCGCCGCTTGCGCGCAGACCGGGAGCCCCCGGTCCGCCGCCAGGAACAACTTCTCGATCGTCTCGAGGTTGAACAGCAGCGGCGACACGGAATTCAGGTACGGGATCACGAACGGCTTCTCGCGCAACCGGTCGGCGCCACCCCGGATCACCTCGGCCATGTCGTAGATGTCGCGGAGCTCGGGCTCCCCGGCGATCAGCACCATCAGCGGTTTCGTGGTGTTCGTGGCCATCTGGAAGAACTCGGACTGGTTCACGATCTCGAGCGGGAGGTCGTCGGCCGACCGTGTGACGCCGGGGGTCGCGACGAAGTCGATGTCGGTGAGCGCGTCGGCGAGCCTCGTCGACTCGGCGGTGGCCTCGAGCGTGAAGTCCTTCACCTGGCCGTCGCGGGGATCGAGGTAGTTCAGGTTCGTGACGCCGGCGCCGACGAACGTGCGACCGCTCCCCGTCTCGATCGAGGGGTCGCCGTTGCGGTCGTACAGCGTGAAGTAGCCCGGCGCCGACTCCAACGCCTGCTCGACGAGGTCGCCGGGGATCCGGATCAGGTCCTCGTCCTCGAGGGTGCCGCCGTGGTCGAGGAGCAGCTCCCGCGCCTCCTCGGTCATGATCCGGCCGCCGACGACCTCGAGGACGCGCTTCGCCTCGTCGTGGAGCTTCCGCAGACCGTCGTCGTCGGTGAGCTCGATCAACGTGTTCATGAGCCGCATCCTGAACGAGGCGCCGACGCGGGCGCAACCGACGACCGGTCCGCGTCGGGCCACTCGCCCCTGGACGCCTCCGCCGTAACGAGCCACTCTGACGGCGTGAGGGATGGATGGTGAGGTGGGCGCGGGCCACGGTGACGATCGCCTCGGCGATGGCGCTCGCACTCGCGGGCGCGGCCGTCGTCGACCAGGGCGTGGCGCACGCCGCGGGTTCGCGCGATCGGATCACGATCGCCTTCAGCGGCGAGGATCTCGCGACCGGCGGCACCTGGCCGCAGGCCAAGGAGAACGCAGGGGGCCACGGCTACGACTTCAGGCCGATGCTCGCCCGGCTCCGGCCGCTGCTCGGATCCGTCGATCTCGCGATCTGCCACCTTGAAACGCCGCTCGCCGGCCCGGGCGTGCACCCGTCCGAGTACCCGCGGTTCGCGGTGCCACCCCAACTCGCGGACGCGATCGCGGCCGCCGGCTACGACGGATGCTCGACCGCATCGAACCACTCGATCGACCGAGGAGCGGCGGGGATCCGCACCACGCTCGACCGGCTCGACGCGCTCGGCCTCCGTCACACGGGGACGGCGCGCTCAGCCCGGGAACGCGGCCGCACGACGACGTACCGGGTCGGAGGCGTGAGGATCGCCCACCTCTCGTTCACCGCCTCGTTCAACGGGCTGACCCCGACCGAGCCCTGGCAGGCGAACCGCCTCGATCCCGCCCGGATCCTGCAGGATGCGCGGCTCGCACGTCATCGTGGAGCCGACATCGTCGTCGTGAGCCTCCATTGGGGCGAGGAGTTCCGGCACGACCCGACCGCGTACCAGCGCGACGTCGCAGCGAAGCTGCTGCGCGGCGACGCGATCGACCTGATCGTCGGCCACCACGCGCACGTCGTGCAGCCGATCCGCCGGGTCGAGGGCAACTGGGTCGCCTACGGCATGGGGAACTCGTTCTCGGGCATGCGTGACGAGCTGTCGCACGCCCACGTCCAGGACGGGTACGTCCTGGTCGCGGTCTTCGAGCGCGGCCCGCAAGGGTGGCACGTCACGAAGGTGCGCTTCGCGCCGACGTGGGTCGTTCCGGGAACGTTCGTCGTCCGGCTGGTCGGTCCGTCGATCGACGACGGGGCACTACCCGGCGCGATCATCGCGGAGCTCCGGCGGTCGTGGCGCCGCACGATCAGGTACGTCGACGCGAAGCGGCTGGGGGTCGCGCCGATCCGCGGCTCGACGATCTGAGTCGCGGCCCGGATCGTCCGCGATACTTCCGATATGGAACGCGTCGATGTCGTCGTGGTGGGCGGTGGCCAGGCCGGGCTGGCGACGAGTCACGAGCTCGCTGAGCGAGGGATCGAGCACGTGGTGCTCGAGCGCGGACGGATCGGTCAGTCGTGGCGAGACCGATGGGACAGCTTCTGCCTGGTGACGCCGAACTGGGGCGTGCAGCTCCCGGGCGGACCGTACGACGGCGACGATCCCGACGGCTATCTCCCGCGCGACGAGATCGTCGGCTACCTCGAGGGGTACGCGGCCGCGGCGGCGGGTGAGATCCGAGAGGGCGTCGAGGTGGCCGCGATCCGTGACGTGGCGGCAGGAGGCTTCGAGCTCGACACCTCGAACGGAGCCCTCGCCGCCCGTGAGGTCGTGCTCGCGAGCGGCGCGTACCAGCGATCCTTCCGGCCGCCGGGGGTCGAAGGATTCCCCGTCGAGCTCGCCGTGCTGGAGCTCAGCGACTACACGAAGGTGGCGGCACTCCCGCCCGGCCGGGTCCTGATCATCGGGAGCGGCCAGTCCGGATGCCAGATCGCCGAGGAGCTGCACGAGGCGGGTCGCGAGGTCTTCTTGGCCTGCGGCCGCGCGCCGTGGGTCCCGCGACGGGTCGGTGGGCACGACATCTTCTGGTGGATCCTCGAGATCGGTTTCATGGCGATGCCGCTCTCCGCGCTGCCCGACCCCGTCGCCGGCCGGCTCGAGTCCAACCCCCTCGCAACCGGGCACGGAGGCGGCCACGACCTGCACCTGCGAACGCTTCGCGCGATGGGCGTCACGCTGCTCGGCCACTTCGAAGGCGCTGGGGACGGGCTCGCGCGGTTCTCCCAGGACCTCGGCGACATCGTGGCGTGGGGGGACCAGCGGCACGTGCAGTTGATGGGCCTTATCAAGAAGACCGCCGCCGAGCGCGGCATCGAGCTCGAGGATCTCCAGCCCCCTTCCCGGTTCGATCCCGCGTCGCCGGCCACGCTCGAGCTCGCGGGGTTCGGCGCCGTGATCCTGACCGGCGGGTTCCGGCCCGACTACCGGTCGTGGCTCCCCTGGCCAGACGCCTTCGACGACCTCGGGTTCCCGATCCAACACGACGGCGCGAGCACCGTCGTGCCCGGCCTGTCGTTCGTCGGCGTCCACTTCATGCGCACGAGGAAGTCGTCCCTTCTGATCGGTGTCGGCGAGGACGCGGCCGTCGTGGCCGACGCGATCGCATCGAAGCGCTGAGCGGGTCGTCGGTGCTCTCGGGTCGAACGTCACGGACGTGCAAGGCCGTCCATCGGCCCTCGGATACGCTTTGACGCGCACGATGGAGCCATGGGAACGGAGAGCGCTGCAACGAGCTCGAACGCCCGGTATCGCGTGTCGGCTCGGGTCGCCGCGCCGGGCGTCGCGATCGGATCGGCCAAGGATCGCGAGATCGAGTTCGACGCGGGCCTGCGGTCCGGCGACGAACTACCGGGGCCCGCGGAGCTCCTCGCGCTCTCCCTCGGGGCCTGCATCCTGAAGAACGTCGAGCGGTTCTCGCACCTCCTTTCGTTCAGGTACGAGGGAGCCGATGTCACGGTCGAGGCGGAGCGCCAGGACGATCCCCCGCGGTTCACGAAGCTCACCTACGAGCTGCGGATCCGCACGGACGAGAGCCCGCATCGGGTCGAGCTCCTGCACCGCAACCTCCGCCGCTTCGGCACCGTGTACAACACGCTGGCGGGGAGCTGCGACGTCGACGGGACGATCGTCGCCGGACCCGACGAGATGGTCGCCTTCGAGCGGGGTGCATCGACCGCCCTCTCAGGCAACCACTGCTGCTAGTTGCCCGCCGGCATCACCGCGGCGGCCACAGGACCCGGAGCGCCGCCGTGCGAACGGGGGCCGCCGAAGGAAGATCGGCCGCCCCCGTCCACCCGTTCAGCAGCAGTCGGGCGGGCAGCAATCAGGCGGGCAGTTGGGGTCCGGCATCGGTGTCGCCTCCCTCCACATCGACGATGGTCGACATATTGACCACAGATCGATGTCCGTCGATATATGGCCGTGAAACTCATCCAACAGATCGACGCGGCGTGCTGCCCCTCCTTCGCCGACGCACCGTTGAGCGAGGAAGCGGCGGAGGTTCTCGCGGCGGCACTCCGTATCGTGGCGGATCCGACCCGGCTTCGACTGCTGAGCTTGATCGCTACGCGCGCGGGTGCTGAAGGTTGCGTCTGTGAACTCACCGAGCCGCTGGGCTTGTCCCAGCCGACCGTGTCCCACCACCTCAAGGTGCTCACGAGCGCCGGCATCCTCGAGCGAGAGAAGCGCGGGCGCTGGGTCTACTTCCGGATCGATCGAGAACCCCTGATCGCCCTGCAGGCCGCCCTGGCGCCTGGCCCTTTCGTCCGATACCCCGACGTAGCGGTCGATCCCGCTACCTGCCGTCGGCATCGGGCCCCACCTCACAGCAACAACGTCGCCACTTTGTACACGCTCGCTACGACGATGAGCAGGGCGAACCCCTGCTTCACCCGCTGGCCGGGAACGTAGAGGCTCGTGAGGCGCGCGCCCACGAACGAGCCGACAGCCCCAGCGACGAGGAGCGCGACGGTCAGGCTCGGATCCCACACCGCGGTGGACAGGTGCGGGATCAACGCCGAGAAGGAAGGGGCTGTCACCGCGAAAGCGTTGATGCCGGCCGCATGCTTCGTCTCGAAGCCCACCAGGATCAGCGTGGGCATGAGGAGGAATCCGGGACCGACCCCGAGGAGACCGCTCAGCACGGCGATCGGGGCGGTGAGGAACAACGCGAGTCGGAAGTTCTCCGTTCCGGGCCGCTGGGTGACCGGCCGGAAGAGTCGGTACGCGAGATATCCGACCGCGATGACGTAGACGGCCCAGATCCCCTCGACCGGGATCACGTTCGCCATCGCCGCGCCGGCCGGCGCGAACACGGTCGCCACGAGCGTGAGCGCGACGGCCTTCCGCCAGTCGACGAACCCGCTGAGCGCGAAGCCGACCGCGGCGACGAGAGCTGTCACGCCGTTCAACAACAGGCTGAGCGGCTGCACCTCGTTCACCAGGTCGTTGAGGAAGAAGCTCAGGAACGGCACCGCGGCGAACGCCACGCCGAGGCCGAGCATCCCCGAGATGACGCTCAGGATCAAGATCCCGATCACGATCACGACGGTCGTGGTCATCGAGATGCCTTCCGCCCTTCTGCCGATCCGTCTACCGACGCGCGGCGAGGACCTCCTGGACCTGTGGCACGGTCGCGGCGTGACCGGCGAGCACCAGCTCGCCGTCGATCACCAGGGCCGGCGTCGTGAGGATCCCCATGGCGATCATCTCGCGGGGGTCGTGCACCTCCTCGATGGTCGCGTCCACACCGCTGACGCGCACGGCCTCCACGGTGTTCTCGGCGAGGGCCTTGCAGCGGGCACATCCCGGCCCGAGCACGCGGATCTGCATGGTCATCACGTCCTCCTCATCCCAATACGGCGTTGAACAGGTATCCGACGAACACGATCCCGATGCCCACGACGCCGACGAACGCGGCGATCAGCCTGGGCTTGAGGACCCGGCGAAGCAGGATCATCTCGGGGAGCGAGAGCGCGACCACGGCCATCATGAAGGCGAGCAGCGTGCCCATCCCGAGCCCTTTCGCGTAGAGCACATCCACCAATGGCAGGATCCCCGCGGCGTTCGAGTAGAGGGGGATGCCGAGCAGCACCGCGATCGGTACCGCCAGCGGGTTGCCCGGCCCGGCGTAGGTCTCGAAGAAGCTCGTGGGCACCCATCCGTGGATCACGGCGCCCAGGGCGATCCCAACCAACAGGTACGGCAGGACCTTGCGGACGATCGAGACGACCTCCTCACGCCCCAGGTCGACGCGGTCGCGCCACGTGAGCCGGACGCCCGAGGTCACCACCGCGGAGACCTTCGTCTCGAAGACGAACGGCTCGACCCATCGCTCGGCGTGCAGCCGGCCGAGGATGAACCCCGCGACCACCGCGATCGTGAGTCCGGCCACCACGTACATCAGCGCGATCCGCCACCCGAAGAGGCTGAACAGCATCCCGAGCGCGATCTCGTTCACGAGCGGACTCGCGATCAGGAACGAGAGCGTGACCCCGATCGGCACGCCCGCCGAGACGAAGCCCATGAACGCCGGCACGGCGCTGCAGGAGCAGAACGGGGTGGCGACCCCGAGCCCCGCCGCCGCGACGTTGGCGAAGCCCTTGCGCTTGCCTCCGAGCAGGGCCCGCGTCCGCTCGAGGCTCATGAAGGAGCGCAGCACCGTGACGATGAAGATGATCCCCGAGAGCAGCAGCAGGATCTTCGTCGTGTCGAACACGAAGAAGCGGATCGTCTCCCCCAACCGCCCGTCGGGATCAAGGCCGGCCAGCCGGAACACGGCCCAGTCCCAGACAGGGCCGTTCACGCGGTAGAGGAACCACCAGAGGAACGTCGCGGCCGCCAGGCCCGCCCAGAGCCGCACGTCGGGAGCGACCCGCCTCTCCCCGACCCTGGCGTTCATCGAGAAGCACCGACCACGGTCACCAGATCGATCCCGAGCGCCGCCGCGCCTGCTGGGTCGATCCGGTAGTCGACGCGACGGCCCCGGCGCTCGCCGCTCACGAGGCCCGCCTCCCGCAGGATCCGCATGTGATACGAGAGGAGGTTCGGCGCCATCCCCAGGTCGTCCTGCATCTCACACTGGCATCGGGTGCCGTCGGCGAGCCGCTCCAGTATCGCGAGCCTGGCGGGGTCGCCCAGGGCCGCGAACCCGCGAGCTCGATCGACCGTCGACCGTTCAAGATCCATTGAATGATCCATGCCCCGAGTGTCGAGGCGATCCCGATGCCCCACTGAGGCCGGGCGGCCCGTCCACAGGGGGACCACCTCTACGCCGGTGAGTCCGTTGACGCCGATCGCCTACCTCAGGGATACTTATGTCAATGACCATTGAGGTATCTGGCCCATCCGACGACCTAGCCTGGCGGGCCGGGATCCACGGGGCGCTCGCCGACCCACATCGGCTCCGGATCACGGATCTCCTCGCCTGCTCCGACCTGACGCCGTCCGAGCTCGCGGCCGACCTCGGCATCGGTTCGAACCTGCTCGCGCACCACCTGCGGATCCTCGAGGACGCCGGTGTGATCGAGCGCCTCCGTTCGGAAGGCGACGGGCGCCGTCGGTATCTGCGGCTCTCTCTCGACGCCGGAGATCTCTCCACCGGCGGGCCGATGGTCGCCGCCGACCGGCTCCTGTTCGTATGCACCGGGAACTCGGCACGCTCGCAGCTCGCCGCGGGCCTGTGGAACCAGGTGAGCGACGTTCCCGCCGAGAGCGCGGGAACGCACCCCGCCGCCGCGGTGCACCCGCTCGCGATCCGTGCGGGACGGCGTGCCGGGGTGGATCTCGCCGACGCCCGGCCGCGTGCGATCGACGAGATCGTCGACACGCCCGACCTGATCGTGACGGTGTGTGACCGCGCCCACGAGGAGCTCGGCACGCTCGCCGAGGCCAACACCGTCCTGCATTGGTGGATCCCCGACCCGCGCGAGGTCGGCACCCCCATCGCCTACTCCGACTCCGTCACGCAGCTCCGAGCCCGCATCGCGACCCTGCACCCTCGCGTCGCCCCGACCGGGCGGCGCCGAGCACGAAGGAGGACCCACCCGTGAACGTCACCGACCCGATGGCCGCCGCACCGCTCGAGATCCGTCCGATGATCAGGGCCACGTCGAAGCGCCTGACCGAGGAGTTCGAGGGCATCTTCTCCGTCGAGACGATCCAGCGGTTCATGGTCGAGTCGATCGATACCTTCGCGAACGCGAAGTCCGTCGCTTTCGTGCCGCTGTTCGTCGAACGGTTCACGCGTCAACGCCTGCGCGCGCTCGCTCGCGTCGAGGGCAAGGTCGCCACGGACGTCCCGCTGGTCGTCTTCCTCTGCGTGCACAACGCGGGCCGTTCACAGATGGCGGCCGGATGGCTCCAGCACTTCGCCGGCGACAAGGCCGAGGTCTTCTCCGGCGGTTCGAACCCGGCCAGCGAGGTGAACCCCGCGGCGATCGACGCGATGGCCGAGGTGGGCATCGACATCAGCGCGCAGTTCCCGAAACCGTGGACCGACGAGGTCGTCCAGGCGGCCGACGCCGTCGTCACGATGGGGTGCGGCGACGCCTGCCCGGTCTTCCCGGGGGTCCGGTACCTCGATTGGGAGCTGGACGACCCTGCGGGCCGATCCGTCGATGACGTGCGCCCGATCCGGGACGAGATCGAGCGCCGCGTGCGCGGCCTGATGGCCGACCTCGGTATCCCCGAGGTGACCGGCTAGCCGCTCGTCACTCCCCCCACACGGCGCGCGCCCGTTCGGTGGCCGCGGGCCAGTCGGCCGCCGCGAACAGCCACGCCTTCGCGAGCGCGATCCCACCCCCCACGAACGCGAGGCCCGCACCCACCAGGCCGAGCCCGGGACCGACCCATCCGGCGCCCGTCCCTGCGAGCAGCACGAGCCCGGCGTTCAGCAGCGCCACCTGGATCGGGGCGGCGAGCTCGAACACCGAGAGCCAGCGGCGGCGGTCCGTGGGGTGCCCGGGCCGTGCCATCGGCAGGAGGTACGACCAAGCGCCCAGCAGCACCTGCACGAGCCAGCCGCCGACGAACGCCGTGAGGAACACCTCCCGGTAGCGGTCGGCGCCCTCCGCGCCGTGGAACAGCGCGACCGCGAGCCCGATGGACCCCACGACGAACCATGCGAACGCCGCGAGCATGTGGAAGGCCGCGACGGGGACAGCCCACCGACGTTCGGTCCGCAGCACCGCCGTGACGAACCCGAGGAACCCGAAGGCCCCCAGTGCGAACGCCACGCCACCGGCCGCGAGCACGGGGGTCGAGTCGGCGAGCCAGCCCGCGACCTGCAACAGGACCCCGCCCGCGAGCAGCCCGATCACCACCCGTTCTCGCCGCTGCGGCATCCTCACCCGGAGCGCGGTCGGCAGCAGGGTGATCAGGGTCCCGACCACCGTGAGCGACGCCCAGCCCAGGACGTTCGCGGTCAGGTGCGCGTGCCGGACCTGCGCGTACCCCGCGATCGACACCGTCCGACTCCCCATCAACGCGCCCAGGGTCCCGCCCACCAGCACGAACCCGATCGCGGCGCCGTACGCGAACAGGGGCACCACGTGTCGGACGTTCAGCGCGCGGCGCCACGCCCGCCAGAGCATCAAGCCGAGCAGGGCCATCGCGCCGACGAACGCGGTCCCGCCGAGACCCGTGAGCCACGGGGTCGACGTCGGCATCCCGATCGCGATCAGCGCGGCCCCGGCCGTCACGAGCGCGAACTGCGCGCGTACGACGCGATCGGGCGGGTCGGGCGAGGCGGTCAGCGACAGCATGAAGTTCTGCATCGCGCCAGAGATCGCGGTCGAGACGGCACCGGCCAGGGTGAGGTGCAGCGGCAGCCACAGCCCGAGCCGCCAGCGCACCGGCAGCAGGAACGAGAAGGCCGCCAGCGTGAGCCACGTGCGAGCCGACGACTGGTACAGCGCGGTCGTCACGCGAGGCCTCACGACGCCGATGCTCTCACGCGGTGGGAACCGGCTCGGTCAGCCCCAGCTCCTCGATCGACCGTTCGCGCATCCGGTACTTCTGGATCTTCCCGGTCACCGTCATCGGGAACGCGTCGACGAACCGCACGTATCGCGGGATCTTGTAGGTCGAGATCTGGCCACGGCAGAACTCGCGGATCTCATCCTCGGTCGCCTCCTCGCCCGGGTGCAGCTGGATCCAGGCGCAGACCGCCTCCCCGTACTTCGGGTCGGGCACGCCGATCACCTGGACGTCGGCGACCTTCGGGTTCGTGAAGAGGAACTCCTCGACCTCCCGCGGGTAGACGTTCTCGCCACCGCGGATGATCATGTCCTTGAGACGGCCGACGATGCTGACCGCGCCGTCGTCGCGCATCTCGGCGAGGTCGCCGGTTCGGAGCCAACCCGCCGCGTCGATCGTTCGGCGCGACTCGTCCGGCAGTTCCCAGTACCCGCGCATGACCAGGTACCCGCGGACACAGAGCTCGCCCGCGCGCCCGCGCGGCAGCACGGCGCCGTCGACCGGGTCGATCACCTTCGCCTCGACCCACGGGTGCACGTGGCCGACGGTCGCCACGCGGAGCTCCAGGTCGTCGTCGGGCATCGACTGGAACGAGACCGGCGACGTCTCGGTCATCCCGTAGCAGATCGTCATCTCGCGCGCGTGCATCCGGTCGATCACCGTGCGCATCACCTCGACCGGGCACGGCGCGCCGGCCATCACGCCGGTGCGCAGGCTCGAGAGGTCGTGCCCCGCGAAGCGGGGATCCTCGAGCATCGCGATGAACATCGTGGGGACGCCGTAGACGCTCGTGCACCGCTCGGCCTCGATCGCGGCGAGGCACTCGGCCGCATCGAACGACTCCCCCGGCAGCACCACGGTCGCGCCGTGGACGAGGCAGGCGAGGTTGCCGAGCACCATCCCGAAGCAGTGGTAGAAGGGCACGGGCACGCAGACACGATCGGCCGCCGTGTACCCGAGGCGCGCCCCGACCATCGCCCCGTTGTTGAGCACGTTGTGGTGGGTCAGCGTTGCGCCCTTCGGCGCGCCGGTGGTGCCCGAGGTGAACTGGATGTTGATCGGGTCGTCGGGATCGAGGGTCGCCTCGCGATCGAGGAGTGCCCGCGTCGCCACAGCGGAGCCGGCGTCCACGAACTCGTCCCACGCGATCGCCCATCCGGGAAGGTCGCCGTCGCCCAGCAGCACGATCGTGCGGAGCCGTGGGAGCCCCGCGCGCTCGTCGTCCAGCATCGCCACGTAGTCGGCCGCGTGGAACCCGCGTGCCGCGATCAGGACCGAGACGCCGGCGGCCGTCATCGCGTGGCGGAGCTCGTGGCGACGGTACGCCGGGTTCACGTTGACGAGGATCGCGCCGATCTTCGCCGTGGCGTACTGCGCGATCGTCCACTCGACGCGGTTCGGACTCCAGATCCCCACGCGATCGCCCGTCGCGACCCCTATGGCGAGGAACGCGCGGGCCGCCCGTTCGACCTCGGCATGCAGCTCCGCGTAGGTGAATCGGAGCCCCTGATGCAGGGCGACGATCGCCTCGGTATCGGGGCTCGACGAGGCCGTGCGGTCGAGTTGCGACCCGATCGTCCGACCGAGCAGTGGGCGATCCGACGGCCCCGCCACGTACGACGCCTCGGGCATCCGCGCGTCACCTCCTGATCAGAGCGTGGCGTCTCGGCGACCCGCCTGAACGCGTCGAAGGTCGCGTTCCCTCCGGGTCCAACGGCGACGGCCCCGGTTGACCTCGGCGAGAGCGAAGGCGCAGACTCGCCTGACGCGGGTCTTCGAGCCGCATCGTCCGTGGTCGGACGACGCGATCCGCACCGCTACGAAGGGGAGGGTTCATGCACATCAGACCGCTTCGCGCCTTGGTCGGCCTCATGGTCGTCGGACTGGTGTCCGTCTCGGGCATCGCGAACGCCGGGACGGCGATCGAGACCACGGTGACGATCAAGACGCAGAACGGGGACTTCTGGGGCAAGGTGATCAGTCCGCGCCCCAAGCTGTGCGCGCGGGAGCGCAAGGTCGTGGTCTTCAAGCAGCTCGGTGCCGAGCAGAACCCGGCGACCGACGACAAGATCGCCAACGACATGGCGTCCTTGAATGGCGACGTGTACGAGTGGAACACGGGGAACACCGGCGCCATGAACGGCAGGTACTACGCGCGTGTGGGTCGAACGACCGACTGCAGGGCCGACACGAGCGAGACGGTGAAGGTCAGGAGGTAGTCGTCCGAACGAGTCAACTCAGCCTCGGGAGCAGACCCGCGAGGCCTTCGAGGTAGCCGTCGAGGATCGCGCGCGCGGCGGGGTATGACCCGACGAGGGGGTGCGCGAGCAGCGCATCGAGCGCGGCGTCGTACGAGCCCTCGACGGCGGCGGTCACCGTGAGCCGTTCATACACCTTGACCTGGCGCACCAATGCCATGGCCGCCTCCGGGAGTTCGCCCTGCGCGATCGGGTGCGCGCCGTGTTCATCGGCGAGGCAGGTCACCTCGACCACGTCGTCGTCGCGCAGGCCGCCGATCGCTCCGCGGTTCGGCACGTTCAGGATCAGCGGCACCTTGCGGCGCTGCACGGCGGCCGCGACGACCGCGGTCGCCATCCCCTCGTACCCGTCGGACGAGAACAGGTCGGCGGGCTCATCGTCGTCCTGCGCCGGTATCTCGCCGCGCTCGCGCGAGAAGTACGTCGCGTCCCGTTCGGACATCGCGCGCTCCCAAGCGGTCCGAGCGCCCACGACGTCCTGCGCGTCGAGGCACGTCCTGAGCACCGGCCACAGCCCGTCGTTCAGGGCCTGGAGCTGTCGCCCGCGCGAGCTGCCCGACCCCCGGATGTGCGCCAGCGCCTCATCCCGGTAGTAATAGAAGTAGAGGTACTCCATCGGCAGCATCCCGATCGCGCGTACGAGCGCCGGGTCGAACAGCCGCCACATCTCGTCGAACGTCTGGAGTTCCTCGAACCGGTCGAGCAGTTCGGGCAGACGGTCCCGGCCGTCGATCAGCACCCGGTGGATCCATCCGCAGTGGTTCAACCCTGCGTAGTCGACGTGCACTCGTTCGGTCGACGCCCCGAGGAACGCCGCCACGCTCCGCTGCATCGAGATCGGGCCGTCGCAGATCCCGATGACCCGGACGGAACTGTGGTCGTGCAGGGCCTGCGTCACGATCCCCACCGGGTTCGTGAAGTTCACGAGCACCGCGTCCGGTGCCACGTCCTCGATCAGGGTCGCGTACGAGAGCATCGCGGGGATCGTCCGCAGGGCCATCGCGAACCCCCCCGGGCCGGTGGTCTCCTGCCCCAGCACCCCGTGCTTGATCGGCACCTCCTCGTCGACGGCGCGAGCGGCCTCCTGACCGGGCCTGATCGCCGAGTAGACGAATCGTGCGTCGGCGATCGCGGCCCGTGGATCTGACTCACCGCGGACCGTGAATCGGGCTCCCCACTCCTCGCACAGGTAGCCACCGAGGATCGTCATCAGCTCCAAGCGTTCCGGGTCGGTGTCGTGCAGCACGACCTCGTCGAGCCCCAGGTCGCCCTGGGCGGCGGCGAGCCCATGCAGCACGAACGGCGCACGCACGCCCGAACCCAGCACCGTCATCTTCACGTCGGATCTCCTTCCCAGGAACCGCGTACCCACGGTATCCCCGATCGAGGGCGTGACGTGACCCGGCGAGGTCCTTGATGTCTCCGCCCCGCGTCATCAGGCTGCTGCCAGGCCTGAGCGACCGGCGAGGGGAGGCGCATGACCCCATCTGAGCACGACGACATCGCGATCGTGGAGGTCGAGCGACGTGCCGCCACGCCGATCGCCGGCGCCGATCGCCGGGATGCTCTTCGCGGTCCTGTTCGGTGCCAGCGTCACGATCATGCGCGGGGCGATGACCGACCTCACCCAGGACTCGGGTGCGTGGCTCGAGAGCGGCTCGAGATCGATCAAGTTCGCCCTCGGACTCGTGCCCTTCGCCGGGCTCTTCTTCCTGTGGTTCATCGCCGTGGCGCGAGAGCGGCTGGGCCGCTTCGAGGACCAGTTCTTCTCGACCGTGTTCATCGGCAGCGGGCTGCTCTTCCTGGCGATGATCTTCGCGGCGGCTGCGTCGGCCGGTGCGCTCGTCGCGGCCTACGCGAAGGACCCTTCCGGGTTCGCCAGCAGCAGCACGCTACCTCTACGCGCGGCAAATCGTAGCCCAGGTCTTCAACGTCTACGCGCTGCGGATGGCCGCCGTCTTCCTGATCTCGCAGGCCACGCTCTGGCTACGCACCGGGGTGATGCCCCGGTGGATGGCGCTGCTCACCTACGTGGTCGCGCTGGTCCTGCTGTTCATCGTGACGCAGGCCGAATGGGTCATCCTGGTCTTCCCCGCGTGGGTATTCATGGTGAGCGTGTACATCCTCGTCACGCATCTCGCCGGGCGCCGGACCGAGGACGCGTAGGCGGCGGGCCGTCAGGAGCCGCGAACGCTCGAGACCCGGTCGGCGATCAGGCAGATCAGTTCGAAGCCGATCCGGGTCGCGTTTTGCGCGGTCATCGAGTTCGGCGAGTCCACGCTGGGCATCAGCTCGACCACGTCGGCGCCGATCACGTCCATCCCTCGCATCCCCTGGATGACCCGGATCGCCTCCTTCATCGTGAGGCCCTCCTCGCCGGGCTCGGGGTTCGACACGGCCGGCGCGATCGTGGTGTCGAGCGCGTCGAGATCGAACGACACGTAGACCGGCAGGTCACCCACCCGCTCGCGGATGAGAGCGATCGTGCCGTCGATCCCGAGGTCATCATCGAACTCGTCCTTCGTAACGATCCGGTAGCCGAGCTCACGGCTCGTCTTCCCGGGGTCCATCCAGACGTCGTGGCCGCGGATCCCGATCTGCACGCTGCGGGTCGCGTCGACGTGGTGCTCGTGCACCGACTTCGAGGCCCAATGGCCGGCCGAGTCGTAGGCGCCGTACCAGTTCGGGAAGTCGTCGTAGGTGTCGTAGTGAGCGTCGAAGTGCACGGCGGCGGCGGGACGACCCAGGTGCGAGTCGGGGCCCGCGATCGCGCGAAGGATCGCGAGCGAGATCGAGTGGTCCCCGCCGAAGGAGACCGGTCGCACCCCGGCGGCGTCGATCGGACCGAAGAACCGCTCGATCTCCCGGACGGCCACGTCGTTCACGAGCGTGTTCAAGATGGGAACGTCGCCCATGTCGCGGATCCGGCAGGCGTTCCAGGGATCGAAACTCCACCCGAGGTGGAGCCGCTGATACGCCATCGACACGTCACGGATCGATCGCGGTCCAAGATGCTGATCGCGCCACGTGGTGCCGTTGCCGCTACTGTGCGGCACGCCGACGAGCGCCACGTCGACGTTCGCCGGGTCCGGCTCCAGGGCGCATCGGTACAAGGTGGGTGGTCCCCACCAATGCAGGAAGCCGAGGTCGTCAGCGGTGATGTCGTCGGGGATGCCGGGTCGTTCGGTCATCGGTCCTCCGAGCGCTCGTCGGGTCGTGCCGATCGTGACACGCAGCGCCACGCGGCGTGCGCACGGTCACAGCGCGGCGGTTTCACGGACCGCGTGTCTCCGTCGTTGTTCCCAGGCGCCGGCTAGGCTCGCGCATCGAGGACGATCACATGCAGATCGTCACGACGACCCCATCGCCCGTCGGAACCCTGACGCTCGTGAACACCGACGGCGCCCTGAGCGCACTCCGGATGGGCGACCCGAGCCTCGTCCCGGGAGCGCGCACGACCGCCGGGTTCGACCGGGTCCGCCAGGAGCTCGCGGAGTACTTCGAGGGCGAACGGACGATCTTCACCGTACCGACGGCGGCCAAGGGCGACGACTTCCAACTGCGGGTCTGGGCGCTCCTCGGGGAGATCCCGTTCGGGGAGACACGATCCTACGGAGACCTCGCACGAGAGCTCGGCGATCCCGCCCTGGCGAGAGAGGTCGGCGTGGCCAACGCCCGCAACCCGGTCGGGATCATCGTGCCGTGCCACCGCGTGATCGGAAGCGGCGGGTCGCTCACGGGCTACGCCGGTGGTCTCGAGCGCAAGCGCTACCTCCTCGACCACGAACGCGGGGTCGCCAGGCTGTTCTGAGCCGACGGACGCTCCCCGGGGACCGGCGCGGGCCTCGGATAGGATTCGATCGGACGCGCCCGCAGCCGGAGGTCAGCTTGATCATCGATGCGCACAGCCACATCCTCAGCCTCGCGGAGGATCACGAGTTCACGCTGGAGTACGGGCGCGAAGGGTCGCTGTGCATCTACCGGTCGATGGGGCTCCTCCCGTCGCACCGCATACCCACGGAGCACGAGTGGGAGTCGAGCGGCTGCACCCGCAAGGGATGGCCGGTTATCGGACCGGACGAGTCGCTGCGCGATCACCCCGGGTTCGACAAGGTGATCGTGCTCGCGATCTCACCCAGGT
>CAWFJU010000014.1:0-91228 GCA_963816275.1 uncultured Actinomycetes bacterium
CACGATGCCGATGTTCATCATGACCGGCTCGAGGATCACCGCCGCGACCTCACCCTCGTTGTCGGCGAAGGCCTGCTCGACGGCGGCCGCGTCGTTGAAGGGCACGACGATCACGGTGTCCCAGAGGGCCCGAGGGATCCCCTTGGACGTGGGCTGGGTGGTGTACCAGGGCTTGCCCGACTGGTTGACGTTGTGCCGCAGCTCGAGCACGTCGGCCTCGGGCACGACCGAGAAGAGCACCGAGTCGTGGTGGCCGTGGTAGGACCCCTCCATCTTGATGATCCTGTCGCGACCCGTCGCGGCGCGCGCGACGCGCAGGGCGTCCATCGTGGCCTCCGTGCCCGAGTTCACGAACCGCATCTGCTCGAGCTGGAAGCGCTCGCAGATCGCCTCGGCCAGCGCGACCGTGTCGGGCGTGGTGACGGCGAAGTGGATCGCGTTCTCCGCGGCCTTCTTCAGGGCCTCGACGATCTTCGGGTGGGCATGGCCGACCACGTTCACGCCGAACCCGCCGTGGAAGTCCGTGTACGTGGTGCCATCGACGTCGGTCACCGTCGAGCCCTTGCCGCGCTCGAGGTACACCGGGTAGGGGTCGCCCGTCTGGAAGTTCGAGACCACACCGTTCGGCAGGCTCTTCAGTGCCCGCTGGAAGAGCTTCTCGGACTCGGTCGTCCGGGTGAGGAGCTCCTTGCCTTCCCTATCGGCGATCTCCGCCGCACGTGCCTTGAGTCGTTCAAGGTCCACGCGTATCACCTCCTGAAGTGGTGCGACAGCCTACCCGCGGCGGACCCCGCCGGGCAATCCGCGACCGGGCGTGGTCCGCCGGCGCGAACGCGCTTAGGCTGCTCCCGTGATCTGTGCGACCTGCGGTGAGGAGAACAGCGAGCGCGCGCGCTTCTGTCAGGCGTGCGGGACCGAGCTCGAGGCCCCCACCGCTTCGCGCGAGGAGCGCCGGGTGGTCTCGGTCCTGTTCATCGACCTCGTCGGGTTCACGTCGAGGTCCGAGCAGCTCGACCCCGAGGACGTCCGGAGCATGCTCATCCGCTACTACGAGCGGGCGAGGGCCGAGATCGAGCGCTTCGGCGGCTCGGTCGAGAAGTTCATCGGCGACGCGGTGATGGCTGTCTTCGGCGCGCCCATCGCGTACGGCGACGATCCGGAGCGCGCGGTACGCGCGGCCCTCGCCGTGCGCGACGCGATCGCCGACATGGACGAGGCGGACCCGCTGCTCGAGCTGCAGGTGCGCGCCGCCGTCAACACCGGGGAGGCGGTCGTCGAGCTCGGGCCACGCGCGGAGACCGGCGTCGCGATGGTCGCGGGTGACGTCGTGAACACGGCCGCGCGGCTCCAGTCCAACGCCCCCGTGAACCAGGTGATCGTTGGGGCCGAGACGTACGCCTCGACCCGGACCGTGATCCGGTACGAGCCTTCCGAGCCGATCGTCGCGAAGGGGAAGGCGGAGCCCGTGGCGGCGTGGCTCGCGATCGGACCGCTCGTCGCGGCGGGGGAGCGGGTCTTCTCCGAGGTCCCGATCGTCGGGCGAGGCGAGGAGCTGGCGGGCCTCCGCAGCACGTGGGACATGGTCGTCGTCCGAGCGGCGCTGTTCGCTGGTCACGGTGTTCGGGCCCGCCGGGATCGGGAAGTCGCGCCTCGCACACGAGCTCGCTCACCGCGTGACGGAGAGCGGCGGGCGGGCGCTCCGCGGCCGCTCGGCCGGATACGGCGACACCGGCCCCTACAGCGCGTTCGCGCAGCACGTCGCGCGGATCGCGTCGATCTACGACAGCGACCACGCCGAGGACGCGATCGGAAGCTGCGCGCCGCCGCGGTCGAGCTCGAGGTGGGTGAGGACCCGGAGGAGGTGGCGGACGCCGTGGGCGTGCTCGCTGGGCTCCCCGTCGAACACACGGCGAGCGACGCGGGACGCGCTCTACTTCGCCGCGCGCCTGTTCGTGGAGGCGACCGCCCGGCAGCGCCCGACGCTGCTCGTCTTCGAGGACATCCACTTCGCCGACCACAGCCTGCTCGACCTCGTCGAGTTCCTCGCCTCCCGCGCTCAGGACGTACCGCTGCTCATGATCGCGACCGCGCGCCCGGAGCTGCTGTCGACGCGGCCCTCGTGGGGCGGCGGGCTGCTCGCGTCGAGCACGATCTCGCTCGGTCCGCTCGACGAGGCGGACGCGGTCGAGCTGACCGGCAAGCTGTTCGCCCAACGCGGGCTCGACGAGCTCGCCGACCGCGCCGAGACGCTCGCCGCCTCGAGCGATGGGAACCCGCTGTTCATCGAGGAGCTCACCGCGTCGCTCGCCGAGCGCTCGACCCGCGACGCGACCCAGCTGCCCGGCAGCATCCGTGGGATCGTGGCCGCGCGGCTGGACGCGTTGCCGCCGCCCGAGCGCGAAGTGCTGCTCGACGCATCGGTCGTGGGCAAGGTGTTCTGGCGAGGCGCGCTGGAGCGGCTCCGCCCCGACCGCGAGCGACCTCCCCGGGCTGCTCGGGTCTCTCGAGCGGCGTGACCTGATCCGGCGCGAGGCCTCGTCGAGGATCAAGGGCGACCAGCAGTTCACGTTCAAGCACGGCCTGATCCGCGAGGTCGCCTACCTGACCCTGCCGCGGGAGGAGCGGCGGCGGTGTCACGAGACCACCGCGAGCTATCTGGAGGACGTCGGCCTGCGGGCGGGCGACGCGGACGCCACGCTCGCGTACCACTGGCGTGAGGCGGGGGACTCGTCGAAGGCGCTCCGCTACCTGCTCGCGGCGGCCGACACGGCGGGCCGGGGCTGGGCGAAGGGTCGCGCGTCGACGTTGTACGCGCAGGCGCTGGAGCTGGTGCCGGAGGAGCACGCCGACATGCGGCGCGAGATCACTCGGAAGCGCGCGGTCGCGGCGGCATCCGTGCTGCACGCGACCGAACGTCGAGGCCGCCGCGTCGCCGGACGCGCCCGGACCCCGCGAGCTAGCTCTCGTCGGCGATCGGCGGGAAGTCGGCGGGCGTGACGTCGCCGGCGACCTCGAAGACGCCGTCGATCACGTGGAAGCCGAGCATCTCGGAGTGTTGCTGGATCGCCTCGAGGTCGGGCGCGTCGTAGAGGCAGAAGGTGCGGACGTGGCCGTCCTCCTCGATGGCGACGTGGCTGTGGATCCAGACCACGTTCGGGAACTCCTCCTCGATGATCTGACGGGACCTCCGCCCGATCATCGGCATCTCGCTCAGAGCCCACATCGAACCTGCGCTGGATCACGTACCGCGGCATGGCGGAACCCCCTGACGCGTCGGACGAGTGTAGGGCCGTCCCCCGGTGGACGGGCAATGGACGCTACCGGTAGTTCGTGAACTGCAGCGCGATGCCGAAGTCGTGGTCCTTGCAGGCGGCGATCGCGGCCTGCAGGTCGTCCTTCGACTTGCTCATCACGCGGACCTGGCTGCCCTGGATCTGGGTCTGGGCCTTCGGGACCGCCTGGCGGACGAACTTCGAGATCTCCTTGGCCTTCTCGTCGGAGATGCCCGTCACGAGCTTCAGCGTCTGGCGGACGGTGCCCTTCGCGGCCGGCTCGACCTCGCCGGGCTGCAGCGCCTTCAGCGGGACCTGGCGGCGGACGAACTTCTCCTCGAGCACCTGGTAGGCGGCTTTCAGGCGGTCCTCGGTGCCGGAGGCGAGCTCGATCGCCTCGTCCTTCAGCTCGATCGAGGTGCCGGTGTTCTTGAAGTCGAACCGCTGGTGGATCTCGCGCGCCGCCTGATCGACGGCGTTGCGGACCTCCTGCAGGTCGATCTCGGACACGATGTCGAACGAGCTCTGGCTGGCCATGGCGGCAGGATACCGACTCGGCGCGGCGGTCGGCCCGGCGTTGCTATCCTGGATGCTCCGGGAGGATGCCCGAGCGGCCAAAGGGAGCGGTCTGTAAAATCGCCGGCGATGCCTACGGAGGTTCGAATCCTCCTCCTCCCACCGACCGACCAACCGACCGACCGATCGACCGCACCGCGGGATCACATCGATGGCACCGCGCTAGCACTCGCAGAGCCGCAGTTTCCGCGACATCTGGGACCTGTTGCCGGGTGATGGGCCGGGCGTTGTGCGCAGGCACGCGGATGCGTCAATCCTGCCCCGGACGTTCCCTCTCAGACGAGCTCCCGGATCCTGTGGTGGAGTGGAGGAACATGACCCGGTGTTCAGCCGACAGCGCAGACGCGACCGCGACCACCTCGTCCTCCCCAGTGCTCCTCGCAGCGGCAGCGGCCTCCTCCCTCCCTGAACGATCGAGCGCCTCGGCGAGCCCATGGGAGGCCCCCCAGATCGTCGGGGCATCGTGAATCTCCTGAGCCTCGTGGAGCGCTTCATAGAAGCCGGCCTCGGCCTCCGCGAGCTGACCCATCGCGACCAGGGCCTCGCTCCGCGTCACGAGGGACCGGCACACGTACTTGCGCCGGCCCTTGCTCCGCGCGAGATCGAGCGCCCGATCCGCCACCGCAGCGGCTTCCTCCGGACGTCCCAACGCGAGCTCGACGCGCGCTTGTGCCTCGGCGAGCCGACCCCCGAACAACCATTGGTGCCAACCCTTCGCACCCTCTGCTTCCTCGACCAGCGACGGCAGTCGGATCGAGGCCTCGCGAACGTTCCCCTGCAGCAGATCGAGCGTCAGCAGATCGATGCCGGCGCTGATCCGCGCCCCCGGGAAGGACGCGGATCGTGCCAACTCTTCGGCCTCGTGACTCACGCGGCGTGATCCCTCGAGATCACCGATCTCGCGGAGCGTCCCGGCCCAGATGTTGACCGCGCGAGACGTGAACTGGGGTGTCGGCTCCCACTCCCGTCCGGTCGACACCGCCCGCTCGATCCATGTCAGCGACTCCTCGTATCGACTGGATCCCGCGAGGGCCAGGCTCGCCTGCGCGGCTCCCTGGATCGTGGCCCCGGGGTGAGACGTCTCGACGCCCTTGTGATATCCGAGCTTTGCCCATCGCAGGGCATCGGGATAGTGGCCCTTCCAGTAATGGAACAACCCGAGCATCGTGCAGGTGTAGGCGTAGTTCCCGTCCCTGACATCCTCGGGCCAATGGGACACGCTCGCCAGGGAGAGCCGTTCGGCCTCGTCGAGCTCGCCCGCCATCGCTCGGATCTCCCCCAGCAGCCCAAGGGCGCGGGACTCCACCGCGACGTCGTCGGTGTCGCTCGCCAGCGACAGGGCGTCCTCGCCGTACCCTTGCGCGCCGGCCGCGTCGCCGCTCCAATAGGCCAGGCGCGCTCGCAATTCGGTGGCGAGCGCCTTCGTCGCATCGTCGGCGCTCGTCATCAGGCGCTCCACGTCGGACTGGGTCGTCGAGCCGAACTCGTTCGAGGCGAGCAGGGCCTTCGCCCGGCCGAGCAGCGCATGCTCGATCGTGGTCGGGTCGCCGTCGTCGCCCTCGATATCCAGCGCCTCGCTGTAGAGCTCGATCGCCCGCTCTTTCGCCCACGTGCGCGAGGCGCCGTCCGCCGCCATCAGCAGGTAGGGAACGGCGCGAGAGGGCTCGCCTGCGAGTCGCCAGTGCCGCGCGATCAGGGCCGCCTCATCGCGGACACGGCCGCCGCTCGACGCCTCGAGATGCGTTGCGGCCGCAGCGTGCAGGGCGGGCCGCGTGCCCTTCGGCAGGATCTGATACGCGACCTCGGACGTCAGGATATGTTTGAACAGGTACCGCGGGTCCGACGAGAACTCCGTCCCGGGCTCGCGGCGGATGAAGTCCCGACGCTCAAGTGATTCGAGGGTGTCGTCCGCAGGGCCTCCGGTCAATACCTCCAACGTCCCACGCGAGAAGATCCGTCCGGCGACGGAGGCGGCCAACAGGGCGTCGCGATCGCGTTCGGGGAGGGAATCGATGCGGGCGGCGATCACGGCCTGGACCGTCGCGGGCACGCGTGCCTCCGGGTTGGCGCTCCGCTCCGCGATGGACGTCGCGAACTCCTCGAGGAACAAGGGGTTCCCCGCGCCCGCCGCCACGAGGCGGTCGAGCGCGGGTTCCACGTCCTCGGCGGACGGCAGGAGCGAGGCGGCGAGTCGTCTGGCTTCCCGGTCGCTCAGCGGTTCGAGGTTCATGGCCTGATACCTGGGCAGACCGCCGCCCCACGACGGCCGAGATTCGAGCAGTTCGGGGCGCGCCGTGGTCAGCATGAGGACCGGTGTCTCGCGCAGGCGCGAGGCGAGGAACTCGATCAACGCGAGCATCGAGGGTGGCGCCCAATGCAGGTCTTCGAGCACGAGCACGGTCGGGGCCGTCCGACCGAGGCCCTCGACGAGGCTCCGCGCCGAGCCGAACAGCGGTTGCCGGTCCGGGACCCCTTCGGCCGAGACGCCCACGAGCACCGAGAGATGATCGATCACGGCATCGGCCGCCTCGCCGGGGACCAGTCGGCGCACGAGGGAGGTGAGCTTGTCACGTTCCACATCGAGGGGATCCGCGTCCTCGATAACGGCGCCCGATCGCACCGCCTGGACGAAGGCGTCGTAGCCGGTCACTTCGCCGTAGGGGAGGTTGCGGCCCCGGAGTACCGAAACCGACGGATCGAGGCCGCTCACGAACTCCCGCACGAGTCGACTCTTGCCGATCCCCGCTATGCCGAAGAGCGTGAGCAGGTCCGCTCGCGACCCGGCCCGCGTCTGATCCCAGATGTCGCGGAGCAAGCCGAGCTGGCTGTCTCTGCCGATCAGGGGTGCGCGTGAGATACCGCGGCTCGCGGGTGCCCCTCTGGCTCGCACTGCAAGCCATGCCGGAACGGGTTCGCGCTTGCCTTTGGCGTGGACTGAGTCGAGCTCCACATAGTCGATCGCATGGGCGGTGGCGTCGCGCGTGCCTGCGCCCACGACCACCTGCCCCGCGACGGCAGCCGCCTCGAGGCGGGCCGCCGTGTTCGTCACGTCGCCCATCACGGCGTACTCGCGGTGCTCGGGTGGACCCACGACGCCGGCCATCACCTCGCCCGTGTTGACTCCGATGTGGACCGAGCCCTCGATGCCGGCGTCCCGCGGCGGCTCGATCTCGGCGACCATTTCCAGCGCGCACCGCACTGCCCGCTCGGCGTCGTCCTCATGCGCGGCCGGCGCACCGAACACGGCCATGATGCCGTCACCGAGCACGTTCACGACTGTCCCGCCGTACCGGATTACGTGCTCGCCCATCTGACGCGTCACGTCGGAGCCGATGGCCTTCACCTCTTCGGGGTCCCGGTGCTCGGAAAGGCTGGTGAACCCGGAGAAGTCGGCGAAGAGGACCGTGGCGATCCGCCGCTCCTCGCGCAACGGCGCCCCGGGACCACCCCGGATGTCCAGCTTGGAGCCGCAAGATCCGCAGTAGGTGGAGGTGAGCTCGTTGACCGCGTCGCAAGTCGGGCACACGACCGCAAGTCGCGCCCCGCACGAGCCGCAGAAGCGCTGTCCCTCGGCGTTCTCCGCAGCGCACGAAGGGCAACGCGGAACCTCCCCCACCCAATGACCTTACGCTTCCCGCCGATCCGGTGCGAGGTTGCGTCTGGGGACGTCCAGTCGATCCTTCCATCTTCGAGTACCTCGAGATCTTCCACAACCGCAAGCGCCGGCACAGCGCGCTGGGGATGCGCACGCCCGTCGAGTTCGAGATGATGAACCCCTACCCGATCCAGGTGGCGTGATGGATCCCACCGTCCCGACTCAACGATTCACGGGGCAGACCAAAGTCTCCATGGAACCCCGGACGCTTCACTCACCGACCGACCACCATCCGACCGCCCAACCGACCAAGACTCACCGACCATCCGCACCAACCGGGGGCGTGCTCAGATCAGAGTTGCTCGGCGACTGAGAACTCGGCGGTCGAGTCGGAAGCCGCGGGTTATCACCGTCATGGTCTCGGAGGGCCGGAGCCCTGGGGTCGGGCGAAGCGATCCCAACCCGCCTTCGCGCCGGGCACCGCCGAGAGCTTCAGATCCCGCCTCCCTCCGACCGGAACGATCCCTGGCGCCGCAGGTACGCGGCCCGATAACGTCGCAGGTGTTGCTTGTAACCTGACGGATCGAGATGTTGGGACCTTAGCTCGAACGATCGATCGGAGGTACGAGGGATGAGCAAGGCCAAGAAGTCGGCGCACGGGAAGGAGCACCACCAGCATGAGGCAGGTGCCTCCTCGGATTCGACCTCGGCGCCCGACGGGGCCGACGAGAGCCGTCCCGAGAAGATGAAGCGGAAGGAGTACGAGCGGGAGATGCGGATCCTCCAGGGTGAGCTCGTGGCCATGCAGGAGTGGGTCAAGGCCACCGGCGCCAGGGTCTGCGTCGTGTTCGAGGGCGTGGACAGCGCGGGCAAAGGGGGCACGATCCGGCGGATCACCGAACGAACGAGCCCTCGGGTGTTCAAGCACATCGCCCTGCCCGCACCGGATGCGCGCGTCAAGTCGCAGATGTACATCCAACGCTACATGGCGCACTTCCCGTCGGCCGGGGAGGTCGTGATCTTCGACCGCAGCTGGTACAACCGGGCCGGCGTCGAGCCCGTCATGGGCTACTGCACGCCCGGAGGAGACCAAGCGGTTCCTGGACATGGTGCCGATGGTCGAGAAGGCGATGGTCGACGACGGGATCATCTTGATCAAGTACTTCCTCAACGTCAGCCGCGACGAGCAGACCCGGAGGCTCGAGAGCCGGATCGACGACCCGCGGAAGGTCTGGAAGCTCTCGCCCACGGACCTGAAGTCCTACAGCCGTCGGTACGCCTACCTCCGGGCCCGCGACACGATGATCGTCGAGACCAGCTCGGGGTGGGCGCCCTGGCACATCGTGGACAACGACGACAAGAAGCGCGGTCGGCTGAACATCATCACCCACCTGCTCGGTCAGATCCCGTACGAAGCCCCCGGGGCCGATGGACGTGAAGATGCCCAAGCCGCCGAGCCACGGCGGGTACGTCGAACCGGAATCGTCGCGGCCCAACATCCCGACGCCGTTCTGATCCGGCCACGAGCGGCAGGACGGCGCTCGAGGCTTCGTCGGAGGGAGAGGAGAGGACCCAACCATGACCGAGAACACGGACATGAGCCAGGACGATGCATCCGGGACGGCCTGGTACGCGCTGACACCGGAGGACGTGGCGAAGCGGCTCGACGTCGATCCCGCGCAGGGTCTGAGTGCGGCGAAGGCCGCGGAGCTGCTGCAGAAGAACGGGCCCAACGCACTTCCGGCCGAGGCGACGGTGCCCGGTTGGAAGCAGTTCCTGGCCCAGTACCGGAGCTACATGCAGATCATCCTCGTCGCGGCGGCCGTCGCCTCGATCGTGATCGGTGAGCTCACCACGGGCATCGCCGTCTTGGCGATCACGGCGCTGAACGCGATCGGGGGGATGCGCCAGCAGGGCAAGGCGGAGAGCGCCATGAACGCGTTGCAGTCGATGCTCAAGGCGTCCGCCCGGGTTCGCCGTGACGGGGCCGAGATCGAGATCGACGCCGACCAGGTGGTGGTCGGCGACGTCGTGCTGCTCACGGCCGGCGACGACGTGTGCGCCGACGGGCGGATCATCCAGGCCGCGTCGCTGCAGATCGACGAGTCCGGGCTGACCGGCGAGAGCGTTCCCGCGTCCAAGAGCGCCGAGGCGATCACCGACGAGAAGCCCGGCGTGGGGGACCAGTCGAACATGGCGTTCATGAACTCCCCGGTCACGCACGGGAGCGGCGTGATGATCGTCACCGGGACGGGAGCCGACACCGAGGTCGGCCGCATCTCCGGGATGTTGAAGTCGACGCCCACCCTGAAGACCCCGTTGACCGCGCAGCTGGACACGTTGACGCTGTGGATCGCCGGCGCCGCCGGCCTGACGATCGCGATCATGTTCGCCCTCGGGATCTCCCGCGACCAGTCGACCGAGACCATCTTCACGACCGCCATCGCGCTGGCCCTCGCCGCCGTGCCGATGGCCATGCCCACGGTCCTGCAGGTGATCCTGTCGAAGGGATCCACGACCCTCGCGGCCCACGGCGCCGTCGTGAAGAACCTCGCCTCGGTCGAGACCCTGGGCTCGACCTCGGCGATCAACTCGGACAAGACCGGGACCCTGACGATGAACCAGGTGACGGTCGTCGAGGTGATCGACCCCACGGACCGCTACACGATCACCGGGATGGGCTACGGCCTCGACGGCGAGGTCGAGCACGCCGCCGGCAACACGAACACGATCGAGGAGGCGATCATGCCCTTCCTGATCGCCAACGACGCCAAGCTCGTCGACGGCAAGGTCGTGGGCGATCCCACCGAGGGAGCGCTGCTCGTCCTCGGGCACAAGGCCAAGCTGGACGTCGAGGGCACGCAGGCCGCGCTACCCCCGGCTCGCGACGCTGCCGTTCGACCCCACGTACAAGCTCATGGCCGTCTTCGCCGACGCCAAGGACGCGTCCGGGAACGCCGTCGTTCGGATGTTCGTCAAGGGAGCCGGCCCGGCGGTGATCGGGCGGGCCGCGTCCGCCCTGGCGAACGGCACGAGCGTTCCCTGGGGCGACGAGCAGAACGAGCGATCCAACCAGGAGATGGAACGCCTCGGCGAGCAAGGGCCTGCGGATCATGGTCGCGGCCACGCGGGACATCGACCCCTCGGACTTCGATCCCGACGGCGACCTGCTGTCGAAGGTGAAGGACCTGCAGATGACGGCGATGGTGGGGATGATCGACCCGCCCAGGGCCGAGTCCAAGGACGCGGTCCGGCAACGCCCAGGCCGCCAACATCCGCGTGCGGATGGTGACCGGCGACGACGTCGTCACCGGCGCGGCGATCGCCAAGCAGCTCGGCATCCCCGGTGAGGCCATCCTCGGTGCGGACTTCGCCGCCTTGTCGGAGGAAGAGCGGCTGGCACGCATCGACGGCATCGGTGTCGTGGGCCGGGTGGCGCCCGAGCACAAGGTGCTGATGGTGGACACCCTGCGGAAGCAGGGCGACGTCGTGGCCATGACCGGCGACGGCGTCAACGACGCCCCGGCGATCAAGGCGGCCGACATCGGCATCGCGATGGGCACCGGCACCGAGGTCGCCAAGAACGCCGGCAAGATGATCCTCACCGACGACAACTTCGCCACGATCGTGCGGGCCGTCTCCGAGGGACGCAAGCTCTACGACAACATGCTCAAGTACATCCGCTTCATGCTGGTGGCGCTCGTCACGTACATCGTGACGTTCCTGGTGGCGACCCTGTTGAACATCGCCGGAGGGCAGCCCTTCACGGCCGTCCAGATCCTGTGGATCAACTTCCTGATCACGGCTCCCGTCGGCATCGCGCTGGGCCTGGACAAGGAGACCCCGGGGCTCATGAAGCGCGAAGCCGCGCCCCCGCTCGGCCTCCATCATGTCCCGTGCCGTCATCACGACCGTGGGGCTGGCCGGCCTCTTCATGTCCGCCGCGATCGACCTCGTGATCGTGTTCGGGCGGGACCACTACGGCAACGTCGCGATCGGGAGCACGATGGGGCTGGTGGCCTTCTCGCTGATGCTCGTGATCGCAGCCTTCGAATCCCGCGACGAGACGGGATCGATCCTCCGCATGGAGACGTTCGACAACAACGTCGTGAACGTCACCATCCTGATCGAGGTCGTCCTCGCGATCTTGATCGCCCGGGGCGGCTTGCTGACGTCGCTGCTCAGCACCCAGGCCCTCACCGGCCGGCAATGGCTGATCGGCGGCGCCCTTCCCGCCCTGGTGCTGTTCATCCTGTGGGAGCTCGGCAAGCTGATCGCCCGTCGCGCAGCTGGAGGTGCGCGGGCGGCGATACCGGCCGAGGTGACGCCGGCGAACTAGGCGTGGCGTGATGCCGGGAGCCGACCCTTAGCGGCGAACAACTCGGCGCTCGTTCGATTGGGGGCGTCTTGGCGCTTGGCTTGGGCGGCGGTGCGTTGCCTTCCGTCCCTGGCAACGGTCGCGATCGAGGCGATCGTCCAGGACCGGTATGACTCAACGGATGTCCTGGCGCTCCGGGACATCGATACACCGACCCCTTGGCCGACGAGGTGCTGGAAGTTTGGCATGCCATGAGGGGCCTGCCCTACGTGCTCCGGGCGATGGGGTCCGGCGAACGTGCCTCGTTCCCAGAGGATTCCCAGACCGACTGCCTAGGTCGTCTCACGTTCGAGTGAGAGGTGTGCATTCGAGTAGCCCGAACCAACCAACCAACCGACCGAGGGGTGCTGGGAACTGTCTCCGGATGTCAGCCGGCTCACCTGGCTCGCCGTCGATCCGGCCCCCCGAGGATAGGGCGGTGCGTGGCCTTCGACGAGGAACTGGCAGAGCGCACCCAGCTGCGCTGGGCGACGTACGCCGGGTCACCGAGATCAGGATGTTCGGGGACTGTGCTTCACGGTGCACGGCAACATGCGGTGGGTGTCACGGGACATCGAACCGATGGTCGCGCGAGGTTCTTCTTGGGCGTCTGTCAGTATGGGCGAGGCCCGTTCGTAGTCAGGGTGAGAGGCGGGATCGGCCCGCCCGAGCCAAGGAGGGACTCCCATGGCCCAGTACATGTTCTCCGCCTATAGCGTCGAGGGCGCAGCCCGCCCCGAGATGACCGAAGAAGAGATGCAGCAGGGATGGCAGAAGATCCTGGTTCTCGAGGAGGAGATGAAGTCGGCCGGCGCCTTGGTCTTCTCCGGCAGACTGAACGAACCCGACACTGCCACGGTCGTCCGGATGGCGGACGGCGATGTCATGACCACCGACGGCCCCTTCGCCGAGTCCAAGGAACACCTGGGCGGCTTCTACATCATCGAGGCAGATGACCTCGACGCCGCGCTCGTGTGGGCGTCGAAGACCACGGCCGCGGTCGGCGCTCCGATCGAGGTCCGACCGTTCTGGGAGATGCCCGACGCCTGACGCGCCGGGCGTCGGCGGCTCACCCGCGGTCGACGCGGCCGCGATCGGCCGGATCTTCCGCGAGGAGTCCGGCCGATGCGTGGCAACCCTGATCCGGGTCTTCGGTGACATCGACGTCGCAGAGGATGCCGTGCAGGATGCGTTCGCCGTCGCCCTGCGCAAGTGGCCGATCGACGGCCTCCCGCCCAATCCGGGCGGCTGGATCATGACGACCGCGCGCAGATGTGCCATCGACCGCCTGCGCCGCGAGACGCGCGGTCGGGACCTGCTCGACGAGGTGGCGGTGCTCTCCTCCAGCCCGGAGGATCCCGGCATACCCGAGGTGGCGTCACGTGCAGGACGACCGGCTTCGCCTCATCTTCACGTGCTGCAATCCGGCGCTCTCCACGGAAGCGCAGGTTGCGCTCACCCTGCGCTTGCTCGGCGGGCTGACGACGGACGAGGTCGCCCGGGCCTTCCTCGTCGCCGAGCCGACCATGTCCCAGCGCCTCGCGCGCGCCAAGCGGAAGATCAAGGCCGCACGGATCCCGTACCGCGTGCCGGAGGATGACGAGCTGCCCGGCCGCTTGCGCCCGGTGCTGGCCGTCGTCTACCTCGTCTACAACGCCGGGCTGAACAACCCAGCCGAACCGGGTCTGTGCGCAGAGGCGATCCGGCTGGCTCGGATCCTGGTGACGCTCATGCCCGATGAGCCGGAGGTGGCCGGCTTGCTGGCGTTGTTGCTCCTCACCGAGTCGCGCCGTCCTTCGCGAACCGCGGCTGACGGCTCGCTCGTGCTGCTCGGCGAGCAGGATCGCGCGCGATGGGATCGGGCCCTGATCGAGGAGGGCCAAGCGATCGTCCGCGCGTGCCTTCGCCGCAACCAACCGGGTGCGTATCAACTCCAGGCGGCGATCAATGCCGTGCACGCCGATGCGCTCTCCATGGAGGAGACCGATTGGTCCCAGATCGTCGCCCTGTACGACCAGTTGCTCGTCGATCTCGCCCACCCCGGTCGTGGCCATGAATCGGGCGATCGCCATCGGTGAGGTGCAAGGGCCAGCCGCCGCGCTGGCGCTGGTCGACGAGTTGGCGCTCGACAACTACTACTCGTTCCACGCCACGCGGGCCGATCTGCTTCGCCCGGCTGGGCCGAGATCGCGAGGCCGCAGGTCGCCTACCAGCGTGCGGCCGACATGGCGCCGACGGAGGCCGAGCGCGACTTCCTCAGACTCGGTGGCCGAACTCGGCGCCGATCGTCCGGCTAGGGTGGCGTCATGGCCTTCGATGAGGAGCTGGCTGCGCGCACGCGCGCGGCGTTGGGCCACGTGGGAGGCGTGACCGAGATCAGGATGTTCGGGGGGCTTTGCTTCACGGTGAACGGCAACATGGCGGTGGGCGTGACGGGCGACGACCTGATGGTGCGTCTTGCTCCTGAGGAGGGTGAGACGGCGCTCGCCCAGCCTGGCGCTCGCCCGATGGACTTCACCGGCAAGCCGATGAAGGGGTTCATCTTCGTGAGCGCGGTCGGCCTCAAGACCGAGCGGATGCTCCAGAGCTGGGTTGACCGCGGCGTCGCGTTCGCGTCGTCTATGCCGCCGAAGAAGTCGAAGAGGTCGACGACCCGTTAGGTCAGGAAGTTCTTGCGGTCCGCTGGAGGTGCATCGATGCCCTCACTCGTTCCCCGCGATTCATACGCCGCCCTCGAGCGGTGCACGTACTTCAACCAAGCCGCCCTAGGCCTGGTACCGATCCCCGCGGTCGAGGCGATGCACGCCTTCATGGAACGGACGGCTCAGCACGGGAACCTCTACCTCAGCGATGAACAGGAGGCCGAGATCCTCGACGGCGTCCGCTCTGCCGGGGCCGAGCTGCTGGGGACCTCCCTCGATGCCGTCGCCGTCGTCGGGGGCGCGAGCGAAGGCCTCGGCCAGATCGCGTCGCTGCTCGAAGCCGATCGCGGGACCGTCGTTTTGGTGTCAACGGACTTCCCGAGCGTGACCTACCCGTGGCTGGCTGCGGCCCAGCGTCGTGAGATCGAGCTCCGCTTCGTGGAGGATCGCCCCGATCGGGACCTTACGAACGATCTCGTGGACGCGATCGATCCGACTACGTCCGTGGTGACGTTCGGCGCCGTCCAGTACGCGACCGGTTCACAGGTCGATGTCGGTCGGGTGGCCGCGCGGGCTCATGACGCCGGCGCTCGCGTGGTGGTGGACGCGACGCAACTCGCCGGGGCCGGCCCTCGAGCGGCTGGACATCGTGGAGGAAGGCCGGAGGCCCGCCGTCACGTACTCGGGCGGCTTGCGTCGCCGCCTCGACATCGCGATGACCTTGATTGGCGAGCCAGGGATCATCTTCCTCGACGAACCGACCACCGGACTCGACCCGCGGAGCCGCCGAACGGTGTGGCGGATCCGTCGCGGCAGGTCCGGCTGCTCAGCGCTGGCCACGCGTGAGCGCGAGCTACTGCTTCCCGGGTTCGGCTACCTGGGTGTCGATCCCACCCTGTCCCGCACCCGACCCGGCCGCGCCACCTCCCTGCCCGCGCAAGACGAATGCCGCGCCGACCGCGACTGCAACACCCAGCAGCGGACCCACGACATAGACCCAGTAGTCGGTGAAGTTCGCCCCGACCAGGTCAGGGCCAAAGGTACGCGCGGGGTTCATCGATGTGCCGGAGATAGGGCTGCCCCAGAGACCGGCGAGGGCGATGTAGCCGCCCACCGCGATGGCGCCGAACAGTCCGACGTTCTGCGCGCCGGATGCGGTGCCGAGGATGACGCTCACGAGACCCAGCGTCAGGACCGCCTCCATCCACATCGCAGCCACGGGGGTGTACCCGCTGGCCACGTAGTTCGAACCGTAGACGGCGGACACGCCGATCACCTGCTGCAAGAACAGGCACGCGAGCGCCGCGCCGGCGAGTTGGACGATGATGTAGCCGGGCACCCGTATCCACGGGAAGTCCCGACGAGCGGCGAAGGCCAAGCTGACGGCAGGGTTGAGATGGGCGCCCGATACCTTCCCCATGAACAAGATGATGCCCATCACCATCAGTCCCGGCGCTACTACTGCCGCGGTGCGAGAGATCGTGTTGGGGAAGGCCTGGCTCATCATGCCGCCACCGGCTGCCACGAGCACGAGGAAGAACGTGCCGTAGAACTCGGAGAAGAGGCGCCGCCACTCCTGGTGAGGATCCTTGAAGTCCTCGATGCGCTGGATCACGTCCTCGTCGATGACGCGGCGGATCACGTTCTCCTCGGGCGAGGACGGGTTGCTCACGGTGTTCCCTTCATGGGCTCGGCGGACAGGGTGGTATTCAACCCCGCCCTTTACGCCAGAGGCAAGTCGTGCTGTGGCGGCGGGGACAGTCATCGCTGTCAGATCGCCGGTGCGCGTGGGGCCGGCCCGGCGCCATGCCGCGCGCCCTCACGGTGAGCCCGCGTTCGGCGACGGGCCTTCCTAGCCACGCGTCGCCGCCGGAGTGGACGTCCGCAAGAAGGCCTCTGACCTGCTGTGGGTACTACCCCTCGCAACCTGTGGCTACTCGTCCCAGGCGCGCCGATTCCGTGTGGTCAGGGAGTTTGAGAACACCCCAGCGTCCAGCCCGATCGCGGATCCTTTGGAGGCGCGAACAGCACCGAGCCGAGATGGAGTGGATGAGGCTTCGTCCGATGTGGGTGATGCTCGCTCGCCCGCGGGGGAGGACGGTTAGTGCGAGTTGAGGCCGTGCGTTCCGTGCGGGGGGGGCCAAGGATGCAGCGGGAGCAGTTCTGCGCAGGCGGGGAACGATCATCTGTAGGCGGCGGCCGGTATCGTCGTCACGGAGATCGCGACGCCAACCGCCGCGCTCGCTCTCGTCTCGGCCGCGATCATGCCCGCGATACCCGCCACGAACGCAACGAAGGGGTCAGGGCCGATGATCGGTGGGGATCTGACCAGGCGCGCCCGCCCCGTTCTTTGTCGGGGCGAGGTTGGCGCTCTAGGCTGAGCTCGGGCCTCGGATCTTCCATCGAGACCGCTTGAGCGAGCGAAAGGCGCTGATCATGGCAGATGTGTCCCTCGATGAACTCGGCCCGGTTGACTACCTCGTCGTCGAGTTCCCGGCAGGAGCTACCAACTTCACCGGCGAGATGGCAGCTGAGCTGCTCGCCTTGGTCGAGGCCGGCACGATCCGCGTGATCGACGTATTGATCCTGACCAAGAGCGAGGATGGCTCCGTCGAAGCGATGGAGCTGTCCGACATCGGCGACCTCGGAGAGCTCGAGGCGCTCGAGGCCCAGCTGGCGGAGCTGTTGGCAGAGGAAGACGTCGAGCACCTCGCCGCCGCGATGGCCCCGGGGAGCACGGCAGGAGTCTTGATCTGGGAGAACCTGTGGGCTGCGCCATTCGCTTCGGCGGCGCGGCGTTCCGGTGGCCAACTGATCGCCAATGGTCGGATCCCGATGCAGGCGATCATCGCCTCGATAGAGGCCGACGAAGCGTAAGCGACCCAAGGAGGGTGAACATGCCACTCAGAGCTGCACGAGTTGGACGACGTGGTGTTGTCGGAGCCCCGGTGGCAAAGACCGCGGTCGTGGCCAAGGCCGTCACGCCCGGCCCTTCGCCGGTCGCCAAGACCGCGGTCGTCGCCGCGGCCGTCACGCCTGGTCGGGGTCGTCGGCGGATCTAGCCGCCGAACCCCGCTATAGGTATCGGTTCTCGCGCATCCAGCGCATCGCGAACGACCCCCATATCGGCGGCAAGTAGAACGTGATCAACCGCATCATGAGCGCGCTCGACTGCGTCGCTCCATATGAGCATGCGGGCAACCTATCCCACCGACGTGATGGGGACTTGGAGCCTAGCCTTCCAAGATCGGGACATCCGGATGCCTCGCTTCGACCAGAACTCGGCTCCTCGATAGGAAAGCGCCCCACCCGTGTCGGCATTGCCTCCCGCGACTGTGGTCTCGCGCAGACGGTCGTTCGCGGGGGCCGGCTTCCGCTCTTCGCCACGGTTCGGTAGCGTCGGACGATATCCACCAACTCGTGCACATGGGGCGAACAGAGAGGAGAACACGTTGAGCGACGAGCAGGTGGCACCTGAGACGAGCGGTGTCGCGGTGGAGGTTCTCGCGACGGTGGATCTCGACCGCGAGATCGAGGGCATGGAAGGTCGCCAACTCCGGATGCGCATGGTGACCATCGAGCCCGGAGGCATCTTCGGCCCGGTCCACGACCATCGGGGCCGACCGGGGATCGTCTACATCCTGGAGGGAACGATCACCGACCGTCGCGACGGGGGCGAAACGGACTACGGGCCGGGGGTCGGCTGGCCCGAGGATCGAGACACGCTCCACTGGCTCGAGAACCGGGGCAAGATCCCGGCGGTGGAGATCTCGGTCGATATCGTCAGGCGAGAGCAGGTGTAGTCTCGGCCGCGTGCGTGGCACCGGGCGGGCATCGTGAAGCTCCTGTTGACGTCCGCGGGCATCAAGAACCCGAGCATCCACGACGCGCTGCTCGAGCTCCTCGACAAGCCGATCGCCGAGTCCAGCGCCCTGTGCATCCCGACCGCGACGTACGCCCTGCCCGGCGGCGCTGACCTCGCATGGAACTTCATCAGTGGACGAGAGCCCAGAACGCCGATGTGCGAACTGGGCTGGAAGTCCGTGGGCGTGCTGGAGCTCACCTCGCTGCCCAGCCTCGATGAAGCGGTTTGGGTCCCCATGGTCCAGGAGACCGACGTGCTGCTCGTGAATGGCGGCGACCCCTTGTACCTGTGCTACTGGATGCGGCAGTCCGGAGTGGCGGATCTCTTGCCGTCGCTGCGCGCGGTCTACGTGGGACTGAGCGCTGGCAGCATGGTCATGGCCCCCACCATCGGGGAGGACTTCGTCGGCTGGAGGCCGCCCACCGGCGGCGATGAAACGCTCGGCATGGTCGACTTCGCGATGTTCCCGCACCTGGACCACGAGGACCTGCCGGAGAACACGATGGCCGACGCTGAACGATGGGCTTCCGCCATGCCGGTGCCGGCGTACGCGATCGACGATGAGACCGCCATCAAGGTGGTCGACGGCAACGTCGACGTCGTCTCCGAGGGGCACTGGAAGCTGTTCGCTCCCTAGCACCGAGACGCTCAGCCGATCCGCTCGCGATCCTCGGCCTTCGTGGTTCAACTCCGGGTTGTTCCACTTGCACATTCAGGGCGTTTCGGGGGTTCATACACTCGACATGAGCGAACGGATCATCGCTTCGGACGCGACCCTCGGCGAGCTCGAGTCGTCCCGCACGTTCGAGGCCTTCTATGAGGCCGAGGCCCGGACCCTGTTCCGCCGACTGTGGCTCGTGACGGGGAACCGTGCCGAGGCCGAGGAGCTGATGCAGGACGCGTTCCTCAGCGTGTGGGAACGCTGGGACCGCGTCGGTGGGATGGACGACCCCGTGGGGTACCTCTACCGGACCGCGATGAACCTGTTCCGCAAGCGCTACCGGCGGGCCATGCTCGCGGTTCGCCGGACCGTCGGGCTCGCGCCCTCGAACGACGACTTCGCAGACGCCGACGATCGACAGGTCGTCCGGCACGTCCTCGCGTCGCTCCCGCCGCGGCAACGAGCGGCGCTCGTGCTGACCGAGATGCTCGGGTTCACGTCCAAGGAGGCAGGGGACGCGCTCGGGGTCACGGACGCGACGATCCGCTCGCTCACGCGCCACGGGCGCGACGCGTTCCGCACGGTGATGGAGGTCGACGATGACTAGGCTCGCGGACGCCCTCGAACGTGAGAGCCAGGCCGTCGACCTCGAGCAGGGTGAATTCGAGCGGCTGCTCGGACGACGCGAGCGCAAGCAACGCAACCGGCGGATCCGCGCGGGCGCCCTCGGCGTCATCGTGGCGCTCGCGATGGGGCTCCTCTTCGTCAGATCGGTGAGATCGGACGGCATCCCGGCCGACCGGCCGGAGCCACGGCCGGTGCCGGCGGTGGTGTCCGGCGCGCTCGTCTATTCGCTCGACGACGACCTCTGGGTCGCCGACCCGGACGGGACGAACGCCGTCAGGATCACCGACATCGACGCCATCGACGACGAGTGCCCGGGCGACGTCGGGTACAACGGCGTGTCGTGGTCGCCGGACGGACGGTACATCGCCTCCCTCCTCGGCGAGTGCCCCGGTGCCGACGCCGTGGGCGTCGTCGTGGTCACCGACCTGAAGGGCAACGTCGCTGCGAGCTTCTCGACGGTGGGACGGTGGATCGCGTGGTCGCCCGATTCCACTCGCGTCGCGGTGTGGGACGACTACTCCCCGGGCGCGTTCGAGATCGGCATCTACGGGATCGATGGCTCTCGCGAGACGCAGATCGCGCTCCCGCCCGGGTGGGAGCCGGGCGGCCTCGGCGAACTGGCCTGGACGCCGGACGGCGCCTCGCTGATCGTGGACCAATTCGAGGTGCCACTCGACGGCGGCACCCCACGGGAGCTCCCGTTCCCATTCGTGAGGCCGGTGGTCTACTCACCTGACGGATCCCAGGTCGTGTACGCCACGCGCCGTGCGCTGATGGTCGCGCGGCCCGACGGGTCCGAGCCCCGTGTGGTGTTCGGGGACGAACCGTACAGCGAGACGTGGTCCCCGACCGGCGAGCTGATCGCGGTCACCGCGGACGCCCCCGGCGACCCATGGGCCCCGAACGAACTGCACGTCGTGGATGTGGCGACCGGGTCGGCGACCCTGCTGTTCCAAGGCGAGCGCCGGACGATGCTCGTCGTCATCGGGTTCTCACCTGGGAGCGACCGCGTCCTGTTCATGCGCTTCGAGCACGGCGGACGAGGCCCGGTCTCATTGTGGAGCGTCGGGGTCGACGGCTCCGACGCCCGCCTCGTCGTCGCGGACACGTTCGATGGGGCCTGGCGCCCGACGTGACGCGCGGGCGCACGTTCGCCCCCGGGCCGTCCCAGCCCCGCACCCGGTAGACCGCCATGCGTGAGACGAGAGGGTGTTCGAGATGGTGACGAAGCAGACGGAGCCGGACCTCGGCTCGCGGAACGACGAGGACCTGCGCCAGCGGAAGCGGGTGCAGTGGCGGAAGGTCGGGGCGTTCGTGGTGATCGCGGTGCTCGTCATTGCGGCTGGGGCGGCCTGCTCCCCGGCGAACCAGGACGCGACGACCGAGGGCGCCGGCCAACCGGGCCAGGCGCCGACCACGACCGGAACCGCGTCCACGACGACCTTCACGTCGGGCGTCGTCGGCTATCTCGATCTGACGACCGGCGAGACGTCGACGACGGAGATCACGCCGCACAACTCGGCCATCGACGTGTCGCCCGACGGGAAACGGATCACGTACGTGGCCGACGGTGTCGTGAACGTAGCCGACCTCGACGGATCGAACGTGGAGGCGCTCGAGGAGACGTACGGCAGCCCCACGGGGCCCCAGTGGTCCCCGGACGGATCCAGCATCGTCTACCAGGGCGAGCCCGGGGGCTCGTCGATCGGGGACCTCTTCATCGTCGACGTCGGCTCCGGCAAGGTCCGCCCGATCACCGACCTCCAGGGTCTGGAGGCGGCGGAACTGTCCTACCTGTCCCCGACGTTCGATCCGACGCGGCGACACGGTCCTGTTCAACATGCGCCACCGAGGGAGGACAGGGGGAGTACGGTCTGTGGTCCGTGCCCGTGACCGGTGGCGAGCCCACGCTCGTGCGACGGGCGGCCACCTTCGGCGACGTCTCGCCCGATGGGACCCAGATCGCCTTCGTCGAGGACGGTGGGTTCGGTGACCTCTTCGTGGCGCCGACGGCCGGTGGGAAGGCGCAGAAGCTTGCCACCGGAGAGATCGTCGTTCCGCGATGGTCTCCCGACGGGACCCGGATCGCCTACAACGACGGGTCGGGCAGCGTCTACGTCGTGGACGTGGAGAGCGGGGATCGGACCCTGGTCGTCGAGACCGACCACCTGCCGGCGTGGGTCGACGACGACACGCTGAGCCTGTCGCCGTAGTCGCCCCCTCCAGGAAGCTTGGCTGTTCGCCGAGTGGTCCCCCGACTCGACGCGCGTCGCGGTTCGCCCACGGGTCGTTGACGATCGCCCGGTCCGATGGCTCCGACCCCGGGAGGTGTACGGGCACTGGAGCGGGGTGTGCACATGGGTCTCCGACCGGCGAGCGGATCGCGTTCACCACGAGCCCTCGGTCCTGCTTGGTGGTCCACCGAGTGGCGCATCCTCGATGTGGCGAGCGGGTGACGCTGCTGATCGAAGGTGAGCGCGGAACGAGCCTCTGGGTCATCGGGTTCTCACCGCAGGGCGACCGCATCCTCTTCTCGAAGAGCGGTTCGCTGAGGAGCATCGGCGCCGACGGCTCCGACCCCCGGCTCGTCATCGCGGGGACGGGGGTGGGGGAGTGGCTATCGCCCCGCTTAGGTGGTGACCACGATCGCCCTGCGCTTGTAGACCGCGACGGACAGGAGATACGAGACGACGAGAAGACCGAGGATCCAGGCTATGGCCGTCCAGATCTCGGGGCCGCTCGTGCCATCGATCAGCAGTGAACGCATCGTCTCGACCACCGGAGTCATCGGCTGATGCTCGGCGAAGCCCCGCAACACCGGTGTCATGGAGTCCGTCGGCACGAATGTGGGGCTGATGAAGATGAGCAGGAGCAGGACATAGCTGAATGCACCGGCCCCCTCCATCGTCTTGGCGAGCAGGCCGAAGAAGATGGCCAGCCATGTCGTTGAGAGCGTGAACAACAGCAGGATCCCGGCGAAGACCAACCATCCCGTCGCTCCAGCCTGTGGCCGGAAACCGATCCCGAACGCGACCAACAAGACCAGCAAGGATGAGACGAGGTTGGACAAGGTGGACGACGCAACCTGCCCGCCCAGGATCGACGACGGCGCGACCGGCATCGTCCTGAAGCGATTGATGATGCCACTCTGCACGTCCATGTTGACGCGTATCGCGGCATACGAGATGCCGCTGATGACCGTCATGACGACGATCCCCGGCACGATGTAGTTGATGTAGCTTACGGAGCCCGTCTGCTCTCCCAGCGCCCCACCCCACACATAGACGAACAGGAGCATGAGGGCGATCGGCATCAGGAGCACCGTGATGATCGTGTCTGGACTGCGGGTGATATGGCGCAGACCGCGCTTGGCCAACGTCCAAGTATCTGCGAGTGTGCGTATCATCCGTCCTCCCGGCTGGTGCCAGTGATCTTGAGGAACGCCTCGTCGAGCGTCGCCACCTTCTGGGAGAACTCGGTCGGCTCGATCCGAGCATCCTCGAGGCCCACGAAGATGCTGGCGACTTGCGCGACCGTGCCGTCCGTGGTGATCGTCAGCGTCGCTCCGTCGCTTTGGGTGTTGGCGTAGCTCTTGCCGAGCACCGTTGCGGCAGCATCGCGGGTCTCCTCGTCATGGAACGTCAGCTCGATCAGCCCACCCGGCACGAGCCTCTTCAGCTCGCTGGCTGTTCCGCTGGCGACGATCCTGCCTTGGTGCAAGACGGCGATGTCGTCGGCCAATTCATCGGCCTCTTCGAGTTGCTGGGTCGTGAGGAATACCGTCGTCCCGCCTTCGGCGAGCTCGTGGATCGTCCGCCACATCTCGATGCGGGCCTCCGGGTCGAACCCGGTGGTGGGCTCATCCAAGAAGATGACCGCGGGACGACCGATCAAACTCATGGCGATGTCGAGACGGCGGCGCATCCCACCGGAGAACGTCGACACGCCGCGATCCGCGGCTTCCTCCAGCCCGAACCGCCGCAACAGGTCGGCCGCGGTCTTGGCGGAGTCGGCGACATGGCGCAGGTCGCCGATCAGCAGCAGGTTCTCACGGCCTGTCAGCCGATCGTCGACGGCAGCGAACTGCCCGGTCAGACTGATCTCGTTTCGCACCTTGTCCGGTCGCGCAGCGACGTCGTAGCCGGCCACTGCGGCCGCGCCGCCATCGGCCTCGATGAGCGTCGTCAGGATGTTGATGGTCGTGGTCTTGCCGGCGCCATTCCTGCCCAGGAGGGCAAAGACCGTCCCCTTCGGAACGCTGAAGCTGACGTCGTTCAGAACCGAGACGTTCTTGTACGACTTGCTGAGTGACGTGACCTCGATCGCTGCGTCCATGGCTCGTCTCTACCTCCTGCCTCGGCTCGAGGTGGCCGTCACGACGCATCCCTCCCGACATCGGTCGAGAGCGAACGATGGATCTCGATGTCGCCGAATGAGGTCGACGCGTGCACCTCGACCGTGTCCATCCCCGCCTCGGGACCCTCAGAGTCACCCAGGCCGTTGTGCACGTTGCCGAACTTGGTCTGCAGCTCCAGCCAGGCCGCGACGCCGTCGAGGACACCGACCTCGATCCTGCCGGCCCCGGTCTGCGCAACGGCCGCACCACGCGCGACCTCTCCGATGCGAACGTCGCCGTTGGCCGTCTTCGCGACGATCCCTTCGTCCACCCGATCGACGGAGATCGAACCATTGGCTGCGCTCACGCGCGCGTCACCCGAGACCTCGCCGATCCAGGTGTCGCCGCTCGAGTTCTTCACCGCGGCGGTCCCGTCGATGCTGCCGATCCGCACGGCGCCGGTGCCCCTGATCTCCGCCTTGCCGGCCGCCCGTTCCACCGTGATGTCGCCGAAACCGGTCTTGAGGTTCACCGGGCCCGTCTCGTCGAGCCGGATCTCGCCGACACCGACCCTGCACTGACACTCGCCGAGCCGGCCGCGGCCGTGCACCGCCGCCACTCCCGCCTCGACGTGCACGCGCGAGCCCTCGGGCAGATCGATCTCGACGTCGATCGATCCGCTGCCCCGGTGCGGCATCCATCGCCGCCAGCCACTGGGCGCCTTGACCAGCAGGTGTCCGTTCGCGTACTCGATCCGGGTCTGCTCGGCGGCCGTCACGTCGGCCTTGGTGGCCGGGTCGCTCGGTCGCACCTCGACGGCGGTCTCGGTGCGATCGCTCGCCGCGATCCGGATGTCACCGAGGCCGAGTTCCACGTCGACCGAGATCGGCTCGGGGGTGTCGAACGTCGGCATGGCAGTTCCTCCTTCTCGTCGATCAGCGGGCCCAGCCCGAGTAGCGCTGGGCGCCGTGTGGGGCCCGTCGTTCGCGACCGCGGATCCCTTCGCTGCGCTCGAGTCGAGCGGCGGCGGCTCGCACCAACCACGCGTTGATCGACAGGCCCTCGCGCTCGGCGGCGTGCTCGATCCCGATCTTGAGGGACTCGGGCATGCGGACGTTGATCCGCGAGATCGTCCCCTCGTCGCCTTCGCCCGCAGGGCGCGAAGCGACCCAGTCGCTCAGGTCCGCGTCCTGCCCCTCGGCCTCGTCCTGAACGGCCAGATCGGCTGGCGGTGGTGTCACCACGAACTGCGGCTCGCGCCCTCGGATCCGGAGCTCGACCGAACCGGGGGCCAGCTCGACCGTGATCTCCTCCGCCGCGGCCGCCAGCACGTCCTGGATCGCGAGCCGGATGGCGGCATCCAGCGGTTGGGCGAGGCGCCTCGCGAGCTCGCGCGACTCCTCACCGCCCGCCTGAGCGGCGGCGTCGAGCTGCTCGTGGATGTCCTCGATGAACGGTTCTAGCTCCATGGCAGCAGTATGGCATCACTATGGTGCCACGTCAATGCCGTACGTGTGCCACATGGCGCCAGGGAGCGGCAACGTTGCCGAGGGAGCGCTCCGCGGCCTCAGGGCGGGAGGTGCGTCATCGGCGCGGGCCGGGTCGCATCATGGGGGCGGGAAGAGAGGCCCGACGCGGTGAGGGGGAAGTGAACGCATGAGTGGCTACGTGCTAGGTCTCCAGGAGATCGACCAGACACAGGTCGCGGTCGTCGGCGGCAAGGCGTCGCACCTGGGGGAGCTTTCGCGGATCGAAGGGATCCGCGTGCCGACTGGCTTCTGCGTCACGACGGACGCCTTCCGGCGGATCATGGCGGAGGCGCCGTCGATCGGCGATCTGCTCGATCGACTGTCGCTCCTGAAGCCGGACGACCGGGAGGCGATCCGGGCGCTCAGCGCGGAGGTCCGCCGGACCATCGAAGGGGTCGCCATCCCCGACGATCTGGCGGCGGCGATCACCCGCTCGCTCGCACAGCTCGGCGAGCAGCCTCGTACGCCGTCCGATCGAGCGCGACGGCGGAGGACCTGCCGACGGCCTCCTTCGCGGGCCAGCAGGACACGTACCTCAACGTCGTCGGGCCTGCGGCGATCCTCCAGCACGTCAGCCGATGCTGGGCCTCGCTCTTCAGCGAGCGGGCCGTGACCTACCGCCAGCGGAACGGCTTCGACCACCGCAAGGTCCACATGGCCGTGGTCGTGCAGCAGATGGTCCTCCCGCAGGCGGCCGGCGTCCTGTTCACGGCCGACCCCGTCACGTCCAACCGGAAGGTCGCCTCCGTGGAGGCCACCTTCGGCCTCGGCGAGGCCCTGGTCTCCGGCCTCGTGAACCCGGACGTCTACACGGTGCGGGACGGCGAGGTCGTCACCAAAGCGATCGCCACCAAGCAGCGTGCCATCTACGCCTCGCCGGCCGGCGGGACGCAGGAACAGTGCGATCGAGCCGGAGCGGCGGGAGGAGCCTGCGCTGACGGACACGCAGGTCGTACGGCTGGTGCGGCTCGGCCGGCGGATCGAGGCGCATTTCGGCAGCCCCCAGGACATCGAGTGGTGCCTGGTCGACGATGGTTCCAGATCGTCCAGAGCCGGCCGATCACCACGCTGTTCCCCATCCCCGAGGCCGGCGACCGGGAGAACCACGTCTACGTCTCGGTCGGTCATCAACAGATGATGACCGACCCCATGAAGCCACTGGGGATCTCGTTCTGGCAGCTGACGGCCGCTCGGCCGATGCCGAGGCCGGCGGGAGGCTGTTCGTCGACGTGACGCGGAGCCTGGCTGCACCGCGAGCCGCGCAGGCCTCCTCGAGCTCATCGGGGAAGTGGGATCCGCTGATCAGGGACGCGGTGCAGACCATCCTCGACCGCGACGGCTTCATCCGGTCGCTCCCGGATGAGGACCTCCGGTCGAGGCGCCAGCCGGCGGCGCGCCCGCCCCGATCGAGGCCGATCCTGCCATCGTCGTCGAGCTGACCGGGCGCAGCCGGGCCTCTATCGTCGCGTTGCAGCGTGACATCCGGACGAGGTCCGGATCGGCGCTGCTCGACTTCATCCTGGCGGACATCCAGGAGTTGAAGCGGATCCTGTTCGACCCGCAGAGCCATCAGGTGTTCATGACGGCGATGGAGGCCACATGGTGGCTCAACGAGCAGCTAGAGGCGTGGCTGGGCGAGAAGAACGCGGCCGACACGCTCACGCAGTCCGTCCCCCACAACATCACGTCGGAGATGGGGCTGGCGCTCCTGGACGTCGCCGATGTGATCCGCCCGCATCCGGAGGTGGTGGCGTTCCTGCAGCTCGTCGAGGACGAGGGCTTCCTCGACGAGCTGGCCAAGCTCGCGGGCGGGGGAGAGGCGCGAGAGGCCATCCAGGCCTGGCTCGACCGGTACGGCATGCGCTGCGTCGGCGAGATCGACATCACGAGGCCACGTTGGAGCGAGCGCCCCTCGACGCTCGTGCCCCTCATCCTCGGCAACGTCAAGCACTTCGAGCCGGGCGCCGGCGAACGGCGCTTCGAGCAGGGGCGACAGGAGGCATGGGAGAAGGAGCAGGAGCTGCTGGAGCGCGTGCGGGCCCTGCCAGACGGGGAGCGGAAGGCCGAAGAGGTGGAGTCGATGATCCACCGGGTCCGCACCTTCATCGGGTACCGCGAGTATCCGAAGTACGGCATGGTCAGCCGCTACTTCGTGTACAAGCAGGCCTTGCTGGAAGAAGCCGAGCGCCTCGTGCAGACCCACGTGCTTCGTGAGAAGGAAGACATCTTCTACCTCACGTTCTCCGAGCTCCACGACGTCGTGCGCACGAACCACGTGGACGACCAGCTCATCCGCCAGCGCAAGGACGAGTTCAGGTCGTATGAGGCGCTCACGCCGCCCAGGGTGCTCACGTCGGATGGTGAGGGCATCGCCGGGGAGTATCGACGCGACGACCTGCCGGCCGGCGCGTTGGTCGGCCTACCGGTTTCCGCCGGGATCGTCGAGGGGCGGGCCCGCGTCATCCTGGACATGGCGGAGGCCGATCTCGAAGCGGGCGACATCCTGGTCACGGCCTTCACGGATCCGAGTTGGACGCCCCTGTTCGTCGCGATCGAGGGCCTCGTGACGGAGGTGGGGGGCCTGATGACCCATGGCGCGGTTATCGCACGGGAGTACGGCTTGCCGGCCGTGGTGGGGGTGGAGCATGCCACCCGGCTGATCCGGGATGGGCAGCGTATCCGTGTGGATGGAACGGACGGGTACATCGAGATCCTCTCCGCGACGTGACGAACCCGGACCTCGTGAAGGCCAAGAGCGGCGCCTCCGCCCGGAGGGTCCCGTACGCATCCACGTCAGCTTCCGGGGTTGGCCCCGTAGATCTCCATCGCTATGGGGTCGATGTCGACGGCGAGGCGTACGCACGCCAAGCGATCAAGGCCCGGCGGCGCCGTCGGTAGGGCCGGCCACGTATGCCGCCAGCACCTCTGCCTCGCTCTGCAGTCGCTCGGCGATGTCGTCTCGTCCGATCCGGGCGTACTCGCTGGCCGCTCGCGAATGCTCCTCGATCTGCGAGCGAAGGATCGCCCTGACGTCGTTCTCCGAGAGCATCCGCCGCGCGATGTCGGTGGAGCCGACACCGGCCGCCGCGCCGGCGATGTGCTCGGTGCCCTCCACCCGGGAGGCGGGGACCTCGACGGCACCCGCGTTGTCCAGGGCGGTGAGAGCCGAGCGCAGCGCTGCAACGGTCACGGAGTCCCGAGCCTTGAGCGCCGCGGTCAGATCACCGCGAAGGCGAGTGCTGATCCCGGGCACGCTCATCGTGAGGAAACCCTACGACGGTGCCTCCCTTGTCGCTCTGACTCGATCGGCCTTGGGGGCAGCGCATCCGAACCCGAACGCGCGATCGGATGCTGCGGTGGGTCACGCCGGCGGGGGGTCTGACCCGGTGTCGGGACGGATCGCGCCGACGTCGCGCCAGATCTCCTTGCGGCGCTTCGTTCGCGGACGAGGTTCGTTCTCTTCCTCCGCCTCCGCCGCCGTCCCGGCGCGGTCACAGGAAGGTTGTGAGCGTCATGCTCGACGAGTATCACTGTGGTGTTCACACCCGTCCTTGCCAGCCCGCCTGGAGGTGCACCCATGCCCTCGCTCGTGCCCCGCGACGTATACGCCGCACTCGAGCGATGCACGTACCTCAACCAAGCCGCTCTGGGCCTGGTACCGATCCCCGCGGTCGAGGCGATGCACGCCTTCATGGAACGGACGGCTCAGCACGGGAACCTCTACCTGAGCGATCAGCAGGAGGCCGAGATCCTCGATGGTGTCCGCTCGGCCGGGGCCGAGTTGCTCGGAACCACCCCCGATACCCTCGCCATCGTCGGTGGTGCGAGCGAAGGCCTCGGTCAGATCGCGTCGCTGCTCGAACCTGATCGCGGGACCGTCGTTTTGGTGTCAACGGACTTCCCGAGCGTGACCTACCCGTGGCTGGCTGCCGCCCAGCGTCGTGAGATCGAGCTCCGCTTCGTGGAGGATCGCCCCGATCGGGACCTCACGGACGATCTCGTGGACGCGATCGATCCGACGACGTCCGTGGTGGCGTTCGGCGCCGTCCAGTACGCGACCGGTTCACAGGTCGATGTCGGTCGGGTGGCCGCGCGGGCTCATGACGCCGGCGCCCGTGTGGTGGTGGACGCGACGCAACTCGCCGGGGCCGGCCCTGTCGATATGACCCGCTGGGGCGCGCACGCCGTGGTCACGAGCGGGTACAAGTGGTTGTCGAGCCACGGCGGCGTGGCACTGCTCGCTGCCACCCCTGACCTCTGCGATCGTCTCCCTCAGCTCGTCGGCTGGAAGGGAACCGACAACCCGTTCGCGTTCGACGCTCGAACGCTCAGACTTGCCCACGATGCTCGACGCTTCGAACTGTCGACGATGTCATACGCGTCGGTGGTCGGACTCGAGGCGTCCCTGGCGATCCTGTCGTCCGCCGGTTTCGATCGCATCGCGCGACATGCCGCGAACCTGGCGGTTCGACTCGTCGGTCGGGTCGAAGGACTCGGCTGGCGCCCGTTCCGGCCGCCCGGTGATCCGGGGGCTTCGCCCCACATCGTGTCGTTGCGGCATGCCCGACACCGCCCTGACGTGACGGCCGCACGCCTCGCATCCGAGCATCGGATCATCTGCGGGGGTCGAGGGGATGGACTCAGGATCTCCCTGCACGCGTACAACGACGAAGCCGATGTCGACCGGCTGGCCGAGGCCCTGCGGGAGATGTAGCTCACGGATCGATCGATCCACGAGCTTCCGGCACACGTCACCCGGAACCGGTCCACTCCTCGCCCGGACGCGGCGGAGCGTCGGGGACGTCCACGTCCAGGAACAGGGATTCGAGCATGTGACCCACGTACTTCCGGAGAGCGGCGCCGAACGCCGAGAACACCCGGAGTGCGAGGGCGGGTTCAGTCTCGATCAGAGCCAACCATGGTGCCCTCGGGACGGCCAGCAGCGTCGTGGGCTCGAGGGCGAGGGCCGACGCCACCCGCGGCCCCCCGTCGAGCATCCCGCCTTCCCCGAACATCTGGCCGTCTCGAACGATGGCCGCGTTGAGCTCCTCGCCGCGAGAGGGGATGTAGACGCGCACGCTTCCGGAAGACACCACGTAGAACTCGGTCGCGATGTCGCCTTCGAAGAAGACGTGTTGGCCAGGAGGGATCGATCGCCGTTCGGCGATCCCCGCGACGTGGTCCACAACGCGCGGGTCGAGCCTATCGAATAGCTCGGCACGCATCAGGGTCGCAGCGATCTCCGGATGCTCCACGATCGAAACACTACTGTTCATCGACAGGCTGGGCGAGTTCGATCCGACCACGCCGACCCTCCCGATCAAGAGGCGACGCTGTCGTTGTCGCGCGGTCACGATCCACCTCGGTCTGGGCGGTGCGCGAATCCCGTCGAGGGCCACGACCTGAGTCGATCGCGACCTAGCCCAAGGCGAGGCCACCGGCGGCGCTCGATGACGTCGGATCGGGCAGTCGCATCATCCGGAGCGAGGTCACCAACCCGAGGAGTGAGGCGAGGAGCGGCACGAGCAGCGCCACCTGGAGCGCGAAGGGTCGAGCCTCCGTATTGATCCGGATGATCTCGGCCTGGACGTCTGCGGGCTGGCCGACGAGGAGCTCTTCGAGCTGCGTGTTGCTCATCACCTCCGCGTTCTCGTCGAGGCCGTCGGCGACCTGCTGCTGCTCGGTGGGGGAGAGCACCGCGCTGTTCTCGGCCATGTCCGTGAAGGTGATCGAGAGCGTCGCGAGCATGATGGCTCCGGCGAACGCCAGGCCGAACGAGAGCCCGAACGATCCGCTGGCCGAGTTCACGCCCGCGGCCTCGCTCACCCGCTCCTCGGTGATCGGCGACAAGGTGTAGTTGTTGAGCTGGGACACGAGCAGCCCGAGTCCGGCTCCCGCGATCAGCAACGGGATGAAGAGGTACCAGCCGGAGTCGGCGCGCGGCACGACCGCGATCAGCAGCACCATGCCGATCGCCAGGAGCGCGAAGCCCGAGCGGATGATCCGGCTCGGACGCCGGGTCCCCGCCTTCTTGCCGGCGAGCACCGCCACCCCGAACATCGTGAGCGAGAGCGGAGCGAGCGAGAGCCCCGTCTGCAGCGCGTTGTACTCGAGCACCATCTGCAGGAAGATCGGCAGGGCGATCATCGAGGCTCCTAGGGCGACGTTCTGGAGGAGCTGTCCCGAGACCCCGAATCGGAACATCTTCGATCGGAACAGATCCGGATCGAGCAGCGTCGGTTCGTCCTCGCGCTTGCGACGCAGGAGCCACCACGCGAGCGAGCCCATGCCCACCACCCCGACGATCAGGAGCTCCGCGACGGCGTCACCACCTTCCTGCCACGCCAAGATGCCGACGACGAGGCCGCCCATGCCGAGGACCGAGAGGATGGCGCCGACCGCGTCGACCTGGCGGGGTCCTGTGTACGGGACGTCCTTGATGCGCCCGGAACCGAGCAGCACGATCGCGATGATCACGAGTTCGAGCAGGAAGCCGACCCGCCACGAGAGGAACGTGGTGATGAATCCACCCAGCAGTGGTCCGATCGCCGCGGCGACCGCTGCCGCCGCTCCAACCAGGGCATAGACCCTCTTCTGCGCGGCACCTTCGAAGTTGCCGTGGATCAGGGATTGCATGGCCGGCATCATGAGGGACGCGCCGAGCCCTCCGATCACGGCCCAGAACACGATGATCGCGGTCACGCTCTGGGCGAGCGTCATCGCCAACGCGCCTGCGGCGTACCCGAGAAGACCGATGACGTACGCTCGCTTCCGGCCGATCAGATCGCCGACCTTGCTGCCGATCAAGATGAAGGCGGCCGAGACGAGCGCCTCGAGCGCGATCGCTGCCTGGACGCTGCTGACGGTCGTCTCGAGGTCGTGGACCACGGACGAGATCGACACGTTCATCAGCGACGTGTCGAACACGAGCACGAACATCGCCATCGCGAGGAGGAGAGCGAGCCGCCGATCGAAGGTGGGCTCTCCCGCTGTGTCGGTCGTTCCCTCTCTCACGCTTCCACCTTCTGCTACGGCGCAACCCAGCCCGACGGCTGTGTGGTTCCATATGAACGCGCCGACAACCTATCCCCAAGAAGGGATGGAGCTGAGGTCCGAGCAGCCCTCTAGAAGTGGGACATCGGCGGTTTCGCTTCGCCCAGAACTCGACTCGGACCTCATCGTGCTGGACCGCGGCCCCTTCACCAACCCGCTCGGCTCGGTGCACGAGACGCAGGTCGTCCTCACGATGTTCCCGGCACCATCCTTCACGATGCGCTCAGTCCGTAGCGAACCTCGCGAGTCTCGTTCCGGGACACGGCGTACGGTGTGCGGACCGATCAAGGAGGATGCAGATGACCGTGGATCCCCAGCAGCTTCGCGTGTTCGCTGAGCGATATACGGCGGCCTGGTGCAGCATGGGCCCAGCCGCCGTGGCCGCGCACTACGCGCCGGACGGCTCGCTCACGATCAACGGCGGCACGCCCGCGGTCGGTCGCGAGGCGTTCACCGAGGTCGCGGCGAGCTTCTACGAGGCGCTGCCCGACATGCAGGTCTACTTCGACGATCTGGTGGTGGACGGGGAGCGGCTCGAGTACCACTGGACGTTCACCGGCACGAACACGGGTCCGGGCGGCACCGGCAACGCGGTGCGGGTGATCGGCTTCGAGTCGTGGGCGATCGGCGAGGATGGGCTGATCGCCACTTCGATCGGCAGCTTCGACGCCGACGAGTACGCGCGCCAGTTGGCGGAGGGTGTGTAGAGGGTTCCGTCGCGATGGTGGTCGCGATGGCGGGCATCACCGGACCGACGGGGAGCCAAGGTGAAGGCGATCGTTCAGAATCGGTACGGAGACGCTGACGTCCTGGAGCTCCGCGAGATCGACGAGCCGACCGCCGGGGACGATCAGATGCTCGTCCGGGTCAGTGCAGCCTCGATCCACGCCGACGTGTGGCACGTCATGCGCGGCGTGCCCTATGTCCTCAGGATCATGGGAGCCGGGTTCCGCGCGCCCAAGGACCTCGTTCCGGGCACGGACCTGGCGGGGATCGTCGAGTCGGTCGGCAAGGACGTGACGCGATTCCGGCCGGGTGATGAGGTCTTCGGTCAGAGCCTCGTCGCCAACCTGTGGCGCCACGGTGGCGCCTTCGCCGAGGTCGCGGCCGTTCCGGAGACGAGGTTCGAACGCAAACCCGCCGGCCTGACGTTCGAACAGGCCGCGGCCGTCCCCACGTCCGGATCGCTCGGGGTTCAGGGCGTTCGGGACGAGGGACGGGTGCGAGCCGGGCAGGACGTCTTGATCAACGGCGCCGGTGGCGCCGTGGGGACGTTCGCGGTGCAGCTGGCCAAAGCGTACGGGGCGAACGTGACCGGCGTCGATGCCGCCACCAAGCTCGATATCGTCCGGTCGATCGGCGCAGACCGGACCCTCGACTACGAGAAGGAAGACTTCACCCGGAACGGCGAGCGCTACGACGTCATCCTCGACATCGCCGGGAACCATCGGTGGCCGGACATCAGCCGTGCGCTGACACCCGATGGGACGTTCGTCTTGATCGGGCACGACCACTACGGGGCCTCGGGACATCGCTGGTTCGGGAGCCTGGGCCGCTTCGCCAAGCTGATGCTGATGGCTCCCTTCGTTCGGCAGCTGCACCCCTTCCGCGGTGCGAAGGATCCCGGCGACCGGCTGGCCGTCCTGACGGAGCTCATCGAGGCCGGGAAGGTCACCCCAGTCATCGACAGGACCTTCCCCCTGAGCGGTGTTCCTGAAGCGATGCGCTATCTGGAATCGGGACAGGTGCGAGGGAAGGTCGTCATCACCGTCGGGGAGTGACGGCGACCCGCCGCCGCCCGGTCAGGCGAGGTGGGCGCGGAGGAGGTGCACCGTTCCGGCGACGCCCTTGAGCTCAACCGCACCGATGTCGCCGAACGCGAGGCCCTCGTCCGTCGAGGCGTCCGTGACCGCCTTGCTCACCAACACCTCGCCGGGCCGCGCGTAGTCGGCGATGCGGGACGAGAGGTTGACGGTCTGGCCGAAGTAGTCGCCCTCCTGGAAGAGGACCGGCCCCGCGTGCAGGCCGACGTGCGCGGGCGGCAGCCCGGCCTCAGCGAGACCGTCCACCATCTCGAGTGCGCTTCGCACGCCGAGGCCGGGATCGCCGAAGTAGAACATCACCCCGTCGCCGAGCCACTTGATGGGCTTGCCGCGGTGCTGCACGGAACTGCGCTGCACCAGCCGGGCCACGGTCGTGGCCAGGTCCGCGGCCGCATCGTCACCGCGCTCCTGCGTCAGCCGCGTGTATCCCGTGATGTCGAGGAAGCAGATCGCCGGCATCCTCTCGAGTCGGCTGTGGATCCCGGCTGCTTCCATCATCGCCTCGAAGCCTTCGATGATGTTGGCGGTCCAGGCCCGGGCTTGGTGCATGCGATACATGGCGAGCACGGCTCGTTCCGCCAGGGGCGTGCTCCGGTCGGCGAACTCGCTGTTGGCGACCTCTGCCGGGCTCTTGCCCGCGGCCAAGGCCGGCGCGATCACCTCGGCGTTCCACCACGCGGCCTCCTGCTCGGCGATCCGGCGGGTGCTGTCGCCGTCGACCCGGAGCAGTCGCTCGATCGAGGCGTGATGGAACCCCGCGGACACCTGAAGCTCGATGAACGGCACGATCGCCATCTCGTCGTCGCGGAGGCGATCGTCGGGCGACGGTTGTTCCATCCCCATGGCCTCGCGGATGCACATGAGCAGCTCGAGCGGGATCCCGGTCCGGTCGCTGACCTGTTGGAACGTCTCCGCGGAGAGGGCCGCGAACCGCTCGTAGGCGGTCGCGTCCATGAAGTCGAGCGTCAGGGCGCCCTGCCGGATGGCGGCGGCCACGCCCTCCAGCGGGATCCCTGCCTCCTCGAGCGATCCGGCCATCAGCACCCGGCGGACGTCGCCCGGCGAGAAGCGGTCCGGCTCCGCAGGGGTGAGGATGCCGAGACCGACCAGCCGAGCGACGTACTCGGCGTCGACCCCGGCTCGCGCAGCTGCGTCCTCGAGCGGATACCAGGTCACCCGGAGAAGCCTACTGCGCCGTCCCGCGTGCTCGGTGATCCTCGGACCCGGGCGTGGCTGCGACCGTCTGACCGGGCGTCTCGGGCCGAACGTCCGAGGCCCGGCGTGCCCTCTGACCCCCGAGCTCTCTGACCCGCGAGCTACCGTGAGGGTATCTGTGAAGGAGGCGTGAGCATGTCGAGCGGCAAGGCGCGTACGCCACCGCGATGGTTCGTCGTCACCTTCTGGCACGTTCACCGATGGATCGTGCGAGCGAGCCGGGCCCGCAAAGGCCTGTGGCGTCCACGGCGGGGGAAGTGGGGCGCTTTGCGGCTCACCACGATGGGCCGTCGTAGCGGCGAGCCGCGGGGCGTGATCCTCGGCTACTACGAGGACGGGTCCGACCTGGTTTCGATGGCGATGAATGGCTGGGGTGCGGCCGAGCCGGCCTGGTGGCTGAACCTCCAGGACCACCCGGAGGCGGTCGTCGAGCTGGCCGGCGGGATCCGCCGCGAGGTGCGTGGCAGGGCCGCCGTGGGCGAGGAGCGCGAACGGCTGTGGCAGCGCTGGCGCGAGCTGGACAAGGACCTGGACGGGTTCGCGGCCAAGCGCCCGCGGGAGACCGCGGTCGTGATCCTCGAGCCCCGTGCGGGGACATGAGCCACGACGAAGACCGGTAGCGCATCGCAGCGGCGATGTCGCTAGCCTGGTCCGATGGTCGAGTTCTCCGACGCCGATCTCCGTGGCGCCCGGTTCGAGCGGGTCGATCTGAGTGGCGCCCGGTTCCGGGGGGTCGACCTCCACCACGTGGTGATGCGCGGCGTCGAACTGGTCGACGTGGACATCCACGGCGAGATGGTGAACGTGACGATCAATGGCGTCGACATCGCGCCGTTGGTCGAAGCCGAGCTCGACCGGCGCTTTCCGGGTCGAGCGGAGATGCGGCCAACCGACCCGGCTGGGTTCCGCGACGCGTGGGACATCGTCGAGAGGCTCTGGGACGGGACGGTCGAACGGGCACGTCGGCTGCCGCCCGAGCTGCTCCACGGGTCCGTCGACGGCGAGTGGTCGTTCATCGAGACGCTGCGGCACCTCGTCTTCGCCACCGACTCCTGGGTCAGACGGGCGATCCTCGGCGACCCCTCGCCGTGGGATCCCCTCGATCTGCCGTGGGACGAGATGCCTGAGACGGCGGGTTTGCCCCGCGATCGTCGCGCCCGCCCGTCGCTCGACGAGGTGCTCGAGCTGCGTCGGGACCGGATGTCGACGGTGCGTCACGTCGTCGACGGTCTCACCGACGAGTCGCTGGACGCCGAGCCGGTCATGGGCCCGGGCTGGTCCGAGCGCCGCGACTTCCCGGTGCGCGAGATCCTGCTGATCATCCTCAGCGAAGAGTGGGAGCACCGCCAGTACGCGGAGCGAGACCTGGATGCCCTCGAGGAGGGGCACGCCGGGGGAGGTGGCGGCGATGACCCGGGTTGAACGCGTTCCGAGCTGATGGCCCCCCGGCAGCTCGACCTTACTCGGACGCAGATCCTCGCGTACCGCCGGCGCGTCGGCGCGCTCGACGAGCGGCTCCCGCGTGGGGCGCGCTCGCTCAGGCGCGCCGCGTGGGCGGGCCTGCAGGACAGCATGCCCCGGGCCGCGCTCCTCTCGATCCATGCCCGAGTCGAGGGGACCCAGCCCACCACCTGGGACGACCCCTCGCTCGTGCAGCTGTGGGGGCCGAGGTTCAGTGCCTACGTCGTCGCGGCCCGGGACCTCGCCGTCTTCTCGCTGGGGAGATCCCCGGACGACGCTAAGGGCCGGCGGCTCGCGGAGGACCTCGCCGCCCGTCTGCACGCGCTCCTCGACGGTGCCGCGATGCCCTACGGGGAGGCGGGCCGCGCGCTCGGCGAACACCCGAACCGGCTCCGGTACGCCGCGCCGACCGGCACCGTGGTGCTCCGATGGGACGGTGCGCGGCAGCCGACGATCTGGACCGTCCCGCCTCCGGAGATCGATCCGCGCGACGCTCGCCTCGAGCTCGCACGCCGGTACCTCCATGTCTTCGGTCCTGGCACGCCGGCCGCCTTCGCCGAGTGGGCCGGGATCGCGGTGCGCGGCGGCGTCGCAGCGTTCGACGCGCTCGGCCCAACGTTGACCCCCGTGCGGACGCCGGTCGGCGAGGCGTGGATCCTCACCCGTGACGATCCGATGTTCCGCGCGGCTCCCGGGTCGGCGGCGGCCGCACGGCTCCTCCCCAGCGGGGACGCGTACTACCTGTTGCAGGGAGACGACCGCGAACTCCTGGTTCCGGACCCGGATCGCCGCCGCGAGCTCTGGACCTCGCGCGTCTGGCCGGGGGCGCTCCTGGTCGACGGAGAGATCGCCGGGACGTGGCGCCGGGCGCAGGGGACGGTGTCGGTTCAGACCTGGCGCCGCCTCTCGCGCGCCGCGCGCGATGCCGTCGAGGAGGAAGCGGCGGCCTTGCCGTTGCCGGGGGTCGGTGGGGACATCGTCGTCCGCTGGGATGACTAGTCCGGGAGGAGCGGGACGCTCATGCCCTGCTTCCGCCCGAGGAGGACCCCCCTCGTCACGGCCGACGACCCGAACCGGTCTCGTACCGAGTCGAGGGTCGCATCGAGCGTCGATCCTCGGGAGCCATCGAACGGCAACGCGAGCTGGATCGCGCCGTCGCCGTGGAGGTTGGTGAAGCTGATGCCGATCAGCGTGATGCCCTGATCTCGGATCATCGGCAGCGCGGCGTCGAGCAGTGCCCTCGCGGCCATGAGCAAGGTCTCGGTGTCGGCGGTCGCCTCGGGCAAGGTGTGCGACCGGGTCGCCCGCGAGAAGTCGTCGAACCGCAGACGGAGCACGACCGTGCGACCGACGCGATGAGCCCCGCGCAGCCGTCGCGACAGGCGATCCACCAGCGCGATCAGGTCGGAGTCGAGCGCCTCGGGGGATCGGGCTCGTCGTCCGAGCGCCCGCTGGGTACCGATCGAGCGTCGCCGCCGCCCCGTGTCGACCCGCCGGGGATCGTGGTTGTGGGCGAGCGCGTGGAGGTGACGGCCGGCCGCGCGCCCAACGATCCGCACGAGCGAGGCCTCACCGAGCCGTGCGACCTGGGCCACGGTGGTGATCGACCGATCGTGGAGCTTGCCGGCGGTGACCGGGCCGACGCCCCACAGGCGCTCGACCGGCAGCGGATGAAGGAAGGCCAGCTCGCCGTCGACCGGCACGACCAGGAGGCCGTCGGGCTTGGCGACCCCGCTCGCGACCTTGGCGAGGAACTTGGTCCGCGCCACGCCCACGGTGATCGGCAGCCCGACCCTCTCGAGGACGTCCCGGCGCAGCCGTGTCGCGATCTCCGCCGGCGAACCCGCGATCCTCCGCAGGCCTCCGACGTCGAGGAATGCCTCGTCGATCGAGAGCCCTTCCACGAACGGAGTCGTGTCGTTGAACACCTCGAACATCGCCTTGCTCGCCGCGCTGTAGGCGTCCATACGGGGGGCGACGACGATCGCTTGGGGGCACAGCCGACGCGCCTGTGATCCGCCCATCGGGGTGCGGACGCCGTACGCCTTGGCCTCGTAGCTGGCGGCGAGCACGACGCCGGCGCCCACGATGACGGGACGACCCCGCAGGGTCGGGTCGTCCCGCTGTTCGACGGACGCGTAGAAGGAGTCGGCGTCGGCGTGCAGGATCGTGCCCTCGTTCGACACGAACGTATGTTCGCATCAACCGCCGACATCGGAGGGCGGCGGCCCGGTGTGGCGACCGGCGACCACGACACCCGCCCGCCAACCGGGCGCTCGGCCCCCGCGTGGGGACGGGATCCCCGTGGCGTCGATCCCTGCGCGAGCGAGCACCCACGCGATCACCGAGTTCGAGTTCCACATCTCGCCGGTGTGGCGTTCGTCGCGGCCCCACACGAGCGGGGGGACGGCCGGCACCAGGTCGAGGATCCGCGCGGCAAGGGCGAGGTCATCCGTGACCCGGACGGGGCTCGCGACGGCATACGAGAGGTCCGGGATCGTCCCGTCCCGCCAGCGCCGGACCTCGTACCTGAACACGCGGAAGCGGCCCGCGAGCCTCATGCCGACCGCGCCCTCCATCACGGCGCCGCGTCGCTCGCCGTCCTCGTCGGGGACCGGGGTCTGCTCGACGACGTACCGTCCGTCGGGGACGGAGAGGATGAGCGCCGAGTGGTACAGGTCGCAGGGCCGACGCCGCTGGACCGTCGCGCCGATCGCCTCGAACACCTTCCCGCTCAGGCGAACGACGCGCGCTCCCGCTCCGAGCGGGATCCAGTAGAGATCCACCGCCGCGGCTGCCGGGTCCTGCGCGTCAGACGCATCCGCATCGCTCAGCGACCCGCGCTCAGTCCCGTGCATGGGAGCAGTGAACTACAGGTGCTCGTCGAGCGGGGCGGATCTCAGGCCTGGACGGGGTAGCTGTACGTGATCTTGGCCTTCATCACCCGGCACGTCGAGGTCGGCGGGGAATGCACCCGAAGGACCGACTGCGTGACCGTGTGGCTCTCCGCCTTGTGGCATCCCCAGACGCCGCCGTCGATCACGAAGGACACCGACTCGATCCGTTCCTTCGCCTTCAGGCCCCAGGTCCAGATCACCGAGATGTTCGCGTTGGCGCACGTGATGTCCGCGGCGTGGGTCGTGGCGTTGCGCGTGACGTTGCAGTTGCCTCCGAGCGCCGTGTCCTGCTCGTCCGCGGTTCGAGCGTAGGTCCTTCCTTGCTTCTCCTTCGTGGCCCTCAGTCGGATCCACCCCCTCGTGATCACGACCTTCTGCGGCTTGGAGACCGTGGAGTTCGCGTCCGTGTCGGTGGCCTCCACCTTCGCGAAGTACGTGCCCTTGGGCGCCGCCGAGAAGTTGTTCGCCGTCCCGTCCCAGGTCCACCTGTGGGCACCGGCCGCGAGCGAACCCAGATCCTCGGTCCGGATCTCCGAGCCGCAGCAGCGCCCGAACGCGTCGTCCCTGAAGACGTGGACCACCGTGTCGAGGGCGTCGGCCGCCAGCGAGAACCCGATCTTCGTGTCGTCCTTGTAACCGTCCTGGACGAGTGGGTAGAAGGGCGACGGCGCGGCCGAGAGCTCGGAGACGAGCGGCGGCAACAGGGTGAACGGGGTGCTCGTGATCGCCGATCCGCCCTGGGGGCGGACGTCGATCACGTAGTCGGTGGGTTTGGAGACCGAGAGACTCCCCCACGAGAAGTTGACCTGGTACGGAGAGCTCTGCGTGTCGGGCTCAACGAAGTAGTCCCTCTCCTTGATGGCCGCGTGCCCCGGCTGTCGGAGCCGGACGGTGAAGATCGCGGCGGGTTCACCAGGTGGGAAGACGAAGGTCACCGAGGCCGGACCTCCGTACGGGGAGTAGGCCGTGCCGGAGGGAAGCTGCACGATCGCGTTGATCGACGCGAACGCCGGCGGGGCCGCGAGGATGCCGGCCAGCAGGATCAGGGCGAGGCAGGATGCCGTCTTGCGCATCCAAGGGATATCGGCATCCCGGGACGATTCCTCAACACGGGGTCAGCGCTCGGTCACCTTGCCCACGGCGGTGGGTGCCCCGGGCATGCCCCCCGCGGCCGACGCGTACTCGGGCACGCCGACGCAGGTGAACAGCAGCGCGTCGAGCGGCTCGCCCAGCAGCGCGGGGATCTCGCTGTCGATGAACGTCATCCCGGAAGCGCTCGCCCCGAGAGCGTAGGCGAGGAGGTGGAGCCTGCCTTCGACGATGCCGGCGGCGAGCTGCGCCTCGCGGTACTCGCGGTCGTCGAGCGAGGCGACGTCGGTCGCACCGATCACGACGAAGGCGGCATCGCGGGCGAGCCCCTGCTCCAGGCACACGCGATACAGCTCGTCCCGCAGGGACCCGGGGCGCACGGGGGCCGAGAGGTCCGGCCATCGGTAGACGCCGGGCGCCCGCCCGTCGACATCGTGCACCACGAGGCGATGAGGGATCGCGATCCCTCGAAGCGCCGCGGTCATCGACGTGCGGAGCAGGCGCTCCGGCAGTCCGCGCGATGGGTCCATGCGTCGCTGTGACCCCCGGGCGAGCACGACGGCCTCGATCGGGTCGGTTCCCCGGACGGCGATGTCGACGGGGGCGCCCTGCTCCCATGGCGGACCGAGCGTGACGCCGTCGCCTGCCCGCTGCGCCGCTGTGACGAGCGGGAACTCCACGGGGGCGGCGTCGACGCCGCCGGCGGCCGCCGGGCCGCCCGCCTCGAGCGCCGGGGGGCCGTCACCCAGGGCCACGATGGCCACCGGCCACTCGTGGACGCGATCCGCCCGGACGAGCGTGGCGACCGCCGCGTCCGGGAAGCGGGTGTACAGCCGGGCGTCGAGTCCCGCGGAGTCGGATACCGCGAGCAGCTGGGCGAGCATGGTGCCCGCATCCCAGTACACGTGTCGGAACCCACGCTCGCGGTAGCGCCACCCGGTGCGCCACGGGATGCCCGTGACGACGAGGGTGGGCGCGCCATGGCCGGGCGGCGGTCCGATCCTCACCAGCGCATGATCGTGCGGGTCGTACCAGTGCACGCCGGCCGGCAGGCTCGAGCCATCGGGCACGGCGACGTATATCTCGAGCGGGAACCGCCCGCCCGCCGATCCTGCGGCGCGGAAGAGCCACGTCGCGTACGGCCGTTCCATCGTGCGGACGACCCCGGCGGACAGGTGGAGCAGTCGCGAGAGGTGCGGGAGATCCAGATCGGTGCGGTCGACGTCCAGCGTGCCCGCGAGCACGGCGACGGCCGGCGCCGAGGTGGGCGGCAGGCTGCGGGGGAGGGGGACGCGAGGCAGCCCCTCCTCGTACCGCTTGTAGAACCACGGGAGACGATCGAGGTCGTTCACCACGAGGTCCTGGACCACCTGTGGGTCGTCGAGGGCCTCGTCCCACTCACGCCCGGGTTCGTAGGACGTGAGCCGATGCAGCCTCTGCGTCGCGGTCTCCACGGCACCTCCGGGGGGTCGGCTCGAGCGCACGTGCATCCACCAGAGGTGGCAATCTAACCTGTCGCCGCGTTCCGGCCTCCAGGTTCATGGATCGAGGGCACGATCGTGCCGCTCCGTCATCGATCCTCGACGTGGTCGAGCGCGCCAACTACGATCGCGCGGACGGACCCGACCGAGGTCCGCCGAGGGGGGACCCCGATGGGCTGCTTGTTCGTGCTGATGGCGGCGTTCGCGCCGCGCCTCGTCGTCCTGTTCGCATGGATCGCGCGGCCCTCGTACTTCGACTCCGTGTTCGACACGTGGATCTGGCCGCTGCTGGGGTTGATCTTCCTGCCGTTCACCACCCTGATGTGGCTGCTCCTCGGCGCGCCGCCGCTCGGTGTCCACGGATGGGACTGGCTCTGGATCGGACTGGCCGTGGTCATCGACATCAGTCACTACGCCAATACCTACAGCCAGCGGGACACGGTGACATCGGGCATGGGGCGGGGACCTTCGTCCTCGGCCCAGCCGCCGTCCGCGAACCGCTGACGGGTCAGCACGAGGGGGTAGGGACAGGCGAGACGTCAAGGGCGTCCTCTCTCGGCTGACCTAGTTCGCCGCCCGTAGAGGCGCCCGGACCCTCCGGCAGGGTCGCCCGGACCCTCGTGCCGACTGGCGCAACCTGGGATCGCCGCTTAGGGTGCTCGCAGGCCAGCACCGTCTGTGGCGGAAGGGGGACCGGGTGTCCGAGGCTCGCGGTACCGGGGGCGTGCTCGCGACGATCTCGGCCGGCGCGGTGATCGGCGTCGTCGAGGTTGTCCTCGCGATCTCGTTCGCCGCGCTCGTGTTCGGCGGGTACCTCGAGGAGTTCCTTCCGGCCGGGATCGGCATCTATCTGATCGCGGCCGCGGTGACGCTCGGGGTCCTCGCCTGGAGGGCGGGCCGCCGAGGCGTCGTCGGCAGCGTGCAGGACGCCGCCGCCGCCGTGCTGGGGATCGTGGCGGCGAGCACCGCGCTGGACGCGTCCGGCAGCCCGCATCGGGCTTTCCTCACCGTCGTCGCGGCCACCCTGGTCGTGACGCTCCTGACGGCGACGACGTTCCTGCTGCTCGGCATGTTCCGGCTCGGCAATCTCGCCCGGTTCATCCCGTACCCGGTCGTCGGCGGATTCCTCGCCGGCACCGGCTGGCTACTGATGAAGGGCGGCATCCGGGTCGCCGCAGGCATGGAGCCGAAGTGGAGCACGATGAGCCAGTTCGTGGACCCCTTCGAACTGCAGCGGTGGGTCCCGGCCCTCGCCTTCGGGGCCATCCTGCTGATCGCGACCCGGGTCGTGAAGCGGCCACTGGTGATCCCCGCGATGCTCGCCCTCGGGCTCGTGGGGTTCGCGATCTGGCTGGTCGTGACCGGCAAGTCGATCCAGGAAGCGCGAGACGGACTCTGGCTGCTCGGGCCGTTCGTGAAGACAGACCTGTGGGAGCCGTACACCGTGAAGGCGCTCCAGGGTGCCGACTGGTCGGCGGTGCTCGGGCAGGCGGCCGGGATCGCCTCCACGGTGTTCGTCGCCGTCATGGCGTGCCTGTTCAACGTGGGCGGCGTCGAGGTGCTGCTGCACACCGACCTCGACTCGAACCGGGAGCTCCGTGACGCCGGGATCGTGAACGTGATCACCGGCCTGCTCGGCGCGATCCCTGGGTACCACGCGCTCAGCCTCACCGCGCTCGGCGAGCAGATGGCGGTCGACGGACGGAGGGCGGGTCTCATCGCCGCACTCGTCCCCCTGGGGGCGGTCGTCTTTGGCGCCGACATCGTCGGGCTGATCCCCCGGATGATCGTGGGCGGCGTCCTGGTCTTCGTCGGGCTCTCGTTCCTGGTGGCGTGGATCGTCGACATGCGCCGGTCCTTGCCGCTGGGGGAGTACCTGATCGTCCTGGCGATCCTGCTGTCGATCGCGACGAGGGGCCTGATGACCGGGCTCGTCGTGGGCCTGATCCTCGCGATCGTGCTGTTCGCGGTCAACTACGGACGGATCGACCTGGTCCGCGAGTACGCGTTCGGGAACACGTATCGCAGCAACGTCGATCGCCCGACCGGAGAACGCGCGGTCCTCCAGGATCTCGCCGACCGCGTCCAGATCCTCCGCCTGAACGGGTTCGTGTTCTTCGGGACGGCGAGCGGGTTCCTCGAGCGGATCCGCAAACGGTTCGAGGCCGGACCGATCCGGTTCCTGGTCATCGATCTCCGACGGGTCACCGGCGTCGACTCGTCGGGCGTGTTGTCGTTCCGCAAGGTTACGCAGCTCACCGAGGCGCGTGGGTGTGAGCTCGTGTTCGCCGGTGCGCCCGAAGGGGTGGAGCGCCAGCTCCGACGCGGCGGGGCGGTCGACTCCGACGCCGTCCGATTCGAGCCGGACCTCGACCGAGCGCTGCAGCGATGTGAGGACACCCTGCTGGAGGAGGCCACGCCGAGCACGCCGGGCGCAGGCGAGGGGATCACCTCCCTTCCACCTCACCTGATGCCCTACCTCGAGCGGCGGTCGATCGAAGAAGGGACCGTGCTGCTCCGCCAGGGTGATCCGCCGGATGACCTCTTCGTCCTGGAGTCGGGCAGGCTGCGGGTGGAGTTCTCGGCCCCGGAAGGGGAGCGGCGACGACTGTCCACCGTGCGGCCTGGGGTGATGGTGGGTGAGATGGGCCTGTACACGGGCGATCCCCGGACGGCGGACGTGATCGCCGAGACGCCGTGTGTGGTGCTCGGCCTGAGCAGGGTGTCGCTGGACCGGCTCGAGTCGGAGGAGCCGGAGACGGCCGCGGCTCTGCACCGATGGCTCGCCACGACGCTGGCGGTGCGTCTCACCGACGCGGACCGGGCGTTCTCCGCCTCGATGGACTAGCCGCCTCGTGAAGGAACCTCGGCGCCTGGGCGGCGGTTCCACGCCCAGGCGGCCGGAGGCGGTTCACATGTCGGGCCGTGCGGTCACGACTGCATGCCGTGAACGACGAGCCCGTAGATCACCAGCGCGTCGAGCATGATCGCCGCTATCGCGAACAACGGGAGCACCGGCAGGGCGAACATCCAGAACACGCAGCTCACGGTCGCCAGCACGACGCCCACGATCGGTGCGATCGGCATCCGAGCGAACAACATCACGGCACCGACGAGAACGACGGCGCTCCAGATCACGGCGACCCAACCCCACGTGTTGAGGGTGCTGTACAGCAGGCCCTCAGCGTCCAGGTATGTCTTGTCCGCGAGGGCGCCGAGCCCCCAGAACAAGTTGGCGAAGCCGCCGACCAGGAACACGATGCCAGCGAAGGTCACCCAGCCCGAGCGCATCGTCGGCTCGATCATCATGTGCTCGTCCGACACGACGTACGGCTTAGTGGCGGTGGTCATCTCTCCTCCCTTCCTCCATCTCGCCAGATCCGACCTCGGGAGAGGGTGCTCGGGAGGCCGGACATGGCCTTACCTTCATGCTAGGTCCGCACATCGTGATGTCGACGCCGGCCGTCCCACCACGTCCGGGTCGCGTGGCCCTATGGGCAGGTGGAGCGTGTGAGTGTCGATGGCGGGGTCCGGCACCGTGTGACAAGCTCCGCCGGATGACGACGAGCGAGAGCGCGCCGAACGCCGGGATCGCCCCGGAGCGGCGCTGGCCGATGGCCGTCGCCGTCGTGGTCGCGATCGTGCTCCAGGTGATCACGCCGCACGAGGGCCGCCTCGAGTACTGGTGGGTGTTCCCGATCCTCGAGGTGGCGGCGCTCGCCGCGATGATCTTCCGCGATCCCGGGCGCATCGACCGACGAACGCGGGCGGCGCGTCGCGCCACGATCGTGTTGATCGTCCTGCTCACGATCGGCACCTTCGGCGGTCTCTACGTGCTGATCCTCGACATCATCGACACGGCGTATGCCGGCGTGCAACCGACGGCGCTGCTGGGTCGCGGGGCCGCCCTGTGGGTGACGAACGTGGTGGTCTTCAGTCTCTGGTTCTGGGAGCTGGACCGGGGCGGTGCGGCCGAACGGGCCGCGGGGTCCAGCATCCCCCGAGCTTCGGCTTTCCAGAGGAAGCGATGCCGGAGCTGGCGCCCGATGGATGGATCCCCCGGTATCCCGACTACCTCTACCTCTCGTTCACGAACGCGACGGCGTTCAGTCCGACCGACACGCTTCCGGTGCGGACCTGGGCGAAGATGACGATGATGCTCGAGTCGGTGATCTCGCTGATCACCGCGATCCTCGTGATCGCGCGGGCGATCAACGTGTTGCCGGGGTAGCGGCGGTGAGCGAACGACCCCCGCAGCAACGCTGGGAGAAGGTCGTCGAGATCCTCGAGGTCTCGGTGCTCGCCATCGTCGCGATCGCCACGGCCTATAGCGGTTACCAGGGCACGCAGTGGGGCGGCGAGCAGGCCCGCCTCTACGGGCTCGCGTCGTCGACGCGGTTCGAGGCCGAGGCGGCGTCGACGTTCGGTGGTCAGGAGCTGGTCGCGGACTCGTCGTTCTTCACCGCGTGGCTCCAGGCGCACGCTGCCGGCGACCGGGAACTGCAGGCGATGCTTGAGAAGCGGTTCACGCCCGAGTACGCCGCCGCGTTCCAGGATTGGCTCGCGACCGATCCCTTCGCGAACCCGGATGCGCCGCCGGGGCCCGGATACATGCCCGGGTTCGAGAACCCGTCGATTGCGAAGGGCGCGAAGCTGAACGCCCAGGCATCGGGGTATTTCGCGCTAGGGACGGAAGCGCGGGAGACCGCCAACAAGTACGTGCGCCAGACGGTGCTGTTCGCGTCCGTGCTGTTCCTCGTCGCGATCGCGCAGCGATTCAGGCTCCGCGGGGTCCGGATCGGCGCGAACGCGCTCGCCTTGGTGCTCCTCGCCTTCGCGGTCTACGGGGTCGTCACGCTTCCGCGGATGTGACGGGCCAGGCGGTCTCAGCGGGACCGCCCGGCACCGAGGTCGTGAGGCGCCCGATCATGCGACGACGAAGGTTCCCGTCATCGTGGTGGGATGCACATCGCACCGGAAGAAGTACGTGCCCGGGTCGAGCGGCCCCACCTCGTACGTGATCTTCTTTGGCCCGGTCATGAGCTCACCGACGAACAGGGATCCCGCCGCGGAATCGTCCGTATAGATCGAGACGTTGTGCGGCACGCCGGGATCCTGGTTGTCGAAGACGATCGTGAACGGCTTCCCGGCCGGGGCGGCCAGGCAGTCCGTGTCGAACATCGAGTTGCTCGCGGCGATCGTCAGGGCCGACCCGTCGGGCGCGCACGCGGCGGCCGCGGAGGAGGCCGGCGCCGACGACGCGCTCGGCGACATCGACATGCCCGGCATACCGGACATCGAGCCCGACGGCTCGGTGCTGCCCGTCGACGTGGTGACTCCGGCAACCGGCGTCAGGCCCCCGTCGAAGGGGTCAGCCATCATCGGGTAGCTGGTCGGGGCGGGTGGCGCAGCCGGGTCGACCTTGATCAGCCCGACGGCGCCGAGCCCCGTGTACGCGAACGCGTGGGTCACGAAGGGATAGAGGCCCGCATCGGGGATCTGCAACTCGAACATCGCGCCGCTCCCGGGCGCGATGTTGAACGTCTGCAGCCCGTACAGCGTGTTCGCCGGATTCCCGGTGTCGTGCGTCTCGTTGAACATGGTGCCGATCACGTGGAAGGCATTCGTGAGCGTTGGACCGGCGTTCATCACCCAGACGCGGAACGGCTCGTTCGGCGCCACGACGAGGGGCTCGGACTTGTACAGGTCGACCTTCCCGTTGAACACGACGTACTCGGGGTCGACGGCGAGCATGCGGTCGAGGTCCCCTTCGTAGAGGCCGTCGATCGGCTTGCTGCCCGGGTAGAACTCGCTGGAGACGAGCACGAACTCACGCTCCGGGGGCAGGTCGTCGGGCTCGACGATGATCGCGCCGTACATCCCGTTGGAGATGTGCTGGAGGACCGGCGGGACCCCGCAGTGGTACATGAAGACGCCCGGGTACATGGCCACCCAATCGAACGTCTTCGTCTCGCCGGGGTTCACCGGCTGGTAGTTGCCGGTGAGGGTGTCGGAGCCCGCCTTCGGCAGATCCGCCCAAGGCGTCATCGCGGCATGGAAGTCGATCGAGTGCTGCATCCCGATCTTGCTGTCGTTCGTCAGCGTGAAGTGGATCGTGTCGCCGAGGTGCACGCGGATCACGGGGCCCGGCGCCGTCCCGTTGAAGGTCCACACGTGGTACTGGACGCCGGGGGCGATCTCCTGGACCGCCTCTTCTGCGGTCAGGTCGACGTTCACGGTGGTGCCGTTCGCCGAGTCCACCTTGTAGGTCGGTGTTCCACCCTGGGCGTTCGTAGCGTCGGACTTGACGGTGGGCGAGAGCGCGAGTCCCGCGACCAGGGCCAGCGCCGCCGCCGTCCCGACCAACATGGGGTTCTTCATCGCACTCGTCCTCCTTGAGGTGGTCGTGGTGGGATGCGTATCTGGAGTCTGTCACTAAAGGTTGATGGCGTGACTCAAGGATGGTCCCGGCCTCCCCGGGACCTTCGGCCCGTTTTCAGGACTTGCTGACTGAACGTTGAGCGCCAGCGTGATCGTGGCGGCTAGACTCCGCGGCGTGGACATCACGCTCACCAAGACGGGCGATTACGCCGTGCGGTCCGCGCTGGCACTGGCATCGAGCTACGCCGAGGGGCGGTACGTGACCATCTCGGTCGTGGCCGAGCGGATGGCGTTGCCCAAGCCCTTCACGCCACAGGTGCTCGGCTTGCTGGCCAAGGCCGGGATCGCGGAGTCGAAGGCGGGGCGCGGCGGCGGCTATCGCCTCGCGCGCGATCCCCGGGACATCTCGATCCTCGAGGTGGTCGAGGCGGCGGAAGGATCGCTGATCAACACGCGGTGCACCCTGCGCGGCGGCCCGTGCCGCCGGGACGACCGCTGCGTGGTGCACGACACGTGGATGGCCGCCGGGGAGGCGTTCCGCCGGGCGCTTGCGGGGACAACGCTCGCGGAGATCGACATCTCAGAGGCAGGTCCGGTCGTCCGTTCGTAGGGACCGCCGTCCGTCGCCGGGCCGGGGCCGGCTGAGCTCAGCCTTGGAGGCAGGCGAGTCCGTCACCGAGCATCTTGGCGCCCAGGACGAGCAGCAACACCATCATGATCACGTTGTTGTTGGCGAGCATGAACCCCTCGATCGTCGCGAGCGGTCCGACCGCACGGTCTCGCGAACGCCGATCCGTTCGATCGAGCTCGCTGGGTCCCGAAGCACCAGCACGACGGCGACGATCGGGATCGGGCTCAGGGCGACCGCGACGGCGGCGGGGAGGAAGTCGCCGATCGCCTGGGTCAGCATCCGCCGCTAGCCACCGGCGGTTCCCGTGGCGTCGACGGGGCGCCGCGCCGCGAGCAGTTCGGTGGCGATGTAGGCGACGACGACGCCGACGATGATGAGCGGCGCCACGCCCGGGCCTGCCTGCGAGACGACGAGCGCGATCACGATCGAGGAGAGCGGGAGCCGCAGGACCGAGACGACCATGGCTCCGACCAGCACGCCGACGGCCGGCGTCTGGCTGAATCCCGGCAGATGCGCGGCCAGCAGACCGCCGACGATCCCGATGAAGATCGCCGGGAAGGTCGGCCCGCCCCGTGCTCCGCCGAGCGAGATGCCCCACGCGAGGGCCTTGAAGAGCAGGAGCAGCGCTAGGACACCGAGCGCCAAGGTCGAGGCCTTGCTCACGAGCTGATCCATCGCGTCCTGCCCCGAGAAGAGCACGAGGCTCGACGTGTAGCCGGTGATCTCCGAGAAGGCGATCGCCGCCGAGGCCACGGCGAGGGCTGCCAGCGGGATCAAGACGAAGGGTCGCTTCGTGACGACGTGATGCGTTCGCCGGCCGATCTCCACGATGATGAAGGCGCCGATCGCGGCGGCGACGCCGAGCGCGACCGTCCATACGAAGTCACCGAGGTTGGGGCTGGGGTACTGCGCCAGCGTCAGGGGCGCGATCGCGTAGGCGCTCGAGCTCAGGCCGGTGAGCGAGCCGACGCCGATGAACACGAGCGAACCGACCCCCGCCGCGAGCAGACCCGGCAGGAGGACGAGCGGCAACGTCGGTCCCCCGAGGCCCGCCGCCTCGATGATGATCACGGCGCCGATGATGGGGGACCCGAAGATCGTCGCGAGGGCGGCGAAGCTCGCGGCCGCCGCCAGCACCATCTTGGCCTGATCGGGCACGTCCTCTTCGAGAGCCCGACGGCGAGGAGCGCGAGGCCCGTTCCCAGGCCGATCAGCGGCGCCTCCGGGCCGAGCACCAGTCCGAGCCCGATCGAGGCCAGCGCGGCCAGGAGTACACCAGGGAGCTGGATGGGTGTGGTAGGAGGGCCGGTCTTCAGACCGTTCGCGGGGATGTGGCCGCCGTTCCCGGGCAAGCGCACGATCGCGAACGCGATGATCAGGCCGGCGATGCCGAGGACGGGCAGCGGCCACCACCACGGCGCGGTGTCGAACCCGAGGGCTCCCGGCAGGTCGTCGTAAACACCCTGCTGGATCACGTGGAGCAACTCGAGGAAGCCCCAGGACGCCAACGAGACAACCACGCCGATCAGGGCCGAGAACACGAGCAACCTGCGGAACGCCGTACTCCGGATCAGCGCTCCGGGATCCGGCTGAGGCGCTGCGGCTCCGGCCTCCGCTCCGTCGCCGGCGGTGGGTGTTGCGGTGCTTCCCATGTCGCTTGTCCCGCCTCTCGGTTCGCCCTGATCGATGCGCGTATCTTCGAACGTTCGGGTACGACCGCGCCACCCGGTGCGTCAGAACTTGCCGTGCAGCTCGCTGGCCGGATCGAAGAACCCTCCCGCAGGTCGAGCGTGCGCGTGCCAATGGTCCGGGATCCGACGCCGCTCGGCGTCGATGTAGAAGCCCTCGTCCCCGTATCGCTCGGCGGCGACACGTTCGAGGTGGTGGAGCAGCGTGGCCTCTCGCTCCGGGTCGGGCAGGCCGTGCGTTCGCCACACGACCATGGGGGTGCGGCAGACGAGGCACTCGGCGACCCAGCAGTCGTCGTCCTCGTGGAACCAGTCGGTGACGCGTTCGGCGGAACAGAGCAGGCAGTGGTCGTCGGGCTCAGTAACAGAAGGGTCCATCGAAGCTCCTGATGCGGTCGCCTTCCTCGATGCCGTGGGCCGCGAACCACCCGGCCTCGGCCTCGATCGCCTTGATGTAGGGCTCGGTGGAAGCGTACGTCCGACATGCGTCGCCGTCGGGGCACGGGGTCATCTCGCGGATCGACACGATCCGGTTGTGGTCGTCGACGAAGGCGATCGACAAGGGGATCGTCGTGTCCTTCATCCAGAAGGTGTCCTCGGTCGGGCCCCCGTAGAGGAACGCCATCCCCTCGTCGGCGGGCAGATCCTCCACCCCCATCAGGCCGCGGGCGCGCTCGTCGGGCTCGTCGGCGATCCGGACCGTCAGCGCGCCGCCGCCCGTGAACGTGATGTGTCCGCGCGAGTTCGGATCGGGGCAGGGGTGGGCGCCGCTACATGCGGCGAGGATGGCTGCCGCGAGCGGGAGAGGGAGAGACCGCCGCACGCGGTCAATCCTCGCAGACGGCTCCCGGGACCTCGGGTCGGGGTTGCTATCATCCATCCGCCGCTGGAGTAGCTCAGTCGGCAGAGCGCCTCCATGGTAAGGAGGAGGTCCGGGGTTCGATTCCCCGCTCCAGCTCCAAGCAAGTCCGCTGGTCACGGGGTGTTTCCGTGATCAGCGGTGGGCGAGACCCTGCCCCCCCGAGACGGCATGGTGGCTGGACCGTCGAGCCCCCCGCTCTATCCAGGGGGACGGTAGGCCCAGAGACTGCGCGGCGCCCCAGCACAGCCGTAGCAGACCCCGCCCTTCTCCTCGACCGTCAAGCCCTCGGCGTCGAAGTAGACGACACCATCTCCTTCGTCGAGCGATGCGAACCGCCACAACTGGTACAGGGCTCCGCCGTAGGCGGGTGGAGCGATCTGTGCCTGGCTGATGCCGCCCGGCACCGAGGTCCACGCAGCCGTGCGCGGATCGAAGATCGCCAGCTCGCCGCAGTACCACGCGACCAACACCTGCCCGGTCACGACCGCGTCCGGATAGCACTCGCCGGACTCGAACGGCGCGTCGGGAAGGCGTTCCCAGCGACCCGTCGAGGGATCGAAGGCAGCCGCGTCGGTGTTGTAGTCGTAGACCACGAGCCGGCCGTCGACCCACCCACCCGCAGACGCTTGGGGCGAGAGAGGCGCGGTCGGAAGCTCCGTCCACGTATCGCTCGTCGGGTCGTAGCTGGCGGTGACGATCCCCTGCACATCAGCGTGGTTCCGGCCATTCAGGTTCGAGCCGAACACGTACATCGCGCGCCCCGACCACGCACCCGCCGCGGCGTTCAGGTCGACCGGCGCGTCGGCGATCCGTCGCCACGAGTCCGTCGACGGGTCATAGGCGGCGCCCGTGTGGTTCGAGACCTCGCCTGCGCGCCCACCACCCCACACGATCAGCTCCTCGCCCGTCCACACGCTCACGGTCGGATGATCGGTGTCGAGCGGCGCCTCCGGGATCGTGCGCCACGTGTCGTTCAGAGGGTCATAGGCCATCCCGTCGCGGTGGTTCCGCGTCCCGTCGTAGCCGCCCCAGAAGAGCGCCTCGGAGCCCGTCCAGACCGAGACGGGGAAGCTCCGAGCGAACGGTGCCGGCGCGGTCGGCGTCCAGTCGCCCGTCGACGGGTCGTAGGCGAACCAGTCCGATGAGGGCACCTCGGTCCCGGGCGCAGGACCTGCGCGCGCGAGGAGGCGATCCCCGGCCCAGACCTCGACGCTGCCGCCATCGCGGACCTGGTCGGCGAGCGGTATCTCCTGCCAGGCGCCCACCTGCGGGGCTTCGTCCGGTGGGGGGAGGAAGATGGACACTCGCCCACGATCGGCAGCCGAGAAGGCGACCGCGAACCGGCCGGCGGACAACATCGCGAGCCCGCCGTCGTCGCCCGAGGTGGAGACGTCCTTCCATCGACGCTGATCGGCGGACAGGAGCGCGGCGCTTCCGAACAGATGCTCGATCGCCCGCCCGTCGGCGACCGCGAGCTGCGGGGAGTCCTCTCCCGTATCGAGCGGCGGGTCGGGCAGATCGCCCCAGGCGTCGGCGATCGGGTCGTAGGCCTGCACCTTCGCCAGGTAGTCGGCGGCGACCATCTGATGCCCGTCCCAGGCGATGGCGGTTGCCTGCGGGTCGAGGTGTGAGGCAGGGAGCTCTCGCCACGTCCCCGAAGCGGGGTCGAACGCCTCGCCCACGGCGAACTCGGTCTGGGCGTGGTTGCCGCCGAGGAGTTCGGCACCGAAGACGACCATCTCGGTCCCCGTCCACACCGCCTGCCCGTCGTTGATGCGCAGCGGTGCCGTGGGGATCGGGGTCCACGTATCGCTGGCCGGGTCGTAGGCCGCCCCGTCCATCGCGCTCGCGCTGGTCCGACTCGGTCCCTCGCCCCAGATCAGCCACCGGGAGCCAGTCCAGACCGAAGCGAGTGGACTCCTGGCCGTGAGAGGAGCAGGTGCGAGCGATCGCCAGGTGTCGGTGGCAGGGTCGTAGGCGGCCCCATCGGCCAAGGGGTCGCTCATCGGGTCGGTGCCCGATGCCCCGCCCCAGATCAACAGCTCCGATCCGGTCCAGGTCGCCGCGGCCCACGAACGAGGCGAGAGCGGCGAGGACGCGATCGTGCGCCACGAGCCGTCGACGCGGTCCAGCCGCCACCCCTGCGAGGACTGCCCGGCGCCGTCGCCTTCGTTCCCGCCCCACACGATCAGGGAGCCATCGGCCCACACGCGGACGGAACCTTGGAGCGGGGAGGGCAGATCGGCCAGGCGGGTCCAACCGGGCTCCACGTCCTGCCAGTTCGCCATCGTCGCCGGCGGTGGCTCGTGCCTCCGTTCGGAGACAGGGCTGAGCACGATCCAGGCGAGCACGGCGGCCGCGGTGACGATGGCGGCCGCGACGAGACCTGCCGCGACGCGCCGTCGTCTGGGGGGCGGCGGGATCGCCGGCGACGGCGCCGTGACCCGTCGTTCGATCTCCTCGGACACGTCGGGCGGCATCGAGCAGGTCGAGGCGCGCGAACATCTGGTCGAGATCAGCGTCATCGGTGTCCTCCAGGAGTTCGCGCAGTCGTCTGCGACCGCGGCTCAGATGCACCCGGACCGTCGCCTGGCTCGTTCCGATGATCTGGGCGACCTCGCGGGTGTCGTAGCCCGCGTAGTGACGGAGCACGAGGGCGGCGCGCTGTTGGCGAGGCAGCCCGGCGATCAGCGCCATCAGGTCTCCCACCTCCTCGGGGATCTCGTGGGGTCGATCCTCGGTCCCCAGCGTCTGATCCCGGCCCCGTTCCTTCAGCTCGCCCGCCGCGATCCGGAACGCCGACCGCCACACCCAGGCGCGCGGGTCGCGAACCTCGTCGCCGCGGCGGATGCATTGGGCGAACGCTTCGGCGACGGCATCGCTCGCGATCTCCGCGTCTCCGCCGTAGGCGAACACGGCGCGCCACAACCGCGAGCCCTCGTCCTGATAGAGCCGGCCGAGCTCATCCGACCTCGACGCGGTTCGTGGCGTCCGATCCATCCCACCTGCTAGGGGGTGAAAGCGCTCGAAGTGTGTACCTGACGCTGCATCTTCTCTCGCAGGGTGCCTTGCCAGTTCGTCTGCGGTCGTCACGTCATGCGTCGACCCACGCACCGGGCGTCGGCTTAGGGTGGTGGCTGGCTCCCGCCACGGGATCGCCCTCCCGATCGTCGATGTCGGCTCAGAACCGGTGGCCGTCGAGGGAAGCACGCTCTGAGCGATCGACCGTCTGTCGCCTGCACCTTTTCGTTCGTAGGCCATGGTTGGTGACCCGGTTGGCAGCACCTTCAAGGGACCACATGGAACTCAGCATGCCCGGTCATGCCCGCCCCGCCGCCGTCCTCATCGATCACCACGATCGTGTAGATCCCTGGGGCGACATCCGGGACGATGAAGGAGATCTCACCGCCGCATGTACCGGCCTGGTCAAGCTCGCCCAGGCGAAGCAGCGGCCCCGGGCCGAGCGGGTCGGGAGGCTCCGTCGCGAAGGTCGCGAGTTGTGCCCACGTCGCCGGATCCGCGTTCCACCACGCGATCTCGTGACCGTTCGCCTGCGTGTCGTAGGTCCCGTCCTCGAACTGGAACCCGAAGCGCACGTGCAGCGACACTTCCTCCCCGACTGCGCCTGACGTCGCTGAGATGGACAGGGGCTCGACGCCGCGAAGGGTCGGGCACACGGGTGGGACCTGGAGCTTGTCCAGCTCAGCCTGGGCGCGGTCCAGCGCCACGCCTGACGGGCTCGCGGAGCCGAAGAACACCCGGACGCTCACATACTCGTTCTCCGCACTCACATCGAACACCGTGTAGTCGCCCGGCGGTTCCTCGGCCTCGGGCGGACGCTGGGTCGCGCCGGAGAGCGTCAGTCCATCCAGGCCCCATCGGGATAGGCGCCGCCGGCAGGATCGTGCGCCCAGGCGTGGCGATCGCGACGATCACGATGCCATCCGGCGGGAGGCTCGAGATCGTCTCGACGGGGATCGCGGGGGAGCGCGGTTGAAGATCCGCGCGATCGAAGGGCCGCGTCGACGCCCACCCGGTCGCAGCGGTGCCCCGCTCGACGAACCCGGAGTCTGACGTGACCCACCCATCGGCGCCCTCGAAGATCGGAGGGTAGAAGCGTTCGATCGACGTCGTCGAGCCCTCGGTGATCTCGTTGGAGATGCTGTCGAGCGGGATCCTCTCGATCCGAGCCAGGCCTGAGACCCACAGGGTGCGGGTCGAAGCATCGAATGAGAGGTCGGTCAGCAGCTCGCCGAGCCCAGGGACACGCCCGCGGAAGGTGACCTCGCCCGATGCGACGTCGATCTCCTCGATGACGAGGTCTCCGGAGTTCACGCCTGTTCGCGACAGCCAGAGCGACGCGTCCGTGGCGCCCAGGATCACCCAGTCGACGACCGGCTGGTCGATCCCGACGTTCCCTGTCGCGGGATCGATCTTCACGAGGTTCCATATCTCGTCGCCAGAATCGAACACGCCGTCGGCGGCCGACCGGACCCACACGGCCGTATCGGTGACCGTCATGTCGAACCCGGCGACGTCGTAGGTCTCGACGACGGTGTCGGCCGCCGGGTCGACCCGTGCCAGGGTCCCCCCTCGTTCCGCGCTGTCGCTGATCAACCGCTCGCCGAGCACCCAGACCGAGTCCGCACCGAGCCGGATCTGGTCGCCGTAGCCGTTGACGTATCCATCCATCGGGATCCGGGCGACCTCTGCGTCGGTCGCCGGATCGATCCGGACCAGGACCGCGACGTTCGGCACCCCGGCGTCGAACCGGTTGTCGGTCGCGGCCGCCCACAGGGCGTCGTCGTCGCCGGCCAGGGCCGAGATCTCGAGGCCGGCGAGCTCGATCGTGTCGACGACCTTGTCGGTCGCGGGGTCGATGCGCTGGACGTGTCGCCCTCGGCGGTCCAGACCGCGTCGGTCGTGACGACCAGGTGCTCCCTCCACGCGGGGACGTCCGTCGTGATCGAGGCACGGATCTGCATCGAGGCGGGGTCGATGTGCAGCAGTTGATGGCGCTTCGAGTGTGTGTCGGATACCCCCGCCCACACCGCATCGCCGCCTGCCTCGATGGCCCCGGCGACCTGCGACTCGGGGAGCGTCAGCGTGCCTCGCGTATCGGGCACGACGGGTGCGACCGGCGGGGGAGCGGGCTCGGTCCTGAACGCCGAGATCGCGTACGCCGTGGCGGCCGCGGTGAGCGCGAAGGCGGTGACGATCACCGCGATACGCCGGCCGGCATCGTGGCGCGGCTCGTCCAACGGTCGTGCAGGCCGGTGCTGTGCCTCTGACCAGAGCTCGGGGGGATCCAGTTGGTCGAGGACCTGCAGGGAACGTTTCACGTCACGCATCGTCGTCCTCCAAGAGTGCGCGGAGCCGTCGCCGGCCTTCGCTGAGATGCACGTACACGGTCGCGCGGGCGATGCCCATCACCGCCGCCACCTCGGCGGTGGGCCGGTCGGCGTAGTCGTGGAGCACGACGGCCATCCGCTGGTTCGGTGAGAGCTGCCTCAGTGCGGCGACCAGGTGATCGACAGGCTCGGGGAGCTCGTCACCGGTCGGCTCGGGAAGGCTGCGGCCGTCGTGCTGGCGCCGCTTCAGCTCGCCCGCGGCGATCCGGAACGCCGCCTTCCACACCCATCGGTCGGCGGAGTCGATCTCGTCCCCTCGCGCGAGCGCCTGGGCGAACGCCTCGGCCACCGCATCACTCGCGATCGTCGGATCACCGCTGAACCCGACCAGGGCACGCCATAGGCGCGCCGATTCGCGTTCGTAGACGGCGGCGAGTTGAGTCTTCGACGCTCCAGCGGCCTGATCTGTCACCACGTGTGTATAGGGCGTCGAGGCGATCGATGTCTTTAGGCGGCGCACGACGCCGATGGAACTGATCTTCCTGGGCCGTTACCCGCGTGTACAGGTTTGCGGCCTCCGCAGGCTCTGTATGGGTGTGGTGCAGGATGCGGTGATGAGTGACGCTCCCGCGGTCGAAGGCGTCTATCGCGCGGAAGCCGAGAGGCTTTGGCGTGCCCTCGTCGGGTACAGCGGGAGTCGAGAGATCGCCGATGACGCGGTGGCTGAGGCCTTCGCCCGTGCCTTGCACGACGAGGACGCGATCCGTGATCTGCGAGCGTGGATCTGGCGAGTGGCGTTCAGGATCGCGTCATCGGAACTACGGCGGCGGCCCGAACCGGAACGGGGTAAGGCCATGACGAGCGCCGAGCCGTCGGCGGAAGGGCTGGACCTGGTATCCGCGCTCCGGCGGATCTCGGAGCGGCAGCGTCTGGCTCTGGTCCTGCATGACTACGCCGACCGTCCGGCATCTGAGGTCGCCGGCATCCTCGGATGCTCGACGGCGACGGTCTATGTGCACCTGAGCCGGGGACGGCGACACCTGCGGGAGCTCTTGGAGGTGCGCGATGCATGACGAGATGAAGGCCCTCGACGACTTCGAGATGGACGACCTCTGGACGGCGGCGCGCGGTCGGACGCCCCGAACCGACCACGACCTGAGCCCCGTCGCTCGCCTGCGTCGCGCGTCATCGCGGCCGTGGCCGCCTTGGCGATCGCGGGTGCGGCATTCGTGTTCATCAGAGCAGGGTTCGGCGATGAGCAGCGGACGACGGTCGGGCCCGATCCCGGGTCGGTGTGCCCGTCGAAGAGCCACCTCGATCCGGCCTACGTCGACCTGAACGGGACCGAGGTGAGCTCCGACGTGCTCGCAAAGCCCGGGGTCTCCCGGGACCAGCTCACCCTGCTTCCGGCGAGCGTGGTCGACGAGTTCTTCACCAACCCGGAGGCGCAGCTCTCGGATGCTCCGACCGAAGGTTGGCGTCCGATCCTCGAGGACCAGGAGCACGGCCGCGTCGTGATCGCGGCTCCGATGCCAGACGGCAAGACCTGGTACTACGTCAACTTCGTCAAGGACGGCGGCGAATGGTCACTCGCCGGTTGGGGGGCGAACGTTCCGTACGCGACGCCGGCGCAACGTGGTGAGGGGATGCGCCTGGATTGGCGCGGCGACGTCCTCTATGACCCCCGCTCCTCGGGCCTCGGGATCTGGCTCGTGAACGACCGATCCGAGAACTGGGTCGACGATCGGGGCGAGTACTTCGCCATCGTGCACCTGTTCGATCCGACGACTGGCGAGGAGATCCGACAGGGACCAGGCGGGATCGATGGCACCGGTCGTGCCTACCGCGTCCCGGCCGGCGGCTCCGTCGAGCTCCCGCTGGTATTCGGCGACATGTCGTCGGTGCCCGCTGGCACGTATCCGGCGGTCGCCTGCGTCCCCGATCTCGCACTCGAGTCGCCCGTGGGTACCGTGACGGTGGTTGTTCCGTCGACGCCATCGGCGAACGGAACGGCGGGCTCGACCGTGGTTCCGGACCTGATCGGGCTCAAGGATCAGGAGGCCCTGAACTCCCTCAACGACCTCAAGCTGAAATGGGATGTCGCCCTACGTGAGGTTCCTGGCGCGGACCCTTGGCGGGTTACCTCGAGCGATCCGATCCCCGGCACTCCGGTGGAGCCAGGCAGCACCGTGCCGGATCGTGATCGCCACGACGATCACGCCACTTCCCGACGGAGCTGCCGGTGCCTTGGCCTGTCCCGCCGCGGATCACGTCGCGTTCGGAGGACCTCGGATCCGGGTCCTCCCCGCGGGGCCCGCCTACATCTGGGGGAACACCTCGGGCATCGTTCGCGCAGACAAGCTGGTTCAGGTGACTTCTGTGGGCGGCGAGTGGGACGGCATCTGGCATGTCGTCCGTGACGGACAGGTGGTCGCAGTTGTCGCCTATCCATCACTCGACGGCGAGGCCTGCGCGGGGTCGGGGATCGCCGGAAGCTAGGACCTCGGTCCCTCGAAACGTGGACACAGCGCGGACACGGACCAGCGTCGCGAAGGAGGAATCCCGGGAATCCACGAGAGCTGGTGACACAGTCCTTGACCATGGCATCCGGTGAAACGGACTGCGGTGGAGGGCGGTCAGTTCTCCATGGTAGGGAGGAGGACCGTGGTTCGATCCCCCGCTCCAGCTCCACGACTCGTCCTCGACGGGGGCGGTTGCGCTGTGGCCGTCCCGGTCGACGTCTGGCCGACGCCGTCGGCACCCATCGCTCGTAACTCGGTGACTCGAGGTCCGCCTGGCCGAGCCGTCAGGCTCCGGTCTTCAGGGACGACCTAGTTTGACCGATGAAGCAACGGGGGGCGGCACCCTCTTCGAGGAGTTGCGGTATGGGGATCTCGGGAACTCGAGTTCGCCGCCGCGGATCGGTCGTCATCGGCGCTGTTCTCTCGCTGGCGGTCTACGTGGCGGTGATCGCGCCGCGGGCCGGCGCCACATCGACCTGCATCGTGACGGGCACCAGCCCTCGACAGGTCCTAACGGTGACGCTCGATCCCGCGGACGACGTGACCCTCGTCGTGAACGGGGCGACCATCGATGTGACCGGCTTCACGGCCTGCGGCACGACCGCGGACGTGTCCACGATCGTGGTCGGGGTGGTCTCGCCCACCGACCTCGGGGGCGAGACCGTCACGGTGGACGGCACGGGCGGCCTCTTCACAGCCTCGATCACGGTGAGCCTGGGTGCCGGCGACGACACGGTGAGCGCGAGCAACACCGGCAGCGACGTGATCACGGCTCATCTCGGCGATGGGGTCGATACGTTCGCCGGAGGGACCGCCACCGGGCCCGTCATCGTCACCGGCGGGGCCGGAGGCGACTCGATCTCGGGTGGTGCCGCCGGTGACACGATCGCCGCCGGCGACGGCCCCGACACGGTCAACGGGGAGGCCGGGAACGACGCGGTGACGACCGGCATGGGGCTCGATGACGTGAGTGGAGGCGACGGCAACGACACGCTGCGGACCGGAGCCGGCGGCGATCTCGTGAACGGTGACGCCGGGAACGACGTCGTCGATGCGGGCGGCGGACGCAACTCGGTCAGCGGGGGCGACGGGAACGACCGCCTGACCGCCGGGAACGACGATGACGAGGTGTTCGGTGATGCCGGCGACGACATCCTGCACACCGGCGCCGGTGCGGACAGCCTCGAGGGTTCCACCGACGACGACATCCTCTGGGGCGAAGCCGGCGACGACACGATCATCGGCCAGGGAGGCAGCGACACGCTCGTGCCCGGTGGCGGCGCCGACGACGTCAACGGCGGCGCGGGGAACGACACGGTCAGCTTCGTCGACGCGGCCGCCCCGGTCGACGTCGACCTGAGCATCGGCCTCGCCTCGACGGGGTCCGACGACGACCTGGTCGCCGAGGTCGAGGCCGTCATCGGGTCGAGGTTCGCCGACGCCATCCGCGGTCGGCCGGGGAACGACGCCCTCAAGGGTGGCCAGGGTGCCGACTCGATCCTCGGCGCGGGCGGGGACGACATCCTCCATGGCGGCGGCGGGGGTGACACCGTGCATGGTGGCGACGGTGACGACGACCTCTACGGCGAGGGAGGGGCAGACATCTTGGACGGCGGCGGGGGTTCGGATGCCTGCCGCGACCGGGGTGGGAGGACCACCTTCCGCGGCTGCGAGTAGGCCCATCTCGGCCATCCCGGAAGGGGAGGTCTCCGGGCGATCTTGTGCCATGTTCTCGAGCGGTCGGCGTCCTCCGCGTTCATGCCAAGGGGCCGTCGTGCCGGGTAGACTCACGGGTCGCACGGCGGCGTAGCTCAGAGGTAGAGCAAGCGGCTCATAATCGCTGTGTCGGTGGTTCGAGTCCACCCGCCGCTACCGAGGACGCCCTCCGTACACGAGTTGGCGAGAGCAAGGAAGGAACCGATGGCCAAGCAGAAGTTCGAGCGCACGAAGCCCCACGTCAACATCGGCACGATCGGTCACATCGACCACGGCAAGACGACGCTGACCGCGGCCATCACCAAGCGTCAGGCCGACAAGGGGATGGCCGACTTCACCCCGTTCGACCAGATCGACAAGGCGCCCGAGGAGCGCGAACGCGGCATCACGATCGCGATCGCCCACGTCGAGTACCAGACCGAGAACCGCCACTACGCCCACGTCGACTGCCCCGGTCACGCCGACTACGTCAAGAACATGATCACGGGTGCCGCCCAGATGGACGGGGCGATCCTGGTCGTCAGTGCCGCCGACGGCCCGATGCCCCAGACCCGCGAGCACGTCCTGCTGGCCCGCCAGGTGGGCGTGCCCTACATCGTCGTGTTCTTGAACAAGGCCGACATGGTCGATGACCCCGAACTGCTCGACCTGGTCGAGCTCGAGGTCCGTGAGCTCCTGAGCTCGTACGAGTTCCCCGGCGACGACGTCCCCGTGATCGTGGGCTCCGCGCTCAAGTCCCTGGAGGGCGACGAGGAATGGGCCACCAAGATCGATGAGCTCCTGGCCGCGTGCGATAGCTACATCCCCGAGCCCGAGCGCGACACCGACAAGCCCTTCCTGATGCCGATCGAAGACGTCTTCTCGATCACCGGGCGCGGGACCGTGGTGACCGGTCGCGTCGAGCGCGGCAAGCTCGCCAAGATGAGCGAGATCGAGATCGTCGGGATCAAGGACACCCGAAAGACCACGGCGACCGACCTCGAGATGTTCCGAAAGCTCCTGGACGAGGTCCAGGCCGGCGACAACGTGGGGATCTTGCTCCGCGGGATCGACAAGGACGAGGTCGAACGCGGCCAGGTCCTGGCGGCCCCGGGCTCGATCACGCCCCACACCGACTTCGAGGCCCAGGTCTACATCTTGAGCAAGGACGAGGGCGGACGCCACACGCCGTTCTTCAACGGCTACCGGCCCCAGTTCTACTTCCGCACCACCGACGTGACCGGCACGGCGACCCTGCCCGAAGGCGTCGAGATGGTGATGCCGGGCGACAACGTGGAGATGACGGTCGAGATGATCGCCCCCATCGCCATGGAAGAGGGCCTGCGCTTCGCGATCCGCGAGGGCGGACGCACCGTGGGCGCCGGCCGCGTGGTCAAGATCATCAAGTAAGGGATACCGATGGCCAAGGCCGACAACCGACCGAAGATCACGCTCGCCTGCACGAACTGCAAGCGGCGCAACTACAACACGGTCAAGAACAAGGTGAACGACCGTGACCGCATCGAGCTGAAGAAGTACTGCCGCTGGTGCAGGCAGCACACGCTGCACCGCGAGACCCGCTAGGCGGGATCATTCTCCAGTTCCGCGTCGAGGTCGCCCTGCGGGGCGACCTCGTTCGTGTGGACCTTCCCGTAGCGGATCGCCGCGACGATCGCGTCGAGCTTGGAGTGCACCCCGAGCTTCGTCAGCACGTTCTGGGTGTGGGTCCGCAGCGTATGGCGGCTCATCCCGAGCTCCTCGGCGATCCGCTCGGGGGAGTCCCCGTCGGCCATCAGCTGAAGGATCTGCAGCTCGCGCGGCGTGAGCCGTTCGATCCGCTGCGAGAGGTTCCCGTCGGCGGCCCGGCGTCGGCGGAGCTTGCGGAGCGACTCCTCGACCTCGGCGCTCGTGTGGAGCGGCTCGCCACGGTAGGCACGTCTGATCGCGTCGGCCATGTCCATCACGGCGTCGCTCTTGGGCAGGAACCCGCGGGCCCCGGCCTGGATCGCCCGAGCGAGGGACACCTCGTCGTCCTGTCCCGACAGGATGATCACGGCCGTGCCCTGGTTCCCCTCGTGGATCCTGCGGGTCGCCTCGATCCCGTCGACGCCCGGCATCTGGAGGTCGACGAGCATCACGTCGGGATGCTCGCGGACGGCCGTCTCCACCGCGGCGGCGCCGTCGGTGACGACCTCGATCACGCTCAGGTCCTGTTCGCGATCGAGGGCGACCTCCAGTGCCTCGCCGAACGAACGATGATCGTCCGCGATGACGACGGTGATCTCAGCTGGGGACGTGAGGTTCGTCATGTCGGGCGAATCGTAGGGTGTGACCTGCCTCCTTGCACGCACCTACGACAAGTTGCCGTAGGACGTCCTCCCGGGTAGGTTCCGCCCCGTGGATCCGGCGGCCGAGGGAACCGTGTACCCGCCGGTGAGCTTCGTCGTTGACCCGGTGCGGGTGGCGGCGTTCCGGGCGCTGTTCGGCCAGAGCGAGGGCGTGCCGCCGACCTTCCTGACCGCCGCCGAGTTCACGGCGTTCCCGCCGATCCTCGGGGATCCCCGGCTCGAGCTCGACTTCTCGAGGGTCCTGCACGGCAGTCAGAGCTATGAGTACCTGCGGCCGCTCCGCGAGGGAGAGACGATCACAGTGAACCCCCGGATCGATTCGGTCCGGGTCAGGGGGGGGACCGGGTTCATGACGGTCGTGATGGAGATGGTCGACGCCGACGGTGCGACGGTGGCGGTCGCCCGGTCGACGCTGATCGAGCGGGGCGCGGACGCGTGACCGCCTTCGAGGCGCTCGAGGTGGGTGCCGAGCTGCCGCACCATGCCCGCGTCGTGACGCGGGAGGACGTGAAGACCTACGCGGACGTCGGCGGCGACCAGAACCCGCTCCACCAGGACGACGCCTTCGCCCGCTCGGTGGGGTTCGACGGGATCATCGCCCACGGCATGTTCACGATGGGGCACATGGCGGCCTGCGTCGTCGGATGGGCGGGACCGGGGGCAGAGGTCCGGCACATCACGGCGACGTTCCGTTCCCCCGTGTCGATGGGGGAGACGATCGTCGCCGGCGGGCGCGTGCGCGCGCTGGACCTCGACGAGCGGACCGCGACGGTGGAGACCTGGGTCACGGTCGAGCGCGGGGGTCGCGAGGAGTTCCCGATCAAGCGCGGCGAGGCGATCGTCCGGTTCCCCTGAACGACGAAGGCGGCCCGGAGGCCGCCTTCGCGCGGAGCCTGTTCGTGCGGTCGGGTCAGCCCACGTCGTAGCGTCGGCCGGTCGTGGACATCGCGCGGATCGCGTCGCCCATCCGTTCGATCACGACCTGCAGGTCCTGGCCGTAGCCCTCGTCGACCCGCACCGACAGCCGGTCGATCTTCTGCCCGAGCACCTCGGCGACCTTGATCATGGCCTCGGCGGTGGACTGCGTCTCGGTGTGGAGCTGATCCGAGACGGCGCGGATGCGCGCGTCCACCGTGCCCACCACCTCGCTCGCCATCCCCGCCTGGAGCTCCTTCAGCGTGCGCACGGTGTCGCGCAGCAGCTCGGGATCCACCGGTGACGCCTCCGGAGCGACCTGCGCCGGCATGCCGCTCACCCGCTCGGCCAACCGCTCGTTGTCGGAGCGGATCAGCCGCGCGATCGCCGTCATGCGATCGTCCACGTGCGCCATCAGGCTCTGTTCGAGCTCGACGCGCCCTTGCTGGGCTCGCTCCTCCGCCATCGACTGACTCTCGGCGATCATGGTGTCGACGCCCTCGAGCGCGCCCGCCGACGTGGTCATCCGCTCGAGGCTCTGACCGAGGGCGCCGGTGATCGCCGCATCGGCGACCTCGGCGACCCTCGAGGAGACGGCCTCGACCACCCGCAGCAGCCGGTCGTCGATCCGCTCCTCGACGTCGGCGACGTGCCGTTCCACGGCGGCGTTCGTCGCGGTGGCCAGGGCGGATACCTGTTGCTCGGCGATGCGCGACATCGCCTGGACCTGTCGCTCCGTCGCCACCGTCAACGCCGTCATGTGCTCCTCGAACGAGGCGATCACGGGCGTGGCGTCGCCCTCGCCGAGGCCCTCGGCGATCGCCCGGCTCTCGATCAACCGACGGAGGGCCGTCGAGTCCGAGCGGATCAGCTCGGCCAGGGAGCGCATCCGAGCGTCGACCATCCGTTCGATCGCCGCCTGTATCTCCTGCTGGCTCCGGGCGCTGATCCCGACCCGCTCCGCCAGCATGTCCAGCTGTTCGCCGACGGGCGCGATCGCGCCGCCGACCCGCTCGGCCACGTACTCGGCGACGTGTTCGTCGTGGATGGCGAAGGCCTCGGCGTGCTGCTCGACTCGCTGCGCGAGCATCCCCATCGCCTCGGTCCCGCCCTGGACGTAGCTCTGGAGCGCCTCGCTGATGCGCGCCGTCTCCTGCGAGATCAGGTCGCCGTGGTCCCGCACCTGTCGCAGCACGCTCTCGGTGATCGCCTGATCGCGCTCGTCGAAGTGCGCGAAGGCCGCCGCGATGTGCGCCTCCACCTGTTCCAGCTGCGTGCGGATCTCGTCGATCCCGTGGATCGCGGGGGAGTCGGCGATCTGCCGCACCGACTCGACCGATGCCTCGATCGCCTCGCGCGTGGCGCGACCCTGCGTCGCGAGCTCCACGAGATCGTCCTCGAGGCGCGCCGAGCGGACCGCGAGCGACTGGAAGCGCTCGTCGCTGGAGGCCAGGAGGCTCTTGATCGCCTGATCGCGCGAGAGGAGCGAGACGATCCGTTCCTGCTCGGGGCGGACGTCGGAGGATCCGGCCCGCCAGACCTCGGCGGCGACCTCACGCATCAGCTCGGTGGTCTGCCGTTCGACCTCGCCGAGCACGCCGTCGAGTCGCTCGTCGATCGATCGCTCGAGCGCTTCCACGACGCGGTGCTCCGACGGCGTCATCATCGGTTCTGGGGCCGGCGCGGGGGTCTCCCTGCGGAAACGGCCACGCCGGGGGACGCCGGCATGCTCCGGCTGGTACGTGGGTCCGTGTTCTTCCATGTGACGTCTCACGATCCGGGGCCGCCGCGGAACGTCCGCAGGAGCATAGGTCACGACCTGGGCATACACACGTAACGCAGCGGAAACGGATCGCCGGGATCGTGAGGGGTTCGGCGGGGAGTTCGGAGGGGGTTCTTTGCCGCGACCTGAGGACGGACCCTATACTGAACCCTCCAAAGTCCCCCAGGGGATCGGCGGAGGCGCGTAGCTCAATTTGGTAGAGCACCGGTCTCCAAAACCGGCGGTTGGGGGTTCAAGTCCCTCCGCGCCTGCAAGGGAGCACCATGAACAGACAGATGAAGCGGATGCAGGAGCGCGCCGAACGCGCTTCCAAGAAGGGTGGGACGGACCGCAAGGCCGCGCCCGCAGCCACCGCTCGTCGTGCCGCAACGCAGGAGAAGCGCAAGCGCACGGGTGCCCGGCAGTTCCTCAAGGAGGTCCGCCAGGAGCTCAAGAAGGTGGACTGGCCGACCCGTCGGGAGCTGATCTCGTACACCGTGGTCGTGCTGGCCACGATCGTGGTCATGACCACGTACGTGTTCGGGCTCGACTTCGTGTTCTCGAGGGCGGTCTTGAACCTGCTCGGCTGACCCCAACCGAAGGACTCGTAGTGACCGAAGACATCGACCAGACCACCGACGACGCCACACCTATCGCCGACGCCCTGGAGGCGTCCGGCGAGCTCCACGAGCTCGCCGACGAGGCCGCGGAAGTGACCCTGATGGAGGCCGCCGACGAGGCCGCCGCCGTCCAGATCGCCGCCGACGCCACCGCCGAGGGGATCCTCGAGGAGGCCGCCGCCGAGGCGCAGTCGCTCGCCGACGTGGGGGCCGAAGATGCGGCCGAGAGCGTGTTCGCGCAGGGTGTCGCCGACGCCGTTGCCGTCGAGGAGGTCGGCGAGGCCGTCGCCGAAGAGATCATGGCCGAGGCCGCGATCGAGGCGACCGTGATGGAGATCTCCGCCGACGAACTGGGTCAGGAGATCGTGGAGGTGGCCGTCGCCGATGAAGCGATCGACGACGAGGCCTACCTCGAGATGGAAGCGATGCAGGGCGACGGTGAGCTGCCCGTGGACATGGGCCACGTCCCCGCCGCGTCCGACGAGCCCGCCGTCGTCGAAGCGATCGAAGATGCGCCCGCCGAGGTGCCCGCGCCCGAGCCTGAGCCCGAGGCGCCCGCGCCCGAGCCTGAGCCCGAGGCCGAAGCGCCCGCGCCCGCCGACGATCCCTTCGGGGGGCCCGGCGACTGGTACGTCGTCCACACCTACGCGGGCTACGAGAACAAGGTGAAGACGAACCTCGAATCGCGCATCCACACGATGCAGATGGAGGACAAGATCTTCCGCGTCCACATCCCCATGGAAGACGTCATGGAGATCAAGGGCGGCAAGAAGCAGGTCGTGCAGAAGAAGGTCTTCCCGGGCTACCTGCTCGTGAAGATGGAGTACGACAACGACTCCTGGTACGTCGTGCGCAACACGCCCGGCGTCACCGGGTTCGTGAGCGCGGGCACCGGCACGAAGCCGACGCCCCTGTCCAAGCGCGAGGTCGAGAAGATCCTCATCGTGAAGAAGGAGGAGGCCAAGCCCGCCGTCCGCCTCGGGTTCGAGGAGGGCGACGTCGTGCGGATCACGTCGGGGCCGTTCGCCGACTTCAACGGCACGATCAGCGAGATCAACGCCGACCAGGGCAAGCTCAAGGTGCTGGTCAACATCTTCGACCGCGAGACGCCGGTCGAACTGGGCTTCGACCAGGTGTCGAAGGTCTAGGCCGGGGCCCGAGGAGCAGGACCCGGTCGGCGCTCGAGCCGGCCGGCACAACCGAGAGTGCGGGAGGCCGTCCGCGAACGGCCGCTAGGCACCGCAGGAGGTAGAGCATGGCACCGAAGAAGAAGGTGCTCGCCCTCGTCAAGCTGCAGATCAAGGCCGGCGCCGCCACGCCCGCTCCACCCGTGGGCACCGCCCTGGGCCAGCACGGCGTGAACATCATGGATTTCTGCAAGCAGTACAACGACGCCACGCAGCAGTACGCGGGGCAGGTCATCCCGGTCGAGCTGACGATCTACGAGGACCGCTCGTTCTCGTTCATCACGAAGCAGCCGCCGGCCGCCGAGCTGATCAAGCAGGCCGCGGGGATCGAGAAGGGCTCGGGGGTGCCGAACCGCGACAAGGTCGCGTCGCTCTCGCAGGCGCAGCTCCGTTCGATCGCCGAGCAGAAGATGGTGGACCTGAACGCGAACGACGTCGAGATGGCGATGAACATCATCGCGGGGACGGCGCGCAGCATGGGCGTGGAGGTGGACGCATGACCGCGCACGGGAAGCGCTACCGCGGTGCCCTGCGTCAGTACGACCACGAGAACGAGTACCTCCCGGGAGAGGCCTTCAAGCTCCTGAAGGCGCAGCCCGACGCGAAGTTCGACGAGACGATCGAGGTCGCGTTCCGGCTCGGCATCGACACGCGCAAGGCCGAACAGTCGCTCCGCGGTACGGTCTCGCTGCCGAACGGCTCCGGACGATCGGTGCGCGTGGGCGTCTTCGCGGTCGGCGAGAAGGCGCGAGAGGCCACCGAGGCCGGGGCCGACGTCGTCGGCGGCGAGGAGCTCGTCGAGCAGGTCATGAAGGGCGAGATCGACTTCGACGCCGCCGTCGCGACGCCCGACATGATGGCCGCGGTCGGCAAGGCCGGGCGCGTGCTGGGACCGCGCGGTCTGATGCCGAACCCGAAGACGGGCACCGTGACGAGCGACATCGCGAAGGCCGTCGGCGACATCAAGGGCGGCAAGGTCGAGTACCGCGCCGACCGCACCGGCAACATCCACCTGATCATGGGCAAGAAGTCGTTCGGGGAGCGGCAGCTCCTCGAGAACTACCTCGCGGTCGTGGAGGAGATCCTCCGAGCGAAGCCGTCGTCGGCCAAGGGCCGCTACATCAAGTCGCTGGCGATCTCGTCGACGATGGGCCCCAGCGTCAAGATCGACCCGACGCACCCGCGGGAGACCGCCGAGACGAACGACTGATCCACGGCCCACGCGCCGGAGCCCGCGGGAACGTCCGCGTACACTCCGGCGCGTGGCGACGCGGACCGAACGCAGCACGACGGCCGGCCGGCCCCGCAGCGGGCACCGCGCGCGATCGGACCAACCCGCCTGGCGCGACCCGCGCCGGATCCCCCTCTACCTCGTGGCCGCCGCGGTGGCCTTCGGTCTCGTCGTGCTGTGGCCCGAACGCCGGGACGTCTGGTACCTGAACGACGCGTCGGTCCACCGCTCGATGGTGCGGTGGGCGGCCGACCGGATCCGCGACGGTCACCTCCCCTTCGACGGCTGGTACCCGTACCTCTCGCTCGGCGCAAGCCGGTTCCACCACTATCAGTCGCTGCCGCACATCACGACCGCCCTCGTCTCGCTCGTCGGGGGGGAGGCCACGTTCCGCTGGTCGCTCTATCTCTTGCTCGCGTGCTGGCCGATCGCCGTCTATGCGGGCGGGCGTCTCCTCGGGCTCGGGCCGTGGCCCGCCGCGGTGGCCGCCGTGGTCTCGCCGCTGCTCTCGAGCGCCCCCGGGCTCGGTTACGAATGGGGGAGCTACGTCTGGCGCGGATCGGGAACCTGGGCGCAGCTGTGGGGGATGTGGGCGCTGCCGTTCGCGTGGGGGCTGTCATGGCAGGCGATCGCGAAGGGCCGGCGCCTCTGGCTCGCCGCCCTCGTGCTCGGCCTGACGATCTGCGTCCACCTGCTCACGGGGTACCTCGCTCTCGTCTCCCTCGCCGTCTTCGTGCTCGTGACACCGCGCGAGTTCTGGCGGCGCATCGCCAGGGCCGGCGTGGTGGCGGCCGGGGCGCTCCTCGCGGCCGCGTGGATGCTCGTGCCGCTGCTCACCGACGCGGGGTGGACCGTGAACGACGAGTTCAGCCGCGGCACCATCTACTACGACTCGTTCGGGGCGAAGAGGATCCTGCGGTGGCTCGTCATCGGGGACGCTGTTCGACGCCGGTCGGCTGCCGGTGCTCACGGTCCTCCTGGCCGTCGGGGTGGTGGCGGCCGTGATCCAGGCGCGGCGGCGGGAAGCTCCCCGGGTACTGATCGGGCTGGGGCTCGTCTCCCTCCTGCTGTTCTTCGGCAGGCCGACGTTGGGGCCGATCTTCGACCTCCTGCCGGGTGGCGGCGACCTGTTCCTGCGCAGGTTCATCAGCGGCGTACACCTGGCGGGCATCTACCTCATCGGGCTGGGCGGGGTGTACCTCGTGCATCTGTGCGCGACGTCTCGCGCGTCGCTGGACGCCGTCGCCAGTTCCGATCGTGGCCGCGGCCGCGGTGATCGCCGTGCTCGTGCTCGTGCCCGCCTCCTGGGAGCGGGTTCGGTTCGAGCTCGGGGCGCGACCTGGATCGATGAGCAGGCGCGCGCCGAGGCGACCGACGGGGTCGGGTTCGCGGCGCTCGTGGAGCGGGCGAGGGGGCTCGGTCCGGGGCGGATCTTCGCCGGGCTCCGCGGCCCCGCCGTCGCCGCGTACCGGTCGGGCAGGTGCCCGGCTTCGCGGCCCTCCTGAACCTGCAGGCCGACGGGGTGGGGTTCACCCGGCCCACCTGGTCGCTGATGTCTCCGGCCGAGTACCGCTTCGAGAACGGGAACGCGGTCCATCGTGGACTCTTCGGCGTCCGGTACGTGATCCTTCCGGAGGACCAGCCGATCCCCAGTGCGGAGCGGATCGCCCAGGTGGGGCGCCACGTCCTGTGGCGGATCCCGGACGTGACGTATCTGGACGTCGTCGACACCATCGCTCCGATCGCGGCCGATCGATGGAACCTCGGCACGCAGATGGCCTCGTACCTCACCTCGGGCCTGTTCGCGCGACCGGCGGGTCCCCACGGTCGCGTTCGGGGGTCGGCCGGCGGCTCGCCCGACCCTCGGCCCACGGGACCTGCCCGGCACCCCCCCGGGTGTCGTGGTCGACGAACGAGCGGATCCGGAGAGCGGCGTCTTCGAGGGGACCGTCGACATGGAGCGTCCGGGGGTGGTCCTCGTGAAGGCGTCGTACGACCCGCGGTTCGTCGCCACGGTCGATGGGGTCGAGGTCGAGACGCAGATGCTGGCGCCGGCGATGGTGGGGATCCCGGTGCCCGCCGGGAGGCACGAGGTGCGACTGGAATACCACCCGTACCCGGGATACCTCTGGTTGTTCGGGGTCGGCGTCGCCGCGATCGTCGGGCTCTGGGCTTTGGGGCGCAGAGGGTTCCTCGCTGCGCCGAGCGTTGCCCCTACGGCATAGTCGGTAGCGGCGTCTCCCCACGGCGAACGAGCCGAAACTTCCGCGAGGTGCTTTGTTCGCCCCCTCGCTCTGGGGATACTCGCCCATGAGCCGGTCGAAGACCGGCGAGTTCGGACGTCACCCGAAGGGAGCAGCAACGTGCACAGGAAGTCCCGGAGATGGGCGACGCCCATCGCCGTCCTCGCGATCCTCGCGATGGTCGTGGGTGCGACGTTCGCGTCGGCATCGGTGGTCCGTAGCAACGCTGAGCGGGCGAAGAAGGGCAAGGTCAAGGGGTGCGTGGACGCGCAGACCCGCGCGGTGCGGATCATCCCGACGGGCAAGTCCTGCAAGAAGGGTGAGAACGCCGTCGTCTGGAACAAGAAGGGCGAAGGGCGCACCAGGGGGCCGCGGGCGTGACCGGCGCCACCGGGTTGACCGGGCCGACCGGCGCCCCGGGTGGCGGGACCGGGGCGACCGGGGCGACGGGCGCCACCGGGAGCGACCGGCGCCGACGGTCTCAGCGGTGCCACGGGACTCGCGCCGGGGCGACGGGACTCACGGGCGCCACCGGACTCACGGGCGCCACCGGGCTCACGGGCGCGGTCGGTCCGACCGGCGCTGCCGGGCCTACCGGCGCGCCCGGGGCGACGGGCGCGGTCGGCGCGACGGGCGCGGTCGGCGCCACCGGGCTCACGGGGGCCGAAGGACTCACCGGCGTCGCCGGCTCGATCGGTGGCACCGGCGCGGTCGGCCCCACGGGGGCGGTCGGCCCCACGGGCGCACCGGGCGTCACGGGCGCTCCCGGCGCCACCGGCAACCAGGGCCCGGTGGGCAACCAGGGGCCCGTCGGCAATCAAGGTCCCGTCGGCAATCAGGGTCCAGTCGGACCCACCGGCGCGAGCGGCACGGCGAACATCGACGTGACGATCGTCTCGGCGACCTCGGCGAGCAACTCCAACACCACAGGTCGATCACGGCGACGTGCACCGGCGGACGCACGATCGTCGGCGGTGGCGCGCTCATCGGAGGAACCACCGGCGATCAGGTCGGACTCACGGCGTCCTACCCGTCGTCGGCGACCGTGTGGACGGCGGCGGCTGCCGAGCACGACACCAACGTCGGCAACTGGACGATCACCGCGTACGTGCTCTGCGCGTTGTGAGCCGATCGGTCCGCCCGAACGCACGAGAGGCGGCCCTTCGGGGCCGCCTCTCTCGTTCCTCGCGTCGTCGTCGGGCTCGTGGGGCCGGGTAGCATCGCCGCGATGCGACGTCGGAGCGCACCTCGGGTCCTCCTGGTCGTGCTCGCCGTCGCGCTCGCCGTGGGCGCGTGCGGCAAGGACGTGGACCCCGATCAGGCGCTCGAGGAGGGGCTCGCTCAGCAGCAGGCCGGCAACCTCGAGGCCGCGGCGGAGCAGTATCAGCTCGTCCTCGATGCCCGCCCGGACGACAAGTTCGCGAACTACAACCTGGGCGTGATCGAGCAGGCCGACGGCCGTGTCCAGCTCGCCGAGGGGTACTACCGCGCGGCGCTCGACACCGACGCGAACTTCGTCCCGGCCCTCTTCAACCTCGCGATCCTGCGGACCGGGGCCGGGGCGACCCAGGAGGCGATCGACCTCTATCTGCAGGTGATCGAGATCCAGCCCGGACTACGCGGCGGCGCACTTCAATCTCGGGATCCTGTACCGGGCGGCGGGGAAGCCCGGCCTGGCCGATACGCACATCAACCAGGCGCTCGCACTGGATCCGTCCCTGGCCGACCGGCTGACGACCGAGCCGGTGGCGCCCGGTTCACCGGCGCCCGCCACCCCGACGCCCTGACGTTTGTCGCGGGCCCGCCTCGGTCCGTATCCTTATCGCGCCGCAGACAGCAGGGGCACGTTCGCATAATCCCGTTCGCGGGTACCTGCCGAGGCTGAGAAACGAAGACGCTTCGTGCTCCATGAGACGCGTCTCCGCTGTCTGCGGGGGCGCGTTCATTCATGTCAGGAGGCGCGATGCCCAAACCGGAGAAGGTCGAGCGGGTCGCTGAGCTCAAGGCGCGGATCGAAGGGTCCGACGCGTTGCTGCTCACCGAGTACCGCGGCCTCACGGTGTCCGAGATCACCGAGCTCCGCCGGTCCCTCGCCGAGGGCGGCGCGAGCTTCGCCGTGGTCAAGAACACCCTGATGCGCCGGGCCGCGTCGGCAGCGGGGATGTCCGAGCTCGAGGATCTGCTCTCGGGCCCCTCGGCCATCACGTTCGTCGACGGTGACCCGATCGCGGCGGCCAAGTCGGTCGTCAAGGCCACCAAGCAGTTCCCCGCGCTGGTGCTCAAGGGCGCGTACATGGACGGGAAGCTCCTGTCCGCGGACGACGCCAAGGCGCTGGCCGATCTCGAGTCCCGCGAGGTCATGCTGAGCAAGATCGCCGGGATGCTGAAGAGCGAGATGAGCCGGGCCGCGGCGATGTTCCAGGCCGGCCAGTCCAAGTTCCTCTCGCTGCTCGAGGCCTACAAGGAGAAGGTGCCCGGCGATCCCACCGTCGCCGAGGTCGAGGAGGCCGCCGAGGCCCCCGCTGACGCCGAGTCCGCTGACGCCGAGTCCGAGGCCGCCGAGTCCGAGGCCGCCGAGTCCGAGTCCGCTGACGCCGAGCCGGCCGAAGCCGGGGTCGCAGGGTCCGAGACCGAGACGGCTGAGGCCCCTGCGGCCGAGGTCGAGACGCCCGAAGCAGGGGATGACACCACCGACGACACGCCCGGGGCCGAGGCCGCGGACGACGAAGCGAAGGAGTAGCGAGCGATGGCGAAGCTGAGCACCGACGATCTGCTGGACCAGTTCAAGGAGATGACGCTCCTGGAGTTGTCCGAGTTCATCAAGCAGTTCGAGGAGACGTTCGACGTGACGGCCGCCGCGGCTGCGCCGGTCATGATGGCCGCACCCGGCGGCGGGGCTGCTGGCGGCGAGGCCGAAGAGGAGCAGTCCGAATTCGACGTGGTCCTCACGGCGGCGGGCGACAAGAAGATCCAGGTGATCAAGGAGGTGCGCGCCCTCACGAGCCTGGGCCTGAAGGAGGCCAAGGACCTGGTGGACGGCGCCCCCAAACCCGTCCTGGAGAAGGTCACGAAGGAGGCCGCCGACGCCGCCAAGGAGCAGTTGGAAGGCGCCGGCGCAACCGTCGAGGTGAAGTAGCTCGACGCGTCCATCGCAGCGCCATGAGGGCGGGGTCGTCGGCCCCGCCCTCATGTCATCGAGGCGGAACCGACGTTTCCCCCCCGTGCTATGGTCACGCCTCATCGAGGGTGCGCGGGGACGGACCGTCCGAGGGAGGCAGGTCACATGCAGGGAGCAGACGGCAAGCACTTCGGCAATCGACTCCGCGAGGCGCGGCTAGCCGCCGGGCTCAGCCAATCCGAACTCGAGGAGCTCTCCGGGATCCCGAAGGCGCGGCTCTCTCGGTATGAGAACGGCCACGTCGAGCCGTCGATCCAGACCCTGGCGCGTCTGGCTCGTGCGTTGAACGTCTCCGAGGCGTCCCTCCTGGGGGACCAGCGTGCGGCCCTCGAGGACTTCTTCGCGGTCCTCGCTGAGCGAGGCGTGCAGATCCAGACGAAGGAGCAGGGCAGACGCCTGGCGGCCGCGGTGGCCGACATGGTGCAGGCGCTCGGCGGTATCGAGTCCGTCGCCGGCCCGGCGGAGCCCGACAGCAGTGCGGTCAGCTGGTCGGCGGCGGGCGCCCTGAGCTGACCACCGCGCCCGATCCGCTCCACGGATCCGAGGCCTAGTTCCCGTTCGGGGTACGGTCCTGCGCCCCCCGCGCCGATGTGTCCTGCATGGACACGGCGAGCGAGGGACGGGACGAGGGGGCGATCCCCGTGTGTCGGCACGCGCACGATCGGCCCCGTGTCCTCCGTATCACGACCCGATTCCGGGGGAGTGACCACGCCGACGACCTGATCCGAAGCACCGAGGCGCTCCGCGCGCGGGGGTTCGACACGCGGCTCGTCTGGGGCGGGTCAAGGGAGGATGCGGGCAGCGGAGCCACCGGGGATCCACCGCCCGGGATCGCCCATACCTATCTCCCGTGGCTCGGCCAGGAGGTGCACCCGGGGGACGACCTACGCGCCGCCTCAGCGATCGCGGGCATCGTGCGACGGTGGAAGCCCGACGTGGTGCATACGCATCTGGCCAAGGCGGGGGCGCTCGGACGTCTCGTCGCGATCCGCGCCCGCGTGCCCGTCGTGATCCACACGTTCCACGAGCGAGCCTGGCGGGACGATCGATCGGCCCTTCGGACCACCACGTTCACCTCCATCGAGCGCCGGCTCGCGGGCCGCACCGACGCGCTGACCACCGGGTCGGCGTGGATGCGCGACGAGCTCCTCGCCCTCGGGATCGGTCGCCCGGCGCAATGGCATGTCGTGCCGACCGGTGAGGATCCGAGCGACCTCGTGGCGCTCTACGAGCGGCTCCTTCAACGATCGCTCGGGGCACGGGCGGCCTCCACCCTGCCCTCGGTCTCGGCTCGACCGGAGGAGGCGGCCCCCGCGGCGTTGCCGGGGATGTGAGCCGCGGGTAGCCTCCGCCGGGAGGCGCGTCGGGCGCCGCCCCTTTGCCACGGAGGACGGACGATCGAACCCGAGGGCGTACGGATCATCGACCTGGGGACGCACGCCGACGAGCGCGGCTCGTTCACCGAGACCTTCAGGCGAACCTGGCTACCCGACGATGCCCGCCCGATGGTCCAGGCCAACCTCAGCGTCAGCCACGCCGGCGTGCTCCGAGGGATCCACTTCCATCGGTCACAGGCTGACTACTGGGTGTTCCTCGAGGGCCGCGCGTTCATCGCGCTGCTAGACCTCCGGTCGGGTTCACCCACCGAGCGGATCATGCTGACCTTGACGATCGATGCCGGCGAAGGGCGGCGGGGGATCTACATCCCGCCGGGAGTGGCTCACGGGTTTCTGGCGATCACCGACACGTGGCTCCAGTACATGGTCGACGCGTACTACACGGGCGACGACGAGCACGGGTTCGTGTGGGACGACCCAGAGGCGGGCGTTCCCTGGCCCATCGACCGACCGGTGCTCTCGGAGCGAGATGCGGCGGCGATCCCCCTCGCGGATGTGCTCGGGCAGGCCCCCACGTACGACGCTCAGCCGTAGCGCACGAAGAGGTCGATCGGCGCGGTGGGGGAGCCCTCGAACCGCACGACGTCGACTCCACGCTCGAACATGCCCGAGGCGTCGAGCACGCTCGACCCATCCGGCACGACGATCCGGAGCCTGACGATCCCGGGGAACGTGAGTGGCTGCGGAACGATCCGCATCCGGTACGTGCCGTTCCCGTCGAGCACGAGTGCCGCGGCTGGTCGTCGGTAGCTCACGATCAGACTCATCGCGGACCCCGGGTCGGCGCCGAGGTTCGCATCGAGGAACGGCGCGCCGTCGTCGTCTGTCCCCGTCTGGGTCTCGGACGGCGTGCTCGTCTCTGCGGTGACGCCGTCCGCCCCCTTCGGGAGGATCACGTGGACGTCCGCCGACCAGGCGCCCACCCGCTCCGTGCCGAAGGCACGTCCCAGGAGCGCCGACGGAGGCCCGTCCGGCGCTCGGTTCTGCAGTTCGACCGTGGTCTTGACCTTCGCCGCTCCGGTCTCGTCGAGCCATATGGTCTGCGTCGTCACCCACCGCATGTAGGTGCCGGCGAGGTTCGACGCCGTCGACGTGGCGGTCCATGCGAGCGGGTTCCGCCCGGGGCCGGCCACGCCCGCCGCGCCGAGTCCGCGGATCAGGGCCTGTTCGCGCTTCGTGATGGAGTACAGGACCAGGTGTCGGTCCGACGCCATCGCGGAGGCGGCGGTCGCGAACGCCTCGGTCGAAGGTCGTCGTCCCGAGAGCGCCATCCAGCACATCCGTCCCCAGCTCGGCCTGCCGTTCCTCACCCGCCGCGCGGTCGGGCCGAAGGTACGGCTCCCGCTCGATCGCGACGAGCGCGTCCTCGAACCGCAGTGGGTCCTCGCGACCGGCGACCTCCACGTCGCCCGTCATCCACAGCAATCCCTCCAGACCGATCGTGTCGGTCAAGATGACGCCGTCCAGCGGAGCCAGTGCCGTCTCGTTCGCACTCGCCATCAGGGCCGCGGCGGCATCGGGTCCGCGCGGCACCGAGGTCGCGGAGGCGAGGTCGGCGTCGGGGACCGTGAGCGGCTCCATCGACATCACGCCGTCGGTCGCGGTCAGGACGCCGACCCCCCCGACCGTTCCCCCGGCGGGCGCCGTCTCACCCAGCCGCTGGACGGCGACGAGGTATCGACGCGTCCCGTCCCCCCCGAGGAAGCCCGGGAGGAGCTGCGCCAGGCGCGCGGCATCGCCCGCGAGCGCCGCCCGTCGCTCCAGCGAGGCGACCGCGTCGTCGTAGCCCGTCGCCACCGGCCCGACGAGGCCGCCGTCACCCGTTGCCTCGAGATCGTCGAGCGCGAGCCGCAGTCGGTTCGCCACGTCGTCGAGCATCGGCCCGGCTCGTCGAACCTTCGTCAGGTCGACGTCTCCGAGCGAGTTGGTCGCCGGCAGCAGGATGTCGTTCCAATCGAGGACCTGGGCCGCGTCCACGAGCACCAGCCCGGCCTCGGCGGACGCCTGCTCGGCCCGCGCGACGGCGACGACCCCGTCCAGGTTGTCGCCCACGAACGGGAGGAGACCGGCGAGGCGCATCGCGGGGTGCCCCGATGCGTCGATCGCCGCCACGGCCGCATCGGCCGCAGCCACGAACGACCTGCCTCCGACCTGAGGATCGCCGGTCACGACCGCCTCGACCCCGGCGCCGAGGTCCGATCGGGCCGCCGTCACGCCTCGGAGCATCGCGCGGGCCGACCAGAGGCCGTCGATCGTCAGCAGGACCACGAGGGTCCCGAGTCCGGCGAGGACGGCGAACACGATCGCTCGTCGGCGCGTGCGTCGGCTCCGGGTGGGGAGGCGGCGGGCCCACGCGAACCACTCGGCGATCGCTCCCTGCGGGGTCGGTTCGGCCTCTCGAGGGGCGTCGGGTTCGGTCACGGAGCGACCCTATCGCAGCGCCAGGGTAGGGTCGCTTCCCGCGCAACGACGCGGAAGTCGCCTCGGCAGAACCCACCGGAGTGGGTTGACCCCGGCCCCATCGCGGCGTACCCTTCCGGCGTCCCTCCCGGGAACCCGGGCAGGTGCCGTTGACGGTGCCTGTCTTCGTGCGTACAGTAACGGTTTGCCGTGCCGTCCACCGCGCCTCGCCGTGCGCCGCTCTAGCTTCCCTGGGAGGGATCCTTTTGCCTGACCAGCTTGTCCCTGTTCGCGACCGTGTCAGTTTCGCCAAGCTCGACGAGGTCCTGCCGCTTCCCGATCTCGTGGGCATCCAGAGGGAGTCGTTCGACTGGCTCCTGAACGAGGGGCTCAAAGAGGTCCTCGAGGAAGTCTCCCCGATCGAGGACTTCACCGAGCAGTTCCAGCTCTACTTCGGTAAGCATCAGTTCAAGGACGTCAAGGCCACGGAAGAGGAGTGCCGTGACCGCGACATCACGTACAGCCAGCCCCTGTTCGTCGAGGCCACCTTCGTCAACAAGGTGACGGGCGAGATCAAGGAGCAGGAAGTCTTCATGGGGGACTTCCCGATCATGACCGGTCGGGGGACCTTCATCATCAACGGCACGGAGCGGGTCGTCGTCTCCCAGCTCGTGCGCTCGCCCGGGGTCTACTTCTCCCGCGAGCTCGACAAGACCTCCGACAGGGAGGTCTACATCGCCAAGATCATCCCCAGCCGCGGGGCGTGGCTGGAGTTCGACGTCGACAAGAAGGACACGGTCGGCGTCCGTATCGACCGCAAGCGCCGTCAGCTCGTGACGGTCCTGCTGAAGGCGCTCGGCTGGACGGCCGACGAGATCCTGGCGCTCTTCGGCAACGCCCAGTCGATCCAGAACACGCTCGAGAAGGATCACGTCGAGACGCAGGAGGAGGCGCTCGAGGACATCTACCGCAAGCTCCGCCCGGGCGAGCCGCCAACGGCCGAGAGCGCGAAGACCCTGCTCGAGAACCTGTTCTTCAACCCGAAGCGGTACGACGTGGCCAAGGTCGGCCGCCACAAGGTCGACAAGAAGCTCTCCGCCGCCGACGGCGACCTCCTCAAGCAGCTGCGCGCGCACCACAAGGCGCTCGGGGAGCTCGACAACCCCGACAAGAAGGCCTGGGAGCAGTTCAAGTACCGGGTCTTCTCGGACCAGCTGAAGGACGAGCAGGGTGCCGGTGCACCGAAGTACAAGGCCGTCCTCACCTACGAGGACATGCTGAAGACGGTGCGCTACCTCGTGCACCTGCACGCCGGCGACGAGGGCTACGACCCCGACGACATCGACCACTTCGGCAACCGCCGCCTCCGAAGCGTCGGCGAGCTGATCCAGAACCAGATCCGGATCGGCCTGTCCCGCATGGAGCGCGTGGTCAAGGAGCGCATGACGACCCAGGACGTCGAGGCGATCACGCCGCAGACCCTGATCAACATCCGCCCGGTCGTCGCGTCGATCAAGGAGTTCTTCGGCACCTCGCAGCTCTCGCAGTTCATGGACCAGACGAACACGCTGGCCGGCCTCACGCACAAGCGCCGGCTCTCGGCGCTCGGGCCGGGCGGGCTCTCGCGTGAGCGCGCGGGCTTCGAGGTCCGAGACGTGCACCCGTCGCACTACGGTCGCATGTGCCCGATCGAGACGCCCGAAGGTCCGAACATCGGCCTGATCGGTTCGCTCTCGAGCTACGGGCGCATCAACGAGTTCGGCTTCATCGAGACCCCCTACCGCCGCGTCGAGAAGGGCAAGGTCACCTCGAAGATCGACTACCTGTCGGCCGACGAAGAGGACCGCCACGTCATCGCGCAGGCGAACGCGGCGATCGACAAGAACGGGACGTTCACCGAGTCCCTGGTCCTCGTCCGCCGCAAGGGCGGCGAGGTGGACTCGGTCCCGGCCGACGAGGTCGACTACATGGACGTGTCGCCCAAGCAGCTCGTCTCGGTGGCGGCCGCCCTGATCCCGTTCTTGGAGCACGACGACGCGAACCGGGCCCTGATGGGCGCCAACATGCAGCGTCAGGCCGTGCCGCTGCTCCGTTCCGAGGCCCCGCTCGTGGGCACCGGCGTGGAGTTCCGCGCGGCGGTCGACGCCGGTGACGTGGTCGTGGCCGAGGAGTCGGGCGTCGTCGACGACGTCTCCGCCGACGAGATCGTCGTCAAGGAGCGCAACGGCAGCCTTCGGGTCTACGGCCTACTGAAGTTCCGCCGTTCCAACCAGGGCACCTGCCAGAACCAGAAGCCGATCGTGACGGCCGGCGAGAAGGTGCAGAAGGGCCAGGTCATCGCCGACGGTCCCAGTACGGAGGCCGGCGAGATCGCCCTGGGCAAGAACCTGGTCGTGGCGTACATGCCGTGGGAGGGCCACAACTACGAGGACGCGATCATCCTGTCGGAGCGCCTCGTCAAGGACGACGTCCTCACCTCGATCCACATCGAGGAGCACGAGGTCGACGCCCGCGACACCAAGCTCGGCGCCGAGGAGATCACGCGCGACATCCCGAACGTCTCCGAGGAGATCCTGAAGGACCTCGACGAGCGCGGCATCGTGCGGATCGGGGCCGAGGTCAACCCCGGCGACTACCTCGTGGGCAAGGTCACGCCTAAGGGCGAGACCGAGCTCACGCCCGAGGAGCGGCTGCTCCGCGCGATCTTCGGCGAGAAGGCTCGCGAGGTCCGCGACACCTCGCTGAAGGTGCCGCACGGCGAGTCGGGCAAGGTGATCGGGGTCCGCGTGTTCAACCGGGAGGACGGCGACGAGCTGCCCCCGGGCGTGAACCAGCTCGTGCGGGTCTACGTCGCCCAGAAGCGCAAGATCAGCGACGGCGACAAGCTCGCCGGCCGCCACGGGAACAAGGGCGTCATCTCGACGATCCTGCCCGAGGAGGACATGCCGTTCCTCGAGGACGGCACGCCGGTCGACATCATCCTGAACCCGCTGGGCGTCCCGTCGCGGATGAACATCGGGCAGGTCCTCGAAGCGCACCTGGGCCTCGCGGCGCTGTGGGGCTTCAAGAAGGACGGGATCGAGCACGATGGCCCGGCCCACGTGGCCACGCCGGTGTTCGACGGCGCCCGCGAGGACGAGATCCTCGCGTCGATCCGCTCCGTCCACCCCAACCGCGATGGCGCGAAGATGGTGAACGAGGTCGGCAAGGCGACGTTGTTCGACGGCCGCTCCGGCGAACCGTTCGAGGAGCCGATCACGGTCGGCGTCGCCTACATCCTGAAGCTGCTCCACCTCGTCGACGACAAGATCCACGCTCGGTCGACCGGGCCGTACTCGATGATCACGCAGCAGCCCCTGGGCGGGAAGGCCCAGTTCGGCGGCCAGCGGTTCGGTGAGATGGAGGTCTGGGCGCTCGAGGCCTACGGAGCCGCCTACGCACTGCAGGAGCTGCTCACGATCAAGTCCGACGACGTCCTGGGCCGCGTGAAGGTCTACGAGGCGATCGTCAAGGGCGAGAACATCCCCGAGCCGGGGATCCCGGAGTCGTTCAAGGTCTTGATCAAGGAGATGCAGTCCCTCTGCCTGAACGTGGAGGTCCGCTCGAGTTCGGGTGAGGAGATCGAGCTCCGCGAGACCGACGAGGACGTGTTCCGTGCCGCCGAGGAGCTGGGGATCGACCTCAGCCGTCGCGAGCCGGCCGGAGCGGACTTCGATTGAGGGCGACCGGGAACACACCGGCGTTGAACGTTGTGAAGAGCGAGCCACACGAGGAGGCGAGCTGCTAAGTGCTGGACGTCAACTACTTCGATGAGCTCCGGATCGGCCTGGCCACCGCGGATCAGATCCGCGCGTGGTCCAACGGCGAGGTCAAGAAGCCGGAGACCATCAACTACCGCACCCTGAAGCCCGAGAAGGACGGCCTGTTCTGCGAGCGCATCTTCGGGCCGACGCGAGACTGGGAGTGCCACTGCGGCAAGTACAAGCGCGTGCGCTTCAAGGGCATCATCTGCGAGCGCTGTGGCGTGGAGATCACCCGCAGCAAGGTCCGCCGCGACCGCATGGGCCACATCGAGCTCGCCGCGCCGGTGACGCACATCTGGTACTTCAAGGGCGTCCCCAGTCGCCTCGGCTACCTGCTCGACCTGGCCCCCAAGGACCTCGAGCGGATCATCTACTTCGCGGCGTACGTGATCACGCGGGTCGACGACGACCGGCGCCACGACGACCTCCCCGACATCGAGGCCGAGATCGAGGCCGAGAAGAAGGAGATCGACGCCGACCGCGACGACCAGATCAAGAAGCGCCTGAACGAGCTGGAGGATCGCCTCAGGGAGCTCGAGGGCGAGGGTGCCAAGGGCGCCCAGCTCTCGGCCGCCAAGCGCGAGGCCCAGCGCGACGTCGAGCGCATCACCGAGGCCGCGTCCCGCGAGACGCAGCACCTCGACGACGTGCTCGCCGCGTTCAAGGGACTCTCGGTCAAGCAGCTCGTCGCCGACGACAACGTCTACCGGAGCCTCCGCGAGCGCTTCGGCGACTACTTCGACGGCGGGATGGGCGCCGAGGCGATCAAGCGCCTCCTCGCCGACTACGACGTCGAGGGCGAGGCCGAGTTCCTCCGCGACATCATCGAGAACGGCAAGGGCACCAAGCGCCTGAAGGCGATCAAGCGCCTGAAGGTCGTCTCGAACTTCGTCGAGGGCAAGTCGAACCCGCTCGGCATGGTGCTCGACGCCGTGCCGGTGATCCCGCCGGACCTGCGTCCGATGGTGCAGCTCGACGGCGGTCGGTTCGCGACCTCGGACCTGAACGACCTCTACCGGCGCGTGATCAACCGGAACAACCGCCTGAAGCGACTCCTCGACCTGCAGGCGCCCGAGATCATCGTGAACAACGAGAAGCGGATGCTGCAGGAGGCCGTCGACGCGCTGTTCGACAACGGCCGCCGCGGCCGCCCGGTCACGGGCCCCGGCAACCGTCCGCTGAAGTCGCTGTCCGACATGCTGAAGGGCAAGCAGGGCCGGTTCCGTCAGAACCTGCTCGGCAAGCGCGTCGACTACTCGGGCCGCTCGGTCATCGTGGTCGGGCCGGAGCTCCGCCTGCACCAGTGCGGGCTGCCCAAGCAGATGGCGCTCGAGCTCTTCAAGCCGTTCGTCATGAAGCGACTCGTCGACCAGAACCTGGCGCAGAACATCAAGAGCGCCAAGCGCATGGTCGAGCGCGCGCGTCCGCAGGTGTGGGACGTGCTCGAGGAGGTCATCCGCGAGCACCCGGTCCTGCTGAACCGGGCGCCGACCCTGCACCGTCTCGGGATCCAGGCCTTCGAGCCGGTCCTGGTGGAGGGCAAGGCCATCAAGATCCACCCGCTCGTGTGTGCGGCGTTCAACGCCGACTTCGACGGCGACCAGATGGCGGTGCACGTGCCGCTGTCGGCCGAGGCGCAGGCCGAGGCCCGGATCCTGATGCTCTCGGCGAACAACATCCTGTCGCCGGCGCACGGCCGTCCGATCGCGACGCCGTCGCAGGACATGGTGCTGGGCCTGTACTACCTGTCGCTCGACAAGGGCGAAAAGGTCAAGGACGAGCAGATCCCGACCTTCGGGAACGTGGGCGAGGCGCTGCTGGCGCTCGACCGCGGGTACTCGCTCCACACGCCGATCCGGATCCGACTCGAGGGCAAGGCGATGCCCGACCGAGATGCTGCCCGAGGGCTTCGATCCCGCGTCGGGCCGCACGCCGGTGGTCCGCACCACGATCGGCCGCGTGATCTTGAACCAGGTGTTCCCCGACGACTTCGAGTTCCGGAACCACCCGGTGCTGAAGTCCGACATCGCGCGCCTGGTCGACGAGGCGGTGCACCGGTACGACCGGGCCACGACCGAGAACGATGCTCGACGGCCTGAAGAACCTCGGGTTCCACTACGCGACCCGGGCCGGCGTGACGATCGGCATCGAGGACGTCACGGTGCCGCCGTCCAAGCAGAAGATCCTGGACGAGCACGAGAAGAAGGCGCAGAAGGTCGAGGGCCAGTACCGCAAGGGGATCATCACCGACGACGAGCGTCGTCAGGAGCTGATCGAGATCTGGACCCAGGCCACCGACGAGGTCAAGAACGCGATGGAGGAAGGGTTCACCGCGACGAACCCGATCTTCATGATGGCCAACTCGGGCGCCCGAGGGAACATCATGCAGATCCGCCAGCTGGCGGGCATGCGTGGCCTCGTGGCCAACCCGAAGGGCGAGATCATCCCGCGTCCGATCAAGTCGAACTTCCGCGAGGGTCTGTCCGTGCTGGAGTACTTCATCTCGACGCACGGCGCCCGCAAGGGCCTGGCCGACACCGCCCTGCGGACGGCCGACTCGGGCTACCTCACGCGCCGTCTCGTCGACGTCGCGCAGGAGCTGATCGTCCGCGAGGAGGACTGCGGCACCGACCGCTCGATCCCGATCGTCGTGAACGTGACGCGGCCCGACGGGACGGTCGTCAAGAGCGCCCACATCGACACGTCGCTGTTCGGCCGCGTGCTGGCCGAGGACGTGAAGGTCGGCGGCAAGAAGATCGCCGTCCAAGGGCGACGAGCTCGACGACGAGGTCACGGCCGCGGTGGTCGACTCCGGCGTCGAGACCGTGCAGTGCCGCTCGGTCACGGCCTGTGAGGCCGAGGTCGGGGTCTGCGCGGTCTGCTACGGCCGGTCGCTGGCGAGCGGCCGGATGGTCGACATCGGCGAGGCGGTCGGCATCATCGCCGCCCAGTCGATCGGCGAGCCCGGCACGCAGCTCACGATGCGGACGTTCCACACCGGCGGTGTGGCCGGCGAGGACATCACGCACGGTCTGCCGCGCGTCGTGGAGCTGTTCGAGGCCCGCAAGCCCAAGGGCGAGGCGCAGATCACCGAGCTCTCGGGCACGGTCACGATCGAGGACGACGACGAGAAGCACGTCCGCCGCATCCGCGTCACCGACGACTCGGGCGACGAGGTGGAGTACCCGGTCTCGTTCCGGGCCCGGCTCACCGTCAGCGACGGCGACCCGGTCGAGGTCGGCCAGCAGCTCACCGAGGGTTCGGTGAACCCCCACGAGAAGCTGCGGGTCGAGGGCGTGCTCGCGCTCCAGCAGCACCTGGCGGACGAGGTCCAGCAGGTGTACCGGAGCCAGGGCGTCACGATCCACGACAAGCACATCGAGCTGATCGCGCGGCAGATGCTCCGCAAGGTGCACATCATCGAGCCGGGGGACACCGAGTTCCTGCCGGGCGACATGGTGGCCCGCCGCCAGTTCGAGGAGACGAACGCCGAGATCGTCGAGAACGGCGGGGCGCCCGCGAGCGCCCGTCCGGTCCTGCTCGGGATCACGAAGGCGTCGCTCGCCACGGACTCGTGGCTGTCGGCGGCCTCCTTCCAGGAGACCACGCGGGTGCTCACCGACGCGGCCATCTCGGCCAAGTCGGACCCGCTGCTCGGCCTGAAGGAGAACGTGATCATCGGCAAGCTGATCCCGGCCGGCTCGGGCCTGTCGCGCTACCGGAACGTCCAGGTGCGCATCAAGCCCGAGGCGATCCCCGAGTACTGGCTCGCACGCCAGCGGGAGCTCCAGGAGGCCGTCGAGGGCGGCACCGGCGAGCCCGCGCTCGTGGGGCTCACCCGGGAGCAGGCCGAGGCGATGCTCGGAGGGGTTCCCTCCGACAAGTAGCGCTCCTCAGGTATCGGCAACACGTCGAAGGCCGGGGTTCGCCCCGGGGCCTTCTGCGGTGGTGGGGGCTGCGTTCGGCCCGTCAGCTGGGGTCGGTGCTCGTGGCGATCCTCAGCAGTTCCGCGTGGACGGCGGGCGGGCCGGCCAGGATGTCGCCCTCGAGCCACTCGCCGCCGCCGGTCCAGTCGGTGACGACGCCGCCGGCTTCCTCGATCAGGAGGCCGCCGGCGGCGACGTCCCACGGGGCGAGGTGGAGCTCGAAGAAGCCGTCGAAGACGCCCGCGGCGACCCACGCCAGGTCGAGGCAGGCGGCGCCGGGGCGGCGGAGGTCCTCGAAGGTCTCGAGGGCGGCCGACATCGCGGCGAGGTAGCGGGGGAGCGAGCCCTTGCGGCGGAACGGGAAGCCGGTGCCGACGACCGCGTGGTCGGGGGTCCGGTCGCTGACCGAGATGCGCGACCGGGGCCTCGTCGTCGCGCTCGAGCCAGGCGCCCTCGCCGCGGGCGGCCACGTAGGTGTCGCCCAGGAAGGGCGCGTGCACGCAGCCGGCGATCGGGCGGCCGTCCTCGACCAGGGCGACCGAGACGCCGACGGCGGGGAAGCCGTGGACGAAGTTCGTGGTGCCGTCGAGGGGGTCGACGACCCAGTAGCGGTCGCCGGTGGCGCCGCCGGACTCCTCGCCCTGCATCGGGATGTCGGGCGTGGCCTCGTGCAGGAGCTCGCGGATCGCGCGTTCGCTGGCCACGTCGACCTCGGTGACCCAGTCGCCGGGGAGGCCCTTGGCCTGGGCCGAGACGCCCGCGCCGGCCTCGCGGACGATCTCGCCGCCGTGCAGGGCGGCGCGCCGCGCGAGGTCGGAAAAGGCGGTCACGGGGGCCATCGGGCGGGTACCCTAACAGGGCGTCACTCGTGGGCCGGCTCCTCACGCCGGAGGCACCCAGGCGAGTTGACACTCCGTGTGTGCGACCTGTAGCTTTGGCGGTCGCGCCCCGGCTCGGCGGGCCACCGGCGCGTTCGACTCCGGTTCCGGAGTGGGGATCCGAAGGAGCACGACGGCCTTTCGGCTGCGCTCCGACGGTTCGAGACGGCCCGCGGGGGGGACACTTCGTGTCGCTCCCTGGTGTTTGACAACGACAGAGTGCAGACGAGAGACCTATGCCTACGATCGAACAACTGGTACGCAAGGGCCGCACGGCCCGCAAGGCGAAGACGAAGGCTCCCGCGCTGAAGGGGTCCCCCCAGCGGCGTGGCGTCTGCACGCGTGTCTACACCATGACGCCGAAGAAGCCGAACTCGGCGCTCCGCAAGGTCGCGCGCGTGCGCCTGACCTCCCAGATCGAGGTCACGTGCTACATCCCGGGCGAGGGCCACAACCTCCAGGAGCACTCGATCGTGCTCGTGCGAGGCGGCCGCGTGAAGGACCTGCCGGGCGTCCGCTACAAGATCGTCCGCGGCACGCTCGACACCGCCGGCGTGAAGGACCGCCGCCAGGCGCGCTCCCGCTACGGCGCGAAGAAGGGTGGCGAGTAACCATGCCGCGCAAGGGCCCTGCCGCACACCGCGAGGTCGCGCCCGACCCCGTCTACCAGAACCCGCTGGTCACCCAGCTGATCAACAAGGTCCTGCTGGACGGCAAGAAGACCGTCGCCGAGCGCACCGTGTACGAGGCGCTCGAGGCGATCAGCCAGAAGACCGGCGAACGACCCCGTGATCACGCTGAAGAAGGCGGTCGAGAACGTCCGCCCGATGCTCGAGGTCAAGTCGCGCCGGGTCGGTGGCGCGTCCTACCAGGTCCCGATCGAGGTCCGGCCGTCGCGCGGCACGACGCTCGCGCTGCGCTGGCTCGTGAACTACAGCCGCGCGCGCCGCGAGAACTCGATGTCCGAGCGCCTGGTGGCCGAGATCATGGACGCCGCGAACGGCACCGGCACCTCGGTGAAGCGCCGCGAGGACATGCACAAGATGGCGGAGGCCAACAAGGCCTACGCGCATTACCGCTGGTGATGGACGACGAGCAGTCGCAGACCCGGCCCGAGGGCCGGGTTTCCGTTGAGAGGGGGCGAGCCTAGTGGCGAGCCCCGCGGAGAAGATGCAGGTGGAACAGCACCGAACAGGACGGCAAGAAGGGCAAGGCGCTGGACATCCGCCAGTACCCTCTCGCGCGCACGCGCAACATCGGCATCATGGCCCACATCGATGCCGGCAAGACGACCACGACCGAGCGCATCCTGTACTACACCGGCAAGGCCTACAAGATCGGCGAGGTCCACGAGGGCACGGCCCAGATGGACTGGATGGCGCAGGAGCGCGAGCGCGGCATCACGATCACCTCGGCGGCCACCACCTGTCAGTGGAAGGGCCACTGGATCAACATCATCGACACGCCCGGCCACGTCGACTTCACGGTCGAGGTCGAGCGGTCCCTCCGCGTGCTCGACGGCGCCGTCGCCGTCTTCGACGCGGTCGCCGGCGTCGAGCCGCAGTCCGAGACCGTCTGGCGCCAGGCCGACCGCTACGACGTCCCGCGCATCTGCTTCGTGAACAAGATGGACCGCACCGGCGCCGACTTCGAGCGCACGGTGAGCATGATCGTCGACCGCCTGGGCGCGAACCCGCTCGTCCTCCAGCTCCCCTGGGGCACCGAGTCCGACCTCCACGGGGTCATCGACCTCGTCGAGATGAAGGGCCACTACTGGGAAGGCGAGATGGGGGAGGACTGGAAGGACACCGAGATCCCCGACGAGTACAAGGACGCGGCCGAGGCCGGCCGCCACGAGCTCTTCGAGAAGCTCGCCGACCACGACGAAGCCCTGATGGAGAAGTTCATCGCCGAGGAGGAGCCCACGGTCGAGGAGCTCCGCCGCGCGATCCGCCAGCGCCACCCTCGCGAACGAGGGCGTGCCGGTGCTCTGCGGCTCGGCGTTCAAGAACAAGGGCGTCCAGCTCGTGCTCGACGCGGTCGTGCAGTTCCTGCCCAGCCCGCTCGACGTCCCGCCGCTCGAGGGCCACCTCCCGTTCAAGGAGGACGACAAGGTCCTGCGCAAGCCCGACGACGGCGAGCCCTTCTCGGCGCTGGCGTTCAAGATCATGTCCGACCCCTACGTCGGCCGGCTCACCTACCTCCGCGTGTACTCCGGCGTCCTGAAGGCCGGCTCGCACGTGATGAACTCCACGAAGGACCGCAAGGAGCGGATCGGTCGCGTGCTGCAGATGCACGCGAACCACCGCGAGGACCTCGAGGCGGCCTACACGGGCGACATCGTGGCCGTGGTCGGCCTGAAGCACTCGACCACCGGCGACACGATCTGCGACCCCGACAAGCCCGTCGTGCTGGAGTCGATCAGCTTCCCGACGCCGGTCATCTCGGTGGCCGTCGAGCCCAAGACCAAGGCCGACCAGGACAAGCTGGGCGCCGGGCTCGCGAAGCTCTCCGACGAGGACCCGACGTTCGTCGTCAAGTTCGACGACGAGACGGGGCAGACCGTCATCTCGGGGATGGGCGAGCTGCACCTCGACATCATCGTGGACCGCCTCAAGCGCGAGTTCTCGGTGGACGCGAACGTGGGCAAGCCCCAGGTCGCCTACCGCGAGACGATCCGCAAGCAGGTCCACAAGGTCGAGGCCCGCTTCATCCGCCAGACCGGCGGCAAGGGCCAGTTCGGGCACGTCGTGCTCGACCTCGAGCCCACCGGTCCCGGCGGCGGCTACGAGTTCATCAACAAGATCGTCGGCGGCAAGATCCCGCGGGAGTACATCCCCGCGGTCGACCAGGGCATCCAGGAGGCGCTCGACAACGGGATCCTCGCCGGCTACCCGATGGTCGACCTGCGCGCCACGCTGATCGACGGGTCCTACCACGAGGTCGACTCCTCGGAGATGGCCTTCAAGATCGCCGGCTCGATGTGCGTGAAGGACGCGGCCCGCAAGGCCGATCCCGTGCTGCTCGAGCCGGTCATGGAGTTCGAGGTCACGACGCCCGAGGAGTTCATCGGCGACGTGATGGGCGACGTCACGGCGCGCCGTGGCCGCATCGAGAACATCGACGAGCGCGCCGGCCAGAAGTCGGTCCGGGTGCTCGTGCCGCTGGCCGAGCTGTTCGGCTACGCGACCGAGCTGCGTTCACGCACCCAGGGCCGTGCCGCGCACAGCCCGATGTCGCTGCACGCCTACAACGAGGTTCCGTCGCAGATCGCCAAGGAGATCGTCGCCCGGGTGACCGGCGAGTAACGGGAGGGAAGAGGTCATGGCCAAGCAGAAGTTCGAGCGCACGAAGCCCCACGTCAACATCGGCACGATCGGTCACATCGACCACGGCAAGACGACGCTGACCGCGGCCATCACCAAGCGTCAGGCCGACAAGGGGATGGCCGACTTCACCCCGTTCGACCAGATCGACAAGGCGCCCGAAGAGCGCGAGCGCGGCATCACGATCGCGATCGCCCACGTCGAGTACCAGACCGAGAACCGCCACTACGCCCACGTCGACTGCCCCGGCCACGCCGACTACGTCAAGAACATGATCACCGGTGCCGCCCAGATGGACGGGGCGATCCTGGTCGTGTCGGCCGCCGACGGCCCGATGCCCCAGACCCGCGAGCACGTGCTGCTGGCCCGCCAGGTCGGGGTGCCCTACATCGTCGTGTTCTTGAA
>CAWFJU010000015.1:0-71730 GCA_963816275.1 uncultured Actinomycetes bacterium
GCACAATAAAGAAAAGACTTTCGGGGAGTATAGCAAACCTGCTGATGGTAAAAAAGGTTTGTCTAATAAATTATTTAATGGCCTTACTCACCGGTTGCTTATGGCATGGTATATTTTTTTATGTAGACCTTGGCCATGTGCGCATGGGGAACTATAAATTTACCAGTTGGGCCATTCACATGATTATGCTGGTGCTATTAAGCGCCGTAGCCGGACTAATAATGAAAGAATGGAAAAACTGTAGTGTAAAAACCAAAAGAATTCTGGCATTTGCGCTTCTAATATTAGTAGCCGCCGTGCTGATTATTAACTTACGGTAATCATTTAGGCGACGCAGGATAAGCAACTGATAAAGAGAAATTTTACAACAACAAATACCATCTCATCCATTACCAATTTATATGATTGGTGCAGGCGGTATTGTGAACACGGCTCATTTGCCTGCGTATAAAATTGCAGGCTTTAATGTGCAGGGTATTTATGATATTGATTTTTCAAAAGCAGAAGCAACCGCTGAAAACATTCGGCATTCCATCTGTGTTTAAAAGCCTTGATGAAATGTTGAAGCATTCAACAGGTAAAGTAGTTTTTGATATTGCTGTTCCGGGTTCGCAAACTATTCCGTTGCTCAAACAACTTCCTGATGGCGCAAATATATTGTTACAAAACCCATGGGAGAAAGCATTGCTGAGGCAAAAGAGATATTGGAATTAGTAAGGAGTAAGAAAATGCTGGCAGCAGTTAATTTTCAGTTACGTTATGCGCCTTATATTTTGGCAGCAAAAGATTTAATACACAAAGGACTGCTTGGTGAACTGAACGATATTGAAGTAAATGTAAATGTGCACACTCCCTGGCATCTCTGGGGTTTTCTATTGACTTCGCCACGGGTTGAGATTTTATATCACAGTATCCATTACATAGACTTAATAAGAAACTTACTGGGAAATCCAGAATCGGTGTATGCTAAATCTACAAGACATTCGTCTATGCCTGAACTGGCATCGGTTCGTAGTAATATTATTATGGATTATGGCGATATGATAAGAGCAAATATTTTGACCAATCATTGTCATAATTATGGAACACCAAAGCAGCAATCCTATATAAAAATTGAAGGAAGTAAAGGAGCTGTAATAATAAATTTTGGGGCACTCATCAATTATCCAAGAGGAGCGGCGGATAGTTTTGAATATATTTTATTGGACGGAACGCGAACCAGAATGGCAACAAATGAAAATTGATGGCAGTTGGTTTCCACATGCTTTTATTGGTAGTATGGCACAAGTGATGCTGGCAGCAGAAGGAAGTATTGAAAAGCCGGATAATTCGGTGGAAGATTGCATTCATACAATGGCCTGTATGGAAGCAGCATATCAATCAAGTGAAAAGGGTGGTGTAAGATCTGAAAAATTTCATAATAAGTTTTTCATATAGCAAAGCAGATATCGAACGGGGGAACTGTTCTCAGTTTCCCCTCTTTTAATTGTAAGTACAAATTTTTGAAATGAATTATACTTATCATTTAATAAACTCTTCATTTGTTGGCTGATTGTTTTTTTCAGCATTGCTGCTTCTGCACAAGTAAATACGGTTAATAAGCAAATCGCTTTTCCCGGTGCCGAAGGTTTTGGCAAATATGCTACAGGCGGCAGTGGTGGAAAAGTAATAGCCGTTACCAATCTCAATGACAAAGGCGAAGGAAGTTTTCGCTGGGCATTGGAACAATTTCCCGGCGAACCATTAACAGTAGTATTCGCTGTATCGGTGGATTATTGAACTCAATCAAATATTCAAATCAAGCGTTCTAATCTTACCATTGCCGGACAAACCGCACCCGGTGATGGCATTTGTTTAAAAAATTAGTCGTTTATTTTAAATGGAGCTTCTTCAAAAGGCAATCATGGTAATATCATTATCCGGTTTATCCGTTCACGACCGGGCGGTACATAAAAAAGGTTTATATGGTTTTGATATGGAGAACTGCCATGATGTAATTGTTGACCATTGCAGTTTTAGCTGGGCCAACGAAGAATGTGCTGCTATGTACGATACAAAAAATACAACCGTGCAATGGTGTATCGTAAGTGAAGGATTGTATGAGGCTGGTCATATGAAAGGGCATCGTTCTTACGGGGGTGTATGGGGTGGACAATATGCATCGTATCATCACAATTTAATTGCACATCTTAACAATAGAGCCATTCGTTTCAATGGTGCAAGAGCACATGATACAGTGGCGTTGATTGATTATCGTAATAATGTTATTTATAATTGGGGAAATACCAATGCGGCTTATGGAGGTGAAGTAAATATTACAGGTGGAGTATCGCAGGTAAATATTGTAAACAATTATTACAAGCCCGGTCCCGCTGCTCCTGCTGAATTGAAATTTGTTCATGCTTCTTTTCAAAAGGAAAACAGTAAAGGAACAGGTGAGTGGTTTGCCAGTGGCAACATTATGGAAGGTGATAAATCTTTGACGAAGAAAAATAACCGGGGCATTGATTTGGCTGAAGCAGGCTATCCCAAAAATGCAGTTGCAGAAAATCCTTTTGCGGTTTCAGTTTCGTTGCCGGAACAAACTGCTATGGATGCCTATAATGAAGTGTTGAAATATGCCGGTGCAATGTTGCCTAAAAGAGATGCAGTGGATGAAAGAGTTATCAATGAAACAAAAACAGGAACAGCTATTGGGAAAGGGGTATATGGAAAACCTGGTATAATTGATAATGCCCTTCAGGTAGGTGGGTGGCCACAATATAAAACAACTGCTGCCCCAACAGATACGGATGGCGATGGAATGCCAGATGAATGGGAAAAGAAAAACGGATTAAATAGCAGCGATGCTTCGGATAGAAATAAAGTAGGTGCTGATGGTTATACTATGCTGGAAAAATATTTGAATGAACTGGTGAAGATTAAATAAAATTTTGTTACCAGCATTTGTTTTTCATGGCATCTTCGTTGCGTCGCAATTGTACTTTTGTCCATTGGTCAGCAAACTGCGAAGCAGTTAAATGTGAATAACTCCGGATGAAATCCGGGAAAAAAAAATAAACCGAAACAACCCCAACGGGGTTGAACAGAAATGAAGCAAATAATTATTATAACATTAGTAATCGTAACACATACTGCCAATGCGCAGGTTGGTATGGCGATAAAACAACATCACCTCGTTTTGGGTTTGGGGTGAAAAAAATTGTTGAAGCTGAAAAGGCATTTGGTCTTAAAAGAAGTAGTCATCGAAATTAATTTTGATTATAAACAAGGTACTAAAGAAGGTTTCACCATTACCACGCAAACAATCAAACAAAAATTGAAGGCAATGATGAAACAGGTTTGCTTTACGGCTGTTTGGAATTTGCTTCGCAACTAAAAAAACTAAAAGCATATCCCAAAACATTAAATATTTCTGATGCACCTGAAATGGTGTTACGTGGTGCTTGCATCGGCGTACAAAAACCTTACTACCTGCCCGGCAGAACGGTGTATGAGTATCCTTACACCCCCGAAACCTTTCCCTGGTTTTACGATAAAAAATTATGGATACAGTACCTGGATTCATTGGTTGACAACCGGATGAATTCTTTATATCTCTGGAACGGTCATCCCTTTGCTTCATTGGTAAAATTAAAAGACTATCCATATGCGGTGGAAGTAGATGAAGCAACGTTTAAGAAAAACGAAGAAATGTACCGCTTTCTCACAAGCGAAGCAGATAAGAGGGGCATCTGGGTGATACAAATGTTTTACAATATCATCGTATCAAAACCATTTGCAGAGCACCATAAGATAAAGACACAGGAAAGAGAAAGACACATTGTTCCATTGATTGCTGATTATACAAGAAAATCAATCGCAGCCTTTGTAGAAAAATATCCCAATGTCGGTTTAATGGTTTGCCTTGGGGAAGCAATGGAAGGGACAGGTAATGATGATATAGAATGGTTTACTAAAACAATAATTCCCGGTGTACAGGATGGGTTGAAGGCATTGGGAAAAACGAGAAGAACCACCAATTGTTTTAAGGGCACATGATACAGATGCCCCGTCTGTTATGAAAGCAGCATTGCCTCTCTATAAGAATTTATATACGGAAGCAAAATTTAATGGCGAAGCGTTGACCTATGCAAGACCAAGAGGTGATTGGGCAAAACTGCACCAAACATTAAGTAAACTGGGAAGTGTGCAAATAGAGAATGTACATATCCTTGCTAATCTTGAGCCATTCCGTTATGGGTCACCTGATTTTATTCAGCAATCTGTTATTGGTATGCATGAAGTAATGGGTGGAAATGGATTGCATCTTTATCCGCAGGCTTCTTACTGGGACTGGCCTTACAGTGCCGACAGTGTAAAAGGGGAAACGTTTTTTGCAAATAGAAAGAGATTGGATATGGTATAAAGCATGGAGCCGCTATGCCTGGAAAGCAAAAAGAGGCCGGGAAGAGGAAGTTGTTTACTGGAGTAAATTACTGGCGGAAAAATTTGGTTGTAGTATAGCAGGGGGTAAAAAAATATTAACAGCCTACGAAGAAACCGGGGAGATAGCACCGAAATTATTGCGCCGTTTTGGAATTACCGATGGTAACAGGCAGACATTAACATTAGGAATGCTAATGACACAACTTATCAACCCTTACCGTTACGGTTTATTTACCTTATTGTATGATGCAGAAGCACCGGAAGGTGAAATGTTGTTGGATTATGCTGACAAAGAATGGAAAGGAGTGAAGCATATAGGAGAAACGCCAATTAATATTATTAATGAGGTAAAAAACCATGCCGATGCCGCTGTAAAAGCTGTTAATGAAGTTTCAGGAATTATAAGAAAAGATAAAACGGAATTTGAGAGAATAAAAAATGATGTGCTTTGTTACCAGGCAATGGCTTATCACTTTGCCAATAAAGCGCAAGCTGCATTAGCTGCATTAAAATATAAGTACAGCAATGATGTAAAGGATTTGGAAAAGGCAAAAGAATTACTCCAGATTAAGTGTGAGTGACTATAAAAAATTAGTTCAGTTGACGAATGCTTCCTATCTCTATGCCAACAGTATGCAAACATCTCAACGTAAAATTCCTATGCGTGGGGTAGATGGCACTTATAAGCACTGGAAAGAAATGTTACCAGTATTTGAAAAAGAGTTGAATACATTCAAGCATAAAATTGATTCGCTGAAAGCAAATGCTGCAACTAGTGTGAAAGCCGTGAAGCCTTTTGCTAATGCAACAGTAACACTCAGTGACAAAACCATTGTTGTTGATAGCTCCGTGCAATTGTTTACGGACACATTACTTACGGTAAAAAATTATGCTGTTGAATTGAAAGGTGTAAAGGCACTGCAATTATCATGGATACAAATGCAACGGCAGGGAACAAGCATTTCATTAACCTGTGAAAAACCGGTGAAAATATTGGTAGGATATTTTAAAACACAGAGGGCCGCTTTTACTACTGATACGATATATTTAAAAGAACCTGAACTGGAAACCAATGCCAGTGCTGATGATTATGGACAGGCAGAAATAAAAATTTCAAATGCTATTCCCGTAAGAAGAGCCGGCGCCAGGAGCATACAGCACCATTAAATCTTAACATTGATTAACCTTCCATTGGCAGGTTGAGTTGTGCGATACGGGCCAACGCGCGGAGCTGTTCAGGAGCCCGGGTGAAGTGAATGCTCTTGCCGGTGTGGCTGGCGAACTTCAACCATTCGATCAGCAGTGCGAGGCCAGCACTATCACTCTGCGTAACGCCCGCCAGATCCACATTGATCTGTGCCGCGGCACCCGCAAAGTGCGCCCGGCTCGTGACCAACAGCGCATTCACGGTGTCGAAACCAAGCTCCCCGCTTCAGCTCGACGAGGAGCTCTTTGACGTTCTTAGGTTGTTCATCCATTGAGGGCCACTCCCGATAGTGACATAGCGAGCAGGAGCGCGACGACCCCCGCGAGGTCGAGGACGCTCGTGATGATGGGCACGGCGTGGTTGTCGGGGTCCAGTCCGAACCGCGAGGTGAGCACGGCGAGGTAGTACCCCACGACGAGGATCAGGGGCAGCACGAGCAGGCCCGCGAGCACCGTGCCGCCGATCGTGTCGGCGGCGCCCGGACCCTGGTTGTCCCACCACGGTGGCCAATCCGAACCCCACCACGCCGATCATCGTGAAGATCATGCAAATCCGAGGAGCACGACGATCGATGCGTCGACCACGGCCGGGCGCTCTGGCAAGCCGCGCGCCGTGATCACACCGAGCTGGAGCTTCGACGAGAGCCGGGACGAGAGGATGCCGACCGAGCGCGCCCGCCTGGGACACGAACGGCGGGATCAAGATGTAGAGCGCCGGCAGGCGCGCGAGCACCGGCTCCTTGGCCTGCAGGAGGGAGCCCGCCGCGATGTCGAGGAGCGGGGCGAGCGCGATCACGGCCGTCATCTCGACCACGATCCGGCGCACGCCGGGCATCGCCGCGGAGCGCCAGCCTGACGACCGCCAGCGACGGTTACGACGATGCAGAGCCCAGCGACGATCGCGTTCAGGGCGTCGTTGCGGGTCAGGAAGGTCGCGAGGAACAGCAGGGGCAGGGTCGCCATGTCGCCCAGCGCGGTGACCATCGGCGTGGCGACCGAGTCCAGGTCGTAGCCGCGCCGGTAGGAGACCACCGAGAGCAGCAGGGTCACCAGCAGGATCAGCACCGACCCGAGGAAGCCGCCCACCACCGAGATCGTCACGAGGTCCCAGAACGAGATCGACGGCTCGCCGAAGGCCGACGTCGCCACCTTCGCGAGCGCCGCGAGCCACAGCGACGACGTGAACGTCGTGACGAACGCGACCTCGACGTTCTGGGCGAGCACGCCGCCGCGCTTCAGGTTGGACTCGAAGGTACCGGCCGCCGACGCGGTGCCCAGCCGTGCGCCGATCGCGCCGAAGATCGTGCCCCGCATGCCGACCGCGGCCGGGATCAGGACGAGCAGCCCGGGGAGCGCCGAAAGCGTGTGGGTGATGGAGGCGAGGATAGCCCCGCGACGAACGACGCGGCCGTGCTGAGGGTGAGCGCGACCAGGCCCTGGCGGAGCGTGCGCTTCTCGGCACGCCAGGACCGGTACAGCCGCCGCGCGGGGCGCGGGACCAGCCTCGTGGCACGGCCGTGGCCGCCATAAGGGCACCGTCATCGGATCGCTCGTTTCGGTCGGGGACGGGCCGGAGGGCCCGGGCAGTATGCCCCTCGTTCGTGGTGCGGGGCAACCCCCTCAGTCGACCCAGTCGCGCGTGACGAACAGCCAGAACGCGAGCCCCGCGTGGTCCCCGTACGGGCGAACCGCCGGCGGATCGTCGCGTCGGGGACCGGCTTCGTGCGGCCGCGGAGTCGCGCGTACGTCGGGCGCGTCCAGCTGTCGAGGATCAGCCGGTGGTTGCGGCCCATCGTCATCATGATGTGGGCGGCGGCGTAGGGGCCGACCCCGGGGAGCGCCAGCAGCCGGGCCTCGAGCTCCTCGTCGGGGAGCTCGTCGGGCGGGCCCGGCGAGCGCCTCGAGGTCCAGTTCGCCGCGGGCGACGGGCGTCGCCAGATCGATCAGGTAGGCGCCCCGGTACCCAGCCCGGACGGTCTCGCGGTAGAAGGACTCGGGCGCTCCCGCCATCGCCGCGGCGGTCGGGAACGCGTGCGTAGCGGGCGTCCCCGCCATCGCGGGCTCCCCGAGGTTCGTGACGAGCGCGTTGACCATCGCACCGTCGCGCTCCATGCGCAGTTCGTGGTGCAGATCGTCTTCGCGACGTCCTCGAAGGCGGTGGGCTGCGGAGCATGCGTCCGGCGCCCGACGTGACCCACGAGAGTCGGGGTCGCCTGCCGCGCGCGCGTAGAAGCCGGACAGATCCTGGTCGAGCCGGAGCACCTCGCGGACGCGGATCTCGACGCCGGCGCGCGACGCCGAGTGCCGGCCGGGGGCCCGAGTACCTCGACCCGCGCACGACCACGAGGCCCGGACCGAGCCGGGCACGCCGCGGCCGCCCCCTGGGGAGGCGGATCGTCATCTCGAGCGTCCGGGCCGCTTCGTCGGGCCGCAGCGGCGCGAGCCTCGCGAAGCCGTGCGAGGCGAGCGTCCGCGCGAGATCGACCGGCTCATGGGCCGGCCCGACGAGCGGGATCTCGAAGATGGTCATCGCCGGAGGATAGGCGGCCGTACCGGAGCCGGCCGCTACACTGCGCGGATGATGACGGGCCGCGACCTCCGGTCGATCGCGAACCTCGGCACCGCGGGCCCGGTGATGGTGATCGGCGGGGCCGAGGACAAGATCCGCGACAAGGTGATCCTCTCGCGGTTCGCGAAGTTCGCGGGCGGCGCCGACGGGCACGTGGTCGTGATCTCGACGGCCTCGTCGCTCGGCGACGAGGCGACCGAGGTCTACCGCGAGCTGTTCACCGGGCTCGGGATCGGGCGCGTCGCCGGCCTGCGGCCCGAGGAGCGCGCGGAGGCGGACGACCCCGCGGCCGCGGCGGTCCTCCGCGAGGCGACCGGCGTCTTCCTCACCGGCGGGAACCAGTCGCGGCTCACCCAGGTCGTCGCCGGCACGAGGCTGGCCGACGCGCTGTTCCTCGCGCACGACCGCGGGGCCGTGCTCGCGGGCACGAGCGCCGGCGCGAGCGCGATGGCGAGCCACATGGTGGCGTTCGGCGCAGGCGGGACCGACCCCGAAGAACCGGATGGTGCAGCTCTCGGCGGGGCTCGGGATCCTGAACGGGTCGTGATCGACCAGCACTTCGAGCAGCGGGGGCGGATCGGCCGGCTGCTGGCGCTCGTCGCGCAGTCGCCGTCGCTCCTCGGGCATCGGCCTGGACGAGGACACGTGCGCGATCGTCTTCGCCGACCGCACGCTCCAGGTGATCGGGCGAGGGGCCGTCACGATCGTCGACGGCCGCCACGTCAAGACCGACGCGTACCGGGGGAAGGGCTATAGTCCGCTCATGGTGTCGGGCGCCGTCCTGCACTCGCTGCCCAGCGGGTACTGGTTCGACCTGCGGCGGCGGGAGCTGCTGGCGGATCCGCGGGCCCCGCCGCCGAGCGGGAGGCCTCGGAGTGACGGAGGGCACGCGGACGCGCGCCGCGCGCGCCGAGCGCAAGCGCGAGCCGGCGGCGAAGAAGCCGCCGCTCCGCCCCGACCTCACGATCGTGGAGACGCAGGTCTTCCGCGGCCCGAACTACTGGTCCTACGAGCCCTGCATCCGGCTGCTCGTCGACCTCGGCTCGCTCGAGCACTGGCCCTCGAACACGATCCCCGGGTTCGACGCGAGCTGCTCGAGGTGCTGCCCGGCGTCGGCGAGCACTCGTGCTCGCTCGGCAAGCGCGGCGGGTTCCGCGAGCGGCTGGAGGACGGCACCTGGGTCGGCCACGTCGCCGAGCACATCGCGCTCGAGCTCCAGCGCGAGTCCGGCGCGCACGTCTCCCGGGGCAAGACGCGGAGCGCCGGCGAGCCCGGCCGCTACAACGTGATCTACGGCTACTGGGAGGAGCAGGTCGGCCTCGAGGCCGGCAGGCTCGCGGTGCGGCTCGTGAACCACCTCGTCAAGGCCGAGCCGGACTTCGACTTCGACGCGGAGCTCGAGCGGCTGATCCTGCTCGCCGAGCGGCGGCGTTCGGGCCCGTCGACGCAGGCGATCATGGACGAGGCCGTCAGCCGCGACATCCCGTGGATCCGGCTGAACGAGGCCTCGCTCGTCCAGCTCGGCCAGGGGAAGTACCAGCAGCGGATCCGCGCGACGATGACCTCGAAGACCTGCGCGCTCGCGGTCGACATCGCCGGCGACAAGAAGATGACGAACCGGCTGCTCGCCTCCGCGGGGCTGCCGGTCCCGCGGAGCGAGGTCGTGCGCGCCGAGGACGCGGCCGTCGCCGCGGCGAGGCGGATCGGGTTCCCGGTGGTGACGAAGCCGCTCGACGGCAACCACGGGCGCGGCGTCGGCCTGGACCTGCGGACCGAGCGCGCCGTGCGCGCCGGGTTCAGGCGCGCGCTGAAGGAGTCCCGCCGCGGCTACGTCGTCGTCGAGTCGTTCGTGACCGGCAACGACTACCGGGTGCTCGTGATCGGCGGGCGCATGGTCGGCGATCGCCGAGCGCGTGCCGGCGCACGTCATCGGCGACGGCAAGCACACGGTCCGATGGCTCGTCGACAAGGACGAACCAGGACCCGCGCCGCGGGCATCGGCCACGAGAAGGTCCTCACGCGGATCAAGGTCGACGAGGCCGCGATGGAGCTGGTGAAGAAGCAGGGCTTCGCGATCGACGACGTGCCGCCCGAAGGGCGAGCTCGTGCAGCTCGCGGCGACCGGCAACATGTCGACCGGCGGCATCTCGATCGACCGGACGTGGGAGGCGCACGAGGAGAACGTCGAGATCGCCGAGGAGGCCGCGCGCGTCGTCGGTCTCGACGTCGCGGGCATCGACTTCCTCGCGCCCGACATCACGCAGCCCGTGCGCGAGACCGGCGGCGCGATCGTCGAGGTGAACGCCGCGCCCGGGTTCCGGATGCACACGCACCCCACCGAGGGCGAGCCGCAGTACGTCGCGAAGCACGTCGTCGACCTGCTGTTCCCGCCGGGGACCCCGCGCCGGATCCCGATCGTCGCGGTGACCGGCTCGAACGGCAAGACGACGACCACGCGGATGATCGCGCACATCTTCAGGGGGATGGGGCACTCCGTCGGCATCACGACGACCGACGGCATCTACATCGACGAGCGGCTCGTGAAGCGCGCCGACGCGAGCGGCCCGAAGTCCGCGCAGATGGTGCTGCAGAACCCGCGCGTCGACTTCGCGGTGTTCGAGGTCGCCCGCGGCGGGATCCTGCGCGAGGGGCTCGGCTACCAGCGCAACGACGTCGCGGTGGTGCTGAACGTGACCGGCGACCACCTGGGGCTGCGCGAGATCGACACGCTCGAGCAGCTCGCGGCCGTCAAGCAGGTGGTGGTCGAGGCCGTGCCCCGCAACGGCTGGGCGGTGCTGAACGCCGACGACCCGCTCGTGCTCGAGATGCGCCGGCGTGCAGCGGCAACGTGATCCTGTTCTCGATGCGCGAGAAGACGACCTCGTCGACCGGTGGGTCCGGCGCGGCCGCAAGGCGGTCGTGCTCGAGAAGGGCGCCGCGCGGCGAGATGATGGTGATCCGCGAGGGCCGCCGCACGATGCCGATCGCCTGGGTGCACACGCTCCCCGCGACCTTCGAGGGCAGGGCGCGGATGATGGTGCAGAACGCGATGGCCGCCGCGGCGGCCGCGCATGCCGCCGGCGCCCACCTGCACGACATCCGCCAGGGCCTGCGCTCGTTCACGACCTCGATCTACCAGGCGCCCGGCCGGCTGAACGTCTTCGATCTCGACGGCGTCGAAGGTCGTGATCGACTACGCGCACAACGCGGCCGGGCTCGAGACGCTCGGCGACTTCGTCGAGCGCCTCGACGGCCGACGCGCCCTCGGGCGGGCGCCCGGGCGAGGCCTCGTGGACCGCGAACCTGCGCGTCGCCGTCGTCGCGACGGCCGGCGACCGCCGCGACGAGGACATGCGCGAGCTCGGCCGCGTGGCCGCCCGGTACTTCGACGACGTGATCGTGCGCGAGGACCGGAACGCGCGCGGCCGCGAGCGGGGCGAGACCGCCGCGCTGATCCTGGAGGGCGTCGGGGAGGCGATGAGCGCGGGCGGCGCGCGCGCCGGCAGCGTCGAGGTCGTGCTCGACGAGATGGAGGCGGCGCGCAAGGCGCTCGACCGCTCGCGGCCCGGCGACCTCGTCGTGCTGTGCGTCGACTACGCGACCGACGTCTTCAAGGAGCTCGAGGCGCGGCGCGGCGTGGCCGCGCCCGCGGTGCTGCGCGCGCACGACGAGGGCGGGGTCGAGGGTCGGGCGGCGACCCCGACCTCGTCGGCTGAGGTCGCTGGCCGTGGCGATCGACCCCGATGCCGTGCGGCCGTCCTCGAGGCCGAGCGCGCCGGGCTCGGCGCGAGCTCGGCGAGCTCACCGCCGTGCCCCGCGACCCGGCCGCGCGTCGTTCGGCAAGCGGGTCGGCGAGGGCACGAGCCAGGCGGTCGAGCGGATCGCGAAGGTCGGCGCGGCCGGAGAGCTCGACGCGAAGCTCGCCGACGTCGAGCGCGCGCTCGCGAAGCTCGACGAGGGCACGTACGGCATGTGCGACCGGTGCGGGAACAGATCCCCGAGGACGGCTCGAGGCGCGCCCGTGGTCGGTCCTGTGCGTGACGTGCGCCGCGGCGCAGGCGTGACGACGGAAGGAGCTGACCGACGTGACGACCGACCGACCGATGCAGCTCGGGATGGTGGGGCTCGGGCCGGATGGGCTCGAACCTCGTGCGCCGGCTGATGCGCGACGGCCACCGGTGCGTGGCCTACGACGTGAACCCCGACGCGGTGGCGGCGCTCGCCGCCGAGGGCGCGACGGGCGCGCGACTCCTCGCGGACTTCGTCGCGGCGCTCGAGGCGCCCCGCGCCGTGTGGGTCATGGTGCCCGCCGGCGAGATCACCGACGCGACGATCGCCGAGCCTGGCCGAGCATCTCGAGCCCGGCGACGTCGTGATCGACGGCGGCAACACGTACTACCGCGACGACCTCGCGCACGCGGCCGCTGCTGGCCGAGCGGGGCATCCACCACGTCGACTGCGGCACGAGCGGCGGCGTGTGGGGCCTCGAGCGCGGGTTCTGCCTGATGGTCGGCGCCGAGCCGGAGGTCTTCGCCCGGCTCGAGCCGATCTTCGCGTCGCTCGCGCCCGGCGTCGAGCGGCCGCCGCGCACGCCCGGCCGCGAGGGCGAGCCCGCGCCCGCCGAGCGCGGGCTACCTGCACTGCGGCCCGAACGGCGCCGGCCACTTCGTGAAGATGGTGCACAACGGGATCGAGTACGGGCTGATGGCCGCCTACGCCGAGGGCCTGAACGTCCTCGCGAACGCGAACGCCGGGGCCGCGAGCGCGTCGGCGGACGCCGAGACCGCGCCGCTGGACGACCCCGAGTTCTACCGGTACGACCTCGACGTCGCCGAGATCGCCGAGGTGTGGCGGCGGGGGAGCGTCGTCGCGTCGTGGCTCCTCGACCTCGTCCGCGGCCGCGCTCCACGCGTCGCCCGAGCCTCGAGGGGTTCGAGGGCCGGGTGTCCGACTCCGGCGAGGGCCGCTGGACCGCGATCGCCGCGATCGACGAGGGCGTGCCGACGCCGGTGCTCACCGCCGCGCTGTACGCGCGGTTCGCCTCGCGCGGCAACGACGACTTCGCCAACCGGGTGCTCTCGGCGATGCGCAAGGAGTTCGGCGGGCACGACGAGACGCCCGCCTGATCCGCGCCGGCGGGCGCGCGCCTAGCCGGGCCGCTCCGTCAGGCGCTCCTCGGCCCGGATGACGTGCGTGAGCGCGTTGATCAGCGCCAGGTGCGTGAACGCCTGCGGGAAGTTGCCCCAGTGGCGGCCGGTGCGCGGGTCGATCTCCTCGGCGTAGAGCCCGAGCGGGCTCGCGTAGGAGAGCATGCGCTCGCAGAGCTCGCGGGCGCGCTCGAGCTCGTCGATCTCGGCGAGCGCCGAGACGAGCCAGAACGAGCAGATCGCGAACGTCGCCTCCGCGCCCGTCGAGCCCGTCGTCGGTCTCCTCGACGCGGTAGCGCAGCACGAGGCCGTCGTCGGTGAGCTCGTCGGCGATCGCGAGCACGGTCGCCCGGATCCGCGGGTCGTCGGGGGGCAGGAACCGCATCAGCGGCGCGAGCAGGAGCGAGGCGTCGAGCGCCGTCGAGCCGTAGGCCTGGGTGAAGCACGCCGCGCTCGTCGAGGCCGTTGGCGAGCACGTCGGCCTTGATCGTCTCGGCCTCGGCGCGCCAGCGCTCGGCGAGCTCGGGCCGGTCCATCACGTCGGCCAGGTGCGCGCCGCGGTCGCACGCGACCCAGCACATGATCTTCGACATCGTGAAGTGCTGCGGCTCGCCGCGCATCTCCCAGATCCCGTGGTCGGGGTCGCGCCACCGTTCGATCGCGCGCTCGACCTGCCGCTCGAGGCCCGACCACGTGACGCCGGACAGGAACTCCCCGGACCGCAGGTGCAGGTAGACCGAGTCGAGCAGGGCGCCCCAGACGTCGTGCTGGTCCTGCGTCCAGGCGCCGTTGCCGATCCGCACGGGCTGCGCGTGGTCGTAGCCGGTGAGGTGGTCGAGCGTCGACTCCTCGAGCTCGGTCTCGCCGCCGACCCCGTACATCACGTGGAGCGGCGCGCCGTCGCGGATCTGGTCGGCGATGAAGTAGAAGAAGCTGTTCGCCTCGAAGTCGAACCCGAGCGAGTAGAGGCCCCACAGCGCGAACGTCGCGTCGCGCACCCAGCTGTAGCGGTAGTCCCAGTTCCGCTCGCCGCCGGGCGTCTCGGGGAGCGAGGTCGTCGGCGCCGCGATCAGCGCGCCGGTGGGCGCGTAGGTGAGGCCCTTCAGCGTGAGGGCCGACCGCTGGAGGTGGCTCCGCCACGGGTGGTCGGGGAACTCGCCCTTGTTCAGCCAGCCGCGCCAGAAGTCCGAGGTCTCGTGGATCATCTCCCACGCCGCCTCGGCGTCGGCCGGCGGCGGGTTCAGCGTCGCCGTCCCAGGAGAGCGCCGCGAACGCCGCGTCGCCGTCGTCGAGCCGGGTGATCGCGACGGCCGCGCGCCCTCGAGGCCCACGCGCATGTCGGTCGTGAGCCGCAGGTGCGGGTCGCTCGGCGCCCCCGGTCGCGATCGCCTCGCTCCATCCGGGCCCGGTGTACGCCCACCGGGCGTCGGTGCGGCCGTAGTCGAACACGGGCTCGCAGTTCAGCACCAGGTCGACCTGGCCCTGGATGCAGCGCACCGCGCGCAGCAGCATGTGCGAGGCGCGGTAGTCGCCCGGGCGGGCGCGTGTAGTCCTCGGGCCGCTCCTCCTCCTGCCACTCGCCCATCACGAGCGCGTCGCGGACGAGGAGCCAGCCGGTGCGCGTCTGCCAGGTGGTCTCGAGCACGTTCGTGCCGGGCAGGTAGCGGCGGCCCGGCCGGCACCAGCAGCTCGGCCGGGCCCAGCCGGAACGCGCCGGCCGAGCGGTCGAGGATCGCGCCGAACACGCTGGGGCTGTCGGGCCGCGGGCAGGCAGAGCCACTCGACGCTGCCGCTCGGGCCGACGAGCGCCGAGACCTCGCGGTCGGACAGGAACCCGTACTCCGCGATCGGGGTGAACGGGCCGTGCCGGCTCTGGAGCGGGGAAACCTCACCGCCGGGGGGCGGCTCCGCGGCGCCGGGGAAGGGGACGATGGACGCGCTGCTCACGAGGGCCGAGTCTATCGGTGGTCCCGCCGGTCACTAGGATTTGGGGGAAGAGCTCGAACACCACCGGAGCGCGATGACGGGAGCAGGGATGGAGTCCGTCGAAGCCACGCGGCCCTCGCGGCCTTCGCCGCGGCCGAGGGCCGCGCCGGCGTCCTGCTGGACTTCGACGGGAGCCTGAGCCCGATCGTCGCGCGGCCCGAGCTCGCGCAGATCCGCGACGGGGCGCGCGACGCGCTCGCCCGCCTCGTCGGCCGCTTCGCCGTCGTGGCGGTGGTGTCGGGCCGCACGCGGGCCGAGCTCGAGACGCTGATCGGCGTGCCGGGCGTCCGGCTCGCCGCCCTGTACGGGCATCGGGGACGACGACCACGCTGCCCGAGGGCCTCGAGGATCGCGTGCGCGCGATCGCGGCCGAGATCCCGGGGATCCGCGTCGAGCACAAGGGCGGGTCGATCGCCGCGCACTACCGAGGCGCGAGCGACCCGCGGGCGGCCGAGGCCGCCCTCGCCGCGGCGCTCGCCCCGATCGCCGCGGAGGCCGGCATGGAGCTGATCGAGGGCAAGAAGGTGCTCGAGCTCGTCCCGGCCGGCCGGCCGCTGAAGGGCGGGCGCCGTCGAGCGCGATCGTGGTCGACGCGGCGCTCGACGCCGTGCTCTACGCGGGCGACGACCTCGCCGACCTCAGGGCGTTCGAGGTGCTCGACCGGCTCGCCGCCGAGGGGCTCGTGACGGTGAAGGTCGCCGTGCACGGCCCCGAGACGCCGGCGGCGCTCGCGGCGGCGGCCGACGTCGTCGTGGACGGGCCCGCCGGACTGGTCGGGCCTCCTGCGGCGGCTCTGACGACCCGGACGGGCTCGGGCTCGGACGGCGCTCAGCGCCGGCGCGACGGGCGGCCGCACCTGGTCGACGGCCTCGAGCTGGCTCGCGAGCCAGCTCGCCGGCGTGTGCGCCTGCACCGTTCGTGCGAGGCCGCGCGCACGCCGGGCGCGGTCGTCGGGCGCCATCGACAGCGCCTCGTGCAGGGCCTCGGCGGTCTCCGCCAGGTCGAACGGGTTCACGCCGAGCGCGTGGCGCCCGAGCCGCGTGTACGCGCCGGCGTTCCGCGACAGGAGCACCACGCCGTCGTGCCGGTTCACGAGCGGGCCCTCCATCGCCACGAGGTTCATGCCGTCGTAGGTCGGGTTCACGAACAGGACGTCGTACAGGTCGTAGGCGGCGACCGCGTACGCGTAGTCCTCCTGGACCTTCACCTCGATCGGGTTCCACGCCTTCGTGCCGAACTCCTCGTTCACGCGCTCGGCCTCGGCGAGGCACTCCTCGCCGTAGCTCTGGTACTCGGGCACCTCCTCGCGCGAGGGGCTGAACAGGCAGAGGAACTGCACGCGCCCGCGCCACTCCGGGTAGCGACGCAGGAACAGACCGAACGCCAGGAACCCTCGGAGGATGTTCTTCGAGGGCTCGAGCCGATCGACGCGGAGCACGACGGCGCGGTCGCCTGCCCACGTGCGGAGCTCCTGGCGAACCGAGTCGGCCTCGGGCTGCGACGCGGTCTCGCGGATCGGCTCCGCGCTCACCGCGACCGGGAACGATCGCACCGCGGCCACGCGTCCGTCGATCTCGATCCGCCCGCCGCGCAGCACGCGCATCCCGGGCAGGCTCCGCGGGCCGACAGCAGGTAGTTCTCGGCCCATTGCTTCGACTGGAACCCGAGGACGTCGGCGCCGGCCATGCCCCGGACCACCGCCGTGCGCATCTCGACGGGCAGGATCCGCAGGTAGGTCGCGCCGGCGAACGGCGTGTGCGAGAAGTGCACGATCTTCGCCTCGGGGTGCAGCTCGCGGAGCATCCCGGGGACCAGGCACAGCTGGTAGTCCTGGATCAGGTAGACGGGGTCGTCGGGCGCCTCGTCGGCCAGCGCCTGCGCGAACGCGCGGTTCGCCTCGACGTAGTGGTGCCAGGCCTCCTGCGTCGCGTCGTCGAACATCGGGTTGCGCGGCGTGTCCCAGAGGTTGTGGTGCACGAACCACAGGATCCGGTTCGCGATCTCGTTGTAGTAGGCGTCGTAGCGCTCGGGCGGGAGCACCACGTACCGCATCTCGCTGGTGGGAATCCGACGACACCGTGCGGCCCTTCAGCGCCACCGCCCGGTCGCCGTCGGTCATCGCGGCCGAGATCCAGGCGGTGTCGTCCCGGTAGAACACCCCGGAGAGCGCGGTGACGAGGCCCGCCGGCGCCGCGCCGCGCGGTCAGTCGGCCGCGCTCGTCGCGTTCGAAGCTGACCGGGCCGCGGTTCGAGGCCACGACGATCTTGGCCTCCATCGCCGATGCCGATCGGATCCCCCCTGCGCCGCCATCGGGGACGAGTCTAGTTGCGCCGACGGGTGTCATCCGGAGCCGCCCACGTCGCGGAGCGCCCACCAGGACGAGGATCGCCGCGCCGGCCGCGACGACCGCGGCGCCGGCGAACAGGGTCGGCGGACCGTAGCGGACGTAGCACGAACCCACCGATCGCCGGCCCGATCACGGGCCCGAGCCCCCACGAGGCCGTCTGCATCAGGGCCTGGCCGGTGTTCCGGAGGTGCTCGGGCACGAGCCGGTCGGTCAGGACCACGAGCGCCCCGTACTTCAGCCCGAACGAGACGCCGGCCAGCGACCGGAAGACCGCCACGCCCGCGGGGCTCCGCGCCAGCGCGTAGCCGACCAGCGTCACGATCGAGACCGCGACCCCGGCCAGGAACAGGTTCCGCATGCCGAACCGCCGCCCGAGCGAGGCGCTCGCCGTGAAGAACGGGATCTCGATCACCGCGGCGAGTCCGGCGGCCAGGCCGATCAGGAACGGGCCCGCCGCCCACCCCGAGCATCCGGAGCGGCACGAACCCGTCGGTGGCCGACGTGGCGACCGCGAGCACGAGCAGCCCGACGAGGAACGGCAGCAGCGATGGGGACTCGCGGAAGGCCGCGCCGATCGAGCCCAGCCGCGACGGCCTCGGGGGCACGAGCCGCTCGGCCACGGGCCTCGGGAACCGCCGGGCGAACGCCGCGTAGCCGAGCAGGGGCACGGCGTACAGCGGGAGCACCGGTCCCAGCCCGACCCGCTGGTACAGCGCCCCGACCAGCACGACCGCGACCGCCCACCCCCCGCTCGCGAACCGTGCGGATCCGCCCGTAGTCGTTCGCGCGGCCGCGCCCGAGCACCCGAGGGCGAGCGCGTCGCCGAGGGCCGTGCCCGGCGCGCCCGCCGCGGCCATCAGCGCCGCGACGAGCCCGACGACCCAGACGTCCGCGCCGACGAGGATCAGGAGCGCCGCGCACAGCGACGGTCGCGACGCTCGACGCCACCAGCGTGCGCGTCGTGCCCCATCGCGTGTCCGCCTCGTGGCTCCACAGCGGGGCGGCGACGACGGCCGCGAGCGCCTGCGCCGACAGGATCAGCCCGATCCGGTCGGGCGTGATCCCTCAGGACTGGAGCAGCGGCGAGAAGAACGGCAAGATCGTGGCGGTCGTGATGCCGCCGAGCGCGAAGAGCCGCGGATGTCGCGATCGAGCGTGCCGTCGCCCGACGTGCGCTCGCCCGTTCGTTCCCGCCGACACCGGTCCCTCCGCGTTCGCCGGCCCAGCATCGCAGAGCGGTCCCCGGCGACGCGGCGGGCCGAACGACCGCGCGCCCGGCCCTATCCGCGCGAGGCGCGCGCCCGGCGCACGATCCGCTTCACGTCCGCCGGCCCGAGCCGGGTGGCCCCGGCCTCCTCGAGCCAGGCGAAGATCTCGGGCCGCATGCCGAGGGCGGTGACGCCCACGACGTCGCCGCGGCCGGCTCTCGCGGAGCATCCCTCGCAGCGCGTGCAGCTCGTCCTCGTACTCGGGGACGTCGTCGACGCCCGCCTCGCTCGCGCCCGGCGCGGAGCTGCGCGACGATGTCGTCGCGGTCGCGGCCCCGCAGGTAGCGCAGGAGGTCCGCCACCGCCAGGTGGTCGGATCCGAGCGCCGCGCGCAGGGCGAAGCCGTGCAGGATCGCGTCGGTCCGGTCGCCGGCCGTGCAGATCGCGAGCCAGACGTCGTCGCCCGGCCGTCCGCAGCCCGTCGAGCACCTCGGTCAGCCCCTGCATCCCGGCCTCGTTGTGGGCGTAGTCGATCACGACGATCCGACCGTCCAGCCGGAACAGGTTCGCGCGGCCGGGGTTCCGCTCGGGGTCCAGGACGAAGGTGCGGAGGCCCGCGGATCACGCCGCGCTCGGGCAGTCCGACGGCGAGGGCCGCGGCCGCCGCCGCGAGCGCGTTCTGCGTGTTCGTGCGCGAGATGCCGGCGAGCGTGATCGGGACGTCCTCGACGGCGAGCAGCGGATGGGCGACGTGGTCCTCGAACCACGTGATCGCGCCGTCGAGCACCGTCATCGCGCGGCCGCCTCGGTGCTGCGCCTCGCGGAGCGCCGGCTGGTCGGGGTGGAGCGAGCAGAGCCAGAGCCGGCCGGTCGCGTGCCGCCGCATCGCGAGCACGCGCGGGTCGTCGGCGTTCAGGACGTCCCAGCCGCTCGGGCGCGTGATCCTCGTGACGATCGCCTTGACCTCGGCGAGCTGGTCGACCGTGTCGACGCCGTGCAGCCCGAGATGGTCGGCGCTCACGTTCGTGACGACCGCCACGTCGTTGTGCCGGACGCCGCTGCCGCGCAGCAGCATGCCGCCGCGCGCGGTCTCGAGGACCGCGATGTCGGGCTGCTGGGCGAGCGCCATCGCCGCGCCCGCCGAAGCCGCTGTAGTCGCCGGCCTCGACGAGCACGCCGTCGTCGCGATACACGCCGTCGGTCGACGAGTACGCGACGGCCGCCCGGCGGCCCGCACGAGGTGGGCGAGCAGCCGCACGGTGGTGGTCTTGCCGTTCGTCCCGGTCACCTGGATCACGGGGACCGTCGGGGTCGGGCACCGTGGGCTCGTCGCCCGGGTCCACCGCGGCGAGCCGCTCGCCCGCCTGCGCGACCCAGCGACCGGGCGAACGCCGGAGGATCGCGTCCATGCCCCGCGCGGTCTCGTCGCGCGAGCGCCTCGGCGGCCGCGCGCCGCCGCCAGGGGAAGGCGACCACGATCTGGTCGGGCCCGTTGCCGGGCGTGCCCTTCACGGCGAGCCGGCGCGCGCCTGAGGCGACGGCCTGGCGTCGCGTCAGCTGTGCGGCGATCCGCGCGACGAACCGCCGGCGGTGCTGGGAACCCGGCGCGCCCGGCGTGGCCGCCCCCGACACCTCGAGCCGGGTGGCCACCTCGGTCACCCGGGCCTCGGACGCGCGCATCCACCCCGGGACCGCCAGGGTCAGCTTGATCGCGGGACGGGGGAAGTACAGGTTCGGGCCGTCCAGGACGCGCAGCTCGATCCCCCGGACGGCGTCGGCCACGCCTAGCGCCTCGGTCTGGGCGACGGCCTCGATCGCGCGGGCGAGCTCGAGGTCCGTGGCGGTGACCCCGCCCTCGCTGTGCGTCGTCATGCGCGAAGCGTACTCAGGCCCCGCCCGACGCGCGAGCCGGCGCCGGGGCGTCGGCCGGGCGATACGTTCGGAGCTCCGGGAAGCCGATCGCCACCAATCCGGCGCCCACGATGCACGCGAGGCCCCCCGAGATCACCGAGATGGACGGCGTGAACAACGTCGCGACCAGGCCCGCCTCGAAGTCGCCGAGGCCGAGGCCCCCCGGTCACGACCAGGATGAAGATCGCCGAGAGGCGGCCGCGCAGGCGGTCGGGCGTGTTCACCTGCGTGATCGTCGAGCGGAAGATCGCGCTGATCACGTCGGCGGCGCCCGCGATCGCGAGGAACCCGAGCGCCCACCACAGGTGCGATCCCGCGAACCCGAAGGCGGCGATCGCCGCGCCCCACGCCACGACCGCCCAGATCACCGCGTCGCCCTGGCGCCGGACGTGCCGCACCCAGCCGCCGGACAGCGCCCCGACGAGCGCCCCGACCGAGGGCGCCGCGAACAGCAGCCCGGCGACCGCGGGTCCGCGATGGAACTGCGTGACCGCGAGCACGGGGAACAGCGCCGCCGGCATCCCGAAGATCATCGCGATCAGGTCGATCACGAACGTCGACCGAGATCAGCCGGCTGGCCTTCACGAAGGCGAAGCCCTCCTTCACGGCAGCCCAGCCGGTGGCCGAGCCGGGCTCCTGTTCGGGTGGCATCGGACGCATCAGGTAGGCGGCGAGGAACAGCGCCCCGTAGGTCACGAGGTCGAGCCCGTACGCGAGGGCGAAGCCGAACCTGACGATCAGCACGCCGGCGACGGCCGGACCGACGATGTTCACGGTCTGCCACAGGACCTGGTTCAGGGTGAGCGCCGACGGGATCAGGTCGGCGCCGACCAACCGCGGGGTCATGGCCGAGCGCGCCGGATCCTCGATCGCCCCGACGAACGCCGTGAGCGCGTTCGCGCCGTAGATCAATGCGAGCGGCGGATGCCCGGCGAGCGCGCCAGCCAGGAGGATCCCCGCCGAGACGGCGAGCCCGACCTGCGCCCACAGGAGGATCGTCCGGCGATCCTTGGCGTCGATGAACGTCGATCCGAACAACGTGCCCGCGACGAGCGCGACGAGCCCGGTGAGGCCCGTCAGGCCGACCGCGGCCGGCGATCCGGTGAGCTCCCAGACCTGGACGTAGATCGCGACGCGCGCGAACTGGTAGCCGAGTTCGGAGACGAACTGCCCCGCCCACAGCAGTCGGAAATCGCGCGAGACACGGAGGGGCGTGAGGTCGAGCGCGATCCGCCGCAGACGGGAGCGCTTCGCACCGCCGCCGGAGGCCATCCGACGACGGTAGCAGCGTCGTTCGCGCGACGGAGGTCGCGACCCGGGGCGACCTCGTTCCCCGCCCAGGCACCCGGCCGACGATCAGGCGACGGCGGCCGCGATCGACTCCTCGAGCACGTCGAGCCCGTCGTCGAGCAGGGCCGCGTCGATGTTGATCGGCGGGAGCAGGCGCAGGACGTTCCCGTAGGTCCCCGCGGTGAGGACGATCACGCCACGCTGGAGGCACGCCGCGGCGATCGCGTTCATCGTGGCCGCGTCGAGCGGCTCCTTCGTCGCCCGGTCGGCGACGAGCTCGAGCGCACACATCGCGCCGCGCCCGCGGACCTCGCCGACGATCTCGAACCGCTCCGCGATCGATGCGAACCGGGTCATCACGGTCTCGCCGATCGCCCGGGCGCGCGCGAGCAGATCTTCGCGCTCGATCTTGTCCAGGACGGCGAGCGCCGCCGCGGCCGCGATCGGGTTCCCTCCGTAGGTGCCGCCCAGGCCACCCGGGTGCACCGCGTCCATGATCTCGGCGCGTCCCGTCACGGCGCTGATCGGCAGACCGCCGCCGACCGACTTCGCGGTGGTCACGAGATCGGGAACGACGCCCTCGTCCTCGATCGCGTACCAGCGGCCGGCCCGGCCCATGCCCGACTGGATCTCGTCGGCGACGAAGACGATCCCGTTCGCCGCGCAGAAGTCCGCCAGCCCCTTGACGAAGCCCGGCGACGGCACGATGAAGCCGCCCTCGCCCTGGATCGGCTCGATCACCACGGCGGCGATGTTCTCCTCGCCGATGTGCTTGTGCATCTCGTCGATCGCGTACGCGAGAGCCTCCTCCGTGCAGCGCTCGGGTCCGCTGATCCAGCGGTACGCGTAGGCGAACGGCAGGCGGTAGACCTCGGGAGCGAACGGGCCCATGCCCTGCTTGTAGGGCATCACCTTCGCGGTGAGCGTCATCCCCATCAGCGTCCGTCCGTGGAACGCGTGGTCGAAGGCGATCACCGCGGTCCGGCCGGTGGACTTGCGCGCGATCTTCACGGCGTTCTCGACCGCCTCGGCGCCCGAGTTCGCGAACATCGTCCGCTTCTCGAAGTCGCCGGGCGCGAGGGCGTTGAGTCGCTCGGCAAGCTCGATGTAGGGCTCGTTCGCGGTCACGTGGAAGCACGTGTGGGTGTCCAGCTCGGCTTGGCGCTGGATCGCCTCGACCACCTCCGGAGCGGTGTGGCCGACGTTCAGGACCGAGATGCCGGTCGCGAAGTCGATCAGACGGTTGCCGTCGACGTCCTCGACGATCGCGCCGGATGCACGGGCCGTGACGATCGGGTGGATCGCGCCCACGCCCTTGGCGACGGCGGCCTCCCGGCGCGCGAACCACTCACGGGACCTCGGGCCGGGGATCTCGGTGACGAGCTTGCGTTCCTGGGGGATGTCCATCGAGCGATCTCCTCTCGTGCGGACCTCGCCGCCTCGCGGCGACCTCCGAGTGTCCGTCTGACGGAGGCCCTCTGTCAGGACCGCGGCGGCCCATGAACGCGGTTCGGTTTTGTACGGTCCGGCCATCGGGTACCGGGCGCGGCACGGTCTTGGCCCTCGCTCGCTGTACGTTCCGTACAATCGCGGGATGGCCGTCACCGTGCGCGACCTGCTGGGCAACGCGGGCATGCCGCTGCGGCTGCTCGCGGCTGAGGGCCGAGCGGGGCAGCCGATCCGCTGGGTCCATGCGAGCGAGCTCGAGGACCCCACCCCCTGGCTCAAAGGGGGCGAGGTGATCCTGACCACCGGCATGGGCATCGGGGCCACCCCGGCCAAGCAACGCACCTACGTGAAGCGGCTCGCCGGCGCGGGCGTCGCCGGCCTGGGGTTCGGCCTCGGCTTCACGCACGAGAAGACCCCGAAGGCGCTCGTGACGGCGGCGGAGGCGGCGGGCCTGCCGCTGTTCGAGGTCCCGTATCCCGTGCCGTTCATCGCGATCACGGAGGCGATCTTCACGCGGGTCGTCGCGGAGCAGTACGACACCCTGCAGCGTGCCGTCGACGCCGAGCACGTGCTCACGCGCGCCGTGATGGAAGGGCACGGCGTCGAGGGGATCGCCGCGTCGCTCGCCGGCGTGATCAAGGGGTGGGCGCTGCTGCTCGACCTGCACGGGATGCCGCTCGCCGCCACCGGCCGGGCCGCGAACTTGCGGGTCGACGCCGTCTGGAACGAGCTGCGTGACTCGCGGCCCGACGGCACGTCGTTCTCGGTCACGCTCGTCGATCGCGGGCACCACATCTGGGTGCAGCCGGTCGGGGCGCAGGGTCGCGTCGAGGCGTTCCTCGCGGTGGGCAAGCCCGAGCAGCCGAGCCAGCTCGATCGGATCGTCGCGGGTCACGCGCTCTCCCTCTTCGCGATCGAGCTCGCGACGTCCAGGGCGGTGGCCGACGCGCAGCGCCGGCTCCAGGGCGACTTCTTCGACGAGCTGACGCGCGGGGAGTTCCCGCCGATCGACGCCGAGCGCGGGCTCGCCAGGTTCGGGTTCGACCGCGACGCGAGCGTGATGGTGGTCGCGATCGAGGCCGACGATCCGGAGGCGCTCGCCCGCTCGATCACCGACGACCGCTCGCGGGCCGGAGGCGGGTTCCTCGTGTCGGCCCACGTCGACGGGGTCCATGTGCTGCTCCCCGCCGACCCGCCGGCCGACCTCGAGGCGTTGCTGACAGCGGCCGGGGAGCGATCCGGAGGCGAGATGCGAGCGGGGAGCGGCTCGGCCGTCACCGCCGACGAGGTCGCGCGCTCGCTCCGGGAGGCGCGCTACGCCCTCCAGGTGTGCCGCCTCGAAGGGTGGACCCGGGCGGGGTTCGAGGACCTCGGCACCTACCGCCTGCTGCTATCGCTGGCCGACCCCGACGCCCTGCGAGCGTTCGCCGATTCGATGCTCGGCCCCCTCGACGCCTACGACCGCGATCACAACGGCGAGCTGCTCGTCTCGCTCCAGGCGTTCCTCGAGCACAACGCCCGCTGGGAGACGGCCGCGGGCCAGCTCTACGTGCACCGCCACACGCTCAGGTACCGGATGCGCAAGGTGGAGGAGCTGAGCGGGCGGGACCTGTCGAGCAGCTTCGACCGGATGGAGTTCTGGCTCGCGCTGCGGGCCCGCGACCTGCAGGCGGCGCAGGCGGACGCCTGAGGCCGGCGTCTGTGCGGCCTGGACCTCTTGTACGCCTCGTCCAACGCGGCCCTCCGGGGCGGTCGCATCGGCGAGTGGTCCGAACGCAGCGGAACGCGGCATACTGGCGGCCTGATCTCCTGTTCAGGATCGGTCCGTTCAACCTTGAGGAGGGGGAACATGGGCGACGGTACGACGTGGAAGATGTTCATCGGGGGCGAGTGGGTCGACTCGTCGAGCGGCGAGACGGAGCCCGACATCAACCCGGCGAACGGCGAGTCGGTCTCGACGGTCCAGATCGGCACGCGGGAAGACGCGGACAAGGCCGTAGCCGCCGCCCTCAAGGCCTACGACGAGGTGTGGTTCGACACCCCCCCGAAGGAACGTTCGGCGATGATGCTGAAGCTCGCGGACGCGATCGATGCCGACGCGGACAACATGGCCAAGCTCGAGGCCGAGGACGTGGGCAAGCCGATCTCGGTCTCGGCCGCGGACATCCCGTTCATCACGGACAACATCCGGTTCTTCGCCGGAGCGGCGCGCGTCCAGGAGGGCAAGTCCACGGGGGAGTACGAGCGCGGATTCACGAGCATGATCCGCCGCGAGCCGCTCGGGGTCACGGTCGGCATCTGCCCCTGGAACTACCCCCTGATGATGGCGGCCTGGAAGCTCGGACCCGCCCTCGCGGCGGGGAACACCTCGGTGCTCAAGCCGGCCGAGCTCACGCCCAGAACGGCGCTGCGGCTCGCGGAGCTTTCCGCGGACATCTTCCCTCCGGGCGTGATCAACGTCATCACCGGCCACGGTTCCGAGATCGGCGACCAACTGGTGAGGAGCCCCGACGTGCGCCTGGTCTCCGTCACCGGTGACACCTCCACCGGCAGGCTCATCCAGGCGGCCGGGGCCGAGACCGTCAAGCGGGTCCACCTGGAGCTGGGGGGTAAGGCACCGGTCGTCGTCTTCGATGACGCCGACGTCGGCAAGCTCGTGGAGACCTTGAAGTTCGCCGGGTACACGAACACGGGTCAGGACTGCACCGCGTCCTGCCGCGTGGTGGCGGGCGCTGGGATCTACGAGGACCTCCTCGCCGAGTTGGTGCCGGCGGTGGAGTCGATCAAGGTCGGCGACATCTACGACGAGACGGTCGAGATGGGCCCGCTCGTGTCCGAGCGGCAGCGGGAGAGCGTCGCGGGCTTCGTCGACAGGGCGCAGGAGTCCGGCGGGAAGGTCATGACCGGCGGCGAGTCGATCGACGGCCCCGGTGCCTACTACCGGCCAACCGTGGTTGCCGACGTCGACCAGAAGGCCGAGATCGTGCAGCAGGAGGTCTTCGGTCCCGTGGTCACGGTGCAACGATTCACCGACGAGGACCAGGCGGTCGCGTGGGCGAACGACGTGGTGTACGGCCTCGCCTCCTCGGTCTGGACCAAGGATGCGGCCCGCGCCGCGCGGGTGGCGCGCAGGCTCCAGTTCGGTGCGGTGTGGGTGAACACCCACTTCATGATCTCGCCCGAGATGCCGCACGGCGGCTACAAGCAGAGCGGCTACGGCAAGGACATGTCGATGTACTCGCTGGAGGACTACACGCAGATCAAGCACGTCATGTGGTCGCTCGACTAGCGGTCACGGCGGAACTGACGCCGTTGGAGGTCGGCGCGCCCTCGGGGGCGCGCCGACCTGCGACGCAGCCCGATCGAGGAAGGCGGTAACCCCATGACCGAGATCAGACCGTTCCTGGTGAACGGGGAGTGGCGGACGGGCGAGGGGACCTTCGAGGTCAAGAGCCCGTTCGACGACAGCGTGGTGGCCGAGCTCGGAGTCCCGACGGCCGCCGACGTCGAGGAGGCGTCGCAGGTCGCGGCCGACACGTTCCAGGGGGCCTACCGGCTGCCGGTGCACGTGCGCGCCGAGGCGCTCGACCACATCTCGCGGCGCCTGGCCGAGGACGTCCAGAAGAACGCCGAGCTGATCGCCCGCGAGGGCGGCAAGCCGCTGAAGTGGGCGCTCGTCGAGGCGACGCGTGCGTCGTCGACGTTCCGCTGGGCCTCCGAGGTCCTGCGCCACGGAGACGACGAGGCGATGCGGCTCGACACCGAGGCCGCCTTCACCGGACGCATGGGGATCCTCCGCCGGTTCCCGTACGGCCCGGTGCTCGGCATCACGCCGTTCAACTTCCCGCTGAACCTCGTGGCGCACAAGGTGGCGCCGTCGCTCGCGGTCGGGGCGCCGATCGTCGTGAAGCCGGCGAGCGCCACGCCGATCGGGTCGCTCGTGTTGGCCGAGTACTTCGCCGAGACCGACCTGCCCAAGGGCATGTACCAGGTGCTCCCGGTGAACTCGAAGGTCGCCGACGGCATGGCCCGCGACGAGCGGTTCCGCAAGATCAGCTTCACGGGCTCGGCCGCGATCGGCTGGTACCTGAAGTCGCTCGACCCCAAGAAGCGCGTGACGCTCGAGCTCGGTGGGAACGCCGGCGTGATCGTCCACGGCGACGCCGACCTGGACCTGGCGGCCCAGCGCGTCGCGTTCGGCGGCTACTACCAAGCCGGACAGAGCTGCATCAGCGTGCAGCGGATCCTGGTCCAGTCCGAGGTCTACGACGACTTCGCGGCCCGGGTCAGCAAGCAGGTCGAGAGCCTGAAGACGGGCGATCCGATGGATCCGACGGTCGACGTCGGGCCCGTGATCAACCGGTCCGAGGTCGACCGCATCGCGGCGTGGGTCGAGGAGGCGGTGACCCAGGGCGCCGAGATCCTCACCGGCGGCACGGCCGAGGGGTCGCTGTACTACCCAACGCTCCTCAGCCAGACCACGCCCGAGATGAAGGTCCGGTGCGAGGAGATCTTCGGCCCGGTGGCGACGATCAGCCCGTACGAGACCTTCGAGGACGCGCTCGCCGAGGTGAACAACTCGAAGTACGGCCTGCAGGCCGGCGTGTTCACGAACGACATCAACCGGGCGTTCGAGGCGCACCGCACCCTTGAGGTCGGCGGCGTGATCATCAACGACGTGAGCGCCTTCCGCGCCGACCAGATGCCGTACGGCGGCAGCAAGGACTCCGGCTTCGGCCGCGAGGGCCTGCGGTTCGCGATGGAGGAGATGACGGAGCCTCGCATCATGGTGCTCTCGCACGTCCCGCTGTAACGGCGGCGAGCTCGGCGGTTCCGGAGGGCGCCCGGCCGGGCGCCCTCCGTGCGTGCGTGGCTAGACTCGGCGGGTGAACGACCGAGGGTTCGCGCCGGGAGCCTGGATCGCGTTGGTGGCCGTGGCGATGGCCTTCTACGGCCTGTTCGCGTACGTGCGGGCCGTGAACGAGCGTGCCGCCGACGGGCCGCCCGCTCCGCGGTGGACGCGCTACGCCCTGCCGATCTCGATCGTCGTGTATCTGCTCGCGGCCGTCGCGACCGTCTGGCTGGCCCCGGCATGGTTCGGGGGCGTCATCCTGGGCGGCTGCATCGGGATCACGGTCGCGTTCCAGGTGCGGCGCCCCCGGCGCCCGATGCCCCCGTCGCGCCCGGCGTCCAAGGCGCCCCCGCCGGGTCCGCCCGCCGAGTGACCGCCTAGCCGAGCGCTCGGTCGAGGAAGTCGCCGGCGATCGCGGCTGCCTCCTTCTCACGGCGCCACAGGAAGTGGTCGGTGCCCTCGAGGATCGCCATCTCGGCCGTGCCGAACTCGGCCGTGAACGCGCGGAGGTCCTCGGCCGGCGCGTACGGGTCGCCGTCGCCGGCGATCAACAGCACCGGCCGCCGCAGCGCCCGCAGCTCCGCGGGGGACGGCATCGGCGGCAGGGTCACGTCGCTCGGGTCGAGCGGGATGCCGAGCAGCACGAGGGCGGCGACCCGCGGATCGTCGAGGGACTCGCGGAGCGCCACGTTCGCCCCGAACGACCAGCCGCAGAGGACGGTCGGTCCGTCGGGTGCCACGCCGCGCACGTGGTCGATCGCGGCCCGCGCGTCCTGGGTCTCGTGGTGACCGCCACCGTAGGTCCCCTCCGACCCCATCACGCCGCGGAAGTTGAAGATCAGGGTCGCGAGCCCGCGCGTTCCCGCGAGCTCGTTCCGAAGCGCCCACAGGATCGGGTGGTCCTTGCTGCCGCCGTGCTTGGGATGCGGGTGGCAGATCACGGCGGAGCCCCGCGCGGGCCCGTCGGGGCGGCGCAGCTCGCCCTCGAGCCGCACGCCGTCCTCGGTCGTGAACGTCACCGGTTCCACGGCATGCGACGATGGCAGCCATGGACGCCGGCCGACAACCGCGGGGGACGGCGTTCGCCCTGCGGGACGCGTTCCCGTGGCCGACCTTCGCAGGGCTCGCCCGCACGGGCGAGGCGCTCGGCTACCGGGCCGGGTTCCTGCCGGAGATCGCTGGGCGCGACGCCTTCGCGTCGCTCACCGGCCTTGCGGGGGAGACCCAGGGCCTGCTCCTGGGGACCGGGATCGTGCCGATGACGTCGCGGAGCGCGCGCGTCACTGCGATGGGCGCGGCGACGGTGCACGAGCGCTCGGGGGGCCGCGCGATCCTCGGGCTGGGCACGGGGCCGGCGCGCCCCGGCGCCCTCGACGCGCTGGAGGCCCAGGTCGGCGAGCTCCGAGACCTGCTGCCGTCCCGGCGGCGGTCTGTCGTTGGATCTCCCGGGTCCCGTGCCCGTCTGGATCTCGGCGCTCGGCCCGCGGTCGGTCGCGCTCGCCGGCCGGATCGCCGACGGCGTGCTCCTCAACTGGTGCACGCCCGAGCGGGTCGCTGAGGCACGCGACCGCGTCCACGCGGCCGCCTCGGCCGCGGGTCGCGCCCCTGACGCGGTCACGGTCGCGGTCTACGTGCGCGGGTCGTTCGGCGCGGAGCCCGCGGCCGCGCGCGCAGCGCTCGGTGCCGCCGCCGGCGAGTACGCCTCGTACCCGGCCTACGCGCGGCAATTCGCGGCGATGGGACTCGGGGCCGAGGCGGCGGCGGCCGCGGACGCCCACCGCGCCGGCACGCCCGACAGGGTGCCCGAGAACCTGGTGCGCGCCGTGTGTCTGCCCAGCGATCCCGGTGGGGCCGGGGCGCGCCTCGACGTCTACCGCGATGCGGGCGCCGACCTCCCGGTGATCTACCCGGTCGCGGCTGGGCCGGACCTTCCGGCCTCGGTCGAGGCCACGCTCCGCGCGGCGGCGCCAACGACCTAACCGAACCTGACCCGGCGTTCGTTGCAGTGCGGCCGTCAACGCGTATATTGACGTTTGCAAGGTCGACACCGTGGAAAAGGGGTTATCGGATGACCTACACGATCGCTGAGCCGTGCATCGACGTGAAGGACCGCGCCTGCGTCGACGAGTGCCCGGTCGATTGCATCTACGAAGGTCCGCGCATGCTCTACATCCAGCCCGATGAGTGCGTGGACTGCGGTGCCTGTGAGCCCGCGTGCCCCGTCACGGCGATCTTCTACGAGGACGACGTCCCCGCCGAGTGGAAGCAGTTCACGCCGATCAACGCGGAGTGGTTCAACCCCGAGGTGAGCGGGGTCGGATCGCCCGGCGGGGCAGCACAGGTCGGCCCGGCTGCCGTCGACCACCCCGTGGTCGCCGCCTGGGAAGCGCTCTAGCTCAGCCCGAGGAGACCTCGAGGTCCTCCGGCGGCTCCGCCGGCAGGAACACGCGGAACGAGGCGCCGCCGCCCTCGCGCTCCTCGACCCATGCCCGTCCGCCGTGGAGCTCGGCGAAGCGGCGCACGAGCGTGAGTCCGACCCCCACGCCGGGCGAGTGGCTGGGCGCGTCGGGCCCCTGGCGGAACGGCTCGAAGATCGCCTCGCGGAGCGACTCCTCGACCCCGGCGCCGTTGTCCTCGACCGCGATGATCGCCTCCGTCGTCGACGGCGTGCACGCGGACCCAGATCGTGGCGCTCGCCGGCGTGTGCCGGGCGGTGTTCGCGAGGAGGTTCTCGACGATGCGTTCGACCTTGCTGGCATCCGCCGGTAGCACGGTGGGCTGGATCTCGACGCGGACGCGGGTGCTCGACGAGCAGCTCGGACTCCTCGACGGCCCGGCGTGCGAGGTCGCCGATGTCGGTGGGCTCGAGCTTGGGCGCCACGATGCCGCGCGAGAGCCGGTCGAGGTCCAGCAGGTTCGTGACGAGGCGGTCGAGGCGGCGCGCGTTCCCGGCGATCCGGCGGGCGAGGTCCTTGGCGTCGTGCTCCGGCGAGCTGCACGTCGCCGCGCTCCAGCGTGATGGCGAGGCCGAGGATCGCGGCGAGCGGCGTGCGGAGGTCGTGCGAGACCGCCTGCAGGAAGGTGTTCTTCATCTCGTCGAGCGCCCGCAGGCGCTGGGCGGCCTCGCGCTCCACGGCGAGCGCACGCTCGAGCTGCGCCTCGGCCTGCTTGCGCTCGGTGATGTCCAGCAGGAACCCCTGCCAGTAGGGGGCCTGCCCGGGGAGCCGCACGAGCCGGGCCTCGTCCTGGACCCAGACGATCGCGCCCGTCCTTGGCGATCATCCGGTACTCGAGCGAGAAGTGGTCGTCGCCTTCGCCCCGGTTGCTCTCGGCGTCGGCCGCGAAGACCCGCTCCCGGTCGTCGGGGTGCACGATCCTGCGCCACAGGGTCGGGTCAGCCTGGATCTCGGCCAGCGTGTACCCGAGCATGTCGGCGTTCCCGGGGGCGATGTACGTCGTATTCGAGATCGTCGGGATCGTCGGGGTCGATCTCCTGCGTGTAGAAGATCGCCTGGTTCTGCTCGACGATCGTCCGGAACTTCAGCTCGGCCTCGCGCGAGCGCCACCTCGGCCTCCTTGCGCTCGGTGATGTCGAGCAGGAAGCCCTGCCAGTATCCCTCGCCCTCCGGCTCCGGGAGGAACATCGCCTCGTCGCGCACCCACATCCACCGGCCGTCGCGATGGCGGAACCGGTAGTCCATCGAGTAGGGCTCGTGCGTTTCGTTCGATCGGCGATCGACCTCCAGCACGGCCTCGCAGGTCGTCGGGATGGATGCGGTCGAGCCAGAAGTCCGGGCGTCCACCGCCACTCGTCGGCGGTCCAGCCGAAGACCCGCTCGACCTGCGGGCTGATGTAGAACCGCTCCGGGTCGGCGTCGAGGCGTCTCGGTGTAGACGACCGCGGGGATGTGCTCCACGAGCGCCCGGTATCGCGCCTCCGCGTCTCGCGAATCCGACCTCGGCGCGCTTCTGCTCGGTGATGTCGAGGAGGACGCCCTGCCAGAACAGCGGCTCGCCGTCGTCGTCGAGCACGCGCACGGCCTCGTCGTGGATCCAGCGGTAATCGCCGTCGGCGGCGAGGAACCGGTACTCGGCGAGGAACGGCTCGCCGGTCTCGTTCGCATCGGCGTTCGCCTCCGAGCACCCGGTCGCGGTCGTCGGGGTGCAGATGCGTCGACCCAGAAGTCGGGGGTCTCCGTTCCAGTCCTCGGGCGTGTAGCCGAAGACCCGCTCGACCTGGGGGCTCAGGTAGAGCTCCTCGGCGTTGGCGACGATGGCCTCGGCGTACACGATCGCGGGGATGTGCTCCACGAGCGCCCGGTAGCGCTCCTCGGTCGAGCGGAGCCGCTGCCTCGGCCGCCTTCTGCTCGGTGATGTCCACCATCACGCCCTGCCACATCAGCGGGCAGCCCGTGCTCGTCGTTGATCAGGACGGCCTCGTCGTGGAACCAGACCACGCGCCCGTCGGCCGCGATCATCCGGTACTCGTCGCTGTAAGGGGCTCCGTCGTTCGACGCGGCTCGCCGCCGCGAGCATCCGGTCCCGGTCGTCGGGATGGACCATGTCGATCCAGGCGCCGGGCGTCGGTCCACGCGTCCTGGCGGGTAGCCCAGGATCCGCTCGATCTGACCGCTCACGTAGACCACCGTCGCCGCGCGCTCCTCCGCGCTCGGGGAGCTCCTGGTACACGATCGCCGGCGTGCGCTCGACGATCATCCGGAACCGCTCCTCGGCCTGGCGAAGCTGCTCCTCGGCCTCCTTGCGCTCCGTGATGTCGACCATCACGCCCTGCCAGTAGAGGGGCCGGCCGTCCTCGTCGCGGATCAGCTGGGATTCGTCATGGAACCAGACGATCCGCCCATCGGCCGCGATCATCCGGTAGTCCTGACGGTAGGGCTCGCCGCGAGTCGCTCGCCGCGCTGCTCTCGGCCTGGACCCGCGCCCGGTCGTCGGGGTGGATCCGCTCGACCCAGAACCCGGGTTCGTTCCACCGGTCGGGCGGGAATCCGAGTGATCGCCTCGATCTGGGGGCTGACGTAGGTGATCAGGGTCGACAGGTCGTAGGCCCCCGGCGTCGGCAGTGGGGCTCCTGGTACGTGACGGCCGGTGTCCGCTCCACGATCAGGCGGAACCGCTCCTCGGCCTGACGCAGCTGTTCCTCGGCCTGCTTGCGCTCGGTGATGTCGAGGATGAAGCCCTGCCAGTACGGCGCGGCGCCGTCCTCGCTGCGGATCAGCACCGCCTCTTCGTGCACCCACACGACCCGGCCGTCGGCGTGCGATCAGGCGGTGGTCGTACGAGAAGGACTCGCCGGTCTCCTCGCTCGCCGCCTCCATCGACTCGATCACCTCGCGGTCGTCCGGATGCGCGATCTGACGCCAGAACGCGACGTCGCTGTACCAGCGATCGACGGGGTAGCCCAGGATGCCCTCGATCAGCGGGCTCATGAACGTCGTGGCCTCGGCCACGTTCGTGCCGGGCACGACGGACTGGAGGTAGGTCACGGCCGGCAGGCGTTCGACGAGATCGCGGTACCGCTGCTCGGTCGCGCGCTGGCGCTCCTCGGCGAGCTTGCGCTCGGTGATGTCGATCATGAACCCCAGGAAGTAGTCGAGGGACCCGTCAGGCGCGAAGACCGGGATCGATGAGTCGTGCACCCACACGGTCCTCCCGTCCGCCGCGATCATCCGGTACTCCTCGTCGAACAGGGACGTGTCGGCGCTGTCGAACGCACCGGCCTCCTGGAGTCGGGCCCGATCCTCGGGATGCATCACGCTGAACCAGAACTGCGGGTCGCTGCGTGAATCGCTCGGGCGGGTAGCCGAGGACGTCGAGCACCTGCGGGCTCACGAACCCCTGGACGGCCGGACCGCCTTCCTCGGGCACCTCGTCGGTGTAGGTGATGCCAGGGAGTCGTTCCACGAGCTGGCGATAGCGGTGCTCGCTGCGGCGGACGTCCTCGTCCTGGTGCTGTCGCCCGATCGCGGCGCCGAGCAGCGTTGCGGCGGCCGGAGCGCGTCGATCTCGGCACCCGTCCAGTCGCGGACGGCCCTGCAGTCGTCGAAGCCGACGGCGCCCCACCACGCGCCCTCCACCATCACGGGGAGCTCGACGAGCGAGACGATCCCCTGGCGTTCGAGCTCGGGACGCTTCCTCGGGCAGGAAGTCGCGCGACGGCGCCCATCACGGCCTCGCCGGCGCCGGTGGAGCTCGGCGAACCGGCCGAAGCCGTCGTCCCAGTCGTAGCCGCGGTCAGGAACTGCGTTGCCCACCTGTGAGTCGATCCCGGGCGCGCACCACTCGCACGGCGAGCGAGCCGCAGCGTCGCGCCGTCGGGGTCGGCGTGGTTCTCGATCACGTAGGCGCGGGAGACCTCCGCGGCCGACGCCGAGCCGGGCGAGGACGTCGTCGGCCGCGAACCGCCAGTCGGCGGCGAGCAGCAACCGCTCGGCCGCGTCGGCGACCGCCTGGAGGATCGCGTCGCGGCGCAGCGAGGCCGATGCGGCCCCGGGTGCCGTGTCCACCATGGGCTGGCGATCCTCCTTCGCGTGCGTGGCGCCGGCCGTGCCGGGGCACGGCGATCGACCCGGGTGGGGTCGCTCTCACGGATTATCGGCGCAGGTCACCGAGGATGAAGCCCGCCGGACGGGGGAGTGCCGGGCCGGCTGGAGGCCTACGACGGGTCGGGGAGGAGGCCGGGTCCGGGGGCCGCGGTGGGCAGGGCGTCCGGCGTCGGGCCAGCGCTGCGCGTGACTTCGCCGGCGAGCTTGAACATCAGCTCGACGGCCTTGGGGTCCTCGGTCGCCGGGCGCGACCTCGATGACGCCGTCGGCAACGGCGCGCGCCCAGATGTCGGCGCCCCGCTCGGTGCGCACGATCGTGAGCGTCCAGCCGTCGGACTGCCCGAGCCCGCCGAAGGAGATGTCGGCGTGCTCGGCGGCGAAGTCCGGGCAGTGCAGGCACCCGGGCCGCGTGAAGCGGTGGGCGTCCTTCAGCGGAGTACGATGATCTCGTCGCCGGTGTCGGTGTAGAAGAGCAGCTTGCCCTTGATGTTCACGCGGATCAGGTGGTCGAGGTCGAGGCCGAGTTCCTTCTGGGCGATCTCGTCCATGAGGCCGTCGTAGGTGAAGGTCTTGGAGCACAGCAGCCCGAAGGTCCAGGCGATCTTCTTGCGCCACTTGTTCACCCGGCGGGCTTCCATCGAGCCGGTGACGCTGGCCTGGCAGCCCATCCCCACCAGCGCGACCTTCGACAGTCCCAGCTCGGCGGCCTTGATCAGCGCGAGCGGGTTGGCCGAGTAGGTGTAGCGGGAGCCCGCCGTGTCGAGCACGCCCTGCGCGTCGGTGACGACCGTGGGCTCGGCGTCCCACGGCGCGCTCCTCGGAGAGCTTCGAGGTGCACGCGCCGTCGATCTCGCCGGTGCGCAGGCCCCAGCCGCAGGAGCGCCGAGACCACGCCGCCGTCCTGGCCGTGCATCAGCGACTCCTGGTCGGTGGCGCGGGCGAGCACGATCTCGCGGATACTGGCCGATCACCTCCTCGGGCTTGCGGGCCATGCCGAAGAGCGAGACGTCGATCTCGCCCTCCCAATCGCGGAACCGCGGGCAGGCACGGGTGCAGATGTCGCAGCCCTTGTCGCCGTGCGCGCACGCGTCGGGGCCCTCGTCCTGGAGCTGCACCGGGACGTCGTCCTCGTAGCCGAGCACGTGGAACGGGCAGGCGACGATGCAGGCGGTGCAGCCCGTGCACAGGCCGGTGGTGACGACCTCGTGGTGCAGGTCGCGCCACTGCGTCTTGTCGGCGGAGGACGCCATCGGCGGCAGCATAGCCGACGCGATCGGCCCGTCCGCTGCCGCGGGCAGCCGGGGGAGACCTCGGCGTCGGCTCGCCCGTAGTACCGAGGGTCGGAGCCGAGGACCGAGCGAAGGGACGTGGATGCGGGCACGACGGTGGATGGTCGTGGTGGTGGCGAGCGCGGGGCTGCTGGCGGCCGCCTGCAGCGGCGGGGAACGACAGCTCGACGGCGCCCGACGGGCGGCGGGGCCGTGGTGCCGGACACGCGCTGCAGATCGGGATCGCCGACTTCGCGTTCGAGCCCAGCACCCTCACCGTCGCGTCGGGCGTCCACCACGATCACGGTCACGAACAGCGACACGGTCACGCACACGTTCACCCTGGACGACGGCAGCGTCGACAAGACGATCGACCCCGGTCAGTCCGTCGAGGTCACCGTGAACGTCACGGCCACGACGGGGTTCCACTGCACGATCCACACGACGATGACGGGAACGCTGCAGGTGGCGTGAGCCCCGGCCGTCTCGATCAGATGCTGAACGAGTCGCCGCAGGCGCACTCGTGCGTGACTGCGGGTTCAGCATCTTCAGGCCGCCGCCCATCAGCGCGTCATCGAAGTCCAGCGTGGATCCCTCCACGATCGGGGCGCTCCGGGGGTCGATCAGGACCCGGACGCCGTCGGCGCCCTCGATCACGTGGTCGTCGGCCTCGGGCGCGTCCTCGAACGACAGGTCGTAGCTGAACCCCGAGCACCCGCCGGCCGTCACGCGGACGCGCAGGAGCACGTCGGTGCGACCCTCGCGCTCGGCGAGCTCGCGCGTCTTGCGGGCGGCCTTCTCGGTGACGGCGATCACGTCGGTCGCGGCGGCTGGGGCGTCCATGCCCTCCATGGTACCCCGCCGGGCGCGAAGCCGGATGCCCGGCTGCGTCTGCGCGATCAGACGCCGCAGAACCCGACCGCGATGCGCGCGTAGGCACGGGCGGCCGCGACGAGCTCGTCGACCGCGACCGACTCGTCGGCGGTGTGCGCGACGCTGAGCGAGCCGGGCCCCAGGATCACGGTGGGGATCTGCGCCTGGTTGATGTAGAAGCGCGCGTCGGTGATGCCGGTGAAGCCCACGTCGGCCGGCCGCGCGCCGGTCTCGCGCTCGACGGCCTCGCGAGCGAGCGCGGCGATCGCCGATCCGTGCCGGCGCCTCGGCGGCGTCGGTCCACTCGCGGAGCTCGACCTCGATCTCGAGCTCGGGGTGCGTCGCCGCGGAACGAGTCGACCAGCGCGAGGAACGGCGCCAGCACCGCCTCGGGGTCGGTCTCGCCGGGGATCACCCGCCGGTCGATGTCGACCGAGCAGCGGTCGGGCACGACGTTCGGGGCGCTCCCGCCCTCGATCAGCGCGGCGTTCACGGTGGGGCGGCCGACGAGCGGGTGCTCGAGGTCGGGCAGCACCTCGGGGAGGCGGAGCAGGAACCGCGACATCGACGTGATCGCGTTCACCCCGAGGTGCGGCTGCGACCCGTGCGCGGCCGTCCCGAACGCGGTCGCCGTGAACCACGCCCCGCCGCGCTCGGCGAGGCCGACCTGGCAGCTCGCTCGGCTCGCCCACGATCGCCGCGTCCTGATCGAGGAGGCCCCGGTCCCAGAGCACCTGCGTGCCGTGGATCCCGGCGAGCTCCTCGTCGGCGGCCAGATGGAACTCGAGCGTCCCGGCCAGCTCGACCCCCGCCCGGCGGATCGCGGCCGCCGCGGCGAGGGCCGCCGCGACGGGGCCCTTCATGTCGGCCGCGCCGCGCCCGACGAGCCGTCCGTCGACGACCTCGCCCGCCCAGGGGCCGCCGGTGCGCCACGTGTCGGGGGCGCCCGCGGGGACGACGTCGAGGTGGCCGTTCCACGCGAGCCGGGGGCGTCCGCCAGAGCCGATCGCGGCGAGGACGCTCGGTCGGCCGGCGTCGGAGCGGATCGTGCGGGGCGCCGCGTCGAGCGCCTCGAGGATCTCGGCGGCGACCGTGGCGGCCTCGTCCTCGGTGCCGCCGGGGTTCTCGCTGGGCGCCGCGATCAGCGCGCGCGCGAACCGGAGGACCTCGTCGGGATCGACCGCGGCGGCGGCCGCATCGGCGGCCCTCGACACCGACTCCTCTACCATGGCGCGCGATGCTACACGCCGCCGTCCGCGCGCGGCTCCGCGAGGTGCTCGATCCCGATCCGGCGCCCGAGCCGGCCGCCGGGTGACCGGCTCGCGGCCGTCCTGGCGCCGCTCGTGATCGTCGCCCGAGCCCGCGTTGATCTTCACCGTGCGGGCGGCCGAGCTCTCGCGGCATCCCGGCGAGGTCTCGTTCCCCGGCGGACTGCTGGACCCGGGCGAGTCGCTCGCCGAGGCGGCGCTGCGCGAGGCGCACGAGGAGATCGGGCTCGACCCGGCCTTGCCCGAGCTGCTCGGCGCCCTCCCGCCCGTGCACACGCCCGTGAGCGGGATCCTCGTCGTGCCGTTCGTCGGCGTGCTCGACGGCCCGCCGCCGCTCTCGTGAGCGACGGCGAGATCGCCGAGGTCCTCACGGTGCCGCTCACGCGGCTGCGCGGCGCTCGAGCGCCCGATGGCGCTCGCACGACCGGACGGCGGCACGTGGCACGGATGGGCGTACGAGCTGGAGGGCCACACGATCTGGGGCGCGACGGGATGGATGCTGCACGCGCTGCTGGAGCTGCTGCGGAAGGAGACGCCGTGGACGACGGTGACGCCGGAGGACCGCGAGCTCCGGGCCCTGCTGGGCGAGGCGCGCACGATCGCGGTGGTCGGGCTCTCCTCGAAGGAGGGGCGGCCGTCCTTCAGCGTGGCTCGCTACCTGCAGGAGCACGGGTTACCGGATCGTGCCGGTCAACCCGCGCGAGACGGAGGTCCTCGGCGAGCCCGCCTACCCCACGCTGCTCGACATCCCCCGCGACGTGACGATCGACGTCGTCGACGTCTTCCGGCGCGCGGAGGAGACGCCCGAGGTCGCCCGCGACGCGGTCGCGATCGGCGCCAAGGTCCTCTGGCTGCAGGAGGGGATCGTGAACGAGGAGGCGTACCGCATCGCCGAGCGGCGGGCCTCGAGGTCATCATGGGGGTGTGCATCCGGCACACCCGCGAACGACTGGAGGGAACGAACGCATGACGAGCCTGGGAGTACTTCGTCGCCCCGCTGCTCGAGCACAACCCGGGCGACATCCTGAACACCTTCGGTGACGACGGGTGGGAGCTCGTGAGCGTGGTGCAGCAACAGACCCCGATGGGTACCGCGGCCACGGTCGCGTACCTCAAGCGCCCCAAGGGTTAGGGAGCCGCACATGGGGTCGGGAGATCCCCGCGGATGCGGGCCTCGTGCGAGGGTCGCGGGAAGGTCGCCTCGGTAGGATGACCCGCGTCGGACCTTGAGGAGGTCGTTCCGTGGAGCTCGAGAAGATCTTCGGACTGCCGGCGCACCCGCTCCTCGTGCACGCGCCGGTGATCCTGATCCCGCTGTGCGCGGTCGGCGCGATCTGGATCGCGGTCTCACCGACCTGGCGGCATCGCATCGGCTGGATCGTGGTGGTGCTCGCAGGGGTCGCGGTCGTGGCATCGCAACTGGCCGCCGGCTCCGGGGAGGCGCTCCAGGACGCGATGGACAAGGACACCGCGCTGGTCGAGCGCCACGCCGAGCTGGGCGAGACGTTCGTGTGGTTCGCGATCGCGTTCTTCCTGGCGGTCCTGGCGTTGATGGTGTGGGACACGATGCGGCGCCGCCGGGCCGCCGCCGCCGGCGAGGAGCCCGACCTGCACGAGCTCGGGCGGTCGGGAGTCGCGATCGCGCTCGCCATCTTGGTGATCGTCACGGCGGTCGGCGCCAGCTTCCGCGTCTACCAGGTTGGCCACTCGGGCGCGGAGTCGGTCTGGGAGGAGACGACGTCTCTCATGGACGGGACCGGGGGCGAGTCCGGCGAGACCGAAGGGATGGGCGTGCGCGGCGTGCCGCGCATGGTGCGTCCCCCCGGGGTCCGGTAGGGCGCTCCCCGAAGCTTCGTCAGTCGCCGCCGTCGTGGGCGTCGGTGCGCAGCCGGCGGCCCGCCGTGAACCGCAGGCCGAGGCCGATCGCGAGCACCACGGCCGCGATCGCGGCGATCCACGGCCGGCCACCACCACCGTCGCCACCACCGTCGCCGTTCGCGGGCACCGAGGTCCCGTCCGCCGAGGGTGTGCCGGTCGGCGAAGCGGGCCCCACCGTGGCCCCGGCACCTTCGGGCTCGACCGTCAAGATCGCGTCGCTGGTGGCCACGTAGAGACGGCCGTCCGGGGCCGCGGCGACGTCGGTGATGCCGCGCCCGAGCGAGGCGAAGGGCCGCATCGCGCCCCTCGTACGCTCGCGGGTGGGCAGCGCGTACAGCACCCCGTCGTTGTAGGCACCGGCGTACAGCATGCCGCCGACGATCGCGCAGCCGGTCAGCGCGACCGTGTCGGGGAACACGGCCACCGGATCCACGAAACGCTCGTCGCCCGACCGGCCCGTCACGTCCGGCCACCCATAGTTGCCGCCTCGCCTGAGCAGGTTCAGCTCGTCGTCGCGGTCGGGGCCGTTCTCCGTCTCCCACAGGGCGCCCGTCGCGGGGTCGACGCAGAGGCCGAACGAGTTGCGATGGCCCACCGTCCAGACGGGGTTGCCCGATCCGAACGGTCCGTCGCCGGGGACGGATCCGTCCGGGACGATCCGGACGATCTTCCCGCCGAGGTCGTTCGGGTCCTGGGCCCGGGTCGCATCGTGCGCCTCGCCGATCGACGCGTAGAGCATCCCGTCGGGGCCGAACACGAGGTCGCCGCCGTTGTGGTAGCCGCTGGCGCTCTCGAGACCGGTGAGGAGCACCTCGGGCGCATCGCCGGGGCGGTCCTCGCGGAACCGGACGAGCAGGTTCCGGCCCGACGCAGCATCGGAGTAGTAGACGTAGATCCAGGGCTCCGACGCGTAACGGGGATCGAGCGCGATGCCGAGCAGGCCACGTTCCGCGTCGCCCGTGACGTCGAAGGTCGCGACCGGCGCCGGATCGAGGACGCCGTCGACGACGACGCGAACGCGCCCCGTCTCCTTCTCGGTGAAGAAGAGCCGGCCGTCCGGCGCGAACGCGAGGTTCGTCGGGACGTCGAGCCCGGTGAGGAACGGCTCCGGCTCGACGGGAGCGGCGCCGCTGCCCGCCGCGCCCGGCCCCGCGATCGTCACGAGCGCCATCGCGAGCGCGAGGACGGTGAGGCGGGCGCGCGGCATGTCTCGAAGGTACACGCCGTGCGAGGATGCGCGGGGGGAGGCGGACCGTGCAGCGGATCGACCACGTGGTGCGGGCGGTGCGAGACCTTGACGAAGCCGCCGTTCGGCTCCTCGAGGAGCACGGGCTCGCGTCGGTCGCGGGCGGACGCCATCCTCGCTGGGGCACGGCGAACCGGATCGTGCCGCTGGGTGACACCTATCTCGAGCTGCTCGCGGTGGAGGATCCCACCGTCGCCCCGGCGCTCGCCCGGTCCCTGTTCGATGCCACCGTCGACGGGGACCGGTGGTACGCGGTCTGCCTCGCGGATGACGACCTGGAGGGGACCGCCGACCGGCTCGGGCTCGAGGTGCGGGCGGGCGTGCGGACCCGGCCGGACGGCGCCGAGGTCCGCTGGCGTGGCGCCGGCTTCGACGACCCCCGGCGCCCATCGTGGCTCCCGTTCTTCATCGCGTGGGACGTGCCCGATGAGCTGCGCCCCGGTCATGCCGCCGGACCGCCCCATCCGAGCGGCGCCGCCGGGATCGAGGCGGTGGAGGTCGGTGGCGACCGGGCGGCGCTCGCCGCGTGGCTCGGTGAGGACCGACTCCCGATCGTCGTGGTCGGGGACGAGCCCGGCGTCCGCGCCGTGCGGCTCGTCACCGAGCGGCTGGACGTGATCCGGGTCTAGCCGAGCGCCCGCTCGAGGTCGGCGATCAGGTCGTCGGGGTGCTCGAGCCCGACGCTCAACCGCACGAGCTCGTCGGGCACCTCGAGGGCCGACCCGGCCACGCTCGCGTGGGTCATGGGGCCGGGGACCTCGATCAGCGACTCCACCCCGCCCAGCGACTCCGCCAGGAAGAAGACCTGGGTGCGCCGCGCAACCTCGAGCGCGGCCCGGGCGGACCCGACGGTGAACGAGACCATGCCGCCGTACCCGGCCATCTGCCGCGCCGCGACCTCGTGACCGGGGTGGGAGGCCAGGCCTGGGTAGAAGACGCGGCTAACCTTCGGATGCTCCGAGAGGAAATCGGCGATCAGCGCCGCGTGCTCCCCGTGTGCGTGCATCCGCACGGCGAGGGTCTTCAGGCCGCGGAGCGCGAGGTAACAGTCCATCGGACCCGGCACGGCCCCGACCGCGTTCGTGAGGAAGGCCAGCCGCTCGATCAGGTCCTCGTGGCTCGTGACGACCGCGCCCCCGATCAGATCGGAATGGCCCCCGATGTATTTCGTGACGCTGTGCACGACGACGTCGGCGCCCAGGGAGAGCGGCCGCTGCAGGGCCGGGGTGGCGAACGTGTTGTCGACCACGACGCGGGCGCCGGCCGCATGCGCGATCTCGCTCACCGCCGAGATGTCGATGATCTTCAGGAGCGGGTTCGAGGGGGTCTCGACCCACACGAACCGCGTCTCGGGCTCGATCGCCGCGGCGAGCGCGTCGGGAGCCGTGAGATCGACGGTGGTCGAGGCGAGCCCCCAGTCCTGGAAGACCTTCGTGAGCAGCCGGTAGGTGCCCCCGTAGACGTCGTCGGCGAGCACCACGTGGTCGCCAGGTCGGAGCGTCAGCAGGAGCGTGGTCTCGGCGCCCATGCCGCTGCCGAACGAGAACGCTCGCGTTCCCCCTTCGAGCGAGGCGAGGGCCTGCTGGAGGGCTTCGCGTGTTGGGTTCCCACCGCGCGCGTAGTCCCAGACCTTCGGCTCGCCCACCGCGGGCTGCGCGTAGGTCGACGTCTGATAGATCGGGACGTTCACGGCGCCGTAGGGCGCGTCGGGCGCCTGGCCCGCGTGGATCGCCCGGGTCTCGAACCGTTCCTCGGTCATGTCACCTCATCTCGGGGGGCGTTTGCCAGCCTCGCCGAGACAGTTCCTCGAGCGCCTCGGCTCCTTCGCGTGCGCGGGTCCACAGCATGGCCTTGCGCTTCGCGTCGTGCCCGTTCGCGAAGCGTCCCCGGACCAGCTCCTGACAGGCGGGATCCCCGCACTCGCAGTAGTTGAAGAGGGGGGTCGCCGCCGCGGGGGTGGCGGCCGCCCGCTTGTACGGATGGGCGGGGAGCGAGGTCGCCGGCAGCACGATCACGCCCTCGGTGGGGTCGCCGGGGGCGAACCGCTTCCCGTCGAGGACGAGGAGCCCCGTCAGTGCCGCGAGCGCGGCGTCGATGCGATCCTGCGAGGTGAGCTCGTCGATCCGCACGCCCTGAGCCCGGAGCACCCCCATGCGCCATGCCTTCTTCCCGACCCCCTTGGGCGCGAGCGCGCCGGCGAGCACGGTTGCGGTCGCATGCGGGAACACCTCCATCGCGGTCTTGCGCGGCGAGCCGCCGCCGTAGATCCGGTACCCGGCGGCCTCGGCCTGCCGGAACACCTCGAAGCCCACCTCCATCCAGGCGAAGAACCGGTTGCCGCGCCCGTGCGCGGCCGAGGGCGTGTTGAACGACTGGATGTTCAGCGCGGCGAGCTCCCGTTCGGTGCGGCGCGAGCGGCCCGAGGCTGCCCAGCGCGGCGGGGAGTCGATCGCCACGACGTCGGGCCGAAGGTCGTCGATGATCGCGGTCACCTCCGACGCGCGCACGCCCGAACGCACCCGGAGCGGCACCCGCCGCTCGTCGAGCAGCACGAGGTCGAGCCCCTTGCCGACCCCGACGTCGATCCCCAGCGACCGCACGTGGCTACGGGGTCGCCTGGCGCCGGTGGGCGAGGAAGTCGAGCAGGTCGCTCCGCGTCAGCACCCCGAGCACCTGGCCGGCCTTCGCGACGAGCACGGCGGGGCCGTGCTCGAGCTCGGCGAAGGCCGACTCCACAGGATCGTCCCACTCGACCATCGAGATCGGGGGGGCCATCACCTCGGCGACGTCGGCCTGGAGCGCGTCGGGGTCGCGGAAGATCCGCTCGAGGAGCTCCCGGTCGCGGATCGAGCCGACGAACTGCGCGATGTCGGCGGACGCCTCCTCGCGCACGACGGGGGCCTGCGAGATGCCGTTCGCCTGCAGCAGGTCGACCGCATGGCGGACCTTCGCCCGGGCGCTCACGGTGATCAGCGGCGGCAGTCCGCCGGCCTTGGCCGAGAGCACCTCCTCGACGCGGACGACCTCGGGGCGATCCAGCATCCCGTACTGCAGCATCCACGAGTCGGAGTAGACCTTCGACAGGTACTGACGCCCGGTGTCGGGGAGCAGCACCACGATCGTGGTGTTCTCGTCGAACTCGCGAGCGACCTGGAGGGCGGCGAAGACCGCGCTGCCGCACGATCCGCCCACGAGGATCCCCTCCTGGCGCGTCACGGCCCGTGCGGTCAGGAACGAGTCGCGGTCGCTCACGCGCACGTACCGGTCGACCACCGACGGATCGAAGGTCTCGGGCCAGAAGTCCTCGCCGATCCCCTCGACGAGGTACGGCCGGGGTTCGTCGCCCGAGTACAGCGATCCCTCGGGGTCGGCCCCCACGACGAGCACGCCGGGGTTCTGTTCCTTCAGGTAGCGGCCGACGCCGCTGATCGTGCCGCCCGTGCCCACGCCGGCCACGAACACGTCGATCTCGCCGTCGGTCTGGGACCAGATCTCTGGTCCGGTGGTCTCGTAGTGGGTCTTCGGGTTCTCGGGGTTGAAGTACTGGTTCGGCTGGAACGCGCCCGGGATCTCAGCCGCGAGGCGGTCGGCGACGCGGTAGTAGCTCTCCGGGGAGTCGGGCGCGACCGCCGTCGGCGTGATCACGACCTCGGCGCCGTACGCGCGCAGGAGGGAGATCTTCTCCTGGCTCATCTTGTCGGGCATCACGAAGATGCATCGGTAGCCCTTGATCGCGGCCGCGATCGCGAGGCCATGCCCGGTGTTGCCAGAGGTCGGCTCCACGATCGTCCCGCCGGGTTTCAGCTGGCCCGCGCGCTCGGCCGCCTCGATCATCCTGATCCCGATCCGGTCCTTCACCGAACCGCCCGGGTTCAACATCTCGCACTTGGCGAGGACCGTCGGCCGCACGCCGCGGGTGACCGAGTGCAGCCGCACCAGCGGGGTGTTACCCATCGTGTCCAGGAAGGTCTCGTAGACCTGCATCGCCGTCCCTTCGCCCACGGTCGCGCCCCTATCGTGCCACGCGGGGCCCCGGGCGTCCGCCGAGCGTCGTGGGCCAACTCCCCGGCTTCCTTCCGGGTTGGGCTACACCTCCGGGGGTAAAGTGCCGATTCCAGGGACGGACACGTGGGGATGCGTGTCCTGTGGGAGACCGAGCGACAGGTGGGGGCGTGACCGAGCACGACACCGGCACCGAGACGGGCGGCGGCGAGAGCCTGCTGGTCGTCGACGACGACCCGTTCATCGCACGCCTGCTCGAGATCGAGCTGCGCGCGGCGGGCTACGACGTGCGCGTCGCGAGCGACGGGGCTCAGGCCTTGACGGCCGCCCAGGAGCGGGTGCCCGACCTCGTGCTCGCCGACGTCATGATGCCGAACATGGACGGGTTCGAACTGACCCGCCGCCTCCGCCAGGACGCCCGCACCTCCGCCGTCTCGATCATCATGCTGACCGCCCGTGGGCTGTCGGCCGACAAGCTCGAGGGGTTCGCGATCGGCGCCGACGACTACATCGTCAAGCCGTTCGACACACCGGAGCTGCTCGCCCGGATCCGTGGCGTGCTTCGGCGCTCGCGCGACATGCGCGCGCAGTCGCCGCTCACCGGCCTCCCCGGCAACGTCCGGATCGAGGAGGAGATCGACGGGCGGGTCGACCTCGCCCAGCCGTTCGCGATCCTCTACGCCGACCTCGACCACTTCAAGGCGTACAACGACCATTACGGGTTCATGCGTGGCGACCAGGTGATCCAGACCACCGCCCGGCTCGTCGAGGACGTCGCCCGCGAGGTGACGAATGGCGATTCGTTCGTCGGACACGTCGGCGGCGACGACTTCGTTGTCGTGGTACCTCCGACGCTGGCGGAGGACGTCGCCCGGGGGATCGTCGAGCGCTTCGACGCTTGCGCGGCCGACTTCTACGACGACGAGGACCGCGCGCGCGGCTACGTCGAGGTGACGAACCGCCGGGGCGAGCTGCAGCGGTTCCCCGTGATCACGATCTCGATCGGGATCGCCACGACCGAGAAACGGAACTTCCAGCATTACGCGGAGGCCGTGGCCGTGGCCACCGAGATGAAGCAGTTCACGAAGGGCGCCACCGGCTCCTCGTGGGCGATCGATCGCCGCGCGATCGTCTGACCGCTAGGTCAGGAAGGCCGGCTTCGCCAGGAAGAAGCCCTGTCCGTAGCGCACCCCGAGCTCCAACAGCGTGTCGAGCTCGGCCTGCGTCTCGATCCCCTCGGCGACGATCGTGATGTCCATCTCGTCGGCGAAGGAGATCAGCGCCTTCGCGAGCGCGCGGCGACCGCGATCGCTGTCGATGTCGCGCGTGAGGCTGATGTCGACCTTCACGATGTCGGGCGAGATCTGAAGCGTGTGGCGCAGGCTCGCGAAGCCGGCTCCGGCGTCGTCGATCGCGACCCGGACCCCCCGCGAACGGAGGGCGTCGAGCGCACCGGACAGGTCCGCGTAGTCCTCGATCGCCTCGTGCTCGGTGATCTCCATCACGATCCGGTCGGCCACCGGGAACAGGGCGACCGCGAGGTCGGGCGACAGGGCTGCGCGGTGCGAGCAGTTCACGGAGAGGTAGCCCTCGCCGAGGCGCGGGAGCGCGGCGAGCGCTTGACGGACCGTCGCGAGCTCCAGTTGGACCCCGAGCTCGAGTCGCACCGCCTCGGCGAACCATTCGTCGGGCGGGCGCAGGGGCAGCGATCGGAACCGCGCCAGGGCCTCGTTGCCGACGACCTCCCGCGTGCGCAGGTCCACGATCGGCTGGAACGCCATGGACACACCCTCGCCGGCCACGAACCGTTCGATCTCGTCGCGGCGCTGCTCGCGGGCCTCCTGCTCGATCTGTTCGCGACGGAGCTGCGAGGCGAGCTCCTGCACGATGCCGCCGATCACCTCGCTCGACAGATGCGTGCCGCCCTGCATCACCTTCTCGATCGAGGTCACGATCTCCTCCGCCGCCGTGCCCTTGACGAGATAGCCGACCGCGCCGGCGCGGAGCATCTCGAGCACGGTGGGTCGGTCCTCGAAGGCGCTGAGCGCGATCACGCGCGTATCGGGAGAGACGCGGATGATCTCGCGGGCGGCCCGCGGCCCGCCTCCCGCGGGCATCTTCACGTCGACCAGGGCCACGTCGGGCTGGGCGCTGACGGCGAGCTCGATCGCCTCGTCGGCGTCACCCGCGGTGCCCACCAGGCGGATCGCGTCCTCGTGCGCGAGCAGGTCGGCAAGGGCGACGCGCAGCGCAGGTTCGTCGTCGGCGATCAGCACGCGGATGTGGTCGAGGTCGCGCGCGCCGCCGACGGTCAGGGACCTTCCGACGGAGGACACGCCGATGACCGTACCCGGCGCCGGGTAGGCCCTCAAGCACCTCGGGTAGCATCGGCTCGAGGGATGGTGCTCGCCACCGATCCCCACGGCGCCCGGCGCGTCCGCGGACGGGCCGGGGATGCGGCCGGGGATGCGGCCGGGGATGCGGGAGGTGTCCGATGAGCGCACGAGAGATCCGCGCTCCGCGCGGGACGGAGCTGAGCTGCCGGTCGTGGCCACAGGAGGCCGCGATGCGGATGCTGATGAACAACCTCGACCCGGAGGTCGCGGAGCGACCTGAGGACCTGGTCGTGTACGGAGGGACGGGACGTGCGGCCCGTTCGTGGGAGGCGTACGACGCGATCGTGCGGACGCTCCGCTCGCTCGCCGACGACGAGACGCTGCTCGTGCAATCGGGCAAGCCCGTCGCCGTCTTCCGGACGCACGACCAGGCGCCCCGCGTGCTGATCTCGAACTCGATGCTCGTGCCGAAGTGGGCCGACTGGGACACGTTCCGCGCCCTCGAGGCGCAGGGGCTCACGATGTACGGGCAGATGACCGCGGGTTCGTGGATCTACATCGGGACCCAGGGGATCCTCCAGGGGACCTACGAGACGCTGGCCGAGTGCGGGCAGCAGCACTTCGGCGGCTCGCTGAAGGGCACGGTCACGCTCACGGGCGGGCTCGGCGGGATGGGCGGCGCGCAGCCCCTGGCGGTCACGATGAACGACGGGGTGGCCCTGTGCGTCGAGGTCGACCCGGTCCGGATCGAGCGGCGGATCAAGACCCGGTACCTCGACCGTGAGACGGACGATCTGGACACCGCGATCGCGTGGGCCGACGAGGCGAAGGCGAACGGCGAGGCCGTCTCGATCGGACTGCTCGGCAACTGCGCCGACGTGCTGCCCGAGCTTGCGCGACGCGGATGGCGTCCCGACGTCGTCACCGACCAGACGAGCGCCCACGACCCACTCGGTGGCTACGTGCCGGCCGGGCTCACGCTGGACGAGGCGGCGGCCCTGCGCCGCGACGACGCCGACGAGTACGTCCGGCGCTCGTACGCGAGCATGGCGGCCCACGTCGACGCGATCGTGGCCTTCCAGGAAGCCGGCGTGGTCGCGTTCGACTACGGGAACAACCTGCGGGCCGGCGCCGAGCTCGGAGGGCTGGGTCACGACCGCGCGTACGCGTACCCGGGGTTCGTGCCGGCATTCGTCAGGCCGCTGTTCTGCGAGGGGAAGGGACCGTTCCGATGGGCCGCCCTCTCCGGCGATCCGGCCGACATCCTCGCGACCGACCGTGCGGTGGGCGAGCTGTTCCCCGAGAACGACCGGCTCCAACGCTGGCTGCGGTTGGCCGAGGAGCGGGTGGCGTTCCAGGGGCTGCCCGCGCGGATCTGCTGGCTCGGCTACGGCGAGCGCGACCGCGCCGGCGAGCGGTTCAACGAGCTCGTGGCGAACGGCGACGTGAGCGCGCCGATCGTGATCGGGCGGGACCACCTGGACAGCGGCTCGGTCGCGAGCCCGTTCCGCGAGACCGAGGCGATGCGCGACGGCTCCGACGCGATCGCCGACTGGCCGATCCTGAACGCCCTGGTGAACACGGCGGCCGGGGCGCACTGGGTGAGCGTGCACCACGGTGGCGGCGTGGGGATCGGCTACTCGATCCACGCCGGGATGGTGGTCGTGGCGGACGGGACCGAGAACGCGGCGGGGCGGCTGCAGCGGGTCCTCACGTCCGACCCGGGCATGGGGGTCGTCCGGCACGTCGACGCCGGCTACGAGCGGGCCGAGGAGGTCGCGAGCGAGCGCGGGGTGCGGATCCCGATGCAGGAAGGCGGCGCATGACCGACCGGCACGTCGTGGCGATGGGCGGTGGCGGGTTCTCGGACGACGACCCGCGGCTCGACCGCTACGTCGTCGATCTGGCCGGCACGTCGACGCCGCGCGTGTGCTTCATCCCGACGGCCTCCGGCGACGCGGCCGGCTACGTCGAGCGGTTCGAGGACGCCTGCGCCTCGCGGGGCTGGATCCCGTCGGTGCTGACGCTCTTCGACCGGCGTGTCGCCGACGTGGTGGGCTTCCTCGGGGAGCAGGACGTGATCTACGTCGGAGGCGGGAACACGGCGAACCTGCTCGCGGTCTGGCGGATCCACGGGGTGGACACGGCGCTGCGGGCCGCGTGGGAGGCGGGGGTCGTGCTCTGCGGCGTGAGCGCCGGGGCGAACTGCTGGTTCGAGGCCTCGACCACCGACTCGTACGGGATCGGGCGCGCCGACGCCCTCGGCGACGGACTGGGGCTCCTCGCGGGCAGCTTCTGCCCGCACTACGACGGTGAGCCCGAGCGCCGCCCGAGCTTCCATCGGCTGGTGGCCTCGGGGGCGCTCCCGGGCGGCATCGCGTGCGACGACTTCGCCGCCGTGCACTTCTCGGGGACGCAGCTGGTCGAGGCGATCGCGGCCGAGCCGCGGGCCGGCGCGTACCGCGTGACGCGGTCGGGCGCGCAGGCCGTCGAGGAGCACCTGCGCATGCGCGTGCTGTGACCGCGCCCGCTCGCGCGCGGTAGCCTTCGGCCCATGACGGTCGCCGTGGGGGAGTCGCTGACGCTCGCCGACGTCGCGGCGGTCGCCGACGGCGCTCCCGTCTCCTTCCCCGATACGGCCCGCGCCCGGGTCGTCGCCGCCCGCGAGGTGGTCCGGAGCGCCGTCGAGTCCGGCGCCACGATCTACGGCGTCACGACGGGCTTCGGCTCGCTCGCCGACGTCCGGATCGAGCCCGCGCAGGCCGCCGAGCTCCAGCACGGGATCGTGCGGTCGCACGCCACCGCCGTCGGATCGCCGCTCGCGCGGGAGGAGGCGCGCGCGATGCTCCTGCTGCGCGCGCACGTCCTCGCGCTGGGCTACTCGGGGGTGCGGCCCGAGGTCGTCGACCTGATGGTGGAGATGCTGAACCAGGACGTGATCCCCGCCGTGCCGCAGCAGGGATCGCTCGGCGCATCGGGCGATCTCGCGCCGCTCGCGAACCTCGCGCTGCCGTTGATCGGCCACGGGAACGTGCTGACGCCGGAGGGCGGCGTGGAGCCCTCGCCGGCCGCGATGCGACGGGCCGGTCTCGCGCCGCTCTCGCTCGAGGCCAAGGAGGGTCTCGCCCTCGTGAACGGCACCCAGGGGATGCTCTCGGTGGGTGTGCTCGCTGCGGCCCGGGCCGCGTCGCTCGCGCGGACCGCCGACGTCGTCGCCGCCATGACGATCGAGGCGGCGCTCGGCACCGACGCGCCGTTCGACGAGCGCCTCCAGCGCCTGCGTCCCCATCCGGGTCAGGCGGCCAGCGCCGGCGAACCTACGGCGGCTGCTCAGCGACTCGCCGATCCGCGAGTCGCATCGCGACAGCCCGCACCTCGTCCAGGACGCCTACTCCCTGCGGTGCGCGCCGCAGGTGCACGGCGCGACCCGGGACGTGCTCGCGTTCGTCGAGGGGGTGCTCTCGATCGAGTGCAACAGCGTGAGCGACAACCCGATCGTGCTGCCCGAGGAGCGCGAGGTCCGCAGCGGCGGGAACTTCCACGGGATGCCGGTCGCGATCGCGATGGATGCGCTCGCGGCCTCGCTCGTCTCGCTCGCCTCGATCAGCGAGCGGCGCCTCTACCGGCTGCTCGACGTGAAGCAGTCGAACGGCCTGCCCGCGTTCCTGGTGCACGGCAGCGGCCTGAACTCGGGGTTCATGCTCGTGCAGTACACGGCGGCCTCCCTGGTCTCGGAGTCGAAATCGCTCGCGCACCCGGCCTCGGTCGACTCGATCCCCTCGAGCGCCGGCCAGGAGGACCACGTGAGCATGGGGATGACCTCGGCGCGGCACGCGCGGGAGGTGGTCGGCAACGCCGAGACCGTGCTCGCCCTCGAGGCGCTCGCGGCCGCGCAGGCGCTCGACCTGCGCCGCCCGCTCGAGCCGGGGCCGGCCACGCGCGCGGTGCACGACGCGATCCGCGGCTCGGTTCCGTTCTTCGACGCCGACCGCGAGTTCGGGCCCGACATCGCCGACGCGATCTCGCTCGTGCGTGCGGGCGCCCTCGTGCGCGCGGCCGAGGCCGTCACCGGCCCGCTCGACTAGCGCGGTCCGTGACCCGTCGCGGCGAGGTTCCGAGCCTAGGCGCCTCGGCCCGCCACCACCTCGCCGCCGACGATCGTCGCGACGACGGGGTCGTGGCCCGGCCGATACGGCACCGCGGCGAAGCGACGGGGCGTCGAGGAGCAGCACGATCGGCGCGAAGCCCCGGCTCGAGGCGCCCGAGGCGGTCGCCGTGTCCGAGGACGTGCGCGGGGTTCGCGGTAGCCGCCGTCAGCGCCTCGAGGGGCGCGAGCCCATAGACGGTGCCCGCCATCGCGACCGCCTCGGGCATCGAGCACACCGGTGAGGTACCCGGATTGAAGTCGGTGGCGACCGCGATCGTGGCGCCGGCGGAACGGAGCGCCGCGACATCCGCGCGGCTTCGCCCGCAGGAAGAACGTCGACGCCGGCAGCAGCACGGCGATCGTCCCCGAGCGGGCGAGCGCCTCGGCCCCCGCGGCGTCGATGTGGTTCAGGTGATCGGCGCTCCGCGCCCCCAGCGCGGCCGCCCGCGCCGCCGCCCCCGTGTGCCCGAGTTGGTCCGCGTGCACGCGCAGCGGGAGTCCGGCGGCGGACGCCGCCTCGGCGACCGCGTCGAGATCGCCCAGGGTGAAGGCGATGTCCTCGACGTAGATGTCGACCGCGTCGACCAGGGCCTCGGCCGCCGCGCGCGGGATCAGCTCCGCGCACGCCGCCCGCACCCAGTCCGCCCGCTCCCATCCGTCGGGGACCGCGTGGCAGGCCAGCAGGGTGACGGAGCACGTCTGGCCGGCCTCGTCGGCGAGCCGCCGCGCGAGGCGCGCCTGACGGAGCTCCTCCTCGACGCCGAGCCCGTAGCCGGTCTTCAGCTCCAGCGTGGTGGTACCGAGCGCCAGCATCTCGTCGAGGAGCGGACGGCAGAAGGCGAGCACCTCGTCGTCGCTCGCCTCCCGCAGCATCCGGCTCGACCGGAAGATCCCGCCATCCTGCCCGTGGAGCTCACGGTAGGAGACCCCGCGCAGCCGCGCCTCGAACTCGTCGTCGCGCCATCCGATGAACGGCAGGTGCACGTGGCAGTCGACGAAGCCCGGAACGAGGCAACCGGTCCCGGGGGTGCCGATCGTGGGGGCCCAGGGGAGCCCGTCGGCGGGGCCGGCGTAGACGATCGTGCCGTCCTCCCACGCCACGCCGGCCCCGTCGGCGCCGCCGGTGACGGTGGCGGCGAGCGACGAGGCTCCGACCGGCGTCGGACCCGTCGCCGTCGCGAGCGACGCGGCGACGGCCGCACCCCGGGTTCCCATCCGCGAAGCGTAGCCGCATCGGTTCGGCGCCGACCGCGTCCGTAGAGTGGCGTGATGCAGGTCCGCCGCGAGATCGTGCTCCCGACCCGCCCGAGGAGGCGTGGGCCGTCCTGACGGACTGGGAGCGGCAGGCCGACTGGATGCTCGACGCCGATCGCGTCGAGGTCGTCTCGCAGGGGCGGGAGGGTGCGGGCGTCCGCCTCGCGGTGAAGACGAGGATCGCCGGTCTGCCCGCGTTCACGGAGCCGATGGAGGTCACGGGCTGGGAGCCGCCCCGTCGGCCTCGAGATCCGGCACGGCGGCCCCGTCGCCGGGGAGGGGTCGTGGGAGCTCGCCAAGGTTGAAGGTGGGACGCGGTTCACGTGGACCGAGGACATCCGGCTCGCGGTACCGCTGGTGGGCGAGGCGGCGGCCTGGTGCTACAGGCCCGTCATGCGGGTGCTGATGGGTCGAGCGATGGAGGGGCTGCGGCGATACGTGATCGCGATCGGCCCGCCCCGGACACCGCCCGAGGGCTAGCTCGCCCGCTGCAACGACGCGACCGTGACCCGATCGCGACCCGATCCCTTCGCGTCGTAGAGGGCGTCATCGGCCGCGACGAGCAAGCCCGTCGCGTCGATCGAGCGCTCGCCTCGGTGCGTCACGACACCGAGGCTACCGGTGACCTGCAGCGTCCCGGCGGTCGTCGGGACCGGGTCGTGGGAGATCTCGGCGCGGATGCGCTCGGCGGCCCGCTCGGCCTCGGCGCGATCAGTGCCGGGCAGGACGATCATGAACTCCTCGCCGCCGAACCTGCCCACCGAGTCGTAGACGCGGATCGCGCGCTCGAGGCGGCGGGCGATCTGGCGGAGGACCTCGTCGCCCACGACGTGCCCGTACGTGTCGTTCACGTGCTTGAAGTGGTCGAGGTCGAGCATCACCAGCGACACCGGCTGCCCCAGGCGATCGTTCCGGGCCATCTCCTCGATCAAGACCTCGATGATCCGGTTGTGGTTCCACAGGCCCGTCAGCGGGTCGTGAGTGGCGGCTTCCTCGGCGGCCGCCTTCGCGGCCTGGAGTTCGGCCTCGACGCGCTTGCGCTCGGTGATGTCGCGGATCAGCCCGACGAGCATCCGGTCGTCTCCGACCCTGGCCTCGCTCACGGTGATGTCGATCGGGAAGATGGTGCCGTTCTTGCGCCTAGCGATCGCCTCGTGGGCGGCGCCCTGGACCCGTGCCCGGGACGTCTCCGCGGTCCGCCAGATACGCGCCCCATGCCCCGGGTGGTCGCCGTCGGCCAGCAGTTCACCTACGCCATGGCCGATCAGCTCGGCCTCCTCGAAGCCGAAGATCCGCTCCGTGGCGGGGTTGATCGAGCGGATCACGCCGGTCTCGTCGGTCGTGATGATCGCGTCGCCCGCGGTCGTCACGATCGCCGTCGTGCGAGCCTCGCTCCGGGCGAGCGCCGCCGTGCGTTCCTCGACGCGGAACTCGAGCTCGGCGTTCTCGCGCACGATCGTGCGTCGAGTGCGGCGGGCGAACGCGATCACGCCGACGAACAGGACGGCGAGGATCGCGAGCACCCCGACGTTCAGGGCCTGGATCCGGTCTCGCTGGATCGCCTCGCTCCGCTCGAGGTCGGCGGCGACCGTGCTGGTCTGACCGATCACGAGCGTGTAGAGCGCGTCGAGCTCCTGGTCGGACCTCGTGCCGATCTTGCCGGTGCTCTCCCGGTGCAGCCAACGAGATGATGCCTGGCTCACGAAGCTGTCCACCTGCGCGGCGAGCAGCCGCAGGTCCTCGCTGAGCTTCGGGTCGGAGGCGGCGTCGATCCGGTGGCCGGTGGTCGTGGGTCCGCCGTTGCGGGCCGCGTCCACGAGCGAGGCGGCCTCGTGCAGGCGGGCGAAGACGTCGGTCGCCACGTCAACGGAGTCATCGCCGCCGAGGGCCTGGACGAGGTAGAGGTGAGCCGCACCGATGCGGGTCGCCACGCCGTCGGCGATCGGCAGGAGCTCCGTCTGCTCGCGGTTGATCCTGGCGGTCGTGATCTGACCGTACGCGACGAGGCCCATCGCGGAGATCGCGATGATCACCACCAGCGGCGTCAGGACGTCCCGGGCCGCGCGTGGGCGCCCACCGGGGCGCCTCGGACGTCGTTCGGATCGGCGTGCCATATCTCTCCGAGACATCGGACGCCTGGGGGACTTCTTGAGTCCGACCGGATGGTCCTTTCGGATGGTTCGCTGTAGGGAGCCTGGCGGCGCCGTACGGTGGACGGTGCCGCGCGGAGCCCTCGAGCGCGGGGTTGCCCGGCGCGCAGGATCGGCCCAGCCTCCGCAGCGGTGGCTCCCGACGCGGTCAGATCGTGGGCGCCGGCGGCGGCGAGAGGACCAGCAGGACGACGCCCGGCTCGTCCGACGCGTTGTGGATCGTGAGCTCGGTGCCCGCCTCGACGAGCACGGTCTCCCATTGGCCCATCCGGGAGCGGCCCTTGCCGAGCTGCACCGCAACCTCGCCGGCGAGCACCGTCACGATCGCGTCGGACGAGGGGTCGGTGAGCGGTCCGAGTCCCTGCGCACCCTGCAGGCAGACGATCTCGGACCACAGGTGCTCGGTCTCGAACAGGGTCTCGTGGCGAGCCTCGTCGTCGGAGAACCAGACGAGGTCGCGGATGTCCTTCGGCTTCATGCGCCCCAGGGTATCGACGCCGGACGTCGCCCGCCTCGTCGTGCTCGACCGCGGCTGGCCGCCCCCGGTCCTCACCTGCCGTCAGTCGCGCGCCGCCGGACTAGACTGCCGCCTCGAACCCCACGACGCACGAGGAGCCGACCTTGACGACGTTCTCCTATGCCAGCGACCCCCCCGCCGCCGTGAAGACGGGGCTGCTGATCGTCCCCGTCTTCGAGGGCCCGCAGCCCGGCCCGGGGGTGAAGGAGCTCGGCCTGGCCGACGCGTACGCCGCGGCGAAGCTGAAGGGCAAGCGCGGGCAGGACCTGCTCGTCATGAAGCGCCGCGGAGACCGGTTCGCCGCCGACGCGGTGCTCCTCGTGGGCGTCGGGAAGAAGGCCGGCTTCACCGTGACGGCCGCGCGTCGGGCGCTGGGCCGTGTGGCCGGGACCGCCCGCCGCTTCGGCTCGGTCGCGACGACCGTCCCGCAGTCGTTCGGAGCGCGCAAGGCGGCCGACGCGGTGGGCGCCGCGGCCGAGGGGCTCGCGCTCGGCGCGTACCGATTCGACCGCTACAAGACCGGTAAGGGCGACGGGCACGTGCTGCGCCGGGTGACGGTGCTCGGCAGTGCCCGGTGGAACGCGGCCCCGATGAAGGCCGCCGTCAAGCAGGCCGCGATCGTCGTCGACGCCGTGAATTGGGCGCGCGACCTCGTGAACACCCCCGCCGGCGACATGCCGCCCGCGGAGATCGCGCGCGAGGCGCAGGCCATGGCCAGGTCGGTCGGCCTCACCTGCAAGGTGTGGACCGAGGCGGCCCTGAAGGCCGGCGGCTTCGGCGGGATCCTGGGCGTCGGGCAGGGGAGCGTGAACCCGCCCCGCATGATCGAGCTCACCTACCAGGGCGCCGGGCGCGCCACACCGATCGCGCTGACCGGCAAGGGCATCGCGTTCGACTCGGGCGGTCTCTCGATCAAGGACGCCAAGGGCATGGAGACGATGAAGGACGACATGGGCGGCGCCGCGTCCATCCTCGCCGCGATGAAGGTGATCGCCCAGCTGAAGCCGAAGATCAACGTGATCGCGGCGATCCCGTGCAGCGAGAACCTGCCGAGCGGCTCGGCGCAGAAGCCCGGCGACGTGATCAGGCACCGCGGCGGGACGACCTCCGAGGTCCTGAACACCGACGCCGAGGGCCGCCTGGTGCTCGCCGACGCGCTCGCGTACCTGACGGAGAAGAAGCCGTCACTGATCGTCGACACCGCGACGCTCACGGGCGCGTGCATGGTGGCGCTCGGCACGTCGATCACCGGTGCGATGGGCAACGACCGCGACCTGATGCGGTGGATCATCGACGCCGGCGAGGCCGTGGGGGAGCCCACCTGGGAGCTGCCGCTCCACGAGGACTACCGCGCGCTGATCGACTCGCCGGTCGCCGACATCAAGAACATCGGGGATCGCTACGGCGGCGCGATCACGGCCGCGTGGTTCCTCGCGGAGTTCGTGGGCGACACCCCGTGGGTGCACCTGGACATCGCTGGCCCGGCGTTCACGGACCGGGCGCTCGACCTCGGGCCGCGCGGCGGTACCGGCATCCCGGTTCGGACGCTCGTCCGCTTCGTGCTCGACCGCGCGGCGGCGGCCGCGACGACGTAGCGCCGTGGCCGACGACACCGCAACGGCCACGACCGAGCCAGAGGCGAAGCCGCCGCGAACCGGGCCCGTCCTGGGCGTGTTCGCGCATCCCGACGACGCCGAGATCGCGGCGGGCGGCGTGCTCGCGAAGTGGGCCGCGGCCGGCCGCGAGGTCCACCTGATCGTCCTCACGAACGGCGACCGCGGGTCGAGCGACCCCGCCCGGGACCGAGCCGAGCTCGCGGCGACACGGGCGGCCGAGACCGAGGCCGCCGGCCGGGTGCTCGGCTTGGCGAGCGTGCGGATCCTCCCCGTCCACGACGGTGAACTGGTGAACGATGCCGAGGTGCAGGAGGCGGTCGTGCGCCGGATCCGCGAGGTGCGTGCGGAGACGGTGCTGAGCGTGCGATCCGACCGCGGTCTTCTTCGAGAACCGCTACTACAACCACAGCGACCACCGCACGGCCGGGTTCGTCGCGCTCGACTCGGCCTTCCCCGGCTCGGGGAACCCGCACTTCCACTCGGAGCACCTCGGCGAGGGGCTCGAGGTGCAGGAGGTCACGGATCTGTGGCTCGGCTGGACGAACGAGCCGAACCACGTCGAGGACATCACCGGCCACTTCGCGACGAAGGTCGCCGCGCTCGCCGAGCACGCGAGCCAGCTCGCGGAGGGGATCCGCTTCTTCGAGGAGTTCCTCGAGAAGGACGCCGTCGAGGCCGGCGCGAGGATCGGCGTCACGCACGCCGAGGAGTTCCGCGTCCTGGACCTGTCGTGACGGCCACGTGCGCCTGGCGCGGGGGGTTCCGAAACCCGGAGGTCAACGCGCTCCACGCCGGGGCCTTCGACCATCCCGTCTACGACGACGAGGGCTGGGACTGGCGCGCGCAGGTCGAGGCGCACAGTCTCGGGTGGGTCACGGCGCGGGACGGCGCCGACCTCGTGGGGTTCGTGAACGTGGCGTGGGACGGCCAGGTCCACGCGTTCGTGCTCGATACCATGGTCGCGGACCCGGCACGCCGCCGCGGGATCGGCAAGGACCTCGTGGCCGTGGCGGTGACGCACGCACGCGAGGCCGGCTGCGAGTGGCTCCATGTCGACTTCGAGGACCACCTGCGGGAGTTCTACTTCGGGGCCTGCGGGTTCGTCCCGACGAACGCCGGCCTGATCGCGCTGTCGTGACCGTCCCTACTCCTTGACGGCGACCGCCGTCCAGACGTCGCGGAAGTCGTTCAGGGGGTCGGCGAACTGCGCGGCGAACATCGAGCGCACGCGCTCCATGAACGACGACCATCCCGCCTCGCCGAGCATCTGGCGGACGAACCGGCCCGTCGCCCACGTCTGGAGCCCGTCGATGTACTCGTCCTGCGAGTAGCTCCAGCGGTAGTGGTGCAGCTCGGTGCGAACCTGTCGGAAGCCCGCGTCGATCAGGACCTCCTCGATCGCCCCGCGCGTGCGGAACTTCTCGTGCCACGGGGCGGCCTGCGCGTACGCGGGCGCGAGCATCTCGCGGGGGACGACCCCTTCGATCAGCTCCCGGTACGCCTGCTGATAGGCGTCGGGCCCGTCGGACCAGGCCGTGTAGGCCACCCTGCCGCCGGGCCGCAGCACGCGGGCGGCCTCGAACAGCGCGGTCTGGTACTTCGTGAAGTGCGCGAGCACGAAGTTGCCCATCACGACGTCGAAGCTCCCGTTGCGGACCGGCATGTCGATCGCGGTGCCGCCCGCCAGGCGGAGCTTGGGGCGCGCGCGGTGCCCGACGGAGAGCATCCCGAAGGACTCGTCGATCCCGACGACCGTGGCTCCGGCGTCTGCGGCGGCCTCGGCGGCCACCCCGGTGCCCGTGCCGACGTCGAGCACGCGGTCGCCGGCCGCGATCCTGGCGGCGCCACGAGGTCCCGGGCGGGCTCGGCGAAGCGCGCAGCGTGCACCCGTTCATAGGTGTCCGCCACGCCGTCGTACGAGCGCCAGTCGTCCATGCCGACCAGGGTACCGGGCGGAGAGCGGCGAACCCAGGGCGACGATGGCCCACAGGTAGGCTGTCGCCCGATATGCGAGGGGGTCGGTCGTGAGGGGCGCCGCGGGCACGATGGCGCTGGTGCTCGCCCAGACGGTGGCGGGCGGTCTGGCGTTCCTCTGGTGCACCCCGCTGTGGAACGAGGTCAAGCGCGGCTTCTTCAAGCTGAACGGCGCGATCTTCCTGGTCCTCGCCGTGGCGACCTGGTGGTCGACGAGGTCGGGTCTGATCGAGGGCGACCCGGCGGGCGAGTGGGCGGTCAGGCTCGCGCTGGCGCTCGCTCGCGATCACCGGCGTCTGGACCCTGCTGCTGTTCGTCCGGGCCGAGCTCGCCGCGCGGATCCTGGGGATCGCCGGCGTCGCGGTGGCGATCGCGGTGCTCGTCGCCGATGGCGATCGCGGGGCGACAGGCGTTCGCGCTCGGCATGTTCCAGCTGCTGGCCGGGTCGGCGTTCCTCGGGTCGGTGCTCGACGGCCTGAACCTGGGCCACTGGTACCTCACCGACCGTGGCCTCTCCCGCGGCCCGATCAACCGGATCACGAAGATCATGCTCATCTCGGTCGTGGTCGAAGCGATCGCGGTGATCTCGGGCGGCTTCGAGGGGACGAGCTCGACGCAGGCCGTGAACCCGCTGCTCACCTCGGGCGCGCTCGCGCCGTGGATCGCGCTCGGCATGACCGGGACGACCGCCCTGATCGCGGTGCTCACGCGCGCGGCGCTGAAGGGCACGCGCGCGTCGGCGGTCCAGTCCGCGACCGGCTTCTACTACCTGGCCGTCGTCACCGCGTTCACCGCCGAGCTCGCGGTCAAGACGCGGTTCCTGCCGAGCTGACGACGATGCGGACCGCGGTGATGGTCGGGGGCACGATCGCGGAGATGGTGGGATGGTGGGCCGTCTCGAGCCGCGGCAAGGACGTCTGGCGGTTGATGCCCTGGGTGCTCGGCGCCATGGGGGTGGCCGCGGTGCTCGTGGCCCCGGTCGCGTGGACCGGGCCCGACGTCGAGCCCGCGTTCGCGCTGCGCTGGGGCCTGATCTCCGGGCTCGCCCTGTACCTGGGGACGCGCGTGTTCGTGTGGATCGTCGAGCATCTGGCCGGCGTTCCGTCGCGACGTCGTCGAGAAGTACCAGGAGGCCGCGACCGTCAGCGTCGCCACGTCGCTCGTCCTCTCGCTCACGATCATGGTGCCGGCCGAGGAGCTCTTCTGGCGCGGGCTCTTCCAGGGGGAGCTGACGGCCACCGGGAGCGCCGCGTCGGCCGCCGTGTTCGCCTGGCTCAGCTACCTCGCGGCGAACGCCCCGAGCAAGAGCCTCCCCATCGTGGCGGGCGCGATCGTGGGTGGTGCCCTGTGGGGAGGGCTCGCGTGGTGGTCCGGCGGCGTGCTTGCGAGCCTCGGCAGCCATATCCTGTGGACCGGACTGATGCTCCTGCTCCCCCTGGGGCGGGGCGGAAGGTGGGGCGAGAGTGAGCTTCCTATCGACGGCGGTGCAGCAGGTCCTTCAGGACGGCCCGTTCTGTGCGGTCGCCACGCTCACGCCGAACGGCCCCCATCTCACACCGCTCGTCTTCGCGTACTCGGGCGGGCGGATCTGGCTCACCACGTCCCGCGGCTCCGTGAAGACGCGGGCGTGGAAGACCGACCCGTCGGTCGCGGGGCTGATCCGCCAGAACGAGCTCGCCGTCACCTTCACGGGCTCCGTGAAGACCTACGACGCCCTGGACCGCGGCTCCTGGGGAGCCGCCGTCACCGGAGCGACCTCGATCGCCCGGGCGATGGGCGGCTTCTCCAAGAAGAACGCGAGGTTCTTCGCCGGGTACGCCTTCGACGCGCGGCAGGTGCCGCTCGCGTGGACGCCACCGGGCCGCGTGTTCGTCGGGATCGACCTGGAGCGCACCGCGCTCCTCGACGACGAGGGCGTGCAGGAGGGACGGGGCCGCTGGGGCGGCGAGGCGGGCTCGCACGCGACGTTCCGCCGCACGACGAAGGGCGCCGATCCGCTGGCCGGGCTCCCCGAGGAGATCCGCGAAGCGCTCGGGACCTCGGGGGAGGCGTCGCTCGCGATCTCCGGCGCACGTGGCCCGGTCGTCGTGCCCTCGCGATGGCTGGCCGACGAGCATTCGCTGTACGTGGCGCTTCCGGCGGAGTCGCTCGCGCTCGCGGGTGCGGCGCCGGACGCTCCCGTCGCGCTCACGATCGACAAGGCCTCGGAATGGCGTGCGCGCGACATGGTGGGCGCGATGGTTCAGGGGACGGGCGCGAGTTTCGTCCCCGGGGAGGTCGGATCGGGCTCGAAGACGGCGAAGGCGCTCGCGGCATCGATCCACCCGGCGGCCGACGCGCTCGTCCGGATCACGCCGTCGAGGCTGGTCTGGTGGCAGGGGTGGTCGAGCGGGAGCACGAACGTCGGATGACGGTCGTCGAGTTCTCGGTCGAGGTCGAGGCACCCGCCGAGGCGGTCTGGGCCGTCGCGAGCGACGTGAACAACCTCCCCCAGTGGGACAAGCACGTGATCCGCGTGCGGCCACCCCAGGAAGGGATGGTCGAGGGTGCCCGGTACGAGGTCGACATGGGCTTCATGGCCGTTCAGACGACCGTGCGCGCGACGGTCCTCGAGTGGGATCCACCCTGGCGCTCGAGGATCCGGCTCGAGGGACTGCTCGACGCGACCGTGACCACGTCGGTCGCCGCCCTGCACGATCGCAGCGTGCTCCGGCACGAGATCGAGTACCGATTCCGTGGCCCCCTGGGGGGGTTCGGGGCCATGGGCGTGAACGCGCTCGGTGGCGCGCACCTCGCCCTCAAGCGGGGCGTGCTCGCGCAGAAGCGTCAGATCGAGGGGGCCGAGGCGGCCGGGCGCCCGTAGACCGAGCCGCCGGCTGTCCCGAGGGGCCAGGCCCGGCCGTCAGTCCTTCCCGTGCCGCGCCCGTCCCAGGAACCAGCCGATCACGAACCCGAGCGCCGCTGCGATCACGATCACGACCCACAGCCGCGCGTCGACGTCCCAGAACAGGAAGTCCACGTTCGCGCGGTCGCGGTTCTGGAGCATGAAGACCACGAGCAGGACGAGGGCGATGACGACGGCGATCAGCTTCCCGCTCGGCCCTTCGCGCCGGTACTCGCCCGGCGGGCGTTCGTCGCTCACGATCGTGCCTCCCGTGTGACGGTCCGACGGGATTCTCGCATGATGCCCGGCGTGAAACTGCGCACGATCGTCTGGGCGGGCGGGCTCGCCGCGGGCGCCGCGGCCGTGGGACGTGCGGCGATGCGGACGCCCGAGGGTCCCGCGGTCGACCGCGAGTTGTTCGAGGCGCTGAACCGAGGGCACGGCGACACCGCCGACCGGTTCTTCACGGGCGTGACCGAGCTGGGGTCGCTCTACGCGGCCGGGTCGGCCGCCGGTGCCCTCGCGGTGCTCGGCGAGCGCCGTGCCGCCCTCAGCGCGCTCGCCGCGGCGGGTGCGACCTGGGCGCTCGGCCAGGGCGTGAAGCGGCTCGTGGACCGCCCGCGCCCGTACGAGGCCGGGGCCGAGACGACCCGCCGGATGATCGCGAAGCCGCACGGGACCTCGTGGCCCAGCAGCCATCCGGCGGTGCTCACGACGTTCACGCGCGTGGCGGCTCGCGAGCTTGGCCTCGGCCGCGCGTCGAAGGCGGCGCTCACCGCGCTCGATCTGAAGGTCGCGGCGTCGCGGGTCTACCTGGGCGTGCACTACCCGAGCGACGTCGTGAGCGGCCTGCTGATGGGCCGCTCGGTGGCTCGGATCTGGCCCCGCTGGGGGCGTGCGTGATCGACGTCGTGCTGCGCGCGCTGCCCGGGGACGTCGCCGTCTGCCGGCTCGCTCCCGATGCCCCGCGCCCGACCTGGGCCAAGGGGGGCTTCGTGTCGGCGACGCGGACGCCGAGCGAGCTCTCGGTGATCTGCGACGGAGCTTCGGTGCCGCCCGACGTGCGTGCCGAACACGGCTGGCGCGCCCTCGTGCTGACCGGCGGGCGGGACCTCGCGCTCGTCGGCGTGCTCAAGCAGGTGCTCGATCCGCTGGCCGAGGCGGGCGTCTCGGTGTTCGTCATCTCCACCTTCGACACCGACTACGTGCTCGTCCGCCGGCTCGACGCCGCCCTCTCCGCCCTCGATGCGGCGGGCTTCGAGGTGCTCGGCGCCTCCGTCAGCCTCGACTGAGGTGGCGGAGCCGTCCACCGCTACGGGTTCGTCATCAGGGTGAGCGGCTTGCCCACCTTCGACTTCGTCGCCTGGCGGACGCGCTCGGCGGCCTCGCGAAGGGCCACGCTCGCGGGCGCGTCGGGCTGCGACAGCACGATCGGCACGCCCGTGTCCCCGCCCTCGCGCATCGCCGGCAGCAGTGGGACCTGCGCCATGAGCGGCACGCCCAGGGTCTCGGCGGCCTCGGCGCCGCCGCCCGCGCCGAAGATCTCGTCTCGCTCGCCGCAGTGAGGGCAGAGGTAGTAGCTCATGTTCTCGATCACCCCGAGCGGACGCAGGTTCGTGCGCTCGGCCATCTTCCCCGCGCGCTCGGCGACCTTGCGGGCCGCCTCCTGCGGGGTGGTGACCACGAGCATCGAGGCGCCCGGCAGGAACGAGGCGAGCGAGATGCTGACGTCGCCCGTGCCGGGCGGCAGGTCGCACAGCAGGAAGTCGAGGTCGCCCCAGTAGACGTCGCCGAGGAACTGCTCGATCGCCTTATGGAGCATCGGTCCGCGCCAGATCACCGGGGTCTCCTCGGGCACGAAGAACCCCATCGAGATCACCTTCACGCCGTGGGCTTCGAGCGGCAGGATCATGTCGTTGAAGCCGACCGGCTTGCCGGTGACGCCCATCATGCGGGGCACGCTGAAGCCCCAGACGTCGGCGTCGAGCACGCCCACCCTGGCGCCGTCGGCGGCCAGGGCGACCGCCAGGTTCACCGTGACGCTCGACTTGCCCACGCCGCCCTTGCCCGAGGCGATCGCGATCACCGAGGTCGAGTCGTCGAACCTGATCGCGGCCGGCTGCTGCCCGCCCGCCGGCGCCGCGCCCGGACCGCGGAGCTGCTGCACCAACGCGGCGCGCTCCTCCTGGCTCATCGGCGTGAGCCGGACGTCGACGCGCTCGACGCCCTCGAGCGGCTGCACGGCGGCCGTCACGTCGGTCGTGATGCGGTCCTTCAGGGGGCAGCCCTCGATCGTGAGCAGCACGTGCACCCGCACGAGGCCGCCCTCGAGCTCGATCGACTTCAGCATCCCGATGTCCTCGATCGGGCGGCCGATCTCGGGATCCAGCACGTTCCGTAGCGCGGCGCGGACCTGGTCTTCGGTGGGCACGGGGCGTCCTTTCGGCTCTAAGCTCTCGTTAGCACGGTCTGCACCGTGGAAACCCAGTCTACGACGGAGGGAGCCGATGCCCGAGCCCGCGCCGCTCGAGGTGCACAAGGCCTTGGCCGACGACACCCGGTACCGGCTCTACCGGTACCTGCGGCTCTCGGGCCGGCCGGTCTCGGTGCGCGAGCTCGCCACGAGGCTCTCGCTGCACCCCAACACGATCCGTCCGCACCTGCGGCGCCTCGAGGAAGCCGGGCTCGTCGCCTCCGACACCAGGCGCGGCGGGGAGGCCGCGGTCGGGCGACCGCAGAGCCTCTACACGGCGGTCGACCGCGAGGGCCGCGAGGGCCGCGACTACCGGCTCCTGGCCGACATCCTGGCGAGCCTGTCGGGGAGCGCCCGCCAGCGCGATCGCGCGACGACGCTCGCGCGCGACTGGGGCGCCTACCTGGTGGGGCGCAACGCCCCGAGGCCGGGTGCTCGCCGCCACGTCGGGCCGAACCTCGCGGTGCTCCAGGGCGCGCTCTCCGACGCGGGGTTCGACCCGCGGTTCCGGCGGCGGAGCTCGCGGACCGTCGAGATCTCGCTCCGCGACTGCCCGTTCCGAGACCTCCTCGAGGAGCATCGCGAGCTCGTGTGCGCCATCCACCTCGGACTGCTCGAGGGGATGCTCGACGCCTCGCGCCCGACGATGGGCCTGGTCTCGTTCCAGTCTGCGACGGAACGAACCTCGGCCTGCTCGCTCGTCGCTCGCGTCGAGTGATCCCACACCGATCTCGCCAGGCTCCGGACCCGATCCGATCGCACTTGCGCACACGGACTGAAGTTGCCGGCCGACGCCGCCGATGGAACCGGTGTGCGGCGCGGGTGGAGCGGCCGCTGAGTCGGATCGAGAGGGACACGGGTTCTGATGGACACTGCGGCACCGACGATCGTGGACGAGTTCAACGGGTGGCTGACCGAGCTGATGGGCGGCGAGGGGTCCGATCTACACGTCAAGGTCGGGTCACCCCCGATGCTGCGGCTCCCCGAGGGCCTGCACCGCCTGGATCGCCAGCCCCTCTCGAACGAGGAGGTCGAGACCATCGCGTTCGCGATGATCCCTGAGGACCGCGTGGCGCGGTTCCACGAGGCCGGCGAGGTGGACTTCGCGTACTCGATCCCTCTCGTGGGGCGGTTCCGCGTCAACGTCTTCAAGCAGCGCGGATCGATCAGCATGGTGTTGCGCAAGCTCCGCTTCGGCGGGCCCTCGTTCGAGGAGGTCGGGCTGCCCGACGCGGTCCGCACGATCGCCGACGAGCACCGCGGCCTGATCCTCGTCACCGGGCCGACCGGTTCGGGCAAGACCACGACCCTGGCCGCGATGATCGAGTACATCAACAGGAACAAGGCCGTCCACATCGTGACGATCGAGGACCCGATCGAGGTGCTGCACCGCGACGACGTGGCTTCGATCAACCAGCGTGAGGTGGGCAACGACACGAACGACTTCCTCGTGGCCCTGCGGGCCGCGATGCGCCAGGACCCCGACGTGATCCTGATCGGGGAGATGCGCGACACCGAGACCGTGCGCGCCGCGATCGCCGCGGCCGAGACCGGGCACCTCGTGATGTCGACCCTGCACACGGTCGACGCCACCGAGACCATCAACCGGGTGATCGACTTCTTCCCGCCGCACCAGCAGAAGCAGGTCCGGCTGGCGCTGGCCGGGACGCTCCGCGGGATCATCTGTCAGCGCCTCGTACCGACGATCGACGGGGGACGCACGCCCGGCCTCGAGATCTTGATCAACAACGGCCGCGTGGCCGAGCGGATCGCCGACCCCGACAAGACCCACGAGCTCAAGGACGTGATCGCCGACGGCGGCTACTACGGCATGGTCACGTTCGACCAGTGGATGCTGAAGCTCGTGCAGGACGGCACGATCACGGTGGACTCGGCGTTCAAGGCCGTCTCGAATCGCCACGACTTCGAGCTGGCGATGCAGCAGGCCGGCATGGCCATCCCGGTCTGAGGCGGAGCCTGCGTCAGGCGCCCACGGGGGCGCTCGCCGGTTCGCGCCGTCGCCGTCGCGAGACGCCGATGCCGCACGCGATGCCGATCGACAACCCGACGATGCCGGAGACCAGCCATCCGTTCGACGGGCCCGGAGGCTCCGCGCCGCCCGCCGCCGCCGCCACGGCGACCGCGTCCGGTGCCGCGCCGTCCCCCACGACGATGGCGCCCGACATCCCCGGGTGGTACGTGCAGGCGAAGGGGTAGATGCCCACGTCGTCGAAGGTGGCCGTGAAGCGGTCGCCGGCGTAGAGGTCGTCCCAGTGACCCCAGTCGTTCGCCGTGACGTTGTGGGTCATCGAGTCGCGGTTCACGAACGTGACCGAGTCGCCGGGCGCGATCCGCAGGATCGTGGGCGTGAAGCACGCCTCGACCATCGCCACCGTGGTGCCGGTCGCCTCCGTCACGCCGGTGCCCGCCCGGTGGCACCCTCCGCCGCCCCAGGCGATCCCCGAACCAGGTCCGAGTAGCGCCAACCCCAGCGTGGCCCCGGCCGTCACGACGATCCTCCGCACGTGCATGGTCCCTCCTCGTTCGGACGTTCGAAGGGGATACACCGTCCGACGCCGGGAGGTTCCCGCCGGTCGAGGACCGGCTGCATCGAAGCGCGGATCTAGCCAGGGTTAGCCTGCTGGACAGGACGATGGCGCGTCGGCGACCGTCGTCCCGTCCTTCAGCCCCTCGATCTCATCGATGAACGCCTTCGTCTGCGGATCGGCCTCGAGCATCCGATAGACGGGCATGGTGGCTCGCTGCAGCGCCGCCGCGTCAGTCTCCGTGGCGGCGGTCAACGTCGCCCCCTGCGTCGCAGAACGCCGCGAAGTCCTCGGTCGCCGAGCTCGTGGCGAACGCCTGCGCCTCCTCGGCGGCGGTGGCGAGGATCGCCCGCTGCTCGTCCGAGAGCGACTCCATCAGCGCCTGCCCGGCGAACAGCGTGTTGACGCGCGGGAAGAGCACCACGTTGCCGGTCACCACGGATCCTTTCGGCGCCACGCTCGACGCCAGGCCCAACGAGACCTCCGTGCCGTCGATATCGCCGCTCGCGATGGCCGCGTCCAACGCATCGCCGGTGAGCCCGTACACGGGTCGTCCCCCGAGCGCACGGACCAGGGCCTCTGTGCCCTCCGATGGGACGAGCCTGATGTCGGCCCCCTCGAAGTCCTCGAGCGAGGTCATCGGCGCCGTGTAGCCCAGCGGGTATCGCATCCCGTCCGGGAACAGGCCGAGTCCGACCACGCCGGCGTCGTCCAGACCGGCGACCATCTCCTTGCCCATCGGGCTCGCGAGCACCTCGGTCAGGAGCCCGTGGTCCGTGATGAGGAAGGGCGCCTGTAGGGCTTGGAAGCTCGTCACGCCGACGGTGTCCCACGCGCGCGCGGCGATCCAGCCGAGGTCGAGCTCACCCTCCTGCACGAGTCTCACGACGCCCTTCTCGAAGCCATCCGGATCGCTCGAGTCGCCGCCCGCCTCCCACACGACCTCGATGCGCATGTTGCCATCGGACATCCCCTCGACCGCATCGGCGAAGCGCTCGACCACCGGGGTGTCGGGTCGGCCCCGTGGATCGCCGGTGCCCAGCCGGATCACCACCGGATCGCTCGTTGGCGGCTCCGTCGGGCTCGGCTCACCGCCGGCCGATGAACACGCGGCGGTGATCAGGGTGCTCAGGGCGATGATGATCGCTCGACCTTTGACGGCGCTCATACGGCGCTCCCTCCCTCTCTTCCTCGCTCAGACGTCGAACTCGATCGAACGCACGACCTCGTCGGCTACCGAGGCCCGCTCGTCGAAGCGTTGGGGGTAGTCCGTGTACACGAGCGTCACGGTCTCGCCGGCGACGTCGGGGAGCACCGTGATCCGGTAGGCCATCCCCTTCGCGAACGGGAATACCGGAGGCTCTCCGGAGGTCGCGAAGAACAGCAGGCACGCCTCGGGGAACGGGCGCGTGTTCTCCGGAGCACATCCGGCACCCGAGGGCACGCGGAGATCCGCCTGCTGGCCTGGGAACCCGCCGATCTCCACCGGGAGGACCTCGCCGACCACCTCCATCCCCACGTCGTCGACGAGCCACCCGAGGATGTCATCCGGTGGGCGACGGAGCTTCCATGGATCACCGGGATCGCCCGGGTTCCGAACGACCTTCTCGATGTTGAGCAGGTAGAGCTCCGCGTACGGGAAGTGATCGAGCTGGCCCATATCCACGAAACCGGGAGCGTTCGCGGCTCCGTACCAGGCGGTCGTGGTCGTGAGGGTGATGGCGGGGTTGGTCTGAGCCACGTAGCTCCCCGGATCCATGAGGGACTGGCCCTCGGGGATCGGGGTGACGGTCTCTGACGCGCCCGCCCGAGGGCTCGATGGCGCCACGACCGGATCCGCGCCCCCGTCGCCTCCGGTGCACGCCGCCCCCGCGATCAGGAACGCGGCCGCCGCGACGGCGGCCAGCCCACGCACGGTCGTTCGCTCCACCGACGTCCCCCTTCGTCTCCCGATGCAGCATGAATGCTCGAGGGCGATGCATTGTGAATCCCTTGTACTTCGGGCTTCACAAACCGCCCGCGGTGCGCATTCATGTAGCGGATGACCGAGATGGACGGGGGGTCAAGACCCCCAGCGGTGGGTGCGCGGCCCGACGACGGGATCGTCGACGAGCCATATGCCCTGTCGGTCAGCTTCGAGGATTTCTTCGAGATCGAGCATGGCCGGCTGTTCGGAGCGCTCGTCCTCGTGACCGGCGACCGCCAGGAGGCCGAGGACGTCATGCAGGAAGCGTTCCTTCGCGTCTGGGAGCGTTGGCACCTCGTGCAGTCACTCGCGTCTCCCACCGGCTACCTGTACCGGACCGCGATGAACGTGTTCCGGATGCGCCGGCGAAGGGCGCTGACCGCGAGCCGGCGGATGGCCCGCCGGCTCCTCCCGATCGACGACGTTGAGGCGGCGGAAGCACGTTCTGACCTCGACCGGGGTCTCGATGCGCTCTCGGCGAGGCAACGGGCGGCCGTCGTGCTGACCGAACTGCTCGACTTCAGCTCGAGCGAAGCAGCGTCGGCGATGGGCGTGTCGCCGGCGAACGCTCGGAAGCTCGCCCAACAGGGCCGCGACGGTCTCCGGAAGGTGCTCGGTCCCTGGGCCGAAACGGGTGATGCCCGTGAGTGACATCCGCGATGCCCTCAGGCGCCGGCAGCAGGAGCATGAGCCTGCCCCGGGGGCCTTCGATCGGCTCGTCCGGCGCCGCGATCGACGGCAACGCGCGAAACGTCTCGCGAGCGTCGCGGTGGCCTTGCTCGTGATGGCCGGGGCCGTCTCGGTGTTCCTCCCACTAGCCAAGCTGGGGCATCCATCTCAGTCGCCTCCCATCGACCGGTCCACGGTGGGTCGCCTCGCCGTCGCGTGGACGGCCGGCGTCGGCGATGCTCCGACGGCGCCCGTGGTCGACGGGGATCGCGTGTTCGTGGGGACGGCGTCGGGTGAGCTGTACGCGCTCGACGTCCGAGGCGGCCACGTCGTGTGGATCGGACGTCTCCGGGGGTCGATCGTCTCGGCGCCGGTGATCCTCGGCGACCAGGTCGTGGTGCACACCACCTCTGGGGTCCTCGCCGCGTTCGACATGGGGTGTGGCACGCGAGGCGCGACGTGTCTGCCGGCATGGACGGCGTACACGGGAGACGACATCGGCTCAGCGCCGTCCGTCGTCGAGGGCGTGATCTACGTGAACGTGGGCGACGACCGCCTGCTGGCCTACGAGGGCTGCCCCTCCGGCCCGTGCGCTCCCGCATGGGTCGGGCGGAGCGCGTCGCTGGGACAGCCCGGGTCGTCGGTCGCTCCTGCGGTGGCGGGCGCCTCGGTCTGGACGGTCCTCGGCGTGGACACGGTGGTGTTCCCCAAGACGTGCGATCGGGTGTGTCAACCGACGCAGTCGCAGTTCGCCGGTGATATGTCGACCGGTCCGGTGGTCGGCGACCGGCTGGTGGTGCTGGGATCGAGCGGCGGATACCTCTACGGGTTCCCCGTCGACTGCGCGGGGCGGTGCCGCGCCGTGTGGCGAGTGCGAGCAGATTGGCCCACCACGCCGGCGATCGACGACGGCTTGGTGTTCGTCTCGGGGGCGCCCGGTGGGGGGATGGCCGCCGTCCCCGAACGCTGCCGGTCGGAAGGCGCGGCGTGCGACCCGAGGTGGATCGGCGATATCGGCGGGTCGCCGACGTCGCCAGTGATCGCGGCGAGCGGCGTCGTCTACATCGGTTCGAGCGACGGAAGCCTGTACGCGTTCCCGACGTTGTGCGAAGCAGCTTGTTCCCCGTCCGCGGTCGTCCGCATCGGATCCTCCGTCGAGGGGGCGGGCTGGGCGGGCAACGCGCTCTTCGTGACCGCCGCCGATGGGACCCTGCGCGCGCTCACCATCGGTGGCGTCCAACCGTAGAACACGGAACGTGACATCCTTCCGGAGGCTACGAAAGCGTCTCGGCGATCGCGATGGCTCCCGCCGGCGGCAACGAGGTCTCGAGCCGGAACGTCTCGTCCCCGTCCTGCCAGAGGAGCACGCCGCCCTCGACCCGGTAGGCGCGGAGCTCGCCGTCGACGATCACGCGGAACTCGTGCGGTCCCGTGATCCAGTACGCGGGGCCGATCCCGAGGTGCACCGGCCGGAGGGAGCCGGCCGACTCGTAGAGGACCTTGGCGGCCACGTCGACGTCGCCACGGAACTGCATCAGGACGGCCCCGCGAAGCGACCCGGCGATCGGCGGGAGCTGGTCCGTCGTGTCCCACGCGCTCGCGATCCACGGCACGGTGTCGAGCGCGTCGAACCCGACCTGACCCTCCTCTGCCCACACGACGTCGGGTTCGCCGAGCGCCGCCGGGTACCGAGCGTGGATCCCCGT
>CAWFJU010000016.1:0-33076 GCA_963816275.1 uncultured Actinomycetes bacterium
CACGGCTCCCAATGGGGTCGGCGGACCGGGACCGGGACTCGGTCGATCCGAGGCTAGGCCGCCGCGCCGGCCCCGGCATCGGGGAGGTCACCCGTCGGGAGGGCGGGGATTTCCCTATCCGTCGGGGGAGCTCGCGGGCCAGCGCGACCGCCTGCGTGCGGTTCTGCGCGCCGGTCTTCCGCAATGTCGAGCCCACGTGCTTTTCGACCGTCTTCACCGAAGAGTTCGGCTAGCGCAGCTCCGATCTCACGGTCGGTGTGTCCCCGCGCTCCAGGCAGCTCCAGCATGTCCCTGCTCGCGGTCGGTGGGAACGACGGGCCGTCAACGTTGCCGTTCAGGTGGGCCTCGAGGCGCTCGGCGGCCACGCCCGAGAGCACGGTCTCGCCCCGCGACGCCGCCGAGAACCGCGGCCTGGGGAGCTCCGCGCCGGCGAGGCGTCCTTGCCGACGTAGCCGCGCGCGCCGGCGCGCAGGGCTCCCCGCGACCTGACTCGTCGCTCGCGAACGCGCTCACGGCAACGACCGTGGCGCTTCGGGTCCTCCGCGCGGAGCCGTGGCGATCGCCTCGACGCCGTCGCCGTCGGGCATCTTGAGGTCCATGAGCACGACGTCCGGGCGCAGCGTGCGCCACTCGCCGACCGCCTCCTGCCCCAGCCGGCCTCCCCACGATCTGGGGGCCGGGTCGGCCGAGGCGAGGAGATGGACGATGCCGGCCCTCGTCACGGCGTGATCGTCCACCACGAGGACGCGCAGTGGCCGGTCCTGTCGGTCCGCGACGTCCGGCAACTCGGACGCCGCCGGAATCCAGGCGCGGATCCGGTGCCCCATCCCGGTGTCGAGTCGAGCTCCAGGGTCCCGCCGAGCAGCCGGGCGCGCTCGGCCATCCCGCCGAGCCCGAGGCCGTGCACCTCGCCGTCCTCGGCGACCTGGGTCCGGTCGAAGCCCGCGCCGTCGTCCTGCACCAGGAGCTGACGCCGGTGGGCAGTACACCAGCCCGACCCGGACCGAGCGTCGCTCGCGCGTGCCGGATCGCGTTCGTGAGCGCTCCTGCGCGATCCGGAACAGCGTGTGGGCCACGTCGGGCGCGGGCGCCACCGGACTGCCCGGCCGTCACGAGGTGGGCGTCGAGCACGCCCGTGCGGTTCGCCCACGCGATCTCGAGCTCGAGCGCCTCCTCGAGCGACCGGCCCTCCAACGGTGAGGGCGCGAGACCGAGCACGCTGCGCTCGTCTCTTCGAAGACCGCTTCGGCCGCCGCACGGGCCTCGGCGAGCGCGTCCGTCGCTCCTCGAGGTGGCCGTACGCGATCGATATCGCCGCCCGGATCTGCAGCAACACCGACACGAGCCCCTGCGCGACGGTGTCGTGCACCTCGCGGGCCATCCGGTTGCGTTCCGCCGCGGCGGCTCGGCTCGGGCCTCGGACTCGGCCGCCTCGTGCAAGCGGGCGTTCGTGATCGCGATCGCCGCGTGCTTGGCGAACAGCTCGAGCAGCTCCGCGTCCTCGTGGACGAACACGCGATCGGGGTCGCGGGTGAAGACCACGCACGAGCCGACGATGGCCCCGCGCCACCAGATGGGCACCCCGATCACGCCCTTGAGCTCTTCCCGGTCCTCCGGGCGCACGTGCCCTCCGGGGACGTCGCCGTAGTCCTCGAAGATCACCGGACCTCGGCGGGCCACGACCGCCCCGGTCGTCCCCTCCGTGAGCGGGAACACCATGCCGGACTGGCAGGCGATGCCGATGTCCGCCTCCTTGCGATAGACGCCCGCAGGCTCGTCCACGAGCAGATCGATCCGGCGTCGCAACCAGCAGCTCCGTGGAGCGCTTGAGGATCCGCTCGAGCAGCGGGCGGAGCGACAACGCCCCGGCCAGGTCCTCGACCACGGCGGTGAGCGCCTCGGCCTGCGCCCTCGGCTCGGATCATCGACGCGGGTCGAGCCGCCGTTCATCGTCCGATCTCCGACCACTTCCGATGTCCGTTCGGGGAGGGATGGCTGCTGGCCAACCCTATGGGCTTTCGGAAGATCGGGCAATCGGACGCTCGGCGAGGCCGGCGTCCCGACGCGCCGCTCCGGGCTCAGCCGGTGCGGCGCTGGGACTGTCCCGCGATGCGGCTCGCCGACGTCCGCGGCATGAACCGGGACCCGAAGGCGAACAGCCGGCTCGTTGCGCCGGTCACCAGGTAGGGCGGCCGCGCTTCATCGCCGCGTAGCCGGCGTCGGCGACCTCGGCCGCGGTGGGGAGCCGCTTGCCGGGATCAGCGCCGAGTCGTGCCATCTCGGCCCGCGCCTGGAACCCGGTCTCGGTGGGGCCGGGACACAGCGTGGTGACGGTGACCCCCGTGCCCTTCAGCTCCTCGCGGAGCGCGAGGCCGAGCGAGAGCACGTACGCCTTGGTGGCCGCGTAGGCCGCCGTCATCGGCGCCGGCGCGAACGACCCGACCGAGCCGAGGAGCAGCACGCGGCCCCAGCCCCGCTCGATCATGCCCGGCAGGCAGCGCGCGCGTGAGCTCGGTGAGCGTCGACGCATGTTGACCATGCAGCATCTCCATCGTGCGTGCCGCGTCGGTCTCGGCGAACGGGCCGTAGGTGGAGAAGCCCGGCGTTGTTCACGAGCGCGTCGACGCGCACGCCGCGCTCCTCGAGGTTCGCCACCACGTCGGCGGCCGCGTGCGGCTCGCGAGAGGTCCTTGGGCAGCACGACGTCGTGATGCCGTGGCGTTCCTCCATCTCGGCCGCGAGCTCCTCCATCGCCGCGCCGCTGCGCGCCACCAGCACCACGTCGAAGCCGTCGGCGGCGAACCGCTGCACGAACTCCACGCCGAACCCGCTCGACGCGCCCGTGATCAGGGCGGTGCGCGCGGGGGTCGCGTGCCGGATCGCTCACGTGACCTCCTCGGAGAAGACCCGTTCCATCGCGCGGCGGGCACGGCGGGTGACGCGCAGGTAGTCGTCGATGAAGCTCTGCCGAGGGTACTCCTCGTAGCCGAGACGCCGCGCGAGCGCGGTCTGCTCGGCGGGCGACGGGCGGCACCGCCTCGGCGTGCAGCCGCCGGTCCATCTCGAGCGCGTTCTTCACGTCGGTGCAGGAACACGAACGCCTCGCCCAGGTCGCGCGCGACGCTCCCCGCGCAGCGAGCTTGGCGGCCGCCAGGCGGTCGATCGCCTCGAGCGTGCGGCGCGTCCGGACGCCGGGGTGCGCGCCGCCGTGGCGCATCAGCGAGAGCTCGACCGCGAACTGCACGTCGGCGAGCGACCCGATCCCGAGCTTGAAGTGGAACTTCGCGGCCTCGGGCGGCTTCACGCGCTCGCGTTCGATGCGCTCGCGCATGTGCCGGATCTCGGCGACGCGGTCGAGCGTGAGCCCGTCGGGCGGGTACGCGAAGTCGGCGGCGTTCGAGCTCGAACCGCCGGCCGAGGTCCGCGTCGCCCGCGACCGCGCGCGCCCGCAGCAGCGACTGGAACTCCCACGTCTCGGCGTAGCGCTGCCAGTACTCGAGGTAGCCGGCGATCGACCGCGCGAGCGGGCCGTTGCGGCCCTCCGGCCGCAGGTCGGCGTCGGGCTCCCAGCCCGCCTCGCGGATCCCGTGCATCACCCGCTCGGCGAGCGGCGCCGGCCCGCTTGCAGGGCGTCGGCACCCTCGCCCTCGTAGACGAACATCAGGTCGAGGTCGCTCGCGACGTTCAGCTCGCGCGCGCCGAGCTTGCCCATCCCGATCACGGCGAACGGCAGGTCGGGCTCGGCCGCCTCGACGGCCTCGCGCACCACCCGGTCCGCCACCGCGCTCAGGGCCTCGCCGGTCTCGCGCGGGGTGAGCTCGCGGCCCGCGTAGCGGGCGACCGCGGCCACCAGATCGCCCGCGGGCGTCGGTCTCGGCGCCCAGCAGCGAGTCGGAGAGGCCGCGGATCCGCGACGGGTCGGCGACCAGCAGGTCGGTGGCGAACGAGCTGGCGCCGGCGACGTGGGCGAGCCGGCGCGCGGCGACCGGGTCGCTCGGCGAGCGCGTCGGCGATCGCGCGGTCGTCCCCCACCGCGTCGGCCACGCGCTCGAGGCGCACGAGCGCGGCGTCGGGCGTCGGGCGCGAGCGCGAGCGCCGGCGCCATCACGGGGAAGACGTGCGCGAGGACCTTCCCGATGCGGCGTGGCGGGGTCGACGAGCCGCCGCAGCACCTCGTAGGAGCGCGCCGGCTCGGCGAACCCGAGGCCGGCGAGCAGCTCCTCGGTGGCCGCGCGGTCGGTGCCGCGGCGTCGGGCTGCGCCGGTCCGGCGAACGCCTCGAGCAGCGGCCGGTAGAAGAGCCGCTCGTGGATCGCGCGCACGAGTGCCGGTGGTGGCGCTCGTACTCGCGCCGCGAGCTCGTCGGCGTCGGCCAGGCCGAGCGAGCGCGCGAGCGTGGTGCGCGCGTGCCGGTCGGCGGGCAGGTCGTGCGTCTGGAGGTCGCGCACGATCTGCAGCCGGTGCTCGAGCCGCCGCAGGAACCGGTAGGCGTCGGCGAGCGCCTCGGCGTCGGCGTCGGCGACGTAGCCCTCGTGCGCGAGCGCGCGCGAGCGCCGCGAGCGTGTTCGGGGTCGCGCAGGCGCGGGTCGCGCCGGCCGTGCACGATCTGCAGCAGCTGCACCGCGAACTCCACGTCGCGGATCCCGCCGCGTCCGCGCTTGACCTCGGTGAACTCCTTGCCGCGCTGGCGGATGTACTCCTCGAGGCGGACCTTGGTGCGCCGGACCTCGTCGATCGCGGCGGGCGCGAGCTCGCGCGGGATACACGAACGGCGTCGACCCCCGCGACGAAGCCGCCGCCGAGCCCGGGTCGCCCGCCACCGGGCCGCGCCTTGATCATCGCCTGGCGCTCCCAGGTCGCGGACTCGCGCTCGTAGTACTCGAGCGTGGCCTCGAGCGAGCGGCTGAGCGCGCCGGCGCGCCCGCCGGGTCGCAGCGCGGGGTCCACGCGCAGCGCGATGCCCTCGGCGGTGGGCTCGGAGAGCAGCGCGGTGAAGCGCGGCGACCGCGCGCTCGGCGGCCTCCTGGTCCGGCCCCGGCTCCGTGCACGAAGAGCAGGTCGACGTCGCTCGCGTAGTTCAGCTCGACGCCGCCGAGCTTGCCGAGCGCGATCACCGCCAGGCAGGTCGCCGCCCGGCGTCAGCGGCGAGCGCCTCGCAGATGCAGGCGTCGGCGATCGCGCTAGATCTCGGCCACGACGTCCTCGAGCGGCGCGCCCGCCGAGGTCGCGCGCGGCCACGCGCAGCATCGCCCGGCGCCGGAACAGGCGGAGGCCGTCGGTCGGGCCGCGCCGGTCGACGTCGTCGGCCAGTTCGGCGCCGAGCGCACCGCCGCTCCGCGCGCCGCGACGTCGGCGAGCGCCTCGACCTCCTCGGGATGCGCGCACCAGGAAGTCGGCGGCCGCCGTCGAGAAGCCGAGCAGCCGCGCGGCGACGTCGGCGTGATCTCGGGCGGGCGAGGGCCGCGCGCGCCGCCGGATCGTCGCCCACGCGGGAGAACGCGACGCGGGCGAGCTCGGGATCGGGCGCCGCGGCGAAGGTGCGGCCGAGCATCTCGGGCGTCAGCACTCCGGCATCATCGCACCCGAGCGTCGCGGCTTCGAGTGGGCCTTGCGACGGCAGTCGTCATCGTCGAGGACCGCGTCGGCCTCGATCTCGACCCTCCAGCGCGGGATCCAGGCAGCGCGCGTCACCACCACCATCGTGCTCGCCGGCCGGACCGTCGCCGAAGACCTCGCCGTGCGCCCGGCCGACCTCCTCGCCAGTCGTCGGCGTCGATGAGGTAGGTGCGGGTGCGCACGACGTGCTCGGGTCCGGCGCCGGCCTCCCGGCAGGCGCCGACCAGCGACGATCTCCGAGGCAGCGGCGGGCCTGCCGCCGTACGGCGTCGGGCGCGGCGACCGGCTTCGACCGCGGGTCGGGCGGCGACCGGGCGCGGCTGCCCGGACACATGGACCGTGCCGCCGCCGACACACCGAGCGCCACGGTCGAGAAGCCCGATCTCGCGCGCTCGCAACGGGCGATCCCGGACGAGATCGCTGGCGACGTTCCATGGCTCGTCATGCTGTACGCACTGACCCGTGTCGACAGAGTTCACACGGGCGTAACCGTGCGGGGCCGCGCCGCCCCTACCCTTGATGCATGGCACTCACCGCGGAAGCCGAGTACGTCCTGCGCACCGTCGAGGAACGGGGGATCCGGTTCGTCCGGCTCTGGTTCACCGACGTGCTGGGGTTCCTGAAGTCGTTCACGATCACCTCGCAGGAGCTGGAGGGCGCGCTCGCCGAGGGCATGGGCTTCGACGGCTCCTCGATCGAGGGGTTCAGCCGGATCCAGGAGTCCGACATGGTCGCGGTGCCCGACCCGGCGACGTTCCAGGTGATCCCGTGGAAGCTCGAGGCGCCGGTCGCGCGGATGTTCTGCGACGTCTTCAACCCCGACGGCACGCCGTTCGACGGCGACCCGCGCGGCGTGCTGAAGCGCCAGCTGCAGCGCGCGGCCGACCTCGGCTTCACGTTCTACGTCGGCCCCGAGCTCGAGTACTTCTACTTCAAGAGCGCCGACGACCCGACGTTCCTCGACCGCGGCGGCTACTTCGACGAGACGCCGCTCGACGTCGGCACCGACTACCGCAAGCGCACCGTGCAGTACCTGGAGTCGATGGGCATCCCGGTGGAGTACGTGCACCACGAGGTCGCGCCGAGCCAGCACGAGATCGACCTGCGCTACACCGACGCGCTCACGATGGCCGACAACGTGATGACCTACCGCCTCACGGTGAAGGAGGTCGCGCAGGAGTTCGGCATCTACGCGACCTTCATGCCGAAGCCGGTCGCCGGCGTGAACGGCAGCGGCATGCACACCCACCAGTCGCTGTTCGAGGGCGACCGCAACGCGTTCTTCGACGCGACCGACGAGTACCACCTGTCGAAGACCGCGAAGGGCTACATCGCGGGGCTGCTGCGGCACGCGCCCGAGATCACGCTGCTCACGAACCAGTGGGTGAACTCGTACAAGCGGCTCGTGCCCGGCTACGAGGCGCCGGTCTACGTCTGCTGGGCCCGGCGCAACCGCAGCGCGCTCGTGCGCGTGCCCCAGTACAAGCCGGGCAAGGAGGAGGCCACGCGGATCGAGTACCGCTCGCCCGACCCCGCGTGCAACCCGTACCTCGCGTTCGCGGCGATGCTCGCGGCGGGCCTCGCCGGGCGTCGAGGGCGAGTACGAGCTGCCGCCCGAGGCCAGCAACAACATCTACGAGATGGGCGAGGCCGAGCGCGAGGCCGCCGGGATCCGGTCGCTCCCCGAGGACCTGGTGGAGGCGATCCACCTCGCCGAGGATCCGAGGTGCTCCGCGACGCGCTCGGGCGACCACGTCCACGAGTACCTGATCCGCAACAAGCGCGAGGAGTGGGACGCGTTCAAGGCCTACGTCACGCCGTACGAGCTGGAGCGCTACCTCCCGATCCTGTAGTCCGTAAGCGGTTCCGGCCTAGGTCATCCGCCCGATCCCCGATTGACGGAATCGGCCGAAAGGCCTACGTCCTCGGACACCCCCGGCTCCAGGAGGCTCGACATGGTTCGTCCGTTCGGTTCCATCGCCCGCACGTGGAAGGCGCTCGCGGCCGTCGTCGCGATGGCGTTGGTCGCCGTCGTACTGATCGCGACGCCAGGCAGCGCGACGTTCGCCAAGAAGTACGACCTCGCGATGACGACGGTTGATCGCGCCGCCGATCCCGGTTGGAACTAGCTCGGCGACGATCAAAGCGACCTTCACGAACAAGAGCCTCTACTCGATCGGCTCGGTGACCCTGACGGTTCCGACGCCTGCGCCAGTCGCGACGCCGGCGAAATACACGATCATGGGCTTCACGCAGCCCACTTCTGGTGTCGTCACCCTCGCGTCGGGTGGGCAGAGCCTCTCGATCACCGGGCTGAACCTGGTCCTCAACAAGCCGTACTCCATCACGATGACGGTCTCGGTCGCATGCGACGCGGCGACCGGTTCGTGGGGTTCTACGGCGAAGCTCTTCGGTGGAACCACGCCGTTCACCCTGAACAACCCAACGGGTGGCTTCCAGAAGACTACCGTGACCGGCACCTGCACGAGCCCTCCGGGCGACGTCACGGTCGCAGTGAGCCCGTCGGTCAACACCGGTACGTCATCGGTGAGGTTCGTCCAGGGAAGACGAATGTCACGTTCCAGGCGTCGTCCAGCGGGAACCCGCCCCGGCCATCACTTGGCAGTACTCGCTGAATGGCAACTTCCCCAGCCCGACGGATCCTGCGCCGATCTTCACTGGTTCGTCCTTCTCCCTCTCCCCTGCCCAGGCCTCGGACTCGGGCTTCTATCGAGCGGTGGCGAGCAACGGTTTGGGCACGCCGAGCACGTCGACCCCGATCCAGTTGGAGCCGTCTGACCTGACCCTAGCGTTCGTCCAACCGCCGACGAACGCTCTCAGGAACGTGCCCTTCGCGCCTGAGGTGCAGGTCCAGTTCTACGCAGATGGTGAACCATCCAACGCCTTCAACGGCGAGACCGTGACGATCACCAACTCAGGGAGCGGCACAGGCTCGTTCTTGCCGCCTAGGAGCCAACACCGCTCCGTTGACCGGGAATGGCGTGGCCTCGTTCCCGGGTCTGGCGATCGACACCTTCGGTGCGTACACCCTCACGGCGAGCGTCGATGTCGATGGTGGACCCTCGACTGATCCTGTGTCGATCTTCATCGGAGCCGAAGTCATCCAGTGCGGCCAGACGAAGATCGTCACGAACGCCGACGATCCCAGCCTTACGGCGAGCGTCACCCAGACCAGCGACACGGGTTGTTCGACCAAGCCGTACGTCTTCACGCACAACGGCGACTCGGTCCAGTTCCTGTATCCGACTGGCGGGACCCCGTCGTCGTTCACGATCGAGGTGACCAGCTTCGCTCCTGAACCGGTCCCGAGCGGATCTGTCCCGATGACGCTGATCGATACGATCGCGTCGGGCCCTTGGCCACTCCTCGCGCCATCAAGTGGTGCAATACGAATGCGAACGGCCCGGTGCTGCCCGCGGGCGAGGTAACGTGTCTCGTCAGCCAGTCGACTGTCACGCTCGCGACGAACCAGATCCAGGTGACCGAGACCTACTACCTCGAAGGCGACATCCTGTACAAGCGGTAGCCCTCGAGAGCGACAACGAGGTACGAAGAGCGGCCCTTCGGGGCCGCTCTTTCGCGTTCAGGCTCCGATCAGAGCAGGGGCCGGGATCGCGGGGGCCGCGATCACCCGTAGCCGTTCGAAGATCTCGCGAGCCTCGTCGATCATCGCGGGCGGGGACGCGCATCCTTCGCAGTAGTCGAGTTGCGTGAGGCCACGGAGCGCCATCGCCACCTCGAAGTCGGCGCCCCGTTCACGGGCCACGGCGAGGCACGAATCGAACGCCGCGCGCGCGCCGACGACGTCGCCCGACTGGAGGCGCGCGTACCCGATCACCCGCTCGAGGAGCGGGCCCGCGACGCTCACGCTGTCGGGGGCGTTCACCTTCTCGAGGGTGGTGGTCGCGAGCTCGAGCGCGTCGTCATGACGCCCCATGAAGAGGTAGCACTCGGCGACCTTGGCGTCGGTCTCGAGCACGTCCGCCTGGGCTCCGACCGACTCCAAATCCGTTGCGGGCCTCGGCGAACAGCTCCAGCGCCTCATCGTGCCGACCGGCACGCGACAGCGACGCGCCCCAACTGGCTCAGCGTGCCCGCGTACGAGTAGCGGTCCCCCGACGCGCGCCAGACCCTGAGGGCCTCGCGCAAGAGTGTCTCGGCTTCGTCGAGCCGGCCCTGATCGGAGAGCACCTCGCCCATGTTGCTGTCGCTCGAGGCCGCATCCACCGGCTGCCCGACCGTGAGGTAGGCCTCTCGACCTCGCTCCCAACACTCGATCGCCTCGTCCCATTGGCCCGAGAAGTAGGCGCCGGCGCCCAGGTTGGTGAGGATCTTGGCCTGGCCGGCGAGGTCGCCCCTCGACTCGTAGATCGACAGCGCCTTGCGCAGATGTCGTCCGTCGGATCGGCCCATCATGATGTCGACCCACTCGAGCACGTTGTAGGCCTGGGCGAGCGCCTCCTGGTCGCCCGCCGCCTCTGCCTCGGCGACGGCGCGCTCGCACCAGGGCAGCGCATCGGTCGTGCGTCCCTCGGCTTGCAGCACGGTCGCGTACCACGCGCTCAGCTGGGCGGAGCGACTCGCCGCCTCGCTCCCCGAGACATCGGTGAGCAGGCGGCGGGCTCGCGTGACCCACGCCAGCGCCTGCGGGTAGTGGCCGAGCTTCTCCTCGGCTTTCGATCGCTTCAGCAGCAGCCGCGTCTCGGCGAGCGGGGCACCGCGGAGCAGGCGGCGGGCCGCCGCGAACGATCCGGCGGCTCGCTGGAACTCCCCCGCCCGATCCCAGGCGTCACCGATCGCCTCGTTCAGCTCCCCGAGTTCCGCATCGGTAACGTCGGGGCAGGCGCCGCCCCGCCTCGATCGCACGTTTGAAGAGCCGTGCCGCCTCGACGTTGGCGTACAGCTCTCGGGCGCGCTCAGCTGCGAGGGGGGCGTACCGCCAGGCATCGGCGTACTCCCCCGCGACGATGAAGTGGAGCGAGAGCAGGCCGGCCGCCTCCTCTGGGTGCGCGAGGTCGGCCTCGAGACGGCGCCCGATATCGGCGTGGAGCCGGCGGCGGAGCTTGTAGGGCAGCCCCTCGTAGGCCGCGTCGCGGATCAGGGCATGTCGGAACCGCAGGTAGCCGTTGCTCTCCTCCTCGAAGAACTCGGACAAGCGGCTCCAGGCCGCGGGGCCGGGCACCGTCTCGTCGTCGAGTACCCAGGCGAGCATCCGCGGGTCGAAGCTCGCGCCGAACAACGCCGCGCGGCGTATGAGCGAACGGTCGTCGGGTGAGAGCGCGTCGACGCGGGCCATTGCGGCGGCCTCGACCGAAGCGGGCAGCCCGCCGACGCCGCCGGAGTTCACCACCTCGCGCATGAGCTCCCGCAGGAACTGTGGGTTCCCGCCGGACCGGTCGACCACGAGCTCGGATGACGTGGTCTGCGATGGGGGCATCCTCGGTCGCGACCTTGGCCATCGCGAGCGCCTCGTCGTCGGCGAGCGGGGTCAGTTCGATCCGCCGCACGCCCGGCGCCTCGGGGGGCTGAATCCGGTTTCGCCTGGCCTCCGGCTCACCGCGAAGAGCCACGGGTGACCCTCCAGCCGCATCGTCAGGTAGCCGAGCAGGTCGGCGGACGCGTCGTCCATGTGGTGCGCGTCCTCGATCTCGATCGCCGAAGGGCCTGAGAGTTCGACCTCCAGGAACCGCAGGACGCTCTCATGGAGCTTCTCCCGGTGTCCCTCTTGGGCGAGCACCGCCATCTCGGGTGTGGCCGGTAGCTCTGCGTCGAAGGCCCTCGCCAGGAGCGGGAGCCACGGCAGCAACTCGGGTGCGACCACAGTGAGCTCGGCGCGAAGTCGCTCGCCAACAGCGTCGTCGGTGTCCTGCCAACCGATGTGGAGCAGTTCACGCAGCAACTCACGCCACGCGACGTACGGGGTGTTCGCCGTGTACGCCTCGCACGTCGCCCGAAGCATCCGAAGATCGAGAGCCGCCTCCCGCAGCTCCTCCAAGAGCCGCGACTTCCCGATCCCGAGCTCGCCGACGATGTCCACGAGTTGTCCCTCGCCGGCGATGACCACGCCGAGCGCATCCATCAGCGAGGCCATCTCCGGTCCGCGTCCGGCAAGCGGGAAGCGGCGCTCGGTCTCCTGCCGGGTTCGCGATCCCTCCGCTGCGCCGACCGCCCACGCGCGCACGGGCTTCGCCTTCCCCTTGACGGCGAAGGGCTCCAACTCGGTGGTCGCGAACAGCGTGTTCGAACGATCGAGGACGTCGGCGGTCGCGTAGATCAGGCCGGGCTCGGCCTTCGCCATCAACCTGGCTGACAGGTTCACCGCGTCGCCCATCACCGTGTAGGTCCGCCGATACCACGGGCCGATGTCACCCGCGAAGACCGATCCGCGGTTCACGCCGATCCTGACGGGGATCGGCAAGGCGGCGTCGACGATCTTCCGCAGGGTCAGCAGCATCCGCTCCTCGTCGTCGCCCGTGATCCGGGGGGCGCCGGCCGTCAGGATGAGCTTCCCGCCATCGGCGTCGACGTCCGATGCGAGGAACGCGACGCCCTGCTCCTCTGCCGCGGTCTGCACGATCGATACGAGCCGGTGGAGTCGCTCGGTGGCGACCTCCACGCCCTCATGCTCGATCAGCTTGTCGGTCTCCTCGAAATGCACGAACGCGATCGTCACCGGGCGATGTTCCGGGGTGCCGCCGCCGGCCGCCACGTGCGAACGCACGGCGGCGGGCAGGCAGCTCCGCGACGACCTCCGGCGGTACGACGACCGCCTCGTCGGCGAGTGGCTGCTCGTCCCCGACCGACGGCTCACGCTTCAGGAGGACCCCTTGACCCTTCGTGGCGCCCAGGCAGCGAGCCGGGAGCAGCGCTGCCGCCTCCGGGCTGATCAGGATCTCGCCGGCGTCGGCGTCGTGCTCCATCGCGACCGTACGGCTCCACGCGGGACCGATCGGCAGCAGTTCTCGGTGAACCTCACCCACCAGGAAGAAGTGGAACCGCCCCGTATGGAGCCCCTGGGACATCCGGAGGTTGACCTTCGCGCCGGGGACCTCGATCTTCCCGACGTCGCGAAGGACCCGGCGCATCAGCACGGTGGCCCGGGCCGCGCGCTCGAGGTGACCCTCCCCTTCGAACAGGAGCAGAAGAGCGTCGCCGCCGAACTTGATGAGACCGCCGCCGTTCATGTAGGCGACGGAGAGGATCGCCTCGAAGCTCCCGCCGATCGCCTCCGTGATCTGCTCCGCGCCCTCGCGACCCGACTTCGCCAGGCGTTCGGAGAGCTTCGTGAAGCCGGAGATGTCGACGAAGGCCACGGTGCCGTCGACGGTCCAGGCGCGAACGCCAGGATCGGCGGCGAGGTGGCGCAGGATGATGCGCGGCACGTACGCGTTCACTGTGCCGGAGGTGAAGCGGTCTACGGGGGAAGCGGAACCGCCGTCGCGCATGAGGCGACGTTACGCCTTCGGCGCCAGCGCGTCACGACCTACGCGAGTGGAGCGATGCCCCCGGTCAGCCCACCACGACCTTGCCGCACATGCCAGAGCACGTGCCGCCCGTGACCGAGCCATGGATCGTGCAGTAGAAGCGGTAGGTGCCGCGCTTGTTGAACCTGCGAGGCGCGGTGCTGGTCCCTGGGTGCAGCATGCTTGGAGTACGTCCAGTTCGATCCGTAGGCACGCACCGTGTGGTGGACGTCGACGGACGCCCACTTCACCGTGCCCCCGCGGGCGATCCGTCACGGTGGCGGGATGCCAGCGCGCCGAGTCTGCCGCGGACGATCGTGGCCGCGGACGCCGAGCTCGCGGTGGCGGCGAGCACGATCGCGGCGATCAGGACGGTTCGAACGACTCGAGTACGCATCGGGTCCTCCTTCAAGACGGAAGCGTTGACGGTACTACGGATGAACCTGACCGAGCGGTTTCGTGGGGCGCGGATGCCGAACCGTCCGAGGCGGGCACCTCCAGGCGCCACAACGGCGACTTGCCCCTGCGTGCATCCGCGGGCTACCGTGACTTCATGACTCCCGATGACAAGATCACCCCGGCGCTCAGCGAAGCGCGTGCCCGCCGCGTCACCCTGCACGACGCCCTCGTGCACCTCGAGGTCGCGATCTCCTCGCCGGCATCGGGACGGCTGCCGGAGTGGACCGACCTCGTGCGCAAGGAGATGGTGAGCGTCCGGGACGCCCTCGACCAACACGTGGTCGTCACCGAGAAGCCGGGCGGCCTGTACGAGGAGATCACCGAACGGGCGCCCCGTCTGGCGGGCACCGTGCACCGCCTCGCCGGTGAGCACCCGGAGATCACCCAGAAGGTCGCGGAGATGCTCGAGCGGCTCGAGGCGGTCGACGTCGGTGGCCCCGAGTGGCCCTTGGATGACGCGCGTGACGACCTCCAGCGGCTCATCGGCACGGTGATCCGCCACCGGCAGAAGGGCGCCGACCTGGTCTGGGAGGCGTACAACGTCGACATCGGCGGCACGGAGTAGGGCCGCCGCTCGCCGCTCGCCCCCTCTCACGCCATCACCGCCGTGGATCCCGGTCCCGCGTAAGCTTCCCGCGTGCCACGGATCGCGCTCGGCCAGCTGGACCTCACCGTCGGTGACCTCGCCGGCAACGTCGCGCGCATGGCCGACGCAGCGCAGCGCGCGACCGAGGCCGGCGCCGATCTCGTGTGCTTCCCCGAGCTCGCGATCACCGGCTACCCGCCCGAGGACCTCGTGCTCCGACGCGAGTTCGTCGACGACAACCTCGAGGCCCTGCGGAGCCTGGCATCGAAGGCCGCCACGAGCTGTCCCGTCGTCGTCGGGTTCGTCGACCGCTCCGACGCGGGGATCCACAACGCGGCCGCCCTCCTCGAACGCGGGGATATCCGGGCTCGCTACCACAAGATCGAATTGCCGAACTTCGGGGTGTTCGACGAGCGGCGCTACTTCACGCCGGGGACCGACGCGGTGCGGGTCAGCGTCCGCGACACCGAACTCGGCATCACGGTGTGCGAGGACGCCTGGCACGACGGCCTGCCCTTCGCGCGCCTGGCCGGCGTGCCGCTGATCGTGAACATCAACGGCTCCCCGTACCACCGCGGCAAGAACCACGACCGGGAGACGATCCTGCGCGATCGCGCGCGACAGACGGGGGCGTGGATCGCCTACGTGAACGCGGTGGGCGGCCAGGACGAGCTCGTGTTCGACGGCGGCTCGATGATGGTGGCCCCCGACGGATCGGTGAAGCACCGCGCCACGATGTTCACGGAGGACCTCCTGATCGTCGACATCCACGGCAACATCTCCTTCGCGGACGACCGCCCCGCGTGGCCCGATGGCGCCGAGGAGGTCTACCGCGCCCTCGTGGTCGGCCTACGCGACTACGTGCGCAAGAACGGCTTCTCCGACGTCGTGCTCGGTCTCTCGGGCGGGATCGATTCCGCGATGGTCGCGACGCTCGCCGCCGACGCGCTCGGCCCCGAGGCCGTGCGCGCCCTCGCGATGCCCTCCCCGTACTCGTCGCCCGAGAGCCTCGAGGACGCCGTGGACTGTGCGACTCGGCTCGGGATCCGGATCGACACGGTCCCGATCGGCGCCGCGTTCGACGCGTACCGCCATGCGCTGGCCGAGGTGTTCGCCGGCACGGAGGAGGGCGTGGCCGAGGAGAACCTGCAGGCTCGCGTCCGCGGGAACCTGCTGATGGCGATCTCGAACAAGTTCGGTTCGATCGTCCTCGCCACGGGGAACAAGTCGGAGTACGCGGTGGGCTACTCGACGCTGTATGGCGACATGGCCGGCGGCTTCGCGCCCATCAAGGACGTGCCGAAGACCCTCCTCTACGAGCTCGCCGACTGGCGGAACGCCGAGGCCGGGCGGGACGGGGTCACGGCGCCGATCCCCCAACGCACGATCGAGAAGCCTCCGAGCGCCGAGCTCCGTCCGGACCAGAAGGACACGGACTCGCTGCCGCCGTACGAGGTGCTCGACCCCGTGATCGAGGCCTACGTCGAGGACGACATCAGCGTCGACGAGATGGTCGAGCGCGGCATCCAGCGCGACCTCGCGCGACGGGTCGTCCACATGGTCGACCGCGCCGAGTACAAGCGCCGCCAGGCCGCCCCGGGCGTGAAGATCACGCCCAAGGCGTTCGGCCGCGACCGCCGGATGCCGATCACGAACCGCTACGCGAACTGAGCTTCAGGCAACGTCGCCCGGTGACCCGTCGTCGCGCTCAGCCGATCGCCCAGGTCACGATCACCGTGACCTGCGTCTGGATCTGGTCCGGCGGCACCACCTGGGCGGAGAGGGCCGCCATCGCCACGGGATACGCCGTGTCGGCGGCGTAGCTCCGGTACGCGGGCTGCGCCGCTCCTTGCTCGTCGATCGTGACCACGCCCGTGACGGTGGTGCCGGCGGCCGCGGCCATCGCGTCCGCCTTCGTGCGAGCCCCGCGGACCGCCGCATCCAGCGCCTCGGTCCGGGCTTGGGCCGGGTCCGACACGCCGAACCGCACGCCGCGGACCGACGTCGCGCCGGCCTCGACCCCCGCCTGGATCACGTCGCCGACAGCGTCCATGTCGCGGACGGTGATCTCCAGGGCCGAGTCGGCGACGAAGACCGTCGTCTCCTGGGGCGTGCGCCGGTGGATCGTTCGGCGGTTGAGGTCGAGCCGCGTGGTGCGGACGTCGTCCTTGGCCACGCCGGCACCTTCCACCGCCGCGACGACGGCGTCGACGGTGTCACCGTTGCGACCCAGCGCCGTCGCGCTATCGGGATCTTGGGTCGTGACGCCGAGCGTCACGACCGCTTCGTCGGGCTCCGAGCCCACGGAGGCCGTCGATGTCACGGTGATCGTCTTGTCGGTACCGCTGCCGTCGGAGCCGTCGTCGGCGAGCGCCCGGGCGCCGAGCACCGAGGCACCGAGGATCGCGGCGGCCGCGACCAGAGCGATGGCTGTCCAGGACCTGCGCATGGCGGAACTCCTCCCGTTCGGGGGTCTCTGCCCATCCATGCCGCACGGGGGCGGTCCCGTGACGGAGGCCCGTTAGGATGCCCCGGGGCCGGTAGCTCAGCTCGGTTAGAGCAGGGGGCTTTTAACCCTCGTGTCGCGGGTTCGAATCCCGCCCGGCCCACCGAGGAGACACCGGAGGGCCTATCCGCCCGAGGCGGTGGGGAGATCGACGGGCTCCGCGGGGCCTTCGGGCGGTTGCGGCCCGGGGCTCGCCAAGCTCAGGATGGTCTCGTGGAGATCCCCGAGATCAGGTACGCGAAGACCCCGGACGGCGTCCACATCGCGTACCAGGTCCTCGGGGACGCGCCGATCGATCTCGTGTTCGTGCACGGGTTCATCCACAACCTACGCGTCGCGTGGGAGATGCCGCTCCTCGCCCGGTACTACCGGAAGCTCGCGTCCTTCTCGCGGTTGATCCTCTTCGACCGTCGCGGCTGCGGACTCTCTGACCGCATCGCCGACGTGCCCACCCTCGAGCTGAGGATGGACGACATCCGGACCGTGATGCACGCGGCAGGTTCGTCGCGTGCAGCGATCTTCGGATCCTCCGAGGGAGGGCCCACCGCCGCATTGTTCGCTGCGACCCACCCGGAGAGGACCACCGCGCTGATCATGTACGGGACCTATGCCAAGGGAAGCTGGGCGCCGGACTACCCATGGGGCGTGAAGCCCGAGGACCTTGAACGCGAGATCCTCGAGGACGTGGCGAGCTGGGGTACGGCGGAGTACGCCGACCGCTTGGCCCGTGAGATCGCTCCGACCCAGGCTGATCAGGAGGCGTTCCGACGCTGGTGGCTCGACTGGATGCAGCTTTCCCTAACGCCCGCGGCGGTCGCGCAACTCGATCGGATGGGTGTCGAGGTCGACGTCCGCGACGTGCTCCCCTCCATCCAGGTCCCGACGCTGGTCCTACACAAGGAAGGCGACGGGATCGATGAGGGGAGGTACGTCGCCGATCGCATCCCGGGAGCCGCGTTCATCGAGCTGCCAGGAGCCGAGCACTCAGCGTTCATCGGAACGACCGACATGATCCCCGACGAGATCGAGGAATTCCTGACCGGGGCAAGGAGCGCGCCCGAGTTCGACCGCTTGCTCGCCACGGTGCTGTTCACCGACATCGTCGGGTCCACTGAGAAGGCAGCGCAGATCGGCGATCGCAGCTGGCGAGAGCTGGTGGAACACCATCACAGTGCCGTCCGCACGATGCTCGCCAGCTACGGAGGGACTGAGGTGGACACGGCGGGAGACGGCTTCTTCGCGACGTTCGACGGTCCCCTCCGAGGGATCAGGTGCGCACAAGCGATCGTGGAGCGTGTGCGACCGCTCGGGATCGAGGTCAGAGCTGGCCTCCACACCGGAGAGGTCGGAACGATCGATGCCAAGGCGGGTGGCATCGCCGTCGTGATCGGCTCGCGTGTGGGCTCCGAAGCGGGCCCCTCAGAGGTGCTCGTCTCTCGGACGGTCAAAGATCTGGTGGCCGGGTCGGGGCTCACCTTCGAGGATCGCGGCGAACACGAGCTGAAGGGTGTCCCCGACCGCTGGCGGCTCTACCGAGTGGTTCGCTGAATCCTCCAGGCACGAGAAGTTGTCCAAGGCCAGTTGGCACGGAGAACACCGAAGGACTACTCGCCTACGATCGGACGGACATGACCAGGGACCTCGGCCGACGCTCGATGACGGTCACGCGCCGGCAGTTGCTGGGCGCCGGCGCGGTGGCGGCCGCGGCCACCACCCTGCGACCGCTCTCGGCCTTCGCCGGGACCGCGCCCGCGGTCGTCGAGCCGGCGCGCGGCGATCTCGACGCGTTCGTCGCCGGCCGGATGCGCGCGGGTCGGCTGCCCGGCGTCGGCGCGGCGATCGTGCGTGACGGAGCCGTCGGGTGGGCGCGCGGCTTCGGGCTCGCCAACGTGTGGCGCGACCGGCCGGTCGGTCAGGAGACCCTGTTCATGCTCGCCTCGATCTCCAAGACGGTCATCTGCACGGCGGTGCTCCAGGCGGTGGAGGACGGACACTTCGGACTCGACGACGACGTGAACGGGATCCTCCCGTTCCCGGTGCGGACGCCGAACCATCCACATCGGGCGATCACGGTCCGCCACCTGCTGACGCACACCTCCGCGATCCGCGACCGGTGGCCGGTCTGGGACGACCTCTACTCGCAGGGCGACTCGCCGATCCCGCTCGGAACCTTCCTCGAGGGCTACCTCGTGCCGGGCGGCGACGACTACCGGGCGGCCAACTTCACCCCCGAGGCACCGGGGAAGCGCTACCGATACTCCAACGTCGGCGCGTCCCTCGCCGCGTTCCTCGTCGAGGCCGCGAGCGGGATCGCGTTCGACGACTGGTGCGACGGACGCATCTTCGGACCACTGGGGATGACGCGGGCTGGCTGGCACCTGGCGGATGTCCCTCGAACCGACGTCGCGATGCCCTACCGATGGTCGCCGGACGAGGACCGATTCGTCGCGTTCGGGCAGTACGGGTATCCCGACTACCCGGACGGGGCGCTCCGAACGACGGCGCGACACCTCGGGCATCACCTGGGGATGGCGATGGACGGCGGAACCTGGAACGGAGTGCGACTCCTCTCGGAGGCGTCGGCGCGGTCGATGCTCCGGCCCCAGATCCCGGGGATCGAGCCTGGGCAGGGGCTCATCTGGTACCGGTTCGGCCTGCACGGTCGCACGCTGATCGGTCACAACGGCGGCGACCAGGGCGTCGCGACCGCCGCGTTCTTCGAGCCGGATACCGGCGTGGGCGTGATCGTGCTCGGCAACGCCGGCTGGCATGCCGACGGCGCTCGCTGGCCGCTGCAGCAGATCATGGAGCGCCTCTTCGAGGACGCCGACACGCTGGTCTCGTGAGGCCGGCACGCCGCCCAGGGGGTCGGGGCCGCGCGTCCGCGTGAACCGTGTCGGCGGGCCCGGCTAGCGTCCTACCGATGCGGACCAAGGAGCTCGTCGATCCTCGCGGGCGGGTCTGGCGCGTCGAGATCCCGGCCACTCGTCGTGAGCGGATGCGCGGGCTCCGCGATCGTGGCTTCCTCCCTCCCGACCACGCGATGCTCTTCCCTCGCTGCCGGTCGGTCCACTCGTTCGGCATGCGGTTCCCGATCACCGTGGTGTTCCTCGATGCGAGGTGGCGCGTCGTGGCTGTCCGACGGATGCGCCCCGGCCGCCTCGCGTGGCCGCGGCTCCGCGCCCGCTCGGTGCTCGAGTGCCCCGCCGGCACGGACCTACGCGAGGGCGACGCGTTCAGTCCCGCTGGAGCTCCCGCCGCACGAACCACTCACGGTGCTCGCGGCACCGCCCGTCCGGCGCGAAGGTGAGGACCAGCACGCCGCCGATCTCGAAGCGCACGCCGGTCGACGGATCGGTCGCGCGCACGTTCCAGTGCGCGATGCCGACGTCCCCCTCGAGCGCGAGCGCCTCGGCCGAATGGGTCACGCCGGACTGAACCCCGCTCGTCCACGCCTCGACGATCGCCTGGCGACCCACCCACGGCTCGGCCACGGGCCGACCTAGTACCGCGCGTCTTCGGTGAAGAGGTCCGCGACGTTGGCCGGATCGTTGGAAGCCCAGGCCACGAAGTAGTCAGCGGAGCCAGCGCTCGAAGCCCTCGCGATCCATGCACGGACGCTAGCACCCGCACCGCCTGGCTATACTCTGTCGGCTGCCCCCTAGGGCCGGTACGCTCGGGACTGACGCCCCCATCGTCTAGCGGCCTAGGACGCCGCCCTTTCAAGGCGGAAGCACGGGTTCGAATCCCGTTGGGGGCACGGCTCCACCGCACCAGGCACCAGGAACCGAATACCTGCGCCCGTAGAGGAGTCAGGTCGTCCTCACCTCCCTGTCAAGGAGGAGATCGCGGGATCGAAGCCCGTCGGGCGCGCAGATGGCGGTCGGCCCGCCGGAACCAGGGGGGCGAACACCTGCCCCTGGCCGGGCGGGCTGGGCACGGGAGGCCTTCCCTCATCGCATACACGCTGCGAAGCGCGTTCAGCCGATCGCCTCCGGCAGGAACTGCGCGAACCAACGCGACAAGGTTGTCATGCCTCCGGTGAGCATCAACACACCCAGCGCGAGCAACAGGACCCCGCTCACCCGGTTGACCCACGGCAACATCACCTTGAATCGACGCGAGGTAAGGATGAATCGATCGAGGAAGACCGTGGCGAGCAGGAACGGGATCGCGAGGCCCAGCGAGTAGGCGGCCAGCAGGCCCACGCCGCTCGCCATCGTCGCCTGCGTCGCCGCCAGGGCAAGGATCGCGGCGAGCACCGGACCGATGCAGGGGGTCCATCCCGCGCCGAAGGCCGCGCCGACGACGTAGGAGCCAGCGTTGCCGAATCGTTGCTTCAAGCCGGTGGCTCGATGAAGCATCCGCGTGTCGCGACCGAGCCACGAGATCTTGAGCACGCCGATCAGATAGAGGCCGAAGACCAACATGATCACGCCCCCTGCGCGGGCGAGCCACTCCCCGTTATCCCGAAGTACGCCTCCGACGGCGCTCGCCGTTGCCCCCAGGAGGAGGAAGACGGTGCTGAAGCCGAGGACGAAGAGACCCCCGTTGAGCAGGGCGAGGTGCTTCCCGGTTGCCCGCGCATCCTCGCCACTGACCCCGGTTACGAACGCGACGTAGCCGGGCACCAGCGGGAGCACGCAAGGGGAAACGAAACTGAGGAAGCCCGCCAGCAGAGCAAGGGCCAGCCCGATACCTCTCCCTTGCGTTTGCACCGCTTCCGTGGAGGCTGCCACGTAATCGCCGTTGGAGGCGATGGCCGTCTCGATCAGGTGACGGGTCGCCGGCGTGTCCTCGACGACGCCCCGGAAGCGGTACACGACGATGCCGTTCTCGTCGATGAGCAACGATTCCGGGACACCGGTCGAATGGAACGTGGACGTGAAGAGATCCTCCCCATCTCGCCAGATGGGATAGGTGACACCTCGCTCGCGCGCGACCTGTTCGGTGGGGCCATCCTCGTCGCCGTGGTCGACACTGACACCGATCACCTGGAAGCCCGCATCACGGTATTCCTCGTAGAGCCTCTGCAGGAACGGCATCTCGCCCACACAGGGTCGACACCACGTCGCCCATTTGTTCACAAGGAGCGGCGTGCCCTTCATGTCGTGCAGCGAGACGGGTTCCTGAGAGTTCAAGATCCTCGCCGTGTAGGGCGGGACGGGTTCGCCGACCTCGCCCGTGCCCGCCGCCGACGCCGGCGCGGCCACGAGCAGACCCAAGGCGGCGAGCAGGGCCGCCCGCCGAAGGCGGGCGGCCCTTCCCTGAGCGCGGCTCATCCGATCTGCGACGCGTCGAGTTGAGCGAACTGCAGGCCCGATGGGTCAGACCACACCATCACGGTCATCTCATCGTCCCCTGCGAGCGCGGGCGTCTGACCGTCAGAGGACCCATCCAGGACCTCGAGGGATCCATCCGTGACGCGCGCGAGATGGACCTGCTTCTCCGCCTCACGACGGTCGTCCCACACGATCCACACCGACCCATCGGAGCCCTCGGTGAGGTCCATGTATGCGGGAGGGTAGAAGTCCGCGGTCGCGATCGGCATCGGGGTCGCGAAGGACGCGCCGCCGTCGGTCGACTTCGTGTAGTACACCCCCGCCCTGCCGTCCTTGCCGGTCCAGTACACGCCGTGCACCACATCGTCTTGACCGATCGCCAACTCAGGGCCTGACTCGGGACACCCGTTGAAGACCCAGTCGTCCTTCCCCATCAGCACCGGCATCGACCAGGTCTGCCCGTCGTCGTAGGATCGCACCACGGCCGAGTCACGGATCGTGGTGTGCTCACCCGCGGCGTTCTGGGAACGGAACGCGATGTACAAGGTTCCCTCTGAGTCGACGGCGATCCCGTTGTCACAGCACTCGCAACTGCGCAAGGCGGCTCGGTTGCTCTCCCCGAACCGCTGGCCCCCATCCTTGGAGTGGATGAAGTCCACGCCGGTCGGCGAATGCGGCGGTTGGGTCGCGCGGTAGTCGAGGAACGCGACGTAGAGATCCTGGCCGACGTTGGTGAGCGCTCCGTACGACTCCTGGCTCTGAGGATCCGCCGAGGTGATCGAGCGATCCTCGCCCCAGGATTCACCGCCATCGGTAGAGCGGTCGCGCATCGTGTAGTACGAGTAGTCCGCCGTCCCGAGCGGCCACATCACGAACAGTTCGTCGGGCCCGGTCACCGCGATCCGCACCTGGGAGTTGAATCCGGCCCAGGCGAAGCCCGGCGTGTCGTTGACGCGCACGGGCGTCGACCAGGTCGCTCCATCGTCCTGCGAACTCGCGACCATGATGTTCTGCGGGTTACCGGCCACCTCACTCGGCTCCTGTTCGGTGTCCACGGCCCACGCCGCATAGATGGTGCCCGAAGCCGGATCGATCGCGACGTCCGCGTCGTGCGTTGCACCACCGGCGATCATCACCGGCTCGCTCACCACGCTCGCGTCGAGGGTGGTCGCCGTCGCACCCTCCCGAGCGGGCGCGCTCGACTCCGATCCGTCATCGGAAGACAGCGAGCAGGCGGAGGTGGTGACCGCGATGGCGAGGGCCAGACCGAGCCAGCTCCACCTCTTGGAGTTCTTCGTCATGTCCAGCTCCTCACATATCCATATGCATAGGGGCGATGAGAACCTCGCACGTGCCGAGGTTCATCTCACTCGCCAGTTCCATCGCGCGCGAGCGCGAGGTCGAGTTGTCGGTCCACGCCTGCCACAGAGCGTCGGTGTCGGTGTTCCCCGCGTCCACGAGTTGCCCCGTGAGCGCCGCCTTGTCGAGGCTTCGCGCCAGAGCGGCGGTGAACTCCTCCCACTCCGTCGTCATGTCCGCGGGGGGAGCCAGCGCCACGAGCTTCGCGACGCTCTGCTCGGTCACCTCGGCATAGCGATCCGACGCCGCCCCGAACTCCTCGGGGATGGCAGGGAATGACATCGGATCCTCGAAATGCTTCAGCTTGGCCTCGAGGTCATCGCAGATCGGCGTCACCTCGGCGATGAACGCCTCCCTGGTGGGGGCGTCCACCTCCGCAGATCGAGCCGAGGACTCAGACTCTGCCTGTGAGCACGCCGAGGCGATGACCCCGACGAACAGGAGAGCCGATCCGAATCGGAACTTCATGCGTCGTTGCATCACATCTCGCCTTCTGGAGTCGGAACGCATGGCCACGCGACCGACGCCGGATCCGTGACGTGCGCCGAACGGGCCCTGGCGAGCTCAGCGACGGCCGCGCCAGGGATCTCTGCGTTCGGTCTCGGGGCCACGCGATGGGTTCGCCACAGGAGCAGCCCAAGGGGCGGCCATCCCGGAGTCGACCGTTGAGCTAGGCGGCGTGAGGCGGAGCTCGATCCCCGAGTCGTCCGAGGGTCTCGAGGGCGTAGAACGACTGAACGTGGCTCCGCGGGAAGGCCCCGAGGGGGGTAGGACGAGACGGGGTCCGCCGATCGGCGCCGAGCAGCTCGAACACTCGCTCCATCGCTCGAAGCAGGATGCGGCCCGCGACCCACGCCACGATCGCGAAGGGGATCTGGAGCAGAAGTCCGATGATGAACACCCGCTCGGTGAGCAGGTGCCAGGGGACGACCCCGTCGTGGAGGAACCGCTCGGCGTGCTCTTGGACGAAGAAGCCAGCCAATGGGAGGCAGAAGATGACCCACAGAGGCGCGCTCGTGTGCGCCTCCCCACGAACCCGTCTGCGCACCTCACTGAAGCCGGCGGCCATCACGACCATGAGCAAGACGCCGACCCCCAGAGGGAGGTCGTTCAGGTACCCGTGACCGGTCTGTGACAGCTCGGCGGCGCGCGTCTGCGCCGTCGGCTCAGCGATGAAATAGGCGAACCCGTGCGCGAAATACGACCCGAGCAACGCGAGCCCGCCGGCCCAGCCGAGGGATTCCCACCGCCTCATCCGCAAGACCCTACCATCGGGCATCGGGGCGACCCCGCAGCCTCGGATGGGTGATGCAGCCCCTCGAGATGTTCGGGCGAGGGCTGATGGCCGCGCGTCTGCATCACAAACATCGAACGCTCCTGGTACGTCACCTGGTCTACCCCCTCCGCCCGACAGGTGCTCGGACCCTGCACGCCGAGGGAGGGGGGGCGGCATCGGGTGGAACCTGACCCGACCCTCCTCGAGTCGCTACACTCGGTTACCCGGGATCAGGATCATGGGGCGAGGTTCGTTCGGCTCGCGCCCGCCCGGACCTATGGGCCAGGTAGCTCAGTTGGCAGAGCACGCGGCTGAAAACCGCGGTGTCGGCAGTTCGATTCTGCCCCTGGCCACGACGAACGAACGGAGCCGTCCCCTCGCAGGGGCGGCTCCGTTCCGTTGAGACCTAGTTCATCGCCTCGCGGCTGCGGACCTCGGCCCAGCGCGTGAGCACGCCCTGGTAGATGTCGGCGCTCTTGGGGAACTCCTCGCGCTCGAGGGCCTCGAGGGCCTCGTAGATCTCGCGGGCGCTGTGGTCGTCGTCGAGGTCGTCCCACCGCATCAGGTCGCAGAGCGTCCCGTAGTCGAGCTCGAGGACCGAGGCGCGGTCGAACGCAGCCATCCACTGGTGGAGATCGACGATCAGATCGCTGATCGGTCCGAGCTCGGATCGCCGAAGCGGCCCGACCGCCTGCTCCGCCCGCCGCATCGCGCGTCGGGCGCTCGTGCGATAGCGCATCCGCGTGCGCCCATACTCGTCCTCGCCCAACCAACGCTCCTCGTCGCGGAAGAGCACGAACCAGCGGATCGGCACGTGCCACGGGCTCTGGTGGCAGAACGCCACCGCGTGCGGGTCGCGCCGTCGGAGCTTCGACAGGTCCTTGGCGGCACGCTTGCCGTCGGCCTTCGGGATGAACTGCTCCCAGAGGTCCATCGGCTCGGCGTCGCGGAAGGACAGCATCGACGCGAGCACCCGCATCCGCATCCGCCACGGGCTCACGTAGGTGCGTCCGTCGATGACCCGGATCTCGGCGTGCTCGCCGTCGGCGGGCGCCAGCACCCCGAGCTTGCCCACCGTGCGATGGTCGGCGTACCGGTGGCGGAGCGAGGTGCTGCGCGATCCCTCGAGCAGGTAGCGCTCCCAGTGCAGCTGCTCGTCGCGCTCGAACGCGTCGAGCGGCTGGAACACGCGGAGGTACGCGCTCGGGATCACGCCGTCGAGTCTAGCGGGCGTCGCCATCCCCTATGCTCTCGGCGTTCGCACGAGGGGGTTTGAGGGCCGTGCAGTCACCGGGGCACTGGGGCGGGACCGAGCCGTTCCGCATCCTCTCGGCCGACGGCACCCCCGTGGGCGAGACCGCCGTCGGCCTCGACGACGACGCCCTCCGAGACGCGCTGCGCCGCATGATCGTGGCCCGCCGCCTCGACCACGAGTGCATCGCGCTCCAGCGGCAGGGTGAGCTGACCGTGTACCCCGGGTTCGAGGGTCAGGAGGCCGCGCAGATCGGGAGCGCGATCGCCTTGGGCGCAGAGGATTTCGTCTTCCCGACCTTCCGGGAGCTCGCCGTGGCGATCGTCCGCGGCGTCGACGCCGTCCAGTACCTCCAGTACCACCGCGGCACGTGGCACGGCGGCCCGTACGACCCGCGCGCCACTCGCTTCGGTCCGATCTGCATCCCGATCGCCACGCAGATCGTGCACGCGGTCGGTCACGCGCTCGGCACCAAGCTGGATCACGGGACCGGCGTGACGATCGCGTACTTCGGCGACGGGAGCACGAGCGAGGGCGACTTCCACGAGGCCGCCAATCTGGCGGGCGTCTGGCGGGTCCCGGCCGTGCTCTTCTGCCAGAACAACGGCTGGGCGATCAGCGTGCCGACCGAGCAGCAGACCGCCGGCGAGATCTGGCGGCGCGCCGAGGGCTACGGGATGCCGGGCGTCCGCGTCGACGGCAACGACCTGCTCGCCGTCTACGCGGTCACGCGGGACGCCGTGGCCCGGGCGCGGGCGGGCGACGGCCCCACGCTGATCGAGGCCCTGACCTACCGGATCGGCGCCCACTCGACGGCGGACGACCCCGGCCGCTACCGGGGCGACGACGAGGTCGAGGCGGCCCGCGCGTTCGATCCGATCACGCGACTCGAGGCGTGGCTCCGCGCGGAGGGGATCGCCGACGAGGCGTTCGTGGCGGGCTGCGCCGAGGAGGCCGACGCCTTCGCGATCGCGACCCGGGCAGGCGTGATCGCCACGCCCGCGCCGCCCGTCGAGTGGATGTTCGACTGGACCTACGCGGAGCCTCCGGGCGGCTCGTGGGCACGGCAGCGCGAGGAGGCCCTGGGTGGCTGAGTCCTGGACGCTGTCCGCCGCGCTGAACCGCGCGCTCCTCGACGCCCTCGACGACGACCCACGCGTCCTCGTGTTCGGCGAGGACGTCGGCCGCAGCGGCGGCGTGTTCCGCGTGACCGACGGGCTGCAGGCGAAGTTCGGCCCCGAGCGCGTGTTCGACACGCCGATCAGCGAGGCGGGGATCGCCGGCACCGCCGTCGGCCTCGCCTTCGCGGGTTGGCGTTCGGTGATCGAGATGCAGTTCGACGCGTTCTCGTACCCGGCGCTCGAGCAGGTGATCGACCACGTGGCCAAGATGCGCGAGCGCACGCGCGGCCGCGTCGACATGCCGATCACGATCCGGATCCCCGCGTTCGGCGGGATCAAGGGGAAGGAACACCACGGCGAGAGCCCCGAGACCTACTACGTGCACACCGCCGGCCTGAAGGTGGTCGTTCCCTCGTCGCCGCTCGACGGGTACCGGCTGCTCCGCCTCGCGATCGCCGACCCCGACCCGGTCGTCGTGCTCGAGCCCAAGGCGCGCTACTGGGGTAAGGAGGAGGGCGACCTCACGACCGACGGACCTGGGATCGGCGAAGGACGCGTGCTCCGCGAGGGCGACGCCTGCGTGATCGTGAGCTACGGATCGATCATGGCGCGCGTGCTGCGGGCGGCCGACGCGCTCGCCGCCGACGGCATCGCGGCGCGCGTGGTCGACCTCCGCTGCCTCTCACCGCTCGACGACGACCTGCTGGCCGCCGCCGCCCGGGAGACCGGTCGGATCGTGGTGGTCCACGAGGCGCCGCGCACCCTGGGGATGGGCGCCGAGGTCGCCGCCCGCGTGATGGAGCTGGCCTTCGACTTCCTGGAGGCGCCGGTCGAGCGCGTGACCGGCTGGGACGTGCCGTACCCGCCCGCCTCGCTCGAGGAGCGCTATCTCCCCACCGTGGAACGGATCGCGGCCGCCGTGCGCAAGGTCGTGGCCTACTGATGGCGGAGCGGACGTTCGCGATGCCGGACCTCGGGGAGGGGTTGGAGGAGGGCGAGATCGTCGAGTGGCTGGTCGCGGCCGGCGACACGGTCGAGCTGAACCAGCCGCTCGTGGAGGTCGAGACGGCGAAGGCGACGGTCGAGATCCCGTCACCGTTCGCCGGGGTGGTGGTCACCCTGCATGGCGACGTGGGGCAGGCCGTGCCCGTCGGGGACGTACTGGTCACGTTCGACGTTGCGTCGGCGGCGTCGGCGGCGGTCGGCGTGCCCGCTGAGGGCGGCTCGTCTTCCGTCGCTGCGACTCCGGCGGTCCGTAAACTCGCGAAGACCCTTGCGGTGGAACTCGGAACGCTCACGGGATCTGGACCGTCGGGGCGGGTCACGGCTGAGGACGTGCAGGCGGCTGCCGGGGTCGGTGCGTCAGCGGCGGCGCAGGGCGGCGGGGACTTCGACGTCGAGCGGATCTCCATCGCCCGGCGGACGATCGCGGAGCGGTTGACGGCGGTGGTCAGGGAGGTGCCGCACGTCACGACGTTCCGGACGGTGGATGCCTCGGCGCTCGACGAGGTACGGCGGGAGCTGGGGGTGTCCCCGCTGCCGCTGTTCGTGAAGGCGGTCGGCGAGACCTGCCGCGCGCATCCCGTGCTGCACTCGAGCTGGCACGCGGACCTCGGGGAGATCCACGTTCCGCACGGGTGCCACGTGGGGATCGCCGCGGACACCGAGAAGGGCCTGACGGTGCCGGTCGTGCACGGGGTGTGGGACCTGACGGTGTCCGAGGTCGACGCCGAGATCCGGCGGCTGGCCGAGACCGCCCGCACGGGCTCGCTCACCCCTGATGAGCTGACGGGCGGGACGATCAGCGTCTCGAACACCGGCTCGTACGGGTCGGAGGCGGGAACGCCGCTCATCAACCCCGGTCAGGCGGCCGTGATCGCGCTCGGCGTGATCGCGGAGCGGGCGCTGGTGGTCGACGGCGCGCTCGCGGCACGCCCCGCCTGCACGCTCTCGCTCTCGTTCGACCACCGGCTGATGGACGGCGCGACGGCCGGACGGGCGCTGACCGACCTCGTGACCTTGCTGCAGGACGCCGATCGCCTCCGGGGTCTCGCGTGAAGATCGTCTCGCTCCTGCCCTCGGCCACCGAGATCGTGTACGCGCTCGGCCTGGGGGCCGACCTGGTCGGGGTGACCGACGAGTGCGACTTCCCCGCGGAGGCCGTCACGAAGCCGGTCGTGTCACGGAGCGCCCTCCCCCAGGGCCGGCCGCTCGCCTCCGGTGAGATCGACCGGGCGGTCCGCGAGCGCCTCGACGCGAAGCAGCCGCTCTACCGGCTCGACACCGATCTCCTGCGCCGCGAGCAGCCGGACGTGATCCTCACGCAGGATCTCTGCCGCGTGTGCGCGGTGCCGGCGGGCCACGTCGAAGAAGCCCTGCAGCAGCTGGGTGTCGCCGACGATACGAAGGTCGTCTCCCTCGACCCGCACACCCTCGAGGACGTGATCGCTCAGCTCGAGGTCGTCGGGACGCTCCTCGACCGCGAGGAGCGCGGCGCCGAGCTCGCCGCTGGTCTCAGGGCGCGGGTGGCCGGCGCGAGGGCCACCGCGGCCCGCCTCCCGACGATCGGCGTGTTCTGTCTCGAGTGGTGGGAGCCGCCGTTCGTGGCCGGCCACTGGATCCCCGAGATGGTCGAGGCCGTCGCCGCCGTGAACCTCCTGAACGAGAAGGGCGAGCCGTCGCGCGTCGTCACCCACCGCGAGATCCGCGACGCGAACCCCGAGGTGCTCGTCTTCATGCCGTGCGGGTACTACCTGGAGGAGGCCGAGGAAGAGGCGGAACGCGTGCTCGCACACCCGGAGATCGCGGATACCCCTGCGGCCCGTAACGGCAACGTGTTCGCGGTCGACGCCACCTCGTTCTTCTCGCGGCCGGGACCCCGGATCGTCGACGGGCTCGAGATCCTCGCCTGGGCGGTGCACCCCGAGGCTTACCCTGAGCCGCCCGCGGGCTCGATCGTCCGGCTCAGATGAGTGAGGCCGACGCCGCGCCGGCCCGACGGAGCGTGCTCTCCACGTCGCACGGCACGCACGCGGGCGCCTTCACGGCCCTCGACTGGATGCTGTTCGGCTCGATCGGGCTGATCTGGGGGTCGTCGTTCCTGCTGATCGCGATCGGGCTCGACGCCTTCACGCCCGGGGTCGTGACCTGGATGCGCGTCGGATGCGGGGCGGCCGTCCTCTGGCTCGTCCCCGGCGCGCGCGCACCCATCGCGCGGGAGGACCGGCCGCGCATCGTCGCGCTCTCGTTCCTGTGGGTGGCGATCCCGTTCACCTTGTTCCCGCTCGCCCAGCTCTGGATCAACTCGGCCCTCACGGGGCTGCTGAACGGTTCCCTCCCGATCTTCGCGACCGCGATCGGCGCGTTCATGCTGCGACGGGCGCCCGGGAGAGCGCAGACGGCGGGGCTCGCGGTCGGGTTCCTGGGGATCGCGGCGATCGCCGTGCCGGCGGCGACCCTCGGCGCGGACGACGCCCTCGGCGTCGCGCTCGTCCTCATCGCGGTGGTTTGCTACGGCGTCGCGATCAACATCGCCGCCCCAGTGACGCAGCGGTACGGATCCCTGCCGGTGATGGCCCGGATGCTCGCGCTCGCCGCCGTGTGGACCGCGCCGCTCGGTCTGGTCGGCGTGACCAGGTCGTCGTTCGCCTGGCCATCGTTCATCGCCGTAGCCGTGCTGGGGGCGATCGGCACGGGGCTCGCCTTCGTCCTGATGGGCCGGCTGGTCGCGCGGGTCGGCTCGTCGCGCGCCTCGTTCGCGACGTACCTGATCCCCGTCGTCGCGATGATCCTGGGCGCCGTCTTCCGCGACGACGAGATCACCGCGATCTCGGTGGCCGGCATCGCGCTCGTGATCGCCGGCGCGCTCCTCGCCTCGCGGAAGGAGGCCCCGCGATGACCGATCCCACGCCGCCGATCCTCGGGTTCGACCCCGATCCCACCGCGGTGATCGAGCCGACCGAGGTGATCGAGCCGATCGACATCCCCCCGCACGCCGTCCTCTGCTTCTTCCAGGACGTGATCGCGAAGGTGGTCGACGAGCACGACGGGCGGGTGATCGACCACGTCGTCTCCGAGTTGGGACGCAACCCCGTCTACGAACTCGACTACGGCGGGCGCCGGCTGACCCTGCTGCATCCGGGCATCGGCGCGCCGCTCGCCGCCGGGTTCCTCGAGGAGCTGATCGCGCGCGGGTGCCGGTCGTTCGTGGCGTGCGGTGGCGCGGGCGTCCTTGTCCCCGGCGTCGCGCTCGGCCACGTCGTCGTCCCGACCTCGGCGATCCGCGACGAGGGCACCTCGTACCACTACCTCCCGGTGGGTGAGCCGGCACGCCCCTCGAACCAGGCCCTGGAGGCGATCCTCGCGACGCTCTCGGAGCACCACGTTCCCTACGTGGAGGGCGCGACCTGGACGACCGACGCGATCTACCGCGAGACCCGGGGCAAGGTGGCGCAGCGCGTGGCCGAGGGCTGCCTCACGGTCGAGATGGAGGCCGCCGGCTTCTTCGCCGTGGCAGCCTTCCGAGGCGTGACCTTGGGGCAGCTCCTGTACGCGGGCGACGACCTCTCCGGCGACGCGTGGGACCAGCGGGGCTGGGACGACCACGCCACCGGCCGCGAGCTGCTGTTCCGCCTGGCGGCCGACGCGGTGCTGCGCCTCCCTCCGGCCTGACGCCCGCCCGCTCGGGTGGGGGTGATCCTCGTTCGGTATCCTCCGCCCATGGCGCACGACGTCACCCTGGAAGGCCGCCCGTACCGCGTCCGGCACCCGATCGGCGTGATCGTGCTCGGCGTGGTCACGCTGGGACTCTTCTTCCTCTACTGGTACTACCGGGCGAACGACGACGTGCGCATGTACGTCCGCGACTACTCGATCCGGCCGTTCGTCTCGACGCTCGCCGTGCTGGCGGCGTTGATCCTCGCGCCGGTGGCGCTGGCGGCCGCGATCTGGGGCGAGGCGCCGCTGATCGTGGCGACGGGGCTGCTGTTCCTGCTGGCGGTGGCCGGGATGCTGACCTCGTACCTGCACACGATGCGACGCATCCGCAGCGCGCAGGAGCGGGCCGGCGTCGAGGCGCCGGCCTCGGTGGGACTCGGGTTCGTCCTGTTCGTCCTGATGCCGATGGTGGGGTCCGGGTACGCACAGGCGGCGCTGAACACCGCCTGGACCGCGCCGGACGCCGACCGCTCGCGGCGCGAGCCGGCCGGCCCGACCCCGACGGCCCTGCCGTCCTCGCACGCCGCCGCCCGCCCGACGGGACGCAACCTGGTCACGCCGGCCGACCTCGGGCAGCGGGTGAGCTTCCAGTTCGAGCTGCCGAACGGCTATACCACCGAGGCGGTCGGCGTCTTCGAGCGCTGGGATCCGGCCGCCGAGACCTACTTCATCCGCAAGAAGGACGGCACCGAGGTGCGGGTGCCCGCGCGGGGCGTTCGCTTCGGCAAGGTGATCCCGCCGCAGCCCACCGCTCCCGTCCAGTAGCCGCACGCACGCCACCCGCTCATCGACCGACCGAACCAGGAGGTTCCGATGTCAGAGCTCCCCACCTCGCTGATCCGCCTGCGACTGGGCCAGGAGGATGCGCACTACGGCGGCAACCTGGTGGCCGGCGCCACCCAGCTGAAGATCGTGGGCGACCTGATCACCGAGCTCGCGATGCGCTACGACGGCGACGAAGGCCTGTTCCGCGCGTACGAGTCGGTCGAGTTCCTCGCGCCGCTCTACGCGGGCGACTGGATCGAGGCGCAAGGGAGGATCGTGAGCGTCGGGAACACCTCACGACGGTGCGAGTTCGAGGTCCACAAGATCGGGGCGGCGCTGCCGGAGATCAGCGAGAGCGCGGCCGAGTTCCTGGCCGAGCCGATCCTGACGCTGACGGCGGTCGGCACGACCGTGGTGCCCAAGGGTCACCAACGCTTCGCCCACGAGGACGGATCCGCTTCGGACTAGTCGGCGAACGCCGCGCGGAGCTGCGCGTCGAGCAGCGGGATCGAGGCGTTCGAGCGGCCGTCGAGCCGGGCGTCCAGGTGCGACAGCAACCCGGCCCTGGCGCGGAACACGGCCCGATCGTAGAGCCCCTCGTCGGCCGGACCGGCGTACGAGGCGAGCACCTCGCGGACGAAGGACGGGCCGAGCC
>CAWFJU010000017.1:0-117853 GCA_963816275.1 uncultured Actinomycetes bacterium
TGCGAATCAACCGCCACCGCCTGCGGGTGGCCGAGCCCCTGTTCCGTTTCATCGAAGACGAGGTGCTGCCCGCCGTCGGTCTGGACAGCGCCAAGTTCTGGAGCGGCTTCGACACCCTGGTGCACGAGCTGGCGCCGAAGAACCTGGCCCTGCTCGCCGAGCGCGACCGGCTGCAGGCGGCGCTGGACGACTGGCACCGCCAGCACCCGGGACCGATTCACCACATGGCGGCCTACATCGCCTTCCTCGAGGGCATTGGTTACCTGCAGCCGCGCCCGGTGGAAACCAAAGTCACGACGACGAATGTCGATGCCGAACTGGCGCTGCAGGCCGGGCCGCAACTGGTGGTGCCCCTGCTGAATGCACGCTACGCGCTGAACGCTGCGAACGCGCGCTGGGGCTCGCTCTACGACGCGCTGTACGGCACCGACGTGATCCCCGACAGTTTTGGCCCGCGCACCGGCCCCTACAACGCGCAGCGCGGCGCCGCCGTGATCGCGTATGCACGCACCGTGCTCGACAACGTCGCGCCGCTGCTCGGCGGTGCGTCGCACCGGGACGCCATCAACTACAGCTGCCGCTCGGGGCAGCTGGTGGTGAGTCTGGCCAGTGGTTTGCACGTGGGACTGAAAGATCCGAATCGCTTTGTCGGCTTCAAAACCGACGACGGCGTGACGCTCAACTCGGTGCTGTTGCGCAACCACGGCCTGCACATCGACATTCTGATCGACCGCAAAACCCCCATCGGCAGCACCGACCCCGCCGGCGTGTGCGACGTCGTGCTCGAAGCCGCGCTGTCGACCATCCTCGACCTGGAGGACTCGGTGGTCGCCGTTGACGCAGAAGACAAGGTACTGGGCTACCGCAACTGGCTGGGCATCCTGCAAGGCACGCTCACTGAAACGATCAGCAAAGGCGGCAAGACGACGGTGCGCAGCCTCAACCCGGACCGCATCTACATCACGCCGCGCGCCGGCAAGCTGCGCCTGCACGGCCGCTCATTGCTGTTCGTTCGCAACGTCGGCCACCTGATGAACAACCCGGCGATCCTCTACGGTGAAGGCAACGACGCCGGCCAGGAAATTCCCGAAGGCATCCTCGACGCGGTGATCACCACCGCGATCGCGATGGTCGATCTGCAGCGGCGCGGCAAGGCCGAGATCGTCAATTCGCGCGCCGGTTCGGTCTACATCGTCAAACCGAAGATGCACGGCCCGGCCGAAGTGGCGTTCGCCTCCGAGCTGTTCTCGCGCGTCGAAGCCTTGCTGGGCCTGGCACCGAACACGGTCAAGCTCGGCATCATGGACGAAGAACGGCGCACCAGCGTGAACCTCGAGGCCTGCATCGCTGCGGCGCCGGCGCGGGTCGCGTTCATCAACACGGGCTTTCTCGACCGCACCGGCGACGAGATGCACACCGCCATGCTCGCCGGCCCGATGCTGCGCAAGGGCGACATGAAGAACACCGCCTGGATTCGCGCCTACGAACGCAGCAACGTGGTCGCCGGGCTGGCCTGCGGCCTGCGCGGCAGGGCCCAGATCGGCAAGGGCATGTGGGCAATGCCCGACCTGATGGCCGACATGCTCAAGCTCAAGATCGCGCACCCGAAAGCCGGCGCGAACACGGCCTGGGTGCCGTCGCCGACCGCGGCCACGCTGCACGCGCTGCACTACCACGAGGTCGACGTCGCTGCTGTGCAACTGCAGCTCGAGAAGGAAGACGCCGGGGCGGCGCGCCAGGCGCTGCTCGAAGACATCCTCACCGTGCCGGTGGCGCCTGCCGTGAACTGGAGCGACGCCGAGCGCCAACAGGAAGTCGACAACAACGTGCAGGGCATCCTGGGCTACGTGGTGCGCTGGGTCGACCAGGGCGTGGGCTGCTCCAAGGTGCCCGACATCCACAACGTCGGCCTGATGGAAGACCGCGCCACGTTGCGCATCAGCAGCCAGCACATTGCCAACTGGCTGCACCACGGTGTGGTCAGCGAAGCCATGGTGCGCGCCAGTTTCGAGCGCATGGCCGCGGTGGTCGACGCGCAGAACGCCGGAGACCCGTCGTACCAGCCGATGGCCGGCCACCTCGCCACCTCGGCGGCGTTCCAGGCGGCGTGTGACCTGGTCTTCAAGGGGCGCGAGCAGCCGAACGGCTACACCGAGCCGCTGCTGCACGCCTGGCGACTGAAGGTCAAGGCGGGATCCTGAATCGGCGCGCCGTCGACGCGCGGGCCCGGCGGGCGCGCACGTTGACGCGTGACTGTAAGTCGCGCCCGGGCTTGCTCAGCCCTCGCGGCGAGCTTCGCAGGTCACACAACGCATGGCGTGGGGCTGCAGGCGCAGCCGGTCGAACGGGATGGCGCTGCCGCAGTCCGTGCAGTAACCATAACCCTCGCCCTTGATGCGTGTCAGCGCCCGACTGATCTGGCCGAGTTCATCGAGTTCCCGATCCGTCATCGCAAGGTCGATTTCGCGGTCGGAATCGCGCTGCGGCGCGTCGTCGGCATCGCTGGTCAGCACGTCGCGGGCGTGGTCGGCGCGCGTCTGGTGGCCCTGGTGGTTCGCCGTGCGCAGGTCGAGCTCGTGCTGGCGCAGCGTGAGTGCGGCTTCGAGCTGGGCTTTCTGCCCGGGAGTGAGATGCTTGGCCATGGTGAAACGCCTCCAGGGGCGATCCTGAACCGACCCCGGCGCTTGCGTCTTGATATGCATCAGGTGCGGTGAAGGCAGCGACGTGGTCCGACGCTTTGTTCAGCTGCCTACAATTCGCCGCCCCGGCCCGCCCCGGTTCCTCCAAGCCACCCCCCGATGTCCGCTCCCCCTTTGCCCGAATCCTGCGATGTCCTGGTGGTTGGCGCCGGCCCCGCTGGCAGTGCCTGCGCACTGACACTGGCGCGTGCCGGCGTGCAGGTCCTGCTGGTCGACGCGCAGGCGTTTCCGCGCGACAAGGTGTGCGGCGATGGCCTGATTCCGGACGCGCATGCGGCGCTGCGCCGGCTCGGCGTCCTCGATGAGGTGATGCAGGTGGCGCACCGGGTCGGGCATGTGGCGTGCATCGGCCCGCGCGGCGGCCGCGTCGACGTCCCCGGCGCACTCGCGGTGCTGCCGCGACGCCAGCTCGATGACCTCCTGTGCCGCGCCGCAGTGCGCGCCGGCGCCGATTTCCAAGCACCGGTGCGCTTCGAGGCGCCGCGCATCGAAGCCGGCCGCGTGGTCGGCGCACGCCTGATCAGCGGCGCGCAATCCCACGACATCGTGGCGCGCTGGGTGGTGCTGGCCACCGGTGCCGTGCCGCAGGCCCTGATCTCCGCCGAGATGTGCACACGCCGCGTGCCCACCGGTGTGGCGCTGCGCGGTTACGTGAAGAACGATGCGATGGTCGAGCGCATCACCGAGCTGGAGGTCGTCTGGCACAAGAAGCTGCGGCCCGGCTATGGCTGGATCTTTCCGTGCGGCGATGGTGTGTTCAACATCGGCGCCGGCGTGCTGCACAGCCACTCCGAAGTGCGCGACGATGGCAAGCTGGGCATGAAGGACGTGAATCTGCGCGACCTGCTCAAAGTCTTTGCCGAGTGTTATGCGCCGGCGCGCGAACTGATGGCCGGAGGTACGCTGGTCGGTGAAACGAAGGGGGCCCCGCTGCGTTGCACCCTCGAAGGTGCGCGCTGGAGCCGCCCGGGCTTGCTGGTCACCGGCGAGGCAGCCGGCAGCACCTACGCCTTCACCGGCGAGGGCATCGGCAAGGCGATGGAAACCGGCATCCTGGCCGCCGAAGTGCTCACGCCTGCCTCCGCGCGGTCGAACGACGATGCGGCGCTGTGCCGGCAGTACGATGCGTCGCTCGCGGCCCTGAAACCACGCTTCGATCTGTACGAGCGCGCCAACCACGTGAACGCCCACCCGTGGCTGGCCGACCTGCTGATCTGGCGCGCGCGGCGCAGCGAAAGGCTGCGCCGGCGCATGTCGGGCGTGCTCGACGAAACCAGCAACCCAGGCCACCTGCTCACCCTCAAGGGCATGACGCGGCTCTTCACCGAGTAGGCGGCGGGCCGGGCGCGGCCGCGGCGCCGTCAGAGGCGTTCGCGTTTGTCGCGATGCGTGCCATTGCACCGTCCTGAGACACTCTCGGATCCCGCCGGTCCTTCCAGACCACACGCCGAGACCGGACTCCATGGCCGCCGCCCCCGCACCCCGCTTCGACATCTTCTACCGCCACGACGACCTGACCCGGCTGCTGCTGAGCTACGCCGAAGCGTTCCCGCAGCTGGTGTCGATCCGGTCGATCGGGCGCAGCTTCGAAGGGCGCGACATCTGGCTCGCCAGCGTCACCAACACCGCCACTGGCGTGGACACCGACAAGCCGGCGTTCTGGGTCGACGCCAACATCCACGCGGCCGAACTCACCGCGTGCACCACGGTGCTGTACTACCTGAACTGGCTCACCGCAGGCTACGGCCAGCCCGGCGAGCAAGGGCGCGCGATCACGCAGCTGCTGGATACGCGCGTGCTCTACCTGTGCCCGCGCCTGAACCCGGACGGCGCGGAACTCGCACTCGCCGAGCGGCCGCGCCACATCCGTTCGAGCACCCGCCACTATCCGTTCGATGAATCGCCGGTCGACGGCCTGAGCGTCGAAGACGTCGACGCCGACGGCCGGGTGCTGATGATGCGCATTCCCGATCCGCACGGCAGCTACAAGAAGAGCGCACTCGACCCGCGCCTGATGGTGGCCCGGGAGCCGGGCGAATTCGGCGGCGAGTACTACCGCGTCCTGCCCGAGGGCACGCTGATCAACTACGACGGCCTGACCGTCAAGGTCAACCCCGACATCGAAGGACTGGACCTGAATCGCAACTTCCCGGCCCAATGGCGCCAGGAGTTCGAACAGGTCGGCGCCGGCGCCTACCCGACCAGCGAGCCGGAAGTGCGGGCGATGGTCGATTTCGTGATGCAGCACCCCAACATCGGCGCCGCCATCAGCTACCACACCCACAGCGGCGTGATCCTGCGGCCGTTCGGCACGCAAAGCGACGACGAGATGATTCCCGAGGACCTGTGGTCCTACAAACGTTTCAGTGAGCTTGGCGCCAGGCTCACGGGGTACCCGGCGATCAGCATCTATCACGATTTCAGGTACCACCCCAAAGAGGTGATCGGCGGCACCCAGGACTGGTTCTACGAACACCTGGGCGCGCTGTTCTGGGTGGTCGAGCTGTGGTCGCCCAACAAGGAAGCCGGCATCAGCGAGTACAAGTGGATCGACTGGTACCGCGAACATGCACCCGAAGACGACCTGAAGCTGCTGCAGTGGAGCGACAGCGCCTGCGGTGGCCAGGCGCATGTGGACTGGAAGCCGTTCCAGCACCCGCAACTCGGTGCGCTCGAGATCGGCGGCTGGGACAAGATGAACTACTGGCGCAACCCGCCGCCGCACCTGCGCGAGCGCGAAGCCGCGCGCTTTCCCGGCTGGATGACCCAACTGGCGCTGTCGCTGCCGCGCCTTGAGCTGCTGCGCACCGAGGTGCGTGCCCTCGGGCCCGACACCTGGCGCATCAAGCTCGCGGTGGCCAATGGCGGCTGGCTGCCGGCCTACGTGACGAAGCGCGCGCTGGCACGCAAGGTGGTGCGCGGCGTGCTGTTCGAAATCCATCTGCCCGAGGGCAACACGGCCGTTTCGCTGGTCAGTGGCAAACCCCGCGTGGAAGGGCCGCAACTGGAGGGGCATGCGCCGAAGACATCGTTGCAGGCCTTCCTGCCGAACCGCGAAGTGACCGCCGACCGCGCCGTGGCCGAATGGGTGGTGCGCGCGCCGAAAGGAACGCACCTGGCCGTGTCGGCACGCGCCGACCGCGCTGGCGCGGTGCGAACCGAGGTCAGCCTGGACTGAGGCGGCTCAAGGGTCGGCCCTGCAGGCTGAGCGACAAGGGCACGGGCGTGGGCCGCAACGGCCCGACTTCCATCAATGCCGCCAACACGCCCAGCATCACCCCAAGCGCCATCGTGGCGCCCGGGCAGGCATGGCTGGGGCAAGGGTCGGTGCGCCGGTCACCGCCGAACACCAGGCTGGCGTCGGTCACGCCGTGGTCCAGATCCTGATGGGTCGCCGACACCAGCCCCACCACCACAAGATCGTCGCGGCGCACCTCCAGCGGGCCGAGTCGGTGCGCCCGCACGGCCGTGCGCCATACCATTTCCGGCACCGGGCGCAGTTGCATGCTGCGCCGCAGCGGGCCGTCGATCACGTCCTGGGCACGCGCAAAGGCGTGTGGCCCGGGGTGCGCCACGTAGCGGTTCTGCAGTTCCCAGAAGCTGCGGTCCTCCAGCCATTCGTTGAGGGTGCTGCGCAGGTTGCCGTCGACGGTGGGCAGAAAACCCATCATCACACCCACCAGGGTGCGCGCGAGCAGGTCGTTGTCGTCGTTCGAAGGAAACGCTTCGAACGCGGCCCGGGCCAGGCTGCCTCTGGGCAGCGTCTGCGCCGCCCGGTGCGCCTCGACCATGCGCTTCACCGCGTCGCGCAGCGCACGGCCATGGCTCTGGCCGGCGTCCTGAGCGGCGCGCCCCGGGTTCGGTTGGAACAGGTAGCGCGACGGCGCAGTGAAGTGCCCCGGGCACAGCGGTGCCTCGCCCGCGCGCCAGTCCCAGCGCCAGCCGCCCGGCTGCACGTGGGTGGCGTCGCCGGGCACGTCGAACCAGCTGCTGCACAGGGCGGCGAGCACCGGCTCGGTCACTTCCTTGATGTCGAACGTCAGCTCGCCGGCGCCTGCCGAGGCCAACTTGTCGGCCCCGGCGACGAAGGCGGTCAGCACTTTCTGCGCGCAGCTGCGTGCGAGGTCGAACGCCTGCTGTTCGCTGACCGCCTCGATGGCGCGGTTCATCGCGCTCGACTGCGCGGCATAGGCCGGCCCGGCGTCCAACCCGAGGTAGATCTCGCCGATCAACGCGAGCAGGCGTTGGCGATAGCCCTGCACCGAGTAGACGCGCGCGGCGTCGGTCAGCACCTGCGTCACCAGCGATTTGCTGCACACCAGCACGCCGTAAGGCGTGCGCAATGCGCCGCCGCGGCGTTCGCGAATCGCGGCCCAGACCGCCGCCGCCCGACCATCGGTGCGACTGCTCGAATCTTCAAGCAACTCCTTCCAGAGTTCGGTGGTGCCGGCGCCGACCTGGCGTTCCAGTTCGAGCAGGTGGTCGATCAGGCGTTCGCCCAGCTCCAGATCGGTTCGGGCCGGGCGCCTGGCTTGCGTGCCGGCACGGGCGATGCGCTGCAGTTCGGCCAGCGCCTTCATCGACGGCACGAACAGGTAGGCACCCCATTCGAGTTGCACAAAAGGCTTCGGCCGCGGCGCAGTGGGGTCGTCGAGGTCGACCCGCACCACCTTGCCCTGGTGTTCGAAACGATAGGTGCGAGGGTTGCCCACCTGGGGCACGCCCAGGAACGGATCACTCGGCGCGGAATAGGCGCCGCTGCTGTTGGCGCCGCTGATCCAGCGCTGAATCGTTTCGAACTGCTCGGCGATGCTGGCGTTGTAGGCCATGAAGATCAGGCCGCGCTCGGCGTCGGCTGGCGCCGCCGTGTCATCGAATCTCGGCCCATACGACATGCCGCGTCGCACGATGCGCGGCACGCCTGCGTGGCGCGGGTTGGCGCGCCGCACATGGGCATGGAACGGGCAACGGCTGCCCTGCGGGTCGGCGCTGTAGTCGAACGCGTTGCCTGCACCCGGGCTGGCCAGCGGGTCACCGCCGAGCGTGCGGCCCATCATCTTCGCCTTCAGCACATCGACACTCAGGCCCGTGGCCTGGGCGGCGCGCGCCAGGCTGGCGTTCAGCGCAGCAACGTCCTGCCGCAATTTGCGCAGCACCAGAAAGCTGCCGTTGTGAAGCAGCGCGTTCGCTGCGGGCGGGTCGCCGTGGCCGTTCGGATAGCCCAGCAGCAGCTCGCCGGTGGCGATGTGGTTGTTCCAGGTCGGCACGCTGCCCGGGTCACCCAATTCAGGCTGGCTGATGCCGTCGACGAAGCCGAAATGGTCGCGTGCTTCACTGCCCGGCCCCTGCGAATGGCGGCGCATGGTCTGCACACTCAGCACCTGCACGCCCGGATGCGTGGCCACCAGCTGCGCCACGGTCTCGCCCCAGGATTCGAGGGGGCCAGGCCGTTCGCTCGCGGCCGCGCCTTGCGCAACCAGGGGCGTGCGCGCAAACAGCTGCAGCACGATGTGCACCATCGACATCTGCACCCGCTGCACCGGCGCGCCCGCAGTCGCCGGCGCGGGCCAGTTGCGCTCGGGCAGGGCCCATTGGCGCGGATGATTGCCCTGCGTGTCGCCCAGCTGCCCGGCGCGCGCCTCCATGCCCTCGAGGAATTCGGGCGGGAACTCGTCGCAGCTGTGCCTCTGACAGGCCGAGCCTGCGCAGACCCGCCGGCGTGAATGCGACGTTCAGGGTGGTCCCGCTCGGCATGGGCCGGCCCGCGGGCGGTGCCCCCGCAATCTCGGTGGTGATGCCGCTTTGGCGCAGACTGGCCAGGAAACGCGCGCCCGCCGCACGCGCTTCGGGCGCGCTGCCACTCAGCCCAATCAGCAACAGGCAGCCGTGGCGCACGCCGTCGTACTTGCTGCGCATGCCGCCCTGCACGTCGGCCCAATCGACGCTGACTTCACCCGACGGCGCACCCGGCGCGACCGGCAGCGCCGTCTCGAACCAGTGAATCTGCGCCGAAAAGCGTCGGTAGGCGTCGGTGCCCGGGGCGTACAGCGGCACCACGGCAGGCTCGCGCAGTTCGCGCAACAGGTCTTGTGCAGCGCGCAGCAGCACCACCCCGTCAGCGCTGCTGGGTGGATACAGGTCGACCAGGCGGTACAGCACGGCGAGCGCCTGCATGCCCTGCTTGACGGTCTCGATCAGGTTCTGCGGCGCCGTCGCCACCGCCTTCGCTGCCGCCACCGGGTCGGGCACGACCAGGCGCACACTGGCCAGGTCGGTGGCTGACGAGGCCGGGCGCTCTCGTTGCAGCCGTTCGGTTTCGCGCAGGTACTGAACGTCGTCGACGGTGGCCGGCGTCGCATTGAAAAAGAAGCCGGCTTCGATCTGGGCGCTGCGCACCCAATGGGCGTATTCGGCGAAGCTGTGGTCGCGCGCCGTCACGTAGCCCTGGCAGTTGCAGAAGATGACATCGAGCAGGGCGCCCACCTCGCTCCAGATGACGCGGATGTACGGCTCCCAGGGTCGGTCGAACGTCACCGCGAGCAACAGCTTGTGTTCCGGCTCGAGAATCGCCAGGCGCAGTGAATGGATGGTGCGAATGCGTTCGGCGCTATCGGCAAACGGCCGGATCAGCGAATACTCGCGCGACGACAGGCGCGCCGCGTTCAAGGTGCGCAGCAGCAGCTTGAGCCGGCTCAGGTAGGTGCGGCTGTCGATGCCGTCAATGAATCCGCGCTTGATCGGCGCCAGCAGCGTCAGGTCGGTGATGCCTTGCAGTTGCCGGGTCTTGGTTTGTTCTTCCATGTCGCCTCGTCTTGACGCGAGCCGCAGCGCGCCTGATGCGCATCAGGCGCGGCGAAACGATCAGAACGACGATGGTGTGGTCAACCGCGCCCGTTGTCATCCTCAGGATTTAGGAGGAACAACAGTTCTGGGCATTGCGCTCGGTGCGTGCAAGGCGCCGCCGACTGACGGGCGCGCCCCGCGCCTGCCGGCGCAGGACAACCCCGGGGCACGGCCTCCCACCGGGCCCAGGCGCCCGCGACCTAGGACGCGCTTGCGCCTCTACCTCCAGGACAAGCACCCCCTGCGGGACGCGATCGGCTACGCGAGGTACGCGGAGGAACGCGGGTTCGAGGCGGTCTGGCAGGCCGAGAGCCGCCTCGTCCGCGAGGCCACCGTGCCGATGGCCGCCTACGCCGCGAGCACCGAGCGCCTCGGCGTCGGCTCGGGCGTCGTGAACTGCTGGACGCGGAACGTCGGGCTGCTCGCCGCCACGTTCGTCACCCTGGACGACCTGGCCCCCGGCCGGGACCAAGCTCGGAATCGGCGCGTGGTGGGATCGCTCGCGCAGAAGGTGGGGATCGAGCGCCGCCGCCCGCTCACCGTGATGCGCGAAGTCGTCGAGGCCACCCGACGGCTGATCGCGATGGAGCGGGTCAGCTACGAGGGCGAGCACGTGCACCTGGACGGGGTGGAGATCGACGTGGTGCACGGTGACCGATCGCCTCGCGACGTGCCGATCTACATCGGCGCGACGGGCATGCGCATGATGGAGCTCGCGGGGGAGATCGGCGACGGGGTCCTCCTCAACTACCTCGTCGGGCCCCGCTACAACGCGACGGCGATGGAGCATCTGGCCGCCGGGGCCGCGCGTGCGGGGCGGCGCGTCGAGGACATCGACCGGCCCCAGCTCGTGGTCTGTTCGCTCGACGACGACCGGGCGCTCGCCCTGGATCGCGCCCGGGAGCTGGTGACGCAGTACCTGGGACAGCAGCCGCACATCGGCACGGCGAGCGGCGTCGACGAGGGACTCTTGGAGCGGGTGCGCGAGGTGCTCACCTGGCCCGCCGGCCCCGAGGAGATCCACGCGGCGATGAAGCTGGTGCCCGACGAGGTCGTGCAGATGGTGGCCGCCGCCGGCACGGCCGACGAGTGCCGCGCGAAGGTCCGCGAGTTCGTCGAGGCCGGGAGCACCTGCCCGGTCCTGTATCCGCTGGGCGACGACGTTCGGGCGATGATCGACGCGTTCGCCGAGGGGTCCTTCTAGGTGGATGTGCTCTCGCCCGCGTCGCTGGAGGAGGCCCTCGGGTTCCTCGCCGAACGGCCGGAGGCCGTGCCGATCGCGGGGGGTACGGACCTGATGGTCGCGCTGAACTTCCGGCGGCTCCGGCCAAAAGCGATGATCGACCTGACCCGGCTCCCCGAGCTCCAGGAGATCCGCCGCGACGACGACGAGGTGTTCCTGGGCGCGGGCGTCACCTACGCCCGGATCGTGCACGCGTTCCACGACGTGCCGACCTTGGCGCAGGCCGCCCGGTCGGTGGGCTCCCCGCAGATCCGGGCCCGCGGGACCGTGGGCGGCAACCTCGGGACGGATCTCCGGCCGGGGACGCCCTCCCACCGCTCGCGGTCCACGACGCCCGCATCGAGCTCGTGGCGGCCGGAGGGCGCCGCCGGTCCGTGCCGTGGCACGACTTCCTGCTCGGCCCCAAGCGGACCGCGCGCGCCCCCGACGAGCTGATCCTCGGCGCGCGGTGGCGCCCGATCGACGGCCCGGGCTCGTTCTCGAAGGTGGGGACCCGCAACGCGATGGTGATCGCGGTCGCGAGCCTCTGTCTCCAGCTCGATCCCGACACGCGTACGGTCCGGGTGGCGCTCGGCTCGGTGGCGCCCACCGTGGTGCGCGTCCCCGGGGCCGAGGCCTTCGCCGCCCAGGCGCTGGCCGACGCGGGAGCATGGGAGGACCTCGCCGCCGGGATCGGCGACGACGTCGCCCGGGAGTTCGGCGACCTGGTCGTACGCGGCGCCTCGCCGATCGACGACGTCCGTGGCACCGCCACCTACCGCCGCCACGCGCTCGCGGTGCTGGCTCGACGGGCGCTCACGTGGGCGACGAACCGGGAGGCGGCGGCCTGATGCGGGTGCGCACGCGCGTGAACGGGGAGTGGCGCGAGGCCGACGTCCAGGCCGAGGCGAGCCTCCTGACGATGCTCCGCGAGTCCCTGGGTCTCCTCGGCTCGAAGAACGCCTGCGAGCAGGGAGAGTGCGGGTCGTGTTCCGTGTGGCTCGACGGCGAGGTCGTCTGCTCGTGTCTCGTGCTCTCGGCGCAGGCCGAGGGACGTGAGGTCCGGACGATCGAAGGACTCGCGCATGGGGAGGATCTCCACCCCGTCCAGGACGCGTTCGTCGCCGCGGGTGCGGTCCAGTGCGGCTTCTGCACGCCCGGGCTCGTGGTAGCGGTGACCGATCTCCTCGAGCGGGATCCCTCCGTCGACGAGCTCGCGATCCGCGAGGCGCTCGCCGGCAACCTGCCGGTGCACGGGCTACGCGAAGATCCTCGACGCCGTCCGGCTGGCGGCCGCGGCGAGGCGGGACGGTGCGTGGTGACGCGCTCCTGATCGAGGCGTGCGACGTCGTCGTGACGATGGACGACGCGGGCACCGAGATCGCCGGAGGCTCGATCCTAATCGATGACGGCGCGATCTCGTGGGTCGGCGGCGGCGCGCCGCCCGCCGAGGCCGACGAACGCCTCGACGGGCGCGGCACGGTCGCGATCCCCGGCCTCGTCAACGCGCACCACCACCTGTTCCAGACGCTCACGCGGTCTCGCGCGCAAGACCACGGCCTGTTCGACTGGCTCGTGGCGCTCTATCCCGTGTGGGGCGAGCTGGACGCCGAGTGGGCCCGCGTCGCGACCCTCGTTGGGTTGGCCGAGCTCGCCCTGAGCGGGTGCACGACCTCCACCGATCACCACTACCTCTTCCCTCGAGGGCGAGACGGCGTGCTCGAGGCCACGATCGACGCTGCCCGCGAGCTCGGGGTCCGGTTCCATCCGACGCGCGGGTCGATGGACCTGGGCGCCTCGCAGGGCGGCTTGCCTCCGGACGACGTGTGCCAGGACCTCGACGAGATCCTCGTCGAGACCGAGGAGGCGGTGCGGCGCTTCCACGATCCGGCGCCCGGCGCGATGGTCCGGATCCGAACGCCCCGTGCTCCCCGTTCTCGGTCTCCGAACGACTGATGCGGGAGTCGGCGGCGCTCGCGCGCCGGCTCGGCGTGCGGCTCCACACCCATCTGGCCGAGACGCTCGAGGAGGAGGCGTACTGCCGCGAGCGGTACGGGCGACGGCCAACCGAGCTGATGGATGCGTGGGGCTGGCTCGGCGGCGACGTCTGGCTCGCACACTGCGTGCATCTCGACGACGGCGACATCCGGCGGATCACCGAATCCGGCGCCGGGGTCGCGTGGTGCCCGAGCTCGAACCTCCGCCTGGGCGCCGGGGTCGCCCGGCGCGCGGGCTGCTGGACGCGGGCGGCAACGTCGGGCTCGGGGTCGATGGGTCGGCCTCGAACGACGCGGGCGACCTCGCCGCCGAAGTCAGGCAGGCGCTGCTCGTGACGCGCGGCGTCCACGGCGCGGCGTCGATCTCGGCGCGCGAGGCGCTCCGCGTGGCCACGCGCGGTGGCGCCGGATGCCTGGGGCGTGACGACATCGGGTCGATCGAGGCCGGCAACGCGCCGACCTCGCCCTGTTCCCGGCCGACGGCCTCGCGACGGCGGGGGCCGACGCGGACCCGGTGGCCGCACTCGTGCTGTGCCGGCCTGGACGGGTGCGCCATCTGCTGGTCGACGGGCGGTTCGTCGTCCGCGACGGGACCCTCGCGACCGGCGACGAGGCGGAGATCGCTCGAGAGGGACACCGGGCCGCGACGGCGATCGCGGGAGGGGCCGCACGATGAGCGCGGCCGGCCTCCGCACCAAGGACCCTGGCGGGGTGGGCGAGTCGGTGCGTCGGCCCGACGGCGTCCCGAAGGTGACCGGTGCGTTCGCGTACGGGAGCGATCTGTGGGACGAGCGGATGCTGGTCGGCGCGACCCTGCGGAGCCCGCATCCGTTCGCGGACATCCGCTCGATCCCGGCGGCGCGCTCGCGCTGCCCGGCGTGCACGCCGTGCTCCTCGCCGCGGACGTGCCGGGTGACCCGAACTACGGGCTGGAGTTCCGGGACCAGCCGGTGCTCGCCGCCGACGTGGTCCGTTTCGCGGGAGAGCCCGTGGCGATCGTCGCGGCCGAGTCCCCCGAGCTGGCGGCGCGGGCCCTGGAGCTCATCGAGGTCGACTACGAGGTCCGCGAACCGATCACCGATATGGAACGGGCGCTCGCACCCGACGCCCCCAAGCTGCACGGGTGGGGGAACGTGGTCCGTCACCTGAGGATCGAGCAGGCGATCCCGAGGTCGACGCGGACGTCCGGATCGAGGGGTACTACGAGACGGCCTCGCAGGATCAGGCGCCGCTCGGCCCGGAAGGGGGCCTCGCCGTGCCCGCCGAGGACGGCGGGGTCGAGCTCTACGTGACGACCCAGTGGCTCCACGGGGATCGCCTGCAGATCGCGCCGTGCCTCGGACTCCCCGAGGACAAGGTCCGGATCCATCTCGCAGGCGTGGGCGGGGCGTTCGGGTCGCGTGAGGACCTCCACGTCCAGATCCACGCCTGCATGCTCGCCTTGCGCACCAGGCGACCCGTGAAGATGACCTACGGGCGTGAGGAGTCGTTCTCCGGACACGTCCATCGGCATCCCTCGCGGATCTGGATCCGTCACGGGGCCTCGCGTGCCGGCGACCTCGTGTGCGTCCGGGCTCGTGTGATGATCGACGGGGGCGCGTACTCATCGTCCTCGCCCGCCGTGATCGGGAACGCGACGACGTTCGCGGCCGGGCCGTACGAGGTGCCGAACGCCCTGCTGGAGGGGACGGCCGTCTACACGAACAACCCTCCGTGCGGCGCGATGCGGGGGTTCGGCGCCCCGCAGGTGGCGTTCGCCTTCGAGGCCCAGATGGACAAGCTCGCCGGGGTGCTCGGGATCGATCCCTTCGAGCTCCGGCGCCGCAACGCGCTGCGGACCGGGTCCGTGTTCCCGACCGGCCAGGTGCTCCGGGGGAGCGCGCCGGTGCGCGAGGTGATCGACGCCTGCCGGTCGATCCACCGCCTCCTCAGGCCGATCCGCCGATCGCGACCCGGTCGGCCTCCCGGGCGGGGCGGGGAACGTCGGCCGGGGCGAAGGGTTGAGCCGTGGCGTGGGCTTCGCCCTCGGCTTCAAGAACATCGGGTACAGCGAAGGGTTCGACGACTCCCACCAGGCGCAGGTCTCGCTCTCCCGAGGCGCCGGGGGCCCGGTCGTCGAGGTGCGGACCGCCGCGGTCGAGGTGGGCCAGGGCTCGGGGCCGTGATGACCCAGGTGGTTCGCACGGAGCTGGAATCGAGCATGTCGTGCTGCGCACCGCCGACACCGAGATGGAATCGGCGGGCTCGACCTCGGCGTCACGTCAGACGCTGATGGCGAGCGGCGCTCTGCAGATGGCGTGCCGTGCCGTGCTCGAGGAGCTCGGCCGAAGGGCCGGGGCCGTCGCCGACGAGGTCGTGACGATCGAGGACGGACGGGTCTGCCTCGACGGGCGCGGCGTCGCCGAGCTCGGCGACCTGCTCGGCGAGTCCGTGGTGGCCACGCGGACGTTCCGTCACCGGCCGACCACGCGGATGGACGAGAAGGGGCAGGGCGACCTCCACCCGATGTTCGCGTTCGCGGCGATGCGGCGGTGGTCGACGTCGACCGGGAGCTCGGGCTCGTGCGCGTCGTGCACCTGTCCTCGGCCGTCGACGTGGGCACGGCGATCAACCCGCAGCTCGTCGAGGGCCAGAGCGAGGGCGGCGCCGCGATGGGGCTCGGGCTCGCCGTGATGGAGGAGCTCCAGGTGCGCGACGGCCTGATCCGCAACCCGTCGTTCACCGACTACCTGCTCCCCACGATCCTGGATGCTCCCGCCGTCGACACGGTGATCGTGGAGGAGCCCGAGCCGGGCGCCCCGTTCGGCGTGAAGGGCGTGGGCGAGTCGGCGACGATCGTCGCCCTGCCCGCGATCGTGGCGGCGATCAGGGATGCCACCGGGCTCGAGCTGAACCGCGCCCCGGTCCGGCCCGACGACGTCGCGGGGCTCGCCGGTCCCGTCACGACCCACGGCTGGCCGCCCGTCCCCGACGTGCCCGGGCAGGAGCCCGTGCCGACCTACGAGGGAGCCCTGTTGTCGCAGCGCGCGACCGGAGGAGGCGAGGAACCATGACCGAACGATCGTCGCTCGCAGGCCGCGACTACATCGAGACGCTCGACTGGTCCGTGGAGGAGATCGACGAGGCCCTCGCGGTCGCGGGCGAGCTGAAAGCGGCGTTCAAGGCCGGGGAACCGCATCGGCTCCTCCCGGACCAGACCCTGTTCATGCTGTTCCTCGACAAGTCCACGAGGACGAGGAACGCCTTCGAGGCCGGAATGACCCAGCTCGGCGGCCACGCCCACTACCTCGACGCCGAGAAGACGCAGGTCGCGCACGGGGAGAGTCCGAAGGACATGGGCATCATCCTGTCCCGATACGGGCACGGTCTGGCGATCCGTCACGACCTCGTGCCCGGCGAGGGGAACACCTACATGCGCGAGGTCGCACGGTGGGCCGGGATCCCCGTGATCAACCTGCAGTGCGACGTCGACCATCCCACGCAGACGATCGCCGATCTGATGACCCTCCGCGAGCACCGGGGCGCCGACTCCGTGGTCTGAAGGTCGCGGTCACGTGGGCGTTCGCTCCCTCGTACGCGAAGCCGATGTCGGTGCCGCAGGGCCTCGCGGCGCTCCTCCCGCGCTTCGGGATCGACGTCGTGCTCGCGCACCCGCCGGGCTTCGACCTGATGCCCGACCTCATGGCGCGAGCGCAGGAGGCGGCCGCCCGAGGCGGCGGGTCGATCGCGTTCGCCGACGACATGGACGACGCCTTCCGCGGCGCTGACGTCGTCTATCCGAAGTCGTGGGGGCGGCTCGACCTGTTCGACGACCAGGAGGCGGCGCTCGCCGACGCCGCCCGGTACGAAGACTGGATCTGCGATGCCCGACGGATGGGTCTGGCCTCGAACGATGCGGTGTACATGCACTGTCTGCCCGCCGACCGGGGGAGCGAGGTCACCGACGAGGTGATCGACGGACCGCAGTCGATCGTCTACGACGAGGCCGAGAACCGCATGCACACGGGCAAGGCGCTGATGTCGCTCACGATGGGTGGGTTCCGCTGATGGGTGGGTCCACCTTCAGGCCGTCGACGTGGATCGGTCGAGCTCGGCGATCTGGCCCTGGGCTAGGCGGACGGACCCCCCTCCTGCCATCGCCGTAGGGCTCCTACGTCTTTCGGCGCTGTGCCGCCCCTGAGGGCCTACCTATCGTCGCAGCGATTACCGGAGGTTCGTCCAGGCATGAGAGCGCTCCGACGGTTCCGTGGTGCCTATGGGGGACGGATCCGTTGAGGCGGGAGGGGCATGATCATTATGCGGCACAGCTCAACCAGCGGTCCCACCGATACCGTCGCCTCGCCGCGGCAGCGACGGGCGACCGTCCTCGTCCTCGTAGGCGCTCTGCTGGCGAGCATGCTTGCGCTGGTTCGAGTGGCGGCGCCTGGGCTCACCGCGCCGCGATTCGACCTTCCGCACGCTGCCACCGAGGTGCGAACCACCTCCACGAGCGAGTACGGGCTGCCCGCCCCTCGTGGCATCGCGTATGACCCGGCCTCGGGCGCTCTGCTCGTCGCCGGGGCGACCGGTGACGACACCCGCGTCCTGATGATCACGCCTGGGCAGGACGTCCTCGGTTCGTTCGCGCTCCCCACGGGGCAGCGACACACGTTGGCCTTCGACCCCCGGTCGGGGGTGGCCGCGATGTTGGACGGTGAGAGCCTCGTCAGCCGTCCGATCGAGGGCACGTCGGGAGATCGCCGGATCGACCGGGCCCGCCTGGGAGCGCTCGGCGTCGGGAGCCCAGCCGGCGCCACCTTCGACGCCGACGGCAACCTCCTGATCCTGGACGCGGCCGGCCCCGCGATCGTGCGGGTCGCGGGACGCGGCGCCGATCGAGTCGTGACCCCGATCCGGCTGCAGGGGCTTCCTTCGGACCTCCGCGGCATCGCCTTCAACCGACAGGACGACCGGATCTACGTGATGAGCCCGTCGGCTCGCTTGGTCTACGCGCTCGACGTCGCGGGGCGGGTCCGCCGGACGTACAGCATCAAGTCGGTGCGACTCGACGATCCGGCCGCCATCACGTTCGCGCCCAGTGCCGATACGACCGACGACCCCGCCCGGCTCAACCTGTTCGTGGCCGATTCCGGTACGTCGGCGACGTTCGGGGGTGTGACGGAGGTGACCCTGGCCGCCGCGGTGACCGCCGCCGACGTGCCCACCCTCACCGCCAACCTGATCCAGACGATCGCCACCTCGGCCTTCAACCCTTCGAGCCCGGACCCGGCAGGGATCGCCTACCTCCCCGGCCCTGACGGCCTGATGATCGCGGACTCCGAGGTCGACGAGGTCACCGGCGCCGGCTACCACGGCGTCAACATGTGGCAGATCACCCGAGCGGGCTCGGTGACCGCGACCTGGACAACGCTCGGCTACACGAAGGAACCGACCGGGCTCGGGTTCGACCCCGCGTCCAACACGCTCTTCATCTCCTCGGACGACAACGGCAAGGTGTTCGTGGTCAAGCGTGGACCCGACCTGCAGTTCGGCACCTCGGATGACGTCGTGACCTCGGTGAACACCACGGCTTACGGGCTCACCGACACGGAGGATCCAGAGTTCGATCAAGCCACCGGCGCGTTGTTCTTCCTCGACGGCGTGAGCGCGGAGGTGTACCGCGTCGACCCCGTGAACGGGATCTTCGGGGATGCCGACGACGTGATGTCGCACTTCGACGTGGGGCAGTACGGAGCGACCGACGTGGAAGCTCTCGGATCCGACACGTCACGGGGCACGCTCCTCGTCGGCGACCGCAGCCAGCGGAAGATCTACGAGGTGACGAAGGCCGGCGACCTGACGCGGATCATCGACGTCCGGGTCCCCGGGATGCAGAACCTCTCCGGCCTCGCGATGGCGCCTGCGAGCGACAACTCGGGCCACATGAACTACTGGACCGTCGACCGGGCCGTGGACAACGGTGCGAACTCGTCCGAGAACGACGGAATGATCTTCGAGCTGTCGCTCACGGCGAGTGGGAACCAGGCGCCGAGCGTCGACAGCGTCACGATCGACCAGGCGACGCCGACGACGAACGACGTCCTGACGGTCACCGTGTCGGCGTCCGACCCCGAGAACGACCCGCTCACGCTCTCGTACCAGTGGAGCAAGGACGGCGTCGCGATCCCCGGCGCGGTCAACCCGACGCTGGACCTCTCGGCCGCCGGGAACGGTGACAAGGGCGACCTCCTCTCGGTCCGCGTGACGGCCTTCGACGGACAAGCGCAGGGAGCCCGGTCCTCGGCCCAGGTCACGATCGTCAACGCGCTCCCGGTCTTCGGCCAGGACCTCGCTGATCGGACGGATGCAGTGGGCGACACGGTGGCCATCGCGGCCGGCGCGACGGACGCCGACGCGGATCCCCTGGCCTACGACGCGACGGGTCTGCCGCCGGGGATCGCGATCGACCCCGCGACGGGAGCGATCGAGGGCACGATCGACCCGGGGGCGGCTGGGGCCAGCCCGTACGACGTGTCGGTGACCGTCACCGACGATGCGTCGGCAGAACCCCCCACCGCCGCCACCGCCGATCGCCCTCGTCCAGAGGAAGGCGACCGACCAGAGCGCCACGCCCGGGAACACGATCACCCTGACCTACGACAGCCCGCCTGCCGAAGGCGATCTCCTCGTCGCGTTCGGCACGAACAGCGCCAACCGGACGCCCACGATCCCGCCCGGCTGGAGCCTGGCCATGGAGACGGGCTCAGGCGCCGAGACGGTGGTCTTCTACCGGGTCGCGGGGGCGAACGAGCCCTCCGCGGTCACGTACACGGTGAGCGGCGCCGATGTGTTCATGGGGCTCGCGATCTTCGAGTACTCGGGTCTCGCCGCGAACCAGTCGACCGTGCTTGACCGCACCGTCTTCACGACCGGCAGCGCGGTCGCGAGCGTCTCGACCGGGACGACGCCCCTGACGAGTCAGGCCGACGAGCTCCTCCTCGCGTCGGTGAACCTCAACTCGAGCCGGACGTTCTCGAACGCCTGGACCAACGGCTTCGCTCAGAAGACCGTCACGCGGCGCAACACGGTCGCCGACAACGTCGTGTCGCAGGCGGGGCAGTTCGAGACCACCGAGTCGTGGAACACGTCCGTCTCGACCGCGATCGGTGCCATGGTCACGTTCAAGCGTGCCGGGACGACCACCCCCGTTCCCGATCCGAACCCGGGCTCGGCCACCGATACGTTCACGTGGACCGTCACGGCGGGCGGACCCAACACCGAGCCGGTGGTCGACGGCGTAACGATCGATCCGGGGTCGCCGAAGACGAACGACACGCTCACGGCGCTCGTCACAGCCCACGACGACCAAGGCGACCAGCTGACCTACACCTATCAGTGGTCGAAGGGTGGCCTGCCGCTGCCTGGAGCGATCGGGAAGACCCTCGATCTCTCAGTCGCCGGCAACGGTGACAAAGGTGACGCGATCTCGGTGGAGGTGACCGCCTCCGACGCTGAGTTCACGACGGTCCCCGTCGCATCGCTCGAGGTCGTCGTCGTCAATTCACCGCCGACCTTCAACCAGGACCTGGCGGACCGCGTCAACACCGAGGGTGACGTCGTGTCGGTGTCGGCCGGCGCGACGGACGCAGACGGGGACCCGCTCATCTACGAGGCGACGAATCTGCCGACCGGTCTGTCGATCGATGGCGCCTCCGGGCTGGTCTCGGGGACCGTCGCGGCCGGTGCCTCGGCCACGAGCCCGTACGCCACCGCGGTGACGGTACGTGAAGGCGCCACGACCGACGCCACAGACACATTGACGTGGCGCATCGATGCGCCCGTTTCCGCGCCGACCAGCCTCACCGCGACCGTGACGTCGATCGACGTCCGGCTCGCGTGGGGCGCGAGCACGTCGCCGAACCTGGCGGGCTACAACGTGTATCGGGCCGCGGCCCTGACCGGGCCCTACACGAAGCTGAACGGGACGGCCCTGACTACGAGGGCGTTCACGGACTCGACGGCACCGCGGGGCACCTCCTACTACCGGGTGACCGGGGTCGACACGCTCGGACGCGAGTCGCTTCCCGCGTCGACGTCAGCACTGCGAACGATCCTGTTCCGTTCACTCGCGAAGGCAAGTGCCCGCAGCACGTCGAGCCTCAGCGTGCCGCGCCCGTCCGGTGTGGTCACCGGCGATCTGCTGGTCGCGACGATCGCCCTGCGCGGCTCGCCCACGATCAACACGCCGTCGGGGTGGACACTCGTCCGCACCCAGAACGCCGGGACGACGATGCGGCAAGCGGTCTTCTACAAGGTGGCGACCGCGAGCGAACCGGTGTCGTACCCGTGGAGCTTCTCCTCCTCCACGTCGAGCGCGACGGGCGCGATCCTTCGATACGAGGGCGCTTCGATAGCGACCCCGGTCGACGTCTCGAGCTCTCAGTCCAACGGCTCGTCGCGCTCGATCACCGCCCCGGCGGTTACGACGTCCGGTCCGAACACGCTCCTGGTGGGCTTCTTCGGTATCGCGAACGGGTCGTCGTTCACACCCGCCACGGGGATGCTCGAGCAGACGGAGACCGTGCAGCCGTCCGGCAGCAACAAGATCGCGATCGAGATCGCCGACCAGGTGCTGCCGCTGCAGGGCGGAACCGGCCAGAGGGTGGCGAGGGCCTCTTCGTCGGCCGTGAACATCGGGCAGCTGATCGCGCTCCGTCCGGCGTAGGCGGAGGACTCGCCGTACCGCCTGGGCGGGGGGATTCTCGACCCCGCCTAGGCGGAGGGAGCGGAAGGCCGGTTCCGGAACAGGGTAGCGAGCCGCTCGGCCTGCGCCTCTGCGGTGAACATGGCGGTGACCCTCGCGCGCCCTTCCGACGCGAGGCGGGCGGCGGCCTCGGGATCTGCCTCGACCCAATGGATCGCCGACGCGAGGCTCGCCGGATCTCCGGGTGGCACGAGGAGACCCGAGGTGCCGTCGACGACGACCTGCCTCGTGCCGCTGACCTCGGTCGCGATGACCGGAAGGCCGCTGGCCATCGCCTCGACGAGTGCGAGCGGGAGCCCCTCCCAGAGCGACGCGAGCACGAAGACATCGCTCGCCGCCAAGATCTCGTCCACGTCGCGACGCGTGCCGAGGAACGAGACCCGGTCGCCGAGCCCTCGTTCCCGCACCTCCGCCTCGATCGCCGATCGGAGCTCGCCGTCGCCGACGAGCAGGAGATGGAGGTCCGGGAGATCGGAGGCCACGTCGGCCATCGCCTCGATCAGGTAGCGATGGCCCTTCTGGCGCTTGAACGTTCCGACGGACGTGATCACCCGCCGTCCTGGCTCGATCCCGAGCTCCCGACGGAGTGCCCCACGGTCGACCTCGACCGGGTAGCGATCCACGTCGACCGCGTTGCAGACCACGACGACCTTGTTCGTGCGGCCCGCGGTCGCGTCGAACGAGGCCTTCGTGTCCTCCGAGACGACGATCACACCGTCCACACGATGGGCGCCGATCCGGTACAGGAGGCGGTGGGCCGCGCGCTTCGTGGTGAAGAGCCAGGCCTGCGACGACACCTGCTCGCGGCGGAGCTCGAAGTTGGCGTTCTGGATCGTCCACCACACCTGCGGTCCCCGGCGCCGCCGGAGCGTCATCACGAGGAAATCCATCGTTCCCAGCCCTTGGGTCTGCACGACGCCGATCCCGTAGCGGGCGACGAGGTTCAGGAGCTCCCTCCTGTAGCGATGCATCTCCGAGATGAAGCCGGGCACGGAAAGGACCCCGTGGCGGCGGGGGGCGAGCAGCTCGACCTTGACCCCCAACGCTTCGATATCGGCGCGTAGCGGACCGTCCTCGAAGGAGCACACGACGGTCGGACATCCTGCGCCAGGCAGGCGGGCGGCGAGGGTCCGCACGGTCTCCTGGGCGCCGCCGACGTCGAGGTTGGGGGTGACCAAGAGTACCGAGGGGCCCGTGCTCGTCGTCGCGCGTGCGGTGGTCCGGCTCATCAGGCGCTCACGCCCGACGGAGGCGCTGTCGCTCCGGCGGCGACACTCGACAGCACGGCGATCGCGTCGGGCCGAAGGTCTGGCCACCGGGCCTGATCGATCGCATCCAGGGCCGATCCGAGCTTGCGGACGGGCCCGCCCGTGTCGAAGAAGGAGTTCCAGTACTGGACCCCCGCCTGCAGCTTGTACAAACGCCATGCGTCCGGGAGGTGGTGGCGCTCGCGCTCGGAGAGAGGGCTGGCGATCGCGTACGCGCGGAGCAGTGTGGCCATCGCCTCGAGGTCGTACGAGCCGTCGGTGCGCCGGTGCTTCCCGATCACCGAGATCAGGTCGTTCACACGCCAGTCGATACGCGAGAGTTCGAAGTCGACGGGGATCGCCGGGCCGACCGGTCGAAAGAGCAGGTTGTGAAGTCCGAAGTCGCCGTGGATCACGACGCGAGGCAAGCCGAGCTCGTCGAGCGACGCCTGGAGCGCGGCCACCTCTTCGAGCACGGCGGGCGTGCGCCGGACGAGCTCTGCCGCCTTCTCGCTTGCCTCGCCCTCGAGGGCCTTCGAGCGCGCAGCGAGCTCCTCGAGCGTGGCGACGTGCCAAGCGAGATCTCGACGCCTCGGGCCCGTAAGTGAGATGAACCCCATGTGGTGCGCTCCATCCGGCTCGAAGCCCTCGAGACCCGCATGCAGGCCGGCCAGCGTGTCGCCGGCCATCGACGTGAGACGTAGCCGGTCTGAGCGGCGCAAGTAGGTGATCGAATGGTTCCGTCCCGGTATCCACTCGAAGAGCGCAGCGATCGGTCCGGTTCCCACAGGCGTCCACGTGCGGCCATCGGGGGTCCGGACGAGACGCGGGGCCGGGATCCCGAGTGCCTCCAGGCGACACAGTGTGGAGTGGACAGACGTAACGGTGTCGCTCTGCCAACGATCCCGATAGAGCTTCAGCACGAGGCGACGCTCGCCCGCGTGCACCACGACGTTGCGGCTTCGCCGCGCGAGACGGAGGTTGCGCTGCGCCCCCGCTGGCCCCTCGGCGAGGCCGTAGCCTCGCAGGAGTTCGCCCACGACGGCCGGGTCGATCTCGGGGGCGTCGAAGCGCGCGGACACGCTCGCGCGGATCCGTGACGGACGGGGCACCGCCACGATGCGGCCCGCCTCGATCATGCGGATGCCTCCTGAGGGACGACCGTCGCCTGGAGGATCCGGCGGAGGTCCGCACGAACGTCCTCCAGATTCCGGTCTCCGTTGGGGATCTCGAGGACCGGCCAGCCGAGCGCGCGAGCGCGTTCGCGCACGAGATCGACGGCCGTGGCGGCGTTCCGCACGTATGCGGCGACCTCGGTCTGATCGAGCCTCCGCGAGTGCCGCCACACGCCACGGTCGATGACCCGCTGCACGCACCGGCCGGGATCGGCGACCGGCACGAGGACCAGATCGGGCGGGGGGATCAGCGCAAGATACGCGGCGACCGCCGACGGATCCGGGCGCTCGAGGTGGGATGCGTGGAGCACCACCGCGCGATGGACGAAGCCGTCGTCCATCACGAGGACCGAGCCCGGGCTCCCGCGGCGCCGCAGGAGCCGGTCGCGTCCGCAGAGTTGGAAGAACCAGTAGCTCACGTGTCGACGGAGGCGAGGCGGGATCGGCCGACCACGCTGCCGGTCACGCACGAGCCGTCGCAGGTCCGACCGTTCACGGGCGGACCGCACCGCTTCGATGCTCGAGGCCACGTAGAAGAGCTCCCAGAGCAGAGGACGCCGCAGCGAACGCGGCGCCAGCCGTGTGATCACACGACCGGGTGGGGTGCGGGCGACGCTCGCCCTGGCGGCATCCACGGGGCGTGCGGCGTCCACCCCGGTATCGCGGAGCAGGCCGACGGCGATCCCGGCCATCGTCGTCTTGCCCGCGCCAGGTGTACCGAGGAACTCGATCACGAGTGGCTGCCGACGCCCGGCAGATCGAGCTTCGCGGTGCTCAGCCTCAGATCGCATCCCAGACCCGACCCTGGACGCGGCGGAGCACTTCGTCGAAGGGGCGGTCGGCGTCGATCACCGTGACCGTCGACCCCATCACCGCCTCCGCGGCCCTGGCGAGCTGCAGCACCGCCCGGCCCTTCCGGGTCACGGTCATGTGGTCGTGATCCGGCTTCCGCGCGATCGACACGTCGGGACTCACACGGAGAACGACCAGCTCGTCGGGGAGTTCGAACCGTCCGTAGATGCGTGCCTCGCGGGCCGCGAGGGACCTCACGAGTCGGGATCCTGGCGACGGAAGCGCCGACGGGATCTGCGGCCCGTCGAGCAACCGATGGTCCGGATCGGCCCCGAGGCGCTCCATCGGGAAGCGGTCGAAGATGACCACGCGTCCGGCCGACACGTCTCGGCGGGCGGCCTCGAGACGTCGGAGCCGATCGTGAGCGACCGCCAGATGGTGCGACGCCAAGAAGACGTCCCGTGCGTACGCGGTCGGCCGGGCCATGATCGTGCGCGGGGTAAGGCGAGCCTCGATCGATCGCGTCGCCCGGCGGCACGCACGGAACGCCGTATACGACCATCGGCTCATCCGGGATGGCTGCTTGCTACCCAGGTAGTAGCTGCGGACGACCAGCTTCCACGCCAGCCACCCGGCAACCGCCTCGACGAGGGTCGACTTCCCGGCGCCGTCGGCGCCGACGAACGCTACGCCGAACCCCCCGCCGGCGGGCTTCATCCCGGTCTCGACCTGGCGCCAGCGCCAGCGTGTACGACGTCGCCAGACCGTGGCGAGGTAGCTCGACGTGACATGGATACGCCCCGACCGCTGCGAGCCGCGGAGCGACCTGCGCACCTGGCCGCGGAGCCGGAGCAGAGCCCAGCCCGAGCGTGGCCGATGGCGGATCACGTCGAGGAACGCGGTGATCGTCGCCTCGTCGATCCCGCCGGGGTCACCCTCGAAGACGGCCACGACGTCTGACGCCGTCGTCTGGGAGAGCAGCCATCCGATCTCGCGGAGCGTCTCCTCCGGGATCCCGGGCGTCCTGATCCCCAGGACATCCTTCACGACGTCGCGGGCTCGGTACTTCAGCAACGCCCGCACGCAGAGGATCGCGAGCTCTACGTCGGCGCTCGGGATCGGGACGCCTTCGAGCATGCGGAGCGACGCGAACGTCCGGCCCTCGAGTGGGAGATGGTGATTCTTCACGTACCGTTCCCCGAGGACGAGGCGGGAGTGAACGTGCAGGTGGAAGAGTCGGCCAGAGCCGCGATCGACCCCGAGGAAGTGCTCCATCCCCGGGTACGCCGCGTACGGCTGGGGGACGAGCGGTTTGCCACCGTGCCGGGCGACGACCTCCCGGAACTCGACGGCGTCATCGCGCGCGACGAGCAGGTCGAGGTCGGTGCGGCCCGCGAGCCCCTCGAGGAGATGATCGTTGCTCTTCCACGAGCAGTAGCGAACGCCTCGCTCCGCCAGCTCTTCGAGCAGGGCCGCCAGTGCCGGGATCTCGTCAGGGGGCCGGGGGTCGGGCCCGGGCATCGTCTGGGGTTCTATCGGCTCGCTCCTTCCCTCTTGGCCTGGCTCCATGACGGCGCCGAGCCTGCTGGCAGGGTCTCCCCAGCCGCCCGACGATAGGGCGGACGAGAGTAGGTGAGGACCGACAGGGTCCGTAGTCCTTCTGCGACGGATGCGTGAGGCTGCCTGCCGGAGGGCGCCCCTAGGCTTGCGTGCGACCGGCCGAGATCCGGGGAGGATCGTTGATCGCACTCGTCACCGGCGTTGCCGGCTTCGTCGGCTCGCATCTAGCCGAAGCGCTGCTGGCGCAGGATCACGAGGTCCGGGGGGTGGACTGCTTCACCCCGTACTACGACCGAGTGGAGAAGGAACGGAACCTGCTCCCGCTCCGCGCCGGACGGGGGTTCTCGTTCGACGAGGTCGACCTTACGCTGGCGGACCTGACGGGAACGCTTCATGGCGTCGACGTGGTCTTCCACCTGGCCGGACAGCCAGGGGTGCGGCCGTCGTGGGGCCGCGAGTTCGGTGACTACGTGCGGCAAAACATCACCGCGACCCAGAGGCTGCTCGAGGCATGCGCCGTGGCCCCGCCGCGCCGCTTCGTGTTCGCCTCGAGCTCATCGATCTACGGGGAAGCCGAGCGGTACCCCACGCTCGAGACCGCGCAGCCGCAGCCGGTCTCTCCATACGGCGTGACCAAGCTGGCTGCCGAGCACCTGTGCCACGTGTACCGGGCATCGTTCGGTCTTCCGACGGCGGCCCTCCGGCTCTTCACGGTGTACGGGCCCCGGCAGCGGCCCGACATGGCGTTCCGCCGTCTGATCGGGGCCGCCGTCGCCGGGACGGCCTTCGAGCTCTACGGCGACGGCTCCCAGACCCGGGACTTCACGTACGTCGGGGACGTCGTGCAGGCGATGATCTCGTGTGCCGCGTCGTCCTGGTGCGGCACCGCAAACATCGGCGGGGGGGCCCGCACCTCCATGAGCGACGTGGTGGCCACCGTGGAAGAGCTGTGCGGACCGATCGACCTCCGGCGTGGAGGACCGCAGCGGGGCGACGTCTCGCATACGGCGGCGGACGTATCGGTCGCCGCCGAGGCGTTCGGCTACCGCCCCCGGACCGCGCTGCGGGAGGGGCTCGCCTCGATGGTCGAGTGGGAGCGGCAGCTCGCCGATCCGAGCGGCCCGGAGGCCCGCTCGCGCGTTGGCGCCGCCTAGCGGCGTTGCGTCGACGATCGGGGGGACCGCCTCGAGCCTCCCTCGAACGCCGTAGACAACGTACGCCAGCCGGAGGTTCAGTCCTGGCAGGCCTCGAACCTACGCTCCAACGACCCGGGAGCGACGTCAGGAAGTGAACTCCGGGCATCGGATCCGAACGCGATGCGAACGGCGAGAGGGGGCGGCCTGATGAGCGGAATCGATCTCCCATCTCAGCTGGTCGTCGTCACCGGCCGATCGGCTGAGCGACGAGGCTACGCGATCGCGAAACGCGTCCTCGATCTCACGATCGCCTCGGTCGCGCTCCTGCTCGTATCGCCTCTCCTCCTGGTGGTCGCCATCGTGATCCGGCTCGACTCGCCGGGCCCGGCGATCTTCCGGCAGGTCCGGATCGGCGGTCGTCGGCAGCGCGAGAACGGCATCACCGCATGGCGCCTCCGGCCCTTCACGATCTTGAAGTTCCGCACGATGGAGGTGGACGCCGATCCGTCGTTGCATCGCGAGTACATGACGGCGTACCTGACCGCCGATGGAGAACGTCTCGCCTCCCTGCGGCCCGACCGCGCGCAGGGCGAGTCGTTCCGCCCCGCCGGCGATCCCCGGGTGACGCGGGTCGGCGCTCTCCTCCGCAAGCTGAGCCTCGATGAGCTGCCGCAGCTGTGGAACGTGCTCAAAGGAGACATGAGCCTCGTCGGGCCTCGGCCACCGGTCCCGTACGAGGTGGAGTTGTACGACGAACCCCACCTGCAGCGGCTCGCGAGTGCGCCAGGGATCACGGGGTGGGCGCAGATCAACGGCCGATGCGCGATCAGCTTCGAGGAGATGGTCCGCTACGACGTCGAGTACGTCGAGCGGCGGTCGTTGTGGTTCGACCTGAAGGTCCTCCTGCTGACGGTCCCGCTCGTGCTCTCCCGCAAGGGTGCCGACTGATGAGCGGGCTGCGGATCGGGGTCGCCGGGTGCGGCTACTGGGGGCCGAACCTGGTCCGCACGCTCCTCGAGCTTCCCGACGTGTCGGTCGACGCCGTCGCCGACCGCGACCCGGCGCGCCTCGACCACATCCGGTCGCGCGCTCCGCGGGTGGAGCACTTCGTGCAGGATCACCGCCGCCTGTTCGATCTGGATCTGGACGCGCTGGTGATCAGCACTCCGCCGCAGACCCACTACGAGATCGCACGCGAGGCGCTCGAACGGGGACTCGATGTGTTCGTCGAGAAGCCCCTCGCGACCCGGTCCGACGAGGCGCTCGAGCTCGCCGAGCTGAGCGAGCAGCTCGGGCGGATCCTGATGGTCGGTCATATCGGCGCGTACAACCCAGCGGTCCGGGCCCTCCGCGATTCGATCGAGAACGGCGATCTCGGACAGATCCGCTACATCGACGCCGTCCGCGTGGGACTCGGGTTGTTCCACCCGCGGCTGAACGTGATCTGGGACCTCGCCCCGCACGACATCTCGATCCTCGTGTACCTGCTCGGCGAAGCGCCGACGACGGTCAGCGCGCACGGGATCGCCTGCGTGGAGGAGTCGGTCGAGGACCTGGCCTATCTCACGATGCGCTTCGGCAGCGGAGTGCTCGCGCACGTCCGTTTGAGTTGGCTCGATCCGTCGAAGACGCGCCGGGTGACCGTCGTCGGTAGTCACAAGATGGCCATCTACGACGACCTCGAGATCCACGAGAAGATCAAGATCTACGACAAGCGGGTAGATGCGATCCGCAGGACCGAGACCTTCGCCGACTTCCAGTTCGCCTATCACTACGGCAGCGTCGTCAGTCCGTACGTCGAGCTGGAGGAGCCGCTACGGCTCGAGTGCCAGCATTTCGTCGAGTGCGTGCGAGAGCGGTCGACCCCGGTCACCGACGGGCGGAACGGCGTGCGGGTGGTGCGCGCGATCGAGGCGGCCCAGCGGTCGCTCCGCAAGGCGGGCGTCGAGGTGCCCGTGGCTGACGACGAGCCCGCGCTGCATGACGTCGTGGATCTCTCGACGTTCTCGAAAGGATCCGGCGTGCATGGATCGTCGATGACGGGACGTCCGAGGCCCGTCGACGGTCACCGCCGACCGGTGGTTCCCGTCCCGGCCCTCACTTCGACCGGCGTCGGGGCGGCAGTTGCGGCCGCGACCATCGACGCGACGGATTGACCCGAACGGAGACGGTGTGGAACTTCGCAGATACCTCGTACTGATCGGTCGACACGTGTGGCTGGTGCTGCTGGTGTTCGTGGTTGCCACGTCCGCGACGTTCTGGTTCGTGGACCACCAGGTGCCGATGTTCGAATCGACCGGTACGTACGTGGCGCAGCCGGCGCCTGCGGAGGACGGCGCCGTCCCTTCGTTGGACGACATCAACAACTCGATCGATCTCCTGATCCGCAACGAGCAGATCATCGCCACGTACGCGAAGATCGCGAGCAGCCAGTCGATCCGCGATGAGGCGATCGCCTCGATCCCGTCGGTGGATACGTCCGGGACGACGGTGACCGCCGAGCCGGTCACGGGCACGAACATCCTGAAGATCACGGTGGGCGGCCCGGATCCCGAGGCCGCGCAGGAGCTCGCCCGTGCGGTCGGGGACAAGACCTTCGATCATGTCGCCGGCGACGGAGATCCCTTCGTGATCCAACCGCTCGATGACCCGGAGGTCCCGGACGCTCCCTCTTCGCCGAACAAGCCCCTCACGATCGCGGTAGGGACGACGTTCGGGCTCCTCTTCGGCATCGGGCTCGCCCTCCTCGTCGAGTACCTCGTCCCCCCGAAGAACGACCGCGGACCGAACCCGCTCCAACGCGCCAGCGCCACCGACGACCAGGCGGTGGACGACCCCGTGACGGGCCTCGCGAGCGAGCGGTTCCTCGCCGAGCGGGTGATCCAGGAGGTGAGCCGGGCGCAGCATCACGGGGACCTGTTCAGCATCGGCGTGCTCAAGGTCGCGATCGTCGACGTGGAAGGGGGACGATCGCGGCTGCCGGATCGCGGCGCCCTGTTCGCGATCGCGGATGCACTCGGCGCGTCGGTGCGCGACGAGGACGTCGTAGCGCGGCTCGGCGGCACGACCTTCGCGGCCCTGCTTCCCGGCATGGACGTGGCTACGGCGGAGTGGGCGGTGCTCGAGTGGGAGGCCGTCTTGGCGGAGAGCTCCGAGGGTGACGAGCAGGAGGGTCCCCGCCTCAGGGTCCGCACGGCCGTCTGCGAGTACCGGGACGAGGCGTTCTCCGGCGACCGGGACGCGATCACCCTCGCCCGCCGGCTGGTCACACGGCGCGCCGTGAGCCCCCCGCCGGCCTCGACGCCGTCCCCCAGCGGCGAGCGAGCGGAGCGGTGACCGACCGGGGGACGGCCGATCCCGACGCGGACGTGGCGGTCGCCGCGACCTCGGACACGCACATCCTGTCGACGGCCAAGGGGTCGGGGTTCCTGGCCGGGGGAAGCGTCTTCGAGTTCCTCGCCCGGTTCGTGATCGCGCTGATCCTGGCTCGCGGCCTCGGCGCGACCGGGTACGGCCTCTATGTGCTGGCGATCACGGCCGCGGCGCTGTTCGCCGGCGTCGCGCAGCTCGGGCTCGACGACGCGATGACGCGATACGTGGCCATCACGGCGGGCAGGGACGACGACGCGGCCGTCTGGGGCACGATCCAGGTCGGGATCGTCGGATCCACGGCGATCGGGATCGTCATGGGGGTCATGCTCTTCCTCGGGGCCGGGTGGCTCGCGAACACACTGTTCTCCGATCCCGCACTCGAGCCGCTGTTGCGCATGCTCGCCGTCGTGGTGCCCGTCCTCACGCTGAGCAACGTGCTCGCGGGTGTGGCTCGGGGTCTCAAGCGCATGGACTACGTCGCGTATGCCGAGAACGTCGTGATGTCGCTCATCCGGCTCGGCGGGCTCGCCCTGCTCGTGCTGCTCGGGGTTCTGACCGTCCAGTGGGCCGTGGTCGTGTTCGTCGGTTCTGATCTCGCGGCGAGCATCGCGATGCTCATCCTCCTGGACCGGATCTTCCCGATCCGGGCCCACCTGCATTCGTCCGCCAGTCGAGACACGGCGGCGATCTTCCGGTTCGCGCTGCCCCTCTGGCTATCGGGCATGATCAGACAATTCCGCCGCAACATCGAATCGCTGCTGCTCGGGGCGCTGACCGCGGTCTCGAGCGTCGGGATCTTCGCCGTGGCCGCGCGCGTGAACCTCGTGAGCCACGTCACGCTGCTCTCGCTCCTCGTCGCCGTGAAGCCGAGTCTGGCCGAGCTCCACGACAAGGGCGACCGCGAGGGCCTGGCCACCCTGTACTCAACGACCACCAGGTGGAGCTTCGCGCTGAACCTCCCGTTCTTCGTCGTCATCGTGCTGTTCGCCGAGCCGCTCCTCCGGGTGTTCGGTGAGTCGTTCGTGGCGGGGACCACGGCGTTGATCATCCTGTCGTACGCCGAGCTCGTGAACGCAGCGACGGGGACGTGCGGCCCGCTCCTGGACATGACCGGGCACACGCGCATGAAGCTCGTGAACTCGGTGCTCTGGAGCGTCCTCCTGATCGGCGGCGGCGCGCTGATGATCCCGCGCTGGGGCGTCGTGGGGGCCGCCCTGGCGACGCTGCTGTCCGTCGGACTCGTGAACCTGCTGACGGTCGTGGAGCTCTGGTTCCTCGAGCATGTCCAGCCTTACGATCGCACGTTCCTGAAGCCGATCGCTGCGGCGGTGACCGCACTCGTCGTCGGCGTCTCGCTGCGGACGGTGGCGCCACCAGGGCCGCGGTTCGTGCTCGTCGTCGTCGAGGGCGCGCTCGTCGTGAGCGCCTATGTGGGCGCGCTCGTGGCGCTTGGCCTCGCGCCCAAGGATCGCATGGTCCTCGAGCACGCCGTTGGGCGGCTCCGCGCCGCCTGGGGTCGGATCCCGGTCGTCGGGGTCGTTGGGAGGCGCGGATGACCACGACCGGCGTCGCACGCCTGGGGTACGCATCGTCACGGGTCGAGCCGGCGGACTCGGATCGCCCGGTCTTCGTCGGAGGGCTCGATCGGAGCGGGAAGACGACGATGGCCGCGTTCCTCACGTCGCATCCGAGGATCGCGATACCGCCGGTCGGGTCCAACATGGAGACCTACTTCCTGGACCGGTTCGGTGCCCTGGAGCGTGCCGACAACCTGGAGCGTTGCCTGGCGACGATGCTCCGCTACTCGCACATCCGGGCGCTCGCCCCGGATCCCGAGGAGCTCCGTGCCCGCTTCTCAGAGGGGCCGCCCACCTACGAGCACCTCTTCTCGCTGTTCCTCCGCCAGTACGCCGAACACCTCGGCAAGCCGCGCTGGGGCGCCCAAGCCGGTCTGATCGAGGCATACGCGGATCGGCTGTTCCGGGCCTTCCCCGGAGCGAAGGTCGTGCACATGGTTCGCGACCCGCGTGATCGATACGAAGCGTCGCGGTCGCTTTGGCCGGACGGCCGGGGCGAGGCCGGCGGGGCCACCGCACGCTGGCGCTACTCGACGGGCCTGGCCGAGAAGAACCGTCGTCGCCACCCCGACGGCTATCTCGTCGTGCGGTTCGAGGACCTCGTATGGGATCCGGAGCGTGCACTGCGCGAGGTCTGCGCGTTCCTCGGCGAGTCCTTCACGCCGTCCATGCTCGGGATGGAGGGGGCGCCCGATCGGCGGGCCCGCCTCCGGGAGCGGGCGGAGCGTGTCGGCGGACGTGGGTTGCTGTCCGAGGCGTACGTCGGTCGGTACCGAGGACGGGTGCCGCCGGCGGATCTCGCGTTCCTCCAGCTCCACGCGGGTCGCCGGATGGCCGCGTTCGGCTATCGGGCCGACCCCATCGCGTTGTCGCCCGCCGACCGGGCTCGGTTCGTCCTGCGCTGCTGGCCCTCGCAGGCCGCACGGATGGTCGCCTGGCGTGGGATGGAGGAGCTTCGATGTCGGATGCCCTCGCGGTTCGGACGCGATCCGGATCCTAAGACGATGCTTGCAGGATCGGAGGCGACATCATGATCGGCCTGGGGGCTCCGGTGTTCATCGGCGGGTTGTCGCACTCGGGCAAGACGCAGCTGCGCGTGATGCTCGACCGACACCCCGATCTCAGCCTGACGCGTCGAACCGGGTTGTGGAGGCGGCACTTCGATCGGCATGGCGACCTGGCCCGGTCCGACAACGCGGAGCGTTGCGTCGCGGCGATCGCGGCGGACGAACACGTCGAGGTGCTACAGCCGAACGTCGACCGGATCCTGGCGGAGTTCCGCCAAGGGCCGAGCTCGTACGCCCGACTGTTCGGTGTGATCCACGCACAGCACGCGCGTGACCTGGGCAGGCGGAGGTGGGGGGAGCAGTTCGGTGGCGTGGAGTGTTTCGCCGACCCGATCTTCGCCGCCTACCCCGATGCCCGGATGATCCATCTCGTTCGCGATCCGCGCTCCCGGTACGGCCGGAGCGGCGCTCGAGGGCGCCGCGGGTCCGTGGGCTGGGACACGGCGCGCTGGCTTCGGTCGGCGAGGCTGGCCGAACGCAACGGCGAGCGGTACGCGGGGCGCTACCTCGTGGTTCGGTACGAGACGTTCGCCTCGCGGCCGCTCGCCACCCTGCGGACGGTGTGTGTGTTCCTCGGAGAGACGTGCAGGCCGGAGATGGAGCGGGCGCTGGGCTCGGTCCGGTTCGACCAGCCCCTCGTCCCCGACGAGAGCGGCGGGTCGGCTCCCGTGCGTCCCGACGTACGGCGCTTCGTCGACACCTACGCCGCGCATGAGCTCGCCTCGTTCGAGTATCCGCGAACGGCGCCGGACGGGCCCTTCCTGGACCGCGTCGCGTTCCAGCTGATGGATCGGCCGATCGAACGGGCCGCCATGACGGCGTTCCGCCTGTCGGTCGCCAGCGGGATCACGAAGCCGAAGGGGTGACGATGGGATCCGGCCCGATCTTCGTAGCGGGACTCGAGCGGAGCGGCACGAGCCTGATGTTCGCGCTATTGGCCTCCCATCCGAGCATCGCGATGACACGCCGCACGAACCTGTGGACGCACTTCTACGAGCAGTTCGGCGATCTCGCGGACGACAGCGGCCTCGAGCGGTGTCTCGACATGATGATGAGGTACAAGCGACTCCTCGTCCTGGAGCCCGACCGTGAGCGCCTCCGCCGGGAGTTCGTCAGCGGTGACCGCACCTACCCTCGCTTGTTCGCGCTCCTCGAGCAGCAGGTGGCCGACCGTCTCGGGCGACCGCGATGGGGCGACAAGTCGCTCAACACGGAGCGGTACACCGACCCGCTCCTGGCCGCCTACCCGGACGCGAAGATCCTGCACATGATCCGCGACCCCCGCGACCGGTACGCCTCGTCCAAGACGAGGTGGGGGATCCGTCGCGGGGGCGTCGGGGCGGGCACCGCGGAGTGGCTCGCCTCGGCGCAGTTGGCGCTCGAGAACCAACGGCGATATCCCGACCGGTATCTGACCGTACGGTACGAGACCCTGGTCACCGCGCCGGAGGACACGGTGCGAGCGCTCTGCGGGTTCATCGACGAGCCGTTCGTGCCGGAGATGCTGGCGATGGAGGGCGCCCCGCGACTGCTGGAGAAGGGGAGCAACAGCTCCTACGGAGCGCGCCCTCCGGGCGTGATCTCCTCCGATTCGATCGGTCGGTTCCGGGAGGTGCTGTCGCCGCGGCAGGCCGCGTTCATCGAGCGGAAGGCGTCGCAAGAGATGGCGGCCTTCGGGTATGACCGGTCAGCCGATCACCTGCCCGCGGCGCAGCGGGTGCGGTTCTGGTTGAGCGATCTTCCCCTCGAGACGGCTCGCTTGTCGCTGTGGCGCATCCGCGAGTCGTTCAAGGACCGGCGGGGCCGTCCGGTGCCGTCCTACCGCATCGTGGCGGGGGAACCCTCAGCGTGATCCAGGCCAACGCCCACGTCGACGATGCGCCACTCAGGGTCCCCACCGCGGATCCTCGGACGTGGGTCCTCAGGGTGTCGACGGTGTTCGGCGGTCTCGTCGCCGGGGTCGTCGCGGCGTTCCTGGGCGCGGTCGGCCTCTGGTATGTCGCACTCGGCCTCCTGCTCTCCGTCCCCGTCTTCGTCCTGCTTCATCGGTACCCGCTCGCGGCGGTCTCGATCTGGGTCTTCCTCGCTCCGTTCGTCGTCGTCACGGACAGCGCCACCTTCCGCCAGGCCTACTGGCTGGTCCACCGGCTCTTGCCGGCCGCCACCCTCGCGATCGTGGTCATGGGGCCGCGACTCGGCGTCACCCGGCGCCGACTCCCACGGCTCGGGTGGGCAGAGATCTTGATCGGTGGGTACGTCGCGGCCACGCTCCTGTCGATCTGGTTCGCGTCGCCGGAGCCCGTCGCGATGACGATCCTGTTCTACGACCGTGCCATCGCGCCGATCCTCCTGTACCTCGTGATCCGGCTCGTCGGGATCTCGAACGACGATGCGCGCTGGTTCGTGCCGGCGACCGTCTTCCTGCTCCTCACCCAAACCGCGATCGGGCTGATGGGTTGGTGGGCCCCGGCGGCTCTGCCGAGCGCTTGGACGGTGCACGCGGGGGAGCGCACGACCGGGACGTTCCGCGATCCCAACGTGTTCGGGGTGAGCGTCCTGTTCGCGGGGTTGCTGCTCCTGCACTACGGGGTGGTGGTGAAGGAGAAGGCTCGGCGGGCGTGGTTCGTGGGCCTGTCGATCCTCGCCTTCTGGATGGTGTTCATGACCTTCTCCCGGGCCAACTGGATCGTCCTCGCCCTGGTGGTCACGGCGCTCATGGTGGTCCAGCGACCGCACTTCCACCGGCTCGTGCTGGGCATCATCCCCGTCCTCGCCGTTCTGACCGTGCTCGGCGTCTTCTCGACGCAGTTCGAGTGGGCGAGCCAACGGCTGGACTCGGCCCAGTCCGAGGAGTCCGCCCTGAGCCGGTTGCCCGTCGTCTATGCGTCGGTCCGGATGTTCGCCGCACGGCCGATCACTGGGTGGGGGTACGAGAACTTCGACGAATACGACCGGGACTTCCAGGCGGCGGTCGGCGACCTGGTCTACCCCAACAAGGACCATGCCTCGCACAACTTCTACCTGACTACCCTGGCCGAGCAAGGACTGATCGGGCTGCTGCTCTTCATGTCGCCGGTCGTGTACTGGCTCGTCAGGACCGCGAGAACGCTCCCGCGTTTCAGCCGACGCGGGTTCGTCAGTCGGCAGCTGGTGCTGTCGCTGTGGCTGGTGCTCCTGGGTCACGTCGTGGTGAACAACTTCTCGCGGATGCAGGTCCCCTTCGGACTCGGGATGTGGTGGGTGGTCCTCGGCATGATCGCCGCGTTGGTCGCCGATGCAGCCCGCGTCCCCACGCGGCGCCGGCCGCTCCGATCGGAGGCGGTCTGATGCTCCGGACACGGTTCGAGGGCCTTCAGCCGGCGAGCACCGAGGCGTCGACCTCCGTCGTCTACGTGATCGGGACCTATCCGCTCCTCACGACGACCTTCATCGATCGTGAGATCCGCGCCCTCCGGCAGCGCGGGATGGACATCCGCGTCGTGGCGGTCCGGCGCCCGCCCGGGGACACGCCCCTCTCGGCCGAGCAGCAGCTCGCATCGCGCTCGGTCGCCTACCTGCTTCCGGCCAGGGCCTTGTCCGTCGCGGCGGCGCACGGACGGACCTTCGTCCGGCGCCCGCTCGTGTATCTGTCGACGCTCGTCTGGCTCGTGAGCCGCCCCCATCCGGGGTTCCGCGCCCGCGCCAAGAGCCTGCTGCACTTCGGGGAGGGCGTGGTGGTCGCCGACCTCACCCGGACCTGGTCCTTCCGCGAGTTCCACGCCCACTTCATCGATCGCGCCGCGACGATCGCGATGGTTGCCGCGCGACTCCGCGGCACGACGTACAGCCTGTCGGTCCACGCGGGCGCGGATCTGTACGTGGAACCGATCCTGGTGCCCGAGAAGGTCGACACCGCGAGGCGTGTGGTCACGTGCACCGAGCACAACCGCGAGCGCATGATCGCCCTCGGGGGAGACCCATCCCGGATCGAGGTCGCGTACCACGGGATCGACGTGCCGGAGGCGACCCCGCGCCGGGTCCCCTCCGATCCGCCCGTGATCCTGGGGGTGGGCCAGCTCGCCGAGCGCAAGGGATTCCGGACGCTGATCGAATCGTGCGCCATCCTCCGCCGTCGGGGCCGCTCGTTCGTGTGCACGATCGTGGGCCGCGGTCCCGAAGAAGCGACCCTCACCGCGTCGATCGCCGCGCTGGGACTCGGTGGGTGCGTGACCCTTGTGGGAGCCCTGCCCCACGACGAGGTCGTCGATCGCTATCGAAAGGCGACGGTTTTCGCCCTTCCGTGCGTCCGCCGAGCCGACGGCGACGTCGATGGGATCCCGAACGTCCTCGCCGAGGCGATGGCGATGGGACTCCCCGTCGTCGCGAGCGACCTGCCCGCGATCAGGGAGCTCGTCCGCGACCGCGTCGAGGGATTCCTGCCGCCCTCGGGCGACGCGGTCTCCCTGGCCGACGCACTCGACGTCGTGCTCGCCGATCCCGTTCTCGGGCGCGAGATGGGCGAACGGGGGCGCCGGACGGTCCGTGAGGTCTTCGACCTGGAGCGCAACAGCGAGCGGTTCGCGGGGCTCCTTTGGCCCTCGCCTGAGGGACCGCGGGGCGGGTCCTCGTCCCTCACCGACTCGCCGTCTCGGGAGAACGGGGTGGGGAGGTGAGGCGCATGCGCACCCGAAGCGGCCGATGGATCGCGGTGGCCTGGGCACCGTACAGCCGTCGGAGCGAGCTGTTCGCGAGAGAGCTCCACTCGACGCTGCACTGCGTCCACTACCTGCGGTTCCAGTCGCCCTCGATCGCTCCGCTCAAGTATCCGCTCCAGGCCGTGGCGACGATGCGGATGCTGCTTCGCGAACGGCCGGATGCGATCCATGTGCAGACCCCGCCGTTCGTGCTCGGCATGATCGTCAACCTCTACTGTCGGGTCTCGGGGGCACGGTTCGTGACCGAGTTCCACTCCGCGGCGTTCGACCCGATCTGGCGGTGGGCCGAGCCGTTCCAACGCTACCTGGCGCGCCGCGCGGCCACGAACATCGTCACGAGCGAGTCGTGGGCCCGGCTGATCCGGCGGTGGGGCGGTCATGCCACCGTGATGCTCGATCCGTTCCTGGAGCTGCCCGATGGGAAGCCGTACCCGCTCGGCGCGGGGTTCAACGTCGCGTTCGCCGGCACGTTCGCGGACGACGAGCCGATCGAGGCGGTGCTGGAGGCGGCCGCCGCGGTTCCTGAGGTCCACGTGTGGATCACGGGCGACGACCGCAAGCGTACAGAGCGTCGGCTGCCCCCGGCTCCGTCGAACGTCAGCTACACGGGGTTCCTCGACGGCAACGGGGAGTACCTGGGGCTGCTCCGAGAGGCCGACGCCGTCATGGTGTTGACTACGCGGGATCACACGCTGCAGCTCGCGGGCTGCGAAGCGATCGCCGTGGGAACCCCGGTCATCACATCGGACTGGCCGTACCTACAGACTCTGTTCGCCGGCGCGGCCGTGTTCGTACCTAACGATGCCGAGGGCATCGCCGTCGGTCTGCGCGAAGCCGTCGAGCGGCGAGACGAGCTCGCAGGAGAGATCGCCGGACTCCGGCAACGGAGCCGGGCGGCATGGGACGCCGGACTGCGCGAGGTGCGTGCACGGACCTGGACGGATCTGGGCCTTGGGCCGGACGCAGATGCGACGGCCGCCACAACGGACACGTTCGAAGGGGTGAACTGATGGACATCTTCATCACCGGCGGAGCCGGTTTCATCGGATGCAATCTGGCTGACCGCCACCTGGGTCGGGGGGATCGGGTCGTGATCTTCGATGACTTCTCCCGGGCAGGCACCGATGCGAACCTGCGGTGGCTGCGGGAGCGCCATGATGATCGCCTGGAGGTGGTGCGTGGCGACATCAGGGACGCCGCGGCGCTCAGATCGGCGCTGCCCGCATCGACGGATCGTGTCTACCACCTGGCGGCTCAGGTCGCCGTGACCACGTCGGTGGTCGACCCGCGCCAGGACTTCGAGATCAACGCGCTCGGCACCTTCAACGTGCTCGAGGCCGTACGGGCCGGGGCGCCGGAGGCGGCGCTGATCTACGCCTCCACCAACAAGGTGTACGGCGGGATGGAGGACACCGCGGTGGTCGAGGAGGAGGGGCGGTACCGCTACGCCGACCTCCCGGAGGGCGTGGCGGAGACACAGCCCCTGGACTTCCACTCGCCCTACGGCTGTTCGAAGGGCGCGGGCGATCAGTACGTACGGGACTACGCGAGGATCTATGGCCTTCGGACCGTCGTGATGCGGCAATCGTGCATCTACGGGGAGCGGCAGATGGGTGTCGAGGATCAGGGCTGGGTCGCCCACTTCTGCATCGCCGCGCGGCTGGGTCGTCCGATCACGATCTACGGCGACGGCAAACAGGTGCGTGATGTGCTCTGGGTGGACGATCTGATCGATGCCTACGATCGTGCAGCGGCGCGCATCGACGACGTCTCGGGCGCCGTCTACAACGTCGGCGGGGGCCCGGCGAACACGATGTCGGTGTGGGCAGAGTTCGGGGCGCTGCTCGGTGAGCTCGCGGGGCGCGAGATCCCCGTCCGGTTCGCCGACTGGCGTCCGGGGGACCAACCCGTGTTCGTCAGCGACATCCGCCACGCCTCGAGTGCCTTGGGATGGCAGCCGATCGTATCGATGCCCGACGGGGTCGAGCGACTGTGGAAGTGGGTGGGAGCCAACACCGAGCTCTTCGACTGAGGAGAGTGCGTCACACCGACGTCGCGGGGAGCGGCGATCGGTCGAGTCGCACGACGAGCTCGACGTAACGGTCGCTCACGTCCGCCCAGTTGTACCGTTCCGTGAAGCGCTCGGCGCCCCGTGCGAGCGCCTCGCGGCGTGCGGGATTCCGGGCGAGCTCGACGATGATCCGCGCGAGTCCCCCCACGTCGCCCGGCTCGAAGAACTCGACGAACGAGTCGGCGAAGTAGCCGTCGATCGCCGTCGTCCGCGCCGCGATCGACGGGAGATGCATCTCCGCGTACTCCATGAGCTTGGTGGGCAGCAGCCCATCCGTGAATACATCGTCGCGGTACGGAACGATGCCGGCATCGGCCGACGCGATGAGGTCCGGGAGTACCTCGACCGGGAGGAACTCGTCCCGGATGTCCACCACGAGGTCGAGCCCGAGGGTGGTGCGCAGGGCCGTGAGCGCCGGCACGTCATCCCCTTTGCCCACGATCGTCAGGTGGATGCCCGGCACCTCGTCCCGCGCGATCGCCACGGCGCGCAGAGCGAGATCGAGTCCGTACCGGCGCGTGATCGTGCCGTGGTACAGCAGCCGGAGCCGGTTGGCGGGCGCCGGACGTTGTCCCGCGCCGCCCGGGGTGAAGAGCCGCGCGTCGGCGACGTTCATCACCACATCGACCTTCCTCGAGGGGACGCCGCGATCGATCAGCGCCTGTCGCCAGTGGTCGCTCACCGTGATCACCCGATCGGCGAAGTGGCAGCTGACACGTTCCTGCCAACGCACGGCCCGCCGCAGCAGCGGGTGTTGGCGTCCGAAGCGACCGTCGAAGAACTCGGGCATCAGATCATGCAGGTCGAGGACCACGCGGGCGCCCCGGCGTTTCGGGTACACGGCGGCGAAGACGAGGAAGTCGGGGAGGTTGTGCACCTGCACCGACGTGAACGGTTGCGCGCGGTGGAGCTGGGCGACGCGCAGCGACGCTAGGGCGAGCATCCGCAAGTAGCTGATGAACTGTCGTCCCAGCCCTCGTTTGTCGACCTGTACCGGTAGTCGATGAACCTCGATCCCGTCGATCCGTTCGCGCGCTCGCTCGCCCTCGTCCCGGAGGCAGAGGACATCGACGTCGAAGCCTGCGCGTACGAGCGCCTCAGCCTCGCGCTGCACCCGCGTCTCTCCGACGGGGTAGTAGGCGTGCACGATCATGCAGTGCCTCGGTCGGACGCGTCCTTTCCCGTGCTCGCGGGCGCCGCTCGTCCCTTCGTTCGTCATCGTCCCAATGCCCTGAACGCGTAGTCCCAGACGGTGAGTGCGTCGAGGTCACCCGTGAGGGACACCACGCTCTTCGCCCCATCTGGCCAGCGTCCCAGCCGCACGAGGGGTGTGTCGTCCGTCTCGAGGTCCGCCAGGAGGGGCAGCTCATCGGCCCGGGGGAAGCGGTCGATCCGGAGGACCTTCGCGTACCGGAGCCCGGGTTCCACCGACTCAACCAGGTACCCCTGCTGGCGGAGGAACGGAGCGACGCGAGGGTCGGATCTTGGGTCGATCCCCAGGACCGGTCGACGGTCCGAACGCACGGCGACCACGGGGCCGCGTGCCTGGTTCCATCGCCCGTCCCAGGGTGTCGCATCCTCGGTCGGCGTCCCTTTGACCTGCAAGGTGACGCCGGCCGGACCGTGCACGGCGACCTGTACGGTGCCGGGCTCGGCGTCCACGATCTCGACGCGAGCCCCGGTGCGTGCGCGCCACCATCGGGCGACCTCGTCCAGCCGAGCGAGCCACACGGCAGGCCGCGCGGCGGCGGCCTCGCGGAGCACGGCGGCGATCCCGTCGGCACACTGATCGATGCGCTCCGGATGCACGGCGAGGGTGAACACCTCGCCGCGCGCGTGGATCATCCGGAACATCTCCGCCCACACTCGCGAGATCTCATAGGGATCCAGCCGCAGGCGATCGACGACGGCCTCGTCGTCAGGGAGGCAGTATGGGATCCGCACGAGGCCGTGCTCGATCCTGGGGAGCACCGGCTCGTCGAGCGCGGAGACCGCGCCGTAGAACTCGAGTGCCCGTGCGTACCGGCCACCCGGATCTTCATCGAGCAGCGGCAGGTGCACGGCCTGGCTGCTGTCGTATTCGAAGCCGTTCTCGCGGAGCGCCGTCAGCGTGTCGTCGGTCCATCGAAGGTACGGAGCTCGGAACCCGACGGGCGCCAGGCCCGCCGTCGCCAGCGTCCGCAAGGCGCGCTCGAAATGCCGGCGCTGCTCGGCCCCAGGGATGGACACGTGGTCGACGTGGTACATGCCGTGAACCGCGAACTCGATCCCGAGTTCCTCGAACCGGGGAAGGGCGCGTGGATTCCGTGCGACCGTGGCCGCCGTCACCGGGAGTGTCGCCCGTCCCGAGAAGCGCTCGACCAGGCCGAGGACCGTCTCAACCCGACGCTCCATGCGGCTCGGGCCGAGGCCGTAGTGGGCCCCGATCGCCGCCGCCCGGTGGAGTGCCTGCAGCGACCCCTTTCCCCGGGCGGCAACCGACAGCGCGTTCACGCGCCCCCCCGGCATCCACACGGCGCGCACGTGCGCATCATGGTCACAGGAACCTCCGCGCCGATCGATAGGCGGCGGTCGCCAGGCGCAGACGGGTCGGCGACGGCACCCAGAGATCGCGCCCGAAGGCGACCAGATCGCCACCGAACTTCGCCTTGAAGTCCCGAACGCCGTACGGCACATCGGGCTGCCCGGCGCCTCCGAAATCCATGCTGCGGTATCCCTCGTCGTGGCCCATCTCGATCGCATGCCAGACGAGGAGGTCGCCGGCGCGCAGCTTCGCGTGCTCCCGCAGGGTGCCCGTGTACCAGTACGTGATCAGGCCGTTCCCTCCGAGCAGCGTGAGCACGCCGATCGTCTCTCCCTGGGCGCGCGCGAGCAGCATGCGGTAGGACCCCGTGGCACCCAGACGCCGGGCCGCGGCCTCGAAGAGGGAGCGATCCGGAAGCGGCACCTGGATCCGCCGGTAGACGTCCTCGAGGACCGCGTACCCCTCGGCGACCTGAGCCTCATCGGTCGCCTCGATGATCGTCACGCCCTCGCGCCGGGCCTTCGCCACGTTCCGTCGCGTGCTCTGGGTGAGACGGCCCCACAACACGTCGGTCGGCGCCGTGAGATCGACGAAGAAGTTCAGGTGGGGCTCGAGCGTGAACCCTGAAACGGCCAGGGCACCGCGGTTCGGACCGGGATCGAAGATGTGCCGGATCTCGACGAAGAGGGCCGATCGGGGCACGGTTCGTCGGAAGGTGGTCAGGAGCCGCCGCACCGCGGCTTCTCCGTCACTCCCGTCGACCGCGAGCGGACCGGCGAAGGCCACCACGCGACCGGTGATCGATCGGAGCGGTCCGCCGAGCGTGGCGATCGTCACGGGTGTGAGGAGGGCCCGTATCTCTCCGTCTCCGTCCACCTCGGCCAGCACGTCGGGCCGGTGCCGGGAGGTCTCCGACAGGGCCCGATGCATCTGCGGGGTGTGGAACACGGTCCCGTGCGGATGCTGCCCGACGAACGCCGCCCATCGAGCCTCGTCGAGCGAGCGAACGACGCGGGCGCCGTGCTCCGCCGCCGCCGCCCGCATCAGGTGAGCACCTCCCACATCGCCGTCGCGATCGCGTCCAGATCCGAGTCGGTCAGGTTGGGGTGCACCGGGAGCGAGAGGACTTCGCGCGCCGCGCGCTCGGCCACGGGCATGCTCGGGCGGCCGACGCGCGGATCGGCCCGGAAGCACTCGTGCTCGAAGACCGGAGCGGGGTAATACACGCCGCAGCTGATGCCGCGTTCCAGGAGGCAGGCGCGTAGACCGTCCCGATCGATACGCGCTTCCGGCGTGACGCGGATCGTGTACTGATGGAAGACGTGATGGCGCCCGGCGGGCTCCGAGGGCAGTACCACGCCGGGAAGCCCGGCGAGCGAAGCGGAGAGGGACCGGGCGTTGCCCCGGCGCGCCGCTGTGATGTCGGGGAGACGCTGCATCTGGGCGACCCCGAGCGCAGCCTGCAGCTCCGTCAGGCGGAAGTTGAACCCGGGCCGCGCGTAGTCGTAGGTGGCGCGTTGCCCCTGGTTGCGCAGCAGGCGGACCACCTCGGCCACGTCGTCGTCGTCGGTCGTGACCACCCCGCCCTCGCCGGTCGTGACGTTCTTCGTCGCGTAGAAGGAGAAGCAGGCCGTGCCGAAGGAGCCGACGGAGCGGTCGCCGATCGCGGCGCCCAGCGCTTGAGCGGCATCCTCCACCACCGCGATCTCCCGACCTCCTATCGCCGCCTCGAGGGCCGGCATGTCCGCTGGGCAACCGTAGAGATGCACCGGCATCAGGGCGCGCGTGGCGGGCGTGATCGCGTCGGCAACGAGGGACGGATCGATCGCGAAGTCCTCACCAAGATCGACGAAGCGCGGTGTCGCGCCTGCGAACAGGATCGCGTTCAGCGTGGCGACGAAGGTGAACGGGCTCGTGATCACCTCGTCGCCGGGCCCGATCCCGTTCGCGATCAGCGCGGCGATCAATGCGCTGGTGCCGCTGTTGACCGCGAGTGCGTGACGCGTTCCCACGACATCGCGCACCGCCGTCTCGAACGCGTCGATCATCGGGCCTTGGACCAGACGACCGGACCGGAGCGCTTCGAGAACCAGCTTCTCCTCGAGCTCGCCGATCACGGGCTCGCCGACGACGATCATCGGCCGATCACCTCGGGGTCGGTGTCCCGCCCACAGGCCGCGCAGGAGGGCGGGATCGGGGATCCGACCCGCGCCAACGGTTGACCACAGGGACACATCCATCCCGCCACCCGGGCGGGGATCCCCTGGACGAGCGCGAAGGCGGGGACGTCGCCCGTGACGACGGCTCCGGCGCCGACCGTCGCCCATCGGCCGATGTCGACACCGCAGACGACCGTCGCGTTCGCACCGATGCTGGCGCCCTGGCGCACCACCGTGGGGACCACCTCCCATGCCTCGGAGGTGGCCCGCGGATACCGGTCGTTCGAGAACGTCACCGACGGCCCGATGAAGACCTCATCTTCGAGCGTGACGCCACGGAAGAGGTCCGCGTGGTTCTGGATCTTGCAGCGGTCGCCGACCACCACCGAGGTGTCGACGTACACGGAGAACCCGATCGAGCAGTCCGCGCCGATCCGGCTGCCGGACCGCACGTGGGACCGGTGCCAGATCCGCGTCCCCGGCCCCACGACGGCGCCGTCCTCGACGAGGGCCGTCGGATGCACGGAGGGAGCTGTCAGGGTCATGTCACCGTCCGTCCGTCGTCGACGTCAGACGATCCGGATACGCCGTCGCGCTTGCCGGTCGGTACAGCCTCACCCCGGCGCCGCGTGCGCTCCTCGAGGGCCATACCCGCGCGCATCCGCACGGACGCCGCCGGCATGGTCCATGCGACGAGGCGCGCTCGTGCGGCTGGCGACAGTGAGACTCCCGCCGGCGGGTAGTCGAAGGCGTCCATCTCGTCGCGCGCGGTTCGGTCGATGTACGCGATCTCCGTCGGGGAGAGAACCTCCGCGAACCGGCCGATGCTCATGGTGGAGATCGTCCCGGGCTGGCGCGGCCCGTACGAACTGTTGCCTCCCCGTTCCCTATGCTCGGGCGCCCCCTCCATCGCGAGCATCTCCGACGTGTACCGGAGATCCGCGAACGCGCAGACCAGATGCATCGTGTCCTCGGGCGTCCGCGCGAGGTCCTCGTAACGCACGATGAGGAACCGGTCGGGGTCGGCGAGCGCGTGGCGCCGAGCGGCGCGGGTCGACGCGAGCCAGCGTCCGGTAGCGTTCGCGAGCCGAGGCTCGTCCCGCCCCCAGCGCTTGCGCACCGAGGCGTACCGGTCGCGCGGATCGCGCATCATGTGAACGATGCGCGCGTCGGGGAACTCGGCGAAGACCCGATCCGCGAAATGCTCCGTGTGGAGCGATTTGTCGCCCCATCGGGGCCGGTCGGCCCGTTCGGCGTGATGGTCGTGGAACAGGGCGAAGAGCCGCCCGTAGGTGGCGGGACCATCGAGGAACTCCCGTCGGATCCGCTCGCGATCCGGGTTGAGGTGACGCATCCGACGGAACGCGATCATGTCGTCGAGGCACCGATCGAGGTTCGCTGGATCGGCGAGATCCCCATACCGGCCGTCGAAGTAGCGCCACATGTTCGTGCGGCGGACCATCGAGAGGTCGGGATGCGAGGCCAGCAGCGCGTAGATCAACGTCGTGCCGCTGCGGTCCGGACCCGAGACGAAGATCGGCCGCGCCGTCTCGCGAGGACGGCCCGGCTCCGGCTCGCTCTGCGGATGGCGAGGGTCGGTCCTCGCCCGGTCGGCGTCAACGCTCATACGAGTAGCCCTCCAAGAAGTCGTAGTCCGTCAGGTGCCGCTCCACTTCGGCGATCCATCGCGGGGTCCACTCGACCATCGCGCGACTCTGGTCGGGCGACGGTCGGATGATGGCCGTGCACGCCCGGAGATGCTCGGGTTCCGCCGCGAGTCCGAGGAAGCCACCCACCCGTGTGAGCCCGGCCTCAGGGTCGTCGACGAGATCCTCGTAGCGCACCTCGAGGAGTGAATCCCGCTCCACACGCGCTCTGATATCGAGCAACTGATCACATGCGACGAAGTAGCGGTCGATCGCATCCTGGAACGTCCGGTGGCCGCGCACCATCATCACGGCGATCGGATCGAACGGGTTCCGGACGACCTGGACGAACACGAGGCGAGCCGGGGCCATCACGTCGGCCGTCCGTCGCAGAAGACCGGGGGTCGTGGCCAGGCGCCGGGTCGACGTGCCCGTGGTGCTGTCGCCGATCACGAGAGGCCGCTCGCTCTCGCCTTGGCGACCGCCGGGCACCGCGTACGAGTAGGGCTCCAGGCGGCGCGCCGTCACGCGACCGCTGAGCGCCTCGTTCCGCGAGCGGCGGTCGAGGAGCCACCACAGCTGATGTCGGTCGAAGCCGGCCTCGATGTACCGCAGCGCGTCCGATTCGTCGGACAGGATCGCGTCGGCGTGAGCGTCGAGCAGCCCGCCCAACATGCTGCTGCCGCTCTTGTTGTGGCCGACGAACAAGCAGAACGCGTGGACGTCGTCGAAACGCTCCCCTTGAGCACGGACGCCGCGCACCGCCAGCTGCCGGAGCCGCTCGGTGTCAAGGCGCCGGTAGGGCCCGCAGCGGAAGAGGGCCCGCGTGGGTCCGCGCTTCGTCACCCAGCGGTAGGCGTCGGAATCGGCGACGGTGTGCCACGCGCTCACGCGGCCTCCTCTCGCCGCCTGCCGCGGCGGCCCCGACGGCCGCGCACGGCGTCCAGCGCTCTGGCCGAACCAACCCCAGCGAGGCCGAGTGGAAGGTCGAGCACGGTGAATCCGATCCGTTCGGTCCCGTGCAACGGCGACGGTTCGGGGTCGTATCCGAATCGACGCATCGTCGCGCCGCTGGCCGCCTGGATGAAGGCCACGTCGGTGGCCGGGAGTTGCTCACGGAAGCGACCCACATCCGCGTCGGTGATCGGGACCCGGTTGGAGGCGCGCAGTCGCTCAGCGTCGTAGCGGCGTGCGTCTTCCATCTGGACGGCACGCTCGTCGAACGGTACCCCCAGGAAGCCGCAGAGCGCTCTGACGGACTCGGACGGACGACGGACCAGCGTCTCGTACCGGAGCACGCGGTAGGCGTCGCCGTGCAGGCGAAGGTTCTTCTCGGCGAGGGCGGCCGAGGTGAGCCATGCGGCAGTCGAGCGCGCCAGGAGCAGAGGGAGTCCACCGTCGCGCTCACGCACCGCCGCGAACCGGTCACGTGGATCGCGGATCATGTGGATCAGCCGCGCTCCCGGGTACGCCCTGAGCACGTCGTCGGCGAACCGTTCGATCCCCTCACTCTGATCGCCCCACCGAGGCTTACCGGTGCGACGTGCGAAGTCCTCATGTACCAGTGCGAACACACGGGCGTACGTAGGCACGCCCTGTCGCAACTCCGCTTCGATCCGGTCGCGCGCCACGTCCATCGCCTGGATCTGCGGACGAGCGAACATCACGTCGAGGCAACGCCGCGCGTTCTCTGGCCGCGACAGATCGCCGAACCGCCCCCAGTAGCGCGGCCACATCTCCGTCCGGCGGCTCACCGCGAAGGCCGGATGCGACGTCAGGATCCAGCGGAGCAACGTCTTGCCCGACCGGCCGGCCCCCCCGATGAAGACCGGCCCGCCGGCGCCCGGATCGTCTCGCTCGAGCCGCGAGCTCATCCGACCTGAGCCGACTCGGCCGCCTCGCGGGCCGAGGCGTCGTCCGATGCCCCGTGCTGCACCTGGGCGAAGACGGGGCGCCCCACCGGGTGGTACGAGAAGCCCGCGAAGCGAGCCCGCTGTGGATCGAGTGCGTTCCGGGCGTCCACCAGGGTCGGGTATGCCATGCTTCGGCTGAGCCTTGGCAGGTCGAGCGAGCGATACTCGTCCCACTCGGTGGCGAGGACGAGGCAATGAGCACCCTCCGCCGCCGCGTAGGGGTCCTCGTGCACCTCGAGGCCCGCGAGCTCCTCCTGAGCGTTGCGGTTCGCCTGGGGATCGTGCCCGATCACGGAGGCGCCCCGATCCAGGAGCCGCCTGGCGAGGGAGAGGGCCGGTGAGAACCGCACATCGTCGGTCCCGGGCTTGAACGCGAGCCCGAGCATGGCGATCCGCTTGCCCTCGAGGTTCCACAGGGCGTCCTCGATCGTGCCGGCGACCGCCTCCACCGCCTCGTCGTTGACCTTCTCGACCTCGTCGAGCAACGAGAACCGATATCCGAGCCGGGATGAGAGGTTCCGCAGGGCGGCGACATCCTTGGGGAAGCAGTAGCCGCCGTAGCCGAGTCCCGCCTGCAGGAACGCTCGTCCGATCCGTGGGTCCGACCCCATGACCTCGGCGACGGCGAGCACGTCGGCACCGCCTCGTTCGCAGATCCGTGCGAGCGCGTTCGCGTACGAGATCTTCATCGCCAGGAACGCGTTGCTGGCGTGCTTGGCGAGCTCCGCCGTCCGGATGTCGGTCTCGATCTGCTGGAACCCGCGGTCGGTCAACGGCCGGTAGAGGCGACGTAGGAGGTCACGCGCGAGGCGGCTCTCGGTGCCGATCACGATGCGCTCGGGCTCGAGTGCGTCCCTCAGCGCCGACCCCTCGCGGAGGAACTCGGGATTGGAGGCCACGTGGAAATCGAACCCCGGGCGCTGGAGTTCGAGCGCACCGCGGAGGCGCTCGGCTGTCCCGGCGGGAACGGTCGACTTCTCCACGATGACGACACCTTCGCGGGCGTGCTGCGCGATCGCGCTCGCGCAGGTCTCCATCGCCAGCATGTTCGCCTCACCGTTCTCTCGTGCCGGCGTGCCCACGCAGATGAAGATCACCTCGACCTCGGACAAGGCGTCCTCGGCCGCATCCGTGAACCGGAGTCGCCCCGACGACGTCTCCCGGCCCATCGCCTCATCGAGACCGACCTCGAAGAACGGCGAGACGCCTTCCTTGAGCGCCTCGATCTTGTCGCGGTCTACGTCGGTCCCGACGACGTGATGCCCGATGCTCGCGAGCGCGACGCTGGTAACGAGCCCGACATGTCCAGTCCCCATCACGGCGACGTCCATCGATGTTCCGCTCCTCCCCGGTCGCGTAGCCGCGCGTCGCGGCAGGGAAGCAGCGTAGGAACGAAGGCCTTCAGGTCTCGACCCGCGGCGGGCGTACCCCGCCTACGCCCATCGCCGTAGTGGCGGAACGGGTCACGCCGACCGGTCGTGGGTGGAGACGACGCCGCAGTCCCGCATCTCGCGGAGACAGCGAGCGGTCAGCCGACCGAGCATCCGTTGACGCCACGTATTGAAGAGATCCCCGTGGAGGGTGATCGGCTTCCCCGTCGAAAGCGAGACCGTCGTCCCGTCGTGGATCGGCCATTCGATCGAGAAGTTCAGGCGGGGGAGTGCGATCGGGTGACTCCTGGGGCACGAGTCGCGGTTGTCGTCGTCCGGGTCGATCGCGTACCGCATGTGCGATCGGTGGTTGGCCGTATCGAGGTGCTCGCCGTCCCAGCACTCCGGGAAGATCACGCTCGCGGAGACGAACCCCGGACCGCAGTCGATCGGATGCGCCCGCGACGCGTCGGATCCGCCGTCCTCGCAGTCCCAGTAGACGACGTCGAGCGACTGCGCCGACGTCGCGTGGGGGTCGCCCGCCACGATCTTCAGCCCCTTCGGGAAGGGACGGACGGATCGCGGTCGCTCCTGGTCCGTCCGGTAATAGGCGAGGAACTGCTGCGGTTCGATCTTCTTGCCTCCCACGAACAACGTGGGTATCCAGTAGCCCGCGGTGTCGGCCTTCAGCTCACAGGTGGTGCCGGCAGCGCGCATGCTCCGGTAGGTCGAGTACGCGTCCGTCGAGCGATTGGCGAAGAAGTCGTGGGGGTGGGCGGCACCGGGTTGGCCCGGGTTCACGATCGGATCGTCCATCGAGCGATGGGATAGCGGGCAATTCACCGCGAATTGACCTCTCGACGCCGCGCTCGAAGGCTCGGTCCCGAGCGGTCCCAGGAAGGCCAGGGCCGCCGTGATCACAGCGACGAGCCGTGCGATCCGCCCTCGTTCGTTCATGCCCCCTCCTCGCTCGATGGGCTGGCGTCCGGGTCGTTCCCGCACGGCCCGACGTCGGCCCGGATCCCACGGTGGTCCGATCCGGGAACCTCGAACGTCGACGGCGCAGATGCGCACCAGGACGTCGAGACGAACAGATGGTCGATCCGAAGGAGCGCCGGTCGCCAGGCGCCGCCCGCGTAGGTGCTCTCGGCGAACCCCCCGGTCCGCATCGCGTCGCGGAGCTGCGCATCGATCGCTCGGTAGCTGCTGGTCCGATCGCTGACGTTCAGGTCCCCCCCGAGGACCACCGGAAGACGCTCCGCCGCGATCGTGTCGAGCAGGCCTTCGGTCATGCTGCGCTGAGCGTCGAAGCTCCACGACCCGATCGGATTGTCGCCGTGGACGAGGTACAGGACGAAGGGGGACGAGGGCCGCGCGACGGTCAGGCGAAGCACGTCGGCGTTGGGGATCGGCAACTCATGAGGCTCCCCGAGCTCCCACCGAGACCAGACGGATGCCCACCCGCGTTCAACGTCGTGCGGCAGCGCAGGTGCGGCCTGTGTGATGTCTCGGTGGAATCGCTCGTTCGGCACCTCGATCAGCGCGAGCAGGTCGGTCGATCCTTCGAGGAGCGAGCGTTCGGCGGCCGCGGGCGTCCGGTTGTACCTGAAGACATTCGCGATCGTGACGTGGGTGGGATCCTCGGGCGCCGGCAGGTCCCTCGGCAGGCGCGGGATCACCGTCGCACTGACGCTCACCACGAGGATCGACACCCCGAGGAGCAGCGGCCAGGTCCGACGGGCCCGCCATGCGAACACGGACAGCACGAGGGGCACGGTGACCGCGATGACCGGGAGGGCGACGGCGACCGCGTCCACCATCCCTCCCCGGGAACGGATCAGGAACCAGGAGAACGGCGCCACGAGCGCCGCCATGCCGAGGACCGGGGATCGATGCTTCGTCCGCCCGGCCCGCCGACCGGCGCGGTCCGGGTCCTCGCTGGCTGCCGTCGCACGCGCTTCGGATCCGATCCATGGAGGGGTCGGAGTTCCTTCGGCCGAGGATGTCTCTCGGTGCTGCGTCCGATTCATACGCCGCCCACCTTGGCATTGCGCCCGCGAGCAAACAAGGATACGGTAGCCCGTGTCACCTAGTACGTATGCACTATGGCTGTGTTTCGCGGACCTAGTCCGTTAACCGGGGAGGATCACAACCAGGGGATATGGAGGCGCGCAATCTAGTTCGGGGGGAGCGGTCAGCTCCGGTGGCCCCCGACGACGGTCAGGAGAGAGCGCTCGCAATTGTCGCGCACGAGATCCGGGGGCCACTCCTGGGTGTGCAGCGGGCCATCGAGCGGGTACTGGGCCGCCAGGTCTTGTCAGAGGATGACCAGACCCTCCTCACCCTGGCGTCGGCAGACCTCCAGCGGCTCGCCGATATGTCTCTCGAACTCCTTCGGTGGGCTGCGCTCGGGGCCGCGGGGCTTCGGTTCCAGGACACGTCACTCGCCCGACTCGTCGAGGAGGTGGCGTCGTCGATCGCCGTCGAGGAGGGTGGGAACCGCATCCGCGTACGGATATTGCGCGACGTGCGAGCGCCCGTCGATCGGGTCCTCGTCCGCAGCGCGGTAGACAACCTCGTCCGAAACGCGCTCGTCCACTCGAGGTCGGAGGCTCCCATCGACCTGACACTCGAGCGGACGGGCGACGCGGCCGTGATCGCTGTCCGCGACCGGGGTCCGGGCCTGTCCCACGAAGAGCGTGCGAGGGTGCAGGATCCGTTCGTACGAGGACGATGGACGTCGACCGGCGGCTTCGGCTTGGGGCTGTTCATCGCCAGGCGGGCCGCGGAATCCCACGGCGGATCCTTGACGATCGGTGGCACCGAACAGGGAGCGGTGTTCAAGATCGAAGTGCCGTTGAGGGGCGACCATCGATGACGCATCGGGTCCTGATCGTGGACGATCACCGGTTGTTCGCGGAGACGATCCGCGCGACGTTGGTCGATCTGGGCCATCACGTCGTCGAGATCGCGACCCGCGGCGACGAGGCGATCGAGGCGGTGGAGCGTGATCATCCCGAGGTGATACTGCTGGACCTCGGTCTGCCGGATCGGTCCGGGTTCGACGTGGGCGCCGAGATCCTGGAGCGCTGGCCAGAGGTGCGCATCCTCGTCGTGACGGCGATGTCGGACCGACGGAGTGCGAGCGAGGCCATTCGGAACGGCTTCCACGGTTACCTCACGAAGGACGCGCCGGTCGCGCGGTTCGCCAGGGCGGTGGAATCCATCCTGGACGGACAGGTCGTAATGCCGCAAGGGTTGACCGACCTCGGCTACGCGAAGTGGGATGACGACCACGACGCCGTGCGGCTGCGGGCCGATCAGCTGACTCGTCGAGAGCTCGACGTGCTCGCGCTCATGGTGGCCGGCGTGGACGGCCAGGGGATCGCCAAGGAGCTTGGAATCAGCTCGAATACCGTGCGCACCCACGCTCAGAGCATCCTGACGAAGCTGCAGGTCCATTCCCGGCTCGAGGCGGCGACGTTCGCCGTGCGACACGGGATCGTTCCCCCGCCGGGGACGTCCACCCGATCCGCCTAGCGCTTCTGCGGGAGGGCGGTCACCCCAACGACGTAGCCCCCCTACTGCGTGCGGGCGGTGCCCCACCGGAACGCGTGGAGCTAGCGTGACCCATCGAGTCCCGAGGGTCGTTGCCGTCCATTGCGAGGGGGGTATCTGCATGAAGAGGCAAGCCGGGGTCATCCGCGTCCTGCTCGCCGATAACCAGGCCCTCTTCCGTGAGGCGGTGCGCGGGGTGCTGGAAGGTCAGTCCGACCTCGAGGTCGTTGCCGACGTCCGTGACGGACTGAACGCGGTCGCGGAGGCCGGTCGGACCCGGCCCTCGGTCGCGGTCCTCGGCACCCGCCTGAGCCGTTGCGATGGCCTGAGCACGGCGGAGCTGATCAAGGAGCGGGTGCCCACGGTCGCGATCCTGCTCGTCGCCGACGACGAGGATCACGACATGCTCGCGCGTGCGTTCGACGTGGGCATCAGCGGATGCCTCACGAAGGATTGCGCGCTCGTCGATCTGATCGACACGGTCCGCGCCCTCGACCGTGGCGAGACCGTCGTGCCCCCGACGATCCTCGGAGGGCTTATCGAACACCTGATCGGTCGGCGGCGGCACCAGGACGCGATCCTCACGAAGTTCGCGTCCCTCACGAGGCGTGAGCGCGAGGTGCTGTCCCTCCTCGCGGATGGCGCCGACAACGACGCGATCGCCCGTGCGCTCGTGATCAGTCCGCAGACGGCCAGGACCCACATCCAGAACGTCATCGGCAAGCTCGGCGTCCATTCGCGCCTCGAGGCGGCCATGCTCATGCGCCAGAGCGGTATCCACGAGCTCGCCGTCGTCCCCTGGGCCGCCGTCGGCGCCGTCCAGCAACGTCAGGCCGACGCGCGGGTGCGCTCGGGCTAGACGACCGGCGCTCCGAGCCCGGTCGCGATCGGATCGCGGAAGGCCTCGATCGTGCGGAGGAGCCCGTCTTCCAAGGGAACCCGCGGCTCCCAGCCGAGCTCCGCGCGAGCGCGCGCGATGTCCGGACAGCGCACCTGGGGATCGTCCACCGGGCGGGGAAGGAACTCCACAGGGGAGTCGCTGCCGACGAGCCTGCGGATCGTCTCGGCGAGCTCGAGGACCGTGACCTCGTGCGGGTTCCCGAGGTTCAACGGTCCGGTCAGGTCCGTGTGGAGGAACCGCCAGAACCCCTCCACGAGATCGTCCACGTAGCACAGGGACCTCGTCTGCGAGCCGTCGCCGTGGATAGACATCGCGACGCCGGCCATCGCCTGGGCGATGAAGGTGGGGACGGCGCGTCCGTCGTCCTTCCGCATCCGCGGGCCGTACGTGTTGAAGATCCGCGCGATACGAACAGGGATGCCATGCACCCGGTGGTAGGCCATCGTCATCGCCTCAGCGAAGCGCTTGGCCTCGTCGTAGACGGACCTCGGACCCACCGGGTTCACGTTCCCCCAGTAGGTTTCCGGCTGTGGGTGCACGAGCGGGTCGCCGTACACCTCCGACGTCGACGCGAGCAAGAGGCCTGCACCGTGGTGGCGCGCGAGCCCGAGGCAGTGCCACGCGCCGATCGCCCCTGCCTTCAGTGTCTGGATCGGGAGATCCAGGTACGCGGGCGGAGACGCGGCGGAGGCGAGGTGCAGGATCCAGTCCACCCTCGGTTCGATCCGAAGCTCCTCCGATACGTTCGCGGTGATCAGTTGGAAATTGGGATGAAGCAACGCCCGCTCGAGGTTGCCAGGCCCCCCTGTCTGCATCGAGTCGACGCAGATCACGTCCCACCCCTCCGCGAGGAGTCGATCGCAGACGTGGGAGCCGATGAACCCGGCCCCACCCGCGACCACCGCCCGTGGCATCAGACGGCCTCCGCGACACCGGACACCGGTGCGAGCACGGCCCGGTCGGGGTACCGCGACGGACGTCCGACGGCATGGACGGTGAATCCAGCGACGACGAACGGTCGAGGATCGAGCGCGTTCCGCCCGTCAACGATGACCGGGTACGCGACGCGGTCACGCAGTGCATCGGGATCGAGGGAGACGAACTCAGGCCACTCGGTCGCCAGAACGACGCAGTGCGCGTGCGATGCCGCCGAGAGGGCATCGGCTGCGATCCGGAGCCCTGGCACGTCATCCGCCGCCGTCGCCGAGACCATGGGGTCGTAGCCGACGACCTCCGCTCCCGACACCAAGAGCCTGCGCGCGAGGGCGAGCGCGGGTGACTCCCGGATGTCATCCGTGCCAGGCTTGAACGCGAGCCCGAGGAGGGCGATGCGCTTGCCCTCCAGGTTCCACATCGCATCCGCGATCTTCGACGCGACGCTCTCGACCGCCTCATCGTTCAGGCGGGCGGCCTCCTGCAAGAGGCCGAACCCGTAGCCGTGGCGGGCGGCGAGACGTTCGAATGCGGCGACGTCCTTAGGGAAGCAGGAGCCACCGTACCCGAGGCCGGCGGACAGGAACGGACGCCCGATCCGGCTGTCAGCCCCCATCACCTCCGTCACGACGGTGACGTCCGCGCCCACGCGCTCGCACAGGCGCGCCAGCCCGTTGGCGAAGGAGATCTTGAGTGCGAGGAATCCGTTGCTCGCGTGCTTCGAGAGTTCGGCGGTGGCGATATCGGTTTCGATCAAGGTCGTCCCCGCCGAGGTCAGCGGCTCGTAGAGGCGGCGGATCGCCTCGCGCGCCGTTTGGCTCTCCAGCCCGACCACGATCCGATCGGGTTCGAGCGAATCGCGCAGCGCAGACCCTTCCTTCAGGAACTCGGGGTTCGATACGACGTCGAACCTGAGGTCAGGTCGCCGCTGGCGGAGTGCCCGTTCGAGTCGGTGAGCCGTGCCCGCGGGGACCGTCGACTTCTCGACCACGACGATGCCATCCCGGGCATGGCGGGCGATCAACTCCGCCGCCGCTTCGAGGGCCGCCAGGTTCGCCTCTCCGTCGCCCCGCGGCGGTGTTCCGACGCAGAGGAATGCCACCTCCGCTTCGGCGAGCGCCGCGCCCGGGTCGACCGTGAACGTGAGGCGTCCCGCCGAGAGCCCGGACGCGATCGACGTATCGAGCCCGGGCTCGAAGAACGGCAAGGCTCCGTCCAGGATCGTTGCGATCCGGTCTCCGTCGACGTCGAAGCCGGCGACGTCGTGGCCGAGCGACGCGAGCGCAGCGCCCGTGACCAGCCCGACGTGCCCAGTCCCCATCACAGCCAGCTTCACGTGCGCTCGCACTCCTCGGTCGACGACGTCGGGTCACGCTACCGACCGGTCCGGTACGTGAACGACCGCCGTCACGCGTAGGTTGCCTACGGTCCACGGCGTATGGACGGGCTTGGGGAGGGCGGCTGGTCCGTGGCGGGCCGCGGCCAAAGCCGCTCGGTTGACCCTCCCGCTCGGCCTCGCGTACCCTGCGCCCGTCCCCGGCCGATCGGAAGCCACCAGCCCGTTGATCCTCCAGATGGAGACGCCCGACCCGTGACCGCCTGGCTGATCCTCGTCGTCGCGACCGTGGCCGCGGGCCTGCTGGTCGCCGCGGGCGCCGTGAAGCTGGTCCGCCCGCTCGCCACGGCGCGGGCGATGTACGCGGCCGGCCTCCCCGGCTCCGCGACGATCGCACGGGGCGTGGGACTCGTCGAGGTCGCGACGGGCCTGTGGTTCCTCGTCGCGCCGTCGGTCGCGGCGGCGATCGCCCTGGCGGCCGTCTACCTGGCGTTCGTCGGGTTCGTCGGCTACCTGGTGATCGCGCACCCGGAGGCCGCCTCGTGCGGCTGCGCGGGGACGAAGGACGTGCCGCCGAGCCGGCTCCACGCGATCCTCAACCTGGTCGCGGCCGCCGCCGCCGTCGCGGCGGCGTTCTCGGTCCCGCCGGGCCTCGGCTCGACGCTGGCGGCGCTCGGCGTCGCCGCGCTCCCGTTCCTCCTCGGCCTCGGCGTCGCGGCCGCGCTCGCGGTCGTGGCCGCGACCGATCTACCGCCCGCGCTGGCCGCGTACCGGCGCCCGGTCGGGCATCCGGTCGAGACCGACCGAGACCGTCACGCCCGGGCCGACGTCGCGCTGGCGTCGGCGGGGGTGGGGGCGCTGCACCCCAGCTTGTGGCCGGGGATCGACCCCGGCGAGCTCCGAGCGGCCGGCTCGCCCCCGGAGGACGCCCGTGACTAGGTGGGTCGATCGCCTCGCGACGGTGGTCGCCGGCCGTCGGGGCGACGACGGCGGGTTCTCGAAGGTGGCGGTCGCCGCGGCCGCGATGGCGGTGGCGCCGGTGGCGCTCGCCACGAGGCCCGTGACCGCGCAGGAGGTCCTCGACCGCACGTGCGCCGACTGCCCACCCGGCAGTCGGTGCTGCGGGGGATACACCGCGTTCTGCTGCACGCTGCCCGGGGGCGACAACTTCGGCTGCCCGGAGGACATGTACGTCGGCGGCTGGTGGCAGTGCAACTACGGCGGAACGGGTCTGTGCGGCACCACGAACCTGCGCTACTACATGGACTGCAACACGCTGCCCGGCGTGCACTGCCCCGGTGGCTGCCACTGTGGCAACGACGACTGCGACAACTTCAAGACGTGCTGCATCAACTTCCGGTACGGGCAATGCAACACGCAGATCAAGAACACTGGCACGATCATGTGCCGGCTCGTCACCTGCATCATCCCGTGCCGGATCGACTGCCTGAACTGCAACTGTTCGGCGGCCTACGACCAGTACACCTGCAAGATGGAGGCAGGCTGCCTATGAGCGCCGGTGCCATCCTCGCGTTGGACCGCGTCGACGTGCTGACGGCCCTCGTGGCGGTCGAGACCGTCGTGCTTGCGCTGCTGGCCCTCGTGACCGTCGGGCTGCTGCGGAGCCACGCCGAGATCCTGCGGCGTCTGCCCGAGCGCCACTCCGAGCACGATCATGCGCACGCGGGCGAGGAGGACGGGTTCGAGCCCTCGTTCACGGGCGGGGAGACGATCCCCGCGCATCTGCCCGGTCCCCGCGGCGCGGCGACCCCGGTCGTCGACATCTCCGGACCGACCCTCGACGGGGCCGAGGTGGCGATCTCACCGGCGAAGACCGACACCCTCGTGGCGTTCCTCTCGAGCGGCTGCCTGACGTGCAAGACGTTCTGGGACGGGTTGCAGCCGGCCCGGCGTGAGCCGCTCCCTGGCGGCGCCCGGCTCGTCGTCGTGGTGAAGGACCGGGACAAGGAGAGCCCGTCGCGGCTGCGCGACCTGGCGCCGGCCGACCTCCCCGTCGTGATGTCGTCCCAGGCCTGGGAGGACTACGGCGTGACGATGTCGCCGTACTTCCTGTTCGTGGGGGCATCCTCGGGGACCGTCCGGTCCGAAGGCGCCGCCTCGTCGTGGGAGCAGGTCCGTTCGTTGTTGACGGACGCGATCGACGACGAGCGGAACGCGATGCAAGCGGCGGCGCGTGACCGCTGACGTGTCAGACGCGCTGACGGTGGCGGGCGTGATCCTCGCGACGGTGGCGGCGGTGCGCGCCACCTGGTCGCCCTGAGGCGCGTCGATGCTGGGGAGCATCACTCCGCTCGGGGAGCGGAGCCGCAACCGGAGATGGGGGATCACCGTCACGACCTACGTGCTCGGCTCGGTGCTGGGAGGTCTTGCGATCGGCGGCACGCTCGGTTGGCTCGGGGCGGCCGCGGGGGTCGGCGACCTGAGCGTGGCGGTCCGCCTGGGCGTCCTGGCGCTGGCCGTGGTGGTCGGGATCGCGTTCGACCTGGGGCTCGGCGGCCTGCGTCTCCCCACGGTTCACCGGCAGGTGAACGAGGACTGGATGGTGCGGTACCGGAGCTGGGTGTACGGCCTCGGCTTCGGCCTGCAGCTCGGTCTTGGGGTCGTCACGATCGTCACGACGTCCGCGATCTACGCGATGCTCCTGGCCGCCGCGCTGAGTGGATCGGCGGCCGCGGGCGCGCTGATCGGCGGCGTGTTCGGGTTCGTCCGGGCGGCGGTCGTGTTCGCCGTGGCGGGCGTGAAGCGTCCCGAGCAGCTCGGGCGGGCCGACGTCCTCCTCCGACGCTGGGACGGATGGACGCGGCGCGCGGCGATCGGCGTCTCGGGCGCGCTCGGCGTCGCCCTTACCGTGGGAGCGATCCGGTGACGCGGCTCTCCTCTCACGGCATCGCGATCACGGTCCCGCCGGGCTGGGAGGGCCGGATCTTCGTCCCCGATCTCGAGCCACCCGCGATCAACCTGCCGATCCTGCACCTGACCGACGCCGTCCTCACCGCGGAACGGAGCAGCTACGGGCCCGAACTCGCGGCGCGCGCCGGCGGGACGGGGATCCTCGTGGCACTCCTGGAGTTCGATCACACGCTCGCGGACGTCGGGCTGTACGAGCCGCAGGGCCTCGACCTCCCGCTCACCCGTGCGCGCTTCCATCGCAGGGCGCTGCAGTTCCCGAGCCAGGTGCAGGAGGGCCATCAGCGGTTCTTCTCGGAGGGAGGGCGGGCCTTCTGCCTGTACGTCGTGCTGGGGACCGGCCCCGGCGTCGACCGTCGGCTCGTCGAGGCGGATCGCGCGCTGGGCTCGCTCGAGCTCCGCCCGCGGGAGGCGGCCGGATGACCGGTCTCTGGGTCGCCGTGGCGCTGCTGGCGGTCGCCGTCGGCTTCCTGGCGCTGGTGCTGGTCGCGGCGGTGCGCCGGATGGACGCCATCCGGGTCGAGGTGGAGGCGCTGGCCGATCGGGTCGACCCGGGGGACGGTGTCGAGGGGGGCGTCGAGCATCCAGCGGCGGGCCTGCCCGTGGGGGCCGCGGCGCCACCGATCGAGGGCGCGCGTGTCGACGGCGGTCGGTGGTCGTCATCGGCGTGGGCCGGCCACCGACACGTGGTGGCCTTCGCCGACCCGGGCTGCCTCGCGTGCGACGACCTCGTGCCGTCGCTCCTGGCGGGGGCGGCCGCCGGGGATGTGCCACGCACCGTCGTGGTCGGCGCGGCCGCCCCGGGTGCATGGCCGGAGACCTGGACACCCGGGTCGGGGGCGGAGGGCGGGGTCGTCGTGCTCGCCGATGCCGACGGCTCGGTCGCGGCCGCGTTCGACTCGGGGTTCACGCCTCACGTCTTCGTCGTCGACGAGGGCGGGGCCGTGACGGCTCAGGGCCCTGCCGACACCCTGGACGCGGTGAGGGCCTTGGTGCGCGAGTCCGAGGGCATCCGGATCGTCCGGCCGGGGGCGAGCGATGCCTAGCCGACCCGGCTACCCGGGCGAGCGGCCGTTGGAGCCGCTGGCGTTCTCGCGACGAGGGTTCTTCGCGCGCACCTCCACGGCGGCCCTGGCGGCGTTCGCCACGGTCGCCGGCGCGCCCGGTCTCGCGCGCGTGGGCTCGGCGGTCGGGTCGTCGCCGAGCGACGGCACCGCCGTCGACCGGCCGGAGCCGCCTCCGTGCCGGGTACGGTGCGAGCCCGTGACGAGGACCGGCTGCGCATGTGGCGGATACCTCTACCGGTGCCGTGGGTGTGGGACGTCGTTCCACGCCTGCATCGACGGACGGCCGTTCACCTGGATCTGTCTGCGCCGGACCTGCTGAGGTCGTCCCGCTAGGTCGAGATCGCGGACCGGCCCAACACGCGATAGCTGGTCCACCTGCTGCTGCGCGCGAGCCACGTGAGCCACCGGAGCCCCGAAGGGCCGTCGGCCTCGAGCGATACGGCCTCGTTCACCCGCGCCGCCCGCGCCGCACGCGCCGCGACGCGGCGCGAGGTCCAGCTCCCGCCGCCGTCGGTGGATTCCCGGTACAGCGCGTCGATCCGGGCGTTCCCCGTGTTCGGTCGGCAGGGGTCCGTGGCGCCCGACCGCGTTCGGCAGGCGGCGTAGGCGACCGCCAGTCCGTCGCCACCGAACGGCATCGCCACCACGCCGTACGCCCCCGCCCAACGGAGCCCGCTCCCGCTCGAGGGCCACGGACCATCCACCGTCCGCTCACCTGAGAGAGCCCCCCCGCTGAACACACGCACCGCCACGCCGTCGGCGGTCGTGTAGCCCACGGCCACCCGATCGGAGACGCCGTCGTCGGCGCCCCGCACGACCGGGTAGCGGTTGCCGTCGTTGGGGCTCGTGGCCGTGAGCGGCGTCGGCGTCGGTGACGATCCCCAATCGCTGCCACCGGCCGACGAGGTGATGGCGACCTGTCGCCCCGCCGGGGTCGCGAACCACGCGGCGACGACGTTCGTGCCGGACGCCCCGATCGCCGGGAAGCCGGCATAGCCCTCGGGCGACCCACGTCCCGAGGTGGTCGTGCCGATCGTCGTCGTCGTCCAGGTGTCGCCGGCATCCGACGAGGTCGCCATCCTGATCGCCCCGGTGTCGCCGGCCGTCCACACGACCCAGACGGCGTTCCCGGAGGCGGCGACCACAGGGTAATCGGCGTGCGTCGTCGGCCCCGTGATCGGCACGGGCGCCGACCACGAGCCGCCCTGCTGGTTCCCGACGCGGATCCACACACGCCGCGGCGTTCTCGGCCGGTTCTTCAGGTAGCTCCGCTGCGTCACCCAGGTCACGTAGAGGTGGGTCCCGGCGGCGGCCACCGAGGGGCGGACGGCATGGTCGCCGGCCAGAGAGACGCGGACGGCGCCGGACCAGCTCGCGGTGTCCCGATCTGGCTCCGTTGCCAGAACACGCCCACGTAGGGACCGGCGTCGGTCGCGCACGCGCCGCGCGGCGGAGGGCAGTCGCTCGCCCACACCGTGTGGAGGTACGTGTCCGATCTCGCCATCGCGTTGCCGACCGTCCACGACGAGGGCGCGGAGACGCGCCGGATCCGCGTGAGGTCGATCGCGGCCGGGGGTGGGCGCAGGCGATCAGCAGCCGGCGGAGAGGATGTCGCAGCGAGCGACCGGCAGGGGCGGCGCGAAGGACCAGCGCGACGGATCCGGGTCGGGGGCGGCGTCCGGGGGGGGCGAGGAATGCCGCAGGTTCCAGAGAAGCCACGTGACACCGGCGAGTCACGGGGTGGCGCGGAGCGCGCACGCGTCGACCGGGTGGACGGAGGTGGTCGTCAGCCGCGAGTGCGGACTTCGCCGTCCCCTATACGGGCATCGGCGGCCGGTCCGGGGCTGCTGCCGCGGGTCCTGGCGGCGAGGGATACACCCGATGGTCGAGCAGCGAGGCGCTGATCACGCGAGGCGCCTCGCGCTACGAGCCGCTGTTCACGAGCGCCGCTACCCGCAGGGACGGCGGCGTCGGTCGGGTGGGACCGGGCTCGGACTGGGAGACGGGACGGGCTGGCGCCCGGTGAGCCAGGACCGCCACCACCGCCACCGCTGGGGTTGCCGCCCGGGTTGCCCCGGGGGAGGGTCCGCCTCCGCCCGTGCCCGTGCCCCCACCTCGCCACCGGCGCCGGCAAGGCCCCGCCGCCGGTGGGTGCCCAGCTCGGATGCCATCCCGGCGAGGCCGGTTGCGGGCTGTACGACGGCGCCCAGCTCGCCACCCACGGCGGGTCCACGGGGGGGAGCACGGAGGGCGCGACGGGGGGAAGGCGTGACGTTCGTGAGCGCGGCCGGCTGCGGGGCTGCTTCGTGAACAGCTCGAACGCGATCGCGCCCACGATGATCAAGCACACGCCGAGCCCGGCGCGCACGATCGTGCGTTCGCGAGGGGGTTCGATCTTCATGCTGATGCCAGCCTACCCGCGAACGGCCTAGGTCACACGACCCGACGCAGATCCGTTCGACAAGAAACCCGGTCGCCACCGGCTCAGACCCGCTGGTTCACCACGCCGGGCCGGGTGGCGTCGATGTCCGGGAAGATCCCGCGACGCTCGCGCGCGCCGCAGCGCTTCTCGAGGATCTCGGCGAGCACCAGGCGGTAGTCGGTCGTGGCGTTCAGGTCGCCGTCGATCAGGTCCCCGTAGGCGAGGCCCGGCCACGCGCCGTGGACCTGGCCGCCCTTGACCCCGCCGCCCATCATCAGGACGGCCTGGCCGAACCCGTGGTCGGTGCCGCCGGATCCGTTCTCCTCGACCCGGCGGCCGAACTCGGTGAGCGTCACGAGGGTGACGTTGTCCATGTCCGCCCCGAGGTCGGTGCCGAACGCCGCCAGCGCGTCGCTCAGCTCGGTGAGGTGGTCGTGCATCCAGCCCGCGTCGAACGAGCCCTGGTCGACGTGCATGTCCCAGTCGCCGTAGTCGACGGCGGCGACCTGCAGCCCGACGCCGGCCTTGATCAGGCGGGCGACGTCCTTCAGCGCGTCGCCGAGCCCGGTGTCGGGGTAGACGGCGCCGTTCGCCGGGGTGTAGCCGGCGGCCTTGAGGTTCGCCGCGGTGCCGAGTGCGTCCAGCGCCGTCATCGCCGGCGACGCGAGCATCTCGGGCGCGTCGGCGTGCAGGCCGCCCAGGGCCGTGTTCCACCGGCGAGCTCGGTCGCGTCCCACGCGCCGCTCAGCTCGAAGACGTCCACGGACCACATCGCGAGCTCCTGGCTCGGCCCGATGAACGCCGACGACGGCGGTGTTCGAGCCGAGCTGCGTCGCCTGGAACGCGGTCCCGGCGTCGCGGAGCCCGAGCACCCGGTCGAGCCAGCCGGTGCGCAGAGACGAGCCGGGGGCCGCGCGCTCCATCTCCTCCATCGCCGAGAAGTGCGAGCGGTTCGGCTCGGCCATCCCGACGGCATGGATCACGCCGAAGGTCGCCCGCGTCGTAGAAAGGCTTCAGCGGGGCCATCGCGGGGTGCATGCCGAAGATCCCGCTCGAGCGGCAGCAGCTGGCCCTGGGGGATGGCGATGTTCGGCCGCCAGGTGGCGTAGTCGGGGTCGCCGGTCGGCACGATCGCCTGGAGGCTGTCGAACCCGCCCCTGAGCGAGAGCACCACCAGGACGTCGCCGTCGTACGGGGTGTCCGCGAACGCCATGCGCGTGAACATGCCCTCGGAGGCCATGCCCGCGACGAGGCCAGCGACCCCCGCCGCCTTCAGGAACGAGCGGCGGGAGAGCTCCGGACCGGCCGGGCACCCGCAGTCCTTGGTGGCTGGGGTCATCTGGGTTGGGTCGAGCGTGTCCATGCGATCACCGGATCCCGTGATAGGGCGAGTCGAGGATGAGCGCCACCAGGTAGGGGAGGCGCCAGGTCACGGCCGCGTCGGTCTTGGAGAGCGGGTCGCTGGCCGCCTTGCCGAGGAACGCGAGCACGGCGTCGCGGTGCACGGCCTCGAGCTTGCGGAACACGAGCCGCCTTGGCCACGGCATCGACGAGCCCGCCGTACGTCGCCGGGGAGCGGCTTCGGCAGCACGGTCTCCTTCAGGTCGGGGAGCCGCAGCGTGTCCGGCCACCAGTGCGCGGCGAGCGAGACGTGCGTGTTCCAGCTGTTCAGGCGGCCGCCGGCGGACTTCCAGGACGACGCGACGTCCGGGTAGCCGTTGGGCTGCGTCCACGCCATCGGCGCGTGGCTCAGGCCCTCGAGCATCCAGTAGAGGCCCTGGAGCCCGTCCGTCCCGGTCGTCGTCGGGCTTGATCCTGAGGATCCGGAGCGTGGCCACGACGTCCTCCATCGGTCGCCGGACCTTGGCGCCGATCGAACCCTTGAACGCCTTCGACCGGAACAACTCCCGCAGCACCTCAGAGATGTCGGTGTCGTGGTGCAGGTAGGTCTGGGCCAGCTTGTCGACCAGCGCCCGCGGCGGGTCGTCGCTCACGAATCGTTCGCACAGCTTCGACGCGATCCGCTCGGCGGTCGAACGGTGGTGCGCGAGGTGGTTCACGTAGTCGAGCCCCACGTCGTAGCCGCGATTGGCCGACCCGTTGGGGGAGGACCAGTTGACGACGCTCACCGGACCCACGTAGTGGTTGTCCTTGTCGTACTCGAACTCGCCGGTGTCCCAGGAGATCCCGAACCCGGTCATCACGAGGGTCGACTGGCGCATGTCCTCTTCGTCGTAGCCGCCGTCGACGCCGAGGGAGTGGAGCTCGAGCAGCTCGCGTCCGTAGTTCTCGTTCGGGTTGTCCTTCGTCGAGTCCGCGTTGTTCAGGTAGGTCATCATCGCGGGGTGCGTGGCGGACGCCTTCAGCATGTGCGAGAACTTCCCGAGCGCGTGCTTGCGGATCACGCGGCGGTCGTAGTCGTGGCGCGACCACCACACGTTGTCGCTGGGGTTCGTCACGTTCAGGTGGTTCGCCCAGAAGTCGACCATCACCTCGAGGAGCTGACGCTCGCTCCAGGCCGCGCGGACGATCGCGGCCTGCCCCAGGTCGAACATCAGGTCCCATGAGCCGTTGAGCGTCGAGTACGCCTTGCCCACGCTCAGGGACAGGTTCGGGTACCGCGAGGCGAGCAGGTCGTCCACGAACGAGTCACGGATCGACGAGGGATCGAGCTGCTGCTCGAGCCAGGCGCCGGGGCCCATCCGCTCGATCGATCGCAGCGAGGCGGTCGTCGGACCGTAGGTCGCCCGGCGCAGCAGATGCAGGTCGGGGTCGGTGGCCACGAAGGTGCCGGCGGCCATAGCCCGAGGGGCGCCGGCGAACACGCTCGGGAGCACCCCCGTACCCCCGGCGAGCGCGCCCAAGGCCGCGGTACGCATGAAGGTTCGCCGGCCGAAGCGGCGCGTTCCTTCCGTCGATCGTTCGGCGGTCCCCCTCATCGAGGTGACTATCGACGGGTGGGCCGGTCGTTCTTGACGACCGACCTGAGGATGTGGACCTACGGCCTACCAGGTCGAGCCGTAGGTCTGACCGTCGGTGACCCCACAGCCGTTCGACGCCGCGAACCCCGCGCCTGCGCCGTCGATCTCCCGCAGGTAGAAGCAGGTGCCCGATGCGCTCCGGGTCGACACGAAGACCTCGTTCGGTCCGGGGTGGACGTGCAGGTACACGATGCCCACGCTGGCCGGCGTGTCGCCGGCGACGTAGGCCAGCGCCGCCTCGATCGCCGTCATGTCCGCCGTGTTCGTCGTGTAGGTCAGGGTGTCGGCGTAGTACGCCTTCTCGGCCGTGAACGCGATCCGGATGCTCGCCTGGGCGGCGCGGTCCTGCGCCCGCGTTCGAGCACCCAGGAGCGTGGGCAGCGCGATCCCGACGAGGATCCCGATGATCAACACGACGATCATGAGCTCGACCATGGTGAAGCCGTCTTCGCGCCCGGGGCGCTCCGTTCCCATGCGCCAGGTATCGGCACGTGACCGTGTGGCACTAGCTACCTCGGACCGGGTAGCTCAGGGCCGGGACAGGACGATCTGGCTCACGTCGGTGCGACCGCTCGCGAAGCCCCCCTCGCAGTACGACAGGTAGTACCGCCACATCCTCCGGAAGGGCTCGCCGAACCCGAGCTCGGCGATGTCGGGCCATGCGGCGTCGAAGCGATCCCGCCACGTCCGGAGCGTGCGGACGTACGACGCGCCGTATTCGGCGTTCGTGATCCAGTCGAGACCCGCCGCGCGGGTCAGGTGCCCGAGGACCCCCGGCGAGGGGACCTGTCCTCCGGGGAAGATGTAGCGCCGCACGAAGTCGGGGTTGTCGTCCGACCACGTCCAGTGGCGATCGGCGACCGTGATGATCTGCAGGCCCGCGCGGCCGCGCGACGCGAGTCGGTCGTGGATCACGGCGAAGAACTCCGCCCACCGGTTCCCCGGGATCGATTCGATCATCTCGACCGAGACGACGCGATCGAACGTGCCGTCGGCCTCCGCGAAGTCGCGGAGCTCCACGCGGAGGCGGTCGGCCAGCCCCGCCTCGGCCGCGAGCTTCTCGACGTACGTCGCCTGTTCCCGCGAAACGGTCATCGTGGTCACGTCGGCTCGCACCTCGCCGGCGAGATAGGCCGCGAACCCACCCCACCCCGAACCGATCTCGAGCACGCGGTGGCCCTCCCTGATGTCGGCCGCTGCGGCGAGCCGCCGGTACTTCTCGCGCTGGGCCTCCTCCAGGGACATGTCGTCTCGCGCGAACACGGCCGACGAGTAGGTCATCGACGGGTCGAGCCATGCGGCGTAGAACTCGTTCCCGAGGTCGTAGTGGTGCACGATGTCGCGCACGGGACCGCGGGTCTCGAAGGCGCGCCCCAGCCTGCGCCACAACGAGCGCATGCCCCGCTGCACCGCATCGGGGACCTCGGTGCGGTACCCGGGCTCCATGTGCAGCGACCCGAGCTCGACCAGCGCGGCGAGGTCGGGCGAGTCGTACCGGCCGTCGATGTACCCCTCGCCGAGGGCGATCGCGCCCGTGGCGCCGAGCCGGCGCAGCACCGACGTGTCGTGGAGGTCCACCCGTGCGGTCGGCCCCTCGTCGCGGCCCTGGAAGGCGCGCACCTGTCCGTCGGGGAGTCGCACGATCAACCGGCCGCATCGCAGGCGGCCACCGACGACGCCGAGGATCGCCCGATCGAGGGCTGATCCTGGCACGGCGAGGAGGCGCTCGCTGGTCCGCATCGGGCTCATGTTCTCACGAGCCTCGCGCAGCGCACGAGTCCCGGATCACCGTGACGGCGTGCGGGGGAGGCGTTCCGCGGTGCCGGTACGGCGCGCCCTTCATCCACAGGCGCAGGGCCTGGATATGGATGCCGGCCGTCACCCGGAGCGTCACGAAGGGATAGCGCAGCAGCATCCACACGAGGCGACGCCCGGAGAGCGGCCGGCGCCGTCCGGTGAGTGTCGCCACGAGGACCTGCCCTCCCGCCGCCCGCTCGCGAACGAGCACGGCGATCCGGTCGTCGGGGATCCGTGTGCGGAAGTCGTACCGGGCGGCCATGTCGACGAACGGGGAAACGAAGAGCTCCTTGTCGAACCCGGTCCGGATCACCGTCCGGTCGTCGTCGGGGCGCACCGGCACGAGGTAGTGATGGGTCTCGCCGAACGTGTTCGAGACCTCGTAGACGATCGCTCGGAGCTGGCCCTCCGGTCCGTGACAGAACCACACGGAGAGCGGGTTGAACACGTACCCGAACACACGCGGGAAGCACAACAGTCGGACCGGCCCACCCTCGAGGTCGATGCCCGCCTCGGCGAGCCTCGCCTCGATCCACGGCCTGAGCGGCGACCCGTCGCGCGGCCCGTGATCGCGGTCGTGGAGGCTCACGAGCGCCGCGCGGTTGTGTGCGAAGCCGGAGATCGCTCGATCCAGCACCGGCAGCTCGTCCAGGTCGGCGAGCAGGTACCACACGCCGTACGTGAACCGATGTCCAACCGGGAAGAACCGCTCGTGCATCACCCGCGAGTCGTAGAGCCCCGATGCGAAGCCGAGGTCGGGCCCGGTCCTCTCCGTCCTCACCTTCGGTGGTCGCTCGGTCATGACCATGGCGAGCCCTACCCCTCGGCACCCACGGGCTCGGCCGCGGATCCTCGTCGTTGGGACGAGGTCCACCACGGCACGGGCGCTCCCAACGACGCGGCCACCTCGAGCCCCGCCGTCAGTCCGTCCTCGTGGAAGCCATAGCCACAGTAGCTTCCCGCGAACCACGTCCGGTCGCTGCCCTGGATCGACGGGAGCTCCCGTTGGGCGTCCACGGCGGCGCGATCGAACGTCGGGTGGTGGTACGTGAACTCGGCCTCCACCTGACGCGGCTCGCGGAGCGGGTTCAGGCTCACGAAGACGGGACGACGGGTCTCGAGGTTCTGGAGGCGGTTCATCCAGTAGGTGAGCGAGACCGTGCGCGAGGCGTCGTCCGACCCGCCCTCGGCGAGGTAGTTCCAGCTGGACCACGCCCGGCGCCGCACGGGCATGAGCGCGGGGTCGCGATGCAGCACCGCGCGGTTCTCGGTGTAACGGAACGATCCGAGCAGCCGCCGCTCCTCCGTCGACGCGTCGTCCCTCAGGATCGAGAGCGAGGTGTCGGCGTGGGTAGCGAGCACCACGTGGTCGAACCGCTCCTGATGACCCGTCGCGTCGCGGACGATCACCCCGTCGCCCAGGCGCACGACCGCATCGATCGGGGTCGCGAGGCGCACGTCCTCGAACGAGTCGGCAACCCGGCGGACGTACTCCCGGCTGCCGCCTGAGACCGTGCGCCACGCCGGTCGGCGCAGCACGTCGAGCAGGCCGTGGTTGTTCAGGAACCCGGCCATCGTGGCCGCGGGATAGGAGGCCATGTCGTCGAGGCTCGACGACCAGATGCAGGCGGTCATCGGCAGCACGAAGTCCTCGCGGAACGCACGGGAGTATCCCCGGCGGTCGAGCCACTCGCCGGTCGACTCGCGGCTGTCGGTGCCGAGGAGGGTCCTCGCGTCCTTCGTGAAGCGGACGATCTCGCGGATCATCCGTCGGTAGGCAGGGCGCGCGAGGTTCGACGGCTGCGCGATGACCCCAAGCGCCCGCGCCTGGTATTCGAACGCGCCTCGATCCTTCGAGACGGCGAACGACATGTCGCTCGATCCGGTGGCGACACCGAGGGTGCGGAACAGCCGGACCAGGTTCGGGTAGTTCGCCTCGTTGTAGACGATGAACCCGGTATCGACGGGGATCGAGCGCGGGCCGTCGTCGATCTCGACGGTGTGCGCGTGGCCGCCTAGGTACGTCCCGGCCTCGAACACGGTCACGTCGTGGACGTGCGCGAGCGCCCACGCGGCGCCCAGGCCCGCGATCCCGCTTCCGATGACGGCGATCCTCACCCGGCCCTCCTTCGCATCCCTCGTGGTTCGCATCCGTCGCGTCGCCGGATGACGGCCCGCCGCGGGTTCTGAAGAGGTACGCTTGCGGCGGATCGTGCCGTCGTCTCGCGGCCGACCCCGCCAGCGTGGCAGACGAGTCACCGGTCTCAGGCCCGTGAACCTCTGCACGCACCTGGTGGTACTGCCGAGGTTTTGCGAGAGGACCGAACCCATGCCCCAGCCCCGAAGCGCCTCCCACGAGCAGATCCTTCACGAGCTGATGCCGACGGTCGAAACGGCCCTCGACCGGCACGTCGCCGCCGCCGTCGCGTGGATGCCGCACGACTACGTGCCCTACGAAGAAGGCAGGAACTTCGTCGAGGAGCCCTGGCAGCCGTCGGATTCGCGTCTGCCCGACGTGGCCCAGACGGCGCTCGAGGTGAACCTCCTCACCGAGGACAACCTCCCCTACTACCACCTCGCCCTGTGGCAGACCTTCGGGAACGAGGAAGCGTGGGGGGAGTGGGTCCGTCGGTGGACGGCCGAGGAAGGTCGCCATGCGATCGTGATCCGCGACTACCTCACGGTGACGCGCGGGGTGGATCCGAAAGCGCTCGAGCAGGGCCGGATGGATCAGGCCCTCCGCGGCTGGTACCCGCAGTTCGCCGAGCAGGGCCCGCTCGACGGTGTGGTGTTCACGACGATCCAGGAGCTGGCGACGCGGATCTCGCACCGGAACACCGGCGCCCTCACCGACGACCCGACCGCTGAGAAGCTGTGTGCCCGCGTCGCCACCGACGAGAACCTCCACTACGTCTTCTACCGGGACATGGCGTCCAACGTCCTCGAGCTCGATCCCTCGGAGATGGTGATGGCGATGCACCGGCAGATCCTGAACTTCGCGATGCCGGGCGCGGGGATCCCCGGGTTCCGCGAGAAGGCCAAGTCGATGGCTCAGGCGGGCATCTACAACCTGCGGATCCACCTGGACCAGGTGCTCCGGCCGATCCTCGAGAAGCACTGGCGGGTCGGGGAGCTGCCGAACCTCACGGACGCCGCGAAGACGGCGCTCGAGGAGATCTACGCGCATCTGGACCGGCTCGACCGCGTCTCGACCAAGCTCGGTGAGAAGCTCGGCCCGATCAAGGGCGACGTCTCGAGCGACGCGATCACGATCGCGACCGTCTGACACGGCGAAGGCCGGGCGATCGCCCGGCCTTCGGTCGTGTGCGCCCGTCGGCTACGCGTTCAGGGTCGCCAGCGTGTAGTTCGCGTTCGTGACCTTCTTCGGCGACGAACCCGTCTGGTTCTCGTTCGTGATCACGGCCACGACGGCGTCGCAGCCCATCGGATCGACCGACGTGAACGCCGCGTTCGTCGACCCCTTGGCCACCTGGGTGGGCGACAGGAGGGACAGCGCGCTCCCCATCCGGCACACGATGCTCGTCCGGAGTTTCCCGCCGCCCGACGTGACGTCCAGGGTGAGGTCGAACGCTCCCGTCGCGGGCAGTCCGATCCAGTCGAGGGCGTAGTCGTTCGCGACCTTGCCCTGGTAGGCGGGATCGCCGATGCTCGCGACGGTGCCCGTGTTCGGATTGGCCCCGGCCGCGGCGACGTAGGCGGGTCCCTCCTGCAGGCACCACTTCTTGGGGGTCGCCGAGCAATCGACGTTGAACCGCAGGGCGATCGCGGCGTCGTGGTAGGCCTTCGGCAGGCTCGAGCCCTCGTGCTTGAGCGCTTTGCTCAGCGCGGCGAGGTTCGTCGAGGCCTCCTTGCTGACCTGCTCCCAGAAGAACTGCATCACGTTCTCGCCGCCGTTCTTCACGCCGGTGCCGTAGCGCTCGGTCAGCGCGCGGAAGACGATCCAGTAGCGGTAGGGGAAGGTCGGGTCGAACTGGGCCATCGGCGTGGTGAAGTCGGGCCACAGGTAGTTGTAGTTGTCGTCGGAGCTGTCGAAGACCTCGTCCTCCATCCAGGAGGCGCCGCCCTCGATGAACACGTTCTTCACCTTGCCGAACCCGGTCAGGGCGCCGTAGCCGTACTGGATCGAGTGGTTGAACTCGTGGGCGACGGTGGCCCGCAGCGATTCGGTCGGCCCGGACGGGAACGTGCTGAGGTCCTGGTTCAGCACCATGCACGAGGCGAGGCTGTCCTTCTCGTTCCATCCGGTGGCGGGGTTGTTGCCCACGTTGTGGGTGGCGGCGACGAAGCCGTAGAGGCTGGGGTTCAGGTCGTCGACCCGCACGAGGTACCGGCCGCCTGGCAGTCCCGCGCCCGGATCCTTCGGCGGGCGTGCCCAGCCGAAGGTGCCGATCTCGGTCTTCCATGCGGTCTCGAGCGCCGCGGCGTACTGGCCGATCGTCAGCCCGCCGGTGATCGCGCTGGAGCGGAACTTCAGGTAGTAGTGCTTCGTGTTCTTGCTGTTGGGAAGCGAGGCGTTGGCGTCGAAGCAGGTCGCATCGATCCGCCGCGCGGCGTCGCGGAACGTGGGCGACATCCGGGCCGACTCCGTGCGACGCAGGGCCGACTGCACCTGCAACATCGTGATCGTCCCGTCCCAGGGGGTGGGGCTCACGAACTCGGCAGGCAGCGCCTCGGGCCGTACCAGTGCCCACGCCCGGTACAGGGTGGCCTGCGCGCGCGTGATGCTGCCGGACGCGAGCGCGGCATCGATCAGGTACGGCGTCGCCGGGCGCAGGCGCATGGCGACGGCGTTCGCGGGGACCGGTTCGTCGGCGTTCGCGGCGGGGGCGAGGACGGCGAGCAACGCCAAACACGCGAGTGCCGCGACGGCACCTCGGCGAGCTCGGGGGGTACCGGTGCGGGGCACGGAGGCTCCTTCCTGATCGGTGATGGGACCGCCCATGGTAGCGGGCCAGTGCACATCCGTGGAACCCAGGCCGAGCCGTGCGGTGCGGCGGGCCGGCCCATACGATGCCGACCTGAACGACGGAACGAGGCCCATACGATGCCGACCTGAACGACGGAACGAGGCCCATACGATGCCGACCTGAACGACGGAACGAGGAGGGACCGACCATGACTGAGACGACGACGATCGCCTTCTTCCCCGAGCCCGGCGCCTGGGGGCCGACGAACAACTGCGTGGCGATCGCGAACGTGCTGCTCGAGCGCGGACACCGGATCGTGTTCGTGGTCGACGAGTCGTTCGAGGGCGTCCTCGAGGCCAAGGGCTTCGAGGAGCGGATGATGCGCATGGCGCCGTCCGAGGAGAGCGCGGACCCCACCGCCGACCCCTGGGCGGAGTTCATCCGCGTGACCGCGCCGGAGTTCCGCAGGCCCACGATCGAGCAGATCGAGACGGTCACGAAACCGATCTGGGAGGCGCTGGTCGCGGGCGCTCAGTACTCGCACGGGCGGATCATGGAGATCTGGGACGACGTCCACCCTGACGTCGTGGTCACGGACAACGTGACCGGATACCCCGCGGTCGAGCTCGCCGGGGCCCCATGGGTGCGCTTCGTCTCCGCGAACCCGCTCGAGATGCACGACGCGAACCTCCCGCCCGTGCTCTCGGGGCTGCCGGTCGCCGACCGGACGGAGTGGCAGGCGTTCGCCGACGAGTACCACCGCCAGCACGAGGAGCTGCTCGCCTCGCACAACGACTTCCGTGCCTCGGTCGGCACCGAGCCGTGCCCGCCCGACGAGTTCAACACCTACTCGAAGTGGCTGAACCTCTACCTGTTCCCCGAGGCGGCCGACTACGACCGCGCGACGCCGCTCGACGTCACCTGGCACCGGCTGCAGTCGACCGTGCGCACGAGCGACGCCCCGTTCGACGTGCAGGAGCATCTGCCCGGCGACGGCAAGGTCGTGTACCTCTCGCTCGGGTCGCTCGGCTGCATGGACGTCGTCCTGATGCAGCGGCTGATCGACGCCCTCGCGACGACCGAGCATCGCGTGATCGTCTCGATGGGTCCGCTGAAGGACCAGATGACGCTGGGGCCGAACATGTACGGCGACCGGTTCCTGCCGCAGCCCTCGATCCTGCCGCAGTGCGATCTCTTGATCACGCACGGCGGCAACAACACCCTCTGCGAGGGCTTCCACTTCGGCCTGCCGATGATCGGGCTGCCCCTGTTCTGGGATCAGTACGACAACGCCCAGCGGCTCCAGGAGACGGGGTTCGGCCGGCGCCTGCCGACCTACGACTGGACCGAGGACCAGCTCGTGGGCGCGGTGGACGAGCTGCTCGCTGACGACGGCCTCTCGGCACGCATGAAGGCGATCTCGGCCCAGGTGCAGGCCGAGCCCGGACGCGTGAAGGGCGCCGACCTGATCGAGCGGGTGGCGGTCAAGGGCGAGCCCGCGACGGGGTAGCGGTTCCCGGATCCCCGCCGCGGCTAGGAGGTCGCCCCGAGCACGACCTCGGCTTCCTTCGTGCTGCGGCCGACGAGCTCGAGGGCCTTCTGCACGGCCTCGGGCGCGTCGGGCGCGAACCCGTCGGCGCCGATCGAGGTGGCCCACTCCTCGGTGACGGGCGCGCCGCCCACCATGACCTTGACCTTGTCGCGGAGGCCGGCGGCCTCGAGGGCCTCGATCACGACCTTCTGCTGGGGCACGGTGGTGGTCAGGAGCGCGGAGAGGCCCACGATCGCGGGCTGCATCTCCTGCACGGCGGCGATGATCTTCTCGACCGGCACGTCTTTGCCGAGGTCGTGCACCTGGAAGCCAACGGTCTTCAGCATGGCGCCGACCATGTTCTTGCCCAGGTCGTGCAGGTCGCCCTTGACCGTGGCGGTGACCACGAGCTCGCCCTTGTGGGCGCCGCCCTTGGCGAGCAGCGCCGGCTCCACGATCTCGTTGCACTTCTTGAAGAGCGTCGCGGAGGCAACCACCTCGGGGAGGAAGACCTCGCCGCGCTTCCAGCGCTCGCCCAGCTCGAACATGGCCTTGGCCATGCCGTCTTCGAGGATGATGACGGGGTCGACGTCACCGTCGACGAGGGCCTGGGTAGCCTCGAGCGCCGGCTCCTTGTTGGCCGCCATCAGGTTCACGCGAAGCTGGTCGAGCAGCTCTTCGGACATGCGGGTCTCCTTCGCGGTGCTGGGGATGGGCGATGCGACGCGGGAAGCCTAGCTCAGCGCCGCGGGCATCCGGTAACGGCGTCGGCTAGCTCACGTGCTCCTTCTCGAAGTCGTCGATCACCTTCTGGATCGCGGCCTCGGCCCCGTCCGGCAGCGGGTAGGGCTCATGGGTCTCGATCAGGTGCTTCGCCTTCTCGGTGGCCTTCGTCTTGGGGATCGGGCGGCCGGCGGCCTCCCAGTCCTCCCAACTCGCATGGCTGAACATCTCGGTGGGCCAGACGTCGTGCATGTGCTCGAGCGTGTACTCCTGGTCGAGGAAGTGGTTGCCCGGCCCGACCTCGTTGATCTGGTCGACCGCGTAGTCGATCTCCTGCGGGTCGCCGACGCCCTCGGAGGTGCTCGCGATCATGTCGAACAGCTCCGCGTCGAGCACGAGCTGCGCGTGGCTGAACACGCGGGCCGCGTAGAGGAGTCCGGCGCCGCTGAACATGTCCACGCCCGAGACCCAGCTCGCGAAGCCCGAGGCCGAGTTCTCGGCGCCGGCCTGCCAGTCCGAGGTTCGGGAGCCGCTCGCGAAGGTCCCCACCATGGACGTGAAGCCGTACGCCCGCGCAAGCTGGGCGTTCGCCATCTGGAAGACGATGTCCTCGGGACCCCCGCACACCGCGGCGCCGCTCCGCATGTCCATCGTGGTCGCGCAGGAGGCGTAGAAGGTCCGCGCGCCCGGGTACAGGAGCTGGAGCGAGATGATCCCCGCGATGATCTCGCTGTTCGAGATCACCATCGTGCCGGCGCGGCTGATCGGCGCGGTCGCCGCGAGGATCGGCATCACCATGAACCCGCAGGGCACGTCGGCCTTCGCGAACTCGACTGCCGCCTGAAGCGGACCGCCGTCGTAGACGAGCGGGCTCACGCTGCACTGGAACGCCGAGACGATCGGGCGCTCGTGCATCGAGACGCCGCCGCCCGCGATGGTCACCATCTCGGCGACCGCGCGCGCCTGCTCGGGCGTGACGGCGGTCATCATGCAGATGTGCTTGCCGGTGTTCAGCAGGTTCGCCTGCAAGTTGTTGAGGGGCTCGACGGGCACCGGGTACTCGCGGGCCGACGCCGGCTGCCAGATGTAGCCGATCTGCGGGAGCGCGTCGCCGATCCGTGTGGCGGTCGCGCAGTCGTCCTTGTTCGAGGCGCGGCGCTCGTCGGTGTCGAGGTCGACGACCTCGGCCGCGTTGCCGTCGACCCCGAGGTAGCCGCGTGTCCCGTCCAGCGTCAGATCCAGACCGGGCTCGCGCGCCGACAGCGGGAGGTCCCGGGGGGCGATCTCGAGCATCTCGAGCGAGAGCGATCGCGGGAACATCGCGCGGCTCGTGGACTCGTCGATCACCGCGCCGGCGTTCCCGAGCTCCTTCAGGGTGACCTCGGAGCGGACCTCGATGCCCGTGCGCTCGAGCACGTCGAGGCTCGCCTCCTGGATCCGGTGGAGCTGATCCTGGGTCAGGATGTCGAGGGGCTGCTCCCGGTGCGTGACGGTGCGGATCGTGCGCTCGGCCATGCGTATCCCTTCCCTGGCTGCGGAAACGAAGCGGCACTCGACCGTAGCCGTCCCGCAGGGAACGGTCCATCGAGTTCCCGACCGCGGGTCAGCGTTCGGCCCGGAGGGGCATTGACGAGGGCGCCGCGGCGGTCCCGGCGATGCGGGTACGCTCGCCGGATGGGGGCCGACGACGAGACCGTGCGGGCGCGGGTGTCGGCGCTCGGCGGCGCCGCGCTGTTGCCGCCTCGCAGGGTCGAGGGCGGCGCCACGCTGGGAGAGGTCGTGCTCCGCGATCTGCTCCCGCTCCCCGGCGGTCAGGTCGTGTCGGTCCTCCGCTCGGGCGACGAGGTGGTGGTGGCGCCGCTCGTGCCCGGCCATGCGGACGTGCGGCGCGCGACGGCGGGCGATGGGGCGTTCGAGGGTCTCCTGACACTGATCCAGCGTGGAGACCCGGTGGGGCGCTTCTCATTCCATCGGTTCGCCCGGCGCCCGGCCGACGCATCGCTTGAGCTGCGGGGTGAGCGTGCGATCGACGTCGACCAGTCGAACGAGTCCGTCGTGGTGGGGGAGCACGCGGTCGTCAAGCTGTACCCGTTCACCGCGCCGGGACCCCAGCCGGGCCTCGAGCTCCCGGTGCACCTCGCCGAGGCCGGGTTCGATCGCATCCCCACGCCGCTCGGCGCCGTCACCTGGATCGACGACGAGGACGAGGAGGTCCTGGTCGCAACGGCGGCGGCGTACCTCCCGGGCGCGCGCGACGGTTGGTCCTGGTACCTCGAGCTGCTGCTCGCCTGGCTCGACGGCGAGACCGATGAGGCGGCCGCGCTCGCGCCGGCCCGGGAGGTCGGCGCCCTGACTGCCGGCCTGCATGCCGCGCTCGCGACGCCCACGTCCGTGCTGCCCGAACCGGTCCATCTCGTGGGTCCGGGCATGCTCGAGTCCTGGCGCGAGCGGGCGATGGCCACCCTCGACGAGGCGCTCGCGCTCACCGACGGGCCGGAAGGGGAACGGCTCCGAGCCGTCGCCGACCGAGCCAGGGCCGAGCTCGACCCGTTCGACGAGCTCCCCGGCACGTTCGCGATGCGGATCCACGGCGACCTGCACGTCGGGCAGTTCCTGCGCTGGGACCAGGGACTCGCGGTGGCTGACTTCGACGGGAACCCGATGGCACCCGTCGCCGAGCGCCGGGCGCTCGAGTCGCCGATGCGGGATCTGGCCGCGCTCGTTCGGTCGGTCGACCACCTCGGGCGGATCGCTCACCGCCGCCGCGACGGCCGCGATGACGACATCGAGCCGTGGATCGCGACGAGCATCGCGGCCGTCACCGAGGCCTACTGGGAGGAGCTTGCGGCCAGGGGGCGGGCCGACCTGTTCGACGGGCGACTGCTGCGCCCGTTCGAGGTCACGCAGGAGGCACATGAGTTCGTCTACGCGGCGCGGTTCCTTCCCCGCTGGCGCTACGTCCCGGATCTGGCGACCGCGGCGATGTTCCCCGCCGAGGAGGCCGCGCCGTAGTGGACCCGGCCGCGTTCCTCGAGGACCTCGAGGCGAAGCCGGCGGCGCTTCGGTCACTCGCGGACCGGCTCGAGGAGGCCGATCCGTGGGCGTCGTTCGAGGTCCCGAGGCGGATCGTGCTGATCGGGATGGGGTCGTCGCGATACGCGGCCCGGGTGGCGGCCACCCGTCTGCGAACGGCCGGGATCGACGCGGTGGCCGAGTACGCCTCGCTGGAGGCGGGCTCGCCGGGTGGACCGGGAACGCTGGCGGTCGGGATCTCCGCGAGCGGGGGAACCGCGGAGACCCTCGAGGCGCTCGCCCGGCACCGAGCCGCGGGGAGCGTCGTTGCCGCCCTTACGAACGTCACGGGGTCGCCCGTGACCGAGGTCGCGGACCGCGTCGTCGACATGGCGGCGGGCGTCGAGGCCGGCGGGGTCGCCTGCCGCTCGTTCCAGCACACGCTCGCGATGCTGCTGTCGCTGGAGGCCAGGTCACCGGTGGACCGCCGTCCGCGGTCCCGGGATGGGTCCGCGCGGCCGCCGCCGCCACGGAGGATCTGCTCGCGCGCCGCGATCACTGGCTGGACCCGGCGGGCGAGCTGCTCGCCGAGGGCACGGCCGTCTTCACGATCGCGCCGGCCGAGCGGCTCGCCTCGGCCGATCAAGGCGCGCTGATGCTGCGAGAGGGTCCTCGACGCACGTCCGACGCCTGCGAATCGGGCGACTGGCTGCACGTCGACGTCTACCTGACGAAGCCGCTCGACTACCGCGCGATCCTGTTCGCGGGCTCGCGGTTCGACGCCGCGATCATGGACTGGGTGCGCGAGCGCGGCGGGCGCGTGCTGGCGGTGGGCGGGGACCTGCCGGGCGCACGACGGGCCGTGCGCTACCCCGGCGAAGATGTGCGGGAGGTGGCCCTGCTCACCGAGGTGCTCGTGCCGGAGCTCGTCGCCGCGGCGTGGTGGCGTCGCCAGCCGAGCCCGGCGTAACCTCGGCCGCATGGCCACCGACGACACCCCGTCTCGCCGCCGCGCGATCCGGATCCTCGACGACGGCCAGGCCGCGGTGAACGATCTCCTCGATCGCCTGCCGACCCGCGCGCTGTCCCGCCCCGGTCTCGGTGGCGGCGACTGGTCGCCCAAGGACCTCGTGGGCCATCTCGAGAGCTGGGAGGAGTATGCGATCGAGGCGCTCGACGCATGGGCCGCCGGCCGCGGCGTGCCGATCGATAGGGAGGTCTGGTCGAGGGGTACGTCCAGGGTGAACGTCGAGGCGGTGGCGCGGAAGGCGTCGCGGTCGGCCGCGGAGATGCGGCGCCGCGCCGAGCGCACCCACGCCGAATTGATCCGCCGCCTCGAGGCGATGACCGACGCGCGGTGGAGAGCGCCCGGCACGCCGAGGGCGCGGACGCCGGCCGGCGCCAGGCTCGGGGGGATCCTCGGCGGGCCGAGCGGGGAGTTCCGCCACGCCGAGGCGCACCTGAAGGATCTCAGGGCGTTCGTGGACGAGCACGGCCGGGACCGAGCGAGCGCGTCGCTCGGTGGCTCAGCGTTCCACGATGACGGGGGTGCCTAGGCGCAGGAGCGGCTTGAGGCGGTCGAGCGTCCGCTCGCTCACACGCATGCAGCCGGCGCTCGCGCTCGTGCCGATCGACGAGGGGTCGTTCGTACCGTGGATCGCCAGCTGGTTGCCGCCGGACCACCCGGCCGGCAGGTGCGGCTGGATCCCCGAGATCCCGAACGCGAACGTGCCGAGGTAGCCGCCGGAGAACGGGACCCGGTCGGTGACGAAGTACTCACCGACCGGGGTCGGCGAGGCAGAGGCGCCGGTGGCCGTTCGGACCCCGAACAGCAGGCGGCCCCGCTTCTCGACCGTGAGCCAGTGACGCGAGAGGTCGACGTGCACCTCGACGAACGTGCGGTCGCGGCGGAGACCAGGGAGCAGGACCCATCCCTCCCGGCGCGGCCAGACGTAAGGGAGCTCCACCCGTCCCCATCGCCCGTTGTCGCTGATCTCCTCGACCCAGGCGGTCATCGGGATGCCGTAGTACTTGGAGCCCGACGGAACGACGCCGACCACCGTGGCGCCGGCGTCCGGGCGGGCGCGGGCGGTCAGGTCATGTGGCACGGCGATCAGGACGTGGCTGGTTGAGGCCGTGTGGCGAGGCTTCGTTCGCTCCGGCCTCGTCGCCGACGGGCGTGGCCGGAGGCCGTGATCGGTGAGCGCGCGGACCGAGGAGGCGTCGCCGAGGATCGCGGCGTGCGCGACGTCGATCCGCGGGTTTCCGGGCACCGAGACCACGCCCGCGGTCGCCGCCACGGCGAGGATCGCGGCCACCGCAACGGCGAGGAACGTCGTCCGGGAACGGTCGTCACGCGCCATGCCCAGCCATCGGCCGGGCGGAAGGGCGTCTTGAGCAGAGGCCTAGGCGGAGCCCGCCATCGGGCCTTCGAGCTCATCGGCCTCGGCCAGCGCGGGCGCTGCGCCGAGCTTCGTGAGCGCCACGCGAGCGCGCGACGCGGCCTCCGCGGCGTCGTCGGGTCGTCCGAGCGTCCGGAGTGAGCGTGCCGCGCCCAGGTGCGTCAGCCCGTCCTCGAGCGCGAACCCATAGTCGTGCCAGCCGGTCGCCGCCTCGGCGTACTTGGCGGCCGCCGTCGCGAGGTCGCCACGACCCTCCGCGATCACCGCCTCGGCGGTCGTGAACGAGATCCGCTGTCGCCAGGTCCGCACGTCGAACGGCGGTGGCATGGCCTCCTCAGCCGCGTCGATCCGTCCCATCGCGACGAGCGCACGGACGACCACCGGCAGGAGGAACGTCCGGTAGTTGGGCGCCGAGGTCGTGACCCCCATGAACTCGTCAAGCGCCCGGAGCGCGCCGGCGGTGTCGCCGCGCAGCCGGCGCGTCTCGAACACGAGGATCAGCGCGGGGGAGAGGTATTCGGGCAGCCCGATCCTTCGCGCGTCCGCGAGAAGCTCGTCGACGAGCTCCTCGAGTCCCTCGTGCCGGCCCCGCCGCAGCATCACCCAGGACTCGAACACGTGCGCGTACACGCCGACCTGCGAGCGTCGCTCGAGCGGCAGGTCCCATTTCTCCATCTCCCGGGCGATGTCGAGCACGCGGTCCCACTCGCCCAGATCGAACAGCGTCTCGAGCTGGCCCATCCGCGCCCACTGCACCTGGGTGACGTACCCGTGCCGCCCCGCGAGCTCCTCCATCTGCCGCCACGTCTCCAGGGCCTTCGCGGGTCCCTCGCGGGACCACATCTGGTACGAGAGGTTCCCGTAGCTCGCCGCGGTCTCTTCGGCGAGGCCGCGCGCGCGTCCCAGGCGCACCGCCTCGCGGAGGTCGTCGAGCCCGCCCTCGTCCCCGAGCTCGCACCGGGCGGCGCCGCGGTTCTGCAGGGCCTGCACGATCTCGTCGTCCATCGCGAGACGCCGGCTGAGCTCGAGCGACTTCTCCGCGATCTCGAGCGTGCCCGTGAAGTCGTCCGCCACGAGACGTTCGCCGGCGAGCCGGTTGTAGGCCCGCGCGAGCTCCGGTCCCGGAGGCTCGGCCTCCAGGATCTCGAGCGCCTCGTGCATCAGCTCCGTGGAGCGCGCGGTGTCGCCGATCCGCGAGTAGTGGCGCGAGAGCATCCCCATCGCGTCGCCGAGCGCGGTCATGTCCTGCTGCGCGCGTGCCGCGACGATCGCCGCGAGGTACAGCTGCTCGGCCTCCGGGAAGTTCCCCGTCATGCTCGCGATCTCGGCCGCACGGAGCGCCGCGCGCGGGCGGCCGGGGTGTTCGGCCGGCATCAGCGCGAGCGCCCGGTCGAAGTAGTCGCTGGCCCGCGATGCGGAGAGGTTCCGCGCTCGCTCGCCGGCCAGGACGAACGCGGTCGCGGCCTCGGACCGGGCCTCGGGCGTTAGCTCGGCGCCGCCGCTCTCCGCGAGCGCGAGGGCCTCGTGGTAGTGGTACGCGATCTCCTCCGCCACGTCGGCCGCGCGCTCGCCCACCGTGTCGCGGATCCATCGGGCCGCCTCGACGTGCTTGCGGCCACGGGCCGACCGGGGATCTGTCCGTACGCGACGTCGCGGATCAGCGCGTGCCAGAAGACATGCTCGGTCTGGCCCTTCAGGCTCGACGACGGCGCGCTGCGCACGAGCTCCCGTCGCGCGGCGAGATCCAGGAGCGAGCGAACCTCGTCCTCGGGCATCCCGGAGACCCGCGCGACCGCCCCCGACCAGAAGATCTTCCCGATCACCGCCGCGTCGTGCAGCAGCGACTTCAGCCCGGGCGGCAGCGCGTCCATGCGAGCGCCGATCAGCGACTGCAGCGAATCGGGCACGGGGATCGCGGCATTCGGATCGGTCAGGCGGCCGCTCCTGGCTCCGTCGAGGATCCCCTGGTCGGCGAGCATCCGTACGAACTCCTCGGCGAAGAGCGGGTTCCCGCCGCTGCGCTCGATCAGCATCGCCTGGGTCTCGCTCGGCAGGACGACACGGTCGAGCAGGCCACCGATCAGGCCGGCGGTCTCGCCGTCGGTGAGCGGCGGGAGCAGGATCTGGGCGGCGTTCGGGATGCCGCGGCCCCAATCCGGGCGCCGGTCGAACAGCTCGGGGCGCGTCGCGCACAGCAGGAGGATCGGCGATCGTCGTGACCGGCTCACCAGCTCGTCGATGAAATCGAGGAAGGCCGTGTCGGCCCAGTGCAGGTCCTCGAACACCAGGACGAACGCGTTGTCGTGGGCGAGCGCCTCCAGGAACCGGCGCCACGCCGCGAACAGGTCCTCTCGCGGGACGTCGCGGCTCGCGCCGCCGAGGCCGAGCAGCGGCGCCAGGCGCGGACGGAGCCAGTCGCGCTCCTCCTCGTCGGCCAGCGTGGAGGCGAGGGCGGCGTCGAGCTTCTCCGATGCCACCTCGGGCGGGTCGTCGTCGAGCACGCCGGCCTCCGACTTCAGGACCTCGCTGAGCGCCCAGAAGCTCACCCCGTCGCCGTAGGGCAGGCATCGGCCCTGCCGCCACCGCACGAGGTCGGGCAGTTCGTCGACGTGGTCGGCGAACGTCGTCACGATGCGGGTCTTCCCGATCCCGGGCTCGCCCGAGACGGTCACGAACCGCAGCGCCTCCTCGTCGTCGCGGGAGTTGGCGGACTGGAGCACCCGGCGGAAGATCGTCCTGAGCTGCGCGAGTTCGTCGGCGCGGCCAACGAACGGGGTCGCCGGACCGCGCGGGTCGATGCCGGTGCGCGCGAAGGCCTCGAGCGGGCGCCAGATCGGCAGCGGCTCGCTCTTGCCCTTCACCGTCACGGGATCGAGCGCTTCGTACCGGATCAGGTGGCGCGTCGCTCGGAACGTCGCCTCGCCCACGACGATCCCGTTCACGGGCGCGACGGCCTGCAGGCGCGACGCCGTGTTCACCACGTCACCGGCGACGCTCTCGCCGACCTGGGGTCCGGCGCCGAACGCCACGACGGCCTCGCCGCTGTCGATCCCGATCCGGACCGCGAGGGGCTGGCCGAGCCGTCCCGAGACGGCGAGCTCAGTGATCACCTCCTGGATCCGGAGGCCGGCGAGCACCGCGCGGATCGGGTCGTCCTCGTGAGCGACCGGCGCGCCGAACACGCCGAGCACGGCGTCGCCGATGAACTTGTCGATCGTCCCCCCGTAGAGCTCGACGACCTCCTTCAGGGGAGCGTGGAAGGCGCGGAGCGTGGCGCGCACGTCTTCCGGGTCGGCCCGATCGGAGAGCTCGGTGAACCCGACGAGATCGCAGAACAGGACCGTGACGAGCCGGCGTTCCTCGGGCACCCCGGCGGCGAGTGGCGCCCCGCAGTTCGGACAGAACCGGGCGCCGTCGGGGATCGGCTGGCCGCAGACGGGGCACGTGGACACGCGACGAGTGTAGCGACAGCGGGACCGTCGCTCCGGCCGCGATCGCGTCGTGCCACGCCATCCTGGCCTCCCGAGGCTGCCGTAGGCTGGGGAGGTCAGCGAGTCTCAGGAGGGACCACGATGAGCGCCCTGCACGACACCGCCCGCGACCTGGTGGCACCCGGGAAGGGGATCCTCGCCGCCGACGAGTCCACCGGCACGATCGAGAAGCGGTTCGACTCGATCGGGGTCGAGTCCACCGAGGAGCAGCGCCGCCGGTACCGGCAGCTGCTGTTCACGACGCCCGGGCGTGGGAGACCACATCAGCGGCGTGATCCTGTTCGACGAGACGATCCGGCAGTCGGCCGACGACGGGCGCACGTTCGTGCAGGTGTTGCAGGGGGCCGGCGTCGTGCCCGGCATCAAGGTGGACACGGGCGCCAAACCGCTCGCCGGGTTCCCGAACGAGACCGTCGACCGAGGGGCTCGACGGGTTGCGGGAGCGTCTCGCCGAGTACGCGAGCTCGGCGCGCGCTTCGCGAAATGGCGCGTCGACGATCGTCATCGGCGACGGCATGCCCACCGACGTCGCGATCGTCGCGAACGCCCACGGGATGGCGCGCTACGCGGCGCTCTGCCAAGAGGCCGGCGTCGTCCCGATCGTCGAGCCCGAGATCCTGATGGACGGCGACCACGACATCGCCGCGTGCGCCTCGGCGACCTCCCGGACCCTCGACGCGCTGTACGAACAGCTCGCCGCGCATCGAGTGGATCTCCCGGGTTCGCTCTTGAAGGTGAACATGGTGGTGCCCGGGAAGGGGAACGCGACCCAGGACGACGACGTCACGATCGCGAGGGCGACGATCGACGTGTTGAACGCCCACGTCCCGGCCGAGGTCCCGGGGGTCGTGTTCCTGTCGGGCGGCATGACCGACGAGCAGGCCACGAGCCGCCTGAACGAGATGAACCGGATCGGCGGGTTCCCGTGGCAGCTGTCGTTCAGCTACGGGCGGGCGCTGCAGGCGCCCTCGCTCAACGCGTGGAAGGGCGAGGAGTCCAACGTCGAGGCCGCCCAGGCCGCGCTCGCGCACCGGGCGAGGATGAACGGCCTCGCGCGTTCGGGTGACTACGCGCCCGAGATGGAGTCCTCGACCGCGTAGTCGCTGGCCGGGCGGCGGGCTCGGTCACGCGGCACCGACCGTGGCGCGCCGTACCACGATGTCGCCGCTGACGCTCGCGGCGCGGATCTCCAAGCTCGCCCCGTCGCCGTCGGAACCGTCGAGCTCCGAGACCGCGTCGCCGCTCGTCGAACCCAGGTCGAGCCAGACGCGGGTGCCCGGCGCCACGCCCACCGTGACGTCGCCCGAGACGGTCCTCAGGTTGAGCCGCCCGGTCTCGGCCCGCTCGATCCCCACGTCGCCGGACGCGGTCGTGATCTGCGCGGAGCCACCGACGCGTCCGAGCTCGGTCTCGCCCGAGGCCGTCCGCACCGTCGTCGTGCCGCCGACCGATCCCACGTGGACGTCGCCGGACGCGCTGTGGACCGAGAGGTCGTCGCCGACCGCGCCGCCCTCGACGTCGCCGCTCGCAACCTTCACCGTGGTGCTCCCCGCGACGTCGCCGAACGACAGATCACCCGAGCCGGATCCGAACACGAGCGTCGCCACCTCGCCGATCACCCTGAGGTCCGCCGAACCGGACTCCACCTCGACCTCGGTGCCGGTCGGCACCTCGATCCGGCACCGGAGCTGATCGAGACCGCCGAACCAGCCGAACGTCTTCTTTGGCCGGTAGTCGACGAGTAGCCGGTCCCCGCCGACCGCGCGGGGCGCGAGCTCGACGGTGACGTCTTCCCCGTCTCGTTCCCCGGTGAGGGCCACGCGGGCCTCGGTCGTGTCCGTCGCTCGCACCTCGATCCTGCCCGCGGGGATCCGAACGTCGAGCGAGAGCGGCCCGGGGATCGTGAAGGTCTTCGTGTCCATCGGTGGTCCTTTCCGTATTGTCCGGGTCAGCTCTGCGCGTAGCCCGTGATCCGGCTGCCGATGCGCCGCTTGCCGCCCGAGGGTCGCTCCAGGGTCCGGGTGATCGCCCGCACGAGCCAGGCGTTCGTCGAGATGCCCTCGGACGCCGCCGCGTGCTCGAGGCGGCCCTTGAGGGTGTCGGGCATCCGCAGCGTCAGTCGGGCGGTGCCGCCATCGTCGTCGCGCCCCGCCGGCTCGGGTTCGGGTTCGGCGGCGTCCACGACCACCAGCTGTACGTCGCGCCCCGCCAGTCGCACCTCCACGTGACCGGAGGGGAGCTGATCCGAGAGCTCGAGCGCCGCCTCGCCCATCGCGTCGAGGAGCCGCAGTTGGAGGGATGACTCGAGGGCGCGGGAGAGCCGCTCGGCCACGACCGCGGCCGACTCGTCGCCCGCGGTCACCGCCTGCAGATCGCCGCGGATCGCCTCGAGGAAGGGGGTCGTATCCATCTCAGTGCCCCGACGTGGCGTCGCCGCGTCCGACCGGCCGGCGAGTGTGGGCCCGGCGGAGCGTCGCGCGTCGCTCGAGGTGCGCCTCACGCATCAGGTCAGAGAGGCGGAGCTTACCGAGGTGGCTTCGGGTGGTGCCGTCCATGACGCCTCCTTGCTGTCGTATCGCCGTCTGTGTGACGTCATTATGACGTCAATCCGTCGTCATGTCAACCCGGGGTAGCATCCGGTCGCGACCACACGACAGCGAACGGGGGCATGTGACATGAAGCTGCTGGTCATCGGGGGTACACGGTTCTCCGGACGGGCGCTCACGGAACGGGCGATCGCGCGCGGCCATGAGGTCACGCTCTTTCACCGGGGCACGAGTGGCGCCGACCTGTTCCCGGAGGCCGAGCACGTCCTTGGCGACCGCGAGGCAGGTCTCGAACCGCTGGGCGACCGCGAGTTCGACGCGGTGGTCGACATGTGCGGGTACGTCCCACGGTCTGTGCGCGTGGCGGTCGTACGCCTGCGCGGCGCCGGGTGGTACGGCTTCATATCATCGATCTCGGCCTACGCGTCGTTCGACGAGCCGGGGATGACCGAGGCGTCGCCGCTGCACGAGCCGCCCTTCCCCGAGACCGAGGAGATCGACGGAGACGACCTACGGCCCTCTGAAGGTAGCGTGTGAGCGCGAGGTCACCGCGGCCTTCGGCGAGCGCGCGGCACTCATCCGTCCCGGCTACATCGTCGGACCGCACGACCCCTCGGACCGGTTCACCTACTGGATCAGGCGCGGCGCCTCAGGCGGCGAGATGCTGGCGCCGGCGCCCGCCGACCAGCCGATCCAGTTCGTGGATGCGCGCGACCTGGGAGCGTTCGTGCTCCGTCTCGCCGAGTCCGCCACGGGCGGGGCCTTCAACGCCGTTCACCCGGACGGCACCTCGACGCTCGGTGCCGTGATCGAGCACGCGCGCGCCGAGGCCGGGGCCGATACGGCCGTCACGTGGGCCGACGGCGACTGGCTGGGGGACCGGCTGGGCGACGACAAGTACGAGGCGTTCCCGTTGTGGGTTCCCGAGGAGCCGGGGGCTCACCGCTTCGACCCCTCGCACGCGATCGCCGCCGGACTCGACGATCGGCCCGTCGCCGAGACGGTGCGCGACACGCTCGCCTGGGACCGGACGCGGGAGCAGACCTGGCCGATGGCGGCGGGCCTGTCGCCCGAGCCCGAGGCGGAGCTGCTCGAGGCCTGGCGCGCCCGTGGGTCGCACTAGTCCGTGCGACGTACGACCTTCGTCCAGACTTGTCCCTCGGACCGGGCCGGGGGCGTTGTTCCGGGGAGATCGATCCGGTAACGTACGGAACTCGGCCTAGTCCGACCGACGTACGCATCGCTGCACCGTTCGAACGAACGACGAGAAGGAGCTTCCCCCCTATGCGCCGCTTCCTCGCCGCCGCCCTCGGCGTGACCCTGCTGGTCGGTCTGTTCCCCCCCACCGCCTCCGCGGCCCTGTCGGCCACCCCCGACCTCACCTGGGGCACGAACGGGAAGGTCAACGCGATCCTCAGGGTGGGCAACACGATCTACCTGGGAGGCGACTTCACGGCCCTCCAGGACACCGTGACCGACGTCACCGTGCCGCGGGCCCATGTCGGCGCGATCGACGCGATCACCGGCGAGCCGACATCGTTCGCGCCGGTGATCAACGGCTCGGTGTTCACGTTCGCGGCTTCGGCCGACGGATCGGCCCTCTACGTGGGTGGGAACTTCACGACCGTGAACGGCCTGACCCAGCGCCGGATCGCGCGGTTCGACACCACGACCGGGCAGCTGACATCGTGGAAACCCACGGGATGGCCGAACAACGTGGTGCGCGCGATCGCGGTCTCGGCCGACCGCGTCTACGTCGGCGGCGCGTTCACGAGCCTCGGTTCGACGACCGTGACGCGGATCGCGGCGCTCAGCCCGTCGACCGGCGCGCAGGTCCCGGGCTTCGGCGCCACGGCCGACAACCTCGTCCGCGACCTGGTCCTCGCATCGGGTCGGCTCTGGATCGGCGGCAACTTCTCGAACGTGAACGGCACGAGCCAGAACAAGCTGACCGCGATCGACCCCATCAGCGGCGCGACGATCACCGGGGTTTACCACCCCAGCTACCCGATCCTGGACCTGGCCGCCGGGTCGACCCGGTTGTACGCGGCGGGCGGCGGTGGTGGCGGCAAGGCGCTCGCCGTCAACCTGTCGAACGGCGCCAAGGTCTGGGAGAAGAAGACCGACGGGAACGTACAGGGCGTCGACGTCTCGAACGGCACGCCGTACTTCGGCGGACACTTCTTCAAGTACGACGGGAAGGCCGTGGAGCAGATGGTGCGGGCCGACGCCACTACCGGCACGCTCGACACGACGTGGCTCCCGCCCGTGACCTCCGGATTCCTGGGGGTCTTCGCGGTCGACGCCTTCGGGAACAACAAGCTGTACGTCGGCGGCGACTTCACGCGCGTGACGAACCTCAAGCGGCTCAACTTCGCCCAGTTCACCGACGGTGTCGTGCCCGCGAACGCCGACCTCGGGCTCGCGTTCTCCGGAGCGCCGACGACGGTCAACGTCGGCCAGCAGATCACGTTCACGGCCACCGTGACGAACGCTGGCCCGGACTCGGCGACCTCGACCACGTTGACCGACGTGCTGCCGGCCACGCTCGACTTCGTGAGCGCCCCCGGGTGCACGTACGCATCCGGAACGCGAACCGTGACCTGCGCCTTGGGTACGGTGACGTCCTCGGGCGCGCTGGCCACGATCGTCGGGTCCGCGAACACGGCGGGTTCGATCGACAACACCGCGACCGTGGCCGCCGCGACCGCCGACGCGAACGCCACGAACAACACCGCCACGGCGACGACCACGGTCGAGAGCGCCGGCGGCGCCGACCTCGGCGTCACCACCGCCGTCCTCGCGACGATCGGCAAGGACAGCGAGTTCTCCTACTCGCTCACGATCGAGAATCACGGCCCGAACGCCGACGCCGACGTCGTCCTCACCGACGTGCTGCCCTCGAACCTCGCGCTCGCAGGGTCCGTGACCGCGTCCCAGGGGTCATGTTCGGGCACGTCGACCCTCACGTGCGACCTGGGCGCGATGGCATCCGGTGCGGCCGCGACCGTCACGATCCCCGGCACCGCGCCGTCGGCGCCGCAGACCCTGATCAACCAGGCGTCGGTGGCCGGGCTCCAGACCGACGCGGTGGGTGCGAACGACGAGTCGGTCACCTACGCGAGCGTGGTCGATCCCGCGCAGGCGGGTGACTCGGCGGCCCCCGTCCGGCAGTCGACCCAGATGCTCGACAACGATCACGACGGGTTCGTGGATGCCGTCACCGTCGCGTTCAACGAGCCGCTCGCGACCTGCGCCGCGCCATGCACCGCGGGTTGGCAGCTCACCGGGGTGCCCGGCGGCGGGACGCTGCAGTCGGTCACGACCTCGGGGTCGACCGCGACCCTGTCGATCGGTGGCTGGACGGATCAGCCAGACACGGCCGTAGGCCTGTTCACGGTGGGGCTCTCCGCCTCGAACGCGATCCAGGATGCCGCCGGCAACCACCCGAGCTTCGCGGCTACCGCGCCGCTCGACGAGGCGGGGCCGGTCGCCGTTGGCTTCCGCAAGCAGCACCCGACCGGCGGGGCGTGTTCGGGGCTGCCGAAGACGACGGTCCTCGAGGTCTGCGACGAGCTCACCGCCGAGTGGAGCGAGCAGATCGCGGCCGGGTCGATCCCGGCGACGACGACCTTCACGGTGAGCGACCCGGTGGGGCCGGGGAACGACGTGCTCACGGCGCCCGGCTTCATCCACGGCGCGATGGATCTCGGGAGCGATGGGTACGTCACGGCCGACGGTGCCTCGGCGTCCTGGTCGGCCTCCACCCTGACCCTGTCCAGCGCGCGGGACGCGCTCACGGTCCGGGTGTTCGGCTCGTGCGCCGGGACCGGCTGCGGCGCCCAGGCGGCGGTCGGGGGCGTGACGGTCCTCTTCGTGCCGGCAACGTCGATCCAGGACGCGGCGGGCAACCCCGCCGGTGGCAGCTTCTCGAAGTCGCAAACGATGTTCTAGCGGTGCGCGCACCGGTACCCTTGGTCCCTATGGATGACGCCGTGGCCCTTCGGGTCCCAGCGCCGATCGCCGCCCCGGCGGCGAAACGGCTCCTCCCGGTCTGGTGGCCGCTCGCCCCGTTCCCCGGACTCCTCTTCCTGTGGCTGATGGGCCTGAACTATCTGATCTGGCCGGTGATCGGCCTCACGCTCCTGGTCGCCCTGTTCGTGCGCGGCGACGTGCGGGTCCCGCCGCGGTTCGGGATCTGGATGGTGTTCCTGGGGCTCGTGCTGATCTCGGCCACCCAGCTCTCCGCCACCGATCGTGCGATGTCGTACGGCTACCGGTTCTCGATGTACTTCAGCGCCACGATGCTGCTGCTGTACATCTTCAACACGCCCCGTTCGCAGCTTCCGGTGCGCACGATCGTGAACCTCCTCGCGCTGGGATGGTGCATGGTGGTCCTGGGGGGGCTGCTCGGCCTCGTGGCCCCCAAGGTGGAGCTCACGAGCCCGATGGAGCTCATGCTACCCACGAGCATCGTGGAGATCCCGTTGGTGCGCGACATGGTGTCGCCGACGTTCGCGAAGCAGTCGGCCTTCGTGGGGCTCGGGATCCACCGGACCCAAGCTCCGTTCCCGTACCCGAACGCGTGGGGCTCGAACTTCGTGCTGCTCACGCCGTTCGCGCTCTGGTCGTTCCTGTCGACCTGCCGACGCGGCTGGCGGCCGTTGCTCGGCGCGTTGCTGTTCTTCTCGATCGTGCCGTTCTTCTTCTCGCTCGACCGCGGCGCCTGGCTCGCGCTCGCGATCGGGCTGCTCTACGGCGGGCTCCGCCTGGCGCTCGCGTTCGACATCCGCACGATCAAGTGGTTCGCGCTCGGGGCGGTCGTGCTGGCCCTGATCCTCACGTTCACGCCGTTGCTCGACGTCCTGCTGACGCGGCTCGACCGGAACTACTCCGACGAGGGCAGGATCGGGCGGAACCTCGTGGCGATCGAGCTCGCCCAGCAGAGTCCGTGGCTGGGCTACGGGGCGCCGCAGGCGGCCGAGGACAATCCGGCGAACGCCGCCGTCGGCACGCACGGGCAGCTGTGGCTCGTCATGGTCTCGAACGGCATCCCGGCGCTCCTGATGTACATGGCGTGGTTCTTCTACCTGTTGGTGCGGTCGGGGCGGCGACTGCGCACGGCGCGCGACGTAAGGTTCTGGCCGCATCTCACGATACTTATGGCGATCATCATGTCGCCGTACTACGAGCTCCTGCCGCTGCAGCTCCACACGATGATGGTGGCCGCCGCCATCATCATGCGAGACGGACTGCCCGTGCTCCGCCCGGGATGGCTCGCGTCGACGCCCGAGTTCGGGCGGCCGGTCTCGCAAGGGGTCTCGTGAGCGGCGGGGCCACCGGCTCCCCACCTACACGCGTCGCGTACGTGGGCGGATGGGGACGTTCGGGCAGCACGCTGCTCGATCGCATCCTCGGTCACGTCCCGGGCTTCGTGTCCGTCGGGGAACTCCGCATGATCTGGCGCCGCGGCCTGGTCGGCAACGCCACGTGCGGCTGCGGCAGCGCCTTCCGAGAGTGCCCCTTCTGGACGAAGGTCGGCGACCATGCGTACGGAGGCTGGGACGCGGTCGACGTCGGCGAGGTCATGCGGCTGCGGACATCGCTCGACCGTGGGTGGACGACGTTGCCGCTCGCCTCACCCGTGCTCCCGCGCTCGTGGACGGACCGCCTCGCGCGGTACGAGGCATACCTCGCGCCGCTGTATCGGTCGATCGCCGAGGTCGCTGGGGCGTCCGTGGTCGTGGACTCATCGAAGCTCCCCTCTCACGCGTTCATCCTCAAGCGGATGAACGACGTCGACCCGAGGGTGATCCACCTGGTCCGCGACGCGCGCGCCGTCGCGTACTCGTGGCAGAAGGACGTCGTGAAGGACCCGAACACCGGTGAGCGGATGATCGTGTACCGGCCGTGGTCCGCCGCCGCGCGCTACGACCTCTACAACGCGATGACCTCGTTCCTCCGGATCGCCCGGGTGCCGTACCTGCGGGTGCGGTACGAGGACCTGGTCGCCGCCCCCGAGGCCACCGTGCGAGACATCGTCCGGCACGTGCGGCCCGAGGATGACCCCGACCTGTCGTTCATCGACGGCGACACCGTGTCGTTGGGGGTGGGCCACACCGTGGGCGGGAACCCGATGCGGTTCACCCAGGGATCGATGCAGATCCGCCGCGACGAGTCCTGGCGTACCAAGTTCCCCTCGGCCGATCGCGCGTGGATCTCCGTGCTCACCGCTCCGTGGCTGGCCCGCTACGGCTACCCTGTCCGCGAGACGGGCGAGGCCCCCGGCGGGTCGGGGGCCACGGACCGTCCGTCCGGATGAGCGCGCCGGAGATGACGGCCGCCGCGTCCGTGCCCGCCTCCGGCGATCCGTCGCGCGACCTCTCCCGGCTCGCTCGCGGCGGGGCCCTGAACCTCGCGGGCAGCGTCGCCTACGGCCTGCTCAACTTCGTGCTGGTCATCATCGTCACGCGCGGCCTCGGCAGGGACGCGTCGGGGGTGTTCTTCGAGGCGGTGGCGCTGTTCGTGATCGCGAGCAACACGGCCGAGCTCGGCGCCGACACCGGCCTCGTGCGGTTCATCGCGCGATACCGAACACTCGATCGAGTGCACGACATCCGTTGGACGCTGGTCATCGCCCTGGTTCCGGTCGCGATCGCGGGGGTCGGGCTCGCCCTGGTGGGTCTGTACTTCGCGGTGCCACTGTCGCAGCTCTTCGGGCAGGGCAAGGACGCCGATGCGCTGGTGCCCTACATCCAGCTGTTGATCCTGTTCCTACCGCTGTCGGCGATCAACACGGTCGCGATCGCCGGCACACGGGGCTTCGGCACGATGATCCCCTCGGTCACGGTCGACAAGATCTTCAAGCCGCTCGGCCAGTGCGTGATGGCGCTCGCCGCCGTGGCGCTCGCGGCGGGATCGGGCGCGTTCGCGCTCGCGTACGGGCTGCCGATCGGCCTCAGCTTCGTGGCCGCGGTCTCCTGGCTGCTCGTGCTCGAGCGGCGCTCCGAGGTCCGCATGCACGGTCGGGAGGTCACGCCACCACGCCGGCTCTTCTCGGAGTTCTGGCGCTTCACGGCGCCGCGCGGGCTGGCCGGGGTGTTCCAGGTCATGATCCTGTGGCTCGACACCCTGTTGATCGGCGCCTTGCGGACCTCGGGTGAGGCCGCGGTCTACACGGCGTCGAGCCGGTACATCGTGATCGGCCAGGCCATCCTGCAGGCGATCGTGCAGGCGATCGCGCCGCAGATCTCGAGCCTCTTGGCGGCCCGCGAACACGATCGGGCCGAGTCGGTCTACCAGGCGGCGACCACGTGGCTCATGATCATGTCCTGGCCGATCTACCTCACGATGGCGATCTTCGCCCCCGTGCTCGTGCTGGTGTTCGGCGCGTCGTTCACTACGGGCGGCCCCGTGCTCGTGATCCTCTCGCTCGCGATGCTCGTCAGCATGGCGTGCGGTCCGGTCGACGTCGTGCTGCTGATGGGAGGCAAGAGCTGGTGGAGCGCGGCGAACACGATGATCGCGCTCGTCCTGAACGTGATCCTGAACCTGCTGCTCATCCCGCCGTTCGGCATCACCGGGAGCGCCGTGGCGTGGTTCGTGAGCATCCTGGTGCGCAACATCCTGCCGCTGATCCAGGTGTCGAAGTTCCTGGGGCTCTCGCCGTTCGGCCCCGGGTCGCGGGCCGCCGCGCTCGCGTCCGTGCCGATCTTCGGCGGGCTGGGCCTCGCGTGCCGGTTCGTCCTGGGGCCGACGGTGCTCAGCATGGTCGTGTTCGCGGTCGTGTCGTGCTCGTTGTACGCCGTGGTCCTGTGGCGGCTCCGCGACACGTTCCAGCTCAAGGAGCTGGTCGCCTCGCTCCGGCCGAAGGCCGGCCGGCCGCCCCCCACGCCCTGACCGCCGTTCCTCCCCGGAACGCGACGGAGGGGGCGCCGAGGCGCCCCCTCCGTGGTCTCTCCCCGAGCCAGGGAGAGGCAGGTCGGGTCCGGACTAGCCCGGGAACCCGTCGACGACCACGTCGTCGAAGCTGGCGGTGAACGTCTTCGCGGCGCTGTCGCCGATCTGGATCCGGCCGACGGGGGAGGTGCCGGTGTCGACGACCCATCCGGTCACGACCTGGTTCCCGTCGAGGTAGAGGTCCCACGTTCCGGCGGTCCCGACGGTCAGGCACACCTCGATCGAGTGCCAGCCGGCCGACAGGCTCGAACCGGACCCCTTGACGGTGCCCGAGACGTCGGACTTGACCTGCAGGACGCCGCTCGCGTTGAGCAGGACCCGACCGACGTTCCCGTTGCCGGCCGTGCGCAGACGCATCAGATCGAGCGCCGCCGTCCCGCGGTTCGTCACGTTGACGTTGGCGCTCAGGCACACCGACGAGAAGTCGGCGCCGAGGGTCTTCGACGCCGTGGCGCTCTGCCCGACGGGGCTCGCGATCGCGCTCGGAGCCGCGTTGCCCCCGCTGCCGGCGTCGATCGACATCCTGGTCGTCGCCGTCCAGGCCGAGAAGTCGGCCGAGTCGAACCCGTCGGACCAGAACGTGCCGCCGGTGCTGACCGAGCCGGACACCCCGCTCTGGGCGCTCGGGTTCCCCGACTCGTCCACCGCGTCGACCCTGTACGTGTGGCTGCTCGCCACGCCGAGGCCCGTGTCCTCGTAGGTCACGGTCGTCGTCGAGCCGCTCGTGATCGTGCCGACCGGTGCGCCGCCGCCGTCGCGGTAGACGCGGTAGGTGATCGGAGCGCCGCTGTCGTCGGTCGAGGCCGTCCAGGTCACGGCGAGCGAGGTCTTGCCGGTGGCCAGACCGGCCGGGGTGCCCGGAACCGTGGGCGGGTTGAGGTCCGGGGCCATCACCTGGACCGACGCCGACGCGCCGCCCTTGACGCTCTCGTTCCCCGCCTCGTCGAGCGCGCTCACCCGGTACGTGTGGGTGCTCGACGGCAGGAGGCCGACGTCGACGTACGAGACGGTGCCGGTCGAGGCGCTGGCGACGGTGGCCACCGGATCCGTCGCGCCGTCGCGGTACACGTGGTAGTTGATCACCTGGCTCACGGCATCGGTCGAGGCGTTCCACGTCAGGTCGATCGTCGTCGTGGTGGTCGAGACGCCCGCCGGGGTGCCGGGCACCGTCGGCGCCGTCTTGTCGGCGTTCTGACCCCAGACGAACATCCCGCGCGAGGCGTAGTTCTTGGCGTCGATCGCTGGCCCGCCGATCGTCGTGATCGCGCCCGAGGGCTTCCCGTTCACCCAGGCCACCGAGTACAGGTTCCCGTTCGTCCGGGCGAAGAACAGCTTGCCGCTGGAGAGCACGAATCCCGCAACGTCGTTCCAGCTGAAGCCGTCGCCGTTGCCGCTGGCCGTGAAGGTCTCCGCGCCGACGATGTCGGATTCGGGCGTGAAGTAGCGGTAGAAGAGGCGGGAGTCGCCGCTGACCGTGTAGTACAGGCGCCCGTTGTCGAGCGCCATCCCGGTGAGGGTGGAGACCGGCCAGTAGCTGCCGGTCAGCCCGTTCAGGCTGATGGCGTGCAGCGGCCCCACCGTCGTCCCGCTGAACGTCCTCGATGAGAAGGTTCCGTCGCTCCACCCGGTGTAGATCTTGCCGTTCGTGAAGAACGCGCCGCGGGCGTTCGCCCAGTTGGTCCCCGCGGTTCCCAGCTGGACCGCCGTCCCCGACGACGTGCCGGTGAATGGGCGATGCGTCAGGAACTCACCACCGCCGATGGACGGCATCGAGTAGAGCTCGTTCGGGAGCTCGAAGTTGACGTGCTTGGGGACCGAGGTACCGCCCTCCAACGGCATGAACGCGATCTCACCGTGGTACTCCCCGCCGATGTTCGCGGTGTCGGAGCCGACCCACAGCCCCGCGCTCGTCGCGACGAGCGCCTGCACCCCGAGACCCCGAGGATCCCGGACCGGGTTCCACTGGAACGGGACCCCGTTCAGGGGATCGAGTGCGGCGATGCCGGGGCGCGAGATCGCGCCGGGACCCTGCCGGTCGGCGACGAACGGGTTGTTCCACCACCGCTGGTGGCCACCGACGTACACCGCCGTGCCCGTGACGGCCACGCTGAACGTCGTGTCGCCGCCCGTGTAGTCGACCCACTCGGGCTGGACGCCCGTGCCGGTGGCGCTCGTCTTCCATCGGGACACGGAGTCGCACAGGACGCCCGCGCCGGGGCCGCCCATCCAGGCGCCCGTGGTCCCGATCACGAAGTACTGCCCGGTCGGGTCGAAGTCGACGTCGCGGAGGTACGTGTCGAACCGCGAGGTGCACTGGGGCAGGAAGCGGGTCGTCTGCCAGCTCGAGACGCTCACGGGCGTCGTCGTGAGGTCCAGCATCGCCGCCTGCTCCCGCGGCAGGCCGTCGGCCGTCTTGAAGTTGCCGATGGCCAGGAGCTTCGTCCCGTCCGGGCTGATGTCGAACTTGTGGACGCGCACCGTGCCTCCGTTGTGCTGGCCCGCGAACGACACGTGCAGGTCGGGATCGAGGGTGCCGGCCGGGAGGTCGAACGCGGCGATCCGCTGGCGGGCCGTCTTGTTCACGGTCGAGAAGGCGCCCCCGATGTAGAGCTGGTTGTTCCTGACGGCCATGTCGTAGACGGCGGCGCCGCTGTTGATCTTGCCCGCGAAGGTCATCCGCTGGCCGGTGGCGAGGCTCAGCTTGACGAGCCGCCGGTTCACCTGCCCATTCACGTTCGTGAAGGAGCCGCCGACGAAGACCGAGGTCCCCGAGCCGTCGGTCGCGAGGGACAGCACCTCGCCGTCCAGGACGGGCGCGAAGGTCTGGTTGATCGCCCCGGTGGTCGCATCGAAGGCGAAGATGTTCGTGCGTGCGAGGATCGGACCGCCGGGCTCCTTCACCTGGGTGAACGTGCCGCCGGCGACGATCTGGTTCCCCGCCTGCACGATCGTGTTCACGATCCCGTCGAGCACGTGCGGGGTCCAGTTCGCCGGGTTGGCGGAGACGACGGTCGACTGCGGGGTGTTGACCGCCGCCGCGGGGGGGGCCGGGATCGCGGCGAGGGTCGCGAGGGCCAGGGAGAGCGTCAGGAATATGCTGAGGGAGCGGCGCATCGGGGGGAAGACTCCTCTTGGCTCGGGTGTCCCCAGGATAGGGCTGGGTCCGTGAGCGTGTCCCTACGCCGATCGGCCAGATCCGTTGCCCCGGTTGCACAACCACGAGGTCCGAGTGGACTAGGCCGTCGGGTCCCTCAGTGGGGTGGCGCGAGCCGTTCCCTGAGCGTGTCGACGTCGAGTTCGGGGCGAGGGTACGTGGGGTCCATCTCCTCGAGCGTCTCGGCCAACAGGCTCGCGACCGCCCAGTTGCGGTACCACTTCCGGTCGGCCGGCACCACGTACCAGGGGGCCACCTCGGTGCTGCACCGGCGGATCGCGTCCTCGTACGCGGCCTGGTAGTCGGCCCACCGCGCGCGCTCGTCGATGTCGGCGTCGTTGAACTTCCAGTGCTTGTCGGGGTCGTCGAGACGGGCGAGGAGGCGCTCTCGCTGCTCGTCGTAGGAGATGTGCAGGAAGCACTTCACGATCGTCGTGCCGGCGGCCGCGACCCTGGCCTCGAACGCGTCGATCTCGTCGAAACGTCCGCGCCACACGTCCTCGGGGACGAGCGAGTGGACCCGCACGATCAAGACGTCCTCGTAGTGCGACCGGTTGAAGATCATGATCTGCCCGGGGGCGGGGAGGCACCGTTCGATCCGCCAGAGGAAGTGGTGGGCGAGCTCCTCCTCGGTCGGCTTCTTGAAGGCGGCGACGTCGACGCCGGCCGGATCCATCGTGCCGAAGACGTGCTCGATCGTGCCGTCCTTGCCGCCCGTGTCCATCGCCTGCAGGACGACGAGCACGGAGCGCCGGTCCTCGACGAAGAGGCGCTCCTGCAGGCCGTGGATCCGTACCGAGAGGTCGGCGCGAGCGGCGTCGGCGGTCGCACGATCCCCGACGCCGGGCGTGCTGCCGGGGTCGATGCCGGGCAGGATCGCGCCGCCGTCGGGGTCGACGCGGAGCAGGTCCCGGATCGACGATGAGCCGCTCATGCGTCCGCCACGCTCGCGCGTTCGCCCGCGGTCAGCCGCCGGTACGCGACGAAGGCCAGCGTGATGAGGAGCGTCGACGTGAAGAGCGTGAGGCTCGCGAGCGCGTTCAGGGAGGGGAGCGGGGAGCGCCGGGCCGAGCTGTAGATCACGATCGGGATCGTCTGACACGAGGCCGATGCGCAGAGCCGCTGCGAGATCACGAAGTTGTCGATCGCGGAGGCGAACACGATCGCGACGCTCGCGAGGATCGCGGGCGCGAGCAAGGGGAGGAGCACGCGCCGCATCGCGCGGGTCGGGGATGCCCCCAGATCCATCGCGGCCTCCTCGTAGTGCCCACCGATCGACAGGAGGCGCGCCCGCACGATGATCACCGGGTACGCCAGCTCGTACATCGAGAGCCCGAGGACCTGCGACTTGAACCCAAGCCCGACCGAGGTCACGAGCTGGGTCACGAGGAGGAACAGGCCGACGCCGATCGCGATCTCGGGCGTGATGAACGAGAAGAGCATGACGAAGTTGGCTGAGCCGGCCCCTCGCCCGCGCCACCGGTCGAGCGCGATCGCGAACGCCACGCCGAGCGGGACGGCGATCAGCACGACCAGGATCGAGAGTTTGAAGCTCTGGGCGAGGGCCGACCGGAGCTCGGGGTCCTGGAACACCGAGCTCACGTCCTGCGTGTACCAGCGGTTGATCGAGAACCCCTGCCAGGTCGTCTGCGCCTTCCCGGCGTTGAACGAGAACATGACCGCGATCACGACCGGCACGATCGTCCAGACCACGTACGCGATCGCGCCCACCCACAGGAAGCGGGCCTGCGCCCACGGGTTCCTGACCCAGGCGTCGAACCGGCGCCAGGCGCTCGGTCGCTCGGCGGCCATGCTCGCGCTCATCGTTCCGCCAGCTCCCGGGCGATGTTCGTGCTCCGCAGGTAGTAGAGCATCGGGACCATCAGGAGCACCAGCATCACGACCACGAGGGCCGCGCCGGCGTTCACGAGGGAGCTCTCGATCGAGTTGACGATCAGGTTCCCGAACATCGCGGTCTGCCGTGTGCTCGCGAGCAGGGTCTGCGTGAAGTAGTCGCCGAACATCGGCAGGGCCACGATGATGCAGCCCGCCAGGATCCCCTGTTTCGAGAGGGGAAGCGTGACCCGGATGAAGGTGCGGGCCTGCCCAGCCCCGAGGTCGCGGGCGGCCTCGACCGTCGATCGCTCGATCCGATCGAGCGTGCCGAAGAGGGGCAGGATCATGAACGGCACGTACCCGTAGATCAGTCCGAAGATCACGGTCATCGGTTTCCCGTTGAGCCACAGCTGGGGCTGGCCGATCACCCCGAAGAACTGGAGGATCCGGTTCACGTACCCGTCGGGCTGCAGCAGGTTCACCCAGGCGAACATGCGCATCATGTAGCTGATCCAGAACGGCGCGATGAACGCGATCAGGAAGAACCCCTTCGTGCGGCGGGCGTGTCGCGCGATGAAGTAGGCGACCGGATACCCGATCAGCAGGCAGGCGACGGTCGCGATGCCCACGTACACGAACGTCCGGACGAGCGTCTGCTGCTCGATCGACGCGCTCGTGAACAGCCTGTCGAGCACGGCGCGGAACGCCGTCACGTCCCACTGCGCCGGATTGAAGACCGGCTTGGCCGTCAGGAAGATCGGGTCGAGCGTGCCGAAGGCCACCGACAGCACCACGTAGAACGGCAGCACGAAGAACAGCAGCAGCCAGATCGTCGCGGGAGCCGCGAACGACGGCCAGAACCAGCGGGGGAACCAGCTCCCCCCGTCGGCCCTGTTCCTACGCACCGCCGGTGATCTCTTGGTAGATCTGCTGGTACAGCTGGTTCACCGCGGGCTCCAGCTCGAGCTCCGTGACCCCCATCGGGATCATCTCGGGCGTGACGATCACGTAGGTCAGACTCTCCGGCAAGAAGCCGTCCTTGACCGCGGTCTCCTCGTTGAACGACGCCACCGTGGGCTGGTAGCCCTCGTACGAGTAGTTGTCGATCGCGTTCGTCGCGTCGTACATGAAGTTGATCATCTCGTGCGCAAGCACGGGGTTCGCCGCGCCCTTCGAGATCGCGAACAGGTCGTGGGACAGGAGGCCCTTCTGCCCGCCGCTGCCCTGCGGTGGCCACGCGTAGGAGATCGCGGTGATGTCCAAGCCCTTCGGCAGGTAGTACTGGTAGTACGCCATCTGTCCCGACCAGGTGTTGTGCACCTTCCACAGGTTCGAGCTGAGCTCGGTGTAGTCGACGTGGTCGTACTTCCAGCCCATCGTGTCGGCGCCGGCGAGCAGATCCTGCTTGACCTCGTCGAGCTTCGCGGGATCGCTCTCGTTCGGGTCGTAGCCCTTCCGCAGCAACCCGACCGCCATCAAGTCGCGGGACCCGTTCAGCAGGTGGGTCTGTCCCTGGTACGCCGTATCCCAGTAGATGTCGTACGGATTGCTCATGTTCAGGATGTCGTCGCTGATCTGATCGTTCCGCCAGGCGACGCCGGTCGTGAAGATCACGTACGGCACCGAGAACTGCCGGCCCACGTCGTAGAAGTCCGGGATGCCCGTGGCGAGGTTGTCCTGCACGTTCGGCAGGTAGCTGTAGTTCAGCGGCTGCACCAGGCCGCCCTGCGCGAGCTTGCCGATGTTGTCGAGCGTGACCGTGACGATCAGGTCGAAGTCCGATCCGTTCGACTGCATCTTCGACACCATCTCGTCCGGCGTGTCGAAGACCGTGTACTCGATCGGGATCCCGCCCATGCTGTCGCCGAACCGGTTCCGGATCTTCTTCCAGATGTAGTCGTTGTAACCGAAGATCTTCAGCGGTCCCGACTCGGCGGGCAGGCCGTCGGCGATCGGCGGGTTGTCGTCGGCGATCGCCAGGGTCACGGGGTTGTCGGGGCGCGCCAGCTGCAGGCCGGCCGCGGAGGCCGTCCCGCCGGCGGTCGAGCTCGAGTCGGAGCCGCAGGCGGCGAGGATCGCCGCGAGGCTGGGGAGGGCGATGCCGGCGGCGGCCGCCCGCCGCATGAACTCCCGCCGGTCGATCGGCGGGCGTCGGTCCTTCGGATGCGTCATTCGTCCCCTCCCGGTCGTGGTTGCTGGTCGCTTTCTATACCTATACGAGGGTCGCGTGCAGATGGTGCGGCGAAGGATCCGGCGACCGAGGGTCACCTCAGCCCCCCTGGACCCCCCTAGTAGACTCGATGGGCCGAGCCGCTCGGCGCCCCTTTCGAGATCCGGAGTCCCTGCATGCCCACCCGCGATGACATCCGCAACGTCGCCATCGTCGCCCACGTCGACCACGGCAAGACCACCCTCGTCGACGCGATGCTCTGGCAGTCCGGGGCGTTCCGCGCGAACCAGGACGTGAACGAGCGGGTGATGGACTCGATGGACCTCGAGCGTGAGAAGGGCATCACGATCCTCGCCAAGAACACCGCGGTCCAGCACGGCGACGTGAAGATCAACATCGTCGACACGCCGGGTCACGCCGACTTCGGCGGCGAGGTCGAGCGGGCCCTGACGATGGTCGACGGCGTGATGCTGCTGGTGGACGCCTCGGAAGGTCCCCTCCCGCAGACGCGGTTCGTGCTGCGCAAGGCGCTCGAGGCCCGCCTCCCGGTGATCCTCGTGGTGAACAAGATCGACCGGCCCGACGCTCGCGTGGCCGAGGTCGTGCACGAGGTCGAGGAACTCTTCCTCGATCTCGACGCCGACGAGCACCAGATCGACTTCCCGATCCTGTACTGCAACGCGCGTGAGGGTCAGGCCTCGCTCGACCGCGACGCGCCCGGCACCGACCTCGAGCCGCTCTTCTCGACCCTCGTCGCGCGGATCCCCGCGCCCGAGTACGAGGATGGCCACCCCCTGCAGGCGCTCGTCACGAACCTCGACGCGTCGCCCTACGTGGGGCGGCTCGCGCTCTGCCGGGTCCGTCACGGGCACATCGCCCGTGGCCAGCAGGTGGCCTGGTGCCGGGTGGACGGCACGATCGAGTCGGCCAAGATCACCGAGCTCTACGTGACGGACGCGCTCGACCGGGTCGAGGCCGACCAGGCGGGTCCGGGCGAGATCGTCGCCGTGGCCGGCCTCGCCGAGGTGACGATCGGCGAGACGCTCGCCGACCCCGACGATCCTGTCGCCCTCCCGATCACGCGCGTCGACGAGCCGTCGCTGTCGATGACGATCGGGATCAACACGTCGCCGCTCGGGGGCACCGACGGCGACAAGGTCACGGCGCGGCTGCTGAAGAACCGCCTCGACCAAGAGCTCGTCGGCAACGTCTCGATCCGCGTCGTCGACACCGAGCGCCCCGAGATGTGGGAGGTGCAGGGCCGCGGTGAGCTCCAGCTCGCCGTGTTGGTCGAGATGATGCGCCGCGAGGGATTCGAGCTCACCGTTGGCAAGCCGCAGGTCGTGACCCGCACGGTGAACGGGACGCTGATGGAGCCGATGGAGCGGGTCGCGATCGACGCACCCGAGGACTACCTCGGGGTCATCAGCCAACTCCTGGCGCTCCGCAAGGGCCGGATGGAGCACATGGTGAACCACGGCACCGGGTGGATCCGGATGGAATACCTGGTACCGGCCCGCGGGCTGATCGGGTTCCGGACCGAATTCATGACCGAGACGCGGGGGACGGGCCAGCTCCACCACGTCTTCGAGGGCTACGAGCCGTGGCACGGCGACCTCCGGACCCGCCCGAGCGGTTCGCTCGTCGCCGACCGCCGCGGCGTCACGACGAACTTCGCCCTGTTGAACCTCCAGGAGCGCGGCGCGATGTTCGTCGGTCCGGGCGAAGAGGTCTACGAGGGGATGATCGTGGGCGAGAACGCGCGCGCCGACGATATGGACGTGAACCCCACGAAGGAGAAGCAGCTCACGAACATGCGCAAGGCCAACGCCGAGGAGCTCGTCCGCTTGATCCCGAAGCTGCACATGTCGCTCGAGCAGGCGCTCGAGTTCATCCGCGAGGACGAGTGCGTCGAGGTGACGCCGAACCACGTCCGGCTACGCAAGGTGATCCTGGACCAGACGGAACGCGTGCGGGCGAGCCGCCGCAAGCCCAAGCCCGAGTAGCCCCGAGCCGGGTAGGGTCGGCGGATGCCGAAGCGCGCGATCGCGGGCGACCTCCCCGCGCCGATGCTCGCCAAGCTCCAGCCCGAGATGCCGACCGGCGAGGGCTGGACCTACGAGCCGAAGTGGGACGGGTTCCGGACGATCGTCGCGGTCGAGCCCGGCGGCCGCATCCGCCTCGTGAGCCGGGAGGGCCGCCCGCTCGGCCGGTACTTCCCCGAGCTCGTCGCGCTGCTCGAGGGGACCCCGTCGGCGTTCGTCGCGGACGGCGAGATCGTGCGGGTGGCCGGCGGCGGCATGGAGTTCGACGAGTTGCAGCTGCGCCTCCACCCCGCCGAGTCGCGCGTGCGGAAGCTGTCGGGGGAGATCCCGGCAACCCTGGTGCTGTTCGACCTGCTCCACGACGAAGGGGACGACCTGGGACCCCTGCCGCTGGCGGAGCGGCGCACACGCCTCCATGCGCTCGCGTCGCACCTCGGATGGCCGCTCGCGCCGGGCGACCTGGACGCGATGCCGCCGGCGCCCGCCGTGCTCGTGGCGCCCTGGTCCGACGATCCCTCGGCGGCCGAGACGTGGTTCGCCGACGAGGACGGACTCGGTCAGGACGGGATCCTCGCCAAGCGCGACGACCAGGCCTACCTGTCCGGCGAGCGCGGCTGGGTCAAGGTGAAGCACCGACGGACCCTCGACGTGGTGATCGGCGGCTATCGGCTCTCGAAGGCGGGTGACGGGATCGGCGCGCTGCTCCTCGGGCTGTACGACGACGACGGCACGCTCCACTACGTAGGGCACACGTCGTCGTTCAAGGCGGCGGAGCGCCGCGAGATGCTCGGCGTGCTGCGCGAGCTCGAGGGTCCGAGCTTCGAGGGCGGACGCGCGCCCGGCGGTCCGAGCCGCTGGACCGGCGGGAAGGATCCGGAGTGGGTGGCGCTGCAGCCCGTCCTCGTCGCCGAGGTGACGATCGATCGGATGCAGTACGGCCGGTTCCGTCACGCCGCGACGTTCGTCCGATGGCGCGACGATCGGGAATCTCGGAGCTGCACCTTCGAGCAGCTGGGCGTCGATCCGCCTCGGTGGCCCGAGCCGGGCGAGTAGTCCGTAACGGACTACTCGGGTTCACCATGGCCGGGCGGTGGGCCCCACTCGTCGCGCGGCTTCCCCTTCTGCGCCGCCTTCCACGCCTCCCACTCCGCCACCTTCTTCGCGCGCGAGGGGTTCACACGGAGCGGCTCGTCGTCGCCCTTCGGGAAGTGCGGTGGCCATGGAGCGTCGCCGAGACCACCCTCGGCGTCACGCGCCGCGAGCTCCAGCAGGGAGTCGAGCGTCCCGACGTGGTGGTCGATCGCCGCACCCGGATCACCGAGGTCGCGGAGCCGAGCGGGCACGGTCCGCACGGTGAACCGCTCCGGTTCGACGCCGGCGACCTCGTCCCAGGAAAGCGGCGTCGAGACCCGGGCGTCCGGCATCGGCCGGATCGAATACGCGCTCGCAACGGTGCGGTCGCGCGCGTTCTGGTTGTAGTCGAGGAAGACCCCCTGGCGTTCCTCCTTCCACCAGGCGGTGGTCGCGATGCCGGGCATCCGGCGTTCGACCTCGCGCCCGAACGCGAGCGCCGCGCGGCGCGTGTTCGTGAACCCATGGCCGCGCTCGACCCGCGCGTTGACGTGGATCCCGCGCTTGCCGCTCGTCTTGGGGAACCCGGTGAGCCCGTGCTCGGCCAGAACGTCGCGTGCCATCAGCGCGACGCGGCGCACGTCGTCCCACGCCACGCCCGGGGTCGGGTCGAGGTCGACGCGCAGCTCATCGGGATGGTCGACGTCGTCGGCCCGCACCGGCCACGGGTTGCATTCGAGGCAGCCGAGCGTGGCCGCCCACACGAGCGCGGCTTCGTCATGCATCACGGGCATCGAGGCTTGGCGCCCGCTCGGGAACCGGACGGTCGCGGTCCGCACCCAATCGGGTGCCCCACTCGGGATCCGCTTCTGATAGAAGGGCTCGGTGTCCTCCCCGGTCACGCCGCCCGGGAACCGGTGGAGGATCGCGGGGCGGTCGCGGCACCCGTTCAGAGCCGCGCCGGCGACCTCGGCCCAATACTCGACGACCTCGAGCTTCGTGATCGGACCGCCAGCGGCGTCAGGGAAGTAGAGCTTGTCGGGGTTCGTGACCTTGATGTCGCGGTCCTGGATCGCGAGCGTGACCGACGGCGTCGCCATGCGCTCCACCGTACCCGGCCGCTCACGACTCGGCCGGCGTCTGTCTACGATGCGGTCGTGATCCCCGACACCAGCCCGCGCTGGTACGAGACGCCGCTGTGGTTCGTGGCGTGGCTCGTCGCGTACGGCGTCATCGTGACGGTCCTCGGCGTCGTCCTGCCGGACGATGTGGGCCCCCCGGGGCGAACGTTGCTCTCACTCGGACTCCTCGTGGCCACGTTCGTGAGCGCGGTCGCGATCCGCGGTCGTCTCCGTCGACGCGATGCCTGAGCCGCGGTTCCGGCGCTCGGGGCTCGTCCCGAACTGGTGGATCGCGCTGCAGATCTGCGAGTTCGTGGGGATGGTTGCGGTGGCCGGAGCGATCGCGCGACTGGCCGCCGACGGCATCTCGCAGGCGCTCCTCTGGGTCGTGGGGATCGGGACGATCGTCGGGGTGTTCGTCCTGAATTGGTGGCTCAGGAAGCGATTCGTCTACCGCGACGAGTGATCCGTCTTCCCCGCTATGAGGCGCCGGCCCGCTATGAGGCGCCGGCCCGCTAGAGGCGCCGGCCCGCTATGAGGCGCCGGCTCTCCCCGCGGTGCCCGCCTCCTTCACCGCCCGGAGCACCGTGTCGCCGATGTCGGCGGGGTTCCGCACGACGCGGTGACCGTGCGACTCGATCGCGTCGAGCTTGGCCGTGGCCGTGTCGCTCTCGCCGCTGATCACGGCCCCCGCGTGACCCATCCGGCGGCCGCGCGGTGCCGAGACGCCCGCGATGAACGCCACGAGGGGCTTCGTCATGTACTGCGCCGCCCAGGTGGCCGCCTCCACCTCCTGCTGGCCGCCGATCTCGCCGATCATCACGACGACGTCGGTCTCGTCGTCGTTCTCGAAGGCCTGTAGCACGGTCTTGAAGTCCGTCCCGTTCACCGGGTCGCCGCCGATCCCGACGCACGTCGACTGGCCGAGCCCGAGCGTCGTCATCTGCGAGACGGCCTCGTAGTTCAGCGTGCCCGAGCGGCTCACGACGCCGACGCGGCCCCGCAGGTAGATGTGGCTCGGCATGATGCCGACCTTGCACTCACCGGGCGTGATGATGCCGGGGGAATTCGGCCCGATGATCCGCGTCGAGCGACCGGCCAGGTAGCGCTTCGTGCGCACCATGTCCTGGACGGGCACGCCGTCGGCGATGATCACCGCCACGTCGACGCCCGCGTCGACGGCCTCCAGGAGCGAGTCGGTGGCGACCTGCGGCGGCACGAAGATGCCGCTCACGGTCGCGCCGGTCGCCTCGACGGCCTCCGCAACGCTGTTGAACACCGGCAGCCCAAGGTGCGTGGAGCCGCCCTTGCCGGGCGTGACGCCGCCGACGATCATCGTGCCGCCGGCCATCGCCTCCTCGGCGTGGAACGTGGCGTGCTGGCCCGTGAACCCCTGGATCACGACGCGAGAGTCCCTGTCGACGAACACGCTCATGCCGGCACTCCTTCCGCGGCGAGTACCGCCTTGGCCGCCGCGTCGTCCAGGTCCTGTGCCTGGATCAACTCGAGGCCGCTCCGATCGAGGATCGCCCGGCCCTCCTCCACGTTCGTGCCCGCCAGGCGGACGATCACCGGCACGTCGATCGCCTGGTCGCGCGTGGCCTGCACGACGCCGGTCGCGATCCAATCGCACCGGTTGATGCCGGCGAAGATGTTCACGAGGATCGCCCGCACGTTCGGGTCCTTGAGCACGATGCGGAACGCGTTCGCGATCTTCTCGGGGCTGGCGCCGCCGCCCACGTCCAGGAAGTTCGCGGGGCGGCCGCCGTGGTGCACGATCGCATCCATCGTCCCCATCGCGAGGCCGGCCCCGTTCACGATGCACCCGACGGTGCCGTCGAGCGCGATGTAGTTCAGGCCGTGGCCGCTCGCCTCGACCTCCTTCGGGTCCTCCTCGTCGAAGTCGCGCAGCTCGACCACGTCGCCCTGACGGAACAGGGCGTTGTCGTCGAAGCTCATCTTGGCGTCCAGGGCGACGAGCTCGCCGTCCTCGGTCTCGATGAAGGGGTTCACCTCGAGCATCAGGCAGTCGAGGTCGCGGAAGAGCCGGTACATCCGTTTGAGCAGGCGCGTGCACGACGTCGTCTTCTTGCCCAGGCCGATCGCGGTCGCCACCTTCCGGCACTGGAAGTCGACAAGGCCCACCCCAGGGTCGATGTACTCCTTGTGGATCGCCCCGGGATCCGTCGTGGCGACCTCCTCGATGTCGACGCCACCCTGATCGCTCGCGATCACGACGATGCGTTGTGAGTCCCGGTCGACCACCAGCGAGAGGTAGAACTCGCGCTCGATCCGCGAGGCGCGCTCGACGAGGACGCGGCTCACGCGCTGCCCCTCGGGGCCGGTCTGCGCGGTGACGAGGGTCGAGCCGAGCATCTGGTCGGCGATCTCGGCGATCCGTGCGGGCGAGTCGCCGATCTTCACCCCTCCGGCCTTCCCGCGGCCGCCGGCGTGGATCTGCGCCTTCACGACCCAGCGCTGGCCGCCCAGCTCCTCGGCCACGCGCGCCGCGGCCTTCGAGGTGTAGACCACTTCGCCGCGCGGCGTCGTGACCCGATACTGACGGAGCAACTGCTTCGCCTGGTACTCGTGGATGTTCATCGCGTACCCCTCCCGGGCCCGAGCGACCCGCCGCTCTCCCTCGCCCCGCCGACGACGGCCGGCCGGTCGTTGCCGCTAGCGGGCGTCGATCTGCTCGACCTGGCGGATCAGGTTCTCCGCCATGCGGATCGACGCCGCGTCGATCAGCCGTCCGTCGAGCGAGACCGCGCCCTTCCCGTCCTTGGCCGCGATCTCCATCGCCTGGAGGATCCGCCGCGCCCGGTCGACCTCGGCCTCGGCGGGGGAGAAGACCTCGTTCGCGAGCGCCACCTGGTCGGGATGGATCGCCCACTTCCCCTCGCAGCCGAGGGCGGCCGCGCGGCGCGCGGCGTTCCGGTAGCCGTCGGCGTCCTGGTAGTCGCCGAACGGGCCGTCGATCGGGCGAAGACCCTCGGCCCGGCATGCGGCCACCATGCGGCTGATCCCGAAATGCCACTGGTCGCCCCAGTGGATCTGACGGGCGCCCGTCTGCGGTTCTGGGTCGGTGAGCACCGCGTAGTCGGGGTTGGCCCCTCCGATGTGCGTCGTGCGGGCGCGCACGCTCGCGGCGTAGTCGGCCACGCCGAACACCATCGCCTCGAGCCGGTCGGGCCGTGCACGGCTGATCGCCTCGACGTTGGCCATGCCGGCGGCGGTCTCGATCAGGATATGGATCCCGATCCGGCCCGGCGGCCATCCGTTCCGCTGCTCGATCTGGTCCAGGAGCGTGGCCACGAACTCGACGTCGGAGGGCGATCCCACCTTCGGCACGAGCACGGTATCGAGTACGTCGCCGCAGGCCTCGACCACGTCGACGACGTCGCGATAGCACCACTGCGTATCGAGCCCGTTGACGCGCACGCTCACGGCACCGGCGCTCCAGTCCCGGGCGCGCAGCCCGTCGATCACGTTGGCTCGCGCGCGCTCCTTGTCGTCGGGCGCGACCGAGTCCTCGAGGTCGAGGAACACGACATCAGCCCCCAGCGTCGGCGCCTTCTCGATCGCCCGGACGTTGGTCCCGGGCACGGCGAGCTCGCTTCGATGCAGCCGGTCTTTGGCGGCCATCGGCGCGCTACCGGGGCAGCACGGCGTCGAACGCGGCGAGGACCCGGTCGGCGGCCTCGCGGTTCGCGTTCACGCCCATCAGTCCGACGCGCCAGATCGGCGGCGCCTTGGGACCGAGCCCGCCGCCCACCTCCAGGTTGAACTCCCGCAGGAACCGCGTCTGGGCCTCCTTGCCGTCGATGCCTTCGGGCACCTTCACGGCGGTGAGCTCCACGAGCTGGTGGTCGGGGTCGGCCAGGAGCTCGAATCCGCGCGAGCGGATCTCGTCCTGGAAGTACCGGCCGGCGTCCTCGTTGCGCGCCCAGCGGGCCTCGAGGCCCTCCTCGAGGGCGAGCCGCACCCCCGTGTAGAGCGCGTAGAACTGCAGGATCGGCATCGTGTGGTGGTACGTGATCGGCCGGTCGATCCAGTACTTCGCGAGCTCCTCGAAGTCGTAGTAATACGGCGTCGGACCGTGGTGTCGCTGCATCGCGGCGATCGCGCGGTCGCTGATCGTGACGGGCGCGAGTCCGGGCGGGCACCCCAGCGCCTTCTGCGAGCACGAGTAGGCGTAGTCGAGGCCCCATGCCTCGGCCTCCACCTGCTGCCCGCCCAGCGACGTCACGCAGTCGGCGTACAGGAGCGCCTCCGAGCCCGCGGCGCGCAACGCCTCGGAAAGGTCCCGCAGCGGGAACTCTGCCCCCGTGGACGTCTCGGCGTGCACGACGCTCACGACCTTGACCTCGGGGTGCGCGGCCACGGCCTCCATGATCCGATCCACCGGAACGACGTGACCGAACCCGGCGGTGAGCTCGACGACGTCGGCCCCGACGCGGTGGGCGAAGTCGTTCAGCCGGGACCCGAAGAACCCCCAGTGGCAGGAGATCACGGTGTCGCCGGGGTCGATCAGGTTCATGAAACCGGCCTCCATCGCCGAGGTGCCCGACGAGGAGAGCGCGATCGTGAGGCCCTGGTCGCCACGGCGCCACAGCGCCCGCATCCCCGCGACGAGGTCGACCAGGATGTCCCAGAAGTCGGGGTCGAGGTGCCCGTTCATCGGGAGCTGTAGCGCCTCCAGGACCGTCGGGTGCACGTTCGACGGGCCGGGGCCGCAGAGCAGCCGCTCTCCGGGAGCGAGCGGCGGGAGCGTCGTGGTCATGGTGGTCCCTCCTCCTCCGAGCGTCGCCTCGGGCATGACGACGACAGACGGCCTTTGAACGGCCGTTCAAACTCAACTCGAGTATGGCACGGGGGCCGAGCCCGGCGATAGTCCGGAACGCCCACCCGGGGTCAGGACCTTCGGTCGGGGGCAGAGGTTCAGCCGAGGGGGCAGCCGTCCAGGGCCACGTGGTGCAGGAGCGTGCCGATCGTGTTTCGGGGCGACGGATGGCATGTCGACCGTCGCTTCGCTGACCTCGCCGAGCTCGCGGATCGTCACGCGACGTCCGTCGTCGAGCGCCGAGAGCCAACGGCCGACCTCCGGTGCGTCGGCGATCGGATCGAGCTCCAGCGATCCCCGCTCGGTCATCGGGCGTCCGCGCGTCGGCGCCCACTTCATCCCTGGAAGGCCTCGGGGTTCAGGAGCGTCGGTGGGCGAACGCCGTCGAGGGCGGCGAAGACGTTGTCGACCGCCAGCTCGCCCATCGCGTTCCGCGTGTCGACGGTGGCGCTCCCCAGGTGCGGGATCACGACGACGTTCTCGAGGTTCAGGAGGCGGGCGTCGACCTCGGGCTCGTGCTCGAACACGTCGAGCCCGGCCGCGAAGAGCTCGTCGTTCTCGAGCGCCTCGGCGAGGGCGGCCTCATCCACCACTGGTCCGCGCGAGGTGTTCACGAGCACGGCGGTGGGCTTCATCGCTCGGAACGCCGCCGCGTCGAACAGGTGTCGCGTCTCCGGCGTGAGGTTCGTGTGGATCGAGATGACGTCTGACTCGGCCAGGAGCTCGTCGAACCCGCGGCGCTCGGCTGCGGTCTCGGCCTCGACCTCCGGCGGCAGCTGCACGGCGTCGGTGTAGATCACGCGCATGCCGAAGCCCCTGGCTCGCCGCGCGACCGCCTGTCCGATCCGCCCGAATCCGACGATGCCGATCGTCTTGTGGTGCAGGTCCTGGCCGAGCATCATCAGTGGCCCCCAGATCCACGGGGTCTTCGCCCGCAGGAACCGCTCGCCCTCCCCGATGCGGCGCGCGGCCGCCATCACCAGCGCGAACGCGGTGTCGGCCGTGGTCTCGGTCAGCACGTCCGGCGTGTTCGTGGCGAGCACGCCCGCGGCCGTGCAGGCGGCGACGTCGATGTTGTCGAACCCCACGGCGTGGTTCGCGACGACCCTCAGCGTCGGTCCCGCCGCCGTCAGGAGCTCGACGTCGACCTTCTCAGTGAGCATCGTGACGATCGCGTCGCGGCCCTCCACGACCTCGAGCAGCTCCTCGCGCGGGATACCGAACTCGTTGCGGTGGATCTCGACGTCGCAGCGCTCGCTGAGGCGCGCGAGCGGGGCATCCATGATCGGGCGGGTCACCAGCACGTTCGGTCGGTCGCTCATGTCGGACTCCTCCGTGTCGGCGTGGGAAGCGAGCAGTATGTCGCAGGCCTCTGTGGTGATGGTAGCGGTGCCCGGTCTGCCGGGGTCATGTGAGACGATCGCGCGGTCGTGCCGACCGTGCGCCCACCCACCCTGGAGACCGACCGGTTGCGGCTGCGGCCCTTCGCCTCCGACGGATCCGACGTCGATGCTCTCGCGCCCGTGCTCGGGGACCCGGTCTCGATGCGCTGGTACCCCGCACCGTTCGATCTCGACGCAACGAGGAGATGGGTCGACCGGCAGCTCGAGCGGTACGAGGCCGACGGGATCGGACTGCTCGCGATCGAGGAGCGCGCCACCGGCGAGTTCCTGGGTGACTGCGGACCGATGTTCCAGGAGGTCGACGGCGACCGGTTCCTCGAGCTCGGGTGGCACGTTCGACGCGATCGGCAGCGCGAGGGGATCGCGACCGAGGCCGGTGCGGCCTGCCGCGACTGGGCGTTCGCCACGATGCGGCCCGAGTTCCTGATCTCGCTGATCCGGCCGGAGAACATCGGGTCGTGGCGGGTGGCGGAGAAGCTGGGGTTCGACATCTGGCGCGGCACGATCCGCGCCGGTTGGGGGCACCTCGTCTACCGGCTCGACCGTCCCGCGGGCTGACGTCAGGCGGTCGCGAGCATGGGCCGAAGGCGGGCCGCGACGGCGGCGCCGATCACGCGATGGTCGGCCGCCTCGAGGTGGATCCCGTCCGCGGGGCTCGACGTGATGAGCTGACCGAGGTCGAGCAGGGGGACGTCGCCGTACTCGGCCGCCATCGCGGCGAAGTGCGCGGCGAACCGGCGCGATTCGGCCTCCCCGTCGGGGGCGTCCGGCTCCCACATCCCGAGCGGGAGGAACGGCGGCGGCACGAGCACGAGTACCCGCGGCGCGCCGCCGTTCGGACCGCAGGCGCTCGTGCGCGCCACCTCGGCGAGCTTCATCGCGCCGTGCGCGGCGTGGAAGGCGTTCACCCCAGGGACGAACAGGTCGTTCGTGCCGAGCGAGATCACCACGATGTCCAGCGGCGCGTGCGTCTGCAGCGCGACCGGCAGATGGGTCAGGCCGTTGCGCCCGCCCTCGTAGGGGACGTCGAACACGGTCGTGCGGCCGCTCATCCCCTCCTCGAGGACGTGGACCCCGTCGCCGAGCTCCCGCTGCAGGATGCCCGGCCACCGGTCCCACCGACCCAGGCGTGCGCCGGAGGAGCCCTCGTGCCCCCAGGTGTTGGAGTCGCCGTAACAGAGGACGGCGGGACTCACTCGGCGATGTCGATCCGTTCGATCACGACGTCGTCGATCGGACGGTCCTGGGCGCCGGTCTTGACGCGCGCGATCGTCTCGACCACGTCGTAGCCGTCCGTGACCTGCCCGAAGATCGTGTGGCGACCGTTCAGGTGCGGGGTCTCGCCCACCGTCACGAAGAACTGCGAGCCGTTCGTCCCGGGACCCGAGTTCGCCATCGCGAGGCGTCCGACCTGGTTGAACGTCGGACCGTCGGGCGGGCACTCATCCTCGAACCGGTAGCCGGGGCCGCCCATGCCGGTGCCCGTGGGGTCGCCGCCCTGGATCATGAAGCCGTCGATCACCCGGTGGAAGATCGTGCCGGGGTAGAGGGCCTCCTGCTTCGTCTGACGGTCGCGCGGGTCTGTCCACTCGCGCCCCCCGGTGGCGAGATCCACGAAGTTCTGGACGGTCGTCGGCGCGTGGTCGGGCATCAGGGTGGCGGTGAACGATCCCTGGTTCGTCACGAACGTGGCGGTGGGCATGGCGGCGATCCTTCCGTGCGGTCGGGTTGCCGTGAGTCTACCGGCCCGGCTCGCCGCCCGATCCCGCGGAAGGGCGGACCTTAGCCGGCAGCCTCGTTCGCGGCCTGTGCGAAGAGCACGTCGAAGGTGCGGGGCCAGCCCGTCGCGTACGACTCGCGGGCCTCGCGGGCGAGGTCGCCGAGCCGCTCCCACCCTCGGTGCTCGAGGTCGACCCGCGTCCGCCCGTCGTCCTGTTCGATGAACGAGACGTCGACCTCCGTGGCGGGGTGCGGTGAGGAGTTCGGCTTCCAGGCGATCACGAGCCGGTGCGGCGGGTCCCACGTGAGGATCGTGCCCCAGCTGCCCTCGCTGCCGTCCGACAGCACCTCGAAGAGCCGTCCGCCGACCCAGGGTTCCAACACGATGCGTTCGGCCTTCACGCTGTCCTCTCCGCGATCCGCCGCGCGGCTGTGCACGCGGAGGGGCCACCATCCGTCCATCGTCGCCGTGAACACCTCGAAGGCCCTCGCGGGCGAACACGTCACCACGACGCTCCTCCGGATCGGGTCGATCATCGGTCCGCTCCTTCCCCGTCCTGCTCGGCCGCCGCCTTGAAGGCGGCGAGCGAGTCGTCCCACATCCGCTCCAGGTAGGTGCGCAGGATCGCCAGTCCCTCGGGGTCGACGCGGTACAGGTGTCGCGTTCCCTCCCGGCGTTCTTTCACGAGCCCCGCCCCTTTGAGTACGCGCAGATGTTGCGAGACGGCGGGCCGGCTCACCGGGAGCTCGGCCGCGAGCTCCACCACGGCGTGCTCGCCGTCGCGGAGGAGTTCGAGCACCTGTCGCCGCGTGGGGTCGCCCATCGCATCGAACACACGCGCCGCCGTCGTAGCGTTAGTCATCACTTACGGTAAGCTACCGCTAACGGAAGTGGATGTCAAGCCGGCGTGGCGCGGAGGGCCTTCATCGCTTCGGGAACGGTCTGCTTGGGCGCGACCTTGTACCAGGCCTCGCGGATCAGTCCGTCCGGACCCACGAGGAAGGACGAGCGGATCACGCCCAGGTACGTGTTCCCGTACAGGGACTTCTCGCCCCACGTGCCCCAGGCATCACACACCGCGTGATCGGGGTCGGACAGCAGCGGGAACCCCAGCGAGAACTTCTCGTCGAACGCCCGCTGGTCCTCGACCGGGGACACGCTGATCCCCACGACATCGACGCCCAAAGCGGTCAGGTCTCCGCGTGCGTCCCGCACCTCGCACGACTGGGTCGTGCACCCGGGCGTGTCCGCCTTCGGATAGAAGTAGACGAGGAGCGTGCGCCCGGCGAAGTCCGACAGGGACACCGTCCGGCCCGATCGATCGGGGAGCGAGAACGGCGGCGCCGGATCGCCGGGGCTGAGCGTGGTCATGGCGTCAGCCTAGCCCTCGACGAGCTGTTCGCGGAGGGCGATCACGTCGGTGACCGGGAGTTTGCAGGTGAAGCGCCGGCAGACGTACGCCGTGGGCACACCGTCCCGCATCACGCGATCCGCGAGGAGCGGGACGGTCGCCGACCCCTCGCCGCCGGGCATGCCGACGGCCAGGACCGCGTTCGGCCGGTAGGCGCCGCCGACCTCCGCCGCGAGGGCGCGCGTGCGCTCGTCGTCGGGATCGCCGGCGATCGCCACCTCCTGCCCCGGCCCCAGGTAGAGGTCGAGGGCCGACAGCGCGTGACCGAAGCCCGTCGGCGCCTCGCCCATCGCGTCGCGGACGAGCCGGAGCGCCGAGGCGGCGAGCCGCTCGTACTCGGGTTCGCCCGTGAGCATCGCGAGGCGCAGCAGCACCTCCGCGGCGACCGAGTTCCCGCTCGGCACGGCGTTGTCGTAGAGCTCCTTCGGCCGCACCACGAGCGTCTCGGCGTCGCTTCCCGTCTGGAAGAAGCCGCCGCGTTCGTCGTCGAAGAAGAGCCGGATCAGGTCGTCGGCCAGCGAACGAGCCTCGACGAACCAGCGCAGGTCCCAGGTCGTTTCGTAGAGGGTCAGGCACGCGGCGGCCATCATCGCCTGGTCGTCGGCGAACCCGGGCCCGCCGGCGACACCGTTCCGCCACGACCGCAGGAGACGGCCCCGGTCGTCCCGCAGGTGTGCGAGCACGAACGTCGCGGACCGCACGGCGGCGTCGACGTACGCGGGTACCCCGAACGCCCGGCCCGCCTCCGCCAGAGCGCGGATCGCCATGCCGTTCCAGGCGGCGAGCACCTTGTCGTCGGTTCCAGGCTTGACCCGGCGCTCCCGCGCCTCGAACAGCACGAGCCGGGCATCCTCGATCTCGGCGGCCAGGTCGGTCGCGTCCAGCCCGAACCCGGGCGCCACCGCCGACGACGCGACCGGCCTCCAGAGCACGTTGGTGCCCTCCCAGTTCCCTTGCGGCGTCGCGCCGAAGCAGGTCGCGACCGGCTCCCCGACGAGCGCGACGAGCTCCTCCCACGACCAGACGAAGAACCGGCCCTCGACGCCCTCGCTGTCGGCGTCCTGCGACGACCAGAACCCGCCCTCCGGATGCTGGAGCTCGCGAAGCAGGTACTCGGCCGTCTCCACGGCCACGCGCCGGACGTCCTCGTTCCGTGTCACCTGCCAGGCGCGCGCGTAGAGCTGGAGGAGCTGCGCGTTGTCGTAGAGCATCTTCTCGAAGTGCGGCACGTGCCATGCCGCGTCGGTCGAGTACCGAGCGAAGCCCCCGCCCAGATGGTCGTAGATGCCGCCCTCGCGCATCCGGTCGAGGGTGACCACCACCATCTCGAGCGCGTCGGGTTCGCCGCGGAGCGCCATGCGCAGCAGGAACTCCAGCGTCATCGGCTGCGGGAACTTGGGCGCGCCGCCGAAGCCGCCCCACCGCGGGTCGAACGCCCGGCGCAGCGAGGCCATCGCGAGGGTCGTCACCTCGGCACCGAGCGGTTCGCGCGACCCGCCGAGCTGCCCTGTGCGCGCGATCGCCTCGGTCACCCTGGCGGCCTGCACGGCGATCTCGTCGCGCCGCTCGGCCCACGCCTCCGACACGCCGGTCAGGACCTGCCGGAAGGACGGCATCCCGTGCGCCGGTTCCTTGGGGTAGTACGTGCCGGCGTAGAACGGACGTCCCTCCGGCGTGAGGAAGGCGGAGAGCGGCCACCCCCCGTGCCCGTTCATCGCCTGCACGGCATCCATGTAGATGCCGTCGAGGTCGGGGCGTTCTTCGCGGTCGACCTTGATCGAGACGAACCGCTCGTTCATCAGCGCGGCCGTCTCGTCGTCCTCGAACGATTCGCGCTCCATCACGTGACACCAGTGGCACGCGGCGTACCCGATCGACAGGAAGATCGGCGCGTCGCGGTGGCGCGCCGCCGCGAGGGCCACGTCGCCCCACGGGAACCAGTCCACGGGGTTGTGCGCATGCTGCAGGAGGTACGGGCTCGTCTCGCCTGCGAGCCGGTTCGCGGGGCGATCGGTCATGCCCACAGTCTCTCGCGCCTTCAGTCCGGGCGTCGCACGTGCCGATGCTGCACGCGAGGGATGGAAGACATCAAGGTGTTGGTGGTCGACGAGCGCCCAGGGCTGACCCAGGGGCTGATGCTCGCGTTGCCCAGGCGGGGTCATGTCCGAGTGCTCGGCCCGGTGCCCGATGTGTCGTCGGCGCGCGATGCGATCGATGCCGGAGTGGTCGACGTGATCGTGGTCGGTCTCGACCGCGAGGACGGGATGGGCGTCGCGATCGTCGCGGCGTTGCGGGACGCGGACGATGCCGCTCGCATCCTGGTCGCGACGCGCGACGAGAGCCCCGAGACCGTCGTCGTGGCGCTCGCGGCCGGGGCCCGGGGGGTGCTCCCCACCGAGCGAGACGCCCACGCGCTGATCGATGCGTTCCGACGCGCCCGGGCGGGGGAGCTGGTGCTGCCGGCCCGCGATCTGCCGTTGCTCGTCGACCGGCTCCGGGAACGGGCGGTACCGGGTCGCGACGAGCGGGCCCTCCTCGCCTCGCTCACCCACCGCGAATCCGAGATCCTCGCCCTGCTCTCCGACGGTTCGTCGACCCGCGACGTCGCCGAGCGTCTCGACATCAGTCCGCTCACGGTGCAGAGCCACGTCAAGAACATCCTGGCCAAGCTCGGGGTGCACACGAAGGTCGAGGCGGTACGGATCGCGTGGCGGCACGGGCTGCACACGGCGACGCGCTCCGCGTGACGGTCGGACC
>CAWFJU010000018.1:0-151113 GCA_963816275.1 uncultured Actinomycetes bacterium
CGAGAGCGAGGTGCTCACCTGGGTCATGACGGCCGGCCTCGCCGCGACGCTGGTCCTGTGCGCGCACGGCCTCGGCGCGTTCCTGCGGGTGCCGCACCCGACGATGGCCGACCGGCGGTGGATCATCGTGCTGCTCGTGCTGCCGACCCTGGCGATCGTCGGGATCGCGGTGATCCGCGAGCGGTACCTCTCGGTCGCGGCGGAGGCGGGCGGGTTCGACGCGCTCGGCCCGGTCGTCGGGAGCGTCCTGTTCCTCGTGATCAACCTGCTGATCTACGCCGGCGCGACGATGCTCTCGTACCTTGCCCACGCTCCCGGGTCCCGTGCCGGCCGCTCGAAGGCGAGCTCCTACGACCGCGAGCTGCAGGAGGCGAAGACCCGCCAGGCGCAGGTCGAGGCTCGTGCCGAAGCCGGGATCGGCGCCGCCGCCGCGGCCCGTCGGGCGAGCGAGGAGGCGCGGCGCGTGGCGGCCGCGCGCGCCGAGGAGATCCGCAGCTACTACGAGCAGCTGATGGCGATCTACTGCACGGCGAACCTCCGCGCCCGCCGGAGCCCGGAGGTCCCGGTCGTGCTGCGGGAGCACCCGGCGATCGAGATCCCGCCCGCGCTCGCGGATGTCGGGTGCCCTCGCAGGCGTTCGAGCCCGAGCCGGTGAGCGGGACGGCCACGTGCCGGAGCGGGCGCTCGCGGCGCTCCGGCACCCCTCGGCGGGGGGTGCCGATGAGCCGGCTCCGCGGCGTCGCGGCCGTGCTCGTGCTGTCGCTGCTGGCCGGCGCCTGCTCGGCCGTGGCCAAGGGCTCGGAGGAGCTCGGTCCGCTCGTGGTGGTGCTGATCGACGTCTCGGGCAGCACGCGCTCGGAGGCGATCCGCGCGGGGTATCTCGAGGCGTTCGGGCAGGTGCTCGACTTCGTCGATGAGCACGACGGGACCGTGATCGCCGATGTGGTGGACGAGAACCCGCTGGCGCACTCGACCTACCCGGTGAACGCGACGTTCCAGGGATGCAGCGCGCTGACGGACAACCAGCTCACGTGCGACACCCGCGCGAAGGAGACGCGGGACGAGGCGGTGGCGACGGTGAAGCAGATCCTCGAGAGCGAGGAGCGACCGGCCGGCACCGACATCCACAACGGGCTGCGCCTGGCCGAGCGGGTCTTCGACGCGTATCCGGAGGCGCGGGAGCGGTACCTCGTCGTCCTCTCCGACATGGTGGAGCGGTCGTCGAGCCTGAACCTCGGCCGCCCGTCGCTCGATGTCGCGAAGGTCGAGCCGATGCTCGACGAGCTCGCCGCCCAGGACCAGATCCCCGACCTCACCGGGGTCTCGGTCTACGCGGTGGGCGCCGGGGTGGTGGCGGGGGAGGAGCTCTCCGCCGACCAGATCCTCGCGATCGAGCGGTTCTGGAGGGCTTCTTCGAGCGGGCCGGCGCGCGGTGGAGCCCGGATCGGTTCGGCGCGGCGCTGGTGCGGTTCCCCTGAGCGGCACGATGGAGGCCGCCCCTTCCCCCGTCCCGTTCTCGATCGAGCCCGTGCTCGGCTGGCGGGTGTGGCGGCTCGAGCGCCGCGACGACGGCGCGCTCAGGCTCATGGCGGTGACCCGGAGCGACGAGTGGCCTGCCGGTGAGGCAGCCCGGGCCGGGTGTGACATGCAGTCCCGGCCATCCCGCGCCCGCGAGCTCGTGCTCCTGCGGCCTGTACGCCGCGACGAGTCCCGAGGCGCTCGCCGCCTCGCAGGTCTTCACGGGCGCGACGTCGGTCGTCGGCGCGGTCGCGATGTGGGGGACCGTGGTGGAGCACGCCCGCGGCGCCCGGGCGGAGACGTCCTACCCGGCGCGGCTCCGACTGGCGTGTGCTCCCTGTCTCGCCGCGGGCGCGGCGCGATGTGCCGACGTTCGTCGTGGGGACGACGCAGCTGCTGGCGGTATGCCTCCGTCACGCGGTCGGGGTGTCGGGTCCACGGGTCTCGGCGTCCGACGTGCAGGCCGAGTTGCTGTCGACCTATGCGGTGGACCTCATGCCTCTGGAGCGGGTGTCGCGTGCGCTCAAGCCTCGTGGTGGACAACAGCCGATCCGCAGGACATCCTCGTCATGCTCGTCGGGTTCGTCTTCCAGGCGATCGGGTTCGTGATCAACGTGGTGATGACGCTGATCTCGTCGACCTGGGTGCTCGCATTGCTGCTTGGGGTCGTCGGTTGGATCGTGCATCTCCTCTGAGCGGTCGTTGCGCTCAACCCTGATCGATGGTCGTCCGATGCTCAGATCCGTGAAGGACGATCCCGAGGGGGAGGCGCCAAATGAGCGGAGCACAGAACGGAGAGCGGCGCGAGCCTCCCACCTACAGCGTGTACGTGATCGAGCTAGATCCGTCGCTGCGCGAGGGCGAGAAGCCGGCCGTGTATGTGGGCCAGACCACCCACACGCCCGAGAAACGCTTCGAGCAGCACAAAGCTGGATACAAGGCATCCAGGTGGGTGCGCAAGTACGGAGTCCGGCTGCGACCAAGGCTGTACCGGAGCTACAACCCGATCGCCACGCGGGATGAGGCCGTGGCAACCGAGGCTCGATTGGGCAAGAAGCTACGCGCGCACGGCTACACGGTGTTCGGCGCCCACTGAGACAAGGTCGCGATAGAGATCGTCGCCCGATCGACCCGCGTGGCTTCCCTGGATCGGGACTACGAGACGAATGCCTTGCGGACGGTAGTCGCGGTCCAGGTGTTGCGACCGTGCGGAACCCTGACGCCCTTCTTGTTCAGGTCATCTGTCGATCTCGTCGAGAGACTTCCCCTTCTTCAAGAGCGTGTTGATGCGGGTGCGCCAGCCATAGTCTTCCCGATTGCACATCACGTGAGCGAGCCGGACGTTCCAGGGCCGGAGTTCGCCGCCCGCAGCCTTGGGCACGGGATAGTGATCTGCAGACGGTGCCCAGTTGGTCGGTGGATGTGTCTTGGGATCGAACGCTCCTCTGCCCTTGACGTGGTAGCACTTGGGCATCTCGCATCTGAGTTCGAGCAGCTGACCCGCCTTTGCCATCTGCATGAGAACTCCGCCAACTTCCAGCCCCTTCAACTGTTCAGTGAGCGTGGCGCTTGACGTTTCGCGCGTCGCCTTCGTCATCTCCCGATCCCTTCATTGTGGTGGCACGCGTGGCGCGTGAGGAGACCACCATAGATCGGCGAACAGCGACGACCCACGACCAAAGGATGGAATCCGCTGGAAGGCCCTCTCTTCGCTGGCCTCCGCCCTGATCTTCGAGGAGACCCTTCTGACTCCATAGGCCTCATGAGGATGCCGATACACGCCGTCATGGAGCGCGATCGTGCCTGACGAATCCAGGCCAGGGCTCTCGGCGCCGACGGGACGTCTGTACCCGCCGGATCAGGAGTACTGGGCTGAGCTGCTCGAGGAGGCCATCAACACCGGAGGCGAGTCGCGTCTGGACTTCCCACGCGGATGGCGGAACGGAACGTGCAGGCCGTCCGATACGTCCGGTCGTGGCGGATCCGGCGCGGCGCGGATTCGCGTGGCGCTGCCTCACAGAGGCGGTCAGCCCACCCTCGCGTTTCGACTTCATCCGCGATCCCGAGACCGGCCTGCGTCGGTTCGTGAGCTATGAGCATCCGGCCGCGTATCCGGAGCCGCACGATCAAGTCGAAGAGGACATCTACCGTACCGTGGCGGGCATCCTGTCAGGCGACATGGACGTGGAACTGCCGGCAACCGACGAGAACCCGATTCCTCCCGTGACCTTCGAGCGCGAATGGGGCGTCACGAGTCTGGTCGAGGCGAAGCAGGATCACAGCAGGGAGCCGCCCGGTCTTACCCGACACAGGCGGCGGCCAGGAACCACCTCGAGTCGGTATTCCAGCGGACACCCGGCAGGGATACCTGATGCGTTCGACATGGTCGTACTCCACTGCCTCGCGCACGACGAGGACCCCACCGGACGAGGGTGGGACTTCGTGTGGCACTACATCGGAGACCCGCCGAGCGTGTTCTGCGGCCAGTGCGGACACGTCTACGGGAAGCGTCACCGCCCTGACAGAAACCAGTGCGCGCGCTGCCCCTGCCAAGGCTGGGAAGACACCAACGGGGGAGCAGAACGGCGCAGGAAGTGGAGCCGCGACGCGAGGGAGTGGACACGCCTGCGGAAGACGAACGCCGACGAGTGGCTCAACCAGTACGTCCACCACGGCCACTGGTTGGGAGGCAGCATCGAGTGGGATGTGACCGAATGGATCACGCTTCACGCTCACTTCGACCACGGGATGCAAGGTGAGGGCGACCTCATCGTGGAGCATATGAACGCCCATGGTGAGTACCTCGACGACTGTTGAGGGTGGCGCTCAACGCCGAGGCGCGTTCTGAGGCGCTATCGCCCAGCTCGCAGCCGGCGCACCAACGCCAGCACCACCGCGGCATCCTCCGGCGAGAGCTCATCCACAAGTCGGCGCAGCTCCTCGCGCGACGCAGTCGACTCCGTCTCGGCCTCGGTGGATCCCGTGAGTCGCCCTTCCGTCCTTTCAGTCGACGCTACCTCCATCTCGGCCTCGGCGAGCATCCGGCCGGCGTGGAACCACCGGCGCGCCGCCGGCGACGGTGCTGCCTCGCTCATGCGTGCCATCCGAGCCTGGTCTCGCCCTCCGGTGAGCTCCCCGGCATCAGGCGCTGGGGCTCCACCTCTTCGCCACTGATCCGGGCGCGGAAGATCTCGGCCTCGCGCATCAGCTCGCTGGGGGAGCGCTGTAGGGCCTCGGCGATCGCGAGGAACGAGCGCGAACCCGGACGGCCTCGGCCGGTCTCGATGTCGGAGAGGTACGCGTAGGAAACGCCCGAGAGCTCGGCGAGCTCCGCGCTCGAGGCCCTGCGGTCCGCGCGACCTTGATCGCCCGCCCCAGGGCCTCGTAGAACACCGGACTTTCGTTGCGAGGCAACGGCCGTGCCGGTTCGCGGTCTCCGCCCCGCGTTTCCCGTGTCATACCCGGACCCTATCATATGGTATACCGTGAGCACGTAATTCTGGTTGTCACCCGAAACTTTCGGTAGTATACATATCTCGGGCGAGTGCGGGCCCCTGCGAACCGCACAGGAAGGAGGTCGCTCCCATGTCAACTGCCTCCCCCTCCCCCGACCCTGGCCGGAACCGCGCACGAGGCGTACAAGGCCGGCGCCCGGATCGCCAGGGACCGCATCGCCCGCGAGGCGCCGCTCGACGCCGAAGCCCTGGAGCGAGGTCGAGGCTTCCGACGTCGTGGTCGTCGGTGGCTCTACGACCACGTCGAGCAGGTGCTGGACGCGCTCGAGATGCCTTTCACCCGGATCGGACGCAGACCAGCTCGCGTCGGTCCGAGCTCCGGCCCGAGCAGCTGCTCGTCGTCAACTGCCCGGGCAGACTCGACGCGCGACGACCTCGACCGCATCCGCGGAGTTCGTCGCGGCGGGCGGCTCGCTGTTCACCACCGACTGGGCGCTCCGCAACGTGGTCCAGCCGCGCGTTCCCCGGCACGGTCGCCTACAACGGGCGCGCCGACCGGCGACGACGTCGTGCCGATCGAGGTCCTCGACGACGACAACCCGTTCCTGCGCGGGGTGATGGACGGGCACGACGAGCCGCAGTGGTGGCTCGAGGGCTCGTCCTACCCGATCCGCGTGGTCGACCCCGAGCGCGTGCAGGTGCTGATCGCCTCCCGCGAGCTCGAGCGCCGCTACGGCGAGGCCGCCGGTGGCGGTGCTGTTCCCGTGGGGCGAGGGCGAGGTCTTCCACATGATCAGCCACTACTACCTGCAGCGGACCGAGCTCCGGAATGCCCGGCACCGCTCGAGCGCATCCGGCGTACTACGCCGAGAAGGGCGTGCCGTCACCGGCCGAGGATCGAGGTGCGACCTGCGCGGGCCTCGCCCTCGGCGAGGTCGAGTCGGCCGCGGGCTCCTCGCGCCTGATGGCGAACGTGATCGCGGACAAGAAGGCGCCGCCGCGATGGCCAGCGCGCGAAGAAGGAGAAGGCCGATGAGCGACATCGGACGCGCTCCGATCGCAGTCGTCCGCGACCTGCTCGCGGGCTGAGCGTCATCGTCCGGCGCAGCTCACGGCGCCGGTGGCCTCACGCTCGTGCCGGTCGCCGGCGGCCGATGCCCGGCCCCGGCTACCTGACGCGCCGCGGAGGCGTTCGCGGCCGGCACGCTCTCGATCGGCGAGATCGGCGGCGGCCAGGTGCCGCAGCTCGTCGCTGCAGAACGCCGGCGACCTCCCCGTGCTGCTGCTCGACGGCGAGCACCTCGAAGGCGCGATGCAGAACCGCGTGCTGAACGTGAGCGTGCTGGCGGCCGCCCGGCACGACACGGTCATCCCGGTCTCGTGCGTCGAGCGCGGGCGCTGGGGCTACGGGTCGGTGGGCAGGCCGGTTCGCGCCCGCGTGCGGACATCGCGTACGCGGAGCTCCGCGCGATGAAGGCCCGTCAGGTGTCGCGTCGCCGCTCGCGCCGGCGCCGGTCGCCGCGCCGACCAGGGCGCGGTGTGGGCCGACGTCGAGCGCAAGCGCGCGCAGGTGGGGCGGCGACTCGCCGACCGGCGCGATGCGCGACGCGTACGACGATCGTCGCGCCGACCTCGAGCGGATCGTCGCCGCGTTCCGCGCGCCGGCCCCGGTCAGCAAACGGCGTGCTCGCGTTCGGCGGGCGGCCGGGCCCTCGCGCTCGACGTGTTCGACCGGCCCCAGACGCTCGCGGCCCTGTGGGACCGGCTCGTCCGCGGCTACGCGGTGGACGCCCTCAGCGTCACGGAGCCCGCCGACCGGGAGGCCGAGGAGCTCGCCGCACGTGCGTTCCTGACGGATGCGGGCGGCCACCAGGCAACGAGGCCACCTCGCACGAGGGCGTGGGTCTCGGGACCGACGTGCTGCTCACGTCGCCCGCCACGGTGGCCGACGCCCTGACCTGGGACGGGGCGGTCGTCCACCTGGCGGCGTTCCCCACTCGATCGGCGCCGCGGCTCGAGCCGTCCGCGCCCGCGGGCGCGCGCCGACCGGATCGCCCGACCGAGCCGGCGCGCACCCGTCCCGCGAGGGAACTGGTTCCACGACAAGGAGGCGAGCGATGAACATCGGCGAACCGAAGCGCGAGCTCGAGATCCAGCCCGTGGTGCTGCCGGTGCCCGAGCGGGTGCCGATGCCGGCTCACCGGAGCCGCGAGCCGCCCGCGAGCCGGTCGCGGCCCGACCCGCCGAGGAGCCGGCGCCGGCCGTGCCCGCGAAGCGCCGTTGACGGGCGAGCTCTCGATCGAGCCGCTCATCGGGTGGCGCGTCTGGAGCCTGGTGATGCGGCGGGCCGGCCGCGTGCCCTCGCTCCGGCCCGCCGGCGGCCGGGCGGGGGGAGTGGTCCGCGCGGCGCCCGTACCGCGCGACGTGCGCCGGCTGGAGCTGCCCGGGCTGGGAGGCTAGCGTGCCCAGCATCCGTCGCCGCGTGGCCGGCGTGCACATGCGGGATCTACGCGAGTTCGTAGCCTGCGGAACCTCGTGACGTCGACCCCGTCGATGCCGGCGGTGAGCGCGTCGGGACGGTCGCGATGTGGGGCCGGGTGATCGAGCACGAGCGGGGATGGCGTGCGGGGTTCGCCTACCCGGATCGCCTGACGCTCGTGTGCGTCGTCTGCCTCCAGCAAGGTTCGCGGAGCCGGTGAGCCCGCGTTCGTCGTGGCCGAGCCGGTGGCCTCCGGCCCCTATCCCGCGGTCGCCGTGTGCCGGGACCACGCGGCCGCCGTGACCGACACCGGGCTCCGCGTGATGTCGCCGGCGGCCGTGGTCCGCTCGGCGCTGCTCGATCGGTACGCGGTCGACCTGATGCCGTTCGACACGGTGCGGAGCCTCTTCGAACGAGATCCCGTGCCGGTGCCGTTCATCGGCCCCGACCGAGCCGGCCCGACGACCCGGGCGCGCCGCGCCGACCGGTGCCGGCACCGCACCCCGGGGGCTGCCGGCGCCCGTCGCGTCACGGCGCGACGGCCGCGCCCGCCCTCGCGCCCGAGCCGCTGCCCCCACCGCGACCGGCCTCGGCGTCGCGTCGCGCGAGGCAATCGGGCAGGTCGTCACGTTCGTCCTCCAGGCGGCGTTCTTCCTCCTGATGTGCGCCTGGGGCCTGCAGTCGTGCATCGTGACGGTGCGCCCGTCGGATGCGGCGACGACGCCGGCGCCGGTGTTCGTGCCGGAGCCGGAGGTGACGGACCCGTCGACCCTGGCGGTCGTCCGGCAACCACCCGACCGAGACGCGCCCGAGTTCACGGCGGTCTGCGGCGTCCTCACGGCGCGTGGGTGGAGCTGAAGGGCTGCAAGAACCGCGGGGCGACGTTGTTCGGGTTCGCGGAGTCGCCGCCCCAGGATCACTGCGCCTCCGGGACGATCGCGTTCACGCAGCGGCCGCGCTACTCGATCTGCTGGATCGGCTTCGACGACGTCGACGTGGTCCGCCACCCGGCCGCGGCCAACCCGTTCGAGGACGAGCCATGAGCCGGTTCGTGCGCGCCCCGCTGGTGGGGTCGCCCGCCGTCGACGACGAGGGCTACCCGGTGAACGGGTTCGACGAGGTCGTGCCGGGCCTCGCGCAGGCGGACACGACGTTCACGCCGACGCAGCTGTTCGACCAGGGCTTCGACGCGGTGTTCGACGTCTGCGGCTGGAACCGCGGCGACGGCCTGGCGGACCGCCCGTACACCTTCTACCTGCTCGACGACGTGCCCTGGATCCCCGAGCCGTCGCGGATCCACGAGCTCGGGCTGGAGATCGCCGGGCTCGTCCGCGACGGGAAGCGCGTGGCCGTGAACTGCGCCGCCGGCCTGAACCGGTCGGGGCTGCTCGTGGGTCGGGCGTTGATCGAGCTCGGGCATCCACCGCTCGAGGCGATGGACCTGGTGCGGGCAGCGCGGGGTCCGTGGGCGCTCTCGAACGTGGGCTTCACGAGGTTCCTGATGATCGAGTGTCGCCTACGACGGAGCGGTCCGTAGCGGGGAGGTCACGCCTCGTGATCGCCGGTCGCGAGGACTTCGTCTTCCCGCCCGAGAGTCCGGAGCTCGAGGCGGGCATCCCGGACGCGCGGCTCCACGTCGTGGAGCCGAGCGGTCACAATCCGCATTCCGAACGGGCGGACGAGGTGATGCGTACGTAGGCACGTTCCTGTCGACGACGGTGCCGCCATCGGATCAGTCGTTCCTGAGGTCGGGGTTCAGCGTGTAGGTCGGCACGATCTCGGCGCGAGCGAGCACGTGCCCGCTCGATCGCCGCCTCGAGCGCCTCGAGCGTGAACCCGGCCTCGAGGCCGACGTGCTCGACGTCGAGCGCGTACACCGTGGTGACGTAGTGGTGCAGGTGCTCGTCGTTCCAGGGCGGGAACGGACCGTCCCACCCCCCGTACGTCCCCTCGAGGTCCGCGTTCCCCTCGAACAGGCCTCCGTAGCCGTTCGCGCCGCTGATCCCGCCGACCGCGGTCGGGCCGGGGGGCTTGCCGTGGGCCACGAACCCGTCACCGTCGGCCCCCTCGGCGATCTCGTGGACGCCGGCCGGGATGTCGGCGATCAGCCAGTGCGCGAACCGGACCCGGGGCTCGTCGTCGCCGAGCGAGAGTCCCTCGACGCCCATGCGGTTCCGATCGGCCGGCACGTCGGGGTCGACCACGCTGATCGCGAACGACCGCGTGCCCTCGGGCTCGCCGGACCACCGCAGGTGGGGGCTGAGGTCGCGGCCCGCCATCTCGGCGCGGCCCTCCGGCGTGGGGACCGCCACGGCGAACCGCTCCGGGATCGGCCGACCGTCCTCGAGGCTCGAGCTCTCCAGCGTGAATCCCATCGTCCCCTCCTCGTCGTCTGCCGGCAGGCTCGCACCCCGCGTCGACCTCCGACAACCTGCGGGCGGATCGGCCGGCCGTCCACCTCGCGATCTCGTAGGCGGCCATCCCGACCTGTGCCGAGGGTGATGAAGCTCACGGAACGAGCGACCAGGGAGGGCCATCCTGCGCTCGACGATGGACGGGCTCCTCACTAAGATGACCAACATGGTCATCAAGCACACCGAGATCGGTGTGGCGGAGGCGAAGGCGAAGCTCTCCGAGCTCCTCGAGCGCGTCTCGAACGGGGAGCGGATCGTGGTCGCCCGCCGCGGGCGTCCCATGGCGATGCTCGTGCCGCCCGACGCCGAGGTCGAGCCGGCTGCGCGCCCTGGCGGCCTCGCGACCCTCGCCGGCGTCCTGGCCGACGCCCCGGGCTTCGACGACGAGATGCGGCTGGTCGTCCGAAGCCGCCGGACCGCCCGCGACCGTCCCGCTCCGGACCTGCGGTGACCGTGTACTGCTTCGACACGGACGTGGTCTCGGCCACGATGCGCCGGGATCCGCCGCTCGACGTCGTGCGCCGACTCGCCGCGGTCCCTCCCGAGGAGCAGTGCATCACGTCGATCACGCTGGGCGAGCTCCTCTACGGGGCGCTGCGCGTGGGGAGCGACCGGCTGCTCGCCCGCGTGCGCGCGCTCACGAGCGAGGCCGTGCGCGTGGTGCCGTTCGACGCGGCGGCCGCCGAGCGATACGCGGAGCTGCGGGCGCGCCTCGAGGAGGGCGGGCGGCGACTCGCGGAGCCCGACCTGCGGATCGCCGCGATCTGCCTCGCGCGCGGCCTCACGCTCGTCACGGGGAACACACGACATTTCGCGCGCGTCCCGGGGCTATCGGTCGAGGATTGGCTGCGCGCCCGGTAGGTCACGCCTGCGGCGGCGCAAGGCTACGATGGCCGATCATCGGAGCCCGCACTGAGGAGGTCCCAATGACGGTGCTCGTCCAGATGCACGTGAAGGCCCCCGACCCGGCGCGGTTCATCGCGACCGCGGAGAAGTACGCGCCCCAGATGGCCGAGTTGGGCGCCGCGAACGGCGGCGTCTTCGAGGACGAGAACGAGCCGGGGCTGATGACGGTCATCGCCGAGTGGGCGAGCCACGACGCGATGATGGCCGCCACGGACCAGGTCGGCGAGGCGTTCAACGCCGAGGCGGGCACCGAGGGCCTCGACTGGGTGACCCACATCTGGGAGCGCAAGGGCGACGCGTAGCCGATGGACCGCGACGCCACCCACGCCTTCGCGCGCGACCGCCGCCTGAGATCACCGGCGTCGAGGCGAGCATCGGCCTCCCGCTCGACGAGTTCATCGCGGTCTCGCTCGAGGGCCTGCAGGAGGTCGCACCCGACATAGACCTCGTCTGAGCCACGCGACGAGGCTCAGCGTTCCGCGTAGCACACGTTCAGTGAGCCCTCGTCCAGATCCTCCGCAGGTGATTCGGATGAGCGAGGGCCGATACCGAGGGCCCGCGGGCGCTCGACAAGGTGATGGTCAATCGCCTCTTCCCAGGGCCGATACCCGTGCGTTCGACGGCACTGCCTCGAGCGTCACGACGACGGGCATGTGATCGCTCAGCTTCGTGAGGCAGTAGTCCTCGTAGGACCCCACATCGACGCCGTCGATCCGCCAGTCCTCGGGCACGAAGACGAAGTCCATGTGGAATGGACGCTCCTCCCTCCACAGGTGGTAGGAGGTCGGGTCGTCCTCTAGCTCTGCGTGCTCCCGACCGGTGCGCCGGTGGTACGCGCTCACGAGACCACGCTCGTTGAGGCGCCTGACGTTGTCGAGGTGAGGCCGACTCTTCGAGGCGTTGAAGTCACCCGCGACGATCGTCGCGAGGCCGTCGCTGGGCAGGCGCTCGATCAGCCGCGTTGCCTGACGGGTGTAGGTGTACCCAGTCAGCTTCGGGGTCATCGCCCAGAAGTTCACGAACCTGATCCGCTCGTCACCGGACGACACGATGGTCGAGATCGCGAAGGTCTCGGTCGGCTCCCGTTCCTCCACGACGTACGGAGCACGGATCAGGGTCGCGATGCCCTTGCCGTACCCGCCGGGCTGGAACTCGCAGCCCCAGCCGTGCCGTTCCGCTTCCTCCAGCGTGCCTTCACGGCATTCCTGGATCGCGACGAGATCGGCGCCGAGACGATCGATCGTGTCCCAGTTCGTGCTGAGGCCCGTTTGGCAGTTCCAGGTTGCGACGCGCATCGATCCTCCTCGGTCTCTCGCCGGCTGATGCTGTTTCGAGCATCGACGGGGATGGAGGATGGCTGAAGGGCGCTGGCAGGAACAGGTAAGTTGCGCCCCGGTGATCGCCACGCCAGTATCGGCCGGTGACCGCGAACTCGACGTTCGGCTACGCGAAGACCGACGACGGCGTCTACCTCGGCTATCGGGTCGACGGCGACGGTCCGATCGACATCGTGATCCAATCCGATTGGCCGGGCAACATCGACCTGGAATGGGAAGACCCCGGCTCGGTGGATTGGCTACGGGAGCTCCGCTCGTTCTCTCGGGTGATCACGCACGATCCGCGAGGGGTCGGGCTGTCGAGTCGCAACGTCGAGCTGCCTACGCTCGAGACCCGCGTGTCCGACCTCACGACCGTGCTGAACACGATCGGCGTCCGACGACCGGTGCTCATGGGCATGCTGGCCACGGGAGGGGTCAACATCCTCGCCGCGGCGATGCGGCCGCGTCTCGCCCGGGCGATCGTCTGGCTCGAGCCGAGCCCTCGCTACGCGTGGGCCGAGGACTTCCCCTGGGGCGTCACGCCCGAGGACCTGCAGGGCGAGCTCGACTTCATCGACCTGTGGGGGACCGATGCGTATGGGAAGGCGTTCATCGAGGAACAGGAGACGCAGGGCAACGTCATGCCCGCCGAACTAGGTGCGTACATGCCGAAGTGGACCCGCGGCGCGTGCACGCCCGACGTCGCTCGGAAGATGGCCCAGATCTGGGCCGAGATCGACGTCACGAACATCCTCGAGGCCGTGTCGGCACCGACGTTGCTGCTCGTGCACGAGGACCGGAAGGGCGCCGTGGACGTGGCCGAGTTCATCGCGGCCAGGATGCCCGCGGCCGAGGTCCGGGCGATGCCGGGCGATGCGTGGAGCCCGGAAGATCCTCCCGCGTGGGTGGAACAGATCAGGGACTTCATCGGCGTAGAACGGCCGCCTGTTGCGCAGAGCACCGTGCTGGCCACGGTCCTGTTCACCGACATCGTCGGATCCACGCAGCGGTCCTCCGAGTTGGGGGACCGGGAGTGGAAAGATCTCCTCCAGCGGCATCACGCGGTCGTGCGCGATTCCCTGCACCGGCTCGACGGCACCGAGGTGGATACGGCGGGTGACGGCTTCTACGCAACGTTCGACGGGCCGGCACGGGCGATCCGGTGCGCGCTCGACATCGCGGACCGTGTCCGGGCACTCGGCATCGAGATCCGCGCGGGCATCCATACCGGCGAGTGCGAGCTGATCGACGGCAAGGTGGGAGGGCTCGCCGTCTCGATCGGCGCGCGGGTCGCTTCGAACGCAGGCCCGTCGGAGGTGCTCGTGTCGCAGACGGTGCGGGACCTCGTCGCCGGTTCCGGCCTCGCCTTCGAGGATGCGGGCGAGCACGAACTCAAGGGTGTGCGCGACCGTTGGCGCCTCTACCGGGTGGTGCACGGACGGGCCTAGAGGTCGGGCGTCCCCGATCCTCACGACAACGCGCCGGCAAGTTGACCAGCCGATGCACCGCAAGCTACCATGTACCACATGGTAGCTCAGGGCCGACTCGTGGCTCAGATGCGTCGAGGGACGATCGAGTACTGCGTGCTGGCGCTGCTCCGCTCCGACGACCGCTACGCGTTCGACCTCGTGCGCGAACTGGCCTCGTTCGACGGCATGGTCACGAGCGAAGGCACGATCTATCCGCTCCTCGCGCGACTGCGTAAAGAGGGCACGGTCGCCACCACGTGGCAGGAGTCACCGAGCGGTCCGCCGCGTCGCTACTACCGGCTGACCCCGAAAGGTCGAGAGGCGCTCGCCACGTTCACCGACGAGTGGACGCGCTTCCGAGATGCCGTGGACCAACTGATCGGAGGGATCGCATGAACGCGCAGGGTGAACGTGTGCTCGATGAGTACCTAGGGCGGCTCGAACGCTCCCTGAACGACGTTCCCCCGGCTCGCCGGGAGGAGATCATCGCGGAGATCGCGAGCCACATCGACGAGGCCCTCGCCGAAGCGCCGGACGACAGCGAGGCCTCGCTGCGCAACGTGTTGGACCGCGTCGGCGATCCCGAGGACATCGCCGCCGAGGCACGCGATCGGCTCGACATCCGCAAGCCCCGGACGAGCTGGACGGATCCGCTCGCGATCGTCCTGCTGCTCGTCGGCGGCTTCCTCTGGCTGATCGGGTGGGTCGTGGGGGTCGTTCTCCTGTGGCTCTCGGATGTGTGGAGCACACGCCAGAAGCTCATCGGGACGCTCGTCGTCCCAGGGGGGCTGTTGGGTGCGTTCCTGTTCGGGACCATGGCGACCACCAGCTCCAGTCGCTCCTGTACGACCAGCATCGTGAACGGGATCGAGACCTCCGTCTGCCAGAGCTCGGGTGGCAGCAGCCTCTCCGCCCAGATCTTGGCCACGGGGATGTTCATCCTGCTGATCGCCGCGCCGATCGCGACCTCGATCTATCTCGGTCGAACGCTCATGCGTGCGCGCCGCCGAACGGGCCAGGCTCTCAGGTAGACCACTGGGTCAGCGGTCTCGACGCGGGAGAGCGCAGGAAGGAGGTCCCCAGTGGACACCGGCACGAACATCTGGACTCTCGCCGGTTGTCGGGGCTACAACGTCGGGAGCACCTGCTCGAGGAACTCCTCGAGCCGGCCCTGTCCCTCGCTCGGCCAGTCGATGACCAGGTATCCGATGCCGCCGGCCGTCATCCACTCAGAGGCCGCCTTCACCTGGTCCCACGGCTCGGAGATCGACAGGCTCGACGCCCGCATGATCGACGACGGGTCACGGCCCGCCTCCTCCGCTGCGCGGTCGATGATGCCGTTGATCTCGGTCAGCTCAGTCGCGTCGGCTGCCCACCCGTGCCAGACGTCCGCGTACCGCCCGACGATCGGGAGCGTCCGCTGCCGGCCCTCCCCGCCGACCCAGATCGGCGGATGCGGTCGCTGCACGGGCTTCGGGTTGTAGGTCGCGCCCTCGAGCCGATAGTGGCGACCCTCGAGCGTCGTCTCGTCGGCCGTGAAGAGCGCCCGCAGCACCTGGATCCCTTCCTCGAGGCGATCCATCCGCTCCGCCGTCGGGGGGAAGGGGATCCCGAGCTCGCGATGCTCGGACTCGTTCCAGGCGGCGCCGATCGCGCATTCCACGCGTCCGCCGGACAGGTGGTCCACGGTGACAACCTCGGCGGCGAGCACGGAGGGGTGCCGATGCGTCATGCCGGTGACGAGCGTGCCGAGCCGCACGCGGGTCGTCTCGCGCGCGAGCCCGGCGAGCAGTGTCCACGCCTCGAGCGAGGGGCCCTTCGGATCGGCGTAGAGCGCCTTGAAGTGGTCGAAGACCCAGACGCCGTCGAGTCCCGCGTCCTCCGCGAGCTTGGCACGCGCCACGATCTCGTCCCAGGTCAGCTGATGCTGCGAGATGTCGAGCCCGAACCGCATGGATCGCTCCCATCGTCGGATGAACCTCGACCCGACGATAGCGGGCTCGGTGGTCGCCGTAGCGATCCCTGTTCCGGCGACTCTTCCGGCCGTCTAGAGATGCTCGAGCAGATAGTCGACGTACTGCGGACGGAGCGTGTCCTCCGTCGAACGGTCGATGCGGACGTAGCCGTTGATCGCGCTGACGATGTGGGCGATGTCGAGCCCGGAGTCGTCGAGCTCGCCGAGCTGTCCCTCCGCTGCAGGGATCGAACCCAGCAGGCCCCACAGCCAGTCGATGTCTCCCTCCGCTTTCCCTATGTCGACGGCTCGATCGTGCAACTGGTGAGAGGAAAGCGATTCGAGATCGGCTCGGGTGATCATGCGCTCCACGGTACTCGGCGAGGCAGACGCCGCCGGCCGCATTGGCCGGAGTTGGCGTTGTAGACGTTGATGCCCGTGAATCGGAACGGCTGACCGTCGAGCACCAGACCGTCCGCCTGGCGAGATACGAATCCCTGAGGTGTCGCCGATGCGGATGCGGGGAGGAACGCGACGCCGACGACGATCGCCGCGAGCAGGGGGAGACCGGTACGGCGCCGTCGTTCCCGAAGTCGAAGGCCTCCGCGGCGTCGAGTGCCCGACGTCCCGAGCGCCGATCGGATCGGCCCGCGAGGGAGTGACGACATCGTTCCCTCCATATGAGGCGGGCACCCGCGGACTTCCCGCAACCTAGCCCTTGTTGCCGTGAGGACGCAACCCCGAGGTGCGCGCTCCAATCGCTCGGCATAGGTCAGTGGTGTCGAGCTCACCCGAGTTCACACCCTGGACGCTCAGCACCTCCTGGTCCTAGCGTGGAACGCACGCTTCACCGAACGGAACGACCTGGTCGATCCGATGAGGTTCGACCTGCACGAGGAGGCCGAGGCATGAAGGCTCTGCGCGCCGGACTGGCGACTCTCGCGATCGTCCTGGCGGGAACGATCCCTGCGAGCGCGGCGACGCTACGGGCGGACTGGCGGATGAGTGAACGCTCCGGCGCGACCGTGATGCGGGATTCCTCGGGCCACCACATCAACGGCTCGATCGGCTCGCACGTGCTGGTGGGAGGAGGCGTGTACCGGTGGCCGTTCCGCTCGCCGACGGAGCCTCCGGCCGAGCCCGAGCGCATCGTCAGGGTCGGGCACCGTGACGTGCTGAACCCGGGCACCGGCTTCTACGCGGTGGAGTTCCGCTACAGGACCACGCAGCCCTTCGGCAACATGATCCAGAAGGGGCAGGCCGGGGCGTCCGGCGGGTACTTCAAGATCGAGAACCCGAACGGGATCATCCGATGTGCGTTCCGCGGTCGTACGAAGAACGGCACCTGGGGCGGCGTGGTCGCGAAGTCGCCGACGGCGCTCTCGGACGGCAGGTTCCACACGATCCGATGCGAGCGCAGACGGACCTCGGTGAAGATGTACGTCGACGGCGTGCTGCGGGTCACGCGTCACGGCAACACCGGCAAGATCGTGAACGCGCGCCCGCTCACGATCGGCGGGAAGCTGAACTGCGACAACGTGAACAGCACCTGCGACTACTTCACCGGCACGATCGACTACGTCCGGATCTACACGCCCTGAGCGCGTCTGCCCGTGATCGGCTGAACCTCATGCGCTCTGGTCTCGGTCTGTCGCCAGCTGCGACCGGCCACGGCGCCTCTCACCTATCGCGGCGTAAGATGCGTGGATGGCGGTGATCGTCCTCTCCGACGCGGCTCGTCGGCTCCTCGAGAGCGACGCGGTTGCGCAGGTGGTCACGATCGACGAGGACGGGGGTCCGCAGGTCACCGCCGCCTGGGTCGGTCTCGAGGACGACGAGATCGTCATCGCGACGCTGCCCGATCAGCGCAAGCTCAGGAACCTCCGCCGGGACCCGCGGATCGCACTGTCCGTGCCGTCCACCACGCGGAACGACTGGGGCTTGCTCGAGTACCTCGTCGTGTACGGCAGGGCCCGGGTCACCGAGGGCGGGGCCTCCGAGCTCTTGCAGCGGCTCGCGCACACCTACCTCGGCCCCGACGTGGTCTTCCCCGGTATGCCCGATCCACCGCCAGGGTTCGTCACGAGGATCACGCCCGAACGCCTCGGCGGCGTCGGACCGTGGAACCCACCGCTCTCCTGACCTCACGCCCGCTCGAGCTCAGGGGTCGGCGCCTCGATCGCCTGGCCTTCGACGGCCACGTGAGGCAGGGCCCGGTCGAGCCACTTCGGCAACCACCAGTTGGCGTCGCCGAGGAGTTCCATCGTGGCCGGCACGAGCAGCATGCGCACGATCGTGGCGTCCAGGAACACGGCGCTCGCGAGTCCCACGCCGAAGAGCTTGACGATGCGGTCGCTCTCGCCGATGAAGCTCCCGAACACGACCACCATGATCGCGGCCGCGGCGCTGATCACCCGCGCGGTCGCGGCGAGGCCGTCGGCGACCGAGAGCCGGCTGTCTCCCGAGCGCACGTATTCCTCCCGGATCCGTGAGAGCAGGAACACCTCGTAGTCCATCGACAGCCCGAACACGATCGCGAACATCATCATCGGGACGAACGGCTCGATCGGGGCCGGCTCGATGTTGAGCAGGTTCCCGCCCCACCCCCACTGGAAGATCGCGGTGGCGACGCCGTACGCGGCGCCGATCGAGAGCAGGTTCATCACGACCGCCTTCAACGGCACCAGCAGCGACCGGAAGACGAGCATCAGCAGCAGGAAGGACAGGGCGAGGACCACCCCGATGAACAGCGGCAGCCGGGCGGTCAGGTACTCCGAGAAGTCGACGGAGGCGGCGACGCTGCCCGAGACGGAGACGTCGAGGCCGGTCCCTTGCGTCGCGGCGGGGAGCACCTCGTCACGCAACCGGTGAACGAGGTCCGTGGTGGCCTCGTCCTGTGGAGCCGTGGTCGGGTACAGGCGCCAGAGCGCGGCCGTCGGCGCGTCCGGGTCGTTCGGGAAGGCCGGGCTCACGAAGGCGACCCCGGGATCGGCGGCGAGCGCCTGGGTGGTGGCCTCGAGCGCCGCCGGGTCCGTCCCCTCCGGGATCACCGTGCTGAGCAGCATCGGCCCGTTGAAGCCGGGGCCGAACCCCACGGCGAGCAGATCGTACGCCTTGCGCGTGGTCGTCTCCTCCGGGTAGTTCCCCTCGTCGGAGAAGGCGAGCCGCAGGCTGAAGAAGGGGATCGCCAGGACGAGCAGGACGAGGGTGCCGGCGATCGCGAAGACCCACGGCCGGTGTTGGATCACGCGGCTCCATCGGTACGGGATCGTCTCTCGCAACGGCCGCCGCTCGCGGCGAGGAACCTCGCGCCGCAGCGGGGCCAGGGCGAAGCTCGCGACGATCACGATCGCGGCCAGCGACAGCCCGACGAGCGTGAGCGCGGGGATCGCGAGTGCGGCGCCGACGAGACCGATCGCGAGCAGCAGGGCGCCGATCAGGCCGCGCCACCTCGTGACCTCGACGCGCTCACCCGCGAACCCGAGCAGCGCCGGCAGCAGCGTGAGCGACGCCACCGCGGTGACCGCGACGACCGTGGCCGCGGACGCCGCGAGGCCCGTGATGAACGACAGGTTCATCAGGAGCATGCCGAGCAGGGAGATGACGACGGTCGTGCCGGCGAAGGCCACGGCCCGGCCCGCCGTGTCGAGCGCGACGATCGTCGCGTCCTCGGTCGACGCTCCGTTGTGCAGGTTCTCCCGGTAGCGGGTGACGATGAAGAGCGCGTAGTCGATCCCGACCCCGAGGCCGAGCATCACGGCGATCGTCGAGGCGAAGTCGGGGATCGACAGCACGTGGCTCAGGAACCCGGCGAGGATCGTGCCGAGGCCGATCCCCGCGAGGGCGATGCCGACGGGCAGACCCATCGCGAGCACCGACCCGAAGGCGAAGATGAGGACGATGATCGCGAAGGCGAGCCCCAGCAGCTCCGAGCTCGGCACCTCGAACTCGGCGAGGATCGCCCCCCGATCTCGATCTGGACCCCCGGGATCTCCGGCAGGAGATCCTTCAGCTCCGAGCTGATCGTCGTCGCCTCGAGCAACGTGATGTCGCGCGGGAGGCCGATCTGGGCGTACGCGATCCGCCCGGCCTCGGGACCCTGCGCGGCGATCTGCTGGGCCCCCTGCTTCGTGTACGGGCTGACGAGCGTGATCCCCTCGATCTTGCTCGCCTCGTCGAAGAACGCGCTCATCGCCTGCTGGACCTCGGGGTCCGTGACGCCCTGCTCGGCGCGGAAGACGATCGTCCCGCCCTCGCCGCCAGCGCCGGAATCGGCGAAGTACTGATCGAGGATGTCGAACCCGCGACGGCTCTCCACGTCGGGGAGGGAGAACTGCGTGTTGAAGGCGGTGCCGATCACGTTACTCAGTGCTCCGCAGACGATCAGCGCCCCGACCCAGAGGAGCGCGACCTTGCCCCGATTGTGGAAGCACCAACGACCAAGCCTCGCGAACATGCCTGCACCCCTCGTCGTCGTCGTGATGGATCCCGCCGAGAACCCTACCGCGACAGTTCGGCTCCATCCTGCGCATACTCGACGCAGGACGCGAGCCCCGACCTCGACGGGAGTAGTAGTCAGGGGGCTCGTCTCCACCGAACCCGTCCCACCGTCCTTCCCAGGCTCACGGGCCCGATACTCCGGAGCGCGTTCCAGCTCTCGATCCGGCCCATCGCTCGCCTCGGACGCCTCGGGACATCCAAGCTCGAAGGAGCGCAGTCATGCAGAACATGCGTATCGCCAGCTACAAGATCACACAGGGCACCTTCACCGAGATCGCCGATGCCGCGAAGGAAGGCATGTTGAAGTCCTTCAGGAACCAGCCCGGGTTCCTGCGTTACGGACTCGCCGACACCGGCAACAACACCTGCCTCTCGATCAGCCTCTGGGAGACCCACGCCCAGGCCGAGGGTGCGTCGCTCGTGGCCACGAGCTGGGTGCGCGAGCATCTCGCGAACAAGGTCGAGCTGACCTCGACGCAGGTAGGCGACCTCGCCTTCTTCGAGGGCGTTCCTGCGACGGTCTGACCGATCCAGAACCTTCAGCGCGGCCGCGGCCACGTCTGAGGTAGCAGTGAAGGAGAGGAGTCCACGGCCGTGGGCTCCTCTTCTTCGTGCCCCGCACTCCGACATGCACCGAGCCTCGTACGCTCGGCCGATGTCGTCGCTACCGCGGGATAGGGTGGCACCATGATCACCCGCGAGGACCTCGAGACGATGGCCTCCGGCGACCTGCACGACCGAGCCCTCGGCACGGCCAGGGCGGCGGACGACCTGGACTGGCTATGGCACCTCCTCCGCTCGATCCCTGCAGCAGAGGGCGAGGTCGGCGACCTCGAGGATTCGGGTATGGACAAGGTCAGCACGGTCTCCGCCATCAACGGCTACGTCCGGGCCGACCGAGACCTCCCCGGGACCCTTCGATCGCAGTACGTCGACTACCTCCTCGAGCACCTGTAGCGCGTCACGCGGGAGCATGTCCGCCTCGCGTGCGCCGCTCGACGGCCGAAGCATGCCGGGTCGAGCCCGCGCAGCCATACTGCGAGCATGTTCCGGATGGCGGTCGGCCACAGCGATGACATCGATGCCGACCTCGCCGCGCATGCCATCGTCGATCGGTGCCTGGAGGGGCTCGCGGGCGTCGAACCGAAGGCCGGGCTGCTCTTCTCCGCCTGGGAGAGCGATCATGAGGCGGTCCTGCGCTCCGTCCAGGAGCGCCTGCCGGGGATCGAGCTGATCGGCTCCACCTCTTCAGCCGAGATGTCGTCGGAGATGGGCTACCAGGAAGACTCCATCACGCTCGCGTTGTTCGCGTCCGACAACGTCGACATCACCAGCGGCATCGCCACCGACCTGTGGGAAGACGTTCCCGCGGCCGTGCGCGCGGCGGTCGAGCAAGCCCGCGCGAAGACCGACAAGGCGCCGAAGCTCTGCATCATCACGCCGTCTGCCGGTGGTGACATGCGAGCGCTCCTCGACGCGCTCCGCCATGAACTGGGTCCGGACGTGCCGGTGATCGGGGGAGGGGCATCGCCACGATCGAACCGCCACCCGACCCGCGAGAGCTGGCAGTTCTACGGCGAACGAGTGGTGCGCGACTCGATCCCCGTCCTGCTGCTCTCGGGACCCCTCACGTACTCGTTCGGGACCGACGCGGGCTGGCGCCCGATCGGGCCGAAGGGACGCGTCACCGACGTGTCGGGTGGCGTTGTCCGTCAGATCGACGGCAAGCCCGCCCTGTCCTTCTACGAGCGCTACCTGGGAGAGGGGTTCGAACCTGCCTTCGCCACCCCGCTCGCGGTGTTCGACGAAGGATCCGATCGGTTCTACCTCCGCGCGCCCGTGCACCACGACCCGGACAGCGGGGCGATCACCGTCAGCGGGGATGTGCAGGAGGGCGCCCAGGTGCAGCTGACGACCGCCGCCACCGACGAGATCTTCGAGGGGACCCGCTCCGCGCTGACGCAGGCGATCGACCAGTTCCCCGGCGGAGGGAAGCCCGAGGCCGCGTTGATCTTCTCGTGCGCGATCCGCAAGTACCTGCTGGGTACGCGAACGGGCACCGAGTACGACATCACGCAGGAGATGCTCGGCGGCGGGGTGCCCGTGTGCGGGTTCTATTCGTTCGGAGAGATCGCGCCGCTCGACGAGGGTGGCGAGGCCCGCTATCACAACGAGACGATGGTCGCCCTGCTCCTGGGCACGAGCTAGCTTCCATGTCGGATCCGGGCTCCGACGCCGACCTCGAGAAGCAGATCCGGGTCCTGGCCCGCAAACTCGAGCGCCTGCAGACGAACACCCGCCAGCTCGAAGAGATCCGCGACGTGAACTCGAAGCTCCTGGCCGGCCTGATGCACGAACTGGACCAGGAGCGCACCCGATCGACCGAGCTGCTGTTGAACGTCCTTCCGCAGCAGATCGTCGACCGGCTCGCGGCGGGCGAGGCGCTCATCGCGGACCGATACGAGCACGTGTCGGTGTTGATGAGCGACCTGGTCGGCTTCACGGGGATCTCGTCGCAGCTGTCACCCAAGGTGCTGGTGACGGAGTTGAACGACCTGTTCTCGGCGTTCGACACGCTGTGCGCCGAGAGCGGCATGGAGAAGATCAAGACGATCGGCGACGCCTACATGGCGGTGGGTGGACTGCCCGGGACGCGTGAGGACCACATCGTCGCGGCGGCCGACATGGCGCTCGGGATGATGGGCGCGCTGGGCCGGATCAACGAAGCGACCGAGCGAGGGTGGCAGATCCGCATCGGCGTGCATACGGGCCCCGCAGTGGCCGGCGTGATCGGGAGTTGGAAGTTCGCGTACGACGTGTGGGGCGACACGGTGAACATGGCGAGCCGGCTCGAGTCGTCATCGTTGCCCGACCACATCCAGATCTCAGGGCCGGTGGCGTCGGGCCTCGGTGACGGGTTCGTGGTCGAGGCACGTGGCGCGGTGGAGCTGAAGGGCAAGGGCGAGACCGAGACGTTCTTCCTGCGTGAACGACGCTGACACCCGGATCGGCCTCCCACGCATCTCCCTTCCGCGGATCCCCCCGGAGAGCGGGCCGTTCGACCCTGAGTGACCGGTCTGATGCAGGCGACGCTGGCTCGAGCGATCGCGAGGAGGCACGGGCGTTGGTGCACGCGAAGGCTGAAACGGACCGGCTCCGGTCGGCCGCGGTAACCGCGGGCGTGCTGTTCATCGTGGCGACGGTGGCGAGCGTCGCGGGCTCCGCGCTCTCGGGGTCGGCGCTCGACCGTCCCCTGCAGCTCGCGAGCCTCTCTGAACACGCGGCCCGAGTGGATGCGGGACTGCTCCTCCAGTTGATCGCGGCCGGAGCGAGCGTCGGCATCGCCCTCGCCCTGTATCCGGTGCTGCGGACGTGGGGGCGGAGCCTGTCGCTCGGGTCGGTGGTGTTCCGAACGATGGAGGCCCTGCTGTACGTCGTCGCGGTCGTGGGTGCGCTGTCGTTGCACGATGTTGCTCAGCGGTTCTCGAGCGCGGATGTCACGCAACGTGTGTCCGTGCAGGCCGTCGGGGACGCGCTGCTGGACGTCCGCGACCAGGCCAACATCGCCGCGGTGATGGCCTTCAGCGTAGGCGCACTGATGTACTACTACCTGCTCTACCGTTCCCGACTCGTGCCCCGCTGGCTGTCGGGCTGGGGGATCCTGGCGATCATCCTCATGTTCGTGGCCTGCCTGTTGGCGCTCTTCGGCCACCATCCGATCACGACCTACGTGCCCCTCGCGCTCCCGATCGCGGCACAGGAGCTCGTCCTGGCCGTCTGGCTGATCGCGAAGGGGTTCACGCCGCGAACGTGAGCCCTGCCGGAGCGGCGAAGGGCGGCCCCCGGGCTCCATCGGAGGAGCAGCCCCTTCGCGGACGTGCGAGTATCAGCGCGAGGATGCGCAGGTGAGCACTCCTGCGCTGAGGTCTTCCCTCTGTATCGCTGACGGTGGTGGTGGGTTGTGATCGCACGGCCCGAGACGCGGTACGCGCGGAGCGGCGACGTGATGGTCGCCTACCAGATCACGGGCGAGGGCCATCCGGTCGACCTCGTGCATGCCCCGGGCACGGTGTCGCACCTCGAACTCTTCTGGGACGTCGCGGGCGCCCTCGAGCTGATCGAGCGTCTCAGCTCGTTCGCTCGGTTGATCCGGTTCGACAAGCGCGGGACCGGAATGAGCGACCGCCCCCCGGGCCCGGCGACGCTCGAAGAGCGCACCGATGACATCCGTGCCGTGATGGACGCCGCCGGGAGCGAGCGCGCGTTCATCTTCGGCTCGTCCGAGGGCGGCAGCATGGCCGCCGTCTTCGCGGCCACGTATCCGGAGCGGACGAGCGGCCTGATCCTGTGGGGCACGCAGGCCACGTGGACCCGGGCCGACGACTATCCGTGGGGCTTCTCGAGAGAGGAGAGCCTCGCCACGATCGAGGATCTGGCAGAGCACGGCCTGACCGACGAGTACCTCTTCGGATACGGCGCAGGCGCCGACGCCGGTATGTCCGAGGACGAGAAGGAACGGATCCGCAGACTGTGGCGTTCCGCAACCACCCCGGGAGCCCTCGCGGCGCTCGAGCGGATGAACCTGGACCTCGACATCCGCGGCGTCCTTCCGAGCATCCATGTCCCCACCCTGGTCTTGAACCGTACGGACGATCCCGTGGCCGACGTCGACGCGGCGCGGGACCTCGCCTCGCGCATCGAGGGCGCCCGGTTCGTGGAGTTCGCGGGCGACGCACATCCGTACTTCGCCGGCTCGAACGCGGGCGAGGTCGCCGCAGAGATCCAGGAGTTCGTGACCGGATCGCGTCCCGCGCTCGGCGGGGACCGTGCCCTGGCCACGGTCCTGTTCACCGACATCGTCGACTCGACGAAGAAGGCGGCCGAGCTCGGGGATCGTGCGTGGCGCGATCTCGTCGAACGTCATCACGCGATCGTTCGCGACCTGCTGGCGAGATCTCGTGGGATCGAGATGGACACGGCCGGCGACGGCTTCTTCGCAACCTTCGACGGCCCCGCACGAGCGGTCCGGTGTGCTCTGGCCGCGGTCGAGGCGGTCCGCCCGTTGGGGATCGAGATCCGGGCCGGCGTGCACACCGGCGAGGTCGAGACGATCGACGGCAAGGCGGGCGGGATCGCGGTGATCGTCGGGGCCAGGATCTCCTCGTCCGCGGCGGCCTCGGAGGTCCTCGTCTCCTCGACCGTGAAGGAGCTCGTCGCCGGTTCGGGTCTCGCGTTCGCGGACGCCGGGGAGCACGAACTGAAGGGCGTCCCCGATCGCTGGCACATCTACCGCGCGCAGGGTTCAGGAGCCTGACGGATGACCTCACCCTCCACATCGGACGCCGACACGCCCGATCCGATCCTCGGACGGCGCCTCGTCGTCGAGGAGCTCCGCGCGCTCCTCGACCTGGCGCTGCCGGCCGTGTTCTCGACGGTGACGTCCGGGGGGTGGGTGCATTCCGTGCCGGTGCACTTCGTCGTCGTCGAAGGAGAGATCCGACTCATCGCCGAGCGCGGGTCGGTGAAGGTGAGGAACGTCCTCAGGACGGGGCGCGCGACCGTCTGCGTCGTGGCCACGATCGACGCCGAGCGCAGCTACGTCACCGTCGAGGGGCCGGTGCGGATCGAGGACGGGATCGCGCAGCAGGACCTCGACGCGCTCGATCGTCGGTACGGGACGGGGTCGGGCGCAGCGGACGACGAGGAGTACGCGGGGTCCATCACGCTCGTCCTGCGCCCGGAGCGGTGGATCGGCTGGGCCGACCGCGACTGATCGCCTCCGGGGCGATGGGACGCGCCACCTCCGCCATCAGAGGCCGAGACGGGGCCAGCCCGGCGGGAGCCGGCCGCGGCATGCATCCCGTGCGACGGCCCTCAGGGCCCGTGCCCGCGCGTCCCCCGGCTCGCTGGACAAGCTCGTACGGGTCGGTTCGCAGGTTGTAGTACTCCCATTCGCCGGAGCCGTAGCGCACGAGCTTGCTGTGTCGCATCCGCACCCCGCAGAACGCATGGCCGTCTGCGGCGCCCTCGATCAGGACGTATCTCCGATGAGCGGGGGCAAACAGCGACGTGCCCTCGATCGCCCATGGGGCCGTGAGGCCGCCGGCGGCCTGCAGGATCGTCGGTAGAACGTCGACGTTCGTGACGAGGTCATCGACCGTTCCGGGGACCATGCCGTAGCCCTGCGCGAGGAGCGGCACATGGATCGACTCCTCGTACGGCACCGCCTTGCCCAGTCTCCGGTGGTTCCCGATCTCGAGCCCGTTGTCGCCGATGAACAGGAACAGGGTGTCGTGGAGGCCCGGGTCCCGAGCCATCTGAGCCTCCACGAGCTCGCGGACGTTCCGGTCGACCGACATCAGGCTGCGCGCGTAGGCCTTGTTCCAGTGGCGGTAGTAGGAGACGGCGCGCGGTTCATCGTCGGGTTCACCGATGTAGGCGGGCTTGTCGCTGATATCGGGCTCCATGAAGTTCGGTGTGAACGAGAAGGGTGCGACGGGCGTCGCCTCCTCCGCGGGGCCTGGAACGGGAGGCGTCGAACCGTTCGCGCCGTGTGGTGCGTTCAAGGACAGGTAGATGAAGTGCGGCTCGTACGGCCTATCGTCCAGGAAGGCGATGGCTCGCTGGGTGAGCACATGGCCGGAGTAGTCCTCGGGGTCGTGGCCGAAGTCCTCGTACGAGCCGTCCTCGTACCGCAGCGTGTAGTCGTAGTAAGGGGAATCCGCTCCGTGGAGCCCAGCTGCGGCATGGCCGGCGAATCGGTCCCACCCGCTGGGGATCGTGTCGTCCCAGACATTGAGGAATTTGCCGAACAGTCCGGTGACGTACCCGCCATCCTGGAGGACCGTGGCGACCGACCGGTCGGCCCAGCCGTGAGCCTGGAACTGCGGCCAACCGCCGTTGCGTGCTTCGTTGGTCCACACCCCGTTCGTGTAGGAGTAGGTCCCGGTCATGATCGTGGTCCGGGATGGGCAGCACGTCGGATTCGTGATGAACGCGTTCTCGAAGACCGTGCCGAAGAAGCGGCTCGTGAAGGGCATGAACCGCATCGTGTCCGACCGCTGATCGTCCGTGACGATCAGGATGATGTCCGGCTGCTTCGTGGCTGCCCGGGCGTCGACGGGACGAGCCAGGATCGGCGCTAGGAGCGCCGCCAGGAGGATGAAGACGGTCCGAGCCCGGATCGTCGTCTGAGGTTCGCTCATGTCGGTCTCGGCTTCGCGCGCCGGATCGTCAGCCCATGCCGGTCCGGACGTGCCTGCAGTGGCCCTCGGTGCGCACCCATTTCTTCGACGCGAAACCCTGCGGCTTTAGGCCTTCGCGGCTCCGGTGCTAGGCTCGGCTCGCCCGATACTTCCCCGTCCGGTGCGGACCCTTCCTCCACGTCGGGGCGATGTTGGCGGGCCGCCCTCCTGCCGCTACCGGACGAGGCACGACGATCTCCGATCGGACGGATCGTCGGGCCGCCGGCGAGGAAGGAGGCACTCGGCCGGCACCCCAGGGATCGGTCCATCCACCACGAGGGAGGGAACCTTCATGCGTAGGACCCTGTTCATCGTCATCACCGGGGCGCTCGTCCTGGCCACCACCGTCGCGATGGCGACGGATCTCGTCACGAGGGCGGGTGTCGAGTACTCCGGGATCCGCAATCCGGGGAACTGCGAGGTGTTTGCCGACGGCGCGGCTCTGACCGAGCTTCACGTCAAGTGCACCGAGAAGGCGGGCGGCTCTGGCCCCGACGGCGCGTACGTGCGCTACCGGTTCCTTTCCGACGTGGGTGGGACCCGCGAGCCGGCGGACGTCTCCGCGGACATCGCGACGTTCGTGGGCGCGGACTGCTTCGTGGAGTGGATGGTTCAGAGCCCGGACAACCCCGCACGCACCCTGCGCGTGACCGTGCCCTGGGGCTCGTACTGCCACATCAAGTCGGTGACCTGGTCCCAGCCCTAGGCGACGACCTACCGCTCACCGGCCGCCCGATTACCGGTCGTGCCCTCGATGGCGATATAAGGCGACGTTCGACCTGCACACGTTGACCGACGACCGGTACGGAGGGCACGACCATGGACATCGCCGAACGGGAGAACGACTGGTTCAAGTTCTACTACGCCTCGTACTACAAGAAGTCGCCGTACCACCAGCGCGCGGTCGAGGCGGGCTGCACGAGCTGGGATCTCTACAACCACATGCTGATCCCCACGCTCTACGACGACGACATCAAGGAGTACTGGCACCTCGTCGATCACGTGACGCTCTGGGACGTCGCGGTGGAGCGGCAGCTCGAGATCAAGGGACCGGACGCGGCGAGGTTCACGCAGCTGCTGACGCCGAGGGACCTGTCGGCCACGCAGCCGGAGCAGTGCAAGTACGTCCTGATCTGCGCGCCGGACGGGGGCATCGTGAACGACCCGATCCTGCTGAAGCTCGCGGACGATCACTTCTGGCTCTCGCTCGCCGACTCCGACGCGCTGCTGTACGCGAAGGGTGTGCAGGCGTTCGCGAACCTGGACGTCGAGCTGGGTGAGCCCGACGTCAGCCCGCTGCAGATCCAGGGACCGACGTCGAAGCCGCTCGTGCGGAAGCTGTTCGGGGACGAGGTCGCCGACCAGCGTTACTACTGGCACAAGCAGACCGAGCTGAACGGGATCCCGGTCGTGGTGTCGCGGACGGGGTGGACGGCCGAGCTCGGCTACGAGGTGTACCTGCGCGACTCGGCACGCGCCCTCGAGCTGTGGGACGCGATCGTGAGCGCCGGCGAGGAGTTCGACCTCCGCGTGACGGCGCCGAGCGATCAGCGGCGTCTCGAGGCCGGGATCTTCAACTACGGCAACGACATGGACGTCAACGACAACCCGTACGAGGTGACCGGCCTCGAGCGACTCGTCGAACTCGACAACGACAACGAGGTGGTGTCCCGCGCCGCCCTCGAGCGGATCCAGGCGGAGGGCGTGGCCCGCAAGCTCGTCGGGGTCACGATCGACGGTCCGCCGCTCGGCATGTGGTTGGAGGACTTCTGGCCGATTCGGATCGGCGGCGAGGTCGTCGGGCGGCTCACGTCGGCCGGGCACTCGCCGCGCCTCGACATCAACATGGGCTACGCATGGGTGCCGATCGAGCACGTGGCCGCCGGCACCCGAGTGGCGATCGACTCCCCGGAAGGGGAGATGACCGCCACGGTCACGCCGATCCCGTTCCTCGACCCGAAGAAGGAGATCCCGGCGAAGGGCTGAGGTGCGGAGGCTCGGCTGCGCCGCGCGCCTCGAACGGATAGGTTGCTCCGATGAAGTCCTGCCGGAGCTGTGGGCGGGAAGGCGTCGACGACTTCTCGTTCTGCCCGAGCTGCGGCGCGCGGATCGGCGACGAGGCGCCGGCTGAGGCTCGCCGCACCGTGACGATCCTGTTCAGCGACATCGTGGGCTCGACACCGCTCGGCGAACGGCTCGACCCCGAAGCGCTCCGGATCATGCTGACCCGCTACTTCGACGCGATGCGGGCCGTGATCGAGCGCCACGGCGGCACGGTCGAGAAGTTCATCGGTGACGCCGTGCTGGCGGTGTTCGGCGTGCCGCAGGTCCGCGAGGACGATGCCCTCCGGGCGGTTCGGGCCGCCGCCGACATGCAGGGAGCGCTCGCCGCGCTCAACGGGGAACTCCGGGACGCACACGGCGTCGAGATCCAGATCCGTATCGGGCTGAACACCGGGGAGGTCGTGGTCGCCGAGTCGGGTTCGGCGACCAAGCTCGGCGCCGGCGATGCCGTGAACGTCGCGGCGCGGTTCGAGCAGGCTGCCGGGGCGGGCGAGATCCTGATCGGCGAGCCCACCTATCGCCTCGTGCGTGACGCGATCCTGGCCGACCCGTTGGAGCCGCTCACGTTGAAGGGCAAGAGTGAGCCCCTGGCGGCGTATCGGGTCCTGAAGGTGGATCCGGTCGCCGTCGGGTTCGCCCGGCGGCTCGACGCTCCCATGGTCGGGCGCGAGCGCGAGCTCTCGCTCCTGCTGGGCGCCTTCGATCGCGCGGTATCCGATCAGGCGTGCCAGCTGTTCACCGTGCTGGGGGTCGGCGGGGTCGGGAAGACGCGGCTCCTGGAGGCCTTCGTGGCCGGGATCGGGGATCGCGCGCGGGTGCTCCGCGGGCGCTGCCTCGCCTACGGCGACGGCATCACCTTCCTGCCGATCGTGGAGGCGATGCAGCAGGCGATCGGATCCGTGGGCACCGAGGATCCCGAGGACGCGCGCCGTCGCATCTCCACCCTGATCGCCGCGGACGACCAGGCGGACCGGATCGGGGAACGGATCGCACAGCTGCTCGGCATCGCGGGCGGCGAGGCGACGCCCGAGGAGACCTTGTGGGCCGTCCGGAGGCTCTTCGAGGGCATGGCGCGCGACCGCCCGCTCGTCCTGCTCCTGGACGACCTGCAATGGGCCGAGCCCACGCTGCTGCAGCTGATCGAGCACATCGCCGACTGGTCGGTGGACGCGCCGATCCTGCTCGCATGCATGGCCCGGCCCGAGCTGCTCGACGTGCGGCCCGACTGGGGCGGCGGGAAGCTCAACGCCACGTCGATCTCGCTCGAGCCGCTCACGCCGGAGGAATGCGCGTCGCTGGTCGCCAACCTGCTGGCCGTCGACGACGTGGCACCCGAGGTGCGCGCCCACGTCTCGGAGGCGTCCGAAGGGCATCCGCTCTACGCGGAGGAGCTCCTCGCGATGCTGGTCGACGAGGGCCGGCTCTCCCTGATCGACGGCGTCTGGACCGCGACCGATGACCTGGAGGGAACGACGGTTCCGCCGACCACCGCCGCGCTGCTCGCCGCACGGATCGACGGCCTCGATCCCGCCGATCGCGACGTCCTGGAACGGGCGAGCGTGATCGGGCAGGTGTTCTACCGGGACGCGGTCGTCGCGATCTCAGATGCAACCGATCCCGATGCACGTCTCGCCTCGCTGATGCGCAAGCAGTTCGTCAGGCCCGAGCGATCGGACCTTCCCGGGACCGAGGCGCTCGCGTTCCGCCATCTGCTGATCCGCGACGTCGCGTACGAGGCCCTGACGAAGGCGGCACGGTCGGACCTCCACCGGAACTTCGCCGAGTGGCTCGAGGGACGTGCGCCCGAGCGAGCCGAGCTGCTCGGCTACCACGAGGAGCGCGCCGTCCGCTACCTCGGGGAGCTGGGGTCGATGGACGAACGCACGACCGCGCTGGCCGAGCGGGCCTCGTGGCATCTCCGGACGGCAGGCGACCAGGCGTTCGCGCGTGGGGACATGCCGGCGGCGGAGAACCTCCTCACGCGGGCGACGGGGTTGATGGATCCAGGCGATCCCGCCCTCGTCCCGGCCCTCTCGGTCCTGGCGCAGGCGCGCACGGAGATGGGCGCGCTGGACGAGGGGAACGCCGCGATCGACCGGGCCGTCGCCGTGGCCGAGGCGATCCGGGATGAGCTGCTGGTCGCCCGGGCGCGGACCTACCGGGGGTGGCTCTCCTTCTGGGGAGATCGTCCCGGGGAGGAGTACGACGCGATCGAGGACGAGGCGCGGGCCAACCTGTCGGTGTTCGAGGAGGCGGAAAACGCGGAGGGCGCCGCGTTCGCCTGGGCGATCATCGGTGGCGGACACTGGGGCCGGTGCGAGGCAGCCGAGGCCGGCGCGGCGTGGCGTCGCGCGGTCGACCTCTTCGACCAGGCCGGGAACCGCTGGCTCGCGAGCGAGTACGTGGGGTGGCTGTCCTCGGTGTGGGTGTGGGGCCCCGCCACGTGCGAGGACGCGATGGTCGCGCTCGAACGGCTGGCCGAGGAGGCGAAGGGACGGCCCGGTGCGGAATTCGATGTCGGCACATCGATCGGCACGGTGCTGTTGATGCTCGGCGACCTGGACGGCGCCCGGCGCCGGTTCGAAGCCTCGGACCGGAGGATGCAGGAGCTGAGCCTTCACCTGATGCTTGCCCACAGCTCGCAGCAGATGGGCCTGCTCGAGCTCCTGTCGGGGCACCCCGCGGCGGCGGAGGCGGTCCTGAGATCGGGCGCCGAGGTGCTGGAGCGGATCGGGTCGAGCACGCTCTCGATCGTGGCCGCCTACCACGCCCAAGCGCTGTACGCGCTCGGGCGGTTCGAGGACGCGGAAGGGGCCGCGCGGAAGGCGCTCGCCTATGAGGACGTCGCGTCGAAGGTGATCGCGCTCGGGGTGCGTGCGGGGATCGAGGCCCGCAGTGCGCGTTTCGATGACGCCGAGCGGCTGGCGCGCGAGGGCATGGACATCATCGACGCCTCCGATTTCACGGTCGACCGGGCCGATGCGCGCATCGCGCTCGCCGAGGTGCTCGAGCTCGCCGGACGCGGGTCCGAGTCGGCGGGCGTGACCCGCGAGGCGCTCGCTCTGTACGAGGAGAAGGGGAACGTCCTGCAGGCTGGGCAGGCCCGCGAGAGGTTGGATCGCCTGATCGGCTGAGCGCGATCCGCGGTGCAGACGCGTCGGCGGGGGACCGCGCCTGCCGTCCCGTACCGACACCGACGAGGGGACCAGCGAGGAACGTCCGCTCCTCGCTGGTCCCACTCCCCGGTCGTGGCGAGCGGTCACGGACCGCCCGTCGCTACCTCGCTCCGGCGTGGGGCGTCAGAGTCCGGCGCACTGACCGTACTTGTCGCCGGCGACGACGTTCGGGAGCCCTCCGTCCGCGGCGTTCACCTGCGCGGCGGGTGAGTTGTGGAAGCAGAACAGGTCCCCGCCGACGGTGTTCGTCTGGACCTCGTTCGAGTCGGGGTTCTGCTTGCTCAGGTTCCTCGACCAGCGCAGGTTCCCACCCACGTCGTTGCGGATCGCGCCGGCCCAGGCGCCCTTCCAGCCCCTGACGATGAGGTTCCCCCCGATCGTGTTGTCCTTGATCGGGAAGTTCAGGTAGTCGCCGTAGAGGCCCGGGCCGCCACCGACCGAGACGACGTTGCGGCCGATCCAGTTGCCGTCCAGGTACATCGTCAGCGGGTGGTCGGCCATGATGTTGTAGCCGACGGTGTCGTTCGTCGTCGTCGTGCCGCACGGCGGAACCGGCCCGATCGAGTCCGGGGTGCATCCCAGCGCCAGGACCGCACCGCGGTCGACGAAGATATTGCGACCCACGTGGACGGTACCCAGCGTGAACGCGTCGAGGCACGCTCCGGGCTTGATCCACAGGTTGCCCCGCACGGTCAGCGTCTTGCCCGCCGGTACGTACGCGTCGCCCCAGACCACGAGGGAGTCGTGCGTGCCCCAGAGCGCGGGCCCCGCGGTCGCACAGATCGGCGGTCCGACGAACGGATCCGCCTGGGCTGCGGCCGGCAAGGCGAACATCGCCACCACCGTGCAGAGGCCGAGCAGAAGCCGAAGCTTCATGGTCCTTCCCCCTTTCGACGTCGCGGGCAGCGATCGTCGCGGGCAAGAACCCACCGTACCGCGGTCTCCGAGATAGCGCACCCCAGGCCGAGCGTCGTGGGTCCCTCCGTGATCGACGACGTTCGGGCCAACGATCCCGGGACCAACGCACCTGGGGGAGACCGGGTCGTTCCGATAGCGTGGCGATCGAACCCCGGGGAGGTGTCTCCGTGCTCGAAGTTGCCGACCTCACGAAGCGCTACGGCGACGTGGTCGCCCTCGACGGCGCGACCTTCAGCGCCGCGCCGGGACGGATCGTCGGCTTCCTCGGTCCGAACGGTGCCGGGAAGACCACCACGATGCGGGCCATCTTCGGGCTCGTCCTCCCCGACCGCGGCGAGGTCCGGTGGCGGGGAGCGCCGGTCGGGCCGGAGCAGCGCGCGCGCTTCGGCTACATGCCGGAGGAGCGCGGGCTCTATCCGAAGATGCGCGTGGGCGAGCAGCTCGTCTTCTTCGCGGAGCTCTCCGGGCTCGCGGGCGCCGAGGCCCATGCCGCCGCCGACCGCTGGCTCGACCGCCTCGGCCTCGCGGACCGCGCCGATGCCCGCCTCGAGGAGCTCTCGCACGGCAACCAGCAGCGCGTGCAGTTCGCGGCCGCGCTGATCCACGACCCGGAGCTCGCCGTGCTGGACGAACCGTTCAGCGGCCTCGACCCGCTCGGCGTCGAGTCGCTCGCCGCGCTGCTCGAGGAGACGGCGGCGAGCGGCGTGGCCGTGGTCTTCTCGAGCCACCAGCTCGATCTGGTCGAGGACATCTGTCAGGACGTCGTCATCATCGATCACGGCCGGGTCGTGCTGGCGGGTGTCGTGGAGGACCTGAAGGCCGCCGCGTCCCACCGGTCGCTGCAGGTCACCGTGGACGGGGAGCCGTGGATGCCGGCACTGCCGAGCGGGACCGTCACGAGCACGAACGACGGGCAGGTTCGCGTGCTGGTCGACGCCTCGGCGGATCTCGAGGGCATCCTCGCGGACGCGCGAGCGGCCGGCGAGGTCAGCCGCTTCAGCTTCGAGCCGCCCTCCCTGACCGACCTGTTCCTGGAAGCCGTCTCGGAGCGGGGCGCATGAGCGGCGCCCGGCGCGTGTGGCTCGTCGTCCGCCGGGAGTGGATCCAGCGCGTGCGGTCGACCGCGTTCCGCGTCTCCACGGTGATCTCGGCGGCGATCGTCGTGGCGATCATCGCGATCCCCCAGATCTACGGGGGCGGCGCGACGCCTCGGAGGGTCGTCGGGGTGGTCGGCGAGAGCTCGCCGCAGCTGGCGAGCGTCCTGCAGGCGGCGGGGACGCAGGTCGACGTCACCGTGCGGGTGCGGGCGTTCGACGACGAGGCGGCGGGGGAGGACGCGCTCCGCTCTGGCGACGCGGACGTCCTGCTCGTCGGCCAGCGGGCGCTCGTATGGAAGGCCGAGGTCGACGAGGAGCTCGGCGCGGTCGTGACGTCGTCGGTGCAGGCCGTCGAGCAGCAGCGGGCGATCGACGAGCTCGGTCTGACCACCGACGAGCAGCAGCAGCTCCGACCGGTGCCGCTCTCGTCGAGCAGCCTCGAGCCAGTCACGAAGGAGCGCACGGCACGGATGGCGCTGGCGACGATCACGCTCGTGCTGCTCCTGATGTTCATCAGCTTCTACGGCGGCTTCTTGCTGGTCGGGGTGATCGAGGAGAAGTCGAGCCGCGTCGTCGAGGTCCTCCTCTCGCGCGTCCGCCCGACGGAGCTGCTCACCGGCAAGATCGGGGGGATCGGGCTCGTGGGGCTCGCGCAGTTCGCGCTGGTGGCGGCGGCCGCCCTGATCGCGCTGGCGTTCTCCGACAACCGGGATCTGCCCACGACCACGCCAGGAACGATCGGCTGGGTCGTGTTCTGGTTCGTCCTGGGCTACGCGTTCTACGCGGTCCTGTACGGAGCGGCGGGCTCCCTCGTCTCACGGCAGGAGGAGGCGCAGAGCATGACGTTCCCGATCACCGCCGTGCTGGTCGTGGCCTACATCTTCGCGCTCGAGGCCGCCCAGTCGCCGGACTCCCTGGCGACCCTGATCGGCTCCTTCGTGCCGCCGACCGCTCCGCTCGTGATGATCGTGAGGATCGCGAACGGATCCGTCCCGTGGTGGCAGATCGCGCTGTCGGTCGCGCTGATGCTCGTGACGATCTACGGGATGGTGCGGCTCGCCGGCCGCATCTATGCCGGCGCCGTGCTCCGGACCGGGGGCCGCGTGAAGCTCCGGGAGGCCTGGCGCGGCGCCGAGGTCTCCGGCTAGTCAGGCGCTTCGGCCGGTGCGGACGTGGGCGGCTACAGGATGAGCCCGTCGGGAACCGGGACCGCCACGACGTCGGCCTGGAGCCTCCGTGCGGCGTCGACCGTCCGGACCCATTCGTAGAGGAGGCCCTTCGCGCCGATCAGCGTCACGCCCCCGGCGCGCATCCGCTCGATCCCGTCCTCGTGCGCGTCGCCGGGAGCCAGGACCGCGTCGCGAACGACCGAGACGCGGTAGCCGCGATCGAGGAGGCCCAGCGCAGAGTGAGCGACGCACACGTCGGTCTCCATCCCGACGAGGACCGCGGTGCGGCGTCCCGTGGCCTCGACCGCGGCCAAGATCTCGGGGACGTCGGCGAGACCGAACGTGGGCTTCGCGAACCGGGGCGTCGGATCGGGGAGGCGATCGACGATCTCGGGCAGGGTCGGGCCGTTGTGCGCCGGTTCCTCCTCCGTGACCACGGTCGGCACCCCGAGCGCGTTCGCGAGCGCGGCCACCCAGACCACCCGCTGGACGAACGGCCCGCGACCTTCGCTCTCGCCGATCTTGTCCACGAACCCGGGCTGCACGTCGATCACGCACAGGATCGAATCATCGACGTCGAGCAGACGCTCGGTCACGCGGTGTCGCCCGCGAGGCGTTCGCCGAGCTCGCGAACGACCTGCGTGACCAGGTCCACGTCCGCTCCCCGGGTGCGCCAGTTCACGAGGGCCGGACGGAACGCCACCCGGCCGCCGTAGAGGGTCGAGCCGAAGAAGACCCGCCCGTCGGCGAGCGCCGCCTCACCGATCCGCCGGTTCAGGTCATCCAGCGCCGGGCCGTCCGTCGAGCCGGGCGGTCGGTAGCGGAAGCAGACGATGTTCAAGGGAACCTCGGCGAGGCGCTCGAGATCGGGCGCCGCGTCGACGGTCGCGGCGAGCCGCTGCGCGAGATCGAGGTCGTTGTCCACGATCGCCCGATGCCCTTCGCGACCGTACGCGCGGAGGGTCGCCCAGATCGGGAACGCACGCGCCCGTCGGGACATCTCCGGCCCGAGGTACCCCCAGTTCGGCTGCGGGTCGTCGATGTCGGGGAGGTAGGCCGCGCCGGATCCGAAGACGCCCGGCAGCAGGCTCGCGTCGCGCACGAACGCGAACCCGTTCTCGTACGGCACGTTCAGCCATTTGTGCCCGTCGGCGATCACCGAGTCGGCCCGCTCGACCCCTTCCACCAGGTGCCGGGTGCGCGGCGAGAGGGCGGCGAACAGCCCGAAGGCACCGTCCACGTGGAACCAGGCGCCGTAGCGCGCCGCCAGCTCCGCCATGTCGGCGAGCGGGTCGAAGTCGCCGGCGTTGACCTCCCCGGCGCTGCCGATCACGATCGCGGGCGCGCCGTTCAGGTCGCGGAGGGCCGTCTCCATCGCCTCGAGGTCGACCCTCCCGACGTCGTCGCGCGAGAGCATGCGCATGCGCCCCCGGCCGACCCCCAGCATCCCGAGCGCCTTCACGTCGCTCGGGTGGGTGTACCCGCCGCCGAGGACCGTGATCGGGGGCGCCGCGGCCAGGCCGAGCTCGTCCACGTCCACTCCCGCGCGGGCCGCGCACCAGCGTCGCGCGCATCCCAGCGCGACGAAGTTCGCCATCGTGGCGCCGGTCGTGAGCACGCCTCCCCACGCGGCCGGCAGGCCGAACAGCTCCTTCAGCCACTCGATCGCCACCTGTTCGAGCCGTCCACCGAGGGGCGACGAGATCCACGCGCCCGGGTTCTGGTCGAGCGCCGAGGTCAGCCAGTCCGCCCCGAGCGCCGCGGGCGTCGTCCCCCCGTCCACGAAGTGGAAGAACTTCGGCCCGGCGGAGTGCACCGCGCCGTCGATCCCACCGATCAGCTCCTCGAGCGCGCCGACGGCGCCGATGCCGCGCTCGGGGAGCGGCCCGCCGAACCCCGCCGCGATCTCGTCGGCGCGAGGGTCGCGGACGGGGCGATCGGCGATCCCCTGCAGGTACGCGCCGGCCTCGCGCGCGGTGAACTCGACGACGGCTTGGACCTCGGCGGGATCGGGACGGCTCACGGGCCGATGCTAGCCGTTACCGGATCATCCGCGCGGGGACACCCAGATCAGGCCACGCCGCGGGCGGCCCAGGCGCGGGCGGTCAGGACGAACGGCCCGTCGGGGAGCGCCTCACGACAGCGCTCACGGAGCGCGACCCGTCGTTCCTCGGACAGGCCGGAGGCGTAGGCGCCGGCCGGCCCGACACCCAGCGTGAACGGTTCCCACCATTCCTCGAAGCTCGGGTGCTCGACGCTGACCGAGAGCGCACCGTCTTCGATGCGGCGTAACCCGGCCGCGGTCATCAGCACCTCGAGGTGACCTTCGCGCGCCCCGGCGAGCGCGGACTCATCAACGAAGTCGGGGTCGAGCGCCTTCGCCGCGTTCCAGAAGACCGAGAGCGGGCCGTGTTCCCCGGCGTGATCCCACACGCAGGCGGCGACGACACCGCCCGGGCGTGTCACCCGCGACATCTCGGCCAATCCGGCGACCGGGTCGGACATGAAATGGACCACGAGTTGCGCGAGCACCGCGTCGAACGCGTCATCCGGGAACGGGAGCCGTTCGGCACCTGCCCGCTGGACCTCGACGCCCGGGTAGCGATCATGCACGGACGCGAGGAACGGTGCCGACGGGTCGACGGCGGCCACGGACGAGGCACTCAAGCGTCCGACGAGCTCGCCCGTGAGCGCCCCGGTGCCGCATCCGACGTCGAGCGCTCGTTGGCCCTCGGTCACCCCCGCGAGATCGGCGAGCATGGGGGCGAGCGGGACCGAGTACCTCCCCATGAACGCGTCGTAGGCGGCCGCACCGACGTCGAACGTCATCCGTACGACTCAGGAAGGCCAGTCGGGTTTCGGCTTCGGCTCTTTGGACAACAGGTCGTCCAGCGAGGGTTTGCCCCCGCGCTTCCGCTCGGCGTCCGCGACGGCGTCGTCGAGGGCGGCGCCCGAGTCGGGCTGGTCGTCGGCCGCCTCGAGCAGCGATTCCAGCGACGACAGGTCGCTCCCCTTCAGCCGGATCCGCAACGCGGCGAGCACGGCGGCGTGACGTTCCGACAGGCCCTGGCTGACCTTGATCTCGGTCAGCGTCTCCTCCGCCCGGGTCAGGAGCTCCTCGTCGTTCACGACGACAGTGTGCCCGTCTCCGCCTCGCCCTGCACGTCGGTCGCCCCCGAGGGGATGCGTGGCGTGATCGCGATCAGCAGCGCGGCGGCCACCAGGGCGAGGGCGAACGCACCGACGAGCCCGGTACGGAGCGGCGCTCCGAGCGCGTCCGACATCGCGATCGCCGCGCCGCCGAGCCCGGCGCCGGTCGCCACCCCGAGCATGTCCATCAGCAACACGGCCGAGAGCTTCTCTCCCTCCTCGCCCGCGGCCGAGACCCGCATCGCGGCGAGCGGGATCGTCGCGAAGGCGATCCCCATGCCGACGCCGACCACGCCCCACCCCACGTACGCGACGGCGAGCGGCACCTGGATCCAGAGCGTGCTCGCCACCGCGGCCTCCCCGACGAGCACCAGTGTTGCCCCGATGCCCACGAGTCGGCTGAGCGGCATGTCGCCCGCCCGGTTCGACTGCCAGAGGGCCCCGGCGGCCCACGTCACGGTGGCCACGGTGATCGCGAGCCCGGCCTCCGCGAGCGAGAGCCCGCGCACGCGCGTGAGCATCAGCGTGAGGAACGCGTCCATCGCGAGGAACGACACCGACAGCATGAAGGCGGCCGCGCCGATCGCGCCGCGTCCCGGCGCGGCCCTGAACGTGCCGGGCGGCGCGATGCGGCGGAGCGCCGGGATGCCGATCGCGAGGCCCGCCGCCACGGCGACCGGCACCCACCACGCCCACGCCGTGATCGAGGCGAACACGAACGCGGCCCCCACCATGAGCTGCAGCGGCCACCGGAGCGAGAGCCCGCCGATCCCCGGTTCGGGACGTGGCACGAGGTCGAGCACCGGGGCGATCAGCGCCCAGGTCGCGAGGAGCACCGGGATCGGGGCGACGAAGGCCCACCGCCACCCGACCGTGCTCGCGATCGTCGCGCCGACCGGCGGGCCGACCAGACCGGGCAGGATCCACATCGTCGCGAGCAAGGCGAGCACCCGCGGGCGAAGGCGGTCCGGGTAGGTCTTGGCGACCGTTCCCAGCGAGAGCGCGTAGAGGCCGCCGCCTCCCGCTCCCTGCAGGAACTGACCGAGCAGCACGACCGGCATCGTCGGCGCGGTCGCCGTGACCAGGAGCCCCAGGGAGAAGATCGCCAGCACCGGTGCGAGCACGCGCTTCGTGCCGAACCGGTCGATCGCCCGGCCCACGATCGGGATCGACGCGATCGTCGCGAGGCTCGAGGCGGTGAAGACGAGCCCGTACAGCTGCACCATGCCGAGGTCGCGGCGGATGTCGGGCATGATCGTCGCCACGACGAGCGACTGCACCGCGACGAGGGCCTCGAGGAGCAGCAGGCCGGCCGTGAGCCGCCCCCGCCGACCGCGGAACACCTCGCGCCAGGGCGGGGGCGCCTCACGGGACCCGGGCGTCTCGCCCACCTCGCCCGTCTCGGGGATCGGGATCGCTTCGTCGGCCGTCACCGCTCGAGTCTAGGGCCGGCCGCGAGCTGGGCATCGCCTGTGGCGCTGCTTGCGCGCACGCCGTGGCAGGGAGGACGATGGATGCCTGTCCGCGCAGGTCATCTCCGCATGACCGGATGAAGGGAGTCGCGGATGGAGCCCGTTCCGCATGACGAGGTGACGCCTCAGCTCGCCGAGCACCTCGCGCCGGTGTTCGAGTCGAGTCCCGACGGCGTCTACGTCTGGCTCGACGAAGAGCATTGGATGTGCAACCAGCGGTTCGCCGAGATCTTCGGCTATGCGGGTCCCGATGAGCTGAACGACACGCCCGGCTTGCTCCAGCGGCTCGTCGACGAGGAGGACCAGGGCCTCGTCTCTTGGAACTACTGGAACCGGGTAGAGCCGCTCGCGTTCCCGGTCACGTTCCGTTTCCGTGGAAGACGCAAGGACGGTTCGTCGTGCCAGATCGAGACCGACATGGTCCCGTTGAGCTTCGGCGGACACACCTTCGCGTATCACTTCGTCCGCCAGGTGGGGTGACCGGGTACTCGGCCCCGTTGCTGGCTGGCGCACCGTTGTGGGTTCGTAGAGACTCCCCACCATGCGTCGACGTGCCGGCACTCGGGCCTTGGCCGCGGTCCTGTTCACCGACATCGTGGACTCCTCGGCGGTGGCCAGCCGGGTCGGCGATGCCCGGTGGAAGGAGCTGATCGCCCGCCATCACGCGATCGTCCGGCGTGAGCTGAAGCGGTTCGGCGGCAAGGAGCTCGACACCGCCGGCGACGGGTTCTTCGCCAGTTTCACCGAACCGGCGGCAGCCGTCCGATGCGCATGCGCCGCATCCGAGGCGGTCCGCGAGCTCGGCATCGAGATCCGCGCGGGCGTGCACTTCGGCGAGTGCGAGCAGGTGGGGGAGAAGCTCGGCGGCATCGCGGTGGTGGTGGGGGCCCGCGTGATGTCGCTCGGTGGAGCCGGCGACGTCCTCGTCACGGCGACGAACGAGCGACTCGTCGCGGGCGCCGGGTTCGGGTTCCAGGACCGAGGGACCCACGCGCTGAAGGGGGTCGACGGTCGATGGCACGTGCTCGCCGTGACCGAGGTCGACGGCGAACCCAGAGCCACGCCAACCGCGCCGGATGAGGCGGAGCAGCGGCTCGCCGCCGTGCAGCCCTCGGCCGTCCTGACTCGGGGATGGTTCGCCTCACGGCCCTGGGCGGTCGGCGTCGGTATCGCGGTCGTCCTGGCCCTGATCGCGATCTCGGTCCCCCTGCTTCGGTCGGAGGCAGGGGGTGCGATCGACGTCGGGACGAACTCGGTCGCGCGCCTTGACGGAACCGATGGGAGCCTCGAACTCGACCCAACGGGGTTGGGTCAGCGCCCCGGCGCGACCGCGATCGGGTTCGGGAGCCTGTGGGTGGCCAAACCGGACCAGGGAGTCGTGGCGCGCGTGAGCCTCGAGGACGGCTCGGTCACCGATCCGAACATCGAGGTGGGCAGATCACCCGCGGGCATCGCGATCGGCGACGGGTCGGTATGGGTGACCAACGCGGGTGACGGCACGGTCATGCGGATCGACCCCGGGACCGGCGAGGTCACCGAGGAGCTTGCGGTCGGCACGGCTCCGTCGGGGATCGCGTTCGGTGACGGCGCGCTCTGGATCACCGACTCCATCACCGCCGAGCTGATCCGCTTCGATCCGACCTCGGGTGAGGAGGAGCCGACCTTCCTCGCCGGCCGACCCTCCGGGGTTGCCTTCACGCCGGGCGGCGTGTGGGTCGCGGTCGCCCCGGCCGGGGTCGCCCGGGTCGATCCCACCGACCTGACGGTGACGCTCCCGTACAAGGAGGTGGGCAACGGTCCCTCGGCGGTGCTCTCCGCGTTCCGATCCATCTGGGTCACGAACCACCTCGACGGCACGGTCTCCCGTCTCGAGCCATCGACCGCGGCCGTGCAGGCGACGATCCCGGTGGGAGAGGGGCCGAGCGCGCTCGCGGAGGCAGGCGGCTCGGTGTGGGTCGCGAGCGAGTCCGACGGCTCGCTCACGCCGATCGATCCGGCCTCGAGCACCAGTGATCCACCCGTTGCGGTGGGCAGTGCCGCGGTCTCCCTGGCGGCCGACGGAGACGTCCTGTGGCTGGCGGCCGGGGCATCGGCCACCGAGCACCGCGGGGGGACCCTGGTCGTCTCCTCCCCGGACAAGGCGCCTCGCTCGCTCGACCCCGCCTCCGTCGTGTATGCCGACGATATCGCCGGCCAGATCCTCGCGATGACGAACGACGGGCTCCTGGTCGTTCAAGAAGGTCGGGGGCGCCGACGGCGCCACCCTCGTTCCGGACCTGGCGTCGGCGCTGCCCGAGGTGTCCGCCGACCGCCTGTCCTACCGGTTCCCCCTCCGCGAAGGGGTCCGCTACTCGACCGGCGATCCGGTGCGCCCCGAGGACTTCCGGTACGCACTGGAGCGAGCGTTCTCGCTCAGCCCCCGGGACGCCACGATCTTCAGCTCGATCGACGGCGCGAAGGGATGCGTCAGCGACCCGTCCACCTGCGATCTGTCGATCGACACCGATGCCGGATCCGTCACGTTCAACCTCACGGAGCCGGATCCCGACCTGCCGTTCAAGCTCGCGCTGCCGGTCGCGTTCCCGGTCCCGGCCACCACGCCGATCGAGGACCAGGGATTGGCGCCCGTGCCGGCGACGGGGCCCTACGAGATCGTGGAGGCCGGACCGGATCGGTTCGAACTGGTGCGGAACGACCGATTCGTCGCGAGCCCCGCCGGGGCTCAGCCCGAAGGCTTCGTTGACGAGATCTCGTGGCGGTTCGAGCAAGCGGTGGGGACCGCCTTCGATCAGCTCGAGACCGGTGAGGTCGACCTGATGACCGAAGAGCCGGCGCCCGAGGACCTCGAGTTCCTCGCCGCGACCGACCCGGACCGGGTCGCACAGTGGCCGAGATCCTTCTCGCTCTACGTGGGCATGAACCTCAGCAAGCCTCCCTTCGACGACGTGCGGGTGCGGCAGGCCCTGAACTTCGCGATCGATCGCCGCGAGGTGCTGGATCTGCTCGGCGCCCCGGCGAGCCAGCCTGCGACGTGTCAGATCCTGCCGCCGAACTTCCAAGGGTACGAGCCGTTCTGTCCCTTCACCCTCGACCCGGACAGCGGAGTATGGTCCGCTCCGGACCTCGACGCGGCCCGGGCGCTGATCGATGACGCCGACGCTACGGGGGAGAGGGTCACCCTCTGGGTGAGCAGGGCGGTCCCTCCCCAGATCGTCGAGGCCATGCGGAACGTCGTCGAGGTGCTGAACGAGCTCGGTCTGGAGGCGGACCTCAAGCTCGTGGCCGATGCGACGTACTGGCGCGGGATCAGGGCGGGTGAGCCGCAAGGGTTCTGGACAGGGTGGGCCCCGGCGTACCCGAGCGCCAGCGAATACATCGGCCCCCTGTTCGAGTGCGGATCGAGCGGCAATGTCACGGGGGTATGTGACGAGGCCCTCGACGACCAGATCGAGGAGGCTCGGACGCTTCAGGCGACCGATCCGGCCGCGGCGAACCAGGCGTGGACCGAGCTCGAGCACCAGCTCGTCGAGGACGCCGTGTGGGTTCCCCTGACGAACCCCGTGACCAACTACGCCCTCTCGGCCGACGTGGGGAACGTCCAGGTCAATCCCATGTTGGGGATCCTCTTCAGCCAGCTCTGGGTCAGATGAGCCGAGTTGGGCCAGCCCGCGCCCGCCCATCCACAGGAGCGTCACGACCGACATCGCCCTGACTACCTGGTGTGCCCTTCCTCGAGCAAGCCGGAGCGGAGCGAAGCCAGCTGCCGGGCCGCCTCGGCGTCGATGCGCGCCTTGTGCACGTTCAACGCCCTCACCTCGATCGTCGACGCTCCGATCTCGGCGACGCCGAGCGCCTGCGAGTAGCGGCGCTCGATCTTGTCGCGGACCCGCTCGAGCGACGGCACGTCGGCGTCCGGCGTCAGGCCGCTCACGCCGCCGAGCGCGGCGTTCATGCGCTCCTGGAGTTTCGTCTGCTCGAGCTGCGAGAGCAGCCGTGTCCGTTCCGTGAGCCGGCCGCGCAACTCGAGGGCGTTCGTCTCGACGGCCACCTTCGCGGCCGCGGCACCTTCGACCGCGTGGTCGTGCAGCCCCTTGAGATCGCGCATCTCGGCCTCGGTGGACACGAGGGCGACCGCGAACGACTGCGCGGTCTCCTCGTACGCGGCAGCGCCCGGCTCGTCCCCGGCTCGCTGCGCCTCGTCCGCCAGACGCAGGGCCTCGCGCGCCGAGGCGCGGAGCGTATCCACCTGATCGATGGTTCGACCGAGCCGCAACTCGATCTCGTGCTGGTTCCCGATCACGGCCGCGGCCTGCTGGACGAGCAGGGCGTGCTGCCGCTTGCCCTCCTCGATCGCTTGCTCGATCTGGATCTCGGGATCGGCGACATCCTCGAGCCGCCGGCCGAGCAGGGCCATCGTGTACTTCCACGTCCTACGGAGCAACCGGAACATCGTTCCCTCCTTCTGGGTCGATGGCGACGAGCGCTCGACGGCTCATCGCCCCTGCATCGCTGAGCCCCGCGCGCAGGGCCTCCAACTGGGTGGTGAGCTCGTCGATCCGCTCTCCCTGGAGCCACACCCCGCCACCCGGCGGGGCGAGGGCCGTCATCTCGCCGACCTGCGCCGCGAGCTGTTGCAGTCCGAGCGCGCCCGACTCGATCCGCGCCTGGAGGACCGTGCGCGCGTCGGTGAGCCGGCGCCCGATCCGGAGCTGTTCGCGGACGGCATCGACCGAGCGCTGCAGGTCCCGGACCATGTCCGGGTCCTCGCTCAGCTGCAGCGTCGCCATGAGACGATCCAGATCAGCGGAGAGCTGCGGGACGTCGACCTGGCGGCTCGCGGCCCGCGTCGCGGAAACCTGTCCCGCGACCCGGCGGAGATCCGAGAGCACGCGCTCCGCGTCGTCGGCGACGTCGCCGAGTCGGTCCTTCAGTGGGCCAGGATCGACGAATCCGACGCTCCGCCGGATCGCGGTCGCCGCGTCGGCGGCTCGACGGATCCAGTTGCCCTCGTCGGGGTGCAGCGATCCCTCGGATGGCACGGCCGGAGCGCGCACCGTGAGCTCCGTGGACCGCCACGACGAGCGGATCCGGCCGACATCCGCGATCGCCAGCGCGACCACGCCGATACCCAGCGCGACGGGCACCGGCAGACCGACCGCGACCGACACGCCCGCGCTCACAGCGCCGATGATCGAGGCGACCGGGTCCAGGTACTTCATCCTGACCTCCATCAGAAGTTCGAGAGGACGGCGGCGAAGACCTCATCGATCGTCGCCGGATCGGATGCGTCGTACGTCGCGCCGAGGGAGGCGCCGGAGATCTCCTCCAGGACCTCCATGTCGGCGTCGTCGCCGTACGCGATGCAGAACACGCGTACGGAGCGCTCGGGCGGCTCGCCCTTCAGGTGCGCCAGGAGCGGATCGACCGACGAGAAGTCCGCGTAGTCGTTCTGGCCGTCCGTCAGGACCACGACACCGTTGATCCGTGTGGGATCGAACGAGCCGACCATGTGCGAGGCGGCGTCGTCGACGGTCCGGTACAGCGCCGTACCCGTCTGGGGCTCGAGTCCCCGGATCGCCTCGCGCACGCCCGCGATCTTGGGCCCGAGCGGCGAGATCGGCGACACCTCGCGCCACGGCGAGTCGTCGGGCGGAAGCTCGCTCGAGAACACCCACAGCCCGACCTCGTCGTCGGGAGCGAACTCGCCGAGGGCGGCCAGCGCCGCCCGCTTCGCGAGTTCGAGCTTCGTCGCGCCCGCCGAACCGACCGCCGTGTTCATCGATCCCGAGACGTCGAGCACCGAGCAGCACGCGGGCGCGCTTGCGCACGTCCTCCCACGAGCGCTGGATCGCGTCCAGCACCGGGGCGGGCGGCGTCGGCAGCGTCGTCGCTGGCTGGTCGGGCAACAGCCCGTTGCGCGGTGCGATCTCGTCGCCCGGCGTCCCGCGGAAGGAGCGGAACCCGGCGGCCTGGAACCGCGCCTGCTGCGCCGGCGCCTGCACGAACGCGAGGAAGTCCTCGGCGACCGCTCGCTCGTTCGCGCTGACCCACGGGGCGTCGAGGATCGCGTACGGGTGGTCGTTCACGATCGTCCCCTCGTCCGGATACACGGCGACGAGCGGGGTCGACGGCGGCGGCAGCAGTCCCAGCGTGTCCGGGTCGCCGCTCGGGTTGCCCTGGTTGTAGTCCCAGACCGACTTCTCCTCGATCGCGACGGCCGAGACGTAGCGTGAGGCCGTGCCCGGCATCGTCCGCGCGCCGCAGGTTCTGCAGGAACGTGATCGAGATGTCGCCGTAGTGGACGGCCGAGGACTCGACGCCGCGCACGAACCGCACGACGTCGGGGTCACGGATCGCGTCCACGGTCAGGTCGCTGGAGGTCCCGGTGGCGGCGTAGTACTCGCCGATCAGCGCGTTCAGACCCGACGTCGAGAAGTTCGGGTTGGTCTTGCCGAGCTTGAACGCTCCCCACTCCGGGTGTCCGTACCGGGCCCATCCGTCGGGGTCCTGCGTCAGCTCGAACAGATCCCGCCACCCGATCTGGCGGGTCGGCCAGCCCATCGCCTCCGCCATCGGTCGTGGCATCGCGATCACGAGCGGGCCGGAGGCCACGTGACCCACCGTGTCCGGGATCAGCTGCGGCCGGTCGCCGTTCGACAGGCGCTCGTCCACGATCTCGAGCCAGCTGCTCGTGACCGGCGTCCACACCACGGGCTGCGGGCCGTCGGACGGCCTCGTCCCACCCTGCGACGAGCGTGCTCGCGGCATCGCCCGACGACATCGCCACGACCTGTACGCTCCCGCATCCACCACTCACGGAGCGGTGCGCGTCCCCGTACGACCGGGCGATGTCGGCGAGGAGCCCCGCCTTCTCCGACGACGACACCACGGTGATCGAGGTGCAGTCGGCACGATCGGCGCCGGACCCGCCGAACGCCGCCCGCGCGACCAGGATCAGGGCCAGGGCGACCCCCAAGGCGATGCCGTACGACGGCGTCGTCCGTCCCCTGTGGCGTCCCATCACGTCCACCTCCTTCTCTCGTTCGCGCGGCGCGTCAGAACAGCTCCGGCGGGAGCTCGCCCTCGAAGCAGCTCATGAGCTTCGACGCGACCTGCACCTGCACGGCGCTCGGCGGCGGGCCCCCGTTCATGAACTTGGCGGCCATACGGAAGACGTCCTGACAGGCGTCGAGCGACTGACGCACGTCGTTCGTCTCGGCGTTCGCGCGCTCGAGCTGGGTGTGGAGCTCAGCCTGGGCACTCTCGAGTTCGCGCACGCGGCGTTCGAGCGTGTCGACCTGCGAGGTCGACGCGTCGAGCTGGTCACGGACCTCGCGCAGCGAGGCATCGGCCGCCGACAGCCGGCCCGCGACCTGCGTGCGAGAGACGCCGATCGCGGCCGCCAGCACCAACGCCACCGCCGCGACGATCGCCAGCACCTTCGTCGATCGCGGCCGCGTCGGGCGCGTGGCGTGCCCGTTCCGGTCAGCCACTGCGACGCCGTCACCTCTCGGCGGCAACGGGGATCGCTCCGTGGTCATGACCGTTGCCCCGCACGTGGAGCAGCTCGCATCCGCGGTATCCAACCGCGCACCACATATCGAACACGTCATGTCCGTGCCTCCTTTCAACAGGCCACCGTCTGGCGGCACACCTGGTCGATGGGGATCGCGAACGACAGGCCCTCGGCGCCGTGGCCGACGACCTTCGCGGCCGTCATCGCGACCACCCGTCCGTCACCGGCGAGCACGGGTCCACCACTGCTGCCCGGGCTCACGGGCGCCGAGAACTGCACGAACCGGCCGCGGACCGCCGAGACGATCCCGGTGCTCGCCGATCCGCCGAACCCGTAGGGCGACCCGACCACCACGATCGGCTCACCGACATCGATCACCGAACGCTCCGATTCGAGGGACGGCAGTGAGGCGTCCACCTCGACGACCGCGATGTCGGCGCCCGGGCGAACCTGCACGACGGTGCCGTTGAACGAACGGCCTTCGGCGCGGACGACCACTCGCCTGACGCCGGCCGCCCACGAGAACCGCACGACGTGGTAGTTCGTGACGAGCATCGATCCAGTGGCATCCGACGACAGCACGAACGCCGAGCCCTGGAAGGGACCGGCCGTCAGCGTGAAGACGGACGGGAGTGCGCTCCGCACGACGGCCGACGGGTCGAACACACCCTCGAGCTCGGTCTCGAGGGCGGCCTGGGAATCCGTCAGTGACGAGAACCGCTCATCCAGCGCCCGGCTGGTGTCGGTCGCCCGCTGGTGGAGCAGCTCGATCTCGTGCCGCTGCTGCACCAACAGGACCGCCACGATCGCCCACGCGGCCACGACGGCGATCGAACGCGGGCGAACCCGTGGGCGACGCGGCTCGGCCGATCGCACGATGGGCGGCGGCGGGAACACCGTGTGTGTGGTCGGCTGGTGGATGTCCGGTCGCATCGTTTGCCTCTCCTTCGATCCCACCGGTCCGGCCGGCGGGCCTCACTGGAGAGGCGTTCGTTCGGGCTGAACATCGTTCACTCGGGAGGCACGATCGGTGAACGATCGGTCCGAACGCACCGAGATGGCCTCGCGGAGAGCGCTAAAGAGCCCAGATGGGCGCCGTGGCGGGGTCGGGACCATAGGAGCAGTAGGTCCCGGTCCGGATGTCGTGATCGAGGTGATGACCGAGCGACGGATCCTGCTCGCGGATCTTCTCGATGGCCTTCCTGATCGCTCGGTACACGTTCACGCGTGCCCGTTCGGTCTCGCTCGCCTGAGCGCGTGGCGACCCGTCCGACCTGGTGACCCGATCGAGCTCTTCGATGAGGTACTCGAGCTCCTCGCGCGCACGTGACGCACGCTCGGGATCGCCGTTCGCCTCAGCCTCCTCGATCTGGTCCCGCAGGTCTTCGACCCGCAGCCGGTAGCGCCTGAGTGCCTCGTGGTCGACGAGCAGCTGGGTGGAGGCCCCATGGTGCAGGTCGTCGCCGTCGGTTCGAGTGGCGGCGACGCCGGGCCCCCCGTGCAGCTCGAGATCGAGGGCATGCACCTCGGCGCCGGCCGCCTGCAGGAGGCGGTGGATGTACTGGAGTCCCTTGGAATCGACCAGTCGGAACGTCGGCCCGCGGAACGCGATCGTCCAGTACTCGCCTTCGAGGCGGAATACCGCCGTCGGGTGCTCGGGTGGCGACAGCGCGACCCCCACCCGCTCGTGGGAACCCTGCGGCCGTGCCGCCATCGCGAACAACCAGGCCGCGAGCCCGGCGCCCACGAGCAGGGCGGCCACACCGATCACGACCGCGGCGTACCAGGGCAGGCCCACCATCACCGCGGCGATACCGACGACGATCGCCGCCGCATAGATCAGCGGGCGCCGCAGGACATCCGTGAGGGCGCTCAGAAGTTCGCCACCACCTGATAGAACACCTTGCCGATGTCGGCCGGGTCGAGCGCGTCGTACGCCGTGCCGAGCGACGCGTCCGCGAGTGCGGTCAACGTCTCGGTCTCCGCCTGGTCGCCGTAGGCGATCGTGAAGATCCGGACCTCGCGGTCGTCGCCCGGCGGCACGACGGCGGTGATCATCGCGTCGCGTTCCTCGTTCGAGGAGCCCTCGTCCGGACCGTCGGACAGCAGCACGAGGCCGTTGATCTTCGTCCCGTCGAAGTCGGCGCGAAGCGTCGAGATCGCCGACTCGACCGTCGCGTACAGGTCGCTGCGGTTGCCGGCATCGGCGGTCAGCCCCTGGATCGCGCTCCGAAGCTGATCCTCGTTCTCCGACAGGCGTCCGACCGGGATCAGCTCGACGTACGGCTCGGAGGTCGACGCCGGCGAGAACGACCACAGCCCGACCTCGTCGTGGGGATCCAATTGCTCGATCGCGCTCAGGGCGGCCGCCTGCGCGAGCTGGAGCTTGGTCAGGTCCGAGCCAGCGACCACGCCGCTCATCGAGCCCGACACGTCCATCACGAGCAGCATCCGCGCTCGCTTCCGGTACTCGGGCCACGTGTCGCGGATCGCCTGCAGCACCTGGCCGCTGGGAGGCTCCAACGTCGACGTCGGCTCCAACGGCAGCAGCCCGTCGTCCTGCGAGATCTCCGGTCCGGGGACGCCCTCGTGGTCCCGGAACCCCAGCGCCTGGAACCGATCCTGCTGGGCGGGCGCCAGCAAGAAATCGAGGAACCGGTCGGCCGCGATGCGCTGGTCGTCGGTCACCCACGCGGCGTTCAGGACCACGTAGGGATGGTCGGCGACCAGGGCCCCCTCCTCCGGGTAGAAGGCGACGAGCGGCGTCTCGGGCGCAGAGCCGTCCCCGAGGGTCGTCGGGTCGCCGGAGGGGTTCCCGTGGTTGTAGTCCCACACGGACTTCTCCTCGAGCAGGATCGCCGAGACGTACCCCTCACCGTTGCCCTGTTCGTCCTGGGTGCGCAGGTTCCGCAGGAAGTCCACCGACGTCGGCGCGTAGTGCACCGCCGCGGACTCCACGTCGTGCACGAACGACCTCACCGAAGGATCCTCGATCTGCGCTGTCGTCAGGTCGGCGGAGTCGCCGGTCGCGACCTGGAACGTCGCCACGGTCGAGTTCAGCCCCGACGTGGAGAGCCGCGGGTTCGTCTTGCCCAGCTTGAAGGCGCCCCAGCCGGCCTGGCTGATCGCGTCCCACGCGGCCGGATCGGTGGCGAAGTGCGCGATATCGCGCCAGCCGAGCGCGTCCTCGGGCCAGCCGAGGGCCTCCCCGATCGGACGCGGCACCGCGATCACCTGCGGGCTCTGGGCGATCGACGGGGACGCATCGGGAACCCAGTCATGGTGGTCGTAGCGGAGCATCCTGACCCACGAGGTCGCCGCGGGCGCCCAGACGGTCGGCTGGGTCTCGCCGATGCTCTGGTACGCCGAACCCGACGCCTCCGCCGCGATCACGACGTCGATCGGATGCCCGTCGAGCGTCGGCGAGGTTCGTTCGTAGCGGCACGCCATCTCGGCCATCACGCCGTCCTTGTTGGTCGAGCTGAGCACGACGACCCGGATCGCGGCGGACCCCTGCTGGGGCTCCGCCTGTGCCGCGAGCTCTTCGGGTGCGCACGGGTCCGGCCACGCGGTACGGGCGGCCGCGACCAGGAGCCCCCCGACCAGCAGCGTCGTCAGGACCGGGACCAGATCCGAACGGTTTCGCGTGAGCGAAAGCACCGCGGCATCATCAACCACCGCGGTGGCGGGTTCAATGGAGGTGCCGTGGCGAGGTGGACCCGGTCCGTTACGGTCCCCAGTCAGGGGTCTCCGCGGTCTCGCCGGGTCGTCCGATCCACAGAACGTGCTCGCCCGTCCCGTCGGCGTTCACGATCCGCAGCTCGTTGTTGTCCATCGTCGGATCCCAGTACTTGAAGACGATCTGCGTGCCGTCGGGTGACCAGTCCGCCTCGAAGGCGGCCTCGTCGCCGCTGTGATCGGTGAGCCGGTGTGGCTCGCCACCCGAGAACGGCACGACCCACAGCGGTCCGCCGAGCGGGCTGTACTCGTTGCCCTGCGAGAAGAGGATCTGGCTCCCGTCCGGTGACCAACGGGGGCGTCCGGCATGCAGTGATTCGTCGGTCAGACGCCGGAGCCCCGTCCCGTCGGTCCGCACGACGAAGATCGCGGTCTCGCCGGTCGCCGAGCCGGTCAGCCGCGTGAACGCGATCCATCGCCCGTCGGGCGAGAACTGCGCGTCGGAGCTCCCGGCCGTCGAACCCGCCCCGGGCGGCGGGAGCAGGGTTCGCGCGTCGCTCCCGTCTCGGGCGTCCGCGATCTGCATGCCGAGATCCCGGCCGGTCCTCGGGTCGTAGTGGTCGTAGACCATGAGCGAGCCATCCGGCGAGATGCCGGCCTTCGACTGGGCGCCATGACGATCCGTGAGCTGCACCACCTCACCGGTCTCGAGCGACATCCGATACAGGTGGCGAGGTCCACCCCGCCGCCCGTCGAAGACGATCTCGGCGGGCGACGCCCAGGTGACATTGAACAACCGCTCGGTCGGCGTGCTCACGACCCGATCCAATGTGTCGCCCTGGATCACCGAGACGGTGCTCTTGCCGTCGCGCAGGATCACGAACAGGATGCGGCCCTCATCGACGGTGGACACCAGTCCGTGCGTCGATGCCGACGTGGTCGGGGTTGGCGTGTCCATCGGCTGCGGTCCGGCGCCGAAGGCGAACGATCGGAGGAGGAACGCCGCCGCAGCCGTGACCGCGAGGGCGACGCCGCCCGCGGCGATCCGCTCGCGCCGGCGCTTCGCCTCTCGCCGTCGGATCAGGTCCCCCATCACGTCGGGCGGTGGCGCGAACCTCCCGCGAGCGTCCTCGAGCATCCGCTTCGTGTCACGCATCGGCATCACCCACCGTCTGCCGGAGCCGCTCCCGGCCTTGTGAGGCGAGCACCCGCACGGTCGAGGACGAGATCCCCATGATCGACGCGGCCTCCTCCGAGGGGTAGTCCAAGAGCTCGGTCAGGACGACCGCTTCGCGCTGTCGCGGTGTCAGCGACCCGAGGGCCCGCACGACCACGTCTCGTGTCTCGACCTCGCCGAACCGGTCAGGCGCCGGGGCCAGCCTCACGGCGCGTTTCACGGCGAGCGCCGCCCGACGCCGGCGCCTGCGGAACGCGTTGAACGCGGTTCGGTAGAGGTAGCCCTCCGGATCGTCCATCGTCCCGACGCGATCCCAGCGTTCCCAGACCGACAACAGCGCCTCCTGCATCACGTCTTCGGCCTCGTGCCGATCTCGGGTGACGAGGCACATCGCACCGAAGAGCCCCGCGTGGGCGGTCGCAACGAACTCCTCGAAGGTCACGGGAAGCTCGCCGTCGTCCGACACCGTCCGAGGCGACGGAAGGGCTCTGGAGATGCTCATGTCCTTCCAAGAAGCCTCGGGAGCCACGGAACGATTATGTGCCGGAGCTACCTCCTAGGAACAGCCGAGGCAGTCATCGGGGGAGTTGCCGCTGACCACGGTTCTCGTCGCACGGAGGCGCGCGCCATCGATGTAGATGCCGCCACCCTCGCGGGTGATGGGCCCGATCACCTGCAGCCGATTGGAACGGACGATCGAGTCGAGGAGCGTCAGCGGCATGGGTGGGACCGTCCACGGGTTCGGTCCGTCGTAGATCCCGCCGCCGCGCACCCACCCGGCCGATCCTCGGGCGGAGGCGACGTTGCGGGTCACGAGTGTGTCGCGGAGGGTGAGTGCCTTCCACGCGACCATCAGCCCGGCTCCCCACACCGTCGCTTCCCCTCGAGGCGAGACGGCGTGGATCGTGTTCGCCTGCAGACGGCTCCCCTCGAGCGTGCCGTAGATCTGCAGGCCACCCACGGCGGCCGTCGCATCCCCTGCCTTCGAGATCGCGGTCACCGTGTTGCCCTCGACCGTGGTGTCGGTCACGGTGCCGAGCAGCGTACCGCCACCGGTGTCCGCCGATGCATCGCCACGCGAGCGCCCGACCGTCGCCGCGAAGACCTTGTTGCCCGAGAGCTCCGAGTCGTTCATCGTCAGATCCGCGCCGTCATTCACTCCTCCCGAGAACGCCTCGGCGTCCCCGACCGAGTTCGTCATGATCGCGCGGTTCCCCACGATCTTGGTGCCGGTGATCGTGGCCCTCTCCACCTGCTCCCCGACGAAGATCCCGCCGGGTTGTGCCATCATCTCGACCTCGGCCGGGAACGCCGCATCCAATCGAGCCACGTTGCCCGACACCACGCTGTCCGTGATCGTGAGCGAGCCCGCTTCCTGATGGATGCCACCGCCCTCGCCCCACCGACCGTTCGGCGCGGTCGCGGAGGCGACGTTCTCGCTGATCGTGCTGTCGACGATCGTGAGCTCGCCCAGGTGGCTGAAGATGCCGCCTCCCTGAGCATCGCTCGCCATGCCGGGGTCCGAGAGCTTCGCGGCGGCGCCGACCAGGTTCCCGCTCACGGTCGTGCGCTCCAGAGTCAGGTTCCCCCAGTTGTCGATCCCCCCGCCCGTGGCGCCCGCGTACGGGAGCGGGGCGTCGTCCAACGTCGCCATCCCGCTGTCGACGGAGCTACTCGGCGCCACCCGGTTCCCCGTGATCACGGCGTCGCGGATCGTGACCGTGGCGCCCAGCGTCTCGTCGGCGCCCGGGGCGATGAAGATCCCTCCGCCCCTGGCCTCCGCGTTCGGATCCCCGACCCGCTCCTCCGCGCCGGGCCACGATCGGGTCACGCCACCGGTGATCGTGACACCTTCGATCGTCACGGTCGGGGAGTCATCGGCGTCATAGACACCGATCGTCACGACCGGTCCGCCGCCCTCGATCACGGTCTCGTCCGGACCGGCGCCCGTCACGGTCACGTCGGCGTCGATCACGATGCCGCCGTCGTACGTGCCCGCCGCGAGCGTGATCGTGTCGCCGTCCTCGGCCCGTTCGAGTGCGGGCGCGAGCTCCGCGAACGGGCATCCGTCCGCGCAGACCTCGATCGTGCGTGGTCCGGGGGCGTCCTTCGTGGCGGCCGGTGCGGGGTCGCACGCGCTGATCACGACGCTCGCGACGAGCACGAGTGCGGCGATCGTTCGGTGGGTGCTTGGCATCTCGACCTCATCTCCTCGTCGTCGCCACAGGCCGGCGACCTACAGCGTCAAGAAGCCGCGCGGTGGGGCGAACGCTTAGGGAGTGGGTCGGAGCGTGCGATACCGTCTGGCGACCAGGAGGGGAGACCGCATGCGCTCACTACGCACGACCGTCATCGCGTTGGGAACGATCGCCGTGTTGCTCGCCAGCTCCGCATCGGCGTCGGCGGCGATCAAGATCTCAGAGATCGAGTTCAACCCGCCCGGGCCGGACACGGGCACCAACGCTCACCTCAACGAGGAATACATCATGTTCACGAACACGGGCAACACGACGGTGATGCTGAACGACTGGACGGTCCGGGACGCCGACGGGAACGTCTTCCGCTTCGGGCCCGACGACCGGATCCCGGCACACGCGAACCTCATGATCCATACCGGCCGCGGCTCCGAGGCGCTCCTGCACAAGTACTGGGGACTGCGCCGCTACCTCTGGGACAACCGCCGTGACCACGCGACCCTCCGGCGCGCCGACGGCAGCGTCGCCGACCGGTGCCGCTATTCAGGGGGCGGGAGCATCGTCGCCTGCTGAGGCGAGTGCGTCGCTACGCGACGGCGCTCAGCAAGAATCCGGTGCACCCGCACTCGGAGTAGAGGCAACGGCGATCGTCATGGTCGCCGTGCACGAACTCCGTGTGCTCGCAGAGCGTGCAGAGGACCCGACGCGGGTCCGCCGGACGACCGAGCACGGTCTGGTGGGGCGTGGCGGAGGGCATGCGCATGACCGTAGGGCATCTGGGGGAGCGGCACATCGGCCGAAGGTCTATGCCCGTGCTCGGAGCGTGATGTTCCGGTCCCGTGCGTGCGGAGGCGCGGCTGGGTACGCTTCCTCCCTCTCGCTTGAAGGGATCACGCTTGACCTGCGGCACGTGCGGGACCCAGAACGACCCCGATCGGAAGTTCTGCCTCGAATGCGGCGCCCGCCTGTCGATGGTCTGTCCCTCCTGCGGCAGTTCGAACCCACCGGGCAAGTTCTGCGGCGAGTGCGGCTCATCGCTCGCGGGCGGCGGCGGTGCGCCCGACGAGCTCCCGGCCGCCGAAGCAGCGCCACGCTCGACCGAGCGCCGGCTGGTCTCGGTGCTGTTCCTCGACCTCGTGTCGTTCACCACGCTCTCCGAGCAACGCGACGCCGAGGACATGCGTTCGCTGATGGACGCGTACTTCGATACCGCGCGGACCGTGATCGAACGCCACGGCGGCGTGGTGGAGAAGTTCATCGGGGACGCGGTCATGGCGGTGTGGGGGACGCCGATCACCCACGAGGACGACGCCGAGCGAGCGGTCCGCGCCGGCCTCGAGCTCGTGGACGCGGTCGCCGCCCTCGGCGCCTCGATGGATCTGCCGCTGCAGGCCCGTGGCGGCGTGCTCACGGGGGAGGCGGCGACCTCGCCCGACGCCGAGAACCAGGGCATGGTCACGGGCGACATGGTGAACACCGCGTCTCGGCTGCAGTCATCCGCCGAGCCGGGTCAGGTGTTCGTGGGCGAGGCGACGTACCGGGCCGCCTCGCGCGCCGTGGCCTTCGACGCGGTGGGCGACCTCACGCTGAAGGGCAAGGGCGGGTCGGTTCCCGCGTGGCGTGCCCTCCGCGTGGTCGCCGAGCGTCAGGGCCACAACCGGATCGGGATCGAGCCGCCGTTCGTGGGCCGCGCCGAAGAGCTCCGCCAGCTGAAGGACACGCTGCACGCGACCGGCCGCGAAGGGAAGTCGCGCGTGGTCTCGGTGATGGGGGTGGGCGGCATCGGCAAGTCGCGCCTGGCCTGGGAGCTCCTGAAGTATGTCGACGGCCTCGCAGAGACGATCTGGTGGCACCACGGGCGATGTCCCTCCTACGGCGAGGGCATCACGTTCTGGGCGCTCGGCGAGATGGTCCGGATGCGTGCCGGCATCGCCGAGACCGACGCCCCGGGCGTCTCGCGGTCCAAGCTGGCGGCGTCGGTCGCCGAGCACGTGCCCGACGAGGACGAGCGCCACTGGCTCGAGCCTCGGCTCGCGTTCCTGCTGGGGCTCGACGAACGGCCCGCCGGTGGCCGCGAGGAGCTGTTCGCCGCCTGGCGGACCTTCTTCGAGCGCATCAGCGACGGGGGGACGGTCGCGATGGTGTTCGAGGACCTGCAGTGGGCCGACGCGGGCCTGCTCGAGTTCATCGAGTCGATGCTCGAATGGTCGCGGAACAGGCCGATCTTCATCGTCACCCTGGCGCGTCCGGAGCTCCTCGACCGCCGACCGAACTGGGGCTCGGGCCAGCGCAGCTTCCTGGCGATGCACCTGGAACCGCTCCCCGACGAGTCGATGGCCGAGCTCGTGGGCGGGATGGTGCCCCGCGCCGACGCCGTCGCCGTGACCCGGATCGTCGAGCGGGCCGAGGGCATGCCGCTGTACGCCGTCGAGATGATCCGGATGCTCGCCGATCGTGGCGTGCTGCGACCCGGCGAGGGCTCCTTCGAGCTCGTCGGCGACCTCGGTGAGATCCAGGTTCCGGAGACGCTGCATGCGTTGATCGCCTCGCGGCTGGACGAGCTGGGGCCCGAGGACCGCGTCCTGCTGCAGGACGCCTCGGTCCTCGGGCGGAGCTTCACGCTCGATGCCCTCGCGGCCGTGACGGATGCCGAGCCCTCGTCGCTCGAGCCGCGGCTCCTCGACTTCACGCGCAAGGAGTTCCTAGGGTTCGAGGCCGATCCACGGTCGCCAGAGCGCGGCCAGTACGCGTTCGTCCAGAGCATCATCCGCGAGGTCGCCTACGGGATGCTCTCGAAGGCCGATCGCCGCCGCCGGCACCTCGCCGCGGCGCACCACTTCGAATCCGCCGGGGACGACGAGCTGGCCGGCGTCGTGGCCGCGCACTACGTCGAGGCGCTGGGCGCGACGCCGCCCGGTCCCGACGCCGACGCGCTGGCCGCCCGAGCGCGGGACTGGCTCGGGCAAGCCGCGGAACGGGCGACCTCGCTCGGCTCCCCGGATCAGGCGCTCGTGTTCGCCGAGCAGGCGCTCGAGATCACGCCGCCGGGCGCGGAGCGCGCGGAGCTCCTGCGGCGCGCGGCGCGGGCCGCCGGCGACGCCCTCCGACACGAGCAGCAGTTCGCGTTCCTGCGAGGGTCGATCGAAGAGCTGCACGAACTCGGCGACCTCGACGCTGAAGCGATCGCCACCGGTGACCTCGTCCAGGCTCTCGCCGGCCCGAATCGGTGGGACGAGATCAAGGTCGTGGTGCCGGAGCTCCAGGCCCGGTTGGGGGACAGCGGTGACGATCGTGCCCGGGCCGAGCTCGACCACGCGCTCGCGTACGTCGCGTGGTTCGAAGGGGACTACGAGGCGTGTCTCGCCGCGGTCGATCGGGCCCTACCCCGTTACGAACGGGCACGCGTCTGGGATCGGGTCCAGAAGGCGCTCCTCGACCGAGCGAACATCCTGATGAGTCTGGGTCGGTACCGAGAGGCCACCACGGTCCGACGGGGGATGCTCGCGACCGCGACGGAAGAGAACGACCTGCGCACGATGGCGTCCGTCCTCGTCGGCCTGTCGCTCGAGGCCGAGGAATGGTCCGACGCGCTCGCGCTGTCGCTGGAAGCCGCGTCGGTCGCCCGCCGCGGCGGCTACGGCGGCCCCGAGATGCTGGCGCTCGCGAACGGCGTGGAGTTCGCGGTGGAAGCGGGTGCGTGGGAGACGGCCGATGAGGTGCTGGCGGACCTGCACGCCCGACCCGATCTGCCTCCCACCCTCCTCGACGCCGTCTGGATGGACTCGGCGCTGCTCGCCGCCTATCGCGGGGACCGGGTCGGTGCGGACGCCGCGATCGCCGCGGTGAGCGAGGACACACGGCCTCAGGCCGACCCATCACCCCGCGCCTGGTACCGGCGTGTCCTGCGCGGTGATCGCGCTGATGGCCGGCGACGTGTCGCACGGCTGCGACGAGGCCCTCGGCGCGGTGGACGAGGAGCCGATGGGTCCGAACGCCATGGCCGCTGCCTGGGTCGCGGGTCACGCGGCGGTCTGGCTCGGCGATGCGGCGAAGTCGCGGATGGCGCTCGAGCGGATGCCGGTGCAGGAAGGACGGTGGCACGCGGCGGCGCGGCGCGCGCTCGAGGCGGGGATCGATGCGCTCGAAGGTCGGACGCGGGAGGCCGCCGCCGCGTACGACTCGGTGCTGGCCGCGCGGCTCGCCGCCGGCGATCGCTTCTCCCACGCGCTCGTCACGCTCGACGCCGTCGCGGTGCTCCCCGAGGAGCTGGTTCCCGAGGGCGCCATCGAGGCGGCCCGTGCCTACCTCGAGGAGCTCCGCGCCGACGCCTTGATCGCCCGGATCGACATGGCGGAGACGTCAACCGTGCGGAGTGGAGACGCCGCGCGGCAGAAGGCGTAGCGTTGCGCGACACCAACCACGACCTCGATCGCCCTTGGAGGTTCCACGACGGATGCAGGTTGACCCCGGCACCATCCTGATCGTCGACGACGATCCGCACGGGGTCCTCGGCGGCATCGTGATCGCCTCGATCGAGAACGGCATGGGGTTGCTCGGCTTCGATGCGGCCTCGAAGATCATGGTGACGGCGGTCGTCCTCCTCGTGGCCGTCACGATCGACGCGCTCGCTCGCCGCAACCGGCCCGGCGGCCGCGTCTAGCTCTCGGGGCACCGGCCGACCCCGCCGCTCCCGCTCAGCTCGGCCAGAGCTCGTTCGCGACCGCCAACTCGTGGTCGTCGAGCGCCCAGTTGCAGCGGTACCCGTCGTCGAGGCCGTGCTGGAAGTAGGCTGCGCCGATCATCGAGGGGTGGTCGTCCATCCAGGCGGCCGCGTCGCGCAGCCACGCGACCCGGGCATCCGGCTCCGCGGGGTCGTTCGCGCGGCCGAACTCCGTGGCGATCCACGGTTTGCCGTGCGCGGTCGCGTAGGCGTCGGCGGGGGCGAAGATCTCCCCGAAGCTCCGCGGGTGGGCGCCGGAGCGTCCGTCCCCGCCGTTCTCGATGCACCCGAGCCAGTCGTAGCCGTCGATCCCCAGCACGTCGACGACGTCGTCGCCGGGGTACCAGTCGTCGGGGTTCCGGGCGGTGAACGAATACCCCATCAGCACGGCGATCGACCGGACGTTCGCGCTCTGCTGCACGATGCGCGCGATCCGCGAGAACGCCGCTCGGTACTCCGTGGGCGTCAGCCGGATCTCGGGCTCGTGGAAGTAGCCGACGTACCAGGTCCCACCGGCCGCATCCATCTCGGCGAGCGCATCGCGCATCTGCTGGTCGTGCTCCCCGGCGGCGGTCGCCTCGGGGCTCAGCCGGAACGTGAGTACGACCTGCATCCCGGCCTCGGCCGCCGCGGTCTCGGCGCCGGTCGGGAAGTCCATGCTCTCGTGGTAGACGCGCAGGACGTTGCCGGGTCCGATGGGCGCCGGGAGCTCGGCGCCGCCGGAGGGGGGCGCGGACGTCATCGAGCCGGTCTCGCTCGATCCGGGCTCGTCGGACGACGAGGTGCAGGCGGCCATGGCCAGCATGGCGGCGACGATCAGCGCGAGCGTGGGCTTGTTCATCACCGTCCACGCTACCGGCATCGCCCCGCGCCGACGCGGTGACGCAGGTCCAGCGCTACGCGAGCGCGGCCGCCGGACGCTCCTTCCGCGGATCCACGAACGGGATCGCCGCGGTCACGCCCGTGAGGTGCGCTCCGTCCTCGGTCTCGATGTCGAGTCGGTTCCCGGGCGCGGCGAGGTCGATCGGTACCCAGACGTACCCGATGTTCTTCGCGAGGCCGGGCGACCACACGGCGTCCGTGAGGTACCCGACCTTCTTGCGGTCGACGGAGGCATCCCAGTACTGCGACATCTCGGCCCGGAGTTCGTCGCCCTCGAGCTCGATCCCGACGAGCTTGCGATCGACGCCGCCGGCGCGGAGCGACTCGAGTGCCCGCTTGCCGATGTAGTCCTGCGGCTGATCCTCGACGAGCCGCTCGAGCCCCATCACGTGGAAGGGCGTGTCCGTGATCCGGATGTCCGAGCCGTAGTTGAAGATCCCGGCCTCGATCCTGCGGGCCTCGCAGGGGGCGATCGGGCGGATCCCGAACTCCTCGCCGGCCGCGGCGACCGCGTTCCACAGGTCGTCACCCCTGGTGCCGTCGAGGAGGTTCACCTCGAACCCGGGCACCGCGGTCCATCCCGTGCGGCTGATCAGCACCGGGATGCCGTCGATCTCGAACTCCTCGACCCAGTAGTAGCGGATGTCGAAGATCGCGGAGCCGACGAGCTTCTCGAGGGTCTTACCCGAGAGTGGCCCCTGGACCTGCATCGGATGGACGTCGGGGTAGGTGACCTCGGCGTCCAAGCCGTTGGTCGCGGCCACGCCCAGCGCGTACAGGCCGGCGTCGGAGTCGGCGAGCTGCATCCACCAGACGTTCTCGGCGACGTGCAGCAGCACGGGGTCGTTCACGATGCCGCCGTCAGGCGCGGTGACGAGCATGTACTTGCCCTGCTTGACGGCGCACGTCGTGAGGTCGCGGCACGTGATCATGTCGATCAGCCGGTCGGCGTCTGGCCCGCTCACCTGCACGGTCCGCTCGACCCCGACGTCCCACATCGTCACGCCTTCGTTCAGGACGCGGTACTCGGTGTCGGGGTCGTCGTAGTAGGCCGGCAGGTACATGTGGTTGTAGATGTCGTACGAGGTGCAGCCGGCCCGCCGCGTCGCCTCGAAGAACGGTGATCGTCGGTACCAGGGACCGAAGTACAGGGTCGCGCTCTTCTCGAGCATCTCGACGCGCTCGTTGGTCATTTCCGGATCTCCTCCCGGTTCGGCGGGCACGTCCGTCGAGCCTATGGCCGCGGCCACCGAGAGCGGTAATCGGGGACCGGGATCAGGCCGGTTGCCAATCCGCGAAGAAGTCGAGCCTCCCGAACGTTCGCTGGACCCGCTTCGATCCGTCCACGCGCATCGTCCACAGGCCGATGCGGCCGTCGTTCGCGAGTCGGTCGTAGGCGATCCGCCGCCCGCTCGGCGAGAACGTCGGCGCGAACTCGTCCTGCCTCGTGGAGGTCAGCTGTGTTGGGTTCGACCCGTCGGCATCCATGATCCAGATGTTCCCGTTCCGGGAGAAGGTGATCCGCGTCCCGTCGGGCGACCAGTCGGGGCGCTCGTCGACTTTCGGGCCGCGCGTCAGCCGTGTGGGGTTCGACCCGTCGGCGTCCATGACCCAGATGTCGTCGAGGGCGGCGCGGTCGCTCGTGAACGCGATCTGGGCGCCGTCGGGCGACCACTCCGGGAAGGCATCGAACCCCGAGGTGGTCGTGAGGCGCGTCTGGCCCGAGCCGTTCGCGTTCATCACCCAGATGTCCTGGTAGGGGTCGGCCGCGTCCGACGTGTAGGCGATCATGCCGCCGTCCGGCGACCAGGCCGGCCAGGTGTCCTGGGCGGTGCTCGACGTGAGCCGCGTCGGGTTCGCTCCGTCGGCGTCCATCGTCCATATCTCGCAGTTCGGGAACAGCGCCAGGACGCACCTCGAGAACGCGATCCTCGTCCCGGTCGCGTTCCAATCGGGCATGCCCTCGTCGCGCCGAGGGGTGTCGGTGAGACGCGTCGTGCCGGTCTCCCCGGGGCCCACGACCCAGAGGTCGGTCTGTTCGGCGGTCCACCGACCGAAGGCGATGTCCCCGTCGGCACCGGGGAACGCCGCGAGCGCCACCGGCCCCGTCGCGACCGACGACCCGATGAGCCACGCGACCATCCAGGCGATCGTCATCCTTCGTCGCATCGGACCTCCTCGCTCGGAACGGCGCGGAACGTTGGACGGGCGGGGGCACGAACGGCACGGCCCGACCGACGCGGCGCCGGTCACACGAAGTACCGCGCAGCGCGGAGCCCTGCCGAACTGGAAGATGGCCCCCGCCCGCCACCGACGTTCCCGCGGCGGCGCGGCACCGTCAAACCGACTGGTCACGGGCGGTCAACCGGTGACGTTCGTGGTTGGTTCCCACCGACGGTCGCTCCGCTCCGTAGACTGCGGCCATCGACGAGTGAGGAGCGCGGCATGTTGATCCTGGGTTTGATCGTCTTCGGGATGGCCATCGGCTGGGTCGCGCAGCTCCTCCTCGGTCGGGCCGGACGCGGCAGGCAGAACGACTGGGCGCAGGCCCTCGGCGCGGGCCTGCTCGGCTCGTTCGTCGGAGGATTGCTCGTGAGCTTGATCTCGGGTGACGGCCTCGCGTTCCGTCCCAGCGGCGTGATCGGCTCGATCGTCGGCGCCGTGATCGTGCTGCTCATCTGGGGGGCGTTGGTCGGGCGCGACTGACGCCGCATCCCGGCCGCGAGGACCGGCGCGGCTCGCTCCGCCTAGACTCCGACTCCACCCACGGTCGAGGAGGACGCGATGCCGCTGCCCGAGAACACCACGCTGAACTGGGGACCTTGGTACCGCCGGTCGCCGTTCTTCGAGGCCACGCTCCGAGCCGGCTGTTCCGCCTACGACGTCTATCAACACATGTATCACCCGAACACCTACGGCGATCCCACCGAGGAGTACTGGGCGCTCGTGAACGACGTGACCCTGTGGGACGTGAGCGTCGAACGCATCGTCGAGATCACTGGTCCCGATGCGAGCGCGTTCACGAACCTGCTCACGTGCCGCGACCTCACGACGTGCGCGGTGAAGCAGGGCAAGTACATGCTCATGACCGCGCCCGACGGCGGCATCGTGAATGACCCGGTGCTGCTGCGCGTCGAGGAGAACCGCTGGTGGCTCGCGCTCGCCGACTCGGACGCCGGGCTGTACGCGATGGGCGTCGCCGTGAACTCCGGCATGGACGTGCAGGTCGGTCACCCCGACGTCTACCCGGTGCAGGTGCAAGGCCCGAAGGCCAAGGACACGATGCGCGACCTGTTCGGCGACTGGATCCTCGATATGAAGTACTACTGGTGCGACGAGGCCGAGCTCGACGGGATCCCGGTCGTGATCAGCCGGACCGGCTGGACGGCGGTGGTGGGCTACGAGATCTATCTGCGGGATCCGAGCCGCGGTGACGACCTGTGGGAGCGGATCCTCGACGCCGGGGAGCCGCACAACATCCGGGTGACGCCGTCGTCGGACATCCGTCGCATCGAGGCCGGCATCTTCGACTGGGGATCCGACATCGGCTTGCGGGACAATCCGTTCGAGGTCACCGGGCTGGAGCGGCTCGTCGAGGCGCAGGAGGCGGACTACGTCGGGAAGGACGCGCTCGAGCGGATCCGCCGGGAGGGAGTCTCCCGCAAGCTCGTCGGCATCGAGCTCGAGGGTGGACCCGTCGACCAGCCCACGCAGCACTGGCCGGTCGCCAACGGTGACGAGACCGTCGGGCACGTCACCGACGCGTGCTGGTCACCCCGCCTCGAGAAGAACATCGGCTACGTCTGGGTGCCGGTCGGCTTGGCCGCCCCCGGCACGCGTCTCGATGTCGAGACCGACGACGGGACGCGGACGGGAACGACCGCGTCGCTCCCGTTCATCGACCCTCAGAAGAAGGTTCCGGCCGCGTAGGGAACCGGACGGTTACTCCGGACTGCGCTTGTCGGCCTCGCGGCCCACCACGAACCAGATCGCGTGGACCGGCACGTCCCCCTTGTTGAACAACCGGTGCGGGACGGTCGAATCGAAGCCGATCGAGTCGCCCGCTTCGAGCTCGTGGACCTTGAACCCGATCTCGATCCCCAGGGTTCCGCTCATCACGTAGCCGAACTCCCGGCCATGATGTCGCATCAGGGACCGATCCGGGGTCGAGGCGCCGCCCACCTCGTAGATCGCGTGGAGGAAGTCGATGCCCTCCTCGTGGTCGGCCGCCAGCTCCTCCCAGCGGACGCCCGAGTCGAGGTCGATCGCCGGCCGTTCTCCCGGGTGCACCACCGGAGACCGATCGTCCCCGGCGCCCGCTCGGGCGCCTGCCGCGTCCTCGGTGCCACCGCCCCTGATCACGTGGTCGAGGGAGACGCCGAGCTCGGTCACGATCGAGTAGAGGGTGCCGACCGAGGGCCTCGACTGCCCGCTCTCCAGCTGGGAGATCAGGCTCGGGGAGAGGCCGAGCCGGCGGGCGAGCTCCCGCTGGCTGATACCCGCCTTGACCCGCTCTTCGCGGAGACGCTCGCCGATCCCGTCGAGGACCTCGGGCTCGCTCGGGCTGGGTGCTTCGCGCTTCACAGCAGCATCCAGCCACCGTCCACGTAGAGGTTCACGCCGTTCACGGCCCGATTCTCCAAGAGGAACACGGTGGCGTCGACGACATCGGCCATCGTCGTGAGGCGCTTCGTGGGCGTCCTGGCGATCACCGCGTCCAGGGGCTTGCCCTCCCAGAAGGGAGTGTCCCCCACGATGCCGGGGTGGATCGCGTTGAACCGGATCGGGGCGAGCTCGATCGCGAGGGCTCGGATCAGCGTGCTGATCCCGCCGTTCACGGTGGTCACCGTCGTCGAGCCCGGATAGGGCCGGTCCTTCGCGCGGCCGCCGTACAGGACGACCGACGACTCGTCCGACAGCCGATCCAGCACGGCGTGGATCGTCTCGGTGTACCCGACGAGCTTCATCGTGGTGAGGCTGATGGCCCCGGCGATGTCGTATTCGCGCACGGCGTTGCTGTCCCTGGCGATGGCGGCCAGCACGAGCCGGGATACGGGCCCGACGTCCGCCAGCGACCGGGCGATCGTCTCGGGATGACTGAGGTCGAAGCCGAGGCCCACGACACCCTCGCCGATCTCGGCCGCGATGCCCTGTGATCGAGCGGCGTGGCGGCCGGTCAGGATCACCGGCTCGCCGCGCTCGTGGTAGTGAGCGGCCAACGCGCGGCCCAGGCCCGCGGTGCCTCCGACGATCAAGACCGACCCGTCCGCCATCTCGATCCGCTCCCTCGCTCCGGCAACGATCGCGACACTACTAGAACCTAGCCGCGGTGTGCAGCCCCGCTGAGCATGGTGCGACCCTCCGCCGTGATCGGGGGTTCAGGGCGAGCCCCTGGCTAGCAAAGTCCCCTCGGTGTGTGTAGTGTCCCTGGACGGTGAGCGGGGGAGCGACAACAGTCGCAGTGATCGGCACGGGTCGGATGGGGGCTGCCATGGCCACCAGGATCGGCGGCGCCGGCTTCGACGTGGTGCTGTGGAACCGCGACCCCTCGAAAGCCGAGGCGCTCGCCGAGGCGCTGGGTGCGCGGGTCGTGGGCTCGGCCGCTGAGGCGGCCTCGCTCGGTGACGTCGTCCTCACGAGCCTCGCGGACGATGCCGCCGTCGACCACGTCTACCTCGAACCGGGCGGCGTCGTGGAGGGGATCGGTGCGCGGTCGGTCGCGGTCGACACCAGCACGGTCGATCCTCGAACGGTGCAGCGGGCGGGCGCCGCGATCGACGAGGCCGGGGCGGCGTTCCTCGAGTGCCCGGTCTCGGGGTCCGTCAGCACCGTCGAGGCCGGCGGGCTCACGATCATGGCGGGCGGCGAGGCGAGCCTGATCGAGCGGGTGCGGCCGGTGCTCGACGCGATCGCGGCCCGCATCGTGCACGTCGGCGAGCGGGGGGCCGGCGCGGCCACCAAGCTCGCGGTGAACAACCTCGTGCACGGCCTGAACGTCGCGCTGTCGGAGGCGATCGTCTTGGCGGAGCGAGCGGGCGTCGACCGCGCCACCGCGTACGAGGTCTTCGCGAACGGGGCCGGCGGCGCGCCGTTCGTCCAGTACAAGCGCGAGGCCTTCGAGCATCCCGAGACCGCTCCCGTCGCGTTCAGCCTCGACCTGGTGGCCAAGGACTACGAGCTGATCACCGGGCTGGGTGAGCGGGTAGGCGTGCCGATGGTGCAGGCGGTCGCCTCGGCCGAGATCGTGCGGCGCGCGATCGCCGACGGCTACGGTCAGCGCGACCTGAGCGCGCTCGCGGTCTTCCTCCGCGGGGGGGAGGGCTGATGGCGCACATCGTCGCGCTGCGCGCCGACCTCGACCTAGGGACGCCGGCCGAGTTCGAGGGCCGGAGCACCGGCTACGCGGGCCAGAACGTCGTCGACGAGGGTGGCGGGGTGCAGATGGGCTTCCGGATCGCCCGGCTGGAGGCGGGCGGGACCGTCGACACCCACGTCCACTCGTTCGAGGAATCGGTGTACGTGGTCGGCGGTTCCCTCACGGTCCACACGACCGAGGGGAGCGCCGAGCTCGTCGCCGGCGACTACGGGCTGATCCCCGTGGGCATGACCCACGCGTTCGCGAACACCTCGGGCGACGCCGTCGAGTTCGCTGAGATGAAGGCGCCGCTCCCACGGGAGCGGTTCGGCTTCGACACGCGGTTCCCCGGTGCGCTCGAGACCGCGCCGGTGGCGCCGATCGACGTGCGGGACCCTCGCAACCGGTACTTCGGCCACATCGACGCCGCGTCCATGGATCCGGCGATGCAGACCCAGGACCGCCTAGCAGTCAGCGCGAGCATGCGGACCGCCCTGCTCCTCTATAGCGGGATCAGCGTGAAGATGATGGTCGACTCCGACCTGGGCGCGGACCTGTCCACGATGTTCATGGTCCAGTACGAGCCGGGTGGGTTCGCCGGCGCGCACGACCATCCCCTCGAGGAGGCCTACCTGATCCTCGAGGGCGAGGTGGCGGGCGTCTTCGACGGCGACGAGTACCGGCTCGGCCCCGGCGACCTCGCGTGGGCAGGCGTCGGATGCGTGCACGAGTTCCGCAACGTCGGCGACGGCAGGGTCCGGTGGTTGGAGACCCAGGCGCCACAGCCGCCTCCCCGCCACTCCTATCGATTCGCACGCGACTGGGCCTACCTCGAGACCGCCCTGGCCGGCGATCCAGCGCCGGACGGGCAAAGGAGCACGTGATGAGTGAGTTTCCCGTTGCGACCAGCCCCGCGCCCGGCATCATGGGGGTCGACTGGGAGAACCGGGTCGACTTCGAACGCCTCCGTCAGTACCGGCTCGGGCGCGTCAGGCAGATGCTCGAGGCGTTCGACCTCGGGGCCGTGCTCCTGTTCGAGACCTCGAACATCCGCTACGCGACCGCGACCCAGATCGGCTACTGGGCGTTCAACAAGGGGGAGCGCTGGGCGCTCGTGACACGCGAGGGCCGTCCGCGGATCTGGGACTTCGGCTCGGCGGCCAAGGCGCACCGCCTGCAGCTCCCCCACATGTACGACACCGAGAACTCGATCGGCGGGAACACCGGGCTGCAGGGCGCGATCGGTCCGGAGACGGGCCTGCACGCCCGGGCGGCGAGGGAGATCAAGGCCGCGCTCGAGGACGCCGGCGTGGCCGGGGAGAAGCTCGGCGTCGACCTCGCGGAGACCGCGGTGTTCCTCGCGCTCCAGGCGGCGGGCCTGAACGTCGTCGACGGCCAGCAGGCGATGATGCGCGCCCGTGAGATCAAGAGCCCCGACGAGATCGTCCTGCTGACCCAGGCGTGCGCGATGGTCGACGGCGTCTATCAGGACATCTTCGAGATGCTGAAGCCCGGTGTCCGCGAGTCCGACGTCGTCGGCCTGGCGCACGCCCGCCTGTTCGAGATGGGCTCGGAGTTCGTGGAGGCGGTCAACTCGATCGCCGGGGAGCGTTGCAGCCCGCACCCGCACGTGTTCAGCGACCGGCTGATCCGGCCGGGGGACCAGGCGTACTTCGACATCATCCACGTGTTCAACGGGTACCGGACGTGCTACTACCGGACGTTCGTCGTCGGGCGCGCCACGCAGGCGCAGCGCGACGCCTTCCGCCAGTCGCGGGAGTGGATGGACGCCGCGATCGAACTCGTGAAGCCCGGGGCGACGACGGACCAGATCGCGAAGGTGTGGCCGCGGGCCGAGGAGTTCGGGTTCACCGACGAGATGGATGCCTTCGGGCTGCAGTTCGGCCACGGGGTGGGCGTCGGCCTGCACGAACGACCCATCATCAGCCGGCTGAACTCGCTCGAGACACCGGTGGAGATCCAGGAAGGGATGCTGTTCGCGCTCGAGACCTACGCCCCCGCAACCGACGGCCGGTCGGCCGCCCGGATCGAGGAAGAGCTCGTGGTCACGGCGGACGGCTGCAAGGTCATCACGTTGTTTCCCTGCGAGGAGTTGATGGTCGCCAATGAGTATTGATCCCCGGTACGACTACGCGACGCGGGCGCCGCGGCTCCCCGCCCCCGTCGATCACAGCCTCGCCGAGGCGCCGATCGACCTGGACGTTCGGATCGGCATGTACCGCTCCTTGCAGCTGCTGCGGCAGTTCGGCAAGCGCGCCCACGACCTGTTCCTGCAGAACCTCGTGAAGGGCACGACGCACCTCTCGCTCGGCATGGAGGCGATCGCCACCGGGTTCGGGGCGGTCCTGCGTCCCGGCGACTACACGTTCGCCTCCTACCGTGGCCATGCGCACTCGCTCGCGCGCGGCATGGATCCGGGGGCGGCGATGGCCGAGCTCCTCGGCCGGGAGAACGGGATCCTCGGCGGCAAGGGCGGCTCGATGCACCTGACCGACGTCTCGAAGGGCATGATGGGCTCCTACGCCATCATCGGCGCGCACCTCTGCACCGCGAACGGCGCGGCCTGGTCGGCCCAGATGCGGGGCACCGACCACGTCGCGGTCGCGTTCTTCGGGGACGGGACGACCAACATCGGGGCGTTCCACGAGGCCATCAACATGGCGAAGATCTGGAACCTGCCGACCGTGTTCGTCTGCGAGAACAACCTCTATATGGAGTACACGCCGATCGACGTCGTGACCGCGGTCACGCATCCGGCGGCGGGACGCGCGTCCGCGTACGGGCTGGACGAGATCGTGATCGACGGCAACGACCCCGACGCCGTCTACCTGACGGCCGACCGTGCGGTCCGCACGGCCCGCGAGGGCGGCGGCCCAACGCTCATCGAAGCGGTCACCTACCGGTCGGGCGGTCACTCCCGGGCCGACCCCGGGAAGTACCGGCCACCCGAGGAGGTCGGTGCCTGGGCCGAGCGCGACCCGATCCCGCACTACCTCGCGCGGCTCCTGTCGCTCGGGGTGGCGGAGGACCTCCTTGAATCGATCCAGCAGGAGGTGGCCGATCAGATCGACGCGGCGACCGAGTTCGCGAAGGCCGGGGTCGAGCCTGGCGAGGGGTCCCTCTTGACCGAGGTCTATGCCGACGGAGGATCACGATGGCGGAACTGAGCTACCGGGAGGCCGTCGCCTACGGCATCGCCCAGGAGATGCGACGCGAGCCGAGCCTCGTGATGCTGGGCGAGGACATCGCCGCGGCGGGGGGCGTCTTCAAGACCACGGTCGGCCTCCTCGACGAGTTCGGTCCCGAACGCATCCGGGACACGCCGATCTCCGAGCAGGCGATCCTCGGCGCGGCGATGGGCGCCGCGATGACGGGCGTGCCGGTGATCGCGGAGATCATGTTCTCCGACTTCCTGGCGGTCTGCTGGGACATCGTCGCGAACGAGATCGCGAAGAGCCGCTACATGACGAACGGCCAGGTGAGCTTCCCGCTCGTGATCCGGACGGCGAACGGCGGGAGCGTGCGGTTCGGCGCCCAGCACTCTCAGAGCGTCGAGAACTGGGCGATGATGATCCCCGGCCTGAAGGTCGTCGCCCCGTCCAACCCCGTCGACATGATCGGCCTGATGGCGGCCTCGATCCGGGACCCCGATCCGGTCATCTTCTTCGAGCACAAGGGCCTGATGGGAACGAAGGCGGAGGTGCCCGACGGCGAGATCGTCGACGAGCTGGGCACCGCCAGGATCGTCCGGGAGGGGACCGACGTCACGATCGTGGCGCTCGCGCTCATGGTGTCGCGCGCGCTCGAAGCAGCTGAACGCCTTGCACAGGAGGGGGTCTCCGCGGAGGTGATCGACATCCGGTCGCTCGTTCCACTCGACACCCGCACGCTCCTCGCGTCGGTGGACAAGACGGGACATCTGTTCACGGTCGAGGAGAACCCGCGGCTCTGCGGATGGGGGGCCGAGCTGGTCTCGATCGTGGCCGAGGAGGCCTTCTGGAGCCTGGACGGTCCCAGCATCCGGATCACGACCCCCCACGTCCCGCTGCCCGCGGCCGCCGCGCTGGAGGACCTCGCACTGCCCTCGGTCGACCGCATCCACGAGACGGTCCGCAAGGGGCTCGAGTCCGGGAGCGGTGCGTGACCGAAGGCTTCCTCCTCCGTGGCGGATGCGTGCTGACCCTCGGGGCGAGGTCGCCCAACTTCACCGAGGCCGACGTCCTGATCGCCGACGGCAAGGTGGCCGAGGTCGGCCGCGGGCTCCGCGCGCGCGATGTCGAGGTCGTCGACGCCGTCGACACGATCGTGATGCCCGGCTTCGTCGACACGCACCGCCACGCGTGGACGTCGCTCTTCCGGAACCTGGGAGACGGGGCCGACCGCGACGGCGCGCCGGTGTCGTCGTCGGTGCTCGGCGGCCACCTGCAGCCCGACGACGTCTACGCCGCGACGTTGATCGGCCTGTTGGGCGCGGCGGAGGCCGGGATCACCACCGTGGTCGACTGGGCCGACCTCCCGCCCGGGGACCCGTCGGCGGACGCGGCCCTCCAGGCCCACGCCGACGCGGGACTCCGCACGGTGTTCGTCCGCGCGGCGTCCGGTCCGGCACGGGAGGGCGGACGCTCTCCGACCCGGGAGGCGCTCGCACGTCTGGCCGGTTCCGCCGGGCCGTCGACCACGATCGCGCTCGGCACGGAGACCCCCGGATCGGCGGATCCGGGGCAGCTCGAGGCCGAGTGGGCGGTCGCCCGCGAGTCCGGCGTCCGGATCTTCGCCCACGGCGGCTCGGAGCCTTCGCGCTCGGGCGTGGCCGCCGATCTGAGCCGACGTGGTCTCCTCGGCCGCGACGTCACCCTCGTGCACCACACCGCCCTCGACGACCGAGACGTCGACGCGGTCGCCACATCGGGGGCGTCGGTCTCGCTGGCTCCGTCCAACGAGATGTTGGAAGGCGCGGGTCCGCTCCCGATCCAGCGGTTGATCGACCACGACATCCGGCCGGGGCTCGGTGTCGGAGACGAACGACGCACGCCGGGCGACCTGTTCGCGCAGATGCGCGCGACGATCTCCTTGCAGCACGCCACCGTGTTCGACCGCAAGCTCATGGGCAAAGCCGGGCTCCCGCACCTGATGAGCACGCGCGACGTGATCCGATACGCGACCGTCGACGGCGCGCGTGTGGCCGGCCTGGGCGGGGTGACGGGCTCGCTCGAGCCGGGCATGCAGGGGGATGTCATCGTGCTCCGGACCGACCGCCCGAACATCTTCCCGATCAACGACCCGATCGGGGCGATCGTGTGGGGCATGGACACGTCGAACCTCGACCACGTCTTCGTGGGCGGCCGCGCGGTCATGCGGAACGGCGCGCTCGTCGCGGACCTCGACCGCGCGCGTGGCGCGGCGATCGCGGCTCGCGAGCGCGTCGCCGTCGCCGCGGGCCTGGTCGTCGGCGCGGCCGGGGGGACCTCGGCATGAGCGCCGCTCAGCGCGAAGGCCCGAGCGCGCGGAAGGGTCCTTCGTCGGCGCTCACCTCGGTCGTGGTGGCCTCCCGCTACATGCCGGTCTACGCCGCGATCGCGCTGCTCGTCCTGGTCGCCTCGATCTGGGCGCCGGCGACCTTGAGCAAGCCCGGGTTGAGCGCGATCGCGCCGTTCGGCACGTTCCTGGCCATCACGGCGCTCGGTCAGATGCTCGTGATCATGACCGGGGGCATCGACCTCAGCGTCCCCGGGACGTTCACCCTCGCCGCGGTGGTGACCGTCGGCGTAGGGCAGGCCTCGGACGAGCGCCTGGTGACCGCGATCGGCGTGGCCATCGTGCTGGCCGCCTTGGTCGGGTTGGTGAACGGGCTCCTGATCGGCGGCCTCGGGCTCAACGCGCTCATCGTCACGCTCGCGGTGGGCCAGATCGTGGGCGGCATCGCCTCGCGCTACTACACGAGCGTCGCGATCCAGACCCCCGTTCCTACAGGGCTCTCGGAGTGGACCTCCACGCGGTTCTTCGGGGTCACGAGGATCTTCTGGGTGGGGGTCGCGATCACGCTCGTGCTGATCGTCATCTTCCGGTTCACGACGCCGGGGCGCCGGTTCCAGGTCGTGGGCGCCAACCCGACGGCGTCGTGGATCGCGGGCCTGCGCGTCAACCTGCATCAGATCTCGGCCTACGTGATGGCCGCGATCCTCTACGGGGTGGCGGGGATCCTGCTGGCATCGCACCTGCGGACGCTCAGCGCCACGATCGGGGCGCCGTACCTCCTGGGTCCGATCGCCGCCGTCGTGATCGGCGGTGCGTCGCTCAGCGGTGGGCTGGCCAGCCCGCTGTCGACGTGGGCGGCCGCGTTCTTCCTGGCCGGACTGAATCAGATGATGCGGGTGATGGGACTGCCCACGGCGCTCCAGTTCGTGGTGTTCGGTCTCGTCATCATCGGCGGCATGTTGGCGTCGGGGGACCGGATCATCCGGGCCGTCGAGCAGGTGCTGCGGGAGCGCAAGAGACCGGAGTCGACGACGCCGACCGTCGTGGGCTCGGGCGACGGTTCATGAGAAAGGGGGGCGTGATCACGGGGTTCCATCGATCGGAGATGGCGAGCGCCATCGACGGATTGGGGAGGAGGAGCATGCACCGGTTCAAGGTCATCAGCATCGTCGCGTTGCTCGCCATCGTGGGGGCAGCGTGCAGCAGTGACAGCAGCGAGTCGTCCTCGACAGGGGCGACGGGGGCCAGCGGAGCGACGGGGAGCGTCGCGAGCGGGCCTCTGGCCGAGTGGGGCGAGAGCACCGACGCCGATCCGGCGCTGGTGGAGAAGGCGATGGGCCCGGTCGAGAGCGTTCCGGACATCGTGCTGGCCTCGATCGCACGGGCCGATCAGGACCTCGACCAGGCCACGATCGACAAGGCGTTGGAGTGCTACAACGCCACGAAGTGCGACACCGGGACCGGTGGCGAGATCGTGATGGGCTACGCCGACGGTGGTGGCCTGAACGTCTGGCGTCAGGTGACCCGCATGGAGGCGATCCTCCAGGCGCTTACGTATCCGGAGATCGGGAAGATGCTGTTCCGGGACGCCCAGTGGAACCCGGACCCGGCGGTCGCCGCCGGTGACATCCGGTTCCTGATCCAGGCCGGCGCCGACTTCATCATCGGCTACCCGGACCAGGGCACGAACATCGCCGACGCGATCTTGGAGGCCAAGGCGGCCGGGATCCCGTACTCGACGTACTCGGCGGGATGGGTCGGGCTCCCCGGCCAGGAAGGCGCGCTCGTTCCGGGTGAGGACTACCTCACCGTCGTGGGCGAGGAACTCTGTGCGCTCGGCAACAGCTTCGCCGACGTGATCAACGAGGGGGTCGGGTCCGGCAAGGTCGGGCTCATGGGCGGTACGCCCGGGAACGCCCTGTCGCTCGGATGGCAGCAGTGCTACGAGAAGGCGCTCGACCCATCGATCAAGACGCTCGGCCCCGCCGACACGTACTGGTCGAACGACGTCGCGCTCCAGACGGTCAGCGGCTGGCTGTCGACGGACCCCGACATCAAGGGGTACGCCTACGAGTACGCCGATGGGCTGAACACGGCGCTGCAGGCCTACGACGACCTGGGGATCCCGATCAAGGACCTCACGTTCGCGCTGCGGACCGATGAGCAGACCCTCTTCTGCACCTGGAAGAAGATGGACGAGGCACAGAACGTCCACATCTGGTACTCGGCCGGCGGCAACTTCCAGTCGCGGACGGCCGTGACGGCCTCGATGATGTACCTGAAGGGCGCGGAGATCCCGGCCGAGATCGTGGTCCCGCACGTGATGCGGGAGGTCACCGCGGACGACTGCAACCCGGACCGGGTGACCCCGACGGTGTCGGGCACCTCGCTCGTGCCGGATGACGTCCTCGCCCTGATGTACCCGAACGGATGAGCAACGGCGATCCCGATGGAGGGTCGACGACCGGTGACCTCGTTCTCGAGATCAACGGCGTCTACCGGCAGTTCGGTGCGGTTCGAGCGCTGACCGACGTCAGCTTCGACTGCCGGCCCGGCGAGGTACATGCCATCGTCGGCGAGAACGGCTCCGGGAAATCGACCCTCCTGGGGATCGCCAGCGGATCCGTCGACCCCGATCGAGGAACGATCTCGATCGGAGGTCGGCGGCTCCGGCACGACTCGCCCGCGGAAGCCCGCAGGCTCGGGCTCGCGATGGCGTACCAGGACACGTCGCTGATCCTGGCCCAGCCGGTCAAGAACAACCTCTACCTCGCGGCCCCGCCCGAGGAGCGCCCCGCGTTCTGGCGGCGGAAGAAGTGGGCCCGCCGGGTGCTCGCCGAGTTCGACCTCGACGTCGAGCTCTTCCCCGACGCGCCCGCCGGCGCGCTCACCCTCGCGGACCGTCAGATGTTCGAGGTGGCCAAGGCGCTCGTATCCAACCCGAGGGTCCTGCTCCTGGACGAACCGACGACGGCGCTCGGGCCGCACGAGGTCGAGGCGCTCCATCGGACCCTCGCCGCATGCCGGCGGCGCGGCGTGGGAGTCGTCTACGTGAGTCACCGCCTGCCGGAGGTGCTCGAGATCGCCGATCGCATCACGGTCCTGCGCGACGGCCGCAACCGTGGCACGTTCGAGGCGAACGAGGTGACCGAGCACGAGCTCGTCGATCTGATCGTCGGGCGTGCCTTCGAGGCCGCCTTCCCACCTCCGGCGCCGCAACGGGAAGAGCCGGGCGAGGTGCTCGTCGTCGACGGCCTCCAGGGGCAGTCGTTCGGTCCCGTGAGCTTCACCCTCATGAACGGCGAGATCGTGGGCATCGCCGGCGCCGAAGGCAACGGCCAGCCGCAGTTGTTCGACTGCCTCGCCGGCCGGCAGCCGCCGCGGGCGGGGCGCGTGGTCTGCGCCGGCAAGGAGCTGATGCTGGTCTCGACCCACGAAGCCGTGAGGTCGGGGGTCATGCTCCTGCCGGGCGATCGCACGCACGAGGCCCTGATGCCCGTGCTGGGCGTCCGGGTCAACGCGACCGTTCAGTCGCTCAAGCGCTTCGGGGTGTTCGGGTTCCTGCGCCGACGCGAGGAGCGCCGGACCGTCGAGGCGCTGATCGACCAGCTCGAGATCCGGACGCCGTCGCTCGAACAGCCCGTCGGGTTCCTCTCAGGCGGCAACCAACAGAAGGTCTCGGTCTCCCGCACGTTCCTCCGGGAGCCCGCGGTGATCCTCGCGTACGAACCGACCCAGGGCGTCGACGTCGGTTCCCGCTTCGACATCTACGCCGCCCTCCGCTCGCGGAGCGACGCCGGCACGGCCCTCCTCGTGAAGTCGAGCGACCCGCTCGAGCTCGCGGGCCTGTGCGACCGCGTGCTCGTGCTGTCGCGAGGGCAGATCGTCGAGGAGATCCCCGGCGACGAGCTGAACGAGCTGCGGATCGTCGAGGCGATCGTTCGTGGTCCCGGGATGTCCCGCGCCGGACGCTCGCCGCTCGGCGTCGCGATGCCGAAGTCGGCGTCCGATCGGACCACGGGTTGAGCACCCGCGTCGACGCCGCCCGGCGGGAGGTTCGCAAGGTCCTGCGCGACGCCCGGGACAAGAACAAGTGGCGGAAGATCGTCCGGTTCCGACTGTGGATGCCGGTCGCGCTCCAGCTGCTCCTGATCGTCGCGGTCGCGTCGTACACGAACTCGAGGTTCCCGGGATTCATCAACGCGGCGAACATCACGACGATCCTCCTGCTGGCCGTGCCCCTCGCGATCGTGGCGATGGGGCAGACCCACGCGCTGCTGGTCGGCTCGATCGACCTGTCGGTGGGCGCGATGGTCACGCTCGGGGTCGTGCTCGCCTCGTACCTGGTCGGCACCGACGCGTCGTCGGCGCAGCTCCTCCTCGGGGTCGGCGCGATCTTCCTGTGTGGCCTGACCCTCGGCTTGGTGAACGCCGGACTCACCGTGGGGCTGAAGATCCCGTCGATCGTGGCCACCCTGGCCACGCTGAGCATCCTGAACGGCATCTCGCTCACGTTGCGGGAGACGCCGGGCGGCATCATCAACCGCGACCTCACGCAGTGGCTCTCGACCCGGGTGGGTCCCGTGCCCGTGGCCTTCATCGGCGTCGTGATCGCGGCCGCCGCGCTCGACTACTGGCTCCACGCCAGCGGCCGTGGCCTCCAGCTCCGGGCGACCGGCTACGACGAGATGTCGGCCAAGCGGAACGGGGTGCGGACGAAGTGGGTGCGGGTGCGCGCGCTGGTGCTGTCGTCGCTGTTCGCCGCCCTCGCCGCGTTCTTCGTGATGTCGCGGTCGGGGATCGGGAACGCCCAGATCGGGGACAGCTACGCGCTCAGCAGCATCACCGCGGCGGTCCTCGGCGGCGCCGCCCTGTCCGGCGGGCGGGCGACCTTCATCGGCACGTCGGTGTCCTCGGTGCTCCTGGCCCTGATCATCAGCGCGCTGCCGTTCCTCGACCTGAGCGCGGAGCACGGCCAGATGATCACGGGTGTCCTGGTCCTGATCGGGATCGTCCTGTTCCAGGCCGGCGACATCAAGGAGCTCGTGAAGCGGAACTACAAGCGAGCGCGGCGCCTGGTGATCGGGAGCCGTCCGCCGAAGGCCACCGAGATCCCCAACCTCTACCCCTCGGGTCCCGACTTCCGCGTCGTGCCGACGGGTCGGATCGTGATCCGGGGAGGGATCGTGCTCAGCCTCGACGTGGACGTCGGGGACTTCCCGGCGGCGGACATCCTGATCGAAGGGGATCGCATCGTCGAGGTCCGCCCCGGCCTGGACGTGGCGGAGGCCGAGGTGATCGATGCGGCGGGGATGATCGTGATGCCGGGGTTCATCGACAGCCATCGCCATATCTGGGAGGGACTCCTCCGCAACATCGGAACCGACGTGCCGCTCGAGGGGCGATCGAGCTACATCTCGTTCGTGCTCCACAAGCTGGCGCCGGCGTTCCGCCCCGAGGACGTGTACATCGGCGACCTCCTTTCGGCGCTCGGCGCGATCGACGCGGGGATCACCACGCTCCTGGACTGGTCCCACATCCAGGGGTCGCCGGCGCACACCGACGCCGTGATCCAGGCCCTCGAGGACTCCGGCATGCGGGCGGTGTTCGCGTACGGGTTCCCGTGGTGGGGGAAGTGGGAGGAGCGCCAACCGAGTTGGTTCGTCCGGGCGGCGACCGAGCACTTCACGACGAAGGACCAGATGCTGACGCTCGCCCTGGCGGCCCCGGGCCCCGAGTTCACCGACTTCGAGGTGACCCGTGACCACTGGAAGCTCGCCCGGGAGGCCGACGCGCGCATCACGACCCACGTAGGCGTCGGCAGCTATGGGCTGGACGGCAAGCTCCAGGAGATGGGGGAGGCGGGCCTGCTCGGCGCCGACACCACGTACATCCACTGCACCACGCTGAACGACACCGAGATCCAGATGATCGTCGACAGTGGTGGCACGGTCTCGTTGGCGTCGCCGGTCGAGATGATGATGGGCCACGGGATGCCGCCGATCCAGAAGTTCCTCGACCGCGGCCTGCGTCCGAGCCTGAGCGTCGACGTCGAGACGAACGTCCCGGGCGACATGTTCAACCAGATGCGGTCGGTGCTGGCGCTGCAGCGGACCTTGGCGGCCGCGGAGGGCAAGCCGGCGCTGCCGGCGATGGAGGTCCTCGCGTGCGCCACGATCGAGGGGGCGAGGGCGAACGGACTCGACGCGAAGACGGGCTCGCTGACGCCCGGCAAGCAGGCCGACATCGTCATGCTGCGCACCGACCGGATGAACGTCACGCCGCTCAACGATCCCGCGACCGCGGTCGTCGCCGGCATGGACACGGGCAACGTCGACACCGTGGTGATCGCCGGCCGCGTGATGAAGCGGCACGGCGAACTGCTGCACGTCGACTGGCCGGCCATGAAGCGGCTGGCCGCCGAGTCCAGGGATCACGTCCTGGCGAAGTCGGGGTTCAAGCCCCCGAGCATCTGAGTCGCCGGCGCTCCGCGAACCGACCGCCACCTCGTCGTCACGCGCCGGGGCCGACCTCCGGAGGCCGGGCGAGCGCTGCCTCGGCGGCGTCGACGTGCGGGAGCCACCCCACCGCCTGGCTCCCCGTGAAGACCTCGCGGGCGCGCGCGAAGGTGGGCGCCGGGTCGATGCCGGACCGGGCCTGGGCGGCCGCGAGATCGATCAGCGCCCGGCCGAGCTCGGGGAGCGCGGGGATCGCCTCGAGCCCGGCGACGGCGTCGGTCAGCGTGGCGACCGCCTCCGCCGGGTCCGTGGCCAACAGCCCGCCGACGACGCGGCCCAGCGCCACTCCGAACGGCGAGCCGCCGCTTCTCGTCAGATCGCGGTAGGTCTCCGCGGTCTCTCGGGGTTCTCTTCACCGCAGGTGGGGCAGGTGAGCATGGGTGGAGCCTACTCGCGTCCCTTCCCTCGCTCGGGCCGGATGTAGTCCTCCTCGGACTCGTCCCAGGCCTGCTTCACGTTCTCCACGTTGAACCCGTAGTCGAACACGAGGGTCCCGCCGTAGGCGGCGCCGAAGGTGACGAGCGCCCCCGCCAGCAGTGAGAGCACCAGCCAGGTCGTCTGCGTCTGACCCTGATCGAAGTTGGGGATGCGCAGCAGCATGTCGACGAGCGTGAGCACGGTCGCCGCGATCATCACGGTGGCGTGGAAGTTCATCGTGCGCCACGCCTGCGTGTGCTTCGCGCGACCGATCGGCCCCGACCGCTCGCGAGGGATGCCCTTCCACCAGTCGAAGAAGCCGGTGAGCGCGGCGCCGAGGCCCACGATGTAGCCGGCCACCATCACGAAGGTGGCGGCCGCGAAGAAGTCGTGCGCCTTCGGGTCGGCCGCGTCCGAGAAGTACGAGATCAGGTCGAAGATCGCGGCCAGGACGTAGCAGACGATCGGGAAGTCGGTCAGCGGCGGATGGGTCGGCTTCCCGGAGAACCCGCGGATCCCCATGAAGCGACGGCCCCTCATGCTCAGGGTCGGCCGGATCGAGAAGAGCTTCGCCATGATGCCTCCTTCGGTCGCGCGCGGAGTCGGGAACCTCCTCGGCGGGCCGCATCATGCCATGGGGGCGGACCGGGCGCGCGCTCGTTGCGGGGTAGGGCATACTCGGGGCCAGTCCGACCGGGGAGGCAGAGGATGAGCGGCAGCACATGGACCCACCAGCCGACCGCGCGCGGGGATCGCGCCGGCCACCGACGGAGGATCGACGAGCAGGTCGAGCTGCTCGGGCGCGCGCCGCTGTTCCAGGACCTCTCCAAGCGCCAGCTGCGCGAGATCGCGACCGTGAGCGGCGCCCGTCGCGTCGCGGCCGATCAGGAGCTCGTGAAGGAGGGCGCCGCCGGGTCGGTGTGCTTCCTGATCCTGGACGGAACGGCGAAGGTCGTGCGCGGCGCCCGCACCGTGAAGCAGCTCGGCGCCGGCGACTTCTTCGGCGAGATGGCGCTCCTGACGAAGGCGCCCCGGACGGCGAGCGTGGTCGCCAAGACCCCGATGGAGTGCATCACGCTGTCGGCGTCGGCGTTCAGGAAGGTCCTGGACGAGAACCCGCGGATCGCCGTGGCGATGCTGTCGACGATGGCCGGCCGCGTCGCAGAGCTCGACCGCCGGGTCTACTGACCCTGACCCGCCGCCGGGACGAGATCCGACGACCGAGGTGCCCACCCCGGGAGCGCTCGTCACGGTGAGCGCGCCGCCGATCGCGTCGAGGCGGTCGGCCATGCCCTGCAGGCCCGTGCCGTGGGCCGTGGCGCCCGTATCGAACCCCGCGCCGTCATCGCGGATCTCGAACCGAGGTGGCCGTCGCATCCGTGGCGAGCGGATCGCGGCCGTCGCCGCGCCCGCGTACTTCGCGATGTTGTTCAGCGCCTCCAGGCAACAGAAGTAGACGGCCGACTCCACGTCCTGGTGGTAGCGGCCGACGCCGTCCGCCGACGACCGTGGTGGGCACGGCGGCCTTGCGAGCCTGCGCCTCGAGCGCGGCGGCAGTCCCTTGTCGGCGAGCAGCGGCGGGTAGATGCCTCGCGCGAGGTCGCGGAGGTCCTCCAGCGCCTCGCCGGCTCGGTCCTGCAGCGATGTCGCCATGTCGGCCGCCTTCGCGGGATCGGCATCCGCGACCCTGGCGAGCAGCCCGAGCTGCACGTTCAGCGCGACGAGCTGTTGCTGCACGCCGTCGTGGAGGTTCCGCTCGATCTTGCGGCGCTCCTCGTCCTGGGCGGCCACGAGCCGCTGGCGTGACGCGCGCAGCTCCTCGATCAGCCGGACGTTCCGCAGGAGGAGCCCGGCCTGCGCCGCGAGGTCCGTGAGCAGGCGCTCCCGGCTGGGATCGAGCGGATCGTTCGCGCGGCATCGTCACGGCGAGCGCACCGAGCTCCTCGCCCTGGTGAACCACCGGCACCGAGCGCTCGTCGGCGCCAGGGGCGGCCCCATCCGGCCAGACCGCGACCGTCCGAAGTTCGCGGCCCATCTTCAGGAGCACGCGCGACGACGTCGCGCCGGAGCCCTTCCCGAGGACAAGGGCCATCCTCGGGAGCACGTCGTCGGTCGCGTAGGTCTCCCCGACCCGGCCGGAGAACTCGGTCAGCACCTCGTACGCGGAGGCGCGCCGGCCGTAGACGATCCGGTCGGCGAGCGCCCGCGACGCGCGGAGTACCGGCGAGAAGGTCACCGCGAGGAGCACGATCCCGACGAGCACCCGCGAGATGACCCCGATCGTCGCCAGCGTGACCACCGCCAGGTACAGGACCGTGAGCGTCGCCGCCACCAGCGTGAACACCACGGTCTTGCGGACGACGACGTCTAGGTCGTACAGGTGGTACTTGAGGATCGCGACCCCACAGGCGGCGGGGATCCCGAACAGCACGATCCACAGGAACACGTCGAAGGCGCCGTTCGAGATCAGCGTCTCGAGACCGGGCTGAGGATCGCTGTTCATGATGTTGTCGATCGCGATGTTCACGAAGAACGCGATCACGGCGGCGATGCCGACGTAGGCGAGCCACTTCACCTGCTGGCGTTCGTCGCCGTCGGACGCGCGATAGCGGACGACGAGGCTGGCGACCGATAGCCCGGCGCAGATGAGGACCGTCAGCCCGGCGACCGAGACGATCCCTCCGACGACCCCTTCGATCGACTCGATCGCGAACGGGTTCTGTGGGCCTTGGACGTCGCCGGCGAGGAGCCCGAGCTCTTGAGGCAGGATCGCGAACCCGGCGACCAGCACCGTCGTCGCCACCACGTACAGACGCCATGCCCACCGCCATCGTGGTGCTCCCGTCGGGTAGAGGAGCGGGATCGCCACGATCAGCGCTAGCGCGAGGAAGAACGCGAGCGTGCCCACCCATGCGCCGAACGTGGTGAGCGGGAGCGGTCGGTCCGCCTGCACGATCGAGAACGTCGCGTACGTCTGCGCGAACAGGCTCACGCCCAGCACGCTGATCACCGCCAGGAGCGCCCATCCCACGCCGTTGTTCGTCCGTGCGGCGATCGTGGCGCCCACGACCCCGAAGGCCATGGTCGCGAGGACGACGGTGATCATGGGGACGACGTCGGTGGTCCCGTCGTACACCAAGGAGTACGCGGCAGCTAGACCGACCAGGATCGTCGAGCCGATCGCGACGCCCCACGCGAGGCGGGCGCGAGCCACCGGGCTGATCCGAGCCGACGCAGCGGTCGGCACTGCCCTCTCCACCGTCTCCACGGAGCCATCCTGCACGCTCGGGACGTCGGACGGGAGGGGGCCATCGCTACCGATCCGGGTGGTGCTGCCACCCGTCGCCGCACCGGGTGGCGCATACTCGAGGTCATCCTGACCCCAGGAGGTGCCCCATGAACCCACCTGCCGACGAGCACGAGGCCCGGGTCGAGCTGGCCGCGGCCTTCCGTATCGCCGTGATGCTCGACTTCCACGAGGGCATCTCGAACCACTTCTCCATGTTGATCCCCGGACGCGACGACCGGTTCCTGATCAACCCGTTCGGGCTCCACTTCTCGGAGGTGACGGCCTCGAGCCTGGCCGTGGTGGACGTCGACGGGACACCCGTCAGCGGCACGGCGCCGCCCACCGGCATCGGGATCCACGCGCCGATCCATCGACTCTGCCCCCAGGCGACGGTCGTCCTGCACACCCATCAGCCGTGGACCACGTCGTTAGCGGTGATGGACGACCTGCACCTGGCGCCGATCAGCCAGACGTCGCTGCAGTTCACCGACCGCGTCGTGTACGACGAGCGGTACCAGGGGCTCGCCGACCTCGACGAAGGCGAGCGGCTCGCGAAGGTCCTCGGACAGGCCGACGTGATGTTCCTGCGGCACCACGGGATCCTGGTCGCCGGGACCGAGCTGGGGGTCGCGATGGACGACCTCTACATGATCGAGAAGGCGGCCCAGCTTCAGGTGCTGGCCTCGGGCCTCGGCCCGCTCACGCCGATCGCGGCCGAGACGATCGAGCGGACCCGGGGTCAGTTCTCCGGTGACGGCATGATCGAGTGGGGACGGATGCACTGGGCCGCGATGCTCCGCATGGTGGAGCGGACGCAGCCCGACGTCCGAGACTGAATGCCCTAACGCCCCGTGAGGCTGAAGTGCATGTAGTCCTTCAGCGTCGTCCAGTCGCCGCCCCACCCCCAGCCGATCCTCGCGAACGACCGGACCACGACGTCGCCAGGGTGGATCATCCCGGGGACGCGCCGTGAACGGTCGAGGTACGGCCTGACCGCGCGCCGGAGCACCGAGCCGTCGGGTCGCACGTACGGGTTCAGGAGCGGGTTGATGTCGATCGCCCATCCGTACGAGTGCTCCGAGATCGAGCCCGGGTTGCCGGTCGCGGGCCGGCAGTTGTACGCGGCGGTCAGGTTCCGCGTGCTCAGGCGATCCTCCGGCCGGGGCGGACGGTACGCGGGCGGCAGCGCGATGCGGTGGATCGGGAACCCCGCGTCGAACAGCCGGCCGAACACCCAGAGGACGTCGTCGGCCACCGTCCCGTGCACGATCAGCGGTCCCGAGCGCTCGTCTCCGTGGAGGTCCCAGTAGTCGACCTGGACGCGACGCAGGTCGTCGATCGCGACCGGACACCCTGGGTGCCAGTTCCGCCCCACGAGCCGGGCGCGCAGGAACCGGCCGATCCGGAACACCCCGCCGTCGAACCGCGGGCTCGCCGGAGCGGCGGACGCTTCCAGCACGGGTGAGCGGGTGGTCTCGGCCCGCGCCGGGGCCGCGCCACCCGGTGTTCGCCCCTCTCCGCCGGTACAGCCGGCCGCCACGACCGTCAGCAGGATCGCGATGCCGAAGGTGCGCAGCGGGCTCATCCCGAGGTGGTCACCGTGACCTCGCCGCCCCCATGCACCCGAAGGGTTCCCTTCGGCAGCGACTGTCCGGCGAGGATCGCGCCCGCTCGCGACGGATCCACGGTCAGCGACCGGAGGCCGGTCGCGACGACAACCGTGATCGTGCCGGGCTCGGGATACGAACGAGGCGTGAGCCCGCCGTAGTAGAAGGCGAGGATCTTGGACGCGGACCATCCCTTGGCCGCTTTCCCGTACGCCCCCCACTGGACCATCCCGACCCCGTGGCCCCAGCCGCGCCCCTCGATCACGAGGCCGTGCGGACCCGACGAGATCGTGAACCACCCCGACGGGATCGCGACCGGGAGGCCGTCGCTCGGGTATCGATGGGGGAGGAGGCAGGTCGCCCACGTGTTCATCGCGTCGCGGAGCTCGCCGGCGTCGATCGTCCGGGTCTGCCCGCCGCCGACGAGCGTCACGGCCGACCCACGGACCGACGCGGACGCGATCGGCGTGCCGGCCGGCCACGACCCGGCGGCGCCGAGCACGGTCGCGAGATCACGCAGCGGCAGCTCGACCCGCCAGTGCGACAACGGCGACGCACCGTCATCCCGTTCCACGATCGGACGCAGGTACGCAAGCGGCGCGCTCCCGAACACGTCCTCGTTCCCGTACGTGCGTCCGTTCGAGGTGGAGAAATACACGGTGTCGGCCGGCCGGTCGCCATACATCAGCACCTGCCCCTGCGTCGCCCGTACGGCGGCGTACCACCGACGGAGGCCCGGTGGACGCGGCATCGGGATCCCGCCGTAGACCTGGCATGCAGAAGTACCGCAGATCGGCGTGCCGAGCGGGGTGCCCTGCTCGCCCGCCCAGCCGGTGGTCGACAGCACGTAGCTCCGGGCCGCGATCGCCTGGGCCTCGAGCGCGGCGGCCGGCCACGTCGGCGGCACCTCCGCGATCCCCTCGAGGTAGTCCTCGAACGACAGCGTGACGGACACGGTCAGCGTGCCGTCGTCGGTGGTCCGGATCCCGAGCGTCCCCGGGTAGCGGCCGTCGATCGTGGGCCGCTCGGGACGCACGCACCGGGACGGACGCCACGTGAAGGCGCCACGCACGCGGAAGGACCCGCCGTGGGGCGGCCGGATCGAGACGCGGGCCGCCGTCAGCTCGAGTGGGCCCGGATCCGGCGACGCCGGCCGGGTCGGCGTCGGGGGCAGCGACAGTGAGGGGACCGATCCGTTCGCTGGGCGGGAGCTCGCCGACGTCGGCGTCGGCCGGTCGCCCGGGGCGCTGCACGCGATCACGGTCACGACCGCCAGGATCGAGCCGGCCGAAAGGACGTGATGGGGTCGCATCCTCCGACCACCCTAGGCGTGTTGCGGAGCGATGACCCGCTACGGGTCCTGCACGGCGTTCTGCTGAGCCCGTTCCTCGGTGATCTCCTGCAGCGAGCGGACCACCTCTGGCATCTGGGCGTTCAGCTCCTCCAGGTCGTCGGCCGAGAGGGCGATCGCGGTGACCGGGGTGAGGGCCCGCACCGTCGCCATCCGCCGTTCGCCGCGCAGGACCGACATCTCGCCCACCGGTTCGCCCGGGCCGACCGTCCCGAGCACCTCACCGTCGCGCACGATCTCGACCTCGCCCTCCTCGATCACGAAGAGCTCGAACGGCAGCCCTCCCTGCTCGAACAGGATCGCGCCCGGCTCGGCGCGCATCTCGTGCGCCCAGCGCGCGACCTGCGCGAGGTCGTGGTGGTCGAGCTCGGCGAACAGCTCGATCGCCATCAGGCGGTCGACGTCGACGAGCGGGTCGTCGGTATCCGGCATGGGTCCAGTATCCATGTCTGCCCCGGACCGTGCTGGCGACCGCGAGTCTTCACACGACCGTTACCTGATATCCGGGTCGCTGGCAGCGTCCGTTCCGTAAGGTCGAAGCATGGCTTCCTCGATGGGCATCTACCAGGGTGACGAGCGGTCCGAGCGCGCGACGCTCGCTCTCGTCGCGCACGACGAGAAGAAGGACGACCTGCTCCGGCTCGCTCGCCGGTACCGGTCGACGCTCGCGAACCTCCGACTGATCGCGACGGGGCACACCGGCGGACAGATCGCAGACGCGATCGATCTCGAGGTCGAGCGCGTGCACAGCGGACCTGAGGGCGGCGACCTCGAGATCGGCGCGATGATCGTCCAGGGTCAGGTGGACGCCGTGGTGTTCCTCCGCGATCCGCTCACGGCGCACCCGCATGAGCCCGACATCCAGGCGTTGCTGAAGGTGTGCGACATCCACGGCGTGCCGGTGGCCACGAACCTCGCCTCCGCCGAGATCCTGCTGCGTTCGCTCTCCCAGGCGATGTGGTGGGGACGGAGCGCCGCGGTCGCCGCCCACGACGGCGTCTGAGGAACGGTCCGGGCGCGAGACGCGCCTAGGACACGACCGTCTCGCACCCGATCACCGAGTCGCCGATGTCGATCGCGCACGCATCCTTCCCGGGACCGCCGCGCACGATGTCGTAGGGATCCCCGTCCTCCGCGAGGAGCACGTCGGGGCCTCGCTGACCGCGGAGGACGTCTGGTCCGGCGCCCCCGATAAGGCGGTCGCCGGCGGGTCCGCCGCGGAGCCGGTCGGCGCCGTTGCCCCCGCCGAGGGTGTCCTCGCCGACGCCACCCCGGAGTCGGTCCCGGCCATCCGCGCCCAGGAGCTTGTCCCGTCCGCGATAGCCCCACAGTCGATCGTCGGCGCCCTTGCCGCAGATGACCTCGCCCCGCGCCGTCCCGACGAGACGATCGCCCGCCGCCGTGCCTCTGATGTCGCATCGAACCGGCACGGCCCCGAGCGCGGGGCTGAGCCAGGAGCCGGTCAGGACGACGACCATCGCGATCACGGTCCACGTGATCACCGGCAGGCGGCTCATGTGAGGGTGGCGCACCGTGCGCATCTCGATCTCGTTCCTCCGTCCTGGCCACAACGACATACCGGCATGAACCGCATGCTATCCGCTGCGGCTCAACGGCATCGGACCTCGGCGCTTCCCGCCGACACGAGGGCGCCACGCGTAGGGGACGGGGGGGGCTGCGGCTCCCCGATCCGGCGGCGCCCGGTCCCGGAGCCCCGGGGCCGGATGGCCTGCATCCGTCCCGGCGCCACCGGCCACGCTTGAGGTGGGGTTGAGGAGGGGGCACTCCTGTGGCGACCGTTCAGGTGCGTTGGAGCGGGGGTCGGCTGGGGGTGATGGCGGTCGTCATGACCGCGTTCCTCGCCTTCGCGCTGCCGCCGGCGACGGCCCGGCCCCAGGTGGCGGAGACGTTCCGCCATCGGCCGGCCGCCGCCGCCGTAGCCCTCGACGCCCAGGGGCGGATCTTCACGGTGTCGAACGAGGGCGTGGACCGGGATTCGACCGCGATCATCCGTGCGTTCACGCCGCAGGGGGTCCTCCGGTGGGAGCGCACCTGGCGTCCGGCGCTCGCCTCGGTGTCCGGACGGGACGTCGCGGTTACGCCCGACGGGAGGGTCGCCGTGACGGCGAAGATCGCGTCGACCGACCCGGGCATCCCGTGCGACGAGATCTGGAGCTACGGCTGGGCCGTGAAGACCTGGGCGCCCGACGGAACCGCGCTCTGGCACCGGGCGCAGCCGGGCTGGCGGACCTGCGACGTCTTCGGGACCGCCGGCCGCTCGGTCGCGATCGGCCCGCACGTGGTCGTGGTCGGCATCCAGCACGGGGACGAATACTCGGCGTCGGTGGACCTCGTTTCGTTCGGGCGGAACGGAACGCGGCGATGGATGCGCCGCATGCGGACACCCGGCGCCGATGACGAGACCCTGGGCGAGTTGGCGCTGGGGCCAGGCGGCGCGGTGTACGCGGCCGCGACGGCGTTCGTCCCGAACCTCGACATCGAGCACGAGGCCGACGCCGTGCTCGTGAAGCGTGATCCAGATGGGGCCGCGGTGTGGGTGCGCCGGGTGCCTGGACGTGTGGGCGGCGATGAGCGGGGCACCTCGGTGGCGGTCCTTCGAGACGGCGTCGTGTTCGGCGCCCTGATGGACCCGCCCCTCGGCCCGGGCGCCGCCCGGATCGCGGTGTACGGGTGGGACGGAGGTCTCCGGTGGCAGTGGCGCGCGGCCGGCGCCTTCCTGACCTCACGACGGTCCTGGCCCGGCCCATGGGTCGGCGCCTGGAGCGGCGGCGTGGTCCTGGCCGGCACGGAGAACACGGGATCCGGTCACACGCGGGCGACCCTCCGCGGGTTCGACCTCGCGGGAACCCTCCGTTGGCGGGTTCGGCTCGGGCCGACCGACGTGTCGCACGGGGTCCACGCGCTCGGTGCGAGGGGCCACGTGATCGCGATCGCGGGCGGGCGGTACGACTCGGACGGCGGCAACCGGATCTGGCTCCTTACCGGCTGACTCAGCGCGCGATCGCGTCGCGCTCGATCGGGCACGACATGCAGCGTGGGCCGCCGCGGCCTCGCCCGAGCTCCTCGCCGTCGATCGTGATGACCTCGATCCCGCCCTCGCGTAGCCGATGGTTCGTATCGACGTTCCGCTCGTAGGCTACGACGACGCCCGGCGCGATCGCGAGCACGTTGTTGCCGTCGTCCCACTGCTCGCGCTCGGCCTGGAACCGGTCGCCGCCCGTCTCGAACTGCCGGATCGTCGGGACATCGAGCGCCCGGGCGATCGCGACGAACAGATCGCCCTCCTCGGCCACGGACAGGCCGCCGCCGGCGCCGGGCGTGATCACGTAGGTCGTCATGGCGTCGCGCACATCGGGGAAGACCGTGAACGCGTCGACGTCGAGCTGGGTGAGCACCGTGTCGAGATGCATGCTCGACCGCTGCGACGGGATCTCCACCGCGATCACCTGGGTGGCCGCACCGGCTCGGAACAGGCGCGTCGCGAGGATCTCGACCGCCGCGGGATGGGTGCGTTCCCCGATCCCGACGAGCAGCGCACCGTTGCCGATCACGAGCGTGTCGCCGCCCTCGATGAACATCGGCGCGTGCGCGTCGTCGGTCCAGACCTCGAACCCGGCGTCCCTGAACATCGGGTGGTGTCGATAGACGGCCTCGAGGTGGAGGGACTCGCGGATCCGGGCCGGCATCGCCATCGAGTTGATCGACACACCGCCGTAGATCCAGGCCGAGGTGTCCCGCATGAACAGGGTGTTCGGCAGCGGCGGGGCCACGTATCCACGGCCCATCCGGGCCACGATGCTGTCACTCGCGAACGGGAGCTCGTCGAACGTAACGCCCGCGATCAGATGCTCGGCGAGCACTTGCGAGGGCAGCGCCATGAGCCACTCCCGAACCTCCGGGCCGAGCGTGGGTCCGAGCAGTTGCGGATCGAGGCTCTGCACGAGCCACTCGCGCACGTCGGGCTGCTCGAGCACGCCCGCGAGGAGGTCGTCCAGGTACACGATCTCGACGCCGCGTTCGGCGAGCGCCCCCGCGAACGCGTCGTGCTCCTCGCGCGCGCGTCCGACCCACAGCACGCCGTCGAACAGCAGCTCGCGAGCGGTCGACGGGGTGAGTCGTCGGAGTTCCAATCCAGGGCGATGCAGCATGACCCGACGGAGCGTCCCGACCTCGGAGCCCACGAAGCAGCGAGGGGTCGTCCGGGGGTCGGGAGCGTGTGGAGCCGTGTCGGTCATCGGGAGAGGCTACCCCGACGGTCTCGTCCGTGGCCGTTGGTCCCGCTCGTCGGCTGCCCGGTGGCCCGATGCCCCACGACTGGGGTAACGGACGATGGCGTCGTGACCAACGCGCAAGGAGGCTCGTGATGCCGGTCGGAGCTGACCCGTCGTTCGCATGGCAGGATGCGATCGCCGCGTTCGCGATCATCGGGTTCGTCGCGTTCCTCGTGACCTGGATCGTCACCGATCTCCTTGGGGTGTCACGCCCGCCCTACGTCGCGATCCTCACCGTGGTGACGCTCGGCCTGGGCGCCGGCTACCTCGCGTGGTCCGGGACCGCGCTCGCGGATCTGGTGACGCCCAACGTCGGCTGGGCGGTCGTGGTCGGGCTCGTCGCGGGCGGCCTCATGGCGCCGGGACTGCGCCGGCTCCCGCACGGCGTGCGACCCGAGGGTGGCTCGCTCATCCGTGCCCTGGTGTGGGAGGGGGTCGTCTACGGCACGGCCGAGGCGATCCTGTTGGCGACCCTCCCGGTGCTGGCGGTGTGGCAGGCCCTCGTCGCCGCGGGCCGGACCGGGTCGACGTGGACAGACCTCGGTTCGGGAGCGCTCGCGATCGTCGGAGCGCTGATCGTGATCGCGGTCCATCACCTGGGGTACCGCGAGTTCCGGGGTCCTCACGCGAGGACCAGGCTCGCGGGCGCGCTGCTCGGCTGCGGGATCCAGGCGCTGGCGTTCCTCGTGACCGGGAACCTCCTGGCCCCGGTCATCGCGCACATCGTGCTCCATGGGCAGATGGTGTTCGGCGGGATCGAGATGCCGCCCTCCGAGCGCGTCCGTCTCGTGTCGCTCGGGGGCGGCGTGTCGCCGCCAGCATCGCGCCGGACGAGCGGCACCCGAGCGTCGGGCTCATAGCGCTCCCGAACCCAAGCGCGATCGAGGAGCGGCAACCCCGCGTCATCCCCGATCGATGTCGAGTTCGACACCACGGACGCCGCCGAGGCGCTGCTGGCATCGATGCGGGTCGTCTGGGGTCGCGTACAGGGCACGCTCGAAACCGACAGCCGAACGCGGATCGTGGAGCCGTCGAGACCGTGGCGTACCGACGGGGGCCGACTACCAGGGGAGCGTTTCACCATCCTGGAAGAAGCCGCCGCTCGGTCCGTCGTCGGCGAGCGTCACACCCCAGACGATGCTGGCGGCGCCCTGCGCGGCCGACCGCGGCGCGCCGTCGCCTCCCATGTCGGACCGGCACCACCCCGGGCTGATCGCGTTGATGAGGATCCCCGTCCCGTCGAGGTCCTCGGCGAGGGCGCGCGTCATCGCGTTCACGACGATCTTCGTGAGCGGGTAGATCCCGCCGCCGCGCCGGTCGTGCGCGTTCGTCGCGAGTTCCGTCGAGACGTTCACGACGCGACCCCACCGGCGCGCGCGCATCGGCGGGAGGAACGCCTGCGTGACGCGCCAGCTCCCGAGCGCGTTCGCCTGCCACGCGGCGTCGATCTGGTCGGGCGTGACGTCGAGACGCGGGTAGAACCCGGCGTTGTTCACGAGGACGTCGACGCCGTCAGGCCCGAGTTCGTGGCGCGCCGCCGCCACGCTCGCGGGATCGGCGACGTCGATCCGGATCGGTGTCACCGAACCCATGCCGAGGGAGGCGGCGGCCTCCGCTCCGGCGGCCGGGTCGCGCGAACCGAGGAAGACGGTCATGCCGAGCTCGCCGAGCTGCCGCACGATCTCCAGCCCGATCCCTCGATTGCCGCCCGTCACCAGGGCGCGCTTCCCGCGCGGTTCCGTCTCGGCCATGCTCGGGAGCCTACGACGGGCCGAGGCCGGGCCGGGTCCCCGAGTGCGGTGAGACGCTGGAGGCGGTGAGCGAGTCGAGCGAGGGCGAGCGGTTCGATCTGGTCGTGATCGGCGCGGGTCCGGCCGGGGAGAAGGGCGCCGCGCAGGCCGCCTACTTCGGCAAGCGCGTCGCGATCGTCGAGCGCGAGGCCGACCCGGGCGGCGCCGCGGTCCACACCGGCACCCTCCCGTCGAAGACCCTGCGCGAGACCGCCCTCTTCCTCTCGGGCTACCGGCAGCTCGACCTGTATGGGGTGACGGTCGACGTCGAGCCGCACCTGGCCGTGGCGAAGCTGATCGCGCGAAAGGACGCGGTGCGCCGCTCCGAGACCGAGCGGATCGTCCGCAACCTCGAGGCGCACGGGATCGAGCGGGTCCGCGGCGAGGCTCGCTTCCTCGACCGCGAGACGATCGAGGTCGAGGGGGCGACCGGCATGCGGCGGCTCTCGGCCGACGTGATCCTGATCGCGACCGGGTCGCACCCGTTCCGGCCGCCGTCGATCCCGTTCGAAGATCCCGACGTCCACGACTCGAACGACATCCTGCGGATCGAACGGCTCCCGCCGTCGCTGGCCGTGCTCGGCGGCGGCGTGATCGGCTGTGAGTACGCATCGATGTTCGCGGCTCTTGGGGTCGAGGTGCATCTGGTGGAGGGGCGAGGCTCCCTGCTCCCGTTCCTCGACCATGAGATCGGCGAGCGCCTCCTGACCGGGATGACACACCTGGGGGTGATCCCCACCTGAACGAGCGTGCCGAGGAAGTCGCCCGTGATGCCGCGGGTCGGCTCACCTGCCGGCTCACGTCGGGCGGCGCGCTCGACTGCGAGCAGGTGCTCGTGACCTCGGGCCGCAGCGGCAACACGCCGGGCCTGAACCTCGAGGCGGTCGGCGTCGAGACGAACCCCCGCGGGTACGTCGTGGTCGACGAGGGGTTCCGCACCGCGGTGCCCGGGATCTACGCGGCGGGCGACGTGGTCGGGTTCCCGGCGCTCGCGTCGACGTCGATGGAGCAGGCCCGCGTCGCCGTGTGCCGCGCGTTCGGCTTCGACTACAAGCAGGAGATGTCGAGCCTGTTGCCGTACGGCGTCTACACGATCCCCGAGGTGAGCTGCGTCGGGGTCGGCGAGGAGGATGCGAGAGAGCGGGGGATCGACGCGGTCGTGGGCCGAGCCCTCTTCCGCGACAACGCGCGCGGCGAGATCCTGGGCGACCGCGAGGGCATGGTGAAGCTCGTCTTCGACCGCGACAGCCGGGCGCTCGTCGGGTGTCACTGCATCGGCGAACGCGCCTCCGAACTCGTGCACGTCGGGGAGGTCGCGATCGCCCTCGGGGGGACGGTCGACACCTTCATCGAGATCGTCTTCAACTATCCGACCCTGGGCGAGACCTTCAAGTACGCGGCGTACGACGCCCTCGGCTCGATGGGTCCGGCCCGCTAACGAGGGGACGATGGCCGCGAGCGACCACATCGTCGGGATCGAGGTCTCGGACGCCGTCGAGGGACGGGGCGAGATCGTCGGCGACCTCCACGTCCCGGCCGGTGCGCGAGGGCTGGTGGTCTTCGCCCACGGCAGCGGGAGCAGCCGGCACAGTCCCCGGAACCGGATGGTGGCCGCCACCCTGGGCGACGCCGGGTTCGCGACCTTGCTCGTCGACCTCCTCACCTCGGCGGAGGAGCGCGTCGACGACCGGACGCGCGAGTTCCGCTTCGACATCCGGCTGCTCGCGGACCGGCTGCTCGCCGCGGGCGACGCGGTGGCCGAACTGCCCGACACCGCCGGGCTGAACGCGGGCACGTTCGGCGCCAGCACGGGCGCGGCGGCGGCGTTGGTCGCGGCCGCGGCTCGGCCGGCCGAGGTGCGCGCGATCGTCTCGCGCGGCGGCCGTCCCGACCTGGCGGGCGAGGCGGTCCCGGGCGTGCGGGCGCCGACCCTGATGATCGTCGGTGGCCGCGATCAGCAGGTGATCGAGCTGAACCACGAGGCGGCGGAGCGCATGACCTGCGAGCACGAGATCGCGATCGTGCCGGGCGCCACGCACCTGTTCGAGGAGCCCGGCACCATGGAGGAGGTCACGCGGCTCGCGGTCGAGTGGTTCGGCCGGTACCTGTCGCCCCGCTAGATCGTCCAGCGACGACGACGACGGTGCTTGCCCGATCGTTCGCGGGTCTTGACCGTCACGTCGCGGTCGCGCGCCAGCTGGTGGAGCGCCTCGATCGCCGCACCCGGCCTCGGTCGCTCCTCGAGGCGGTCCCGAAGCGTCGAGTTGTCCCACGACGGCGTCGGGGCCGGACCAGGCTCCCGCTTGGACGGATCCGTTCTCATGTCAGCAGGGTAGGCATCGCGCGTCGGTCGGGGAACCGCCCTTGGGGTGCCATTCCGGGCGACCGAAGTCGGGGCCTCGGGTCCGTCCGCCCTAGGTCCCGCGTCGACTCAGATCTGGCGGGCGATGAACGCGGCGTACTTGGTCCTGCCGACGGGCGTGAGGTGGAACCCGTCGTAGAACCAAGACGGGTGGTTCACGGCGTAGGAGAACCAGTCGATGATCGAGGCGTTCGAGAACCGGTTCGCGCAGGTGCGGAGCCGCCGGTTGTTCGCGGCCCGCCATCCCCGGGGGACCTTCACGGTCACGAGGTAGACGGTGCGGTTCCCGGCCATCCGCACGGCCCTGCGACAATCGGCCTGCTCGATGTAGCCGTTGTTCCCCAGATGGATCACGACGTTCGGCGGGAGCCGGCCGGCCACCTTGAGCGATCGGATCAGCGCCGGCGCCGCCGAGAACTGCCGGCTCTCCACCGTGTTCACCCGGAACCCGCGCGCGCGGAGCTCGCTCGTCGCCCCCTTCATGACCGAGTCGCCGAGGCCGATCCGGGTCGCGGCAACCGCCGGCGACGCGGCGCACAGCATCCCGATCGCGAGGGCGATGGATACGGGCAGTCGGAGGATCGTGCCGGCCACGCCGTCATGCTACCCGGGGCGGTTCGGCGCTCGGCGCTACGCGAGGAGGGCGATCCCGTCCACCGAGAACGCCGAGTGTCCGGACGATGCGAGGTTCACGAAGCGGATCGTGTGCGTCCCCGAGTGGCGCCAGGACCGGCGGAAGGTGATCGTCCGGAACGCCCGTGTCCCGGCCTCCTGCGAGAACGTGCCGACGGGCTTCCCGTCGACGACGACGCGGATCCTGCCGCCGTCGCGTCCGACCCGGCCGACGAGCGCGATCGCCGATGCCTCGATCCGCACGGTCGCCGTCGCCGTAGCGCGGGTGGTGATCCGGTATGCGCCACCGAGCGCCCGCGTGTCGCGGCGGACCGACCACGGGCCGCCGAAGGTGGCCGCGTGCTCGCTCGCCGTCGTCAGGTCGACGGGAGGCGCGGGCGTCCACTCGCTCAGGTTGCCCCAGCCGTCGGCGGCGCGGACCTCGACGTCGTAGGCGTGGCCCGGGCGTGCCTCGATCGACGCCGTGCTCACGGGAACGTCGGCGGCCACCGTGGTCCAGGCGCCACCGTCCTCCGCCACGCGCACGTCGTACCCGGTGACCGCGTCGCCGGCGTCCTTCGCGGCCCAGGTTGCCCGGAGCTGGATCGGTCCGCCGCGCCGGGGGAGCGCCTGGTTCGAGGCGAACGTGACCCTGGGCACGGAGGTGAAGACGGGGGGCGTGACGTCGGCCGGCTTGGCCACGGTCACGGTGGCCGCCGCCGAGGTGACGTCGTCGACGCGGATCGCCCAGCCGGTGCCCGGGTCGACCCACGAGCGCCCGGCCTTCAGCACCGCGTCCAGCGGGTCGGCGGCGGGGGTCATGTCAAGGATGTCGGAGCCCCCCACGTCGGCGGGCAGGTGGATGAGCACTCCGCTCGTGGCGCCGGCGGCGAGCCAGTCGTCCACGCCGGTTGCGCGTCGATACTCCATCCATATGTCGTGGGGAGCGCCCGGCAGGCGGAGCGCCTGCGTGCCGGCGGCCTGTTGTCCGAGCGGCTCGATCTGGAAGGTTCCGCCGCTCCCCGACGCCGCCGTCTTCCGGCCGTCGAGCCACCCGAGCGCGTTCGCCTGAGCGGCGTTGAACCTGCCGACGCCGCCCCAGAACGAGCCGCCCATCGCGTCGAAGGGATCCCCGTACTCGCTCCGGCTGCAGGTCGAGGACCACGGCACCGGGGCGCCGGCATCGGTGCACGTGACGGAGTGGGCGTGCCACAGGCCGAGGTTGTGGCCGAGCTCGTGCACCGTGACGCGTGTATCGAGGTACCCGTTGATCCACAGCCGGCCCCACCCGACGTAGGCCTGACCGGCCCAGCCGCACGCGGCCGTGTACGGGAAGTACACGAGCAGGTGGTCGTACGCGTCGAGCGACGCCCCCGCGGCGGTCGCCGCCGCGAAGGCGTCGGTCATGATCTGATCGTCGGCGCACCCCGTGGGGGCGGGGATCGTGAGCCAGTCCGTCGCGTCGGCGGTCATCCGGACCTGCCCGTACGACGCGTCCTGGTACCAGGCGTCGTTCGCGTCCTCCAGCTGGTGCACCGCCGACGCCTTCGTGACCGAGTCGGGCGAGGTCCACGTCACGAGGATCGCCAGCACCGAGCGGGTGCCCGAGACCCGCGCCGGGCCGGGCTCGCGTGGCGCGCCGATCGGGATGATCCGCGTGGGCCGGATCCGCGATCCCTCGACCGAGCCCGTGACGTCGATCCGCGTGCCCGGCGCGAGCGACGGGAACGCGCCGCCTCGTTGGAGGAGGTACCGCTCGCCGCCCGCCATCAGGTAGTGGTCGGTGCGACCCCAGGTGTAGCCGTCGACGGCCATCGGGCGATAGGTGCCGACGAAGTGGACCGCGCGAGGTCCGGCCGAGACCGCCGGCGCGATCGCCAGTACGAGCGCCACGACCGCGCACATGGCGGCGACGGTCGTTCGGGTGCGGGCGTGCGGTCCCACTGGGGGGCGGGTCGTTCCCAAGGATCACCTCGTCTCTCGCCGGAGGTGTCGGCAGCTCGGCATGTCTCGCTTGAGCCCGAGACGCGATCCGTCGCGCCGCTGTTCGACGGTCAAGGCGGCCCGCACCCGGACCGATGCTCTTCTCGTCGATGGAGCATCTCCGCCGGACCTTCGCCCAGCGCAACCCGCTCACGATCTTCCTCGTGGCGGTCTTCGTCGTGGGCGTGATCGGGTGGCTGGACTTCAGCACGGGGATCTACCTGAGCTTCGCGCTCTTCTACCTCGTTCCGATCGGCGTCGTGACCTCGTTCGCCGGCCGCGGCTGGGGGATCGCGATGGCCGGCGTGTGCACCGCGATCGGGTTGGTCGGCGATCTCGCGAGCATGGAGGGACGGGGGATCGTGCCGATCTGGAACGCGGCGATGCGACTGGGCGTGTTCGTCGTCGTCGTCGTCGTGCTCGCGCAGCTCCGGCACGCCCATCAGGCCGAGCGCGAGCTCGCGCGCACCGACGCCCTCACCGGCGTGGCGAACTTCCGCTGGTTCGAGGAAGAGGCCCAGCGCGAGATGTACTCCTCGCGGCGGTACGGCGGTCCGCTCTCGCTCGCCTACCTCGACCTGGACGGGTTCAAGGAAGTGAACGACACGCGGGGGCACGCCACCGGGGACGAGGTCCTGAAGACGTTCGCCTCGATCCTGCGCTCGACGCTTCGACCGACCGACCTCGTGGCCCGGCTCGGTGGGGACGAGTTCGTGGTGCTGATGCCGCACACCGACGCGAGCTCGGCCGAACTCGGCCTCGCCCGAGTCGAGCTCGCGCTGTCCGCTGCGCCGCAGGCGTTGGGGATCGGGTTCAGCGCCGGGATCATCCAGCTCGACCGCGCCGTGGGCTCCGTCGACGACCTGTTGGCCAAGGCGGACGAACTGATGTACGAGGTGAAGGTCGGGAAGCGTCGCGACACCGATGCCCCGCGGGCCACGAACCCCGTCGGGTAGTCGCGGTCAGGTCGCCTGGATCGCGAGGGCCCACGGCGTCGTCGCGGTGAAGTCGATCGCCGGCTCCGAGGTCGGCCACGACCTCGCGTCGTCCCACCATCGCGCCGCGCCCGTGTTGAACCGTGCGAATCGGTCGGAGCCGTCGGGCGGACAGGCGTTCGCGTCCTCGGGGAGCCCCAGGTACTCGAACTGGTCCGTGCCGTTGGTCCCGTTCACCGCGGCGCCGTTCAGGAGAGGCGACGACCCGTCGAGCGCTCCCACGAGGTTCGCGACCTGGTGGTGCGGACAGTCGGGGAACGTCTCGCCCGCGCCCACGATGAACGACGTCCCCCAGGCGTTCGCTCCGAGGATCACGTCGAGCTGACGGCGTCCGAACGCGGCGAACGCGTGGTCGCCGGAAAGCTCCTCGTACACGCCCGCGGTGATCGCCAGCCCCTGTCCGTGAGAGGTGCCGTCGTACTCGTCGTAGGGGAACCCGAACCCGAAGGGGTCTCGGGCGGCCCGCCGCGCGGCGCCCTCGAGCTGGCGGCGGAGATCGCCGATGAGCCGCGCGCGCGTGACGTCCAGGCCCGCCCCGCCCTCGACGTCGATCGCGCGGGCGAGCTCCGCATGAGCGGCGGCGCCGACGTCGTACAGGTTCAGGGTGTCGCCGAGCTCGTCGCCACGGAGGTAGGCGTCGGCCCACCGGGCCGAACGCACCAGGTAGTACCTCGGGTCGGCGTGCGGCAGGTCCGAGGGCAGCCCGCTCGCCGTCGTGGCGCGGTAGAGCTCGATCGCACCGAGCTCGAGGTCGGAGTGCCATTCGGTCTCGGGGTAGTACGCGAACGGGGACAGGGTGAGGAGCCGGCCCGGATGACGGTCGGCCAGATCGAAGATGTGCTGGCCGGCCGTCAGGCACCGGTCGGCGAGCGCCGGGTCCGTGGGTCGGAAGACCTGGGAGCAGAGGCCGAACGCCGCCGCCATCCGCCCCGCGAGGTTGGGGCTCACCGGTGATCCGGGCGGCCCGGCACGGAACAGCGGACGATGGCGGATGTACCGGTACCGATCGTCGCCCGGCCGATACGTGTCGTCCTCCTGCGGGAGCCGCCATGGGTCGTGGTCGCCCGCGAATCGTTCGCTCCCGTCGCCGAAGCCGACCTGGTAGAAGAGCGTCCGCGTGTCGTCGTCCCACATCTTGAGGAGCCAGCGCGTTTCGAAGGCGAGTTCGGCGGACAGATCCGCGCCCGAGCCGGGGCCGAGCTGGCCGGGGAAGTCGCGGCGCGCCAGGAGGAGCATCGCGCTCGTGTAGCTCTCGGTCTGCACCCCCTTGATGAAGTCGCCGGCGTCGAACCAGCCGCCGGCAACGTTCCGCCGGGCCGCGCCGGGGACGGGGACCGGGTCGACGATCGTGAAGTCCGGCGTGTAGTGCGCCCGCCGGTAGACGCGCGCGTTGCGGTCGTGCAGGTGAGCGGGCTGCCGCTGGAGGACCGACCCGATCACGTTCGGTCCGTCGCGCTGCGCTTGGAAGAACGACCGGGCGTTCACGAGGAGCGGCGCGGCGAGCGTGACCGGATCGGCGATCTCGAATGAGGGCGAGGTCACGGTCGGGCCGAGGTCGACCGCGATCGTGTACGTGCCTGGAGCGAGCGAGCCGTCCACGCGCAGCGCGTACACGTGCGGGAACCGTCGGTTCCACCGCCCGAGGTCGGCGCCCACCGGCGACGAGGCGACCACCGAGGCGTCGTCGGCCACGACGTCGAACATCGCGCCCGCCACGGTGGTCCTCGACAGCAGGTAGGCGCGGAAGGGCGCTCCGGCGGCGTAGCCGACCTGGTTCACCCTGACGAAGGCCCCTGTCGCGGCACGTGACGCACCGGCGTGCGTCCGAGATGCGTCCGGGCTCACGGCGCAGGCGGCCGCGACCAGACCGAACGCGAGGATCGAGGCCGTTCGCGCCGCCGCTTTCATCGAAGCCAGCCTACGCCTCAGGTGCCGGCGACCGTGACCGTCCCGCGGGCGCACAGCGAGCACAGATCCCCGCGGTTGTACACGCTCAGTCGCGTCCCGCACCCTTCGCTCGCGCAGGTCCGCCCGGCGGGCATCGGTCCCGTGCGCCTGGGGGCGGACCGCATGCCCTGCTTGCGCAGCCGCTGGCACGGCGGACAGAACCGGCTCTTCCCGAAGTGGCCGCACGGCCGGAGGTCGTGACACATCGGACACTCCCGGAAGCCGCGGCACGGGCACTCGGGGTAGTCGTCCATCCCCTTAGCCTACGGCCGCGACGCGACGAGGCCCCACCGGCGGGGGTCGGCGGGGCCTCGCGGTGGTCGGGTCGGTCAGTGGGTGCCGGCGCCCACCGTCTGGGGCGCGAGCTTCGCCTCCTCGATCACCGTCACCTGGGGACGACGTCCCATGATGAACGCCCAGATGCCCATGAAGAACATCACGGCGCCGCCCACGATCACGGTCCAGATGATCGGCGCGAACGACACCGACGTCATCGTGTCGTAGTTGTCGAGGTTGGCCTGGAACGTGTCGACGAGCCCTTGGAACCGCCCCATCGAGGCGGGCATCGACTGCAGGGCCGCAGCCGTCGCCGGGAAGTTCTGCCCGAGGAACGTCTGGAGCTCGTCCTGGCTCATACCCAGCTGGTCGGCGAGGGCCGGCAGCATCGCGCCGGACATCTCGGTGCCCATCGCACCCACGGTCTTGACGGCCACGGTCGCCTGTCCCATCAGCTCAGCCGTGTAGACGGGCCTGAGGTTCGCGTTCAGTTGATCGGCATCGGCTGCCTTGGTCGGCAGCGAGAGCGCGAACGGCACGATGACGAGCATCGCGCCGAGCACGACCGCGATGATCCCGCCGGCCCGCGGGACGAACCACATGAAGATGCCGAGGGCGAGTGACAGGATCCCCGCGATCAGCAGCGCCCACGGGATCGTCGTTGCGGGCACGTTCGTCGTCGGGATCGCGTCGGCCGACGCGAAGAGGTCACGCTGCGCGTCGAGCGTATCGATCAATCCGGTGAAGGTCGGCACGACCTGCGGCAGGGCCGCCATGCCGTCGCCCACCGCCGGGAACCGCTCGCCCACGAAGGCCTGGAACTCCTCGGGCGTCATGCCGAGCTGTTGGGCCATCGCGGGTGCGACCGTGGTCTGGAACTCATCCCCCGCGGCGCCCAGCGTCGCGATGTCGGCCCGCGCCGTCTCGATCGCCTGCGCCGTCATGATCGGACGGAAGCCGTCGGTCAGCTCTTCGAACGCCGGGCCGACCTGGAACAGGTTGTTCACGACCGTCGTGCCGATCAGCACCACACCGATCAGCATCACGATCACTGCCGGGATGCGCGCCCCCAGCCGGTCCCCGGCCGATATGTCGTCGAGGCCATGGTTCGTCCCTTCTCTCGAGGTCTTCCCTTCGCACGCTAGGGGCGGCCCCGGATGCCACCACCGTCCGGGTGACCCGCCTCCGGGGGGCCGTACCGCAGGAGCGCCCGATCCCACGCGGGTCTTGCATCACGAAGTTCGTTAGGCTCACACTCCATGTCGCTCCGTCGGGGTAGGCTCCGCTCATGCTGAAGGTCGAATGGGGGACAGCGGACGCATGACCGATACCGTCAGGATCGTTGTCGCGGAGGGCGTCTCGTCGCGGAAGGGCTTCCTGCGGTTCGTCCTCGAGGGCGAGGGCTACGAGGTCGCGGGCGAGGCGTCGAACCCGGCGGAGCTCGCGCGCTCGGTGTCGGTGCACGAGCCGGACGTCGTCGTGATGGACGACGGGATCGGCGCCACGTCGGTCGGGATGGTCCGCGATCTGGCGCCGTCGGCGAAGGTGATCCTGGTCTGGCCGGGCGCCGTGATGCCGATCGGTGGCGATGCTCGCGTCGAGCCCTCGAACGTCCTGCGCGAACTCGGCCTCGCGGTCGAAGGACTCACGGGGGTCGCGTGCGCCACGTCGCTCGCCGCCGCGGCGGGCGGGGCATCGGCCGGCGCACGTGACGCGGCCACCCTCCGGGAGGTGCTCGCGCGTGGTGAGGCCGCGCAGCTGCACCGACCCGGTGAGGCGGAGCCGACCGAGGACGATCACGCCGCGGAAGGCGCTGCGGTCACAGTGGGCGCCGCCGCCGCGGCGGGCGCGATGGCGGTCGCCGCCGCCTCGGCCACCGGCCCCGCGGCCGAGGGCGGCGGGGCAGCGAGCTCCACCACCACCCCCGCCGCCACGGCGGTCGATGCCGAGGCCATGGCGCTGAATCGCCGCCTCGGCACGATCGCGCTGAGCGGGGCCGCCGCGGCCGGGGCACTGGTGCTCGCGCTCGCGCTCGGCGGCTCTCGAGTGCCGGTGGCGTCGCTCAGCGGCGCGGCCGCTCAGCCGAGCAGTCCCGGGATCGGGCAGCCGTCGATCTCCCCGATCGTGCCCGGTGGCGAGGGGACCGGCGAGGTGCCCGGCGGCTGGCAGGGCGGGGGCCAGAACGGCGGCACGCTCAGCCGTGGCGGGAACGAACCCCTCTGCAACTACTACCTCGAGTCCTGCCTCCCACCGGCAGGACTGACGGGCACCGGTGGTCTCTCGATCGGCGATGTGTACGCCACGGTGGACACGGGGGCGGCGGGCCTGCCGAAGGCGAAACGCGACGCCACCCGCGGGCACGCGGAGCGGTCGAAGGACAAGGCCGCGTCCCACAAGGCGAAGGACCACAAGGCCAAATCCGGCAAGGGGAAGGACCACGCGGCCAAGTCCGGCAAGGGCAAGGATCGCGCGCACCGCCACGACCGCAGCGACGCGGCCGCCTAGTTCCGGGTTTGCCCCCTCCGCCACCGATCGAGACATCGTCCGTGATCGCCTCGACGTCCCGCCCGTCCCCTCCACGGCGGCGCCGGCCGGGAATGCCGCCGCACCGAGCGGTGTTACATACCCCTAGGGGTATCCCAAGGAACGTACCCGATGCAGGAGGACCGCAACGATGGCCACCATCGATCTGACCGCCGACACCTTCGAGCCGACCGTCACCGGCGACGGCATCGTGCTCGTCGACTTCTGGGCCGACTGGTGCGGGCCGTGCCAGATGTTCGCCCCGATCTACGAGCAAGCGTCCGAGTCGCACGGCGACATCACGTTCGGCAAGGTGGACACCGAGTCCGAGCAGCAGCTCGCGGCCCAGTTCGGGATCCGCTCGATCCGACCCTGATGGCGTTCCGCGACGGGATCATCGTGTTCGCTCAGCCCGGCGCGCTGCCCGAACCGGCGCTCGCCCAGTTGATCGGCGCCGTACGCGAGCTCGATATGGACGACGTTCGCCGGCAGATCTCCGAGACGGAGCAGGCCGAGATCGCCGCCGACCGGGCCTGAGCCGCACCCGGCTACGATGCCGGCCATGGAGACGCGCCGGATCGGTGCGCTCGAGGTCTCGGTCGTGGGCCTCGGGTGCAACAACTTCGGAGGCCGGATCGACGAGGCCCGCACCCGCGAGGTGATCGACGCCGCGATCGATGCCGGGGTCACGCTGTTCGACACCGCCGACAACTACGGCGGGTCGCTCAGCGAGGCGTTCATCGGCCGGGCCCTGGCGGGGCGGCGCGATCGCGTCGTGCTCGCCACGAAGTTCGGTGGGTGGGATCAGGCGGCAGGTCGGGAGACCGGCGGTTCGGCCGCGAACGTGCGCGTCTCGGCCGAGTCGAGCCTCCGCCGCCTCGCCACGGACCGGATCGACCTCTTCCAACTGCACACGCCCGACGCCGGCACGCCGATCGCCGAGACGCTCGAGGTGCTCGACGAGCTCGTCCGCGAGGGCAAGGTCCGCGAGATCGGCTGTTCGAACCTCTCGGCGGCGCAGCTCCGCGAGGCCGACGCCGCGCCGCCCACCGGCGCGGCTCGGTTCGCGAGCGTGCAGAACGAACTGAGCCTGCTGGCTCGAGCCGACCTCGACGAGGGCCTCGCCGAGGCGGCCCGGCTGGGTCTCGCGTACCTCCCGTACTTCCCGCTCGCGAGCGGCCTCCTCACGGGGAAGATCCGGCGTGGGGAGCCCGTCCCGGGCGGCACCCGGATCGCGGGATGGCCGGCCGACCGGCGCGACGCCACCCTGGGCGACGCGACCTTCGATCGTCTCGAGGCCTTCGAAGGGTTCGCTCGAGACCGCGGGCACACGATCCTCGAGCTCGCCGTCGCGTGGCTGCTCGCCCAGGCCCCCGTGGCGTCGGTGATCGCGGGCGCGACGTCGGCCGAGCAGGTTCGAGCGAACGTCGCCGCGGGGGCATGGCGGCTCACGGCGGACGAGCTCGACGCCGTGCCGGCCTAGGCGACGACCTCGATCTGATCCTCGGGCACCACGGTGCTCCCGAACGGCCACAGCGCGAGGACGCTCAACTTGAACGCCTGGATCCCGAACGGGATACCGATGATCGTGATGCACAGCAGGATCCCCGCGGCGATGCTGAGGAGGAAGAGCTCCCATCCCACGAGGAAGAGCCACAACACGTTGAAGATGATGTCGAGCACGCCGAGCGCCTCCGGCTTCGCGACGACCGTTCGCCCGAACGGCCACAGGACGAACCCGGCGAGCTTGAACGCCTGGATCCCGAACGGGATGCCGATGATCGTGATGCACATCAGCAACCCGGCGATCGTGTAGCCGATCGCCAGCCAGAGCCCCGCCAGCACGAACCAGAGGATGTTCCCGATCGTCTTCATGGGGTCATCATCCAGGACCTGGCGGGTTCTCCGCCCGAGGGTTGCCGATGACGCTACGAGCGACCCTCGTTCCAGATCTCGGTGACCTCGGCGAACCGCACCGGCTGCGCCCCGAAGAACGCCACCGCGTCGACCTTGACCGACGCGGTCTGGGTACCGGCGGCGAAGATCACCGGTCCGTGGTCGCGGACGGTGGGGTCGACGATCACGTCGACGCCGAGGAGCGGCGCCACGGGCGGTAGCGCCCCCAGCTCGAACCCCCCGAAGTCGCGCGTGAGCTCGCTCTCGTTCGCGAGCGTGGCGTCCGGATCTCCGAGCACGTCGTGGACGAGCTCCATGTCGAGCCGTTCGCCGCTCGGGACGACGAGCGCGACGTGGTCGCCCTTCGTGTCGCAGATCACGGTCTTCAGCACCTCGTCGGCCTTCAGGCCGAGCGCGTGTGCCTCCTCGATCCCGGTGACCGCCCGCTCGTGCTCGAGCACCTCGTAGTCGACGTCGTGAGCATCCAGGTAGTCCGTCAGCGTCGTCATCGTGCCTTCACCCCCCGATCAGGTGTCGCCATCGTCGTGCGCCCGCCGACCCATGACACGGGACGGGCGGCCCCCGGCGCGGGGGCCGCCCGGCCGCCATTTCACGTCGCGTCATCCCACCGGCATCGAGTACAGGAAGTTCCGTGGATCGAGTTATCTAGCTGCCCGTGACCTCGTCGGCGATGCGTTCGCACTCCTCGAGGCGCGTCCGATCCACGAAGAGCCGCACCCCGTGCTCCCAGACCCGGCTGATGAACCCGGGCTGCTTGAACCACCAGACGATCTGGCGAGCCTCGAGCTCGGCCGCGATCCTGTCGGCGTGCTCGTGGGTGAACTCGCCCAGGTACGTGGTGCGGACGGCGGGCGGGATCTTGTCGAGGCGCGGCACGGGACGAAGCCTAACGACCCGGGGAGGATAGGTCCGACAGACCCGAACCCGTCCGGCACTGGGCCGGTAGGGTCGACGTGAGGTTGGAGATCGATGGGAGGCACACCATGGACGTGAACACAGGCATCCCCGAGCAGGCGCGCAAGGAGATCAGCGAAGGGCTCTCCTCGCTGCTCGCGGACACCTACACCCTGTACCTGAAGACGCAGGGGTATCACTGGAACGTCAGCGGGCCGATGTTCCGCAACCTCCATCTGATGTTCGAAGAGGAGTACATCGACCTGCGAGACGCCGCGGATCTGCTGGCCGAGCGCATCCTGGCCCTGGGTCACGTTGCCCCCGCGAGCTATGTCGAGTTCGCACGCCTCTCGACGGTCCCTGACGAGGAGGGCGTCCCCGAGGCGATGGCGATGGTCCGACACCTGGTGGAGGGGCACGAAGCCGTCATCCGCACTGCGCGCGAAGTGGTCTCGAGGGCCGAAGGGGCCGGCGACGTCGCCACCGCGGATCTCGTCACCTCGAGGATCGAGGTACACGAGAAGACCGCCTGGATGCTCCGCGCCACGACCGCCTGAGTCGGGCCGCAACCGGAGCGCCAACAAGGCTTATCCAGAGGTTATGCACAGGCGCCCGTTCCTGCCGTAGGCTTGTGGCGTCGTGGCGAAGGTGATCTTGCTGGTCATCGCGGGCATCGTGGCCCTCAACGTGGCCCTCCTGGCGGGGGCGGCGCTCGTGGCTGTGCTCGATCGACGGCGTCGCAAGCGCGACATCAGGGATCTCGAGCACCTCTGGCACCTCGCGCCTCGTCGGCCCGTGGCCGCGGGCCGGGCACGTATGGACGCGCCCTCCCGCCCCCCGGCCGCGGTTCATCCTCTGATGGGAACTTTCCTTCCGGCGCGGTCGCCCGCGCGATCGTCCGGTGGCCGACGAGTGATCGGCGTGACGCTCGTGGCCGCCGTCGCGTTCGTCGGCACCGCATCAGCGAGCCCTCAGGCTCGGCACGCGGTAACGACGGTGCTCGACAGCGTCACGACCAGTCTCGGCCTGAGCGGGGAGGATGCATCGAGCGAACGGGCCGACGGCATGGGGCCGGCGGTCGTCTCGGCCCCCTCGCAGACCATGCCGCGCGACCTCCGCTCGGCGTCGGCCGGCACGGGTGGCCGTCCGGGCGGGAGTGGCGCCTCCTCTTCGTCGTCGACCTCGCCTGGGGGCGGCTCGTCGTCGGGCGGGGGTTCGACGATCACCGATCCGGGGGTCGCCCCGCTGGACGCGACCACGGCGACGGCATCGCCGACGTCCTCGTCGGCCGTGACGGTCCAGTGGAGCGACATCTCCGGCGAGTCCGGGTACCGGGTCGAGCGGTCGACCGACGGGATCGGCGGCTGGACGACGGCCGCGACGCTGGCGCAGAACGAGACGACGGCGACCGACCCCGACCTCGCGGCGAACACGACCTACTACTACCGGGTGATCGCGACGACCGAGGCCGGCGACGCCTCGGTCTCCGACGTGATCTCGACGACGACCCTGCTGGATCCGCCGGCCCCGCCCGTGCTGCTCGCCGTCACGCCGTCGTCATCGACGTCGATCGATCTGAGCTGGAGCAACGTGGCCTCAGCGACCGGCTACCGGATCGAGATGTCCCTCGACGGCGGCCTCACGTGGAACGAGGCAGGCACCCAGGGCGCGGACGTGACCACGTTCAGTGACGGTGGACTCGCGCCCGCCACGACCTACTGGTACCGCGTCATCGCCATCAACGCCGCGGGTGAGTCGGCGCCGTCCGACGTGCAATCGGGGTCGACCCTCGCCGACCCGACGGGGCCGTCGGATCCCCCGACCACCGCGGCCTGAGCTCGCGGCGGTCGGTGCCCGGTCGTAGGCTGGCGGCATGAGTCCGCTGGCCGTCGGTGAGGCAGCCCCTGCGATCGGCGGCATCTCGTTCGACGACGGCCCGGTCGCCCTCTTCTTCTACAAGGTGACGTGTCCGACGTGTCAGCTCGCCGCCCCCACGATGGCGACCTTCGAGCGGGTCGCGCCGGGCCGGGCGATCGGCGTCGGTCAAGACCCGGTCGCCGAACTCGACCGGTTCTCGACGACGTTCTCGATCGGGATCGGCTCGCTCGAGGATCCGCCGCCCTACGCGGCCTCCGATGCCTACGAGGTCGTCTCCGTCCCCACGCTCTACCTGGTCGATCGCGGGGTGGTCGTCGACGTCGTGGGCGCCTGGGACCGCGACGGGTTCAACCGGGTGGCGGCCGGTATCGCGCGTTCGGTGGGCGCCGAGCCGGTGCCGGCCTCGACGCCCGATGACGGCCGCCCGGCCTTCAAACCGGGCTGAGGATCGAGGAACGCGCGCTCGGTCTGAGCGTCGAGCGAGGGGGTAGCCCCGGACGCCGGCTCGTGCGTGGTCGAGGCTCGGCGTGTGCGCCTAGCCGTCGTCGCGGTCGAGCTGGTTGAGCCGCTCCACGGCGACCCGGTCCACCTCGAGGTGGCTCAGCGCGAACCCGGTGACCGCCGTCAGGAACTGGTCGCGCTCGAGCATCAGGAGCCGAGTCTCCTCGGTCGCGGTTACGGTGGCGGTCCGCGGGACGTCGCGGAGCAGCGCGATCTCGCCGAAGAAGTCGCCCGGGCCGAGGTCGGCGATGTGCCGGCCGTCGGCCGAGACGGCCACCCGCCCGCGGTCGATCACGTAGAAGCGGTCGCCCACCTCGCCCTGGGTGATCACGACGGTGCCGGGCTGGATCATCCGCGCGCCCAGCTGCTGCGCCAGGTGGTCCACCGTCGGGATGTCGAGCGGCCTGAAGATCGGGACCGCGCGCAGGAGCGCCAGCTCGCGCTCCGGGACGATCGTCTCCTCGTCGAGGCGCCGGAGGGCCGGCCACGCCACGGCCACGAGCACGGGGAGCAGGGTGCCGGTCACGACGAACGCCCAGCGGTCGCCCAGCAGGGCGACGAGCCCCGGGGCGAGGATGCCGCCGAGCCCGATCCCCGCGAGGACCAGCCCGTCGAGCACACCGAGCACGCGCGCGAGGACGGCGTCCGGCACGATGCGCTGGAGCGTGGTCATCCCCGCGACGTCGCCGACGCTGTTGCCGATCCCGACCACCGCCATCAGGAGGAGCGCGACCACCGGGAACGGCAGGACGGGGATCAGCGCGATCGGGATCCCCCAGGCGAGCAGGGCGAGGCCGAACGGCGCCGCGAGGTGCGGCCGGCCGACGAGCGCCAGCGCGACGACGATCCCGATCAGCCCCCCGGCGCCGATCGCCGCGGAGAGGTAGCCGAGTCCCGACGCGCCCATCCCCAGCAGGTCGAACGAGGCGACCACGAGGAGCACCCCGAGGAGTCCACGCACGATCGTCTGCGCCGTGAAGAGCTCGACGATGAGCCGGGGTTTGGGCATCGTTGCCAGCGCCCGGAACCCGGCGAGCGCCTCGTGGAGCGGCCGCCGTCGCGAGACGACCTCGGGAAGCGCGAAGCCGCCCCCCTCGATCCGCAGCAGGATGATCGCCGCGGCGCCGAACGCGAGCCCGGCGCCGAGGAGGAGCGGTCCCGGTCCGGTGAGCGAGAGGAAGACGCCGGCGAGCGCGGGGCCGGCGAGCGTCCCGAGTCCCTCGATCGTCGCGAGTCCCACGTTGGCCGCGACGAGCTCCTTGGGGGACCGAGCGAGCGAGGGGAGCAGCGCGTACTGGGTCGAGCGCAGGGCGCTCGACACGATCGCCGCTCCCGCGACCAGGGAGTACACGACGGCGATCGGCCAGTCGAGCCAGACCGCGATCGCGGCGGCCCCGATCAGCGACCCCCTGACAACTTCGACGGCCGCCATGACCCGCTGGCGTGGGTAGTGGTCGGCGGGCATCGCCAGGAACGGGGCGGCGAGCGCGGCCGGGACCATCCGGATCAGGCCGAGGATCCCCACGCCGAGCGGCCCGCCGACGTCGAAGGCGTAGACCGCGAGCACGATCGTCGAGACCCAGTCCGCGGTGACCGAGAGCGCCCACGCGAACTCCACCCGGCGGAGGTCCGGTACCCGGAACGCCTCGACGAGCGCTTCCCAGGAGGATCGGAACCAGCCCTCGCCCCGCATGGTGCGAGAGCATCCCACGTCGTTGCGCGCGGCGTTGCCCGCGTCCGGTCGGTAGGGGGCCTAGCGCCGACCGGTGAGGCGTCCTCCGGGTCGTCGGGCTCTGGCCGGCCGAGGTGGACTGCCGGACCGCGCGTTCCAGCCGTGACCCCGCCGGTGCGTCGACCCCCTGACGCCCGCGGGGGCCACGCCGGCGTGAGGCACGACACCCCGGCGGCCACCCACCGCGCCCACGAGGTCGCACCCGGTACGCTTCCCGGCCGGATGCGATTCGACGACGATCCCCGTCCGATCCTCACCGAACGGCTGCGCCTGCGCCGGTCGGTGGGCGATGACGCCGAGACGATCTCGGCCTATCGAAGCGACCCCGAGGTCCATCGGTACCAGGGCTGGGAGCGCACCGATCCGGACGGCGTGCGCGAGGAGATCCTCGACATGGCCGCGCGCCGGCCGGGGGAGCCGGGCTGGGTGCAGTTCTCGGTGGAGGAGCTCGAGACCGGCAGGCTGGTCGGTGACGTGGGCCTGAGTCCGGCCGACGACGAGCACGGCGTCATCAAGGTCGGGTACACGATGGCGCCCGCCGATCAGGGGCGCGGCTACGCGACCGAGGCCGTCCGGGCCCTCGTCCGGTACGCCTTCGAGACGCTGGATGCCGAGGTCGTCCGTGCCTACGCGAGCGCCGAGAACGTCCCGTCGATCCGGGTCGCGGAGAAGGCGGGGCTTGAGCTCGTCGAGCGGTTCGAGCGCACCTACGCGGGCGAGACCTGGCAGGGCGTGCGGTACGAGATCGTCCGCGGCCCGTCCCTCGGCGGTTAGCCCGCGGCGAGCCGCACCCGCAAGGCGAGTCCCGCGGCCTCCACTGCGGCGGCATCCACCCCATGTTCGATCCCGAGCCGATCGAGGAGTCCACAGAGCGCTTCGGTGGCGAGGTTCCCCGGGGCCCCCGGAGCGAACGGGCAGCCTCCCGTGCCTCCCGCCGATGCGTCGTAGGTGGCGATGCCGAGCTCCAGGCCGGCCTCGACGTTCTCGAGGGCGCGCCCGCGTGTGTCGTGCAGGTGGAGCGCCAGCCGGTCCGCCGGCACCCGCTCGAGGAGCGCCGCGCCGCGGGCACGGACGTCGTCCGGCTCGGCCACACCGATCGTGTCGCCGATCGATACCTCGTGACAGCCGAGCTCCAGGAGGGCCTCGGTGATCTCCACGACGACCCCGGGCTCGACGTCGCCCTCGTAGGGGCACCCGAACGCCGTCGACACGTAACCCCGGCGCCACCAGCCAAGTTCGCCCGCGCGCTCGAGCACCGGCCGGAACGCCTCGAGCGAACCTGCGATCGACATCCCGATGTTGCGCCGGGTGAACGTCTCGGACGCCGCCGTGAAGACCGCCACCGCCTCGGCACCCGCCGCCTCGGCACGCTCCATCCCCCGCACGTTCGGCACGAGCACCGGGTACCGGACCCCATCGCGTCGACGGATCCGGGGGTAGACCTCGTCGGCGTCGGCGAGCTGTGGAACGGCCGACGACGAGACGAACGACGTGGCCTCCACGACCCGGAGCCCCGCGGCGGCGAGCGCCTCGATGAACGCCACTTTCGCGTCGGCGGAGACGGCCACCGGCTCGTTCTGGAGACCGTCGCGCGGCCCGACCTCGACGATCGTTACCGACGTCGGCATCGTCACTGGTCGTCGACCTCCACCAGGCTCTGGCCGGCCCTCACCACGTCGCCCACCGCCACGTTCACCGACCGGACCGTGCCCGCCGCGGGGACGTCGACCCGCAGCTGCATCTTCATGGCCTCGAGGACGACGGCGACCTGACCGGCCTCGACCTCGTCGCCGACCGCGACCGCCACCCGGCTGATCGACCCGGGGATCGGCGCCGTCAGCGACCCCCCGGGCGGAGCGATCGCCACCGGTTCCAGCTCGTCGACCGCGAGCTCGTATCCCCACCCGCGGTACTGCGCATGGCGACCGGCCACCGACACCGCCGTCGACGCGGTGGCGGCGCCGAACGAGCGCCACGGATCCGTCGGGTCGCTCCCGGCATACACGCCCGCCGGGAGCGGGGGGACCTCCGGCACCCACGTGGCGGTCACCCAGTCGGTGTCGACGCCGCCCGAGCGCATCTCCGGTCGATCGAGCACGTCGAGCAGGAACCCCAGGTTCGTGCGCACGCCGACGAGGCGGACCTCGGCGAGCGCCGACCGGAGCCGGTCGATGCAGGCATCGCGGTCGGCGGCTCGGGCGATCACCTTCGCGAGGAGAGGATCGAAGCCGAGCTGAACGACGTCACCCTCGCGGAGCGCCGTGTCGATCCGCACACCGGGCCAATGTGGGAGCGAGAGCAGGTCGACCCTTCCGCCGGACGGCATGAACCCGGCCGCGGGGTCTTCCGCGTAGATCCGCGCCTCGATGGCGTGGCCCGCCGCGCGAACGTCGTCCTGCGTGATCCAGAGGTGCTCGCCGCCGGCAACCCGCAGCTGCGCCCGCACGAGGTCGACCCCCGTCACCGCCTCGGTCACGGGATGCTCGACCTGGAGCCGGGCGTTCATCTCGAGGAAGCACCACGTCCCGTCGGCGTCGAGGAGGAACTCCGCCGTGCCGACCCCCTCGTAACCGGCCTCGCGCGCGATCGTGAGCGCCGCCTGGCCCAGGGCCTCCCTCAAGGGCGACTCCACACCGGGGGCCGGCGCTTCCTCGAGGATCTTCTGATGCCGTCGCTGCAGCGAGCAGTCACGCTCGCCGAGGTACACGCCGGAGCCGTGAGCATCGAGCAGCACCTGCACCTCGACGTGACGCACGCCGGCCATCCGTCGTTCCAGGAACACGCGGTCGTCGCCGAAGGCGGCCGCCGCCTCGTGGCGCGCCGATGCGAGCGCCTCCGGGAGCTCGGCGAGCGTCTCGACGGTGCGCATCCCGCGGCCCCCGCCTCCCCCCGCCGCCTTCACGAGGAGCGGGGCGCCGAGCCCTTCCGCCGCTCGCATGAGCGAGGCGTCGCTGAGGTCCTGGCCCGCGAACCCGGGGACGACCGGCACGCCCACGGCCTCGGCCAGGACACGGGCGCCCACCTTGTCGCCGAGGCTGCGCATGGCCTCCGGCGGCGGACCGACCCACGTGAGCCCAGCCGCCAGGACCGCCTCGGCGAACCCGGCTCGTTCCGACAGGAAGCCGTAGCCGGGGTGCACCGCGTCCACGCCGGCGGCCACCCCCGCCGCGACGATCGCGTCCGCACCCAGGTACGAGGACACCGGGCGCGCCTCGTCCGCGAGCGCGACGTGCATGGCCTGCTTCGTCGCCGGGCCCGATCAGCCCCACGACACCGACGCCCGCCTCGCGGCACGCGCGAGCGATCCGCACGGCGATCTCGCCGCGGTTCGCGATCAGGAGTCGTTCGATGGCGCCCATGACGGGGGTCGCTTCTCCAGGAACGCGTCGAGGCCCTCGCGGCCTTCTTCGGACATGCGGGCCGCGGTGATCCTGCGGGCCAGGTCGGGGAGGTACAGCGTCGCGGTGGCGTCGCGGATCAGGCGCTTGCTCGCGGCGATCGCCTGCGGGCCACCGGCCAGGAACGCATCCGCGGTCTCTCGGACCGCCTGATCGAGACCGTCGGTGGGAACCACTCGGTGCACGAGACCGAGGCTCAGCGCCTCGTCGGCGTCGATACGGCCGGCCGCTGGTGAACAGGGCCCGCGCGGCGCCCGGGCCGATCGCGCGGATCACGTACGGGGCGATCGTGGCCGGGAGGATCCCGAGCCGCACCTCGGCGAACGCGAACCGGGCCTCGTCGCTCGTCACGGCCACGTCGGCACACGCGACGAGCCCGGCGCCGCCGCCTATCGCCGCCCCGTGCACGCGGGCGATCACGGCCTTCGGGCACGTGTCGAGGGTCTCGAACCCGTCTCGCAGCGCCTCCGCCTCCTCGAGGTTCTGAGCCTCGTCGGCGTCGCGTCCCGCGCGCATCCACCCGATGTCGGCGCCAGCGGAGAAGGCGGGGCCCGCCCCGGCGAGCACGACGACCCGCACGTCGGGATCACGACCGGCGGCGCGCACGGCGTCGGCGAGCTGGGCCATCAGCTCGGGGGACAGCGCGTTCCGACGATCCGGTCGATCGAGGGTCAGGGTCGTCACCGGCCCGTCACGGGTCACGCGGACCTCGCTCACATCCGGAACACCCCGAAGACGGTGGGTTCGATCGGGGCGCGGGAAGCCGCGTCGAGGCCCAGCGCGAGCACCTTCCGCGTGTCCAGCGGATCGATCACTCCGTCGTCCCACAGGCGGGCGGTCGAGTGGTAGGGGCTGCCCTCGTCCTCATACCTCGCGACCGTGGCCGGCTCGTCGGCGGGGTCGCCGCCGACCGTGGTGAGGACCTTCGCGGCCTGGCGCCCGCCCATCACGGAGATCCGCGCGTTCGGCCACATCCATAGCTGCCGCGGTCCGTAGGCTCGCCCGCACATCGCGTAGTTCCCCGCGCCGAACGAGCCGCCGATGATCACCGTGAACTTCGGAACGTTCGCGCATGCGACCGCCGTGACGAGCTTCGCGCCGTCCTTGGCGATCCCGCCCGCCTCATACTCCCGCCCGACCATGAACCCCGTGATGTTCTGCAGGAACACGAGCGGCACACCCCGGGCGCAGGCGAGCTGGATGAAGTGCGCACCTTTCAGCGCGGACTCCGAGAAGAGGATCCCCTGGTTCGCGAGGATCGCGACGGGGTGCCCGAAGATCCGCGCGAAGCCGCAGACCAGCGTCTCGCCGTAGAGCGCCTTGAACTCGTGGAGCACGGACCCGTCCACGATCCGCCCGATCACCTCCCTGACGTCGTAGGTGACCGAGGGGTCGCGTGAGGCCGTGCCATAGAGGTCCTCGAGGGGCATCGCCGGTTCCTCGGGAGGCTCGATCTCCCAGGCGCGCTCCGCCGGGTGACGGAGGTTCGCCACGATCTCGCGCACGATCCGCAGGGCATGCGCGTCGTCGGTGGCCTCGTGGTCGGCCACGCCGCTGCGGCGGGTGTGCACGTCGGCGCCGCCGAGTTCCTCGGCCGTCACGTCCTCGCCGGTCGCCGCCTTCACGAGCGGCGGCCCACCGAGGAAGATCGTGCCGGTGCCGCGGACGATCACGGTCTCATCCGACATCGCCGGGACGTAGGCGCCCCCGGCGGTGCAGGAGCCCATCACGGCCGCGATCTGCGGGATGCCGGCCGCCGACATCCTTGCCTGGTTGAAGAAGATGCGCCCGAAGTGATCGCGATCGGGGAACACCTCCGCCTGCAGGGGCAGGTAGGCGCCACCGGAATCGACGAGGTACACGCAGGGCAGATGGTTCTCCATCGCGATCTCCTGCGCGCGCAGGTGCTTCTTCACGGTGATCGGGAAGTACGTTCCGCCCTTCACGGTCGCGTCGTTCGCCACGACGACGCAGGGCCGGCCGTGGATCGGGCCGATGCCGGTGACGATGCCCGCAGACGGCGCCTCGTCGCCGTAGAGGCCGGTGGCGGCCAGCGGGGAACACTCGAGGAACGCCGCTCCTGGATCGAGGAGGCCCTCGATCCGTTCGCGGGCAAGCAGCTTCCCGCGCTCCCGGTGCCGTGCCGTCGCCGCATCGCCGCCGCCGGCGCGCACGGCCTCGAGTCGGCCGCGGAGCTCGTCGACGAGGCCACGCATCGCCTCACTATTCGCAGCGAACTCCTCCGAGCCGCGATCCACATGCGTGCGAAGTCTGGGCAACCGGCGCTCCTGGATCCGACGACGACGCCGACGGCGTTCTCGGGTCCGTGCAACCTTACCGTCAGGTCCTCGCGTGCGTTGTCGCTGCCCGTGATAGGTATGGACCGTCGGCGAACAGGGGGTCGAGTGGACACCGAGCGCATCCCTATCGAGGAGCTCCGCGGGACGGTCCGGGGGTTCGTGGACCGAGAGATCGCGCCGCGCGCGGACGCGATCGACCGCGACGACGCGTTCCCCCGATGGCTCTGGCCGAAGCTGGGGGAGCTCGGGATCCTCGGGCCGACCGTGCCCGAGGCGGACGGCGGCGGCGGCATGGTGTTCCTGGAGCATCTCGTCTGTGTCGAGGAGCTCTCGCGCGGTTCCGCGTCGGTGGGTCTGTCGTACGCCGCGCACTCGAACCTGTGCGTGCACAACCTCTGGCTCCACGCCACGAGCGAGCAGCGTGCTCGGTGGCTCCCGGGGCTGATCTCGGGTTCGCTGGTCGGGGCGCTCGCGATGAGCGAGGCCGACGCCGGATCCGACGTGCTCGGGTCGATGCGGTGCCGGGCCGAGCGCGTCGACGGCGGCTGGCGCGCGAACGGCACGAAGATGTGGGTCACGAACGGGCCGGACGCCGATGTGCTCCTCGTGTACCTGCGGACCTCCGACCCGGTCGAGGGGCGGACGCCGGGCATCACGGCGTTCGTCGTGGAGCGTGGCATGGAGGGATTCTCCACCTCACCCAAGCTCGAGAAGCTCGGGATGCGGGGCTCGAGCACGTGCGAGCTGGTCTTCGACGACTGCCTGATCCCCGACGACCAGGTCCTCGGGGAGCCGGACGAAGGGGTGCGGGTCCTGATGCGCGGACTCGATTCCGAGCGGCTGGTCCTTGCGGGCGGCCCGATCGGCATCATGCAGGCGGCGATCGACCTCGTGCTGCCGTACGTGCGTGAGCGCCGGCAGTTCGGACACCCGATCGGATCCTTCCAGCTGATGCAGGGCAAGCTCGCCGACATGTTCGTGGCGCTCGAGTCGTCGCGTGCGTTCGCCTATCGGGTGGCCGAGGGATTCGACCCCAGCGATCGTCACCGCTCGGCCGCATCGGCGGCGGCGTGCCTGCTGTACGCGTCCGAGCGTGCCGTCGAGGTGGCACTGGAGGCGATCCAGGCGCTGGGGGGTTCCGGCTACGTCGCCGAGAGCCCGGCCGGCCGGCTCCTGCGCGATGCCAAGCTCTACACGATCGGGGCCGGCACGAACGAGATCCGACGGATGCTCATCGGACGCGCGCTGACGGGGAAGCTCACGGGATGACCGAACCCGGCGACGCGTTCGTCTGGCGCCCCGATCGCGACACCGTCGAGCACGCGAACGTCACGCGGCTGATGCGGGCCCACGGGATCGGATCGCTGGCCGAGCTCACCGTCCGGTCGGTCGCGGAACCCGACTGGTTCTGGGATGCCGTGGTGCGCGACCTCGACCTCGAGTTCTCGACACCGTACGAGCGGGTCCTGGACGTGTCGGAAGGCTCCGAATGGGCGACCTGGTTCGTCGGCGGTCGGACGAACCTCGCACGTCAGTGCGTCGACCGGTGGGCCGAGCGGGACCCGGAGGGGCCGGCCGTGATCTGGGAGGCGGAGGACGGCGAGGTGAGGACCGCCACGTTCGCCGGGCTGCGCCGCCTCACCGACGCCGTCGCGAGCGCGCTCTCGCGGCTCGGGGTCGGTCCCGGTGACCGGGTCGCGATCTTCATGCCGATGGCGATCGAGACCGTGGCCACCGTGATGGCGTGCGCGAAGCTCGGGGCCGTCTTCGTGCCGATCTTCAGCGGCTTCGGGCCCGACGCGGTTGCGGCGCGCATGGCCGACGCGGGGTGCGCGGTCCTCGTGGTCGCGAACGGCTCCCTGCGGCGTGGCGCGGTCGTGCCGATGAAGCCGGTCGCGGACCGGGCGGTCGAGTCGGCCGGGTCGGTCCGGCGCGTCCTCGTGTGGCACCGGGTGCCCGACCTCGCGACGCCCATGACGCCCGGGCGGGACCTCCGCTGGGAGGATGAGGTCGATCTCACCGGGTCCCCGATCGATGCGGCGGCGCTGGACAGCGAACACCCGCTGTTCATCGGCTACACGAGCGGCACGACGGGACGGCCGAAGGGGGCCGTCCACGTGCACGGCGGGTTCCTGGTCAAGATCGCGGAAGAGGTCGCCTACCAGGTGGACCTCCACCGGGGGGAGCGGCTCCACTGGGTCACCGACCTGGGCTGGATCATGGGCCCGTGGGAGATCGTGGGTGCGCTGTCGCTCGGTGCGACCGTGGTGCTGGCCGAGGGCTCGCCGATGCATCCGGACGCCGGGAGGCTCTGGGACCAGGTCGAGCGCCATCGGATCACGACGCTCGGCGTGTCGCCCACGCTCGTCAGGGCGTTGATCCCCGCCGGCACGGACGCCGTACGGTCCCATGACCGCTCGTCGCTGCGGATCCTCGCCTCGACCGGCGAGCCCTGGAACCCCGACGCGTACCTGTGGTTCCACCGGGAGGTCGGGGGCGGACGGCTGCCGATCGTGAACCTCTCGGGCGGCACGGAAGTGGGGGCGTGCTTCCTCTCGCCGCACCCGGTCGTCCCCATCAAGGTGGACTCGCTCGGCGGCCCCGCGCTCGGCATGGACGTCGACATCGTGGGTCCGACCGGAGTCTCGGTCGGCCCGGGGGAGGTGGGGGAGCTCGTCTGCCGCAGCCCCTGGCCGTCGATGACCCGCGGGATCTGGCAGGACACCGAGCGGTACCTGGACAGCTACTGGCGGCGCTTCCCTGGGGTCTGGGTCCACGGCGACTGGGCCAGCCGCGACGGAGACGGAGCGTGGTTCCTGCACGGCAGGAGCGATGACACCCTGAGCGTGGCGGGCAAACGCCTCGGCCCGGCGGAGGTCGAGTCAGCGCTCGCCACCCATCCCTCGGTGCAGGAGTCCGCGGCGGTCGGCGTGCCGGACCCGATCAAGGGCGAGGCGATCTGGTGCGTGGTGGTGGTGCGACCCGGGGTCGAGACGTCAGCCCCGCTCGCGGCCGAGCTCCGGCAGGCGGTGCGCACGCACCTGGGGAGCGCGTTCACGCCGGCGCGGGTCCTGTTCGCCGCGGCGCTCCCCAAGACACGGAGCGCGAAGATCGTGCGGCGCGCCGTGCGGGCCGCCGTGACCGGTGGGGATGCTGGGGACCTCTCGAGCCTGGAGGACCCGGCCGCCGTCGATGAGATCCGGCGCGTCGCGGCCGGTACCTAGGGCCTTGGCGTCGCCCCAGGGAAGGGATCGGCGCCCTCGGGGGTTGCAGGGAGACACCGAGGAGAGGATCCGCATGTCCGACTGGAACAGCAACGTGATCGCCGAGTTCCGCGCCAACCACGGGAAGGTCGGTGGCCCGTTCGACGGGAAGCCGCTGCTGCTGATCACGACGACCGGCGCCAAGACCGGGACCGAGCGCGTGAACCCGCTGATGTACCTCCCGCTCGACGACGGTCGCCTGGCGATCTTCGCGTCCAAGGGCGGCGCGCCGACCCACCCCGACTGGTTCCACAACGTGAAGGCGAACCCCGGGGTCACGATCGAGCTCGGCGACGAGACCTTCCCGGCGACCGCGACCGAGGTGGCCGGCGACGAGCGCGACGACCTGTACGCGCGGCAGGCCGACCTGTACTCGCAGTTCGCCGGGTACCAGGCCGACAACCCCCGCCTGATCCCGGTGGTCGTGCTCGAGCGCACCGACTGAACGCCATCAGTGCCTGCTGAACGCGCTCCGGCGAGCTACGTCATGAACGCGGCGAGTCGCTCGCCCTCGTCCGCGAGCTCACGGGCGACGGAACGGCCGAGCGGCTCGAAGGGGTCGGTCCTGACCGCCGCCGCTTCGAACCGCCACGTCCCGGCGACCTTCCCGTCCACGAGGAACGTCGAGACCGACTGCGGGGTCTTCGTGTTGAAGATCAGCGGACGCACGTCCTCGGGCACGATGCCGGTCCGCCGGGCGTGGACCAAGAGGGAGGCGTCCCACGCCGGGATGAAGCGCACCGGCGCCGGGGCGTCGCCGGGCGGGAGCGGCGCCCGCGGGAGATCGAGCAGCTCGCGGCCGTCCTGATCCCGGAACGTGCGGAGGGGCAGCCGTGCGAAGGACGGCTCGAGCGCCGAGATCGAGAGTCCCGCCCAGCTGGCGATGTCCTTGCGCGCGGCCGGACCGAACGCCCCGAGGTAGCGCCGCACCAGCAGGTCCCGGCCGGCATGGGGATCGGCGCGCACGGGACCGCCGAGCCATCGCTCGGCGAGCGCATAGAGGTCGGCGCGGGGTCGTCCCCACGTGCCCGACGGCGGGGCCCGGACGAGATCCACCCAGAGGCCGACGCCGTTGAACGTGGTGCTATCGAGCCCGAGCCGGTCCACGATCTCGGCGCGCCGCAGCGGCCCGTCGCCGAGCAGCGACCGCACCCGCGCGGCGATCTCCCGCATCTCGGGTTCCTCACGGTGGCGGCGGGTGGCGGTGAGCCACCAGGCTCGGCGCGCGTCCCGAACCGCGGCGGTCCACGGCGCAAAGTCGGCCCGCGAGACCATGTGGATCGTCACCCGCAGCACCGTGCCCTGGATCACGGTCCTTCGTTCGAGCGCGCGCGTGAGCGTCGGCCGTTCGAAGCCGTCGAGCCTCGACCAGAGCCCGACGTAGCCCGATGGCGAGTACTGGGTCTGCAGGCCGCCCATCCGCTCGATCGTGCGCGTGAGTGGCGCACGGGTCCGGGCGAGCAGGAGCTGCCGCGCCAGCAGCGCCCGGTTCAGCTCGCGCTCGGTGAGGATCCGAACCGCCATCGGCCGAGTCTAGGTCGAGCACCCGATGCGACGACCGACAGACGGGACCCGGACATGCGGAACGGCCGCCCCTTCCGGGACGGCCGTCCGATGCGGCTGCGTCGATCGAGATCAGGCGTTCGTCGGCGCGTATTCCTTCGTGGCGATCGGTGCCGCGGCCAGGCGCTCCGCCTCGGCCCGCTTCGCGTGACGGAAGCCGAAGATCGCGAGGATGAAGAGCGCGATGCCCGCTGCCACCATGACCCAGCCGGCGAACAGGGCGATCGTGGCCACGGTCCACCAGCCGTAGGCGTTCAAGAGGATCGAGCGGAGGGTCTCACCCTTGAACAGGGTGTCGGCCATGCCCTGGAGCTCCGCGGCGGTGTCGGGATCGAGCCCCTCTTCACGTGCGGCCGAGCTGGTCTCCGCGTAGGTCGCGCCTTCGTTGACCTCGGCGAGGTGACCCTGGATGTAGGTGGCGAAGGCCTCCGCCTGGTTGCCGTTCACGACCTGCTGTCCGGCGTAGTCGCCGATCGCGGCCTTCTCCTCCGGGGTCATCGCCTCGTAAGGCGGGAACACCACGTTCTGCGGCTGCAGGCGATCCGTGACGTTGTCGCGACCGAAGTTGCCGCCGTAGATCGCGGCCGCGCCCATCAGGACGAGGACGACGGCGATCACCAGTGCCGCGGCGCTCACCAGCTGGTCCCATGCCTTCCTACTCATGACGTACCCCCTTGCTCGGGTGGCTCTTTTCGGATGGACACAGCATGGCCTCGGGGAAGGCCCCGCGTAGCGGACGATGGGGGCCTCACGTGGGGGACTTTGCCCGGGTCTGGGGGGGTCCTTTGACCTATGCCCGGGCCGACCGGGGGGCAACAGGCCCTCGTGGGCCGGGCCACGCGGGTAGGGTGGCCCGGTGGATACCGACGAAGAACGCATCGCGCTGTTCCTGGATTACGAGAACCTGGCCATCGGGTCGCGCGACAATCTCGGGAAGCAGTTCGACCTGCGCCCGGTGCTCGACGCGCTCGCCGAGCGCGGCCGCGTGATCGCGCGGAAGGCCTATGCGGACTGGTCCTACTTCGACGAGGACCGGCGGATGCTGACGCGCGCCCACGTCGAGCTGATCGAGATCCCGCAGCGGATGCGCACCTCGCGGAAGAACGCCGCGGACATCAAGCTCGCGGTCGATGCCCTCGAGATGGCGTTCGAGCGCGACTACGTCACGACGTTCGTGATCTGCACGGGTGACAGCGATCTCACGCCGCTCGTCCACAAGCTCCGGGAGCTGAACAAGCGGGTGATCGGCGTGGGCATCAAGGACTCGACCTCGGCCCTCCTGCCGCCGGCGTGCGACGAGTTCCTCTTCTACGAGGCACTCGAGGGCGTCGAGGCGGTCCCCGCCGGTCGCCGCCGTCGGCGTCGCGGGTCGGGCGGGGGCGGCGGCGTTGAGCCGGCCGAGGCAGAGACGCCGGTCGTCGCGGAGCCCGAGGACGAGGAGGAGGAGCCGGCGGCCGAGACCGCGCCGCGCGACGTCGACCAGCTCGCGAGCTGGGTCGCCCAGACCGTATCGGGCCTCGAGGGCACCTCGAGCGGGCCGGTCCTCGCCTCGTCGATCAAGCGGGCGCTGCTCCGCAAGGACCCCACCTTCAGCGAGGCCGATTACGGGTTCCGCGCGTTCGGCGAACTGCTGCGGCACCTGGCGGAACGCAACGTCGTGGAGCTGAGCGAGGGCTCGGCCAAGGGTGATCCCGAGGTGTCGCTCCCGACGCACGGAGGGGAGGCCGAGGCCTTCGAGCTGCTCCGGTCGGTCGTGGCCGACCTCGAGGAGCGCGGCGGCCCGCCGCACCTCTCCGGGATGAAGAACGCGGTCCGCAAGGTGCGGCCGGGGTTCAGCGAGAAGCAGTTCGGGTTCCGCGGCTTCCTGCAGTTCTGCAAGGCCGCCGAGACGCTCGGGTTCGTCCGGCTGGAATGGGATCCCGACGGCGAGGACTACACGCTCGAGGCGATCGAACCGCTGGACGCCTGAGCGCCCGATAGCCTCGCTCGCATGAAGGACGCACCGCTCCTGAAAGGCCCGCTCGTGCCGCGCCTCGTCGCGTTGTTCACCGGGCTCGTGCTGGTCTCGATCGGGATCGTCGCGATGCTCGAGTCCGAGCTGGGGCTTCCCCCGTGGGACGTGTTCCACCTCGGCGTTGCGGACCACACGGGCCTGTCGATCGGCGTCGCCAGCGTGATCGTCAGCCTGATCGTGTTGGCGATCGGCTGGGCGGCCGGTGCGCCGCCGGGGTTCGGGACCTTCGCGAACGCGATCGTGATCGGCCTGGTGATCGACCGGCTCCTCGCGATCCCGGCCGTCGACGCCTGGTCGACGATGTCGCTCGGTGCCCGGCTCGGGCTCGTCGCCGGCGGGATCCTCCTGTTCGGGCTGGGGTCCGCCCTCTACATCGGAGGGGGATTCGGGGCCGGGCCCCGCGATTCACTGATGCTGGCGACCTCGCGCCGGACGGGACGCCGGATCGCCCTGGTCCGCGGCGCGATCGAGACGGGGGTCCTCGTCGCCGGGCTCATCCTCGGCGGGGTCGCCGGCGTGGGGACGATCGCGTTCGTCTTCCTGATCGGACCCTCGATCGAGCTGTCCTGCTGGCTGCTGGTCCGGCTCGGGGTGGCCCTCCCTGCACCGGATCGCGCGCCTGAGTTCGGACCGCTCGACGTGGCCTAGGCCGGGTCAGGGCTCCGCCTCCTTCGCGAGGCTGGATGTCTTGCGGAGGAACCCCGGGAAGGCGCAGGATAGGCGCTGGCTGCCCGCCGACGTGAGGCATCGACGTGACGCTGGTCGCAGGGCGGCGATCGAGGATCCCCCGTCTCGTCGCGCTGCTCACGGTCGCGCTCACGGTGGCGGCGCTCGCCCCGATCCGTCAGGCCTCGGCATCGCCGGGACGCTCCGTCGCACCCGGGGTCACGATCGCGCGGGCCAGGCTCCCCGGGCCCGTGCGATTGGTCATCGTGCGGCTCGATCCGAGCCGGGTCCGGTTCGTGCCGGCGCTCGCGACCGACCGGCTGGGCGGGTACGGAGTGCTGCGGGACGTGGCCCGCCGCGAGCGGGCGCTGATCGCGATCAACGGGGACCTGGCATCGCCCGATCGTCCGGCACACGCGATCGTCCGAGACGGCCAGCTCCTGACCTCGGGCGGGTCAGCCGGCGTGGTGTTCGCCTTCGACCCGACCGGGACGCGGGCCGCGGTCACGACGCCTCGGGTCCCGGTGACCGCGACCCGGCTCGACACGGGAGAGCGCGTCCGGATCGTTCGATGGAACGCGGGCGTCGCGCCCGACGACGGCATGGTGGCGTTCACGGCGCTCGATCGCGACCCCTTCTGGTCGGGGCCCAAGCCCTGCAGCGTCCGGCTGTCGCCGACCGCGGACCGGAGCCATGCGTGGATCGAACCCGTGTTCGCGGGGTGGCGTGCGACGGCACGAGCATGCTCCGCGCCCACGGCGACGACGTGGTCTTGACCGCGGGCAAGGGGAGCGTCGAAGGTCACTGGATCGCCGGGCTGCGGGCGGGGATCCTCGTGGGGATCCATGCCTCGCTGGGGCTTCCCGAGGTCGGGCAGGCCTTCGGGGGTGCGCCGATGCTGGTCCACCGCGGCCGCGTCGTGCGCGGCCCGTGTCTGCCGTTGCGGTGCGACCTGCATCCGCGCTCGGCCGTGGGGCTCACGCGCGGCTGCCTCGACGCGCGGCCGACGACTCCCTGCCGCGTCCTCCTCGTGACGGTCGACGGGCGCCGGGCCGGTTGGTCGGTCGGCATGACCACGGAGGATCTCGCGAAGGAGTTGGTCGCGCTCGGCGCCGTCGAAGCCCTGAACCTGGACGGCGGCGCCTCGACCCAGCTGTTGCTCGGCAACCGCAGCCTGAACCGACCGGCCCCGGGCGCCCGTCGGGCGGTCGTGAACGCGTTGATCGTGCGGACGGGTGGACGGCAGCGGATCGCGGGTTGGAGGCCGCGGATCCGCGATCGGACGGAACTCGGATGAGGGGGCACGTGATGAAGAGGATCGTCGTGGTGGCCGGGACGGCGCTCGTCCTGTCGACGCTCGCCGGCGTCGGGGCATCGCCGGCGTCGGCTCGATACGCGAAGTGCACGGTCTTCGGGACGCCGGGGGAGGACCAGCTGGTGGGGACATCGAGGCGCGACGTGATCTGCGGTGGAGCCGGTAACGACAGCCTCATGGGCCTGAGCGGCAACGACGTGCTCCGCGGCGGATCCGGGAGGGACCGGCTCGATGGCGGTCGGGGCGACGACGTCCTGCTGGGTGGTCCGGGCCGGGACGGGCTCCAGGGTGGTCCCGGTGACGACGCGCTGAAGGGCGGGAAGGCCGGCGGCCACATCTACGGAGGCCCCGGCGACGATCGGATCCGTGGCGGCACCGGTCCAGACTCGATCCGGCCGGACCAGGGGGACGACCGGGTGCACGCGGGCCTCGGCGCCGACGTGATCTGGGACGCCTACGGCGGCGATGACGTGATCTACGGCGAGCGTGGTCCGGACCTGATCCAGGTCGCTGGGGGGCGCGACCGTATCGACGGCGGACCGGGGAACGACCCGTGCCTGAACACGGGCGACGGGAAGCGTGGCGACGTCATCGACGGGAACGACGGGATCGACGGCTTCTACGCCGACGCGCTGGACCGTGTGATCCGCGCCGAACGTCGGTTGCCGTTCGCCTGCGAGACGAACAGCTGATCGAAGGAGTCACGATATGAGGAAGCTCGCGATCGTCATCTCGTCGACGCTGATCGCGTCGGTGCTCGTCGGTCTCGGTGCCACGCCGGCGGTGGCGCGCCATGCCCGGTGCACGATCTTCGGCACGCCCGGGCCACGACCAGCTGCGGGGGACGTCACGCCGTGATGTGATGTGCGGTGGAGCCGGGAACGACAACCTGGTCGGGCTGAGCGGGGACGACGTCCTTCGTGGCGGGCCTGGGGCCGACCGTCTCGGTGGGGGCCGTGGCGACGACCTGCTCTTGGGGGGCAGCGGCGCCGATCATCTCGCCGGCGACATCGGTGACGACGTCCTCAGGGGCGGCGACGGCAGGGGCGATCTCAACGGTGGTCCGGATGACGATCGGATCCGCGGCGGACGTGACGACGATTGGATCAAGGGGGGTGACGGCAACGACCGGGTGCGCGCGGGCCGCGGCGACGACTTCGTCTGGGAACCGTTCGGCGGCGGGGACGACGTCGTCTATCTGCAGGCAGGACATGACCGCCTCGTGACCAGCGGCGGTCGCGATCGCGTCTATGGAGGGCCCGGCGGGGATCCGTGCCTGAACACCGGCGACGGGAAGCGCGGCGACCTGATCGACGGGAACCTCGGACGGGACTCCTACTTCGCCGACGCCGGAGACTTCGTGATCCGCGCCGAACGACGTCTGCCGTACGCCTGCGAATCGAACAGCTGAACCTCGCTGGGCTACCCGCGCGGCGCGGGCCGCCCGGGGGCCAGGTCTCACACGTCGGTCTCGAGGCCCTCGGCGGCTGCCACGCACCGGTCCTCGCCGACGCCCAGGCGGTCGCGTACCCGCCGCGTCATGTGATCCACGTCGGCGTCGGTGTGGAGCGGGTCGTGATGGAAGAGCCAGAGGCGGTCCACCTTGGCGCGCTCCGCGAACGTGGCGACCTGCGACGCGCTGGAATGCCCCCAGCCGACATGGTCCGGGTACTCCTCGTCCGTGTACTGCGTGTCGTGGATCAGCAGGTCGGCGCCGAACGAGAGCGCGTGGCCCGAGATCCACTCCTCGGCGGCCGTCTCGAGGTCGGCGCCCAGGGCCGGCTCGTGATCGGTGACGTAGGCGACCGAGCGATCGCCCTCCTCGATCCGGTAGCCGACGGTCGGCCCCGCGTGCAGGATCGGCGCCGACGTGACGGTGAGGCCACCGACCGCCCACGAACCCTCGGGAGCGTCGTGCAACGTCACCGTCGCCGGGACATCCGCGAGGTGGACCGGAAACAACGGCGGCGAGAAGTAACGCGTGATCCGATCCTCGAGAGAGCTGACCGTCGACGACGGTCCCCACAGATGCAGCTCAGTGCCCGGTTCCCAGATCGGGGCGAAGATCCCAAGGCCCTCGATATGGTCGACGTGCAGATGCGTGAGCATGAGGTTGACGGGACCGTGGGCCTCGTCGCGGAGCCGGACCCCCAGGGGACGGATCCCGGTGCCGGCGTCCAGGATCACGAGCGTGCCGTCGGCGCCCCGCACCTCGACGCAGGACGTGTTGCCGCCGTAGCGCGCCGTATCGGGACCGGGCGAGGCGAGGGATCCGCGGGCGCCCCAGACGCGGACCCGCACTACTGCCCCGCGTGCTCCCAGAAGATCGCGACCGCGCCGACGCATTCGTCGGCGTGCGCGAAGAGCGGGAATGCGGTCACCTCGATGCCTCGGCTGACCCCGTCGGCGCCGACGATCCGGATCGCCCGATGGGCGGGCACGCGCTCGGTCAGCGCGACCCCGAGGGGCAGGGACGCGAGCGGAACCGGCTCCCCGTCCTCGTCCTCGGGGGAGAACGTCGTCGACCACTCCCTCGCGGGAACGACGCGGCCCTCGACGAACTCCTGGCCCAGCACTCGCTCCGCGGCCTCGTTGAAGTAGACGAGCGTCCCCTCGGGATCCACGAGGAACACCGCGGTCGCCAGCCTTGACGCGAAGTCTCGCGCCATGATCATCAGCAGGCTCCGTTGGGTCACACCGGAACCCCGGGCTTGCGATCCACCAGCACGTCGTCGACGTTCAACGAGAACGTCTTCACGTCGTTCTCGATCAGGTGGATCGCGGCCATGCGTCGATCGCCGAGCCGCTGTCGCCAGCTCAGGATCTTCGTGCCGTCGAGGAAGAGCGAGATCGATCCCTTCGCGCCGATGTGGGTGCACAACTCGATCTCGTGCCACTCGCTGAGCGGGAGTTTGGAGCCCGAGAGCTTCACGCCGCCCACGCGGTCGTTGCGGACGAAGAGCTCACGGTCGGTCTCCACGCTCACCCGCGCGACCCCGCTGTCGCCCGGTCCCCGGAACCGCATCAGCGCGACGGCCTGGTTGCCGAGCGAGTTCAGGCGCACGGACGCGCTCGCGCACGCGGTCGCGTACGTGTGGCCGAACCGGTGGGTCGCGTAGGTCTTGCCGTCGTTCGCGCGCAGCAGCATGCTGGGCTTCGGCTGACCCGCGCTCTTCGCGACCGAGATGTCGCCGGTGCGATTCCACTTCCTGAGGCCGTTCCTGAACCCGTCGGCGAAGTAGGGAGCCGCCGCGTTGCGGAGGTCGAACCGGGCGGTCCCGACGCTCCCCAGTTTCGCCCTGACGACATAGCTCCCGACCTTGTCGTTCGCGAAGGCGCGGCTCGAGACCGTGCCGTTCGCGTTCGTGACGGCGGAGGGGCGCGACAGGTCGGCCGAGGGTCCGGAGAACGGCGCGCGGAACGTCACGGTCTCTCCGGGCACCGGGTTGCCCTGCGCGTCGGTGACCTTGACGACGAGCGACACAGGGAACTGGTCGGTGACGTACGCGATCTGACCGTCGCCCTTCGTGATCGCGACCGAGGCGGCCGGCCCGTTGGGCTGAACGGTGTAAGGGACCATCACGCTGTTCATGTTCCCCGCGTTGTCCGTGGCCGTGCATTGCACGCTGTGGGCGCCGGCGGAGGTCGTGTCCACCGCCCCGCAGCTCGAGCTGGCCACGCCCGACGTGGCGTCGGTCGCGCCGGCCACGGCATTGCCAGGTCCGTTCAGCACGAGCGTCGCCGGCGTGATCTGGGGGCTCAGTGCGGGGTTCGTTGCGTCACGCTTGATCGTCACGGAGTCGGTGCCCGGACCTGCGTCGGTGGTGACCGTGCACGAGACGGTCGTCCCAACTGTGTCGGTGTTGATCGTCGTGGTCTGGTCGCAGGCTGCGTCGCGCTGGCTCTCGACCTCTCCCATCGGGATCGTGACGTTGAACGTGACGTCGATCGAGCCGCTCCGGTACCAGCCGTTAGACCCGTTGGGTGCGGGGGTGACGTTCACCACGACGTTCGGCACCTTCGGCGCCGGGATGGCCGAGGCCGTCCCCGGACCCAGCGCTGCCACGAACACGATCGCCGCGGCCACGAGGGTGACCGCGCGGGGGGAGTGGGTCCGACGTTCCATGCCCCCACTCTAGGAATCACTAAGGGGAACGGTCAAACCGACCGATGTTCGAACGAGGACCTGCGCCACCCATGTGACCGGGGGGTTTGACACGGCCCCGTTCGCCCGGGACCATGGAGGGGTCACGCGGTCCTGGTCCCGACGAAGGGTCCAGGACCTTCGTTATAAGCGACGAGGGGGTGGTACCCAGCAAAGACCTACCCGGATGACCATCGAGCCGGTCCTTGCACGCCGAACCGGGGCGCCAGAGGAACCTCCGACCGGCCACGAGTCAAAAAGGGGGGCGTAATGCTCTCGCGAGTCACCTTAGGTACCACCGTTCGACGTGGCACCATCGGCATCATCACGCTGGCCGTCATGGCGACGGCCCTGATCCAGGCGACACCCGCCCGTGCCTTCCCCGGCGGCTCCTTCCTCGTCGTCTGCGACTTCGTCAAGTTCAAGCGGGTCGACCCGATCATGGATCCGGGCATGTTCCCGACCGAACACCTGCACATGTTCTTCGGCAACAAGGGCATCTCGAAGGACAGCACGTACCGCGGCTTGATCAAGGGCCGCACGACGTGCTCGACCTCGCTCGACCGGAGTGCCTACTGGGCACCCGTCGTGTACAAGCAGGGACGGATCCTGAAGCCGTACCAGGTGACCGTCTACTACGTGGCAGATTTCCGCGACCGCCAGCCGTTCCCTCAGGGGTTCATGGAGCGGTCCGCGGACGTGCGCTTCTCGTGCGGGGGTGACACCACCAAGAGGCCGCGCGACTGTGGGCGTGGGCAGGCGCAGATCAACCTCCGCTTCTTCCACGCCAAGTACCCCGACGTGCACGTGCACTTCAAGTACCGCCAGCATTCGTTGGTCGGCACCCGCCTGTCCTCGGGGCGTCTCGGAGGCGCTCATGGGGACTTCTTCCCCGCGTGGGCACAGGGCAAACTCACCGACCTGGTCAGGAACTGCCTCAACACCGGCAGGACCTGCGGAAAGATAGGAAGGCGCACCTGATGGGGCCGCGACCGACGCGCTCGCAGGTGGGTTCGTTCGCCAGCGCCAACCGAACCGAAGCAATCGAGATCGAGGGAGAGATCCGTTGAAGAAGCTACTGATCGCATTCATGACGCTCGCCACGTTGTTCGTCGTGGCGCCACAGCCCGCCAGCGCGTTCTCCGGCGGGTCGTTCCTGATCACCTGTCGGTTCGCCAGGTTCGGCGAGTTCGACCCGCTGACCGGCATGATGTCGCACCTGCACACCTTCGCCGGAAACCTCGGCGTGAAGATGAAGAGCACGAAGCAGCAGCTGCTCAACCAGCGGACGAACTGCTCCGACCCCAAGGATCACTCGGCCTACTGGATGCCGACGTTCACGAAGAACGGGCGACGGCTGAAGCCCTACCAGGTCAACATCTACTACGTGGGGCGTGGGCGGCACCGCGTCGCGTTCCCGCCCGGGTACGTCGTCAAGAGCAAGGACGTGCGCTACGCGTGCAGCAATGACTCGTCGGGCTCCTGGGACCCGATCAACTGCGGATCCGGCACCGCGCAGTTCAACGTCACGTTCTTCTCGAAGCGGTTCCCCGAGGTCCACATGATGTTCAAGTTCCCGACCAACACCCTGATCGGCTGGGAGGCGTCGTCGGACCACATGCATATGGCCCGTCACGGCGACATGTTCCCCGCCTTCGCGAAGGGACACCTCCAGCAGCTCGTGCGGGACTGCCTGAACGCCGGGAGGACGTGCGGGCGCATCAACGGCTGACCAGCGGGTCGTTCGGCCCGTACCCCCCGTAAGCCGACAGAGGAGTAAGCGTGAAGAAGCTACTGATCGCATTCATGACACTCGCCACGTTGTTCGTGGTGGCCCCACAGCCCGCCAGCGCGTTCCCCGGCGGGTCGTTCCTGATCACCTGCAGGTTCGTCAAGTTCGCCGAGATCGACCCGCTGACGGGCATGGCGTCGCACGAGCACACGTTCGCGGGCAACCTGGGTGTGCAGATCAACAGCACGAAGCAGCAGCTCCTCACCCAGTCGACGAACTGCTCGGACACCAGGGACCACTCGGCCTACTGGATCCCCACGTTCACCAAGAACGGCATGAAGCTCCAGCCGTATCAGGTGAACGTGTACTACGTCGGGCGCGGCGTGAACCGCGTCGCCTTCCCCGACGGCTACGTGGTGAAGTCGTCCGACGTCCGGTACGCGTGCAGCAACAACTCGGGTGGCTCGAGGAACCCGATCAACTGCGGCAAGGGGACGGCGCAGTTCAACGTCACGTTCTTCAGCGGCCAGTACCCCGAGGTCCACATGATGTTCAAGTTCTCGACCAACAGCCTCATCGGGGCGACGGCGTCCTCGGACATGATGGGCGACCCGCGCCATGGCGACATGTTCCCCGCGTTCGACGGCGGTCACCTGGAACAGCTCATCCGAGACTGCCTGAACGCCCACAAGACCTGCGGCCGCATCAAGGGCTGACCGTGGCCGGGTCGGGGATCAGGAGACGCCGATGAAGAAGCTCTCGATCGTCCTGTTGGGGCTCGTCACCCTGCTGGTGGCGATGCCCCAGCCGGCCGGCGCGTTCGCCGGTGGATCGTTCCTGATCACCTGCAGGTTCGCCAGGTTCGGCGCGTTCGATCCCCTGACGAACGAGATGTCTCACCAGCACACGTTCGCCGGCAACCTCGGCGTGCGGATGGGGAGCACGTACGGCCAGCTCCTGACCCAGCCGACGAACTGCTCGGACTCGAAGGACCACTCGGCCTACTGGGTCCCGACGTTCGTCAAGAAGGGCGGGAAGCACCTCAGGCCCTCGATGATCAACATCTACTACATCCGGGCCGGGGTCGACCGCGTGCCCTTCCCGCACGGATACGTGACGAAGAGCTTCGATGTCCGGTACTCGTGCGGCGGTCACTCGACGCCGAAGCCGCGCGACTGCGGCCGGGGCCACGCGCAGTTCAACGTGCGCTTCTTCTCGGATCTGTATCCGGAGGTGCACATGGACTTCAAGTTCGACGTGCATTCGCTCGTGGGCGTGAAGGTGACGTCGCAGCATATGGGGCAGGGACCCCACGGCGACATGTTCCCGGCGTTCGAACCGGGCGAGCTCGAGCGGCTCGTGACCGACTGCATCAACGCGCAGACGACCTGCGGCCGGATCAACGGTTGAGCGAGGTGGAGGGCGGCGCCGCGGCGCCGCCCTCCACTCGTTCCTATGCCCGGCGGAGCAGGGCGAGCAGCCGCAGGATCTCGAGGTAGAGCCACACCAACGTCGTGAGAAGCCCGAACGCCCCGTACCACGCCATCGCGGACGGCGCCCCCGATTCGACGCCCGCCTCGATCACGGCGAAGTCGATCAGCAGGTTCGCGGCGGCCAGCAGGCAGATCCCGACGCTGATCGCGATCCCGAGCGTGTTCGGCTGGGTCCAGAACAGCAGGTCGGCGCCGAACAGGCTCATGATCCAGCCGATCAGGTAGGTGAACAGCAAACCCACCATCGCCACCATCACGACCTGGACGAACCGCCGGGTCACTCGCACCGCCCGGCTCGCGTACAGGGCGAGCGCCGCCACGAACGTCGCGACCGAGGCGAGCAGCGCCTGCCCGACGATCCCGTCGTAGTAGGTCTCGTACAGGTGGGAGATCGACCCCATCCAGAAGCCCATGAACAGGGCGTAGAAGACGCCCGCCACGGCCGCCATCCGCGGGTTGCGCGCGGCCGCGAGCGAGAGCGAGATCAACAGGATGTACCCCAGGAAGAACCACATCCCCGAGGTCGGCTGCTGGTTCGCGGCCGCCCGCCAGCCGAACCCGGCCGCGATCGCGGTCAGCACCAGGAAGAAGAGGGCGCGGATCGCGACCCCGCCGTAGGTCATCGTGCCGGTGGTCTGGCGGCCTCCGGTGACCTGCTGCACCGCGACCGGTGCGAACGACTGGTCGTTCAGGATCTGGGATGCCATGTCGTGTCGAGCTCCTTCGTCGGCGTCGCAGGAGTGTAGCCCGCTAGACTGGCCGCCTTATGCCTGCCTCCATCGTGCTCGGGACCCAGTGGGGAGACGAGGGCAAGGGCAAGGCGGTCGACTACCTCGCCGACCGGATGGACTACGTGGTCCGGTATCAGGGCGGGAACAACGCCGGCCACACCGTGATCGCCGAGGGCCGCCTGCTCAAGCTCCAGCTGATCCCCTCGGGCATCCTGTATCCCCACATCACCTCGGTGATCGCCGACGGGGTCGTGGTCGATCCTCGGCACCTGATGAAGGAGATGGACGCCGTCCGCGAGACCGGCGTCGACGTCTCGCGGCTGGTGGTCAGCGGGAACGCGCACATGATCATGCCGTACCACCTCGAGCTCGAGAAGGTGACCGAGCGGTTCCTCGGCAAGAACGCCCTCGGGACCACGAAGCGGGGCATCGGCCCGGCGTACGGCGACAAGGCGGCGCGCATCGGTCTGCGGATCCAAGACCTGTTCGACGAGAAGATCTTCCGGGAGAAGCTCGAGGTCGTGCTCCGCGAGAAGAACCTGATCCTCACGAAGATCTACAACCGGCTGCCGCTGGACGCCGAGCGGATCGTCGACGAGTACATGGCCCTTGCCGACCGTCTCCAGCCGCACGTCACCGACACCGCTGCGTTGCTGTATCAGGCGCTCACCGAGGGCAAGCACGTGATGTTCGAGGGCGCCCAGGGCGTCCTGCTCGACCTCGACCACGGCACGTACCCGTTCGTGACGTCGTCGAACCCGGTCGCGGGGAGCGCCCTCGCGAGCGCCGGCGTCGGCCCGCACTGGGTCGACCGCGTCGTCGGGATCATGAAGGCGTACGTCACGCGCGTGGGTGCGGGGCCCTTCCCGACGGAGCTGCTGGACGACGTCGGCGAGCGGCTCGGCACGCGGGGCAAGGAGTTCGGCACGGTCACCGGCCGTCAGCGCCGCTGCGGGTGGTACGACGCCTGCCTCGGTCGGTATGCGGCCCGTCTGAACGGGCTCACCGAGCTCCTGATCACGAAGATCGACGTCCTGTCGGGCCTCGACACGCTGAAGATCTGTACCGGCTACCGCGCGTACGGCCAGACCTTCGACGACATGCCGCCGCACCAGTCGGTGTTCCACGACGCGAGCCCGACCTATGAGGAGCTCGAGGGCTGGCACGAGGAGATCGACGAGTGCCGGAGCTTCGGCGACCTGCCGAAGCAGGCGCAGGCCTACGTCCGCCGGATCGAGGAGCTCGTGGGCGTGCCCGTGAGCATCGTGAGCGTCGGCCCGGCCCGGGACCAGAGCCTGGTCGTCGAGTAGGACCGCGGCGTGCCCCCGCCCGAGGCGCGGGCGCGGGTCGATACACTCTCGCCGTGAAGAGCGGTTACGCCATGGTCGGGAGCGCCCGATGAGGGTGCTCGTCGTCGGTGGTGGGGGCCGTGAGCACGCGCTCGTGTGGGGTCTCGCGCGCAGCCCGCGCGTCACCGAGCTGCACGCCGCCCCGGGGAACGCCGGGATCTCGCGGCTCGCCACCTGCCATCCCGTCAAGGCCGAGGACGTCGACGGCCTCGTCGCGCTCGCGGAGCGGATCGCTCCCGACCTCGTCGTGATCGGTCCCGAGGCGCCACTCGTGGCCGGCCTGGCCGATGCCCTGCGTGACCGCGGCGTCGTGGCCTTCGGCCCCGACGCCGCTGCCGCCCGTCTCGAGGGATCCAAGGCGTTCGCGAAGTCGGTCATGGCCCGCGCCGGGATCCCCACCGCGGCGAGCGGGACCTTCACCTCCCTCGAGGAGGCCGTGGCCTTCGTCGACGCGCTCGACGGGCGCGCCGTCGTGAAGGCCGACGGACTCGCCGCGGGTAAGGGCGTCACGGTGGCGACCGAACGTGGAGCCGCGGTCGCGGCGCTCCGCGACTGCCTCCAGGGCGGCGCATTCGGCGAGGCAGGCGCCACCGTCGTGGTCGAGGAGATCCTCGACGGTCCCGAGGTGAGCGCCTTCGCCCTGTCGGACGGTGCGACGGTCGTGCCGCTCGTGCTCTGCCAGGACTTCAAGCGCATCGGCGATGGTGACGCCGGACCCAACACCGGCGGGATGGGCGCCTACTCGCCGCTCCCGTGGATCGACGAGGCGACCGAGGCCGAGGTCTGGGACCTCTGCCGCCGCACCGTGGCGACGATGGCCGACGACGGCGTCCCGTACCGCGGCGTCCTTTTCGCGGGGCTGATGCTCACGACCGAGGGCCCGAAGGTCCTCGAGTACAACTGCCGGTTCGGCGACCCCGAGACCGAGGTCCTGATCCCGCGGCTGCGGACCGACCTCGCGGACCTGCTCCTGGCGGCCGCGACCGGCGGGCTCGCCGACCTGAAGGTGGACTGGACCCCCGACGCCGCGGTCACCGTGATCGTGGCCTCCGGTGGCTATCCGGGCGCGTACGCGACCGGCATACCGATCGAGGGGCTCGAGTCCGCCGCCCAGGTCGAGGGCGCTGTCGTGTTCCATGCGGGCACCGCGGAGGCTGACGGTAAAGTGGTCACCTCCGGTGGTCGGGTGCTCAGCGTCACGGGTGTGGGCTCCACGATCGGCGACGCACGGGCTCGGGCCTACGGTGCCGTGTCGCGGATCGGCGTCGAGGGCGCGATCCACCGGACGGACATCGCGGCTCGGGCCGCGGAGGGGGAGTAGATGACCGACGAGACGCCACGGGTCGGGGTGCTCGCCGCCTCGCCGTCCGAGCTGGGGATCATGCGCCAGGCCGGCCTCATCATCGAGAAGTTCGGTATCGCGCACGAGATCCGCATCATGTCGTCGTCGCGGAACCCCGACCTCGTCGACGAGTACGCCCGCACCGCCTTCGAGCGCGGCCTGCAGGTCATCATCTGCTCGACCGGGATGTCCGGGCACCTGGCGGCAGCGGTCGCCGCGCGCACGATCATCCCCGTGATCGGCGTCCCGATCGCGAGTGCGCCGCAGATGGTCGGCACCGAGGCGCTCGCGATCACCGCGCAGATGCCCACGGGGGTGCCCGTCGCGACCGTCGGCGTCGACGCGGCCGTGAACGCGGCCGTGCTCGCCGCGGAGATCGTGGGGATCGGGAACCCCGACGTGCAGCAGGCCCTCTGGCGGTTCAAGGACGACCTGGCGGAGGGCCTCAAGCTGTGATCCCGCGGTACGACGTGCCGGAGCTGTCCGCGGTCTGGTCGGACGAGGCGCGGCTCGGGCACTGGCTCGAGATCGAGCTGCTGGCGGTCGAGGCGTGGGCGGAGCTCGGCGCGATCCCCGTCGCGGACGCGGCCGCCTGCCGCGAGCGTGCATCCTTCACGGTCGGGGCGGTCCTCGAGCGCGAGCGGGTGACGCGCCACGACATCGCGGCGTTCGTCGACGTCGTGTCGGGCTCGGTCGGTCCCGAGGGGCGGTGGATCCATTTCGGGATGACCTCGAGCGACGTGCTCGACACCGCGTTCGCGCTGCAGCTGCGTGCGGCGGCCGACCTGCTGCTCGCCCGGCTCGAGGCGCTCCTCGCGGTCGTGAAACGCCAGGCGCTCGCGCACCGCGACACCGTGATGATGGGCCGGTCGCACGGCATCCACGCCGAGCCGATCTCGTTCGGCCACAAGCTCGCGGTCTGGGCGTTCGAGCTCGATCGGGATCGCGAGCGCCTGCGCCGCGCCCGCGAGGCCGTGAACGTCGGGGCGATCAGCGGGGTGGTCGGCACGTTCGCCCAGCTGGATCCCCGCGTGGAGGAGCTGGTCTGCACCAGGCTCGGCCTGCGTCCCGCGGAGGCGAGCACGCAGGTGATCCAACGCGACCGGCACGCCGAGTACATGGCGACGCTCGCGCTGGTGGGATCCACGCTCGACAAGATCGCGACCGAGATCCGGCACCTCGCGCGGACGGAGGTCCGCGAGGTCCAGGAGCCGTTCGCGGCGGGGCAGAAGGGCTCGAGCGCGATGCCGCACAAGCGGAACCCGGTCGTGTGCGAGCGCGTGAGCGGGCTCGCGCGCGTGATCCGCGGCCACGCCCAGGCCGCGTTCGAGAACGTCGCCCTGTGGCACGAGCGGGATATCTCGCACTCCTCGGCGGAGCGGATCATCTTCCCGGACGCGACGGGCCTCCTCGCCTTCATGCTGCAGGACGTGGCCTGGGTGCTCGACGGGCTCGTGGTGTTCCCCGATCGGATGGCGGCCCAGGTCTGGTCGCACGGCGGGATCGCGTTCAGCCAGTCGGTGCTGCTGGCCCTCGTCGATGCGGGGATGCCGCGTGACGACGCGTACGGGATCGTGCAGCGCGCCGCGGCCGCGGCGTGGGATCACGACGTGAGCTTCCGCGAGACGATCGAGGCGGATCCGGACGTGCGCGCGAGCCTGGACGACGCCGTGATCGCCGAGCTCTTCGACCCGCAGCGATCCCTGCGGAACCTCGGCGGCGTGTTCGAGAAACTCGAGAAGCTGCCCGTGGAAGGGGCCTGACCCCGTGAGCGCCACCGGCGGCCTGTACGCCCAGGGCAAGGTCCGCGACATCTACGGGGCCGGGCCCGATGCCCTCCTGCTCGTGGCGACCGACCGCCTCAGCGCGTTCGACGTGATCCTGCCGAACCCGATCCCCGACAAGGGCCGGGTCCTCACCGCGTTCTCGCTCTTCTGGTTCGAGCGCACGAAGGACCTCGTCGGTAACCACCTGATCACCGCGAACCGCTGGGAGTTCCCGGCGCCGTTCGGCGAGGAGACGTTCCTGTCGGGGCGGGCGACCCTCGTGAAGCGCGCCGAGGTCGTGCCGATCGAGTGCGTGGCACGAGGGTATCTGAGCGGCTCCGGCTGGAGGGAGTACCGCGAGCGGGCATCGGTCTGCGGGGTCGAACTCCCGGCCGGGCTCGTCGAGTCGGACCGTCTGCCCGAGCCGATCTTCACGCCCACGACGAAGGCGGCCCAGGGCCACGACCTGCCGGTCACGCTCGACGAGACCGCCGACCTGATCGGGCGCGGGCTCGCCGAGCGGCTGAAGGAGCTCACCCTGGCGGTCTACGAGCGGATCGCCGCGGTGGCCCTGGAGCGCGGCGTGATCGTGGCCGACACGAAGTTCGAGTTCGGGTTCTGCGACGGCGAGCTGATGCTGATCGACGAGGTCGGCACGCCGGACTCGAGCCGGTTCTGGCCGGCCGACGCCTACGTGCCCGGTGGACCACAGCCGAGCTTCGACAAGCAGTTCGTCCGGGACTGGCTCGACATGAGCGGCTGGGACCACGAGCCGCCGCCTCCCGAGCTTCCGGCCGAGGTGGTCGCCCGGACCGCGCTGAAGTACCGCGAGGCGTACGAGCGGGTGACTGCCGAGAAGTGGGACTGGTACCTGCAGCGCATGGGCGCCCTCGATGAGAAGGACTGGGAGACGTGCGCGGTCAACCTGGATCGTCTGCGGAAGGAGCACGGATGAGGTTCAGCTTCGAGGTCCTGGTGTCGCTGAAGCCGGGACTGTCGGACCCCCAGGGCAAGGCGGTCGCCTCGGCGCTGCCCGCGCTCGGATGGACGAACGTGTCGGGCGTGCGCGTCGGCAAGCACATCGCGCTCGAGGTCGACGCCGACGACGAGCCCGCGGCCCGCGCCCAGGTCGAGGAGATGGCGGTTCGGCTGCTGTCGAACCCAGTGATCGAGGACTTCCGGATCCTCGAGGCCGAGGAGGCCTGAGCGTGACCGACGGCCTCCCCCGGATCGGCGTGATCACGTTCCCCGGCTCGCTCGACGATCGCGACGCGCAGCGGGCGGTCACCTTCATGGGCGGCGAGGCCGTCCCCCTGTGGCACGCCGACCACGACCTGCGCGGCGTCGACGCCGTGATCCTGCCCGGCGGGTTCAGTTACGGCGACTACCTGCGGTGCGGGGCGATCGCGCGCTTCGCGGACGTGATGGACGAGGTGCGGGCGTTCGCCGAGCGGCGGCGGGCCGGTCCTGGGTATCTGCAACGGGTTCCAGATCCTGTGCGAGTCGGGGCTCCTGCACGGCGCCCTGATCCGGAACCGGTCGCTGCGGTTCGTCTGCCGCGACGTGTTCCTGCGCGTGGAGACCTCGCAGAGCGTGGTGACCTCCGAGCTCACGGCCGGCGAGACGGTCGAGATCCCGGTCAAGCACGGCGAGGGGCAGTTCGTCGCGCGCGAGGACGAGCTCCGCCGGATCGAGGACGAGGGCCTGGTCGTGTTCCGCTACGCCTCTCGCGAGGGCGTGGCCGACGACGACACGAACCCGAACGGGTCGACCGATCACATCGCCGGCATCCGGAACGCGCGCGGCAACGTCGTCGGGCTCATGCCGCACCCGGAGCACGCCGTGGATCCGGACGTCGGGCCGACCGGAGGGCAGCCGTTGTTCACGTCGCTGCTCGCCGCCGCGATCGCCGGGGTGAGCGCATGACGGCCGCCGAGGAGCCGTTGTACCGGCAGCTCGGCCTGCAGGACGACGAGTACGACCGGATCGTCGAGACCCTGGGCCGCGACCCGCGTCCCGCCGAGCTCGCGATGTACGGCGCGATGTGGTCCGAGCACTGTTCGTACAAGTCCTCGAAGATCCACCTGCGGACCCTCCCGACGGAGGGTCCGGCCGTCCTCGTCGGCCCCGGGCAGGACGCCGGCGCCGTCGACATCGGCGACGGGATGGCCGTGGTCTTCAAGATGGAGTCTCACTCCCACCCGAGCGCGATCGAGCCCTACCAGGGCGCCGCGACCGGGGTCGGCGGCATCGTCCGCGACATCATCTCGATGGGCGCGCGGCCGGTCGCTCTCCTCGACCCGCTGATGTTCGGGCCGCTCACCGACGAGCGGAACCGATGGCTCTTCGAAGGCGTGGTCGCCGGGATCGGCGGCTACGGCAACTGCATCGGGGTCCCGACCGTGGGCGGCGAGGTCCACTTCGCCGAGCCCCACAGTCAGAACCCGACCGTCGACGTGATGTGCGTCGGGCTCGCCCGCGCCGACAAACTCGCGACCTCGCAGTCCCTGACCGCGAACCTCGGATCGCTGATGGTGCTCTACGGTGCCGCGACCGGGCGCGACGGGATCGGCGGGGTGAGCGTGCTCGCGAGCGCCACCCTGGACGAGTCCTCATCGGCCTCCCGTCCGGCGGTGCAGATCGGCGATCCGTTCGCGGAGAAGCTCCTGATCGAGGCGTCGCTCGAGCTGATCGACCGCGGCCTGCTGGAGGGCCTCCAGGACCTCGGCGGCGCGGGGATCACCTGCGCGGTGAGCGAATCGGCGGCGCGCGCCGGGATGGGCGCACGGCTGGACCTCGACGCGGTCCCGCTCCGCGAGGCCGGGATGGCCGCGTTCGAGATCCTCACCAGCGAGTCCCAGGAGCGGATGCTCGCGATCGTCCACCCGTCGCGGCTCGCGGAGGTCGAGGCCGTCTGCGCTCGCTGGGGCCTGACCACCGCGGTGATCGCGGAGTTGGTCGAGGGGGGCGGTCTGACGGTGACGCTCGCCGGGGAGACGGTCGCCGAGGTGCCCGCGCGATCCCTCGCGGACGAAGGGCCCGAGTACGACCGCCCGATCGCGGCGCCCGACGGCGAACGTCGAGCCGGGGTGTCCGACGATCCGGCCCTGTTGCCGTTCGAGAAGGATCTGCGGGAAGCGTTCTTCACGGTGCTGACGTCCCCGAACGTCGCGAGCAAGCGGTGGGTCTTCGAGCAGTACGACTCGATCGTGCAGGGCCAGACCGTCGCGGGCGCGGGCAGCGACGCCGCCCTCGTCCGCGTCCCGGACACGATGAAGGCGCTGGCGCTCTCGAGCGACGGGAAGGGCCGGTTCGGCGCCCTCGATCCGTATCTGGGCGCCGCGCACGCGGTGGCCGAGGCCGCCCGCAACGTGGCGGTGACCGGCGCAACCCCGCTCGCGATCACGAACTGCCTGAACTTCGGGAACCCGGAGCGTCCGGTCGTGATGTGGGAGTTCTCGGAATCGATCCGCGGGATCCGCGACGCGTGCCTCGCGTTCGAGACGCCGGTGACCGGCGGGAACGTGAGCTTCTACAACGAATCCGCCGACTCGGCGATCTGGCCCACACCGGTGATCGGGATGCTGGGACTCCTCGCGGACCACCGGCTCCGGGTGCCGACCGGCTTCCCGCGCTCAGGGCTCGCCGTCTACCTGCTGGGGGAGACCCTCGCGGAGCTCGGTGGCTCGGAGTTCGCGGAATCGGTGCTCGGTGTCGTGGCCGGCCAGCCGCCACGGCTCGACCTCGAGCGGGAGGCGGCGCTCCTGCGGTTCCTCCAGGCGGCGGCGGCCGAGACCCTGCTCGCGAGCGGCCACGATTGCGGCGACGGCGGGATCGCGATCGCACTCGCGGAGTCGGCGATCGAGGGCGCGCACGGGTTCGCCGTGACGGTCCCGGGCGATCTGCCAGCGCACGTCGCCCTGTTCAGCGAATCGGCGTCGCGCGCGATCGTGAGCGTGGCGCCCGAGCACGAGGATCGCCTCGGCGACCTCGCGGCCGAGCTCGGCGTCCCGGCCGCGCGCATCGGCGAGACGGGCGGGCCGAGGGTGCTGTTCGACGGACTGTTCGAGACGACCGTCGACGAGCTCCGCGAGACGTACGCGACCGCGATCCCGCGGCTGCTGGGCGAGCCGGCCTGAGGATCGCGCCCGTGCTCGAGGCCGTCACCTTCGACTTCTGGGACACGCTGATCCACGAGGAGCACCGCGCGATGCGGACCGGGCAGCTCGCGGCGTGGGAACGGCGGCTGTCCGAGGCCGGACACGCCGCGGACCACGCCGAGCTCGCGGCCGCCTTCGACGAGAACTGGCGCGAGTTCGAACGATGCTGGGAGGTGAACGCCGGCCAGCACACGCCGGCCAAGAGCACCGATCTCATCTGCGCGCGCATCGGCGTCGAGCCCGACGAACCGCTGCGAGCCTCGCTGATCGACGCGTTCCGCGAGGTGGGGGAGGCCGTCCCGCTCGAGCCGGCCCCGAACGCCGAGGCGTGCCTGACCGTCGCTCCGAGCCGCCGGGCTGCGGCTCGGGATCGTCTGCGATGTGGGCCTCACGCGGTCGCCCACGCTCCGCGGGCGGCTCGACGGGTTCGGGCTCCTCGGGTTCTTCGACGCATGGTCGTTCAGCGACGAGACCGGCTGGTTCAAGCCGGCGCCCGAAGCGTTCCTCCCGGCGCTCGAGGGCCTCGGGGTCACGGAGCCGTCGCGGGCCGCGCACGTCGGCGACAACCGGCGGACGGACGCGGCCGGCGCCCTCGGGCTGGGCATGACGGCCGTCCGCTACACGGGGATCGCGGACCGGGCCGACGAGCGCTTCCCGGAAGCCACGATCGTGATCGCGGACCTGGCCGAGCTCCCCGCGGCCCTCGGGATCTGACCGCCGTTCGGGTTTCACGGGATCGGGGGCACGGTCGTTGTTCCGGTGTGGTTGCATCGCTGGATGAACGGAGGGGGTCGATGAGCGCCGCGCGCGCGCGGACGCACGCCGAGGACGCGACGAACGCCGGGCCTCGGATGCCCCGTCCCGCCGTTCGGCGAGTTCCTCGAAGCGAACCGCGCCGCCGTCTACCGGTTCCTGATCGTCGCGGTCGGGCCGGGCGACGCCGACGACTGCTTCCAGGAGACGTTCCTGTCGGCCCTTCGCGCGTACCCTCGCCTCACGGACGGCTCGAGGCTCGACCGCTGGGTGCTCACGATCGCTTCGCGCAAGGCGATCGACCATCACCGGGCGCGCGGTCGCCGGGCCACGCCGGTCGACGAGGTGCCCGAGCCACGCGGCACCGCTCGGGCAGCGTCATCCGTGGAGCCGACCGACCCGCTCGATCCGCTGTGGGTGGCCGTGCGGGCCTTGCCGCCGAGGCAGCGGGTGGCCGTCGTCCTCCGTCACGTGCTCGACCGACCGTACGACGAGATCGCCGAGCTGATGGGCTGCAGCGAGGCCACGGCGCGCGCGAACGTCTATCAGGGAACGAAGCGACTCCGGGAGCTGATCGCATGACCCCGACCGACCTGAACCTGAAGCGCCTGGCCTCCGCGGCCGAGGCCGACCGGAAGGCCCGCGATGCCGCGGATCGGCTCGGCGCCGCCGCCGCCGACCGCGACCTGCTCGACGTGGCCGTCGCGCCCGTCGACTCGCCGATCGGGGAGCTCTTCGTGGCCGTGACACCGCGGGGCCTGGCGTGCGTCGCGTTCGAGGACGAGGATCGCGACGAGCTGCTCGCCCGGTTCGCGCGCGAGCTGTCGCCGCGGATCCTCGAGCACGCCGCCGCCGTCGACGACGTGCGCCGCGAGCTCGACCAGTACTTCGAGGGGGAGCGCCACCGGTTCGACCTGCGGCTCGATCGCCGGCTGATCCACGGGATCGCGCGCGACGTGCTCGCCGCGACCGCACGGGTCCCGTTCGGCCGAACGACGACCTACGGCGAGCTCGCCGCGAGGATCGGCAATCCCAAGGCGGCCCGCGCCGTCGGCAACGCCCTGGGCTCGAACCCGATCCCGATCGTGGTGCCGTGCCACCGGGTGCTGCGGACCGGCGGCGCCCTCGGCGGCTACGCCGGCGGGCTGGCGCGCAAGGAGCGACTCCTGCGGCTCGAAGGCGTCCTGGCCCACTAGCCGGCGACGGCCGCACGCGTCCGGTCAACCGGTAGACTGGCGGCCTCGTGGGGGCGGAATCACCGAAAGAGGAATGCGGACTCTTCGGGGTCTGGGCGCCGGGTGACGACGTCGCGCGGCTGACCTACTTCGGACTCTTCGCCCAACAGCACCGCGGCCAGGAGTCGGCCGGGATCGCGGTCAGCGACGCGCACAACATCTTGGTCTACAAGGACCTCGGCCTCGTCAGTCAGGTGTTCAACGAGGCCACCCTCACCACCCTGCACGGCGACCTAGCGATCGGGCACACGCGCTACTCCACCACCGGCTCCACGACGTGGGACAACGCGCAGCCCGTGTTCAAGACCGACGGGGCGCACTCGGTCTCCCTCGGCCACAACGGGAACCTCGTGAACACCCACGAGTTGGCCCGGCGGATCGGCACCCCGGGAGGCGCCACCACCGACTCCGACCTCGTGACCACGATGCTCGCGGCCGAGATGGCGGTGACCGGCGGGCTCGAGGCGGCCGCGATGCGGGTCCTGCCCGAGCTCGAGGGCGCGTTCTGCTTCGTGATGATGGACGAGCGCAGCGTGTACGCGGCCCGCGACCCGCACGGGGTGCGCCCGTTGAGCATCGGCCGGCTGCCGAACGGCTTCGTGGTGGCGTCCGAGACCTGCGCGCTCGACATCGTGGGGGCGGTGTTCCTGCGAGACGTCGAACCGGGGGAGCTCGTCCGCATCGACGACCGAGGGCTGCACTCGGTGCGGTTCGCGGAGTCACCACGCACGGCCCTCTGCGTCTTCGAGTACGTGTACCTGGCCCGTCCGGACTCCCGCCTGCGCGCGCGATCCGTGCACGAGGCCCGCCGTGAGATGGGCCGGATCATGGCGCGCGAGACCCCCGTCGACGCCGACATGGTGATCGCGGTCCCCACAACCGGCCACAGCGCGGCCCAGGGCTACAGCGAGGTCTCGGGGATCCCGTACGGCGACGGGCTCTACAAGAACCAGTACGTGGGCCGCACGTTCATCCAGCCGTCGCAGACCCTGCGCGACCGCGGGGTGAAGCTGAAGCTGAACCCGCTGCCCGACTCGATCCGGGGCAAGCGCCTCGTCGTGGTTGACGACTCGATCGTGCGCGGCACCACCACGAAGCAGATCGTGGCGGCCCTCCGCGAGGCGGGCGCCACCGAGGTCCACATCCGCATCACGTGTCCCCCGGTGAAGTGGCCCTGCTTCTACGGGATCGACATGCCCACGCGGCAGGAGCTGATCGGGGCCGACCTATCCGTCGAGGAGATCCGCGCCTACGTCGGGGCGGACTCCCTCGGCTACCTCTCGCAGGAAGGGATGATCGAGGCCACCGATCGCCCCGCCTCGGAGTTCTGCGCTGCGTGCTTCGACGGGGAGTACCCGATCCCCATCCCCGAGCAGGCGGGCAAGTTCGTGCTCGAGGACCAGCTGCGGCTGCCGACCTCGTGAGCGACGTCTATCGGGAGGCCGGGGTCGACATCGAAGCCGCGGCCAAGTCCGTCGCGTTGATCGGCGCCCTGGCCGCGCAGACACGCCGTCCCGAGGTGGCCGACGAGGTCGGCGGCTTCGCGGGCCTCTTCCGGATCGGCGATGACCGACTGCTGGCCGCGGCCACCGACGGCGTCGGCACCAAGCTCGAGATCGCGCGCTCCGCCGGCCGGCTGGACACCGTGGGCATCGACCTGGTCGCGATGTGCGCCGACGACGTCGTGTGCACGGGGGCGGAGCCGCTGTTCTTCCTCGACTACCTCGCGGTGGGCCGCATCGTCCCCGAGCGCGTCGCCTCGATCGTGGAAGGGGTGGCCGAGGGCTGCCGGCGGGCCGGGTGTGCGCTGCTCGGCGGCGAGACGGCCGAGCACCCCGGCGTGATGCCCGACGACCAGTTCGACCTCGCGGGGTTCTGCGTGGGCGTCGTCGACGAGGTCGACCTCCTCGGTCCCGCGCGCGTGCGCGAGGGCGACGTGCTGGTCGGGCTCGCGTCGAGCGGCCTCCACGCGAACGGCTACTCGCTCGTGCGGACGTCGCTGCTCGGCCGCTACGACCTCGACGCGACCCCGGGCGACCTCGATCGTCCGCTCGCCGACGAGCTGCTCGAGCCGTGCGCGATCTACGCGCTCGACGTGCTCGCCCTGACGCGCGAAGGGCTGCTGCGTGCCGCCGCGCACATCACCGGCGGGGGGTTCCACGAGAACATCCCGCGGGTGCTCCCTCCCGGCCTCGGCGTGGAGATCGAGCGCGACACGTGGCCCGAACACCCGATCTTCGACCTCCTGCAGTCGGAGACCGACGCGTCGGACGAGGACATGTTCTCGACCTTCAACATGGGTCTCGGCATGGTGCTCGTGGTCGATGCGGCCGACGCCGACGAGGCGATCGAGCGGAGCGAGCACACGGCGTTCCGGATCGGCGACGTGGTCGAGGGCGCGGGCGTCCGCCTGGTCTGAGCCGCCGGGGCCTCTCCCGCGCACCCCCAGGGATGACTAGACGTCCGTCACCCCGACCCACGGACGTTCGGCGGCATCGTGGGGCATGCGGCCGGGAGGAAAACCGGTCACGTGACCGATGCAGGCCCCCCTCCGGTCGGCCGTAACCTCCTACAGCGATGATCGAGGCGACCGAGACCGGGACCAGTGTGCTCGTGGTGGACGACGAACCCCAGGTCGTCTGGGTGCTGCAGTTCAGCCTGGAGGCCGAGGGGTACACGACGTTCGCGGCCAAGAACGGCCTGGAGGCGCTCAGCGAGATCGCCCTGCATCACCCGGCGTTGATGGTCCTCGACATCATGATGCCGACGATGGACGGATGGGCGGTGCTCGAGGAGCTGATGAAGCTCCCCGCCGAGGATCGCCCGCGCGTCGTGATCGTCTCGGCGCTCTCGACCCTGAGCGACCGCGCGAAGGCCGCCGAACTCGGCGCCGCCGCCTACGTGCCGAAGCCGTTCAACGTCGAGGATCTGATCGACGTGCTCCAGGGGCTCGAGCGCGCCGGCTGACCGGCCGCCGCCCGTCCCACCCTGTTACGGTTCCGTCGTGAAGCCCCTGCCCGACACCACGTCGGCTCCCGTCGTTCGTCGCGCCCTCGCCGCCGCGTTCCCCGACATCCCGCTCAAGGCTCCGAAACTGCTGCTCGCCGGGGACGAGTACGTCACCTGGGCCGCCGGTTCCCACGTCGTGAAGTTCCCTCAGACCTCGGAAGATGCTGCGCGCCTCGAGCGCGAGCCCGTGGTGCATGCGCTCGCGGTCGGGCGGCTCGGGCCGCTCGTGCCGGCGATGACCGCGCTCGGGGCGCCGACCGACGAGTTCCCGCTCTCGATCGGGCTCTACGAGCGGGCTCGGGGCCGACAAGGGCAGCAGTCCGACGGTCCGGTGCTTTCGCCCAAGCCCTGGGCGCGCGTGGGCCTCGCGAAGGCGACGGCCGCGGCGCTCTCCTCGCTCCACGGGACGCCTGCCACCGCCGCCCGCAGGGCCGGGGTCCCGAAGGTGGCGCTCGATCTCGATCCGGGGTTCGACGTGAGCGACGAGGCGCTGGCATGGGCCACTCGCATCGTCGGCGAGGCGGTCGACGCGTTCCTGATCGATCCGCTGCCGTCGGAGGCCCGCACCAAGGCCGCGCAGGTCCTGTGCCACGGCGATCTCAAGGGCGAGCATGTCTTCGTGAGCGAAGACGGCACCCGGCTCACGGCGATCATCGACTGGAGGGAGGCGCGGATCTCCGACCCCGCGACCGACCTCGCGGGCCTCGCGATCCCCGCACCGCTCGGTGATCGCCTTGATCGTCCCGCCCTTCCCCGCGGCGTCGCGCCCCTCGAGCACGACGACGATGCGCTGGCCCGTGGCCTTCACCCACTCCTGGAGGTGGCAGAGCTCGGCCTGCAGGCGCTGGAGCTCCTTCTCGTAGGCCTTCGCCTTCATCTTGCGAGCCTTCTTCATGGATCTCCCCTCCGCGTGCCTCGCAAAGGTATCATCTCCCCAGCCGGAGGAGCGCCGATGGACATGGTCGAGCCGTTCGTGGCCCTCGTGATCTACCCGACGACCCCCGACGCGCAGTCCCGCCAGGCCGACAACCTGGCGCGCATCGCGTCGGAGAAGGTCCGCGCCCTGCCCGGCTTCCGGCGCAGCCGCGTCTTCGTCTCGGAGGACGGAGAGAGCCTCGTGACCCTCACCGAGTGGAGCGACCGGGAGTCCTTCCAGCAGTTCCGGCAGAGCGAGTTCGGCCAGGCCGCCATCCGCCTGGCCGCGGACCTGCGCCCGCAGGCGCACTGGCTCCGCCAGCACGCCACGGTCGAAGCACCCTGAGCCGGGGTACCCGCGCCGCCGGCCGACGGCCTACTGCTTCGGCGCCGTCACCTCGAGCAGCAACGCCTCGCTCCAGGTGAAGTCGACCTGGTCCCCCACCTTCACCTGCTTCAGGACGTTCTTGTCCTGGATCCGGCGGCTGTACTTCCAGCCCTGCGGCCCCTTGAAGGTGATCGAGGGGACGTTGGGATCGATCGCCTCGACCACCGCCGTCATCGTGCGCTGGGTAGCCGCGGTGGCGCCGGGCTTCGCCCCGGTCCCGGGGGTCACCGCCGCCTCCTCCTTGTTCACGGGCGCCTCGCCCGGCTTCTTCAGGCGGACCGTGACGTTGTCGTAGTAGGTCGCGGTGACCTTGTCGCCCACCTTGATTTCGGCGAAGCGCTTCGCGCCCGCGGGGACGTCGAGGGTGACGAACTCGCCGTCCTGGTTCTTCAAGGTCAGCACGCGGCTCGCGTGGTCGATCGCCTCCACGGTGCCCGACGCCGTGATCTTCTCGCCCGGGATCTCCTTCACCTGCGCCCCGGCGGTCGTCGCCAGGGCCAGCGCCAGAACGGCGGAAACGCATGCGGCAGTCGCGGTCTTCATGTCCTTCACCTCACTCTGGAGCCCCGATTCTAGCCGCAAAGGACCCCAGAACGAGTATCCTCCTCCGACGTAGAAGCGGATGCCTTCGGTGCCGTTCGCCATCGAGCCCTGGAGCGCCATCGGAGTGCCGATGAGCTGCAGCATCAGCCCGACGCCGTAGCCGGTGTGCCACTTCTGCGAGCTCTCGTCCGCGTACCAGACGCGGCCCGACTCGACGAAGGTCGTGAGGCCCCACCGCAGGGGCAGCACGGCGCCCTTGCGTTTGCCGAGCCACCAGCGCAGCTCGGCGTTGCCGTAGAGCGAGGAGTCGCCGCGGTAGCGGCCGTTGTAGTAGCCGCGGACGTCGTGGACCTCCCCCGAGATCTTCGCCGACTCGAACCAGGGGTAGGCACCCCAGAGGGCACGGCCGCCGACCCGCGTGGCGAGCGCAAGCCGCTGGTTGCCGATGTACCCCGAGAGGCTCCCGTCCACGCCGCCGAAGGTCTCGGTCACGTCCCAGCCCTTCGGGACGAAGAAGCCCTCGGCCAGGAGCCGCACGCCGGTGACCGGCGGCGCCATCGCGGCGGCGGTCGCGTCGGGCGCGGCCATGCCGCGCAGCTCGGTCATGCCGACGCTTCGGCCCCGCGAGTCGTACTCGAGCCCGGCGCGCACGCCCGCCTCGCCGAACTTCCCGCTCCCGTAGACCTGATCCTGCTCGACGAGGCTGTCGCCGCCCTTCGTCTGCACCACCTTCGCCTCGGGCCCGACGTGAAGCTCGAAGGCCTTGCTCGGCTGCCAGCGCAGCGCGGGGAAGACCGTGTACTCGTTGGTCTCGGTCATGTGCAGGGTCTTCTCCGGGACGTCGGGCGTCTCGTTCCCGAAGCCGTAGAAGTTCATGTTCTCGATGCCGGAGAAGCGCAGGCTCACCGAGCCGACGAGGGCCGTGTCGCTGAGCCGCCACTGGCCGTTGTAGCTCGCCCGCACGTTGTTGTAGCCGGTCGAGTACAGGAGCGTGAAGGCCTGCACGTTTGCCCACGGGTACTTGCGGAAGCCCCAGGACGTGCGCGTCACGCCGCCGCCCAGCATGAAGGCCTGGTTCGGCTCCCAGTAGACCTGGACCATCGGCACCGTCCAGTGGCCGTAGTTGCGCGGCTCGAGCCAGGGCCGGTCCTTCTCGGGCGCGGGGTTCGTCCACTCCTTCTCGCTGACCTTCGTCCCCGGCCCGCGCTTGACGACGTTGTCGCCGCGGCCGTCCTCGACGTCGAGCCCGCCGCTCTGCGAGTCGTCCACGGTGTCCTGCCCCGCATCGCCGAGCACGCGCACGTGGATGCCGCCCTTGCGCGGCCCGCTCGCGACCACGCGGTCGTTGCCGCCGAGCAGGTAGAGGCGGATCTCCTGCGTCTCCTTCGGCGAGAAGCGTCGCGTGTAGTAGGGCGCTCCCGCGGCGCCGTCCGGGCCGAGCGGCGACAGCGTGAGCTGGAGCGAGCCGTCTTCGAGATGCTGCACGCTCGCCAGGTCGGCCAGGTCCGAGCCGCGCACGTCCACGCGGTCGGCGAGGTGGAGGTAGAACTTGCGGGCGTAGGCGACGATCCCGTCGCGCCTTTTCTGCAGCGTCCTTCGTCATCTGCGCCCCGTCGATCGCGTACCACTCGGGCGGCATCCGGTGCATGGCCTCGTCGATGGCCGTGTCGGTCATCTGGGCCTGGAGCTCGCGAGCGACCTCCTCGTAGACCGGCCACTCCACGTCGGCCAGCAGCCAGCGGGTCACGTCGTAATTGTTGGTGGTGAGGCCCTCCATCCGCTTCGGGTACTCGCCCGAGTAGCGCATGAAGCGCGGCACCGTGCTGCGGACCGCACCCATCGCCTTCCCCTCGTAGCGGGTGAACGCCTGGTCGGCGTCCTCGGGCAGCGGCTCCCACAAGGGCTTCTCCGCGACCCGCGCCCAGCGCCACTGGCCCTGGTGGCGGTCCCAGTTCCCCACCACGAGGTCGAAGAGGCGCGCCTTCAGGAACGCCCGGCTGTCGACGCGGTTCTCCGGGCCGCCTTCCCGCCACTTCTTCCACAGCTCGAGGGAAGACAGGATCTCGGTGATGCCGTCCTGACCGGGTCCGATGTACTCGTCGAACGTGCCCACCGTGCCGCCGAACGTCTTGCGGAACTCGCCGAGCGCCGGGTCGTCCGGCATCACCGCGAGCCGCGAGTCGTAGAACAGGATCCCCACCGACTGCGCGAGCGAGCCGATGATCGCGGTCGCCGCGGGGTGCGCCGCCGCGGTCTGGTCGACGGCGATCGCGCGCAGCTCGCTGTCCTGCCACTCCTTCGGCAGCACGCGCTCGGGGTGCTTCTCGAGCTTGCGGAACGTGTACCCGCGGCCGTTGCCGGCCTTCATGGCCAGGCCCTCGGTCTGGAACCCGCCGATCTGGCGCAGCGGCGTGAGGCCGCCCTTCTCGGTCGCGAGGTCGAGCACCGGCAGGACAACCGGCGTCGCCCAGGCCTTGCGGTAGCCGTTCCCGAACCAGTAACGCCACTTGCCGCCCCGGTCGAACTCCTTGCCCGCCACGACCGTTCGCGTCTCCGGCCGGCCGTGCCCGGGGCCGCGCTTTGCTGGACCTCGGCGGACGAGGCAATGGCAGGGGCCGGGCCGGTGAACAGACAGGCCACGAGCAGGCAACAGGTCCAAGCCGGTCGAAATCGACTCATGAGGCTCTCCATGGAGTGAAACTCACGGTCGGCCTGGCACCAGACCCGGCCGGGTCCGAAGGCGGGTGCGACGAATGGCCATTGTAGGCGACGTCGAACCGCTCCCGGCCCTCAGTCACGTTGTAGACTGCCCATGGACGCTGAGTTGCCCACGGGGTGGCCGGGAGAGCCCGGTGCGCCTCGACCCGACTGATGTTCGAGGAGACAGAGAACGATGAAGAAGACGATCCTGTGCGCCGCGGCGGCCGTCGCGGTCACGATGCTGTCGGCGGGATTCGCCGCCGCCCAGACCCGCCACCGCCAAGGCCCCGGCCGACCCGGCGCAGGTCCGGGCCGAGATCGACAAGGCGGTCGAGGCCCTGCGCAAGGACGTGCGCGCCGGCAAGTCGGACATCCTCGGCAAGACGATGCAGCTCGACTCCGACGCAGGCGGCGAAGTTCTGGCCGGTCTACAAGCAGTACGAGGCCGAGGCGCAGGTCCTCGGCAACGAGCGGCTGGGCATCATCCAGGACTTCGCCGAGCACTTCGACTGGCTCGACGACGCGAAGGCCAAGGCGCTTCTCGACCGCCAGATGGCGCTCGAGGACAAGAAGCTCGCGCTCCAGAAGAAGTACAAGGACGAGATGCTGAAGGTGCTGCCGGCGAAGACCGTGGCTCGCTTCCTCCAGGTCGACAGCCGCCTCAACAAGCTCATCGAGCTGACCGTCGCCTCCGAGATCCCGCTCGTCTACTAGACGGGACGACGAAACGGACAGAGAAACAGGGCGAACGGACCGCCTTCCGAACCGGGGGGCGGCAACCCGGCGCCCCCGGGGCCCCGCCCCCGGAGCGTCACGGGGCGAGCGGGATCTGCTTGGAGATGTCGGCGCGCACCACCGCGTCGAGCTTGTTGTCGATCTGGTAGAAGCGGCGACCTTGCGGGACAGGATCGCCTTCGGCATGCGGCCCAGCCAGGCGCTGGCGCACCCGGAGCTTCCCCTCCTCGATCTCGAGCGCCTCGTCGACCATCGCCTTCGCCTGCGCGTCGGTAAGGCTCGCAGCGCCGGCGAGGAATCGGCCACCAGCTTGTTCGCGCGCTCGTCGAGCGGGCGACGCTCCTTCTCGTAGGCGTCGTAGAAGGGCCGAAGGCGTCCGCCTCCGCATTGGT
>CAWFJU010000019.1:0-81800 GCA_963816275.1 uncultured Actinomycetes bacterium
GGTTGCTCCTGAGCCCCTTGCGGATGAACAGGAAAGCCACGAGCAACAGGCCCACCGAGAGAGCGCCACGCCAGATCCGCGTCGTCGGGTCATCCACCACGAGGACCTGATTGGCGTTTAGCGCCGCGCTGAGGAAGAAGATCCCGGACAAGATGATCCAACCCATCGCGGAAGCGTGGCACCTGGCTACCGGCAGTGCAACGACCGACGCTCGTGCCCCATCGCAGTCGGTCGCGGCGGAGCATGTCGGGGAGCATCGCCATGGGGCACTGTAGGCACCTGCGAGGACGCGGGAGCTCACGGCTAGGTCCCTGCCCTTCGGTCAGGAGTCGGAGGACTCATGGATCACGAGCCCACCATCCAGCAGATCGATGACTACATGGATCACGTTGCCGAACTGATGCGTCGCCACGATGTCGGCTCCGCTGACGATCTGCCTCCGGACGTATTGAAGCGGCTGGATCCGGAGCATCCAGAGGTGACGGCGATGCTGGAGGAGGAACTCGCCCTCGCCGACGACTTCTTCAAGAAGAAGGGGAAGGGGAAGGACCTCTGGACGAGGAGGCAGACCCGGGCATCCCTCGCCAAGTGGTTCGAGAGCATGGCCGAGGTGATGGAGGCGCAGAAGGGCGAGTAGTCAGGCGATCGGGAGAATATTGGGAGAATGCGAGAGCCCCGAGGCCGATCGGCTTCGGGGCTCTTTGCGTTTCCGCAGGTCAGGGGTGTCGGAGGGGGGATTTGAACCCCCACGCCCCGCAAAGGGCACTAGGCCCTCAACCTAGCGCGTCTACCAAGTTCCGCCACTCCGACGTGGCGCGGGAGGATTCTACCAACCGGCCGCGGGCGCCCTTACGGGTTCCACTTCCACGGCGAGCCAGATCGTGCAGAGCCCGAAGATCGACGGCGCAGATGACCGTGATGCGGTCGAGGGTGCGCTCCAGCGCGGTGCCGCCGGAGAGGGTGGACGTGCCGCCGAACATGTCGGACAGGCCGCTCCCCCGCCCCGAGTGCAGCAGGATCGTGGCGATCAGGAACAGCGCCGAGATGACGTCGAAGCACGATGACGACGGTGATCAGCATGGGACGGTCAGCTCCGGTGGGTCGGACGGTCGTATCGTCCAGCGGGACAATGGCATGCCGCTACTGGTCCTCGAGCGGGAAGTGAGCACGCGGCGAGCTGTCCGCGCGGCAGCTGCGGCATCGATGCCTCCGGCGACTCGTCCTCGCATGCGCGGGCGCTTGCGTCTGCGGGCAGCGCGGGTGGAACCGGCAGCCCGACGGCGGGTCGATCGGCGAGGGCACGTCGCCCTCCAGGATGATCCGCTGCTTCGCCTTGGCCGAGCGTTCGGGTCGGCGACGGGCACCGCCGACAGCAGCGCGCCCGTGTACGGGTGCTTCGGGTTCGCGTAGAGCGTGTCGCCGTCGGCGATCTCGACGATCTTGCCCAGGTACATCACGGCCACGCGGTCCGAGACGTGCTTCACGACCGACAGGTCGTGCGCGATGAACAGGTAGGTGAGGTTGAACTCGTCCTGCAGGTCCTCCAGGAGGTTCAGGATCTGCGCCTGGATCGAGACGTCGAGCGCCGAGACCGGCTCGTCGCACACGATCAGCTTGGGTCGCAGCGCGAGCGAGCGCGCCACGCCGATCCGCTGGCGCTGCCCGCCCGAGAACTCGTGCGGGTACCGGTTGTAGTGCTCGGGGTTCAGCCCCACGAGCTCCATCAGCTGCTGGACCTCGCCCTTGATCTTGTTCTTCGGGCCGTCCCGTGCAGCCGGAACGGGGCGCCGATGATCGATGCCGACGGTCTTGCGGGGGTTGAGCGACGCGTAGGGGTCCTGGAAGACCATCTGCATGTCGCGGCGGAGCTCCCGGAGCTCGTCGCCCGTTGAGGTGCGTGATGTCGCGGCCCTCGAACGCAGATCTTGCCCGCGGTGGCGTCGTACAGGCGCATCACCACGCGCGCGAGCGTGGACTTGCCGCAGCCGGTCTCCCCCACCAGCCCGAGCGTCTCGCCCGGGTAGATCTCGAGGTCGACGCCGTCGACCGCGTGCACGTCGCCGATGTGCTTCTGGAAGAGGATCCCCCGCGTGATCGGGAAGTACTTCTTCAGCCCCTCGATCCGGACCAGCGGCTCGCCCTGGGCGGGGCGGCGCCGGCGGCGTCGCTCCGTCGACCTCGACGCTCATCGGTTGCGCCAGCACCTCCTCGCTGCACGATCCGCTCCTTCGTCGGCGAGGGGAGGTGGCACGCGGCGGCGTGGTGGCCGTCGGCGGGGAGCAGCTCGGGCACCTCGGTCGTGCACTGGTCGAACGCGTACGGGCACCGCGGGTGGAACGCGCACCCGGCGGCACGTTGATCAGCGAGGGCGGGAGGCCCTCGGATCGGGTTGCAGCCGCTCCTTGCCCGGTCCGTGCAGCTGCGGGATCGAGCCGAGCAGGCCCCACGTGTAGGGGTGGTGGGGCCCGTAGTAGATGTCGTCGGTGTCGCCGGCCTCGACGACCTTGCCCGCGTACATCACCTGGATGTGGTCGCAGTGCTCGGCGACGACGCCGAGGTCGTGCGTGATGATGACGACCGCCGCGTTGAACTCGTCCTTGAGGCGGTCGATCAGGTCCAGGATCTGCGCCTGGACCGTCACGTCGAGCGCGGTGGTGGGCTCGTCGGCGATCAGCAGGTCGGGGTTCAGCGAGAGCGCCATCGCGATCATCGCGCGCTGCCGCATGCCGCCGGAGAACTCGTGCGGGTACTGCTTCGCGCGCTCGTCCGGCTGGGGGATGCCGACCCTGCCGAGCATCTCGACCGCCTGCTCGAGGCCTCCTTCTTCGAGACCTTCTCGTGCGCCAGGATCGCCTCGGCGATCTGGTCGCCCACCTTGTAGAAGGGGTGCAGCGAGGTCATCGGGTCCTGGAAGATCATCGAGATCTTGGCGCCGCGGATCTGCTGCAGCTCGTCGGCGGGCAGCTTCAGCAGGTCCTGGCCCTGGAAGATGACCTCGCCCGAGATGTCGCGCCTGGTCGGGTTGATCAGGCCCATCACGGTGAGGAACGTCACGCTCTTGCCCGAGCCCGACTCCCCCACGACGCCGAGCGTCTCGCCGGGCATGATCGAGAAGGAGACGCCGTCGACGGCCTTGACCAGGCCGTCGTCGGTCGGGAAGTGCACGTTGAGGTCCTTGACCTCGAGGAGCGGCTCAGGCACGCTCCGCCACCGCGTCTCACGTGTACCTCACCCGCGGATCGAGGAACGCGTAGACGATGTCCACGACCAGGTTCGCGAACGACGATGAAGAACGCGGCGATGATCGTGACGTCCATCACCGCCGGGAAGTCGTTGCGTCGAGATCGACGTGACCGCGTACTGCCCGATGCCGGGCAGGTTGAAGACGGTCTCGGTGATGAACGCGCCGCCGAGCAGGGCCGCGAGGTCGAGCCCGAACATCGTCACGACCGGCGTCAGGGCGCCGCGGAGCCCGTGCTTGTAGATGACCCGTCGCTCCGACAGGCCCTTGGCGCGCGCGGTGCGGATGTAGTCCTCGCCCATCGTCTCGATCAGGTTCCCGCGCACCATCCGCGCGTAGAAGGCGGCGGAAGTGAACGCCAGCGCGATCCACGGCAGGATGAACTTGCCCTGTGCGATCGACTCCCAGATCGTGGCGTTGATCTCGAGCCCGGACTTGGGCGCCCACTGCAGCTTGAACCAGAAGACGTACAGCAGGAGCTGGCCGAGCCAGAACACCGGCACCGAGACGCCGATCAGCGCGAACACCATGCCGGCGCGGTCCCAGAAGCGATCCCGTCTTGACCGCCGAGACGATGCCGATCGGGATGCCCATCGCGAGCCAGATGATCGCCGCCCCGAGCGCGAGCGTGATCGTGACCGGGAGGCGGCGGAACAGCTCCTCTTCACCGAGACGAAGTTCCCGTACGAGTAGTAGACCTCCTCGTCCAGGAACCACCCCGGGAGCGGGACGAGCCCTCGAGCGAACCGCCCGTACTGCACCCACAGAGGCTTGTCCAGGCCGAACGCCTCGCGCGCCGCCTCGATCTGCTGGGGCGTGGTCGCCGCCCCACCGCGCGGCGCGCCGGGTCCCGGCCGGGAGCTTCACGAAGATCAGGAACGTGATCAGCGACACGATGAACAGCACCAGGATCATGAACAGCACCCGGCGGATCAGATACCTGCCCATCGCGCCTCACTCGCTCCTTCGGGAGGAGGAGGGGGCCGCCGAAGCGGCCCCCTCGCTCTTCCGTGCGTCGTGACTAGCCGCCGGAAACGGCCATGTGGTCGAACGCAGCGATCCCCGCGAACTGGTCGAACGAGTAGTTCGTCACGTTCGGAGACAGGATGTCGACGCTGTTGTCGAACAGGTACGGCACCCATGGCACGACTTCTTCCATCAGCTGCTTGTCCAGGTCGGCCCAGCACTGGAACCGCTCTTCGTCCTGAGCGGCCGAGCACTCGGCGACCTTGTCGTCGACGCTCGGGACCGACGTGATGTCGTAGCCCCAGCCCTTGAGCTGATCAGCCGACGCGCCCAGGAGGTTGTAGTTGCAGCAGCTCTCCCACAGGCCGCTCGAGTCGAAGAACGGCCCGCCGAACGTGTAGCCGTCGGCGTAGTCCTTGCCCCACGCGGGACCGATGCAGAAGGCCGTGTGCGAGTTGGCGTCGTTGCACTTGTTGTACATCGTGCCGCGCTCCAACTCCTTCACGTCGATCGTGATGCCGAGCGGCGCGAGGTTGTCCTTGAGGATCGCGGCCTGGTCAGGGTACGGGTCCTCGCGGTCGGTGATCGTGAGGATGTTCTGACAGGACGGATCGTCGCAGACGCCGTCGCCGTTCGTGTCGTACTTGGACTGCTTCATCTCGTCCAGGGCCTTCGTCTGATCGCCCGCATCGTTGGGCGTCGCGTACGGGTTGTAGTCGGCGAGCAGGTTGTTCTGCAGCGAGTTCACGAAGATGTGGCCGGCGATCTGGCCGGTCGTCTCCCCGCCTCGGACCTGCCTGAAGCCCTGCTTGTCGAGCGCCCAGTTGATGGCCTTGCGGACGTGGACGTCGTCGAACGGCGCCATGGCCAGGTTGAACGACACGTAGCGCACCGCGTCGGAGGGGTACACGTTCAATCGATCCTGGAGGTCGGGGTTGGTCGTGTACTCCTTGAGCTTGTTCGGCGGCACGGCTCCATCGACCACGAAGTCGATGCGCCCCGGCGCTGACCTGGTTGTACAGGTCGTTGTTGTCGCCGCCGATCGTGACGTCGATCTCATCCGGGTAGGCCGGACGCAGATCGTCGGTCGCTGGATCGTAGTTCGGGTTCCGCTCCAGGACGATCGAACGTCCGGGCACGTAGCCGGCGACCGGCTTCTGCTCCTTGGGATCGCCCGAGAAGTCGAGGTCGGCCGCGCCCTGGAACTGGTACGGGCCGGTGGCCACGAGGAACCGGCCGTAGTTGCGGTCGTGACCCTCTGCCGCCCCGTACTTCGCGTCGCCGTTCGGCGGGATCGGCGCGGTGGTCGCCATCGCGAACCGGTAGCCGAGGTCACCCGTGGGCTCGGTCAGCGTGATCACCAGCGTGGAGTCGTCGGGCGTCGCGAGACCGGAGATCGTGTCGGCCTTGCCGGCCGCATAGTCGTCGAAGCCCTCGATCACCGAGTAGTAGAACGAGTAGCCGCCCGTGTTAGCCGCCGGGTCGGCCGTGCGCTCGAAGCGCTCGGACGAAGTCGCCGGAGGTCACGCTGACGTCCCCGAACGGGTCGCCGTATTTGACGCCCTGCTTCAGGGTGAAGGTCTACGTCAGACCGTCAGCCGAAACCTCGGGCGCCGCCGAGGCGATGTCCGGGAAGATCTCGGCCCCGCCCTGGGCCGTCGGCACGCCCTGGTAGGACAGGAGCGTGCGCAGCAGGCAGCAGCGGTAGTACTCCCACGTGACGGAGTAGTACTCCTTCTGTGGGTCGAACGCCGCGGTGACGTCGGCCAGCATCGCCATCTTCAGCGTGCCGCCGGACAGGTCGGTCGACGCGGATCCCGTGTCGGTCGACGAGCTCGACGTGCTGTCATTGCCTCCGCACGCCGCGGCGACGATGCCCAAGACCGCCACGACGGCGATCAACTTGAGCGATCGTTTCATGTTGCCCCCTCTCTTTCCAAGCTCAGCGTCCCCGGGCTGGGGACGATCCGAACGATGTCACACGTAGATACGGTCAGACCTGGGTCCTGGGGTCGAGTGCGTCGCGCAATCCGTCGCCGACCAGGTTGAAGGCGAGCGTTGTCATGAAGAGCGCGAGCCCCGGGAAGATCATGAGCCAGGGTGCGTACGTGAACGCGGCGCCCGATGCCGACAGCATCGCGCCCCACGACGCGGTCGGAGTCGGGGACGCCGACGCCCAGGAACGACAGGCCGGCTTCGAACAGGATGTTGGCCGGGATGATGAGTGTCGTGTACACGATCAATGGTGCCGCGACGTTCGGAAGGATCTCCCGAGCCATGATCCTGAAGTCGGTGGAGCCGAGCGATCGGGAAGCCTCGATGAACTCCTTCTCCCTCATCGAGAGCACCTGGCCACGGATGATCCGGGAGATGTACGGCCAGCTGAACAGGCCGATGATCAGGCCCACCAGGATCAGCCCCGGCTGGATCAGTCCGCCCATGCACCCTTCGGCCGTGGACTCCGCACGCGGCAGCGAGTCCGAGCGCGAGGAGCAGGATCGGGAGGGACAAGACCACGTCCGTCGCGCGCGAGATGACCGTGTCGACCTTGCCCCGGTAGAAGCCGGCCATCAGGCCGAAGATCACGCCGAGGATCACCGCCAACCCCGTGGCGAAGAAGGCGATGAACAGCGACGTGCGGGCGCCGTAAAGGATCCTGATGAACTGGTCGCGGCCAGGCCCCTCCACGCCGAGCCAATAACCGGGGACCGCCGTACAGCCCGACTGACCGAGGCTCTCGGCGGTGCCGCCCGTGAAGGTGACCTCCTGCGCCGGCGGGCAGGGCCACCAGAACGGAGCGCCCTGGAGGCCGAACTGGTCGAGCGCCTTCAGGTTGACCTCGTTCGGGCCGTGGCCGGTGACCTTCGCGAAGAGCGGGGCCGTGATCGCGAGGAGGATCATGATGACGACCATCACGGCGCCGGCGAGCGCCCAGCGGTCCCTGCGGAACTGCCGCCAGAAGATCTCCCACGGGGACTTGCCGATGATGTCCTGGCCGACCGCGAGATCGATCTCGGTCGCCGAGGTGTCCGCGACCGGCGCCTGGACAGCGCTCCGCTCGGCCTCGAGGTCCTCAGGGCTCTTCGTCATACCGGGTGCTCATGCTAGGGCCATCTCCCGCCGGCGGCAACGCAGCGACGCAGGTTATGGCAGGAAACCGAAACCGAGCAACGCCGCAGGTCAGGAGCCCATGAGGGCGGTGAGACGCGGCAGGATCTGCGGTCCGAGCAGCTCCCCCAACGACCCCTCCGCACACGCATGCTCACCGAAGGAGGTCGAGCCGTCGGGCGTGACGGGACCGCCCGCGGCCACGAGCGGCACGGGGTCTGCCGTGTGCGCCTTCCGCAGGCACGACGTCGAGTGGTCGGCCGTCACGGCCACCACGGTCCTCGGGCCGATCCGTGGGAGCACCTCGGCGAAGAACGCCCGGTCGATCGCGGTGATCACGTCGCGCTTGTCCTCGGCGCGGCCATCGTGCGCGGGCACGTCCGGGCCCTTGATGTGGATGTACAGGGCCTCGAAGTCCGAGAGGGCATCGGCGGCGAGGGAGGCCCACGCCGCGTACGCCTCCTCGGCGGCGCCGCCGAACCCGACGGGGTCCAGTCGCGGGACGGCCACCGGCTCCATCCCCAGGGCGATCGAGATCCCGCGCTCGACCGGCATCTCGACGAAGCACCCCCACGAGAGGCCGAACCGGTCACGGATCGGTTCGAGGCGGGGGCGGTGGTCACCACCGTCTCGCGTGAGGATCAGGTTCCCGGGGAGCTTGCCGTCGCGGCGCCGGGCGGCGTTCACGGCGGAGGCGTCGAGCAGCTTCGCCGCGCCCTCGACGAACGCGTTCGTCAGGTCGGCCGCTCGGCGGGCCGCATCGCCGTCCTCGAGCGGTTCGCAGGTCGCCACGAGAGGCTCGAAGGTCTCGAGGGCCACGCCGAGGTGTCCCTCGCGGCGGTACGCCGGGTCGGTGTTCGTGACGTTCGCGCTGAGCGCCGCGCCGTCGTCGCTCCGGATCACGAGGGCGCCGCGATGCTCGATCGTCGCCTCGAGCACGAAGGAGGCGCCCGGCAGGCGGAGCGCCTCGTTCACCTCGGCCGCGAGCGCGTGGGCCTCCTCGGAGGACAGATCGCGGCCCACTCGGCGATCGAGGATCTCGGGCCAGTCGGCCGTCGCGAAGTTCACGCGGTACGCCAGATCACCGTCGCGGAAGTCCATCCCGATGCCGAGCGCCTCGAGGACGCCCCGTCCAGGGTGCTCCTCGTGCGGGTCGTAGCCGAGGATCCCGAACACGCCGATGTCGGACTCCGGCGCGATGCCCGGGCCGACGGTCACGACGGTGCCGGTGCGCCCCCTCGCGGCCAGGGCGTCGAGGTGGGGGGTCTCGGCCGCCTCGAGCGGCGTCCGGTCATCGAGGGTGGGGATCGGGTCGTCGCCGAGCCCGTCGAGGCAGACGTACAGGAGCTTGGTCACGGATCCTCCTCGGATCAGCGGTACTTCACGATCAGGGCGAGCTCCTCGGGGTCGAGGCTCGCTCCGCCGACGAGCGCACCGTCGATCTCGGGGTGCGCCATGAACTCGCGGATGTTCCCCGGCTTGACGCTGCCGCCGTACTGCACCCGCACCGCCTGCGCGACGTCGTCGTCGTAGCGCTCGGCCAGCGTGGCGCGGATCATCTCGACGACCCGCCCGGCGTCGTTCGGCTCCGCGTTGCGGCCGGTCCCGATCGCCCAGATCGGCTCGTACGCGACGACCGAGGTCGCCGCCTGCTCCGCATCCACGTCGGCGAAGGCCCGGCGGATCTGGCCGGTCACCTTCGACTCGGTGCCGTCGGCCTCGCGCTCCTCGAGGGTCTCGCCGACGCATACGATCGGCGTCATCCCGTGCTTGACGACGGCCCGCACCTTCCGGTTCACCGTCTGGTCGTCATCGCCGAAGAGCTGCCGCCGCTCGGAGTGGCCCACGATCACGTACGACACCTTCAGCGCGGAGAGCATCGGCGGGGAGATCTCGCCGGTGAACGCGCCCTTCTCCTCGGCGTTCACGTTCTGGGCACCGAGCCCGTACGGGAGCTTGTCGCTCTCGAGGAGCGTCTCGACCGAGCGCAGGGCCGTGAAGGTCGGACAGATCACGACCTCGACCTTCTCGGCGTCCTCCTTGTCCAGGAGGTAGCTCAACTTCTGCACGGCCTGGATCGCCTCCAGGTGCGTCTTGTGCATCTTCCAGTTCGCCGCAACGATCGGTCGCCGGTCGGTCATCTCATGCCTCCAAGATCGTGATGCCGGGGAGCGCCCGCCCCTCGAGGAACTCGAGGGACGCGCCGCCACCGGTCGAGAGGTGATCGAAGGCGTCCGCGAGCTCGGCCCGCTTGACCGCGAGCAACGAGTCGCCGCCGCCGACCACCGTGAACGCGTCGGCGTGGGCGATCGCGGTCGCGACCCCGCGCGTGCCGGCGCTGAACGGCTCGAGCTCGAACACGCCCATCGGGCCGTTCCACAGGATCGTCTTCGCGTCGGCGATGATGTGCGCGTAGCTCTCGACCGTACGCGGCCCGATGTCGAGCGCCTTCTGACCACGCGGGACCGCGGTGGCCGGCACGGTCCGCCGGGGTGCGTCGAGCGAGATCTCGGCGGCGGCCACGGCGTCCTGCGGGACCTCGATCAACACCCCGCGCTCCTTCGCCTTCGCGCGGGCCGCCCGCACGTCGTCGAACCGATCGCGCTCGACGAGGCTCTCCCCGACGTCGCCGCCGTCGGCCGCGATCAGCGTGTTGGCCATCGCCCCGCCGATCAGCAGGGCGTCGACGCGCTCGATCAGGGCGTCGATCACGCCGAGCTTGTCGGAGACCTTCGCGCCCCCGAGCACCGCGATGTAGGGCCGTGCCGGGTCCTGGAGCAATCCCCCCAGGACCTCGACCTCTCGCTGGAGCAGTCGCCCGGCCACCGCGGAGCGCCCGCTCGCGAGCATCAGGTCGGGGAGCGCCGAGACGCTCGCGTGCGCGCGGTGCACGGCCCCGAACGCATCGTCCACGTAGGCGTCAGCGAGCTCGGCGAGCCGCCCCGCGAAGGCCAGGTCGTTCGACTCCTCGCCCGGATCGAACCGGAGGTTGTCGAGCATCACGACCGGATCGTCGGGCAGCGACTCGGAGACCGGGTGCGGGAGCCACCTGACGGGTCGGCCCAGCAGCTCCTGCAGCCGGTCAGCCGGCCCACGCGTCGTGAGCGCAGGGTCGACCGTCCCCTTCGGCCTCCCGAGGTGCGAGGCGAGCACGAGCGTCGCACCACGGTCCAGGAGCTCGGTGACGGTGGGCAGCGCGGCGCGGATCCTCGCGTCATCGGCCACCGCTCCATCGGAGAGCGGCACGTTGAAGTCGACGCGCAGGAAGACCCGCCGCCCCTCGAGGGCGCCGAGATCGTCGAGGGTCCGGAGACTCACAGCTTCGAGGCGACGAGCGCGGCGAGGTCGACGAGGCGGTTCGAGTAGCCCCACTCGTTGTCGTACCAGCCGATCGCCTTCACGACGTTGCCCATGACCATCGTGGCGCTCGCGTCGAACGTGCAGGAGGCGGGCGAGCCGACGATGTCGGACGAGACGATCGGGTCCTCGGTGTAGACGAGCTTGCCGGCCAGCGGGCCGGCGTCGGCGGCCGCCTTGAACGCGGCGTTCACCTCGTCGACGGTCACCTCGCGCCCGACCGTGGCCACCAGGTCGGTCACCGAACCGTCCGGCACCGGCACGCGGAGCGCCATCCCGTCGAGCTTGCCCTTGAGCTGCGGCAGCACGAGCCCGGTGGCCTTGGCCGCCCCGGTCGAGGTCGGGATGATGTTCACGGCCGCCGCACGGGCGCGGCGCAGGTCCTTGTGCGGCAGGTCGAGGATGTTCTGGTCGTTCGTGTACGCGTGCACCGTGGTCATGAAGCCCTGCTCGAGGCCGAACGCGTCGTCGATCACCTTGGCCATCGGCGCCACGCAGTTCGTGGTGCAGGACGCGTTCGAGATCACGTGATGGGTCGCCGGGTCGTACCGGTCGTCGTTCACGCCCAGCACGACCGTCAGGTCCTCGTTCTTAGCCGGGGCGCTGATGAGGACCTTCTGGGCGCCGGCCTCCAGGTGCGCCGCGGCCCGGTCGCGGTCGGTGAAGATCCCCGTGGACTCGATCACGATCTCGGCGCCGAGCTCCTTCCACGGGAGGCTGCCCGGATCGCGCTCGGCGAGCACCCGCAGCTCGTCGCCGTCGATCACCAGGCCGTTCGCGCCGATGGTGACCTCACCGGGGAAGCGCCCGAACACCGAGTCGTACTTCAGCAGGTGCGCCATCGTGGCGGCGTCGCCGAGGTCGTTCACGCCGACGAAGTCGAAGTCGAACCCGCGCTGCTTGGCGGCACGGAAGAAGTTGCGGCCGATCCGACCGAAGCCGTTGATACCGATCTTGACGCCCATCGTTGCCTCCTTGAGAGGGTGCGGCAACGTCATCCTATCGAAGCGGGCTCCGAGGCCGGCCGGGGGCCGGTCGCGGTCAGCGCCGGCCGAGGTCGCGATGGGAAACGCGGACCGGCAGGCCGCGCTCGCGGAAGAACCGACCCAGCTCCTCGGCGACGACGACCGATCGGTGCCGGCCGCCGGTGCATCCGACCGCGACCGTGAGGTAGGACTTCCCCTCGTCGAGGTACCCGGGGACGATCACGTCGAGCAGGGCGTGGAGCCGGTCGATGAAGGCCAGGTACTGATCCTGATCCTGCACGTAGTCGCGGACGCGCGTGTCGGTGCCCGGCAACGGTCTGAGCTCCTCGATCCAGTGGGGGTTCGGGAGGAAGCGGACGTCGAAGACGAGGTCGGCGTCGCGCGGGGCGCCGAACTTGAACCCGAATGACGTGATCGAGACCTGCAGGCCACGATCGGGCGCCTCGGTCGCGAACGCCTCGTGGATCCGGTCCCGGAGGTCGTGCGGCGTGAGCCCGGTCGTGTCGATGATCAGGTCGGCGTCGCCGCGCAGACTCTCCATCATCAGCCGCTCCTTGCGGATGCCCTCGACGACCCGGTCGGCGGGCGCCAGTGGATGCCGGCGGCGGGTGGCCTCGTACCGGTTCACCAGGTCGTCGTCGGCCGCCTCCAGGAACACGATGCGGTACGCGATGTTCAGCTGCTTCAGCTCGTCGAGCGCCTTCGACAGCTCCCCGAAGAACACGCCTCCCCGGGCGTCCACGACGATCGCGATGCGCGCCGGTCCCCCCTCGCGCGCGCCGAGCTCGGCCATCTTCGGCAGGAGCGCCGGGGGGAGGTTGTCGACCACGAAGAAGCCCAGGTCCTCGAGCGAGTGGGCGGCCTCCGACCGTCCCGCGCCCGAGAGGCCCGTGATGATCGTGAAGCCCGGGTTCACCCCGGTCGACGTGGGCATGGAGACGACCTCGGCCATCAGGCGCTCTCCCGTTGGTCGAGGGGCACGCCGTGCAGGTGATCCCAGATCGCGCGGGCCAGCTCCGGGCCGACCCCCGGCGTACCGGCGATCTCGTCGACCTCGGCGTCGCGCAGCCGCGCGAGCGACCCGAAGCGCTTGAGCAGAGCCTTCTTGCGGGCCGGACCGACCCCCGCGATCTCGTCGAGCGGCGAGACCAAGGCGCGCTTCTCCCGCTTCTGCCGGTGGTAGCTCACGGCGAAGCGGTGGGCCTCGTCGCGCACGTGCTGGAGCACGAACAGCGACTCGGCGCCGCGCGGGATCACGAGCGGGTCGGGCCGGTCGGGGACGTAGACCTCCTCGAGACGCTTCGCGAGGCCGACGTGCGGGATGTGGAGGCCGAGCTCCTCGAGGACCTTCGTGGCCATCCCCAGCTGCCCCTTGCCCCCGTCGATCACGACGAGCGAGGGCGGGTACGAGAAGCGCCGGCCCTCATGGGAGCCCTCCTGCTGTTCCTGCAGCAAGCGCATGAACCGGCGGCGCAGCATCTCCTCCATGGAGGCGAAATCGTCCTGCCCGGCCACGCCCTTGATCTGGAACCGCCGGTAGTCGGAGCGCTTGGGCAACCCGTCCTCGAAGACCACCATCGAGCCAACCTTGTCCGTGGGCCCCAGGTTCGAGATGTCGTAGCACTCGATCCGGAGCGGCGCCTGCTCGAGCCCCAGGTGCTCGGCGAGCTCGGCGAGGGCCCTCGAGCGCGCACCGAAGTCAGAGGCGCGCCGCAGCTTATGGCGGTGGAAGGACTCGCCCGCGTTCTGCGTGACGACCTCCAGCAACTTGCGTTTCGCCCCTCGCTCCGGCACCGCGATGCGGACGTTCGTCCCGCGGCGGACGGTCAGCCACGCCTCGAGCACCTCGACCCCGTCGGGGGTGCCGGGGACCAGCACCCGGGGTGGGACGTCCTGCCGCTCCATATAGAGCTGGCGGACGAACGAGGCGATCAACTCGTCGCGCGACAGTTCCTCGACCCGGTCGACCACCCAGCCCTTGCGCCCGAGCACCCGGCCGCCGCGGACGAAGAACACCTGGAACGCGGCCTCGAGATCGTCCTCGGCCATCCCCACGATGTCGAGGTCCTCGGGCGTGGCGAGCACCATCTCCTGGCTCTCGAGCGCCCGGCGCGCCGCCTGAAGCTGGTCGCGGACCTTGGCCGCCTGCTCGTACTCCTGGCGCTCGGCGGCCTCCGCCATCTCACCCTCGAGACGGTGGAGCACCGGACGGGCGTTCCCGGCGAGGAACTCGGCCAAGGCGTCGACGTGCGCCCGGTACGCCTCCTCGGTGACCCCGGTCGCGTCGGGGACACACGGGCCCGCGCATCGGCCGATGTCGAAATAGAGGCAGGGGCGTCCGGCGCGCGCCCGCTGGTCGAAGAACGCGTTCGAACAGGTTCGCACCGGGAAGACCCGCGTGAGGGCGTCCAGCGTGTCGCGGATCGCCCACGCATGGCCGTACGGCCCGAAGTACCGGACCTTCTTCCGCTTCGCGCCGCGGAGCACCTGCGCCCGCGGCCACCGCTCCCCCACGGTCAGGGCGAGGTAGGGGTACGACTTGTCGTCGCGGTAGCGGATGTTGAACCGCGGCCGGTGCTCCTGGATCAGGTTGTACTCGAGCATCAGCGCGTCGACCTCGCCCGAGGCGACGATCCATTCCACGCTCGCTGCCGAGGTCACCATCGCCTCGGTGCGCGGGTGCAGCGGGCGGCCCCAGTAGTTCGCGAGACGCTTCCTGAGGGACCGAGCTTTCCCGACGTAGACGACGCGACCGTCGGCGTCACGGAACAGGTACGCACCGGGCGCGTCGGGGATCGTCGAGGCGGTCGGCCGGGGGACGCTCACCCGGCCATTCTAGGAGGGGGGCGGTGACACCCTGCGAAGCCGGGGCTACTTCTTGCCGCCCTTGGCCTCGACCACGACGAACTGACCCGTCATCGTCGGGTGGACGTCGCAGCGGAAGTAGTAGTTGCCGGCGTCGAGGGCGTCGACCTTGTACTCGACCTGGTCGGGGCCGTTGACCAGATCGCCCGTGAACAGGAAATCGGTGTAGCCGGAATCGGTCGCGATCGCGATGTTGTGCGGGCCGGTCGTGGCCGCGTCGTCCTTGTTGTCGAAGTTGATCGTGAACGCCTCGCCGGCCGGGGCCACGAGGCAGGTCGGATCGAAGGCGATGTTCTGCGCCGCGATGTCGAGGGCGACCTTCCCGTCGACGCCGCACTCGGCGCCGCCCGTCGACGGCTGCGACCCGGGCGAGGGAGCGGGGCTGGGCTGGGCGATCCCGACGTCCCCGGGGTCGCCCTGGACGCCCATCATGAGGGCCGTCGTGACCGTGTCGTACCAGGTGACGTAGACGGCGGACCCGTCGGCGTTCACGGCCACCGAGGGGTAGGCGCCGTCGCCGGTGTCGATCCCGGTCTCGATCGGCGTGAAGGTCGAGCCGTCACCCGACGCGAGCTGGATGCCGTTCTCGTCCGCCCAGGTGACGTAGATCGTCCCGGACCCGTCGACGGCCACGCCCGCGGTCGGGGTGAAGTTGCCGCCCTTCGCGTCGGCCAGGCCGGCCGGGCGCCGGTGCGACGACCGTGGCGATCGTCGTTCCCGGGGGCCACCTGCCACCTCGAGGTTGTCCGCGGTGAAGTACGAGACGATCGGGTTGCCGTCGGCATCGACGGCGAGGTCGAGGCCCTGGCCCGTGGCGCCGTCGGCCACCGTGTCCACCGTCCACGTCCCGCCCGACGAGCCGCGCCACGTCGACCTCGCTCGTCGAGGTGTCGACGAAGGCGACCACGGGACCGTCTGGGGTGACCCCGATCTTCGTCGGGCCGGGCTGCGGGCAGCCGGCGCACTGCGGGATCGAGACCACCGTGTCGGTCGTCCACTTGTCGCCGTCGAAGGTCGCGACCCGGACCTCTTGGCCCGCGGAGTTGGTCGTGTAGGCCACCCACGGGTTCCCGTCGGCGTCGACCGCGACCGAGGGGCTCCCGATCGGGCCGGCCTGCTTCAGCGAGAAGCCGTAGTCGTAGAGCTGCTCGGCCGTGAAGCCGTCGGGGCCCTTCGCGTACCAGACGCCGTTCGGCGCGGTCCACACCACGTGCAGCGCACCCGTCGGCGCCCACGGCGATGTCGGTGCCGTTCGAGTTCGTCGCCGTCAGGTCCTTGAGCGAGGCCACGGTGGCCGGCCCGTACGGGACGATGATCCCGGGCGGGGTGTCCTTGATCTGGGCGGCGGCGCCACGGGTCCAGATGCCGTCGGCCGACAGGCTCGTGACCCCGATCGCCGGGATGTAGGGCGAGCCGATCGGCCGGGTGACCGGGATCGCGCCCTCCGGCAGTTCCTCGGTGAGCGCCAGGTAGCTGATGAACGGGTTCCCGTCGGCGTCGACCGCCACCTGTGACCCGAGCCCGGCGTCGTCGAGGCTGTCCGCCACGAACGGCGTGAAGCGGACCCCGCTGCCGGCGTTGACCTCCCCCTCGGGGATCGTGCTGCAGGCCGCAGCCGTCAGCAGGGTTCCGGCGCAGGCGAGGATGGTCAGCAGTCGCGTGGACACGTCGGCGGGAATCCTAGCAAGGTACGTCAACCGGCGGGGACATCTCGGGCGACCGGTTTCAGACGGCCGCGTCGACCGCGAGGAGCCGGCCGTCGAGCACCTCGGCGAGGAACCGCCCGGTGTGCGACGTGGGGTGCGCGGCCACCTGCTCGGGCGTGCCGGTCACGACGATCGAGCCGCCCCCGTCGCCGCCCTCGGGCCCCAGGTCGACGATCCAGTCGGCCGTCTTGATCACGTCGAGGTTGTGCTCGATCACGAGCACGGTGTTGCCGGCGTCGACGAGCCGCTGGAGCACCGCGAGGAGCTTCCGGATGTCCTCGAAGTGCAGGCCCGTGGTGGGCTCGTCCAGCACGTAGATCGTGTTGCCGGTCGCCCGCTTGTGGAGCTCGGAGGACAGCTTGATGCGCTGCGCCTCGCCGCCCGAGAGCGTCGGCGCGGGCTGACCCAGCTTCACGTAGCCGAGCCCGACGTCGGACAGGGTCTGCATGTGGCGCTTGATCGCCGGGATGTTCTCGAAGAAGGTCAGCGCCTCGTCGACGCTCATCTCCAGCACGTCGGCGATCGTGCGGCCCTTGTACTTCACCTCGAGCGTCTCGCGGTTGTACCGGTGGCCCTTGCACGCCTCGCAGGTCACGTAGACGTCGGGCAGGAAGTGCATCTCGATCTTGATCTGCCCGTCGCCCGCGCAGTGCTCGCACCGCCCACCTCGCACGTTGAAGGAGAAGCGCCCGGGCTGGTAGCCGCGCATCCGGGCCTCGGGCACCTGCGCGAAGAGCTTGCGGACGTGGTCGAACACCCCCGTGTAGGTGGCCGGGTTCGATCGGGGCGTCCGGCCGATCGGCGACTGGTCGATGTCGATCACCTTGTCGACCTGCTCCCAGCCCGGCGAGCCGCTTGTGCTTCCCCGGGAGGAGCCGCGAGCGGTAGACCTTCTGCATCAGCGCCCGGAGGAGCACGTCCTGCACGAGGGTGGACTTGCCCGACCCGCTCACCCCCGTCACGCAGACGAACAGCCCGAGCGGGAGGTCGACCGTGACGTTCTGCAGGTTGTGCTCCCTCGCGCCCTCGAGGCGCAGCCGGCGCGAGCCACGCGGCCGGCGCACGAGCGGGGTCGGGATCGAGCGGCGTCCCGACAGGAACGCGCCGGTGAGCGATCGATCGCACTCGAGGAGCCCCTTGAGGTCGCCCGAGTACACGATCTCGCCGCCGTGCTCCCCCGCCAGCGGGCCGATGTCGACGATGTGGTCGGCCTCCATGATCGTGGCCTCGTCGTGCTCGACCACGATGAGCGTGTTCCCGAGGTCGCGCAGCCGGATCAGGGTGTCGATCAGCCGCTTGTTGTCGCGCTGGTGCAGACCGATCGAGGGCTCGTCCAGGATGTAGAGGACGCCGACGAGGCCGCTGCCGATCTGGGTCGCGAGCCGGATCCGCTGCGCCTCGCCGCCCGCGAGCGTGCCCGCCGCGCGCGCCGAGCGTGAGGTAGTCGAGCCCGACGTCGACCAGGAACCGCAGGCGTTCCCGGATCTCCTTCAGCAGCCGTTCGGCGATCATCGCCTCGCGCTCGGACAGGCCGATGTCCTCGACGAACGCGAGCGTCTTCCGGATCGAGCGGTCGGTGAGCTCGGCGATGTTCAGGCCGTCGACCGTGACCGCGAGGGTCTCCGGCCGCAGGCGCTGGCCCTTGCAGGCGCGGCACGGGATCTCGCGCATGAACTGCTCGAGCTTCTCGCGCTGCGCCTCCGACTCGGTCTCGGTGTGCCGGCGCTCGACGTTCGTGACCACGCCCTCGAAGGTGGTGTGGTACGAGCGCTGCCGGCCGTACCGGTTCTTGTACGTCACGTGCACCTGCTGATCGGAGCCGAAGAGCAGGACGTCGCGGGCGCGTTTCGGGAGCTTCCTCCAGGGGGTGTCGAGCGAGATGTCCTCGGCCTCGGCCACGGCCTCGAGGACCCGGTTCCAGTACTCGAGCGTGGCGCTCGCCCACGGAGCGAGGGCGCCCTCGCGCACGGATAGATCGGCGTCGGGCACCACGAGCTCGGGATCGACCTCGAGCCGCGTCCCCAGCCCGTCACAGGTCGTGCACGCGCCGTACGGCGAGTTGAACGAGAAGTTGCGGGGTGCGAGCTCCTCGAAGGAGAGACCGCAGTGGGTGCAGGCCAGGTGCTGCGAGAAGGTCTGGAGCTCCTCGTGGCCCTCGTGCGTCATGACGGCGATCGAGGCGATCCCCGGCCGCGAGCTCCAGGGCGGTCTCGATCGAGTCGGCCACGCGACGGCGGATGCCGGGCTTGGCGACGAGCCGGTCGACGACGACCTCGATCGTGTGCTTGTAGGTCTTCGGGAGCCGGATCGGCTCCGAGAGCTCGCGAACCTCCCCGTCGATCCGCGCCCGCGGGAACCCCTTGGCGCGCGAGATCCTCGAGGAGCTTCCCGTACTCCCCCTTGCGGCCGCGCACGACCGGCGCGAGCACCTGGAACTTCGTGCCCTCGGGGAGCTCGAGCACCTGGTCGACGATCTGGTCCGGGGTCTGACGCCCGATCGGGCGGCCGCAGTTGTAGCAGTGCGGATGACCGACGCGCGCGTAGAGCACCCGGAGGTAGTCGTAGACCTCGGTGATCGTGCCGACGGTCGATCGCGGGTTGCGCGAGGTGGACTTCTGGTCGATCGAGATCGCCGGCGAGAGCCCCTCGATGAAGTCGACGTCGGGCTTCTCCATCTGGCCCAGGAACTGCCGGGCGTACGCGGAGAGGGACTCGACGTAGCGGCGCTGGCCCTCGGCGTAGATCGTGTCGAAGGCGAGCGACGACTTGCCCGAGCCCGAGAGGCCCGTGAACACGATCAGCTTGTCGCGCGGGAGCTCCAGCGTGACGTTCTTCAGGTTGTGCTCACGGGCGCCATGGATGACGAGGGAGTCGGTGCCCACGGTCGATGAGTCTATCGGCGCGCGCTGACATGGCCGCCGGGGCATACTCCCCCGATGGAACGAGACCTGCGAACCACCCCGCTCTATCAGGAGGTCGAGGCGTTCTTCCGGTCCGTCCTGGAACCGGGGTTCGGCACCGCCTGGCCGGCCGGCGATCCGGTCCCCTCGCCCGACGAACGGTGGATCGCGTTCCGCGGGGAGCGGCTCGAGCGGCTCGAGGGGCACGAGGAGGGCCGGATCTGTCTCGTGCCGGCCGAGGGGGGCGAGATCCGCCAGATCACCGGTGGCCCGTACGACGACGCCGACCCCCAGTGGTCGCCCGACGGCCGCACGCTGACGTTCCTGTCGGACCGGGCGGCCAAGGGGCGGCACCAGCTCTACGCACTCGACGGCGAGCTCCCGGCCGAGGCTCGGCCGATCGCCGCGCTCCCGGGCTCGGTCGAGTGGCACCGTTGGACGGCCGACGGCAGCCGGATCCTCGCCGGCGTGGCGGGCGGAGCCGCCGAGCAGGCCGACGCCCTCGGGTCCGGCACGCTGGGCGCGGAGGCCGACCTCCCCGCCTGGATCCCCGAGGTCGAGTCGAGCGACGACGCCGAGGCCGAACGCCGATCGCTCTGGGTCGTCGACCCCGCCACCGGTGCGTCCCGCCAGGCGTCCCGACCCGGCACGAACGTGTGGGAGGCGGCGCCGTGTGGCCCCGGGGCCGTGGTCGCGGTGCTCTCGGAGGGAGCGGGAGAGGACGCGTGGTACCGCGCGCATCTCGCGATCGTCGATCTGGAGACCGGAGACGAGCGGGCGCTCCTGTCCAGCGACGTGCAGCTCGGCTGGGCGGCCGGGGCGCCGTCGGGGGCGAACGCCGCCGTGATCGAGGCGGTCTGCAGCGATCGCCTGGTGGTGTGCGGCGACCTCCGCGTGATCGACACCGCGTCGGTGACGGCGCGCACCGTCGAGCTTCCCGAGGTGGACGCGTCCCGGGCGCGGTGGACGAGCGACGAACGCCTCCTGGTGTTCGGCCGCCGCGGCCTCGACTCGGTCGTGCTCGAGGTGACGCTCCCCGATCTGACCGTCCGCGAGCTCTGGGCGAGTTCCGAGTCCTGCTCGGGCAGCCTGTACGACCCGGCCGGGAGCGCGTTCGGCGACGGGTTCGCGGCGATGATCTCATCGCCGGCCCGGGCGCCGGCGATCGTGGCCGTGGACGGAGGCGGGAACGAGCGCGTGATCGCGGCGCCGCGTCACGCCGGGCACGACGTCGTCGCCGGTCTCATCGGCCGGCACGAAGTGCTGCGGTGGGCCGCACCCGACGGGCTCGAGATCGAGGGACTCCTCATCGCACCGCCCGGCGACGGGCCGTTCCCACTGGTGCTCTCCGTGCACGGCGGGCCTGTGGGCTCGGTCGGCGGCCGCTTCCCGGGCGTGATCACGGCGCTCCTGCTCGCTCGCGGGTTCGCGGTCCTCCAGCCCAACCCGCGGGGGTCGACCGGCCGCGGGCAGTCGTTCGCACGCGCCGTCGTGCGCGACATGGGCGGGGCGGACCTGTTCGACGACCTGGCCGGGGTCGATGCGGTCGTGGCGGCCGGCGTCGCCGACCCTGACCGGCTCCTCCTGATCGGGGGGAGCTACGGCGGGTTCATGGCGACCTGGATCCCCACGCAGGATCAGCGGTTCAAAGCCTCCGTCGCGATCTCGCCGGTGACGGACTGGTGGTCCGAGCGGTTCGATTCCAGCCTGGGTTCATGGGTGGGCGACTTCCTGGGAGGCGAGCCGCTCGATATGGCGCCCGAGTACTCGGCTCGGAGTCCCGTGCTGCACGCGCATCGGGTGACGACGCCCGTGCTCCTCACCGCGGGACGGCACGACCGGGCCACGCCCGTGGGGCAGGCGGTGGAGTTCTACCGCGCACTCCGCGAGAACGGCGTGCCCACCGAGGTCGTGAAGTACCCGCAGGAGGGCCACGGGGTCGGCGAGTTCCCGGCGGTCATCGACCTGATGACCCGTGTGGTGGCCTGGTTCGAGCGGTTCCTGCCACCCGCCGGAGGCAGCCGGTAGGCTTCGGGCCATGACCACCCGAGACGACCTCGAAGCCCTGCCCACGAAGGAGCTCCACGAGCGCGCGATCGCAACGGCCCGCCGGCGCCTCGACGTCGGGTTCCTGTGGAAGCTCGTGAAGGCGCTGCCCGTGGCCGAGGAGATGGTCGGCGACGACGAGCGGAGCAAGGTGGACATCGTGCGGCCGCTCGCCCTGATCAACGACTTCATGGACGCCGGCGAGGGCGAGCTGGGCGAGGCCCTCCGACCGATGTACGTGGACTACCTCGTGGAGCACACGGGCTGAGCGACGCGCCCGGACCGGACCAGGGCCCCGAACCGCCCCCGCGGTCCCGTTCTCTGAGGCGCTCCGCTTCTGGGTGAAGCTCGGCTTCATCAATTTCGGCGGACCGAGCGGGCAGATCGCGCTGATGCACGAGGAGCTCGTCGACCGCCGACGATGGATCGGCGAGGGACGCTTCCTGCATGCGCTGTCGTTCTGCATGCTGCTGCCGGGGCCCGAGGCGCAACAGCTCGCGATCTACGTCGGGTGGCTGCTCCACAAGACGCGCGGCGGGATCGTGGCGGGCGTCGCCTTCGTGCTGCCGAGCTTCTTCCTGATGCTGGTGCTCTCGTGGACGTACGCGGTGCACGGCGACGTCGACTGGGTCGAGGGCGTGTTCGCGGGGCTGTCGGCCGGCGTGCTCGGGATGGTCGTCGCGGCGCTGCTGCGGATCGGCGGCCGCTCGCTGCGGAACGCGTTCGCCGTCGCGATGGCGTCCGCGGCCTTCCTCTCGATCTTCGTGATCGGGGTGCCGTTCCCGATCGTCGTCCTGGGCGCCGCGGCGCTCGGGTACGCCGTGTCGCGGACACGCCCGGACGTCGTCTCGGTGCCGGCGGAGCTCGGTGAGGACGACGCGGACGCGGCGATCGACGACGTCGCGGTATCGGCCCCGCACACGCAGCCCTCGACCCGGCGCGCGATCAAGGTCCTGGTGGTGGGCCTCGCGGTCTGGTGGCTCCCATTGCTCGCCGTGATCGCCTGGCGCGGCCGGGGCGACATCCTGAGCCAGCAGGCCGTCTTCTTCAGCACGGCCTCGATGGTGACGTTCGGGGGTGCGTACGCCGTGCTCGCCTACGTGAACCAGGCCGCGGTCTATCGCTTCGGCTGGCTCACGCCGACCGACGTGGTGGCGGGCCTCGGGTTGGCCGAGTCGACGCCCGGCCCGCTGATCATGGTGACGCAGTTCGTCGGGTTCCTCGCCGCGTACCGGTTCCACGGTGACCTGTCCCCCGTGACCGCGGGCGTGCTGGGCTCGATCGTCACGGTCTGGGCGACGTTCGCGCCGTGCTTCCTCTGGATCTTCCTGGGGGCGCCCTTCGTGGAACGGATCCGCGGTCACCGGCGGCTCGGAGCGGCCCTCGGGGCGGTGACGGCCGCCGTGGTGGGCGTGATCGCGAGCCTCGCCCTGACCTTCGGGGTGAACGTGCTCTTCGACGAGGTGTTCTACCGCGAGCCGTTCTGGATCCCGATCCCGCTCCCTCGGCTCGGGACGCTGGATCCGTGGGCGCTCGCGATCGCGGTGGCGGCGTTCGTCGCGCTGCGGCGGCTCAAGCTGAACCCCGCGGTCGTGGCCCTCGCGTGCGCGGCCGCGGGCCTCGTGCGGTCGCTGGTCGGCTGAGAGACCGTCCCGTGGTGCCGATGCACGAGGGCAGTGGCAGGTCGACCGCGAGACGGTGGCCGGCCGCCGACGGGGCTGCGCTAGGCTCCCCACCCATGGCCGAGCGATCCCTCACCGACTACCGCGACGAGTTCCCCGTGGTCGGGAGGAAGGCGTACCTGATCAGCGCGTCCCTCGGACCGATCTCGACGCGTGCCCGCACCTACGTCGACGGCTACCTCGACGCGTGGGCCGCGAAGGGGGCGCCCGACCACGTCTGGATGGAGGACATCTTCCCCACGATGGGGGCGCTGAAGCGGTCGTTCGCGTCGCTGGCCGGATGCGACGCGGACGAGGTGGCGCTCACGACCAACATCTCGATCGCGCTGTCGACGGTCGCCTCATGTCTGGACCTGTCGGGCGAGCGGAACCGGGTGATCCTCTCCGAGCTCGACTTCCCGACCGACGGCCACGTCTGGCTCGGCGTGGGCCCGCAGGACCGGCGCCGAGGTCGTCTGGCTGCGGTCCCCCGACGGCCTCACGATCCCGCTCGAGGCCTACGACGAGGCGATCGACGAACGGACCGCGCTCGTGATGGTGAACCGGGTCCTCTATCGTTCGAGCGCGATCGTCGACGCGAAGGCCGTCTGCGCGATCGCCCGTGACCGGGGCGCGCTGTCGTTCGTGGACGACTACCACGGGCTCGGCATCGTGCCGCTCGACCTGCACGACCTCGGGTGCGACCTCTACACGGCGGGCACCCTGAAGTGGATGTGCGGCGGCCCGGGGATGGTGTTCCTCTACGCGCGACGCGACCTCCTGCCGACGCTCGAGCCGGCCCTGACCGGCTGGTTCGGGACCCGGGAGCCGTTCTCGTTCGATACCGAGCACCTCGAGTACCACGCGACCGCCCGGCGACTCGAGCACGGCACCCCGCCGGCGCCGGTCTTCTACCTCGCGCAGGGCGGGCTCGAGATCATCGCGGAGGTCGGGGTGGCGCGGATCCGCGAGCGGCAAGGGGAGCTCACCGACCACGTGATCGCGCGGGCCGACGAGGCGGGGCTCCCGGTGCGCACGCCGCGTGACCGCGACGGACGCGGCGGCGTGGTGAACGTCGGCGTCGGGTCCGAACGCCCAGGCGATCTGCCACGCCCTGCTCGCTCGGGACGTGTGCACCGACTTCCGGGGCGACGGCCTGCGGATCAGCCCGCACTTCTTCAACACCGAGGCCGACATCGACCGCTGCTTCGACGAGCTCGCCTCGCTGATCTAGTCCGTTACGGACTACCCAAGTCGTCGCGGCGCAGGACGACCCGTCCGGCCCGCACCACGAGCCGCAGATCGTCGAGCGCGCCGGGGTCGGCGACGGGGCTGTCGGCCACCACGATCAGGTCGGCGGGCGCACCGGGCTCGATCGGCGCCCGGGTCAGGGCGCCGAGCATCTCGTCGCCGTCGAGGCCGGCCTCGAGCAGGAGCCGGAGCTCGTACGTGTGGATCCCGGACGGGATCGGGCCGTTGCCGAGATCGGTGCCGTACACGACCGACCCGCCCGCCGCGTGGAACCGCCGGAGGTTGTCGAGCGCCGTGCGCAGCTCCGGCGTGACGGCGCCGTGTCCGTGGATGTACAGGGTCGAGACCCACCGCATCCGCTCGGCCGCCATCGCGATCGTGTCGTCGGCCAGCCGGTCGGTCCAGGGCGTGTGGGCGAGCTCGTCGACGCCCGCGCCCAGCGCGCGCTCGACCTGGCCCTCCCCCTGCGCGTGGGCGGTGACCGGGATCCCGGCCGCGCGCGCCGCGTCGCAGATCGCGGCGAGGGTCGGCGTCGGAGGGCGTCGGCCCTTCCTCGGCGTTCAGCGACACCTTGATCGCGGCGGCCCCCAGCCCGACGAGCTCGGCCACCGCGGCCGCGCCCTCGTCGGGGGTCGTCACCTCGCGGCCCGTGCCCTCGGGCGCCCAGCTCGCGGCGGTCGGGTACCCGCCGGGCCCGGTGAGCATCGGGCCGGCGGCACGGATCAGCGGGCCGTTGAACGCCGGGCGCCTCGGAGGTCGTCCGCGAGCGCGAAGATGCGGTCGGTCGGCCAGGCGAGGTCGCGGACCGCCGTGACGCCCCGCTGCAGCATCGCGACCGGATCGCCGAGCTCGATGTGGACGTGCCGGTCGGCGGCGGCCGGCATCACGAACCCGTTCGATCACGATCAGCTCGGCGTCGTCGGGGACGGGATGCACGCGTCCGACGTACGTGACGCGCTCGCCCTCGCAGTCGACCTGCACGTCGGGGACGATGCGTCCCGGGCCGAGCCACGCGAACGTCGCGCGGATCGAGAGCATCAGACGCCGACGCCGGCCTCGCGGAGCGCCTTCAGCTCCTTGCGGAGGTCGTGCACCTCGTCGCGGAGCCGCGCCGCGTACTCGAACCGCAGGTCCTTCGCGGCCTGGTGCATCTCCTCCTCGAGGCTCGCGATCAACCGTTCGAGCTCCTCGGTGGGCATCTCCGGGTGGCTCGCCTTCTTGCGGCGCTCCCGCCGGGGCGTGGTGCTCGCCCTCGTCTCCGCCGCGCAGCGACAGCAGGATGTCGGTGACCTTGCGCGCGGACCGTCTGCGGGTCGATGCCGTGCTCCGCGTTGTACGCGAGCTGGATCTGGCGCCGCCGCTGGGTCTCGCCGATCGCCGACTTCATCGAGTCCGTGACCTCGTCGGCGTACATCAGGACCGTGCCGTCGACGTTGCGCGCCGCGCGCCCGATCGTCTGCACGAGCGAGGTCTCCGAGCGCAGGAACCCCTCCTTGTCGGCGTCGAGGATCGCGACGAGCGACACCTCGGGCAGGTCGAGGCCCTCGCGCAGCAGGTTGATGCCCACGAGCACGTCGAACTCCCCCAGCCGCAGGTCGCGCACGATCTCGATCCGCTGGAGCGTGTCGACCTCGGAGTGCAGGTACCGGACGCGGATCCCCATCTCGACCAGGTAGTCGGTGAGGTCCTCGGCCATCTTCTTCGTGAGGGTGGTGACGAGGACGCGCTGGTCCGTTCTCGGTGCGCCCGCGGATCTCGTCGATCAGGTCGTCGACCTGGCCCTTCGTCGGCCGGACCTCGACCTCGGGGTCGACGAGGCCGGTGGGGCGCACGATCTGCTCGACGACCGGTCGGAGACGCGCAGCTCGTACGGCGCCCGGCGTCGCCGACATGAAGACGAGCCTGCTGCACGCGCTCGTCGAACTCCTCGAAGCGCAGCGGCCGGTTGTCGATCGCGCTCGGCAGCCGGAACCCGTACTCGACGAGGTTGGACTTGCGCGACAGGTCGCCCTCGTACATCCCGTGGAGCTGCGGCACGCGTGACGTGCGACTCGTCGAGCACGCACGAGGTAGTCGTCGGGGAAGTAGTCGAGCAGCGTGTAGGGCGCGGTGCCCGGCCGCGCGGCCGTCGATGTGGCGCGAGTAGTTCTCGATGCCGCTGCAGAACCCGACCTCGCGCATCATCTCGAGGTCGTAGTTCGTGCGCATGCGCAGCCGCTCGGCCTCGAGCAGCTTGCCCTCGCCGTCGAGCTGCGCGAGCCGCTCGTGCAGCTCCTCCTCGATCGTGACGATCGCGCGCTTCATGCGGTCCTCGGACGCGACGTAGTGCGAGGCCGGGAAGATCGTGAGGTCGACGATGTCGTCCTTGATGAGCTCGCCGGTGAGCGGGTCGAACCGCGTGATCTTCTCGACGGTGTCGCCCCACCACTCGATGCGGTAGCCGGTCTGTCTCGTACGGCGGGAAGACCTCGAGCGTGTCGCCCTGCACGCGGAAGGTGCCGCGCGCGCGGCTGACGTTGTTGCGCTGGTACTGGATGTCGACGAGCCGCTGCATCGCGAACTCGAGCGGGATGTCCGTGCCCTTGTACGGACGCGCAGGATCTGCCCCTCGTACTCCTCGGGCGAGCCCAGGCCGTAGATGCACGAGACGCTCGCCACGATCAGGACGTCGCGCCGGGCGAGCAGCGCGGCGGTGGCCGAGTGCCGCAGCCGCTCGATCTCCTCGTTCACCGAGCTGTCCTTCTCGATGTAGGTGTCGGTCGGACGGCGATGTAGGCCTCGGGTTGGTAGTAGTCGTAGTAGCTGACGAAGTACTCGACCGCGTTGTCGGGGAAGACCTCGCGGAACTCGTTCGCGAGCTGGGCGGCGAGCGACTTGTTCGGGCGCGATCACCAGCGTCGGCCGCTGGACCTGCTCGATCACGTGCGCGATCGTGAAGGTCTTGCCCGGTGCCGGTGGCGCCGAGCAGCGTGATGTGCGGGCTCGCCGGCCTTGACGCCCTCGGCCAGCTGCTCGATCGCCGTGGGCTGGTCGCCGGCGGGGCGGAACTCGGACGCGATGCGGAACGGGGGCACGCGAGCCAGTCTAGGGCCGCCGCCGACACGGCGCCGACGTCGGCCGCGCTACATGCCGGCCCGCGTCGACGATCCGCTGGAGGAACCGCTGCGTGCGGTCCTCGCTTCGGGGCGCTGAAGATCTGCTGCGGCGGGCCCTGCTCGAGGATCACGCCCGTCGTCGAGGAAGCACACCCGGTTCGCGATGTCCCGGGCGAACCCCATCTCGTGGGTCGCGATCACCATCGTCATGCCCCCGGCCGCGAGCTCGCGGATCACGTCGAGCACCTCGGCGACGAGCTCGGGGTCGAGGGCGCTCGTGACCTCGTCGAGCAGCATGATGTCGGGCTGCATCGCCAGCGCGCGGACGATCGCCACCCGCTGCTGCTGCCCGCCCGAGAGCCGGTCCGGGTACTCGTCCGCCTTGTCCGCCGAGGCCGAACCGCTCGAGCAGCTCGTGCGCCGGGCCTCGGCGTCCGCCTGTCGATGATGCTTCGAGCACCTTGCGGGCGCGAGGGTGACGTTGCGCAGCACCGTCATGTGCGGGAACAGGTTGAAGGACTGGAACACGATCCCGATCTGCCGCCGGACGCGTTCACGTCGACCCCTGGCGCGGTGATCTCCTCGCCCGTCGATCGCGATCGCGGCCGGCGTCGATCGGCTCGAGCAGGTTGATGCAGCGGAGCAGCGTCGACTTGCCCGAGCCCGAGGCGCCGATCAGGCAGACACCTCGTGCTCGTCGACCGAGTCGACCCCTTCAGCACCTCGAGGTCGCCGAAGCGACTTGTGGACGCCCTCGATCCGGACGGCCTCGGCGGTCACAGCGGCCGCCCCCGCCTGCCGGCGCTTGCGGTCGCGCGCGACCAGCGCAGTCGACGAACCGCGTCAGCGGGATCGTGATCACGAGGTAGACGAGCGCGAGCGCGACGTACGGCGTGAAGTTGAACGTCGGCGGCGCTGATCGATCTGCGCCGTGCCGGAACGCCTCGATCACGCCGATGAACGCGACGAGCGCGGTGTCCTTCTGCAGCCCGATGAAGTCGTTCAGCAGCGGCGGGATCACGCGGCGGACCGCCTGCGGCAGGACCACGTACCGCATCGACTGGCCGCGCGAGAGCCCGAGGGACCGCGCGGCCGCCACCTGGCTCGCGGTGCACCGACTCGATCCCCGCCCGGTAGACCTCCGCGACGTACGCCGAGTACGACGAGGACCAGGGAGACGACGCCCCAGAAGAACGGCGCTGTCGGGCACGCCCTGGATGCCGAGCGCCGGGCACCCCGAACCCGAGCAGGTAGATCACGAGGATCGTCGGGACCCCGCGGAAGAGGTCGGTGTAGAGCGATCGCGAAGAGCCGGAGCGGGAAGAAGACCGGCCCCGGGAGGCTCCGCATCACCGCGAACACGAGTGCGACGACGAGGATCAGGACCTCCGCGATCATGAAGAGCTGCACGTTCACGAAGAACGCACGCAGGATGGACCGGGAACGACTCCTTGAACTGGGCGCCGGCTGAAGAACGCGCTGCTTCACCTCGGCCCAGCCCGGCGAGTTCACGACGATCAGCGCGAGCACGACGAAGAACACCACCGTGCTCACGACGGCGATCGCGACGCTCTGCCCGCCCTCGGCTCGCAGCGGCGCCGAGGAGCTTCGACCCGCGGTCGCCGTCGGGGAGCCTCGGATCCCCGGGCTGGTACTGGTACAGCTCCGGGCCGCGCGTCGCCATGTCCATCACGCCGCCGGCGCGCTACGTTGATCACCGGGTAGTCGAGGTTCTTCAGCCACTGTCGACTGGAGCTCGGCGAGGGTGCCGTCGTCCGTCAGTTCCTCGATCGCCAGGTTCACGCACTCGACGAGCGGGTTGTCCTTGTCGAACGTCATGCCCGAAGTACTCCGCCGTCGTTCGGGAACTGACCGACCACCACGCCGTTCTCCGCCTGGCCGATCAGCACGTTCACGTAGGCGGTCGGCGCGTCGACGACGTAGCCGTCGATCTGCCCGTTGTTGAGCGCCTGGATCACGTCGACCGACCTGTCGTAGACGGCCGGCTGCTGGTCGGGCTGGATCACGTCGACGATGTACGTCGTAGCTCGTGGTCCCGATCTGGCGCCCCGAGCTTGTACGGCTTCAGGTCGGCGAGCGTGGTCGCGTCGGCGATCGGGGTGCCCTTGTTCGCCACGAGCGCCTGGTTCACGTCGTAGTAGCCGTCGCTGAACGTCCACGGCCTGCGCGCGCTCGGGTGAGTACGAGATCTGACTGATGTCGAAGTCGTAGTCTGCGGTGCCGGGCTTGAAGGACTCGTTGAAGTTCACCGGCGCCCAGTTGACCTGGTCCTGGCTACGCCCAGCTGCTCGGCGACTGCGTACGCGAGGGCGCTCTCGAAGCCCTCGCCGCTCGCGGGGTTCCCGGTGCCGCTGCTGGGCTTGGCCGTCCAGTCCCCGTAGGTGCCCGTGCCGGCGAACCACGGCTGGAACACGGGGTTGTCGGTGCCGATCGTGAGCGCCGTGGGTCGTAGAGCGCGTCGATGTTGTTCGCGTAGCACTCGATCGCGGCGGCCGCGCCGCGGTCGACCCCGTGTCGCGCCGTCGCGCCGCTGGTCGTGGACGAGTCCTCGGCGCACGCCGCGGCCACCAGGAACACGCCGCCAGTCCGATCACGATCCTGCGCATCTCGATGACCCCCTCGATCGTCCCTGTGAGCGCCGACGATCCCCTCCGCCGGACACGCCGGAGCCTAGCAGACCTACTTCCGCGGCTCCCAGGAGAAGTAGCGCGTGGCGACGAGCAGGCCGAACAGACCCCAGGCGGCGATGAACACGATGTCCCACCAGTCGAACGGGAAGGCCCGCACCGGCCCGATCGGCGTCGGCACGATCACGTTCCCAAGGAATCCGGCGCGCATCGCCTCGGCGAAGTGCTTCACGGGGAAGATGTTGCCGACCACCACCATCCACTGCGGGGCGGTGTCGCTCGAGCGGGATGAAGATCCCGGACAGGAACAGCAGCGGCAGGATCGTGGCGTTCACGATCGGCGGGGCGGCGTCGGCGTTCGGGATCACCGCCGTGATCGCCAGGGCGAGCGCCGCGAAGGACAGGGACCCGATCAGGAACGTCACGACGAACTCGATGAGCGGCAGCCCGGTCGGGAACGGCGACGTCGTACGCGAGCGCGGCCGAACACGAGCATGATCACGACGAGCAGGGCGCCGACGACCATCGCGTGGAGCACGCGCGCGGTGAGGTACGAGCCCGCCGGGAGCGGCGTCCCGTGCAGGCGCTTCAGGATCCCCTGGTCGCGCAGCGAACGTCGACGTTGATCGCGATGTTCGTGTAGCACGCCGAGATCACGCCGAAGGCCGCCATCGCGCCGACGAAGTAGGTGGACCGCGTCGAGGGTCTCCCCGCCGATCCGGAGGTTGCCGCTCCCGAGCAGCGCGGTGAAGATCACGAGGAACATCAGCGGGAACGCGAACGTGAAGAACGCCGACGCGGGGTTCCGCCAGAACGCCTTGTTCGTGAAGCGGAACTGACGCGCGACGGCGCTAGGAGTCGCTCACTCGAGCCCTCCTCGCCGCCCGTGAGCTCGAGGTAGACGTCCTCGAGGCTGGGGCGCTCGGCGTCGAGCGTCTCGAACGACAGGTCGTGCTCGAGCGCCCAGCCGGTCAGCGCGTGGAGCGGCGCGGTCGGGTCGTCGGCCTGGAGCTCGAACGAGCCGTCCGCCGGCCGGGACCTGCCCCCAGTCGGGGAGCGCCGGAGCGCCCTGCGGCAGCCGGAACCGGATCCTCGCCGTCATGCGGTCGCGGCCCGGCGAGCGTGTCGGGGGGGCCCTCGGCGACGATCTCGCCGCGCGCGATCACCGCGACCCGGTCGGCGAGGTACTGCGCCTCGTCCATGAAGTGCGTCGTGAGGAAGACGGTCTTGCCGAGCGCGGTGAGGTTCTTCACGATCTCCCAGGCGTTGCGCCGGGCGTTCGGGTCGAACCCCGTCGTCGGCTCGTCGAGGAACAGCAGCTCGGGGTCGCCGGCCAGCGCCGACCGCGACGTCGAGGCGGCGCTGCTGCCCGCCCGAGAGCTTGTTCACGCGCGTGTCGGCCTTCTCGGCGAGCCCGACGACGTCGATCACCTCGTCCGTCGGACCGCGGCGACGGGTAGTAGCCGCCGTACATGCTCGACGGTCTCGCGGACCGTGAGGAACGGGTCGACGCCGGTGGACTGCAGCACGATGCCGATCCGCTGGCGCAGCTCGAGGTGCCGCTCCGCCGGGTCGAACCCGAGCACCCGGACCTCGCCGGCGGTGCGGTGCCGGTAGCCCTCGAGGATCTCGGTGGTCGTGGTCTTGCCGGCGCCGTTCGGCCCGAGGAGCGCGAACACCTCGCCCCGGTCGACGTGCAGGTCGATGCCGGCGCACCGCCTCGACGTCGCCGTAGGACTTGCGGAGCCCTGCGACCTCGATCACGCGCTCGGCCACGCCGCGTCACGCTATCAACCGACCCCGAACCCGCGCGGCCGTGTCGACGGGGTTCCGCAGCGGCTCGCCGCGCGCGAACCGACCGGCGTTGTCGACGAAGATGCCCACGACCTCCGCCTCCCACCCCTCGACGTCGCCGCACATGTGCGGCGAGACGATGACGTGCGGCATCGCCCACAGCGGGCTCTCGGGCGGCAGCGGCTCCTCGCTCGAAGACGTCGAGACGCGGCGCCCGCGATCGCGCCTCGCTCGAGCGCGTCGACCAGCGCGGGCTCGTCGACCGTGCGCGCCGCGCCCCACGTTGTAGAACCGCGCGGTCGGCCGCATCGCCGCGAACACGGCCGCGTCGAAGAGCCCGCGGGTCTCGGGCGTCAGCGGCAGCGCGTCGAGCACGTGGTCGGCGCCGGCCGAGCGCCGCGTGGAACGCCGCGGCGTCGTCGGTCGCGACGATCCGCCCGAGCACGTCGTCGTCACGGGCGGCGCGACCCGCGCGCCTCGACCTGCCATGCCGAGCGCCCGCGCGCGCACGCGGTGGCGCGCCCGATCGGCCCCGGCCCGACCACGAGCAGCCGGGAGCCCGCCAGGCGCTCGCGTGTCCGGTGCTGTCCCACACGATCCGCGAGCTGCCGGTCGCGCTGGTCGCAGGATCCGCGCCGCGAACGCGAGCATCGCGCCGATCACCCACTCCGCGATCGCGTCGTCGAAGACCCCGCGCGCGTTCGTGACCACGACCCGCTCGCGACGAGCTCCGGGAACAGCAGCGCGTCGACGCCGTCGGACGCCGACTGGATCCAGCGGAGGCGGTCCGCGTGCGGCCACGCGTCGCGCGAGCCATGCGCTCTCCGCCCGCCAGAAGAACAGCGCGTCGGCGCCGCCGAGCGCGTCCGGGAGCGCCTCGCCGTCCGGCGCGTAGCGCGAGCTCGACGTCGGCCGTCGGCGGCGCCTCGATGCCGGGCGGCGGATCCTCGGGACCGGTCCCGAGCACGACCACGACCGGACGGTCGCTCACAGCGGGTTCGCGTCCCCCGTACCCGCCGTGCACCTCGTGGTAGTAGCGCGACGTCGCCCTCCCCCAGCCGCCAGCAGAGGTACACCGGCGGCCCTCGCGCTCGGCCGGGAAGTCGACGAGCCCGGTCTCGGGATCGCGCAGCAGGATGCCCGCGCTCGGCCAGCCACCGCACCTCGGTCCTCGAGGCTCTGCTGCGCGCGGAACCAGTCGCTGCCCGCGACGCCGCCGCCGTCGGCCGCCGACCGCCTCGGTGATCCGCTCGCTGGATGCGATCAGGGCGTGGCGCGCCTCGCGCAGCCGCGGGAGCCGCTCGCGGAGCTCCGGCGAGCTCGGCGTTCGCCTCGGCGGGCGTGAAGCGCGCGCTCGCTCACAGCGCCCCGAGCACCGCCGGCAGGTCGCGCAGGTCGGTGATGCGCGACGCCCGTCGTGCCCGGGGTGCCGCTCGCGGCGATCGATCAGGACCGGGAACATGCCGAGCGCGGCCGGCGGGTCGACGTCGAACTCGGGGTTGTCGCCGACGTAGACCGACGTCCGCGGCCGCGACGCCCGCGCGCTCGAGCGCCAGCTCGTAGATCCGCGGGTCGGGCTTCTCCACGCCCTCGACGCCCGCTGATCACGCGGACCGGGAAGCGCTCGCGCACCTCGAGGACGCCGAGCAGGTCCTCGAGCCACGCCTCGAAGTTCGAGACGATGCCGAGCGCGCATGCCGGCGGCGCGCAGCGTCCGGCAGCACGGCCCGCACGTCGTCGAAGAGCGCGTAGTTCCGCAGGTCGGTGAACTCCCCGTAGAGGGTGTCGCGGAGCCCGTCGGCCGAGGGCAGTCCGAGCGCGTCCAGCATCCGCTCGTACACCCCGAGCCAGAACGCGCGCGAGCGTTCCGGGCTCGTGGTCCACAGCTCGTTGTCGCGGGCGGCCTCGCTGAACCGGTCGATCACGACCGCCGAGGCGGCGACCACGTCCTCGGGCGCGCGCGGATGGCCCTCGCGCGTCACGATCGAGGCGAACAGCTCCGGGAACGTCGGCGCGGGGTGGACGAGCGTCTCGCCGGCGTCGAAGAACACCGCTCGGAAGGTCACGCGGGATGATAGCCGCGCACTCCACGCGGGCTCAGCCTGCCGCGCCCGTCAGATCGGACCACAGCCGGTCGACCTGGCCCTCGAGCTCCTCGAGCGAGCCCTCGTTGTCGAGGACCACGTCGGCGACCTCGGCCTTCTCGTCGAGCGGCATCTGGGCCGCCAGGCGCGCCCGGGCGTCCGCCTCGTCCATGCCGCGCGCCACGAGCCGTCCGATCTGCGTCTCGGGCTCGGCCGACACGACGATCACCACTCGACGTCGCGGTGGCGGCCGGTCTCGATCAGGAGCGGCGAGTCGAGCACGACCACGTCGTCGGTGTCGGCGTGGGCGGCCACGATCTCCCCGACGCGCCGCACGACCTCGGGGTGCACGATCGCCTCGAGCGCGGCCCGCCGATCCGGGTCCGCGAACACGATCGCCGCGAGGGCCGCCCGGTCGAGTCCGCCGTCGGCCGCCACGATCCCGCGTCCGAAGCGCTCCACCACCGCGTCGAACCCGGGGGTGCCCGGCTCGACGGCCTCGCGAGCGATCGCATCCGCGTCGATCACGACGGCGCCGCGGACCGCCAGCATCGCCGCCACGGTGGACTTGCCGGAGCCGATCCCGCCGGTGAGACCGACGAAGCGCATGGGAAGGGAACGGCAGGCCGGGCCCGCGCGGGGCCCGGCCGGTCGCGTCCTAGTCGGTGCGGCCCTCGCGCCGCTTCAGGTCCTCGAGGATCGCCTCGAGCGAGACCTCCTCGTCGGCGGCCTCGTCGGCCTCCTCGGCGGCCGCCTCGGCCACGTCGGCATCGGCCTCGGCCGTCTCGAGGTCGCCGGCCTCCTCGGCCACGATGGCCTCCTCGATCGCTTCCTCGGCCACCGCCTCCGCCACGGCCTCCGTCACGAGGACCTCGGCGATGGCTTCCTCGACGGCCTCCTCGGCCACGGCGGTCGCCTCGGCCTCGGTGAGGGGCAGCTCGGGCTCGGCGGCCTCGGTGGCCTCGGTGGCCTCGGTGGCCGACTCAGTGGTCGGCTCGGCGACGGCCTCGACCGTCTCTGCCTCGGCTACGGGGACCTCGGCGGCGCCGGTGCAGGCGCCGGTGCGGTCCCCGCTTCGGCCTCCGCTTCGGCGACGGCCGCGAGGATGTCATCGGGGATCTGGATCGTCGCGACCATCTCCGGGACCGGCTCGCGCCGGGCCTCGGGTTCGGCCTTGATCTCGGGCTCGCGCTTGGGCGGCGCCGAGACCTGACGCATCGACAGGCTCACGCGACGACGCGACACGTCGACGTCGATCACCTTGACCTGGACCTCGTCGCCCACCGACAGCACCGACTCGGGCGAGTCGACGTGCTCGTGGCTGATCTCCGAGATGTGCACGAGACCCTCGATGCCCGGGGCGACGCGGATGAAGGCGCCGAACGGCACGAGCTTCGTGACCTGACCGTTGATGATCGAGCCGGCCGTCGAGGTGCGCTCGAACTCCTTCCAGGGGTCCTCCTGGGTGGCCTTCAGCGAGAGCGACACGCGCTCGCGCTCGAGGTCGACGTCGAGCACCTCGACCTCGACCTCCTGGCCCACCGTCGACGACCTCGCCCGGGTGGTCGACGTGCTTCCAGGAGAGCTCGGACACGTGCACGAGGCCGTCGACCCCGCCAAGGTCCACGAACGCGCCGAAGTTCACGATCGAGCTGACCGTGCCCTTGCGCCGCTCGCCCTTCTGGAGCGACTGGAGGAACGACTTGCGGCCCTCGCTCTGCGACTCCTCGAGGAAGGCGCGGCGGGACAGCACGACGTTGTTCCGGTTGCGGTCGAGCTCGATGATCTTCGCCTCGAGCTCGGTGCCGACGAACGGGTGCAGGTCGCGGACGCGACGCAGGTCCACCAGCGACGCGGGCAGGAACCCACGGAGCCCGATGTCCAGGATCAGGCCGCCCTTGACGACCTCGATCACCGGCCCCTTGATCGTCTCGCCGGAGGTCATGACCGCCTCGATCCGTCCCCAGGCGCGCTCGTACTGCGCCCGCTTCTTGGACAGGATCAGCCGGCCCTCCTTGTCCTCCTTCTGCAGGACGAGGGCCTCGATCTTGTCGCCCACCTTGACGACCTCGTTCGGGTCGACGTCGTGGCGGATCGAGAGTTCCTTGCTCGGGATCACGCCCTCGGACTTGTAGCCGATATCGAGCAGGACCTCGTCGCGGTCGATCTTCACGACCTCGCCGTCGACGATGTCGCCGTCGTTGAAGTCCTTGAACGAGGCCTCCATCGCCGCGATCAGTTCCTCGGGCGTCAGGTCGCGCTCGAGTGCGGCGGGGGGGGCGGGCGCCTCGGCGACCGGAGTTGCCTCGGCCGGGGCGGCCTCGTCCGTGGGGGCGGCGTCGGTGGCCTCGGCCACCTCGGCGGGCGTTGCGGCCTCGACGACCTCGGTCGTCTCGGTGTCGGCGGGCGCGTCGGCGCCCGCGGTGGTCTCCACATCACTCATGGCGGTGGTTCTCCTCACTGGCACGCGGGGCTCACCGACTCGCAGCTTGGGATTTGCGAGCGGCGCAGGAGACCTGCGGCCAGAAGGGATGGTAGGTGACCGACGGAAACGCCGTCAACGCGCGAACACCCGGCCGATCAGGTGATACGCGCCGAACGTGAGGCCCGCGAACGCGGGGAGGAGGAGCCAGCCCCTCACCCGGTCGCGCCACGCGTGCAGCAGGACGCCGGGCATCGCGAGTCCGATCACGGCCATGGGGCCGACGACGAACCTCGCGTCCGGCACGGATCCCGCGAGGTAGAGGCCCTCCCCCACCACCGCACCCCCTAGCATCGCGGCGGCGATGATGCGCGGCCACCCCGTGCCGCGACGCCAGGTCTCCCCTGCCGCGCCGAAGACCGGCCCGCCCACCGCGGCGGTCGCGACCCAGATCCCGACCGACGTGGCGCTCACCCCGGCCGAGACGAACCACGACGCCGCGGCGTAGTAGCAGATCACCGCGCCCGCGAGCGTCAGGAACCCACCCAGCGCCGCCCTGCGCGTCGAGTCGAGCAGGCTCCCGACCACGAAGGCCGCACACAGCCACACGGCACCGGAGTTGCCCAGCCGGCCCCAGACACCGCCGAGCGCCTGGCCACCGAGGCTGAGCGCGCCGACCACGACCCCGGCTGCCGCGGCGGCTGCCGGCTGCACCAGCGGTCGGACGACGCCTTCTGTCGCGTCGGTGCGCAGTTCAGTGGCCTTCGGGCGCGGCGTCGGACCAGTTCGAGCCCCAGCCGACGTCGGCCTGGAGCGGGACCTCGAGCTCCACGGCGTGCTCCATCCGCTCCTTCACGAGCGCGGCGGCGGCCTCCACCGTGGCGGCCGGCACCTCGAAGACCAGCTCGTCGTGCACGGTCAGCAGCATCTGGCAGCCGAGCTCGGGGGCGGCCCGGAGCGCCGCATCGACCGCGATCATCGCGACCTTGAAGACGTCGCTCGCGCTCCCCTGGATCGGTGCGTTCAGGGCCTGGCGGCGCCCGAGATCGCGCACGCGTGGGTTCGCCGCCTGCAGCTCCGGGATGTAGCGGCGGCGGCCGAGGATCGTCTCGGTGAAGCCCTCGACGGTCGCGTGACCCACCTGGCGGTCGAGGTACTCGCGGATCCCGGGGAAGGACGCGAAGTACGCGTCCATGATCTCCTGCGCCTCGTCGGGCGCGATGTCGAGTCGCTGCGCGAGCCCCCAGGCGTTCATCCCGTACGCGAGGCCGTAGTTCACCATCTTGGCCCGGGAGCGCGATCCCGGATCCACCGCGTCCAGCGGCAGGCCGAACACCCGAGCGGCCGTGGCCGTGTGGATGTCCTCGCCGCTCGCGAAGGCGGCCCGGAGCCCCTCGTCGCCCGAGAGGTGGGCGAGGATCCGCAGCTCGATCTGCGAGTAGTCGAGGACGAGCAGCAGCTGATCGGGGGCGCCCGGGACGAACGCCCGGCGGATCTGACGCCCGAGCTCGGTGCGGATCGGGACGTTCTGCAGGTTCGGGTTCGTCGAGGAGAGCCGCCCGGTGGCCGCCGAGGTCTGCTGGAACGTCGTGTGCACGCGGCCGTCACGCGGATCGACGAGCCGCGGGAGCGCCTCGAGGTAGGTCGAGTTCAGCTTGTCGAGCTCGCGCCAGCTGAGCAGGGCGTCGACGATCGGGTGCGCGTCACGCAGCTTCTCGAGCACGCTGGCGTCGGTCGACAGCTCGCCCTTCGGGGTCTTCTTGCCCGGCTGCAGACCGAGCTGGTCGTACAGGATCTTCCGGAGCTGCGGCGGCGAGTTCAGGTTGAACTCCTCGCCGGCCTGCGTGTAGATCTCCGCCTTCAGTGTGGCCATGCGGTCCCGGACCGACTCCCCCATCTCCTCGAGGTACGGGACGTCGAGGGCGATCCCGCGGGCCTCCATCCGGGCCAGGACGGAGGCGAGCGGGAGCTCGACGTCCTCGAGGAGCCCGCGGAGCCCCTGCGCGTCGATCTGCTCCTCCATCACGGGGGCGAGCAACGCCACGGCGGCCGCCTCGGCCGCCGTGGCGCGCCAGGGGGCCTCGCCGAAGAGCTGGCCCTCGGCTTCGTCCTCGACCGCGCCGAGGACGTCGGTGCCCAGGTGCGCCTCGCAGAGGCGCCGGAGCGGGTAGTCGGCGGCCGCCGGATCGAGCAGGTAGCCGGCGAGCGCGGTGTCGAACGTCACGCCGGTCACGTCGACGCCCTCGGCCGAGGCCGCTCGCTCGAGCGCCTTCGCGTCGTGTGCCCACTTGGGCGCCGACCCGTCCGTCAGGAAGCCGGCGACGGGCTCGATCGAGGGCAACCGGGCGAAGGCCGCTTGTGCCCCACCCGGTGAGAGCGCGATCCCCCGGGCGCGGTCCTCCTCGAGCAGCAGCCGGACGCCATGCGGCGCGCCGGACGCGAGGAGCGCCGGGAGCTCGGTCAGCGCGACCTCTCGCAGGTCGAGCTCGGCGACGTCGACCTTGGGCTTGGCCGCATGTCCGACGTCCTGGAGCCGGTCGAAGAGGCTCCGGAACTCCAGGGACGTGAACAGCCGGCGGACCTCCTCGACGTCCCACTCCCCCATCACGCAGTCGCCGGGCTCGACCGGGAGCCCGACGTCGGTGACGATCCTGGCGAGCTCCTTGTTCAGCGCGAGCCGGTCGACCGACGCGGCCACGTTCTCCTTGAGCTTGCCCCGCAGCTCGTCGACGCGGGTGAGGAGCTCCTCGATCGTGCCGAACTCGTTCACGAGCTTGGCGGCCGTCTTGTCGCCGACGCCGGGCACGCCCGGGATGTTGTCGCTCGTGTCACCCTTCAACGCCACGAAGTCGAGGTACTGAGCGGGCGTGATCCCGAACCGCTCGGTCACCGCGGCCACGTCGTACCGCACGATGTCGCTGATCCCCTTGCGGTTGAACATCACGGTGATCCCGGGGCGCACGAGCTGGAAGAAGTCGCGGTCCGCCGTGACGATCGTGGCGTCGATCCCCTGAGCGGCCGCCGCCACCGCGAGCGTCCCGATCGCGTCGTCGGCCTCGTGGCCGTCGGCGATCCGGAGCACGGGGATCCGCATCGACTCGAGGACCTCCTCGATCAGGCCGAGCTGCGGCTTGAAGTCGCCCGGGGTCTCGGGGCGGCCGGCCTTGTAGTCGGCGTCCTTCTCGAGGCGGACCGTCGGCGCGCCCGAGTCGAACGCCACGGCGATCAGATCGGGGTGCTCCTCGGTGAGGAGCTTGATCACCATCGAGGTGAACCCATAGACCGCGTTCGTGACGGTGCCCGAGCTCGTCGCCAGGGTCGGCGGGAGGGCGAAGAACGCCCGGTACGCGAGGGAATGCCCGTCGAGGAGGAAGAGGCGCCGGGGAGCCTCGGGGGACGTCGGAGGGGTCACGGTCCGTATCGTAGCCGCCGCCCGTGACGGCGGTCCCCCGGGCACGCCGTGCGACACTCATTCGTACCCGAACGAGCTTGACGCGAATCCTACCTCCTGGGTAGGGTTTGCCCCAGTCCGACGGCTCGATGTTCGGCGGCGTCCGAACATCCGGGAGGGTGAACGATGGGTGCTGCGTTCCTGGTCGCGCTTCGTGAAGGCATCGAGGCGGCCCTGATCATCTCGATCCTGCTGGCATACCTCCGCCAGATCAAGCAGTCCGACAAGCAATACCTCGTGTGGTGGGGCGCCGGGCTGGCCGTCGTCGTGAGCGTCGCGGTGGGCGCCATCATCTTCGCCGCGGGCGCCGAGTTCGAGGGTACGGGCGAGCAGGTCTTCGAGGGGCTCGTGACCTTGACCGCCGTCGGCGTCCTGACCTGGATGATCTTCTGGATGCGCCGCCAGGGCGCCCGCGTGAAATCCGAACTCCAGGACAAGGTCGACGCCGCCCTGTTGACGGGCGGGGTCGCCCTGGGTGGGATGGCCTTCATCGCCGTCGTTCGGGAGGGCATCGAGACCGCGCTCTTCATCTTCGCGGCCGCCAAGGGAACCGCGGTCGAGAGCGGCGCCGTCTGGGAGCAGCTCCTGGGCGCGACGCTCGGGCTGCTCCTGGCGGCTGGACTCGGCGTGCTGCTCTACCGCGGCGGGATCCGGATGAACCTGCGGACCTTCTTCCGCTACACGGGGGCGCTGCTGATCGTCGTGGCCGCCGGCCTCTTCGCCTTCGGGGTGCATGAGCTCCAGGAAGCCGGCTGGCTGCCGTTCCTGACCGGGACGGCCTTCGACATCTCGGGGACGGTCCCCGACGACAGCGGCGTCGGCGGGATCCTCCGTGCGATCTTCGGCTACCAGGCGAACCCGACGTGGCTCGAGGTCGTGGCCTGGGTCGGCTACCTCGTGACGGTGGGCTGGTTCTTCCTGCGCACTCAACACGTGCCCGGCACCACCGCCACGGCGCCCGATCCCGCCGCCGCGAACACCGCGGTCGGCACGGACCGGCTGCCCGGCGCGTCCTCCTGACCGCCGCGCCGGCCCGCCGCATCTCGACGCTCGGCGACGATCCCGGCTCTCCGCCGAAAAAGGCTCTGCGACCTGCGGCGATGCGACCGGCGAGACGCCGCCGCGCCCATCTCAGGTTGACAGCCCTCAACCTCGAGTCTATCTTTCGCTTCGGCCCCGCGCGGTGCGGGAGGAACCGGGCAACCGGGACCGAACGGATCGCTCGGGGCCACAGCTTGACGGGCCGTTTCGAACGAGACGCACCGCTCGCGTATGGGGAAGGCGTGAGCGGAACGGATCGATCGGGGCGGCCCGTCATCTGTTTCCGGGGGCGTGACTCTGGTGGCGCGCGCGCCACGCGCCCGGGCTCGACTCGAGGTCGAGACTTGGACGCCGCGGCGACGCTCGGCGGGGCGATCGGCTAGAGGACCGCCTCGAAGAACTTCTTGGTCTCCGGGTACTTCGTGTGGTTGATGAGCTCGTCGGGGGTGCCCTGCTCGAGGATCACGCCCTCGTGGAAGAACATCATCCGGTTCGCGACCTCGCGGGCGAAGCCCATCTCGTGGGTGACCACCATCATCGTCATGTGCATATCGGTCGCGAGCGACTTCATCACCGCCAAGACCTCCCCGATCAGCTCGGGGTCGAGGGCGGAGGTCGGCTCGTCGAAGAGCATGACCTCAGGCTCCATCGCGAGAGCTCGCGCGATCGCCACGCGCTGCTGCTGGCCTCCCGAGAGCCGGATCGGGTGCACGTCGGCCTTGTCGGCCAGGCCCACCTTGGCGAGGATCTCCACCCCCTGAGCGCGCGCGTCGTCCTTGGGGATGCCCTTGACCGTCACGGGACCCTCCATGACGTTCTCGAGCGCCGTCATGTTCGGGAAGAGGTTGAAGGATTGGAAGACCATGCCGGTCTGGATCCGGAGCTGACGGATCTGTTCGCGCTTGTGACGCGTCCGGTGGCCCCCCTCGAGCCGGATCCCGGCCACTTCAACGGTGCCATAGGTTGGATCCTCAAGGAAGTTGATGCAGCGCAGCAGCGTGGACTTCCCCGACCCGGACCGACCGAAGATGACCACCACCTCGCCACGGTTGACCTCCATGTTGATCCCCTTCAGCACCTCGAGTTGCCCGAAGTACTTGTGGAGGTTCTCGACGCGGACGACGACGTCGGAGGTCATGGCTCCTCGCCGGGTTCGTCCTCGACCTCGATGCCCACCATGGTGCCTCCGCCCCCAGGACCGCCGCCGCCGCCGACGGGCATGAACTGCGTTCGCTTGCGCCCCGTCATGGTCGAGACCTCGGTCCGCACGTAGCCCTTCGAGATCTTCCGCTCGAGACGGCTCTGGAACACCGTGAAGATCGACGTGAGCAGCCAGTAGAGCGCCGCCACCACGAGCAGCGACTCGAGGCGCCTCGTGATGTTCGCGCTGAACGCGAGCTGCCCCCGCAGGAACAACTCGGCACGCGCCACCTCCGCGCCGAGGAAGCTCACGAGCGCGGTGTCCTTCATCATCGCGATGAACTCGTTCCCGGTCGGCGGGATGATCACCCGGATCGCCTGTGGCATCACGACGCGGCGCATCCGCTGGCCGTACGTCATCCCGAGGGCGTCGGCCGCTTCCGCCTGCCCGTGCCCGACCGACTGGATGCCCGCCCGGAAGATCTCCGTCATGTACGCGCCGTAGTTCAGGCCCAAGCCGATCACGCCGGCGACGAACGACGTCAGCGTCAGGAGGTTCACCAGGGACAGCCGGCCGAGGTTCCCCCCGATCTGCGGGAGCGCGAGGTAGATCAGGAAGAGCTGCACGATCAGGGGCGTGCCTCGGAAGAACGACGTGTAGAACCCGGACACGCCGTAGGCCACAGCGTTGTGTGAGAGCCGGCCGAGCGCCCCGAACAGCGCCAGGATCGTCGCGAGCGCGATCGCGAACACCGCCAGGAGGATCGTGTACTGGAGGCCCTTCGCGATGTACCAGAGGTTCTCCCGGATGAACGCGAAGTCGAGGTCGGACAGCGCCAGGAAGAGCCCGATCATGAAGAAGATCGCGACCCACGTCACCGTGACCTTCAGCCGGAACGGGATCCTCGCGCTCGCCAGCGCGAGCCCCTCCGGATCGCCGCCGGCCCGCCTGCCGAGGAGCAGCAGCACCAACGCCACCGCGCTGAGCACCGCGGTGGCGTAGGTCTCCCGTTCGGAGGTGAGACCGCCGACCGCCCACAGGTAGCCGGCCGCGAAGAGCGTGACGCCGAGCGCGAACCACCAGGTCCACCGGCGCGCCAGGTAGATCAGCGACCCGGCGGCCAGGCACGCGGCCCCGACGACTCCGAAGGCGAAGATATCCGGCGGAGGGATGTTCTCCTTCGTGGAGAAGACCAGGAGCGGCAGGAACAGGACCAGGAGGGCGCCCTGGAGGATGATGACCCAGGACGCCAGCAGCAGGAACGTCGCGGGAAGCGTGCTGACGACCGGCGATGCGGACGGGAGCCGAGGCTCCTCGGCTCCCGTCGCACCCACCGCGGCACTCATGCCGTCGCGCCCGATCGTGTCTCGCCTAGCTCCCGGCCGACGAGACCGTCCAGTCGACACCGTCGTACCACTTCTTCGACAGCTCGGAGAGCGTGCCGTCGGCGTGCATGTCGTCCACGATCTGACCGACGGCCTCGCTCAGGCTCTGCGCGTCGGTCGGGGCGTTCTTGTCGAACGCGATCGACAGCGGCTCGTAGTACAGCGGGTCGCCCACGATCTTGATCGGGCCGCCCTCGTTGATGAAGGCCTGGATCGTCTGCTGGGCGCTGATCGCCGAGTCGCAGCGGACCCCGTCGCCGAGCGCCAGGTTATCCAGCGCGTCCGTGTCCGTGTCGTAGGTCTGCAGCTTCGCGCCGTCGATCTGGAATTCGAACGCAGGCGCGGCCGACCCCAGCTTCAGGGTGCCCTGGACGTAGTCCTGGTAGGTGGTCGACACGCCGACACAGACCGTCTTGCCCGACAGATCCGCGGGCCCCGTGATCGCGGTGTTGTCGGTGTAGACCGACATCACCGCCGGCGTGTAGTAATAGGCCGGCGTGAAGTAGAAGATCTCCTCGCGGTCGATCGTGTCGGTCATCGACCCCACGCTCACGTCCCACCGGTCGTTCCACGACCCGGCGGTGATCACGGCCCATTTCTGCGCCTGGATCTCCGCGTCCACGCCCATCCGGCTGGCGATCTCCTTGGCGACGTCGACGTCGAATCCGTTCCACTCGCTCGTCTGCACGTCGTACCAGGATTGCGGCTTGTACTTCGGGTCGGTCGCGACGCGGAGCGTGCCGCTCTCACACACCTGCGCCAGCGCGTCGCCGGCCGATGTGTCGGCGGTCGCGCACACGCCCTCGGCGCCGGATCCGGTCGATCCGGTCTCTCCGCTGGCGGTACTGCTGCTGCTGTCGTCGCTGCAGGCCGCCGCCACGAGCGTGAGGCTCGCGACCAGCACCAACAGCGACCGGAACGTGATCTTGCGCATGCTGCCCCCTTCCGGAGGGGAGCGCGGGCGCCCCTCCCGTCGGGGGGACTATAGGCGGGCTGGGGCGGCCGGGCAACGTAACCGTCGAGCGTTTAGGGCGCCGGGAGCCAGCGACGCCCGGCGGCCACGCTCGCGTGGGCCACCGCCGCCGCTCCGAGCGGCTCGCCGTCCGCGTCGAACGAGACGACACCCCCGACGCCGGGCACGCCGGTCACGGTCGCGATCGCCGTCCGGTAGGCGGCGCGATCGCCCGTGGGCGCCACATCGCGCGCGGCGAGCTCGGACAGCAGGTAGGCGACGTCCCACCCCTCCGCACCGAAGATCCCGGGCGCCAGCCCCGTGGCGGCCTGGTACCCGTTCACGAACCGGCGGGCCCGCAGGTCGGTCGCGGTCGTCGCTTCCACGCAGGGACACACCGCGATCGTGCCGTCGCCCCCCGGGAGCGCCTCGTCGAGATAGTGGGCGGTCTTCGCCGCGTCGCCCACGATCAGCGGTGTCGTCTCAGACATCGTGCCTCGCAACGAGACCGCCCCCGAGGGACCACCGGTCCAGACGATCGCGCCGCAGCCCTCCGTTCGATCGGCCGACCGGATCGAGGCCCGGTCCTCCAGCCGATCCGCCACGGCTCCCGCGAGCGCGACGGCGCGCGTCGAGTCGTCGGACATGACGCAGATCGATCCATCCGTGGCCGTCTCGGCGCGGGCGGCGAGCCCATCGGCAAGCGCGGGTGCCGGAGCGACGAACCGCCGCCAGACGAGGTCCGGCGCCGATGGTCGAGGGCCGTCCGAGAGGCTGAGCACCGGCAAACCGGCGTCGGCGAACACCGTCGCCACCTCGTCGGGCATCGTCCAGAAGGGGGCGCCGACGACCGCGACGTAGCGGTCGTCGGCCGCGACGGCGCGAGCCATCTCGAGCGCCGTGGCCGCATCGCCCCTCGTGTCGAACTGCTCGAGGACCGGAACGCCGTCGATGCCACGTTCGGCCGTCTGTGCGAGCCCCGCCTCCATCGCGAGGAACGACGGCGAGACCAGGTCGAGCGGATCCTCGACCGAGAGATCCTGGAAGAAGGCGATCGTCGGCCGGGCCGCGTCCGCGGCCTGAGATCCCCTCGAGCAGGCCGCGGCAACGATCGCGAGGACGATCACGAGGGCGAGCGTGGGTCGACGTCGGGTAGGCATGAGATCGTCCGGCCGGAGGCCGGCGACCGGTAGTCTAGGGACCCCTCGCCGGGATGGCGGAATCGGCAGACGCGCGGGTCTCAAACACCCGTGAGCTAACGCTCGTGAGGGTTCGATCCCCTCTCCCGGCACTGAGCCTGACATGCACCGATACCGACCTCGCCCACCGTTCACCGTTGTGCCTTCGCATTGTGGACGGCGGGGTCGCCCGTGGCTGCGAACGTCACGACGAGTCCCAAGATGGCCAGGTTGCGCCCGAGAAGTGCGAGCTGTGTCCTTTCAGGGCCGAGACCCGTGTGAAGCGCCCACCCGAGCGCGAGAACACCGGTGATAGCGATCGGGATGGCGACGGCCCACGACCATCTGGGTGATTCGTCACCTGCGATGGCTGCCCAAGGCACGAGCCAGACGATGTATTGGGGAGAGAGGACTGGCGACATCAGCAGGAGCACCGAGATAGCGGCGACCGCCGACATGCCCGCCGGATCAGCGGCCCTTCGCGAAGCCTTCGCCCACACGAGCGCCAGGAGGCCAACCAACACCAACAACGCGACCGGGCTCCACCACGCCGGGATCATCCCGGTCCTGTTCGCGTCGAGTTCCATCCGATGCTCACCCGTCAGCATCCACACCACGACTCCGACGGAGGACTCGAGCTCCCACCCGGTTGCGCCCCGGAACGTCGACACCTGACGTATCGCGTCCAGGCCGCCGAAGCTCATCCACGCGATGAACGCCGCCATCGTCGACGCGACGAAGACGGTCAGGGCTTTGGTCGTGCGCTCGATGAGCCATATCGGCGTAAGGACGACCGGCCAGAACCTGGTCAGCGTGGATACCGCCATGGCGGCCCCGCCGCTCCGGGGTTTGCCACGGCGGGCGAGGACGAGTGCCACGACCGTCAGCGCAACGGTGAACAGGTCGGCACGTCGGTAGATGAAGGTAAGGAGCGGGATCCCGAGCCACAGATATCGCAGCGAGGTCGCTCGTCCCCATCCCTTCCGGATCGCGAGCCAAGCGGTCACGTCGCTCACGAAGGCGATCACCGCCAGGCCGGCCACCGCGGCTGCGCCCGACGAGGACCCCACGAGCAGCGCGATGAGCAGTTCGCCTGGCGCGTACTCGACGTCGACGTCGCGATACGGCAGGCCGTCCGATCGAGCGATCTGCTGGTATCGGTCGGATGCGCTGTTGGCCACGTCGGGGACATCCGACGCCACCGAGATGACGATGACGACTCTGATGACGAGCAGCAAGATCGTCTGCCACTCAGCTCGCCAACTCCTCGGCTCGATGTGGCCTCCCTCTCCCGGCGCTCAGACGACGTTGCCCTCGGCGGCCAAACGGCGGCCGTCGAAGCGTTCCAGGCCGAGCTCGGTAACGTCGACCGTCCGGGCCGCGCCATCCACGATCAGCTCCCCCAGGATCTTCCCGACGACCGGGGCATGCTGGAAGCCGTGGCCGCTGAAGCCGTTCGCGAGCCAGAGCCCCTCCACCGGCGCCGGCCCGACGATCGGGTGGCGGTCGGGCGTCATCTCGTAGAGGCCGCACCACGATGACGCGATGCCGGCCTCCACGAGCGGCGGGAACACGCTGACCGCCGTGGGGAGCAGGTGCTCGGCCACGAACCGTTCGTCCACGACGGTCTCGAACGACGGCCGCTCGTCCTGGTCGCCCATCCCCATCAGCACGCCTTCGCCCTCGCGGTGGAAGTAGCAGCTCGTCCCGGCGTCGATCACCAACGTGCGGCGTTCGGGCACGCCGGGGAACGCGCCGGTGGTGACCACGTTCCGCGGGATCGGCTCGAGCGGCAGCGTGACCCCGGCCGAGGCGGCGAGCACGCCCGCCCACGGCCCAGCCGCGTTCACCACCACGGGAGTGCCGATCTGACCGGCGGACGTCGCGACGCCCGTCACCCGGTCGTGGTCGGTCGTCACGCCCGTCACCGTCACCCCGAGCCGCAGCTCGGCCCCGGCCCGTCGCGCCACGGTCGCGTAGCCCTGCGTGAGGCCGGCCGGGTCGGCGATCCCGTCATCCGGGCAGAAGGTGGCCGCCAGGATGCCGTCCACGTCCAGACCCGGCACGAGTTCCGCGGCGTCGACGGGCGCCAGCTCGCGCGCGTCGACGCCCAGCGAGCGCTGGAGATCGCCCGCCGCTCGGAAGGCCGCGATCTCATCCTCGGTGCGCAGCAGGAAGAGGTAGCCGTCCTGAACCACGTCGAGGGGGAGGCCGTGCGTCTCGGTGAACCCGACGATCATCGGCACGCTGGCGAGGGACAGCTCCACGTTGATCCGGCTCGAGAACTGGTGGCGGAACCCGCCCGCGCACCGGCCGGTCGAGCCCGTGCCGAGCGCATCCTCCCGTTCGAGCAGCAGCACGCGCCCGGCGCCGGCCGCCGCGAGGTGGTACGCGGCGCTCACGCCGACCACTCCACCACCCACCACGACGACATCTGACGTCTGGTTCACCCCATCGCCTCCATCACGGCCCGGGCCACGATCAGGTCCTCGAAGGCCATCCCCACCGACTCGAACAGCGTGACGTCGTCGAGCGACCCACGCACGGCCCGGCCATCACGGATGACCTCCCGGAGGTCGGCGAGGATGTGCGCCGCCGTCACGACGCCCTCGGCGATCGGGATCAGCAGGTCACCCGCCTCGGCGAGCGCCACGTCGCGCGCCTCGACCACGACCCGCGCCCGGCGCACCGTCTCGGTATCGACCTCGCGGGTCTCGGGCGTGTACGCCCCCACGGCGTTCACATGCGTGCCCGGCGACAGCCGTGCCCCGTCGAACAGCGGCGCGGGCGAGGTCGTGCACGTGCACACGAGATCAGCGTCAGCGACGTCGTCAGGAACGCCCGTGCGTGCATCGAGTCCCGCCCGCCGGGCCCGAGCCGCCACGGCCTCGGCTCGCTCAGGCGACCGCGACACGACGACCACCTCGTCGACCGGGCGGACCGCGCGCATCGCCTCGAGGTGCGCGACCGCCTGCACCCCCGCTCCGAACACCACGAGGCGGTGGGCGTCGGGTCGCGCGAGGTGCCGCGTCGCGAGGCCGGATACCGCGGCGGTCCTCAGGGCGGTCAACGTGCCCCCGTCGATCACCGCCTCGGGCGCCTGCGTCTCCGGGTCGAATAGGACGTATGCGGCGTGGAGGAACGGGATCCCGCGCTCCGGGTTGGTCGGGGTGAGGGTCACGAGCTTCACGCCGACGCCGCCCTCGCCGGCCGCCGGCATCGTGAGGAGCGTCCCCGCCGGGGTCTCGGCGACGCTCCGGAGCGGCGCGGTCTCCGCGTCCTGCTCGCGGAACCCCCGCTCGAGGGCGTCGATCGCGGCCGCCATCGGCAGCGCCGCCGCGAGGCTCGCCGCGTCGACCAGTCTCAGGCCTGGCGCCGGGCGATCCACCGTCATGGGACGAGATCGGCCACGGATACCGTCTCGGTGTAGACGGGGTCGGCCGGCGGCCGGGCGGGATCGAGGGCCGACACGGGGACCGACGGCATGCGGAAGACGCCCATCCGCGCCTCCGAGGCGCAGTCGCCCGCCTCGGTGCAGCTCAGGGTCCCGGTCAGCCCGGTGTAGGCGTCGGTGCCGAAGGCGACCTCGCGAAGGGCCGACCGCCTGATCGTCAATCCGCCGTCCCCGTCCTCCCCCGCCCGGGCCACCGCGTCCAGGAGGACGCTCGCCGCGTCGAACGCGTAGGCGAACGCCGGGGAGGGCGGCACGTTCCCGTACTGCGCCTCGTACGCGGGCAGGACCACGGATCGGTAGAAGTCCTCCGTCGACCGCGGGGTCAGATCGGGCGCGACCACGTACGCGCCGTCGAGCACCGCGTCGCCCGGCACGGCGGCGTCCGCGGCATCGGTGCACCCGCCCGAGACCAGCACCGCGGTGTCGGCCAGCCCCTGCGTGTCGGCCGCCTCGTGCGCGATCGGCGCGCACGCCAGGGCCTCGCCGTCCAGGCTCAGGTAGACGACGTCCGGCGGCGTCTCACCCAGACGTCCGAGCGCCCGCCTGAGCGCCGCCTCGCCGTCCACGACCTCGGACGAGACCACCACTCGGTCCTCTCCCTCCTCGAAGCGGGTCCTGAACGCATCCGCGGGCCCTCCCGTCGCGTCGTCGCCCTGGCGGATCGTCGCCGCCGTCGCCGCGTCGAGCGCCCCGGTCGCGAAGTCGGCCGCGGTGCGCCCTTCGAGGGCGGCGTTGACGGCGACCCGCAGGTAGAAGTCCCGGTGGGCCGTGGGGTCGGTGAGGGCCGGCTCGGCGTTCGTCGGCGAGATGAGGAGGACGCCGTCGGCCGAGAGCGCGTCGGCGGCCGCGGCGGCCGACGCCGAGCAGGTCGTGCCGATCACGCCGACCAGGCCTGGGAGGTTCGCGAGCGCCTGCGCTCCCGTGCCTCCCGACGTTGCGGTGCACCGATCCTCGGTGGGGGCGACCACGATGTCGTGGCCTGACAGCCTCCCGGGCGCGCCGTCGAAGGTCCCGTCGAGGTAGTCCACCGCCATCCCGACGCCGCGGAGGCCATCGATGCCGGCGGTCTCGGCATCGCCGCTCGCCGCGAGCAGGGCGCCGATCCGGATCGGCTCTCCATCGGGGATCACGATCGAGCCGAAGGGATCCGGCGTGGGCGACGACGGGTTGCCGCTGACACCTGAGCCGACGCAGGCGGCCGAGGCCATGGCCACGACCAGGGCGGATGCCGCCCACCGCCTTGCGAACCGGACTCGTGTCACGCCGCGCCTTTCGGGAACCGGCATCGATGGGCCGGGATCGCCGCCACCGTCATCGATCGCCCGACCGCGGGCGGGTGCGGGCGCCGACGTAACCTACCAACCCCGGGATCTACCCTGGGTCCGCATCACGCTCAGAGCTCGCCGAGGTAGGCCTCGCGCATCATCGGGTTGGCGAGCAGACGCTCGGCGGTGTCCGCGAGCACCACCTGGCCGGTCTGGATCACGTAGCCACGGTCGGCGATCGACAGGGCCATGTTCGCGTTCTGCTCGACCACGAAGACCGTGCGGCCGAGGCTCCTGATCGTCTTGATGATCTCGAAGACCTGGTCGACCAGGAGCGGTGCGAGGCCCATCGACGGCTCGTCCATCAAGAGGACCTTCGGGTCGGCCATCAGGGCGCGGCCCATCGCCACCATCTGCTGCTCGCCGCCCGAGAGCGTTCCGGCCTTCTGCTTCAGGCGCTCGCGGACCCGGGGGAAGGTCTCGAGGATCTGCTCCCGGTCGCGCTTGATGCCGTCCGTGTCGGTGCGCTGGTACGCGCCGAGGTCCAGGTTCTCCGAGACGGTCATGTCGGAGAAGAGGCGCCGGTTCTCCGGCACCATCGAGATCCCTCGGCGCACCACCTCGGTCGTGTTGAGCCCCGAGATCACCTGGCCGTCGAGGAGCACCTGGCCCTCGGAGGGCGCCACGTAGCCGAGGATCGTTTTGAGGGTCGTGGTCTTGCCGCTCGCGTTCCCGCCCAGGAGGCAGACCATCTCGCCCTCGTAGATCTGCATGTCCACGTTGCGGAGCACCGAGACGAGGCCGTAATGCGTGCTGACGTTCTTCAGCTCGAGCAGGACCCGGCGCTCCCCACCGTTCGCGTCGCTCATCCGACCGCCTTCGTGCCCAGGTACGCCTCGATCACGTGCTCGTCGTTCGCGACCTCGTCGTAGGTGCCCTCGGCGATCCGCTGGCCGTAGTCGAGGGCGACGACCCGGTCCGAGACGCCCTTGACCACGCGCATGTCGTGCTCGATCACGAGGATCGTCAGTCCTCGCTCGTCTCGCATCCGCTTGATGTTGTCGCGCAACTCCAGGGTCTCCCGCGGGTTCATGCCCGCCGTGGGCTCGTCCAGCAGCAGCAACGAGGGCTCCGTGGCCATCGCTCGGGCCATCTCGAGGCGGCGCCGGTTCGCGTACGACAGAGCGTTCGCGGGCTGGTCCTCGCGGTAGCCCGAGAGCCGTGTCCCGAAGAACGACAGGGCCTCCTTGGCTCGCTCCCGGATCCGTTCCTCCTCGGCCTTGGTCTTGGGGGTGCGGAAGACCGCTCCGAAGACCCCCGCCCTGGACCGGCAATGCTGACCGACCATCGCGTTCTCGAGGACCGTCATGTTGGGGAAGAGCTTCACGTTCTGGAACGTGCGCGCGATGCCCAGCTTCGTGACCTGACTGGGCAGCCGGCCGAGGATCGATTCGCCCCGGAGCCGCACGTCGCCGGCATCGGGCGCGTACAGCCCGGTGATCACGTTGAACACCGTGCTCTTGCCCGCGCCGTTGGGACCGATCACCGAGACGATCTCGCCCTCGTCGACGTGGAGGTCGAGCTCGTTCAGCGCATAGAGGCCCCCGAAGTGCTTGGAGACTCCGTCGACCTCGAGCAGCCGCGTCACGTCAGCGCACCTCCGGTGGGCCCGGGGGCGTCGGTGGCGTCCTGTTCGAGGAGGTGCTTCGCCCACTGGTCCTGCGAACGCTCGTCCTCCTGGAGCTCGCGGCTCACCCGCACGTTCGGCACCAGCCCCTGCGGGCGGAGCAGCATGATCGCGATCAGGACGGCGCCGTAGATCAGCAGGCGGTAGTCCTCGAACTGGGTCAGCAGGCCCGGCAGCCCGATCAGGACCAGCGCGCCCACGACGACGCCGGGGATCGACCCGAGGCCGCCGAGGATGATCACGGCCAGTGCGGTGATCGACACGAGGATCTGGAAGCTCGCGATCGTGAGGGACCCGAGGCTGACGGCGAACAGCGCCCCCCCGACCGAGCCGACCGCGCCGCCCATCGCGAACGCCAGGAGCTTGAACTTGGTCGTGCTGATCCCCATCGCGTCGGCGACCTGCTCGTCCTCGCGCATCGCGTTCCACGCGCGTCCGACCCGCGAGCCCTGCAGCCGCCACGACACGAAGACGGCCAACAGGCAGAAGACGAGGACCAGCAGGTAGAAGTGTTCGGGGTCGGCCTGGAAGTCCATCGGGACCCCGGGGATGGCCGCCGTCGTGATGCCGCTCATGCCGAGCGAGCCGCCGAACAGGTTCTGGGCCCACGTCGAGCCGAAGATCACGCGGGCGATCTCACCGAAGCCCAGCGTGACGATCGCGAGGTAGTCGCCGCGCAGCCGGAGCACCGGCGCGCCGATGAGCACGCCCACGAGTGCCGCGATCGCGATCACGATCGGCAACGCCACGTAGAACGACAGGCCGAGCCCGAAGGTCGGGGGCTCGTACCCCGTGAACGTCACGCGCTGACCCCCCGTCAGGATCGCGGTGAAGTACGCGCCCACGGCGAAGAACGCCACGTAGCCGAGGTCGAGCAGGCCCGCGAAGCCCACCACGATGTTCAGGCCGAGCCCCAGGAGCAGGAAGATCCCGACCGTCCCGAGGATCCGGGAGACGACCGGCCCGACGAGGTACGGGAGGAAGGCCACGATGACGGCGACGACGCACCAAGCGACGATCGCGAGGCCGCGCCGGCTGAGCCCGGCGTCGAGCGAGGTGCGACGGTCGGGCGCACCATCGTCCGGCGCCGCGTCCGCCGCGGCGGGCATGGGCGGCGCTGCCGGTGCCCCGTACCTCGTGGGCAGCAAGATCGCCAGGAGCTTCCTGCCGAGGTGGAACCTGACGGCCGCCGCCGTGAGCGCGTAGACCACGGCGCCGCCGATCCACGTTAACCCGGACGTGATCTTCGAGTACAGCCAGTCCTTCTCGACGTTGACCTGGTCGAACGCGGGGGCGATCACCCGCTGGAGGAGCGCGACGACGACGATCGCCGCGAGGCCCGATGCGATCGGCGTTCGAACTTCCTTGGGAAGGACGCGCAGGGCGCCGCCCGCGGCCCCCACGGCGGTCGTGCCGACGATCATGACGATGGCCGCCGGGATCGGATCCAGGTGGAACCGCATGATCTCGATCAGCGTGGGCGACACCGCGACGAACACCTGGCGTACGGTCTCGATCCCGAGCACGCTCACGAGGACCAGGCCGAGCTCGACCACGATCCCGGCCACGAGCCCGGCGGTCGCACCCCCGACCGCCGCCCCGCCCGGCTTCGCCACCCGTCGTTCTCCCGCCACGACCCGCGGCCTCGCGACGAACCATCCCACGACCGCGGCTGGTAGGAAGATCAAGATCGAGTCCATGCCGACGCTCCCGATGATCACCAGGTCGTCGAGCCGTTCGATCATGCCGACAAGGGCGAGGTAGATCACCACGATCCCGCCGATCGCCCCCGCGCGCAGCGTCGAACGGAGCATGACTCGGCCCATCAGACCTTCTCCGCCTCTCCGGTGCCGAGGATCCCGCCCGGACGGAAGATCAGGACGAGCACGAGGATCGAGAAGGTGATCACGCCGCGGAGCTCGAACGGCGAGGGCACGTGGACCCCGCTCAGGAGCAGGTACGGCCCGACCGACTCGGCCACTCCGAGGATCAGGCCGCCGATCGCCGCTCCGGGGACGCTGCCGATGCCGCCGAGGACGGCGGCCGTGAAGGCGGCGATCCCCGGGAGGAACCCCATCGTGGCACCCACCTGACCGAACGTGAGCGCGTAGAGCACGCCCGCGATCCCCGCGAGCATGCCGCCGAGGATGAACGTGGTCACGACGACGCGATCGACGTCGATGCCCATCAGGCTCGCGATCTCGCGATCCTGAGCGACGGCCCGCATCGACTTGCCGGTCTTCGTCCGCTTCACGAAGAACTGGAGCGCCACCATCACGGAGATGGCCGTGACGATCACCACGGGGTCGATCTTGTCGAAGCTCACCTGGCCGACCTGGACCGTGCCGTCCAGGATCGAGGGTCGCGGGTAGCCGCGCGTCTGCGAGCCGAAGAACCCCTGGAACGAGTTCTGCAGGAAGAGCGAGGCTCCGATCGCCGTGATCAGCGGCACGAGCCGTGGGGCGTTGCGGAGCGGCCGGTAGCACACACGTTCCAGGAGCACGGCGATCCCCGTCGAGACGCCCATCCCGACGAGGAACAAGATCCCGAGCGCTGCCCAGGGGTGGTCGTTCAGGAAGCCGCTCTCCGCGTACGCGGTGGCGAAGAAGTACGAGCCGAAGGCTCCCGCCATGAACACCTCGCCGTGGGCGAAGTTGATCATCCGCAGGATCCCGTAGACGAGCGTGTACCCGAGCGCGATCAGCGCGTACACGGCGCCGAGGGCGAGGCCGATCACGAGGAGGTTCGCCCAGAACGACCACCCGAGGCGTTCGGCTTCGGGCAGGGTGAGGGTCTTGTAGATGCCGCCGCCCACCACGACCGCGATCGCGACCGTGAGGACCGTGAGGATGATCCGTCGGGTCGGCAGCCGCTCCAGGCGGCTCAGCTCCCGGACGGACGGCGTCTCCGCCCGGACCCCCTCCTTGGCCATGACCCCCCTACCCCATCGAACAACGCGTACGAGGCGGGCGGGCGCCTGCGCGCCCGCCCGCCGTCGTTCGCTATGTCACGAGACGCTACGCGACTTCTTCGAGCGTCTTCGTCTCCGTGAACACCGGCTTGGCGTCCGGGTTCAGGAACCCGACGTCCGGCACCTTGTAGATACCGATCGTCACCGAGGTGGCGCAGTCGCCGTCGGGCGTGCAGGTGATCGTGCCGATGATGCCCTCGTAGCCGGTCGTGTTCTGCACGGCGTCGCGCAGTGCGACCCGGCTGATCGTGAGGGATCCGTCGTCGTTCTCGACGGCGGTGTCCTCGAGCGCCTGCACGAGGACGTTCATCGCGTCGAACGCGTGCGCGTGGAACACCGACAGCGGCTCCGTCCCGTACTGGTCGTTGTAGGCCGGCAGGAACTCGTTCTGGTAGAAGTCGCCGCCCGAGAAGGCCGTGAGGTCCGGACCCGACAGGTACACGCCGTCGGCCGAGGAGCCGGCGATGTCCGTGTACGAGGCGTCCGAGCAACCGTCCGACCCCATCAGGGTGGTGTTCTCGAGCCCGCTCGTGGTCGCCTTCTGCTTGGCGATCAGGGCGCAGGCCGGGTTGAAGTCCGGCGCGTAGATGACGTTCGGCGCGTTCTGCGCGATCTTCGTCAGCAGGGGCTTGAAGTCCTTGTCGGCGCTGTTGATCGCGTCCTCGGACGTCACCGTGCCACCGTTGGCTTCGAAGTTCGCCTTGAACCCGTCGGTGAGGCCCTGGGTGTACGGGCTCTCATCGTGGATCGTGGCGCCGGTCGTCGCGCTGAGCTTCTCGACCGCGAAGTCGGAGACCACCGCGGCCTGGATCCGGTCGTTGTGCGCGGTCCGGAAGTAGTACGGCTGGTGCGTCCCCGCCGTGGTCAGCGCCGGGTTCGTGGCGGAGGGCGAGATCGTGACGATGCCCTTCTCCGAGAGGATCTTGTCCGCGACGCCGAGCGAGGCGCTCGAGCAACTGGTCCCGATCACGCCGACGATCTGCGGGTTCGCCGCGAGCGTCGTGGCGCCCTTCTGGCCGCCATCGGCCGAGCAGCCGTCGTCCTCGTTCACCATCTCGACGTCGTGGCCGAGGACCTGCCCCTGCGTGCCGTCGAAGGTCTGGTCGAGGTAGTCCAGAGCGAGCGCGGCCCCGTACTGGCTGTCCAGTCCGAGGTTCTTCGTGTCACCCGAGATCGACAGCAGCGTGCCGATCTGGATCGGCTCGCCCGACGCGACCGTGATGCAGCCCGGTTCCGTCTCGCAGTCCACCGCGCCCGTGGCACCGGATGACCCGGTGCTCCCGCCGGCCGATGACGAGTCGTTGCTGCATGCGCTCGCAACGAGCGCCATGACGCCCAGGACCGCGATGGCCGCGAGCAAAGAACGACGCTTCATGAAGCCCCCTTTCCCTCTACCCCTGAGTGGAACGTGGGAGGTTGATACCACTTCCCCCATCCCTTGGCCAATCACCCGGACGGGTGGGCCTCTCACCCCGCATACGTGCGCGGGACCCCTTCGGGATGCCCCGGTGCCGTCAGCGCGGGATCGCCGAGCGGAACGCGGCGGCCAGCGCGAGCGCCCCGTCTGCGTCACCCTCGACCAGCCGCGCCATCAAGGCGCTCCCGACGATGACGCCGTCGGCGAAGGCGCAGGCGTCGGCGGCCTGATCGGGCGTTCCGATGCCCACCCCGACGAGGAGCGGAAGGTCGGTGAGCGGGCGGAGCGCCGATACGAGGTCGCGGGCGGTCGTGGCGAGGGAGTCACGCGCGCCCGTCACCCCGTAGGTGGCCACGCAGTAGACGAACCCGTGCGCACGCGCCGCGATCGTGGCGAGGCGGCCAGGCGCCGTGCCGGGCGCGGCCAGGAGTACGGCGTCGATGCCCCGTGCCCCCGCGGCGGCGTCGAGCGCTTCCCCTTCGTCGACGGGGACGTCGGGGACGATGATGCCCGCGACGCCGGCCTCGGCCGCCTCATCGAGGAATCGATCGATCCCGCGCCGGAAGACAGGGTTGACGTAGGTCATGACCGCGACCGGGATCGACAACGACGCGGTCCGGATCGTCGTGAGGATGTCCGGCGGGTGGGCGCCGGCGTCGAGCGCCAGCCGCGACGCCTCCTGGATCACGCCGCCGTCCATCACGGGGTCGGAGAACGGGATCCCGACCTCGATCGCGTCCGCGCCGGCGTCCTCGATCGCTCGGAGCAGCGAGGCGTCGACGCCCGGCAGCCCGCCCGTCACGTACGGGACGAACGCTCGTCCGCCGGCGTCGCGCCGGGAGCGAAGCGCGGCCTCGAGCTCACCCACGTGCGCCGTCCTCTCCGAGCTCCGCGAGCACCGTGTCGAGGTCCTTGTCACCGCGACCGGACAGACAGACGAGGATGCGTGCTCCGTCGGGTAGCGGCCGCTGGAGGAGCCACCCGATCACGTGTGAGGGCTCGAGCGCCGGGATGATCCCCTCGTTCCGGGCGAGGGCCTGGAAGCCGTCGAGCGCCTGCGCGTCCGTCGCGCTCACGTAGCGAGCGAGCCCCGCATCCTGCAGGTACGCGTGCTCGGGACCGACCCCCGGGTAGTCGAGCCCGGCCGAGATCGAATGGGTCTCGACGACCTGTCCGTCGGAGTCCTGCAGCAGGTACGTGAGGGCACCGTGCAGCACGCCGGGCTGCCCCTGCGTGATCGACGAGCAGTGCTCGCCGAGTTGCATCCCGCGGCCGCCCGCCTCGACCCCGATCAGCTCGACGCCGGGCGCGCCGACGAACGCCGTGAACATGCCGATCGCGTTCGATCCGCCGCCCACGCAGGCGAGCACGTAGTCGGGGTCGCCGCCGATCCGCTCGGCGTATTGGGCCCGGGCCTCGTCGCCGATCACGCGCTGCAGGTCGCGGACGAGCTGTGGGAAGGGGTGCGGCCCGACGACCGAGCCGATGATGTAGTGGGTGTTCGTGACCGTGGCGGCCCAATCCCGGAGGGCCTCGTTCACGGCTTCCTTCAGGGTCCGCGTGCCCGCGGTGACCGGCACGACCTCGGTGCCGAGGAGCTTCATGCGGGCCACGTTCGGCGCCTGACGACGGATGTCCTCCTCGCCCATGTACACGACGCACGGCAGGCCGAGGAGCGCGCACGCGGTGGCGGCGGCGACCCCGTGTTGTCCAGCGCCGGTCTCGGCGATGATCCGTTCCTTCCCGAGACGCTTCGCGATGAGCGCCTGGCCGAGCGCGTTGTTGATCTTGTGCGCTCCGGTGTGGGCGAGGTCCTCCCGCTTCAACCAGATGTCGTAGCCGAGCTGCTCCGACAGCCGGGAGGCTCGCGTGATCGGCGTCGGCCGGCCGACGAAGTCCCGTGACAAGATGCCGAGCTCCTCGCGGAACACCGGGTCGTCGCGGAGCTGGGTCCAGGCGGCGGCCAGCTCGTCGAGCGCCGGGATCAGGACCTCCGGCACGTACCGGCCGCCGTAGTCGCCGAACCGTCCGCGGGCGTCCGGCATCGCCGGGACGGTGGGGTCGGCCACGATGCTCATGACGCGGGCTCCTCTCCGATCAGGCTGCGGATCGCGCCACCGGGGTCTCCGGCGCGCATCAGATGCTCGCCCACCAGGATGGCAGACGCGCCGGCGTCGACGGCCGAGACGACGTCGGAACGCGTTCGGATCCCGCTCTCGAGCACCGCGATGCGGTCCGCCGGGACACGAGCGAGCTGCCGACGGGCGCGCTCGGGATCGACCTCGAGCGTCTCGAGGTCACGGGCGTTCACGCCGATCACCCGTGCGTCGGTCGCGAGCGCCCGGTCGAGATCGCCCTCGCCGTGGGTCTCGAGCAGCACGCCCATGCCGAGGCCCACCGCCTCGTCGAGCATCGCGGCCAGTTCCTCATCCTCCAGGGCGGCGGCGATCAACAGGACGGCGTCCGCCCCGTGGGCGCGCGCCTCCACGACCTGCGAGGGGTCGACGAGGAAGTCCTTGCGCAGCAACGGGACGTCGACGGCCGCCCGAACGGCCTCGAGGTCGCCGAGCGACCCGGCGAAGTGCCGCGGTTCGGTGAGGACCGAGACGGCCGCCGCACCCGCGGCCGCGTACGCGCGCGCCTGCGTGACGGGATCGGCGTCCGTGGCGATCGGGCCGGCGCTCGGCGAGGCACGCTTGACCTCAGCGATCACGGCGAGCGGGGCGGCGTCCACGAGGGCGCCGGCGAGGTCGAGCGGCGGACCGGCCTCGAGCGCGCGCCGGCGCAGCGCGTCCTCGTCGAGCGGCGCCCGACGGAGATCTGCGCGCGCCTCGGCAACGGTGTCGGTGAGGAAGCCCACGAGGCCGTGAGTCTACCGAGGCGCCCGAGACGGCCGGCCAACGGTCTCATCCCGCGAGCCGGTCGAGCGCCTCGGCGAGGTCGAGGCCTCCCTCGAGCGCGGCGCGGCCGACGACCGCGCCGACCGCGCCGGCCTGACGCATCGCTCGAAGGTCGCCCAGCGTGGCCACGCCGCCGGCCGCGATCACCGGTCGCCCCGCCCCGACGACCCGCTTCACGACCCCGAGGTCGGGCCCCCCCATCCCCCCGACCCGGGCCACGGCGGTCACGAGGAACCCGGTCGCCCCCGACCCGACCAGCCACCCGAGGGTCTCGGCGAGCGCGAGGTCGCCATCGACGCGCCCTCGGGGCCGGATCCGGCCGTCGTCGACCTCGATCCCGACGATCAGGCGGGGTCCGATGGCGTTGATCGCCTCGGTCGTCGCCGCCTCGTCGAGGAGCGCCCCGGAGCCCAGGACGACCCGATCGGCCCCCGCCGCGAGCGCCTCCGCGGCCTCCGCGAGGGTGGCGATCCCTCCCGAGGCTTGGACCCTCAGGCCCAGTCGCGTCACGGCGCCGACGACGTCGAGGTTCCGGAACGACCCGCCGAACGCAAGGTCGAGATCGACCACGTGCACCCGGCGTGCTCCCGCGTCGGCGTACGCGTGCGCCGCGGCGAGGGGATCACCGTCGAACGCCGTCACCGGACGTGGACCGTCCGGGGTGTGGATGGCGAGCCGCCCGGCCGCCACGTCGATCGCCGGGATGATCTCGAAGGGCATCGGTGGAACCTTACCGGCGGCCGCCCCGGGCGGAGCCGTCGGCCCTCGCCATACTGGCGCGATGGATCTCCCGGTCTTCGCGCTCCACACGGTGCTCTTCCCCGGCGAACGCATGGTCCTGCGGGTGTTCGAGGAGCGCTACCTGGAGATGATGGAGGCCGTCCTCCCCGACGGCGACTTCGTGGTCGTCGCGATCCGCGAGGGCCGCGAGGTGGGCGGCGACTACGAGCCCTACCGGGTGGGCGTTACGGTCGGGGTCGAGGATTACGACTACGATGGTGACGACGGCTCCTACCGCCTCCGCATCGCCGGCCGCGACCGTGTCGCGCTGATCGAGCGGACCCAGACGGCGCCCTTCCCGCGATGGCGGGTCGCGCCACACCCGGACGAGGGCGGCGCCGGAACGGACGACGTGGAGCGCGCGACGCGGGCGCTCGCCCGGTACCTGGCGACGGTCGGCGAGCGCACGCTGGACGGCGCCGCGATCTCGCACGAACCCGTCGCCGCGAGCTACGCGATCGCGGCCGCCGTTCCCGGGCTCCTGCCCGCCCGACAGGCGCTGCTGGAGGTGCCGGATGCCGGGCACCGTCTCGAGGCGGCGCGCGCGAGTCTGACCCGCGAGACGGCGCTCGTGCGTGCGCTCGGCGCCAACGTCGGTGGCCCCAGCCTGGACGTGAGCCCGAACTAGACGAGCTCGGGCTCGGCGTCGCGCTCGAGGCGGGCCGCCCCGCTGCCGAGCAGCGAACGGAGCTCGTTCAGGAGGCCGGGAGCGGGTTCCACGCGATAGGTCCCGACCTCGAGGGGTGTGATCCCGGCCGACGAGAGGAAGCGCACCCGGACGGGTGACGCGCCGGGATGCGCCTCGAAGACCTCCTTCAGCTTCGCGAGGACCGCCGGGGTGCAGGCCGCCGCCTGGAGGTCGACCACGAGGTTCTCGGGGTCGAGCGACGGCATCATGCCGGGCCCCAGGTCGGGCTCGCGCACCTCGTTCGCGCGGATCTGCAGTTCACGGCCGCGCAGGTCGATCCGGCCCGTGGTGAGCACGATCCGATCGGTCTCGATCAGGCCCGGCACCGCCTCGTACACGGACGGGAACGCCACGACCTCGGTCCCTCCCGCCAGCCCTTCGAGCCGGAACTGCGCGTAGGGTTCGCCGCGCTTCGTGTACTTGCGGGCGACGTTGCCGATGATGCCGCCGACCGTCACCAGGTCACCGTCGCCGAGCTGCTCGAGGTCGACCATCTCGTGGGTGGTCTGGGCGGCCAGCACGTCCTTGACCTCGAGCAGCGGATGGTCGGTCACGAACTGCCCGAGCATCTCCTTCTCGAGTCGCAGCAGATCGCGCTTGTCGAACTCCTCGCCCTGCAGCACGGACTCATCGACCTGTCCGGCGGCGTCGGGGTCGTCGGCGCCGCCGAAGAGCGAGAACTGCCCGGCAGCCTCGGCCTTCCGCTCGGCGAGGATCGGCGCCGACACACGGTCCTGATGCTCGAGGAGCGCGCGCCGGGTGTACCCGAGGGAGTCGAACGCCCCCGCCTGGATCAGGGATTCCAGGACCCGCTTCGTCAGCACGCTCGGCTCCACCTTGCGGCAGAAGTCCGCGTACGACGTGAACGTCCCCTTGGACCGGCGGGCGTCGATGATCTGCTGCACGGCGCCCTCGCCCACGTTGCGCACGGCCGCCAGCCCGTAGCGGATCGACGGCGCGTCGCCCGGCGCCGGCGCGAAGTCGAGCTCGGAGCCGTTCACGTCGGGCGGCAGGACCTCGATCCCCATCCCGCGGCACGCGTACAGGTAGAACGGCTTCGCGTCCTTGTCGTCCTTGACGGACGTGAGCACCGCCGACATGTACTCGACGCGGTGGTGCGCCATCAGGTAGGCGGTCTGATACGCGACGAGCCCGTACGCGCAAGCGTGCGAGGCGTTGAAGCCGTAGTCCGCGAACGGCACGATCATCTCGAACAGGTCGGCGGCGAGCTTGTGCGGGTAGCCCTTCTCGACCGCGCCCGCGATGAACTTCTCCTTGAACGGCATCAGGACCGAGAGCTGCTTCTTGCTCATCGCCTTGCGGAGCGTGTCGGCCTCGCCCATCGAGAAACCCGCCAGGGCCACCGCCACCTGCATGACCTGCTCCTGGTAGATCATCACGCCGTACGTGTCCCTGAGGATCGGCTCGAGGTCGTCGTGCGGGTAGGTGACCTTGCGGCGCCCGTGTTTGCGCTCCGCGTACTCCGTGTGCAGCCCGTTGTTCAGCGGACCCGGACGATAGAGCGCGACGAGCGCCATCAGGTCCTCGAACCGGTCGGGCGCGAGCAGCTTGATCAGGCTCCGCATGCCGGCCGACTCCATCTGGAACACACCCGTCGTCTCGGCGCGCTGCAGCATCGCGTACGTGTCGGGGTCGTCGAGGGCAACGTGGTCGATGTCGAGCTCAACGCCGCGGCTCCGCAGGTGCCGGAGGGAGTCCTCGATCACCGAGAGGTTCCGCAGGCCGAGGAAGTCCATCTTCAGCAGGCCGAGCGCCTCGACGCCGTTCATGTCGAACTGGGTGACGATCTTCTTCGAGTCGTCCCGGGAGTCCTTCGAGAGCTTCAGCGGGAGGTAGTTCACGAGCGGCGCGTCGCCGATCACGACGCCGGCCGCGTGCACGGAATCCTCTCGCCGGAGTCCCTCGAGCGCCCGAGCGGTCTCCACGATCTCCTTGGCCTCGGGCTCCTTCTCGTACGCCGCGGCCAGGTCGGGCGAGAGCTTCAGCGCGTCCTCGATCGGGTAGTCGCGGCCCATGATCGCGGGCGGGTACATCTTGCAGAGCCGGTCCCCCACCACCGGCGGGAACCCGAGGACGCGCGCGGCGTCGCGGATGCCCTGCTTCCCCTTGATCGTCTGGAACGTGACGATCTGGGCGACGTGATCGGCGCCGTACTTCTCGGTCGCGTAGCGGATCACCTCGTCGCGCCGACGCTCGTCGAAGTCCATGTCGATGTCGGGCATCTGGATCCGGTCGGGGTTCAGGAACCGCTCGAACAGGAGGCCGTAGCGCAGCGGGTCGAGGTCGGTGATCCGCAGGCAGTAGGAGACGACCGAGCCGGCGGCCGACCCGCGCCCGGGGCCGACGCGGATCCCCTGATCGCGCGCGTGGCGGATCAGGTCCCAGACGATCAGGAAGTACCCCCCGAACCCCATCGAGGTGATCACCCCGAGCTCCCGGTCGATCCGGTCGCGCACCTCGGTGGTGATCTCGCTGTACCGCTCGGCCGCCCCAGCGTCCACCAGCTGACGGAGGTAGGCGTCGCGGTCGATGCCCCCGGGGGTCTCGAAGCGCGGGAGGTGGTACCGCTGGTCGGCGGGTGCGCGGTCGCCGTAGACCAGGTCGAGCTCGACGCGCTCGGCGATCCGCAGGGTCTGGTCGCACGCGTCGGGACGCTCCTGGAAGAGCTGGCGCATCTCCTCGGCGCTCTTGAGGAAGAACTCCTCGGAGTCGAACTTCAGTCGTTTCAGGTCCGACTGGAGCTTCTTCTGCTGGATGCAGAGGAGCACGTCGTGCGGCTTCGCATCCTCCCGAAGCGTGTAGTGCAGGTCGTTCGTAGCCACGACCGGGATCCCGAGCTCGTCGCCCAGTTCGAACTGGCGCCGGAGGATCGCGTGCTGATCGGCCAGGCCGTGGTCCTGGACCTCGATGAAGTAGTTGTCAGCTCCGAAGATGTCGCGGTACTCGCCGGCGACACGCCGCGCCCGCTCGTCCTGGCCCGCCAGGAGCGCGACGCCGATCTCGGAGGACAGGCAGCCCGAGAGGCAGATCACGCCCTCCGCGTACTCGGCCATCAGCTGCTTGTCCATGCGGGGCCGGTGATAGAAGCCCTCGAGGTGCGCGTAGCTCACCAGCTTCAGGAGGTTCCGGTAGCCGGTCTCGTTCTCGGCGAGGAGGGTCAGGTGGTAGTACTTCTCCTCGCGCTCACCCGGGTTCCGGTCGAACCGTGATCCGGGGGCGACGTAGGCCTCGACCCCGAGGATCGGCGTGACCCCCGCGGCCCGGCCCGCCTCGAAGAACCGCAGCGCGCCGAACATCGACCCGTGGTCGGTCACGGCGACGGCCGGCATCCCCAGCCGCTCGGCCTCGGAGAAGATCGTGGGCGCGCCCGGGTTGGACTTCGGGGGCTCGATCCGCGCCGCTCCGTCGAGCAGCGAGTACTCGGAGTGCACGTGGAGATGGACGAAGCTCGGGTCGGTCATCGGTGCCGTTCGTGCCCCCTTCGAGGGAGGGTTATCCCCAGTGGCCCCGGCGCCTGGGGAGACGCTGTGGACAACTTACATCGCTGTGATTCGGGCGGGACCAGAACGTACGCCCGGCGTGCGGGACCGTCAAGGGCCCAGGTCGCGGCGGGCGCGCGCCCGGTCCAGCGCCACCTCGAGGTCGTCGGGCAACGGCTCCTCGATCTCGATCCGCTCCCCCGTGAAGGGGTGATCGAAACCGATCCGCCACGAGTGCAGGAACGGCCGCGTCAGACCGAGCGCCGTCGCGTCGGCTCCCCCGCCGCCGTAAGCGCGATCGCCGAGGATCGGGTGTCCGATCGCCCGCAGATGCACCCGGATCTGATGGGTCCGTCCGGTGCGCGGGGCCGCCTCGAGGAGCGCGGCGGCGCCGACCCGTTCCCGGACCTCGAAGGCGGTCTCCGCGTCGCGCCCGTCGGTGTGATCGACGACCACCTTGTCGAGCCGGCGACCCAGCGGGGCATCGACCGCGAAGTCGTCGTGCGCCGGGTCGCCCCTGACCAGCGCGAGGTAGCGGCGCTCGATCGTGTGATCCCTCAGCATCGCCGTCAGGGCCTCGTGGGCCTCGTCGGTCCGCGCGATCAGCATCAGGCCGCTGGTACCTGCGTCGAGCCGGTGGACGATCCCCGGTCGAAGGTGACCGCTGCCCGAGGACAGGGGCACGCCCATGCCCAGGAGCCGGTTCACGAGCGTTCCCGTCCGCCGGTTCTCGGTGGGGTGCGTGACGAGCCCGGCCGGCTTCGCGATCACCAGGAGATGGTCGTCGGAGAACCGGACAGGCACGGCGGGGTCCTCGGGGGCGAGCACGTCCTCCGTGCCGAGATCGGCCTCGATCCGCTCGCCACCCTCGAGGCGGAACGACTTGGGGCGCGCGACACCGTCCACGGTGACGCGCCCGGCCGCGATCGCCCGTTGCACATCGGCCCGCGCTGCGCCCGACAGCCGCGCCACGACGGTGTCGAGCCGCCCCGGCTCGCCGGCGAACACCTCATTCGACATCGGCGCCTCCGCCAGGCTCGGCCGCTCCGTCGGCGCTCCCCGACCGATAGGACGACCATGCCAGCAGGAGCGCGCCGATGACGATCGACGCGTCGGCCACGTTGAAGATCGGCCAGACATGCGGGTCGACGAAGTCGATCACCTGGCCCGAGAGCCCCGGGCCTCTGAGCGCCCGGTCGGTGAGGTTGCCCAGCGCGCCCCCCAGGATCAGCCCGAGCGCCGCCGCGACGACCGGGTCCCGATGGCGGAACGCCGTCGCCACGATCACGAGCGACACGGTGATCGTCGCGCCGGCGAACAGCCACGGCGCGCTCTGGCCCAGGCTGAAGGCACCGCCGGAGTTCGTCGTCAGCCGGAGGGTGAGCGCGCCGCGGATCACCTCGATCGGCGCATCGGCGAGGGTGCGCTCCGCCCAGAGCTTGGTCGCGCGGTCGAGCAGGTAGGCGATCGCGGCGGTGCCGAAGAGGATGGCCGCGCCACGACGGCGGACGCGATCCACCGCGCTACCGGCGCGACTGCGCCTGAGCGTCCTTGATGCAGAGATCGACGTACGGGAGCGCCTTGATGCGCTGCTTCTCGATCGGCTTGCCGCAGCGATCGCAGGTGCCGTAGGTCCCGGCATCGATCCGCTTCAGGGCCCGCGAGATCTTCTGCAGCAGGTCGCGGACGTTGTTCTCGATCGAGAGATCCTTCTCCCGCTCGAACGTCGCGGTGCCGGCGTCGGCCGACTCGTCGTCGAGGCCCACGTCGCCCACCATCTCGGACTGCGTGGTCGCGAAAGTGTCTTCCTCGATCGTCGTGAGCTGCGTCTGCAGCTCGACCTCCTCGGCCTGCAGCCGGGTGCGGAGGTCGTCGAGTTCCTTCTTCGTCAACTTGGTCTCGGGCATGGTCGGCGAAGGGTAGCAGATGGGCGCATCAGGGGGCTGTCGTCGCAGGTCAGAGGGCCTGGAGCCGTCGTTCGGGCTCGCCCGGCGCGAGGCCCTCGATCGCGAACTTCTTGACCCTCGAACGGGCTCCCGAACGGAGCCTGACGGCGGTCCTGGGCACCCCCAGCGCGGCCGCGAGCGCGGCCGCCGCCTCCGCGGTGGCCTTCCCTCCCTCGGGGGCCGCTCGCACCCGCACGACCACGCCCGACGGGCCGGTCGTCACCTCGGTCCGGCCCGCCCTCGGGGTCACGCGCACGGTGATGCTCGCCTCCATCGGGTGTAGCATCGCCCGAACAGGCGACGACGGGAACACGATCGCGGGGACCGTGGAGCCAGAGCGAGCCGGGGATGGTGTGAGCCCGGCGCCGAGCTCCCCGCGACCATCCTCCCCGAGCCGCTGCCCCAACCGGACGCGGACCGCCCGCGCCCGCAGTAGGCGCAGCCGGGCCCCGCCCGTGACCGCGGGAGGTCGTGATGGCGGCCGATGAGCGGCCGAGGGTCTTCAGGACCCCGGCAAGCTGGGTGGTACCGCGGGGCCCACGCCTCGTCCCGGCACCGATGGGACGGGGCGTTCTGCATGTGCGGACGGGCGAGGGAGGTACCGAGATGACGCGGTTCGAAGCGGTGGATCCGAGGGTGAGCTTCCCCGATCTCGAGCTCGGCATCATGGCGTTCTGGAAGGATGCCGACGTCTTCCGGCGCTCGCTCGATCAGCGCCGAGACGCACCGCTCTGGATGTTCTACGAAGGCCCTCCGACCGCGAACGGCAAGCCCGGCGTGCATCACGTCGAGCCCCGCACGTTCAAGGACGTCTACCCGCGCTTCAAGACGATGACCGGATACCTCGTCCCGCGGAAGGGCGGCTGGGACTGCCACGGCCTGCCGGTGGAGCTCGAGGTCGAGAAGGAGATCGGCACCACCGGCAAGCGCGACATCGAGGCGTTCGGGATCGCCGCGTTCAACGATCGGTGCCGCGAGTCGGTGAAGCGCTACGTCGGGGAGTTCGAGCGCCTGACCGAGCGGATCGGCTACTGGGTCGACCTCGACGACGCCTACTGGACGATGAACACCGAGTACATCGAGTCCGTGTGGTGGTCGCTGAAGTCCCTGTTCGATCGCGGCCTCCTGCAGGAGGCGGACAAGGTGACCGCCTACTGCCCCCGGTGCGGCACCGCCCTGTCGGACGCCGAGGTCGCCCTGGGGTACCGGACGGTCGAGGACCCCAGCGTCTTCATCCGGCTCCCCGTCGTCGAGGCCGACGATCCGTCGCTCGTCGGCGCCTCGCTGCTCGTGTGGACCACGACGCCGTGGACCCTGCCCTCCAACGCCGGTGCCGCGGTGGACGCCCGGGCCACCTACGCGGTGGCCGAGGGGAACGGCGAGCGGCTGATCCTGGCAGAGCCGCTCGCCGAACGGGTGCTCGGCGAGGGATGGCGGGTGACCGGCACGCTGGCCGGCGACACGCTGGTCGGGGTCCGCTACGAGCCTCCCTACCCGAACATCGAGGGAGCCCACCGGGTGGTGGCGGCCGACTTCGTCTCGATGGACGACGGCACGGGCATCGTGCACATGGCGCCCGCCTTCGGCCCCGAGGACCTCGCGGTCGGGCTCGCCCAGGGATGGTCGGTGCACAAGCCGGTCGGCGACGACGGCCGGTTCACCGACCTCGCACCCGCGTTCGTGCGTGGACTCTTCGTGAAGGACGCCGACCCGAAGATCGTCGAGGATCTCCGCGAGCGCGGGGTCCTGCTGCGATCAGCGACCTACGAGCACAGCTACCCGTTCTGCTGGCGGTGTTCCACGCCCCTCCTCTACTACGCACGGACGTCCTGGTACGTCCGCACGACGCAGGTCAAGGACCGGCTGCTCGCCGTGAACGATCAGGTCGGCTGGTATCCCGAGCACATCAGGGAGGGCCGATACGGCAACTGGCTCGAGAACAACGTGGACTGGGCCCTCTCCCGCGAACGCTATTGGGGCACCCCGCTCCCGATCTGGCGCTGCCAGCAGGGCCACCTCACCGCGGTGGGGTCGCTCTCCGAACTCGGGGACCACGCGGGGCGCGACGTCAGCGACGTCGACCCGCACCGTCCCGCGATCGACGAGGTCACGTTCGCGTGCCCCGAGTGCGGCGACGAGAGCCGGCGGGTCCCCGAGGTGATCGACACCTGGTACGACTCGGGCGCGATGCCCTTCGCGCAGTGGGGCTACCACCCCGACCTGGGTCGCGGCATCGAGGCATTCGAGCAGCATTTCCCGGCCGACTTCATCTCGGAGGCGATCGACCAGACGCGCGGGTGGTTCTACACGCTGATGGCCGAGGGCGTGCTCCACTTCGACTCGACCGCCTACCGCAACGTCGTCTGCCTGGGTCACATCGTGGCGGCCGATGGCCGCAAGATGTCGAAGTCCCTCGGGAACATGTTCGACCCGTGGGAGGCGTTGGACCGCCAGGGGGCCGACGCGCTGCGGTGGTTCATGATCACGAACGGCTCGCCGTGGGCCTCCCGCCGGATCGGCCATGACGTGCTGGACGAGGTCCTCCGTCAGTTCCTGCTGACGCTCTGGAACGTGTACGTGTTCTTCGTCACGTACGCGAACGCCGAGGGCTTCGACCCGGCCGCGGAGGCGCCGGCACCTGCCGACCGGCCGCTGCTGGACCGCTGGGTCCTCTCGCAGCTCCACGAGACGGTGGCGACGGCCCGCGACGGGCTCGAGGCCTACGACGCGACCGGCGCCGGGCGGGCGATCCAGTCCTTCGTCGACGACCTGTCGAACTGGTACGTGCGGCGGTCGCGGCGCCGCTTCTGGAACCCCGCGGGCGAGCGGGACGCCGACACGCGGGCCGCGTTCCACACGCTCTACGAGTGCCTCGTGACCGTGGCGACCCTGCTCGCGCCCTTCACGCCGTTCGTGGCCGACGTGCTCTGGCGGAACCTCGCGGCGGGAACGGACGGCGCGCCCGACTCCGTGCACCTCGCCGAGTACCCCGAGCTCGATCCCACGCTCCGGGACCCTTCCCTCGATGAGGCGATGGCGGCCGCGCGCTCGATCGTGGGACTCGGTCGAACGATCCGCGTCGAGACCAAGACGAGGGTCCGTCAGCCGCTGTCAGAAGCGGTCGTGCACTACGCGGGCGATCACGCCGCGCTCGTGACGCTCCTCGACGTCGTGGCCGACGAGCTCAACGTCAAGCGGGTGATCTTCGCCGAGTCGACCGAGGGGTTCGGGCGATGGCACGCGAAGCCGAACTTCAAGGTTCTCGGGCCGAGGCTCGGTCCGCGCGTCAAGGACCTCGCGGGCGTCCTCGGCGCCGACGACGGGTCGATCGCGGGGGCGCTCGCCCGAGGCGAGTCGACCTCGGTCACGCTCGGCGACGACCAGATCGGGCTGACGGCCGACGACGTCGATCTCTCGCAGGAGGTCAGGGAGGGCTGGGGCGTCGCGAGCGAGGGCGGCGTGACCGTCGCGCTCGACCTCGAGCTCACGGACGCCCTCCGCCGGGAGGGGCTCGCACGCGAGCTCGTTCGGATCGTCCAGGACGCACGCAAGGCGGCCGGCCTCGACGTGAGCGACCGCATCCAGCTGGGGATCGAGGCGGGTCACACGATCGGCGAGGCGCTGGCCGCGCACCGTGAGTACGTCGTGGGTGAGACCCTCGCCGTGGACCTGATCTCGGGCGAGGTCGATGGGTTCCGGCAGGAGGCCGCGATCGAGGGCGAGCCGGTGGCGGTCAGCCTCCGGAGGGCGGCCTACGCGTCGCCCTCACCCGCCTGAGGGACCCGACGCCCGCGAGCACCCCCGCCCCGAACAGGGCGACGATCGACGCGAAGACGAGCGAGGCGTTCGCGGGCCCAACCAGGCCCAGCGCGAGGGCGAACCCGCCCACGACCAGGAGCGCGTAGGCGGCCGCGTAGCAGAGCGCGACGTCGCGCCCGTATCGGCGATCGGCGATCAGTCCTCGCCCCAGAACAACTCGCGGAGCGAGCTGTCACCTTCGGCGGCCTCGGTCGTCTCCGCACGACCGACCGAGGCGGACGCAGGTTGCTGCAGGACGACCGGCTCGGCGGACGCCTGGGCGGCGGGCTCCGAAGGATCGTGCGTCGGGGTCTTCGGGAGCTCGGGCGCCGTGTCAGCCTTCACGGGCTCGGAAGGTTCGGCCTTGGCGGGCTCGGGCGCCGCAACCTTCTCGGCCCGCGCCGGGTCGACGGTCGCCGAGGTCTCGGTCGGCGCCTGCCGTGCGGTCTTAGCCATCGCCTTCACCGACTCCGCGTGACCCTGGACCAGGCCGGCGAGGCCCTGGAGGAACTCCCGCTCCTGCGCGAGGAACGCGGCGACCGCGGGACGGTCAGCAGCCGTGGCGACACCGGCGCCCGCAGCGGCCGCCGCCTGAGCCCTGGCGTCGGCGACGATCCGCTGGGCCTCGTCGCGGGCTCGCTGGATGATCTCGTCGGCCTGGCGGTTCGTGTCGTCGAGATCGGCCGTGCCGATCGCCGGACCCGCCGGGGAGCCGGCGCGCAGCCGCTCGTTCTCGGCCAGGACCGCGGACATCGCGTCCGTGAGCTGGTCGAGGAACTCGTCGACCTCACGCATCCTGTAACCCCGCGTGCCGACGCGGAACTCCTTCTGCTGGATATCGAGCGGCGTCAGCATCTGCGACGCGGCCGACGGCATCGGCGCCGACATCCGTGCGGCGTCGTCCATCTGGTTCTCCTTCTTCCTCACGATTCCCTCCCGATCAACAGACCACGCTGCGCAAGACGAAGATGATGATGAACGCCACCAGCACCGACAGGTCCACCATCCCGGCTGGAGGCACGATACGCCGAAGCAGCCGGAGCGGCGGCTCGGTCACGTCGATCAGCAGTTCGAACCCGGACCGCACAGGCCCCGTCGCCGGCGGTCGCACCCCCGCGAGCTCGAGCCAGCTGAGGACCACACGCACCAGGAGCAGGAGCGAGTAGGCGGTCAGCGCGATGCAGATCAGGTTCGAGACCGGATTCGAGTCGGCGATCATCGCCGGAGAGGCTAACAGCCGTGGCCGAGCCTCCGATCGCGGGGCCGGTGTCCGCGGGTCGTCGCCCCGTCAGAACTGGTTGTAGAAGGCGCCGCCCGCGATCTTCTCCCGGTCTTCCGCCGAGACCTCGACGTCGGCCGGGGTGAGCAGGTACACGCGATTGGCCACGAGCTCGATCTTGCCGTCGAGCCCGTAGACGAGCCCGCTCGCGAAGTCGACGAGCCGCCGTGCGATCGAGTCCTCGGTGGACTGCAGGTTCATGATGACCGCGGTTCCTTCCTTGAACCGGTCGGCCACTTCGCGAGCCTCGTTGAACCGCTTCGGCTCGGACTTGTAGATCGCCCCGGTGGCGGCGGCGGCCGTGCGTGGGGACGCCATCGTGCGCACGACGCCCTCGGCGTCGGCCGGGACCTCACGGACGGCCTGCGGGCGCATGCGTCGCACCGGAGCCGGCTCGGCCTCGGGCATCTCCTCCACGAACTCCTCGTCGTCTTCGACGAGTCCGAGGTAGTTCAGGGTCTTCTTCCACACGCCGGCCATCACTTCCTCCCTGCGTCACGCTGTTCTCGGCCCGAACAACGCGGTCCCGATCCGGACCATCGTAGCGCCTTCCTCCACGGCGACCGCGTAATCCAACGACATCCCCATCGACAAGTCCACTACCTGCGGATGCGTTCGGGCCAGGCGCTCGCGGAGCTCACGCAACCTGGCGAACCAAGGGCGGGCGTCCTCGGGACGCTCCGGGATCGGCGGCAAGGTCATCAGACCGCACAGCCGGAGACCGTCCAGGCTCGCGACGAGGTCGGCGAACGCGGGGAGCGCCTCCGGGCTGACCCCGCTCCGCTCGCCGGTGAGATCGACCTCGATCAAGACGTCGACCACTCGCCCGGCCTCGGACGCCCGGCGAGCGAGGCGCGTCGTCGCCCGCTCTCCCGCCGCCGTCTCGACGACGTCCGCGAGCGCCGCCACGTGGTGGGCCGAGCTGGCCTGGAGGGTTCCGATGAAGTGCCACCGGACGCCTGGCACCCGGCCGTGCATCGCCCGCAGCTCCTGCACGTAGTTATGGCCGATCGCGGTGACCCCGGCCCGCGCGACCCAGCCGACGACCTCAGGGGAGACGGTCTTCGCCGCCCCGATCAGCGTCACCTCCTCGGGGGTGCGGCCCGCGCGCGAGCAGGCGCCCGCGATCGCTCCCCGGATCGTCGCGAGATTGGCGAGCACCTCGTCGCGTGTGCCGTGCATGCCGGCAGCGTATCGAGCCCAGGATGTGCGAAGGGGCGAGGAGCTCGGCCAAGAGGCGGGGGAAGGGCGCCTCCTCGCTCGATCTCCCCGCCCCCGGGTCGCAGGTGCGCGGGGCCGCGCGGGAGCAGCGATGCGATCGCTAGCTCTTGAGGAAGTCCGGGATGTCGAGGTCCTCCTCGGCGTCGAAGGAGACCGTCTTGGGCTCCTCGCCGCTGGTGAAGATGTCGTCGTCGCTCTCGTCGGCCAGGATCGACGGGAGTGGCTCGCGCTCGCCTTCGCCACGGACCGGCTCCTCGAGGAGTCGGGACAGGCGGGACTCGAACTGGTTCGAGCTCTGCCCGGCCGAGGGCGTGACCTTGTCGAAGCCGGCGGCCACGACCGTGACCCGGACCTCCTCCCCGAGGGCGTCGTCGACCACCGCGCCGAAGATGATGTTCGCGTCGGGGTGGGCGACCCGAGTGATCGCATCGGCAGCCTGGTTGACCTCGTGGAGCGTGAGGTCGGTGGGGCCGGCGATCGAGAGGAGCACGCCCTTCGCGCCGTCGATCGACGACTCGAGGAGCGGGGAGCTGATCGCGGCCTTCGCGGCCTCCGCCGCACGGTCGGCGCCCGAACCGAGCCCGATCCCCATCAGGGCCGAGCCGGCGCCCGACATCACCGTCTTCACGTCGGCGAAGTCCAGGTTGATCAGCCCCGGTGTGGTGATGAGGGAGGTGATGCCGTCGACCCCTTGGAACAGGACCTGATCGGCCATCCGGAAGGCTTCCACCATCGGCATGCTCGGGTCGGCCACCTGGAGCAGGCGGTCGTTCGGTACCACGATCAGCGTGTCGACGGCCTTCTTCAGCTCGGTGATGCCGAGGTCGGCCTGCGTCGCCCGCTTGCGGCCCTCGAACCCGAAGGGCCGGGTCACGACCCCGATCGTGAGGGCGCCGAGGTTCCGGGCGATCTCGGCGACGACGGGCGCGCCGCCCGTGCCGGTGCCACCGCCCTCACCCGCCGTGATGAACACCATATCGGCGCCCTTGAGGATCTCTTCGATCTCGTCGGCGTGCTCGCTCGAGGCCGCCCGTCCGACCTCGGGGTCCGACCCGGCGCCCAGGCCGCGCGTGGTCTCGCGGCCGATGTCCATCTTCACCTCGGCATCCGACATCAGCAGGGTCTGCGCATCGGTGTTGACGGCGATGAACTCGACGCCCCGGAGGCCTGCCTCGATCATCCGGTTCACCGCGTTGACGCCGCCGCCGCCGATCCCGACCACCTTGATCACGGCGAGGTAGTTCTGGGGAGCATCCATTCTCTCGTTGACCTCCGACCATCGGGCCCCGGCCCGATCCACCTGGGGAAACGGCGTTCCTTGGTACTCAACCATAACCGTCAAGTAGAATGTTATTGTTATATCTACCTAACGTAGAGATAGGCAACGTACTAGGAAAGGGCAGGTGCGTCAAGCCATCACGGGGGAACAACCATCTCCCGAAATGGGAGTTCCTACCAGGGGCCTCCGCGGACGACCGTCGTGCCCCCGGCGAGCCGCGCCGATGGCGCCCCAGGCGTTCGAACGTCGACCGAGCCGAGGGCGACGCCGGCGCGCTCGGCCCATCGCAGCACGGCCCGGAGCGACTGCCCCTTCTGGACCAACGCTTCGGCGTCACCGTATGACACGGCCACACCTCCCGTGAGGATGACGATGACCGTCCCATCCGCGCCGGCCTGGACCGCCTCGACGCGCCCGGCGATCTCAGGCGGGAACGAGGCCGCGACCTGGGCGCCCAGGGTCCGCTGTCCCTCGCTCGGCACGGTCGCGCCGTCCGCCGCCTCGACGAGCGGGAGTGCCGCGGTATCGGGCGCCGGCGCGAGGATCGTCCCGTCCTCGGCGACGATCGACCGATCGCCCGATGGGTCCGTGACCGTCACGGCGGCCGGGACCCGCTCCACGATCGTGATCGTGACGCTCGAAGGCAGTCTCCTCGCGACCGTCGCGTCCCCGACCCAGGCGTTGCGCTCCAGACGGCGCTCGGCCTGCCGGGTGTCGAGCCTGAACACGTTCACCCCGGGCTGGATCTTGGCGATCCTCCGTACCTGTGTCGCGCTGAGGTGCCCGGCGCCCTCGACTCGCACGGTATCCGCGGCGAACAGGGGCGAATAGGTGGAGCCGAACGTCGCCAGCGCGAGGCCGGCGAGGGCCCCGGCCACGATCACCCATGTCTTGAGTCGCCCGTGGGTGCGGTGGTGAACGTGGGCGCCGGGGATCGAGGACGGCACCTCGTCCTCGGCGGGGGCGAGGGGAGCCGCAACGTCGGCAGCGAGCACACCGTCGACCTCGACCTCGGCGTGCGCGGCGCCGTCGCTCGAGTTGGGGTCGGTATCGTCCTGTGGTTCAGGTCCCGCGTCCGCCTCCCGGATCACGGTCAGCTCGCGCTCGACCGTCCGCATCAGGGTCTCAGGCTCGACCTCACGCTCTACCCCAGGGCTCGGTTCCGTCGGATCGACCACGTCGGTTCTTCCGACTCCTTGATCCGTCATCGTTCGCTCATCTCCCATCGAAGGCTCCCACCAGATGCACCTCCGGCTCGAGCCGGACGCCTGCATCGGCCTCGACAGCCGCCTGCACCGCTCGGATCAGGGCGAGGACGTCCTCTGCGCGGGCCCCCGGGTCGGCCACGATGAAGTTCGCGTGCTTCATCGACACCTGTGCGCCGCCCACCCGATGCCCTTTCCAGCCGGCGGCCTCGATCAGTCGGGCCGCGTGATCGTCCGAGGGGTTCTTGAAGACGCTCCCGCAGTTGGGCTCGGCGAGCGGTTGGGTCCGGCGGCGCCAGTCCCGAGCCGCGTCCATCTCCTCACGGATCGCGGCCGGGTCGCCGGGCGTCAGCGTGACGGTCACCCCGGTCACGACCGCGTCCTCGGGGAGGGTCGAGCGCCGGTACGAGAACCCGGCGTCGGTGCCCGCGATCGAGTCGGGACGCCCGTCGGCGAGGTGTACGACCGCGATCGAGGTCACGACGTCGCTCATCGAATGGGCGTGTGCGCCGGCGTTCATCCGAACCGCGCCGCCGACCGTGGCCGGGATCGCGACCCCGAAGGCGAGCCCCGCGAGCCCATGCCGGAGCGCGACACCCGAGAGCGCGGGCAGGGGCATCGAGCCTCCGGCGCGCAGCCGGTCTCCGTCGCGCGCGGCCCACCGGTAGCCGCGCCCCAGTCGGAGCACCAGGCCGGGGAAGCCGTCGTCGGAGACGAGCAGGTTCGAGCCCTTCCCGATCACGAGGAACGGGCAGGCCGCTCGCCGCGATGGCCGTTCCCGCGGCGACGAGGTCGTGGTCGGACTCGGGCTCGAGGTAGAGGGCCGCCGGTCCGCCGATCCGAAAGGTCGTGAGGGGCGCCAGCGAGAAGTCACGACGGACCCGGTCGCCGCAGGCGTCGCGCAGGATCGCCTCGGCGCGGTCGATCGCCTCGCTCACGATCCCCCCTCGGAGCCGCTCGAGCGCCGCGTCGCCCAGCATCCAGACGTCGCCGCACCCCATCGTCACGATCAGGTCGCCCGACCGGACCTCGCGATCGAGGTGGTCGAGACACCGCTTGCCGGTGCGGCAGGTACACGACCTCCGGCGTCGGGCGCCGCGAGCGACCCCGTCGACGACGAGCTCGCCGGTCACGCCCGGGATCGGCTCCTGGGCCGCGCCGTAGACGTCGGTCACGAGGACGAGGTCGGCCTCCGCGACGCTGGCTCCCAGCTCGCGCCAGAGCGCCTGGACTCGGGAGTACCGGTGGGGCTGTACGAGCGCGATCAACCGCTCGGGGCGGCGGCGCCGGGCCGTCTCGAGCGTGACCGCCATCTCGGTCGGGGTGTGCCCGTAGTCGTCGAAGAAGTCGGCGCCCCGCGCCCGCCCGCGGAACTCGAACCGCCGATGGACGCCGGTGAAGGCCGGGAGGGCCTCGGCGGCGGGCTCCGGCGCGACGCCCGGAGCCGGCGCCGACCGCGACCGCCGCGGCCGCGTTCAGGAGGTTGTGGGCGCCGTCGACGGCAGGTCGAGCGACACCGCGGCGCCCCCGGGGAGCCGCAACGTGCCGCGCGCGCCCTCGGGCCCCAGCGCGTCACCGAAGCGGCGCGTCGTTCGTGCGCTCGGGCGCCGTAGGTGGTGGCCGGCGTCCGCGATCGGCGAGCGGCGGCGCGCACGCCGGCATCGTCGCCGCACGCCACCACGCGCCCGCATCGCGCCGCGAACGCGGCGAACGCCGCCTCGATCTCCGTCGCGGCCGCCCGGGTAGAAGTCGACGTGGTCGACCTCGACGTTCGTGACACGCCCATCTCGGGCGCGCGAGCAGGAACGAGCCGTCGCTCTCGTCGGCCTCGAAGACGAAGAGGTCGCCCGCGCCGGAGCGGCGCCGCTGCCGCTCTCGTTCAGGTCCCCGCCGATCAGGTAGCTTGGGATCGGCGCCCGCGCGCTCCAGGATCACGGCGATCATCGAGGTCGTGGTGGTCTTGCCGTGCGTGCCCGCCACCGCGATCGCCCGATGCCCGGCGGCGAAGGCCGCGAGCGCCTGCTGCCGAGCCCAGACCGCGATGCCCGCCTCGCGGGCCGCGGCGAGCTCGGGGTTCGCGGTCGCCGATCGCGCTCGAGATCACGACGGCGTCGGGCGTGCCGAGCCGCGCGGCATCGTGACCGACCCACACGTCGGCGCCGAGCGCCGGAGCTCGCGCGAGCCCCTGCGAGTCCTTCATGTCGGAGCCGCGTGACCGCGATGCCGCGCGCCAGGAAAGCCGGGCGAGGTTCCGCATGCCGGCCCCGCCCACCCCGATCAGATGGACCGAGGCGACCCCGTCGAGCGTGGGCACGGGAGCGTCGGGATGCTGCCCGGCGGCGGCGTGTAGATGTCATCGGGCGGCCTCCAGCACGAGCGCGGCGAGCCGCTCGTCGGCGTCGGGCTGCGCCCACGCCGCGCGCCGCTCGCGCCATCGCGCTCGCGGCGAGCGTCGTCGTCCACGAGGTCCAGGATACGACGCGGCGAGCACCGTCGGGCGACAGGTCGGCGTCGGGCTGACGCTCTGCCGCGCCGGCGCGCTCGAGCTCGCGCGCGTTCGCCTCCTGATGGTTCTCGGTCGCGTAGGGGTACGGGACCAGGATCATGGGACCCCGCAGACGGTCATCTCGGCGATGCTCGTCGCGCCCGCTCGCGGCGACGGCGAGGTCGGCGACGGCGTAGGCGAGCTCCATCCGGTCGAGGAACGCGAGCGCGCACCCGCAGGCGCATCGTCGCCGCGCCGCGGCGCCGGACCACCACCTCGAGCTTGTCGGGCCCGGTGAGCACGAGCAGCTGCAGGTCGCATCGATCGGCCAGGCGTCGATCGCCCCGGCGATCGTCTCGGTCGAGGTGGAGCGCGCCCTGGCTGCCGCCGAACACGACGACGGTCGCCGGTCCCGCATCGAGGTCGAACGCCTCCCACGCCTCGGCCGCGAGCGCCGCCCGCGTCGACGGCACCGCGCGGACGCGGCGCGCACCGGGTCGCCGGTGACGCCGACGCGCGACCCGCTCCGGGAAGCGGGCGGCTGCATCCTCGAACGATGATCGCCGACCGACGCGCGCCCACGGGCGAGCACGCGGTTCGCGAGCCCCGGAACGGCGTTCTGCTCGTGGAGCACCACGGGACGTGCGCGCGCCGGGCCGCGAGGACCGCGGGCACGCTGGCGTAGCCGCCCATGCCCACCACGGCGTCGGCGCCGGTCACGAGCGGCCGGCAGCGCAGCGCGACCGACGCACGCCACGAACGGCGCTCTCGCGCGCGCGACCGAGACGCTCTCGCCGCAGCGGCGCCGCCGCGACCCGTGGAACACGTACCCGGCCCCGGCACGAGCGTCGCCTCCTGTCCGGAGGAGGACCCGACGAACGTCCACCCGGCGCCGTGCCTCCGCGAGCCGGTCGGCCAGGGCCACCGCCGGGAACACGTGCCGGCCGTGCCGCCTCCGGCGATCACGACCTTCACGTCCGCGCCTTCCGGGCCGCGGCGCGTCCGCGCCCGGCCCGGCTTCCCCTTCCCCGGCGCGGCGCTCGCCGCGCGCGCGACGCTCACGAGCACGCCGATCCCGGCGAGCGTCACGACGAGCGCGGTGCCGCCGAAGGAGAGCAGCGGCAGCGGCACGCCCGGTGATCGGGAGGAGCCCGGTGACGGCGCCGAGGTTGACGATCGTCTGCAGGCCGATCCACGACGTGATGCCGGCGGCGAGCAGCCGGCCGAAGGTGTCGGGGGCCTGCATCGCGATCCTGATCCCCGCGTAGAGCAGCACCCCGAACGCGATCAGCACGAGGAGGGCGCCGACGAGACCCAGCTCCTCGCCCACGATCGCGAAGATGAAGTCGCTGTGCGCGTTCGGCAGGTAGTCCCACTTCTGCCGGCTCGCGCCGAGGCCCACGCCGAACCAGCCGCCCGACCCGAGCGCGATCAGCCCCTGGATCAGCTGGTATCCGTCGCCCATCGCGTCGGCCCAGGGGTTGAGGTACGCGTCGACGAAGCGCGTCCGCCGGTAGGTCTCGCCGAAGATCAGCAGCCGCGGCCGCGGCCAGCCCGACCCCGCCCGCGATCGCGAGGTACTTCATCCGCACGCCGGCCGCGAACAGCATCAGGAACACCGAGCCGCAGAGGATCACGGTCGTGCCGAGGTCGCGCTGCAGGATCACGAGCAGCGCGACCACCCCCACCACGGGCGCGAGGGGGATCGCAGGTGGCCGCAGGTCGTCGAGCTTGTTCCATTTCTTGGTCAGGACCGTCGCGGTGAACGCGACCAGGCGAGCTTCATGAACTCCGACGGCTGGAGCGTCACCGGACCCAGGTCGATCCACCGCGAGGCACCGTAGAGCGCCGTGCCCGACGACGGGTGGAGGGGCGATCACCATCAGCGGCAGGACCACATCATCGGCACGGCGAGCTTCTGCCAGACGCGTGTGCGGCAGACGCGCCGCGACCACCAGCGCGACACCCCGCCCACCGCGTAGATCGACTGGCGCTGGAAGTACCAGAAGCTGGTCGCCGTAGCCCTCGACCGCCGAGATCGACCCGGCCGACAGGACCATCGTGAGGCCCGAGCACGGTCAGGAGCGCGGTCGGGATCAGAGCAGCGATGCTGCGCCGGGACGCGGCGGCCGCGTCGCGACGCGGCCGCTCGGGGTTCGGACCACGCGGCAGCGCTGGGCGACCCGTCGGCGCAGGCCCTCCGCCCCGCCGAGGAGGCCTCGGACGCGTGCTGCGCGCGGCGCTTCTTCGCGGGCGCCCGTTTCGCGGTCGCCTTCGCGGCGGGCCCGCGGCCGGATCTCAGCCATCGGAGCCCACCTCGCCAGCGCCCGCGCGGCCGCCGTGAAGCGTTCGCCGCGTTCGCCGTACCCGGAGAACTAATCCCAGCTCGCGCAGGCGGGCGCGAGCAGGACCACGCCCGAGGGCGTCGCCATGGGGAAGGCGGCCGTCGAAACGGCGTCCTCGATCGACGCGGCCGTCTCGATCGGGACCACGCCCTTCGAAGACTCCGCTGCAGACCCACCGCGGCCTCGCCGATCGCCACGACCTCCGCGGAGCCGGCTCGCCCGAGTCCCGGAGCGGGAGCAGGTCGACGCCCTTCGCGTCGCCGCCGGCGATCAGGACCGCGTCGTCGAACGCCGTCGACCGCCGCGAGGGCCGCGTGCACGTTCGTCGCCTTCGTCCTCGCCGCGCTTGGTGTCGTGCGTGGAGGTGGTGGCCATGGACAGCGGCCAGCTGCGGAAGCGCTCGGCGCACTCGGCGTGGAAGCGCTCGACGGAGATGCCGAAGGTAGCCGGGTCCCCGCCCACCTCGTTCAAGGCAATCAGGCGCGAGTAGCGGTAGTAGGCGGTGTCCTCCACCGCCTTGGCCATCACGCGGCGAGGTCAGCTGCTGGAAGCGGAGCGCGAACCACTGGTGCAGCCGCCGCTCCTCGACGTTGCTGGCCGCGCGCAGCAGGAGCATGTCCTGAATGAACTCGAACACGCTCGGATCGATGGCCACCCCGGAGCGCATGCGCGCCAGGCGAACGGCCCGGGTCACCACGCGCTCATCATCCTCCGTCGCGGTGGAGCCCGGGCGCAGGTAGGTGCGATACACCGGGAAGGCAGCGATGATCTCGATCAGGGTGCGCGTCAGCGTGGCCAGCGTGAAGTCGCGCCACTGGCGCTTGCTCGCGGCGATCCGCTCCAGCTGGCGCGCCAGCAGCAGGCTCACGGCGAAGCGAGTCCGTCAGGATGCGCTGCTTGCACTCGTAACGTGCGCGTGGAAGGAGCGCGTATCCCCGGTGAACTCCTGGTATAGTCGGGTGAGCTCCTCCTCCGCGCCGTGTCGAGCAGCACGTTGAGGGAGGCCGCCACAAACTCGTAGCCGGTCGTGCCGTCCACCGGCCAGGCCGCGGGCAGCCTCTCGTTGGGCTCGAGGATCTTCTCCAGCAGGATGGGCAGCGGGCGCGCTGCGTCGTCCGGCGAGTTCTCGGGATTGGGCGCCAGGTCCCGGCGAAAGTGGTTCTGTAGGCTCTCGAAATAGGCGAGCGGATCGTACAGCCCGTCCGTGTGGTCCAGGCGCAGCCCCGGACCAAGCCCCGCTGGCCAGGCCGCGGCGAATGACCTTTCTCAGGAGGGATGGAGCCTCTACCCAGTTGACACGTTGACCGAATCGCCCTTGCAGGCCGCGGGGCAGCAGAACTGACATCGGTTTTTTGCCGCGTTCAGGATTGACCATATAACCGCGATTCTTCAGCACGGGGGGGCGTCCATGGATATTACAGAAGTGAGGGTGTTTCCGGTCAAAAGCGAAGAACGTCTCAAAGCCTATGCCACGATAACGATCGACAATGTGTTCCTGATCAGGGACCTTCGTATTATCAGCGGGAACGCCGGACTCTTCGTAGCCATGCCGAGCCGGAAAATGAAGGATGGGACATTCAAGGACATCGCCCATCCCTTGAACAGCGATGCCAGGCAGATGATCGAATCAAAGGTCCTCGCCGAATATGAGCGCGAACTGGCAAACCCGGTAAAGCGGGAGCCGGCGCCCGAAGATAACGATCCCGTTAGGAACAGTAGTAACGAAATGAAGTGAGTACTGCCGATTCTGAATCTATGCGAGAGGATAGGTGCATGCCTATCCTTTTCTTTTTCCGGCCTCCGTGACTGAAACCGGGCCGGTTTTCGATCGGGGGTCGTCTGATGGTAGGACAGAGGCCTTTGAAGCCTTTAATCGGGGTTCGATCCCTGTCCCCGAACCAGTTTACGGAAAAAAGAGCGGGTGCGACATCGTGAAATCAAGCAAATAAAGGTGTTTACCGGCAACGCGAACCCGGCTTTGGCAAAGGAAATTTGCCAGAAGATGGATATTCCGCTGGGAAACGCGCTGGTGGGAGGTTCAGCGACGGCGAGATCAACGTCCAGATCGTCGACAATGTCCGCGGCATGGACGTATTCGTGGTGCAGCCGACGTCGGTCCCGGGAAACCGGCATCTGATGGAACTGCTCATCATGATCGATGCGCTCAAGCGGGCCTCGGCCACGCGCATCACGGCCGTACTTCCCTACTATGGGTACAGCAGGCAGGATAGGAAGGTGCAGCCCCGGGTCCCGATCACCTCAAAGCTCGTTGCGGACCTTATTACGACCGCCGGAGCGAACC
>CAWFJU010000020.1:0-119928 GCA_963816275.1 uncultured Actinomycetes bacterium
GGATGACATCGGCCAGCAGGTGGGCTTCGTAAACGTCCGAAAGGTTGCCCGACGACGTGTCGATGACGAGAAGATCATAGCCGTCCATGCGCGCCATGCGCACCAGCGGTTCGAGACGTCCGGACGGCTGCTTCAAGGCGGCTCTGGGCGCCGTCGGCGAGATCCATCAGCATGACATGGTCGGGGCAAGGCAGCCTGGACGCGCGGCGGACGGTGAGGAAGTTGGACAGGTTGCGCGTGTTGCGGTCGAGGTCGAGCGCCGCGACGCGCAGGCCGTTCTTGATCGCAGCAACGCCGAGGAGCGCGGCTAGGGTTGTTTTGCCGGTGCCGCCTTTGAATCCGCTGATCGTCACGACCTGCATTGGAACTCTCCGTTGCACACCGCGAAACGCCGCTTTGGGTTAACCAGGCTGGCGATCGCTCGCCGGGTATTCCGCAATTCGTGTGCCAGACGAGTGGAATTGCCCGGAATCCTTTGTGCGCCAGATGGATAGCGGGCCTTGCCCTTACGCTCAGGGACCTCGATTATGGCGCAGTGCAGCGCGGCGGGACGTCCGCCAGGAGATTAAGACTTATGGCTACCATCGCCCTCGTGGACGACGACGAGAACAATTGCCCTGGAGGCCTTGAAGGCCTTCTTCGAGGCCGAGGGTTACCAGGTTCGCGCCTACCATGACGGCGTTCACCCAGTCGACCCCGGCGGCACTGAACTGCAGCAGGCGCGCATGGCCAATCAGCGACGATTCACCAGGGTGCAGCTCCTTCGACGTATCGTTGGCGAGCACCGCGCCGGCCCGGCGCAAAGCGTCCGCACGCTCTTGCGGCGCGAGGTCCGCGAGGTAGATCGCCTCGCCGGCCCCGGCGAGCTCTTCGGCGACGATCGCGCGGCTGCGCGCGCCATCGGATAGGTCACCACCAGCGCTCCTGCACTCATCCCGTGATCTCCCATCGTCTGAGGCTCCGCGATGACGCATTATAGGCAATCTTCGCGCCAGGCCCCCGGCGCAAACCAAATCCGTGCGCAGCACGGCAGGTTGCATCATGTGATCGCGAACCCTCTCGAATAAAGGAGCGCAGGGCGCGGACGTGGCGTTGTTGCAGGACGGCAAGGTCGGCCTCGGATGCGTCAGCCGCCACAAGGGCCACGCCGCGCAGGCTGTCCGGATACAGCGCCAAGGCGTCCAGCATGGCGCGGTTGTCAAATTTATACGCCCCGCCCTGCACCAGAACGCCCCGCGAAATCCCCAGCTGGGCATGAACATCCAAGTAGAATCCAACCGGGGCCAGCGGCATGGTTTCATTGCGCGCCGGGTAGTGGTCGCGGGACGGAAAGATGTGGCCGTGGGCATCGCAGGCCCCCCGCGGCACCTTGACGGACGAGGTCACCTGCGCGGGCGGTTGGGCCGAGAATTTCTCCGTGCTCATGCTTCCCCCGGATACGCGAAGAACGCCTTTGCCCCGGCAATCAGCAACTGATTGACCCGGCACAGCGTCATCACGTCATCTTTCATCCTTGACCCAGCCGCATGAACCAGCGCCGCCGCATCCTGCGCCGCAGCTACAACCTCATCCGGCCAACCCGTGTCCAGCCGGGCATACTGGACCGCTGGGTGCTGTCGCAGCTGGCCGGGACGGTAGCGAGGCGCGCGACCGCCTCGAGCACTACGACGCCACCGCCGCCGGCCGCCGGATCCAGCGCTTCGTCGACGACCTGTCGAACTGGTACGTGCGGCGCTGCCGGCGCCGGTTCTGGGACCCGCGGGCGAGGGCGAGGCAGGACTCGATCGCCGCGTTCCCCACGCTGTAGGAGTGCCTCGTGACGGTCGCGACGCTGCTGGCGCCGTTCACCCCGTTCATCGCCGAGGCCCTGTGGCGGAACCTCGCGGCCGGCCGGGACGGCGCGCCCGACTCGGTGCACCTGGCCGACTACCCCTCGGTGCACGAGGCGGCGGTCGACCCGGGCCTCGACGAGGCGATGGCGGCCGCGCGGCGATCGTCGAGCTCGGCCGCGCGTCCGCGTCGAGACCAAGACGAGGGTCCGCCAGCCGCTCGTCGAGGCCGTGGTGCACTCGCCCGCGACCACGGCGAGCTCGAGGAGCTGCTCGGCGTGGTGGCCAGCGAGCTGAACGTGAAGCGAGGTGCGCTTCGCCGAGTCCGCCGACGCGTTCGGCCGGTGGCGGGCCAAGCCGGACTTCAAGACGCTCGGCCCGCGGCTCGGACCCCGCGTGAAGGCGCCTCGCCGCCGTGCTGGCGGCCGACGACGGCGAGCTGGCGGGCGCCTCGCCGCGGCGAGACCGTGACGTCGCAGCTCGGCGACGGCGCGTCGGCGCGTCGCACGCGCCGACGTCGAGCTGTCCAGGAGGTCCTCGAAGGCTGGGGCGTCGCGTCCGAGGGCGGCGTCACGCTCGCCCTCGAGCTGGAGGTCACGCCGGCGCTCCGCGCGAGAGGGTCTGGCCCGGGAGCTGGTGCGGCTGGTGCAGGACGCCCGCAAGGCGGCCGGGCTCGAGGTGAGCGACCGCATCGCGCTCGGGATCGAGGCCGGCGGCGAACTCGCCGCGGCGTTCGCCGCGCACCGCGACTACGTGGCGGGCGAGACGCTCGCCTCGACCTGATCGACGGCGACGCTCGAGGTGCTGCCGGCAGGACGCCGTGATCGACGGCGAGGCCGTGACGATCAGCCTGCGGCGGGCGCTAGCGTCGCCCCGGGCGCTCCTGAGGCACCCCGACGCCACGAGCAGCACCAGCGCGCCGCCAGGGCGAGCACGCCGCGCAGCGCCGCGGTCGCGCTCGCTCGGCTCACGGAGGCCGGCCGCGAAGGCGAGCCCGCCCACGACGCAGGAGCGCGAAGCTCGGCCCCATAGCAGAGCGCGACGTCGCGCCGGGTAGCGGCGCCGTCGTGGCGGTCAGTCCTCGCCCCAGAAGAGCTCGCGCAGCGACGGGTCGCCCTCGGCGGACCGGTCGCCGTCGATCGCGGCCCGGCGGCGGGCTCGGTTCACGCTGAACGGCCTCGGCCGCCGGGACCTGCGTCGGGCTCGGGAGCCGAACGGACGCGGCGGCCGGTCGTCTGCGCTCTGCTCGTCGGTGCCTGGCGCCGGGGTGCGCGGCCTTCGCCGGCCGGGCGCCGCGGCTTCGCGGGGCCCGGACGGCCGGGCGTCGCCGAGGCGCCGGCGCTCGGCGCCGGCCGTGCCGCCTTCGCCATGCCCTTGACGGTCTCGGCGTGGTCCTGCACGAGCCCGGCGAGACCCTGGAGGAACTCGCGCTCCTGCGCGAGGAACGCGTTGACCGCGGCCGCGTCCCGCGCATCGGCGGCGGGCCGCGCCGGCGCACGCCGGCGCGGCCGCCTGGCCCGTGCCTCCGCGACGATCCGGCGGCCTCGTCGCGCGCCCGCTGCGATGATCTCGTCGGCCTGGCGCGAGACGTCGTCGAGGTCGGGGGCGCCGACCACCGGCGCGCCGCCGCCGGCCTGCGCGCAGCTGCTCGGTTCTCGTCGACGACCGCGGCAGCGATTCGGTGAGCTGATCGAGGAACTCGTCGACGTCGCGCATCTTGTAGCCGCCGAAGCGCGAGACGCGGAACTCCTTCTGCTGGATGTCGAGCGGCGTCAGCATCCGCGAGCGGTCGCCGCGCGCGCCGATCCGCGTCGCGTCGTCCTTCTGGTCTGCCTTCCTCAGGCCTCCCTCCCATCAGCAGACGCGCTGTCTGCAAGCACGAAGATGATCAGGAACGCGACGACGACCGACAGGTCGAACATCCCGGCCGGCGGCACGATGCTGCGGAGCGGCCGCAGCACCGGCTCGGTCACGTCGAAAGAGCAGGTCGTAGGCCGATCGCAGCGGACCGGTCGCCGGCGGCCGAACACCGGCGAGCTCGAGCCAGCGCAGGACCACGCGCGACCAGCAGCAGGATCCAGCGACCGTCAGGGCGACGCAGATCAGGCGAACAACGGGTTCGCGGCCGCGATCATCGGCGGGAAGGCTAGCAGCCGGACGGCGAACCGCCGGCGGGTCGAGCGCCGGCCACCGCCGGGCTCAGAACTGGTTGTAGAAGCCGCCGCCGGCGATCCGCTCGCGGTCCTCGGCCGAGACCTCGACGTCGGCCGGCGTGAGCAGGTAGACGCGGTTGGCGACCAGCTCGATCTTGCCGTCGAGCCCGTAGACGAGCCCGACGCGAAGTCACGAGACGCCGCGCGATCGAGTCCTCGGTGCCCTGCAGGTTCATGATGACCGCGGTGCCGTCCTTGAACCGGTCGGCGACCTCGCGCGCCTCGTTGAAGCGCTTGGGCTCGGACTTGTGGATCGCGGCGGTGCGCGGCGGCGCCGGACGCGGCGACGCGATCGTGCGCACGACGCCCTCGGTCTCGGCCGGCACCTCGCGGACGGCCTGCGGCTGCATGCGGCGGACCGGCGCCGGCTCGGCCTCGGGCATCTCGTCGACGAACTCCTCGTCGTCCTCGACGAGCCCCAGGTAGTTCAGCGTCTTCTTCCACACGCCGGCCATCACTTCCTTCCTCCTGCGTCACGGCGTTCGCGGACCGAACAACGCCGTTCCGATGCGGACCATCGTAGCGCCTTCCTCGACCGCGACCTCGTAATCCAACGACATCCCCATCGACAGGTCCAGCACCTCGGGGTGGTTCTCGCGGAGCGCGTCGCGCAGCTCGCGGAGCCGGCGGAACCACGGCCGCGCGTCCTCGGCGACCTCGGGGATCGGCGGCAAGCGTCATGAGCCCGCGCAGCCGCGAGCCCCTCGAGCGCCGCGACGACGGTCGGCGAGCGCCGGCAGATCGTCGGGGCGCACGCCGGTCGCGCGCCCCGGTGAGGTCGACCTCGATCAGGACGTCGAGCGGCCGCCCGCGCCCGCGCGGCGCGGCCGGCGAGCCGCGCGCGTCGCGCGCTCGCCCGCCACGCGTCTCGACGACGTCGGCGAGGTCGGCGACGTGGTGCGCGGTGCTGGACTGCAGCGTGCCGATGAAGTGCCAGCGCACGCCCGGTCGGCGAGCGCCGCGCATCGCCCGGAGCTCCTGCACGTAGTTCTCGCCGATCGCCGTGACGCCGGCCTCGACGACCCAGCGCGATCGGCTCGGCCGGCACGGTCTTCGCCGCGGCGACCAGCGGGACCGTCCGCGCGGATCGCGACCGGCGCGCTCGGCCGCGCCGCGGATCGCGCCCGCGGATCGCGGCGAGGTTCGCGAGCGACCTCGTCCTGCGTGCCGTGCATCGCCGGAGCATCCGAGCCCGATCGCGACCGGGAACGAAGGGGGCGGGGAGGTCTCTCGGCCAAGAGGCGGGGGAAGGTCGCCTCCTCGCTCGGACCTCCCCGCCCCCACGTCCGCGCGGGGCCGCGCGGGGCGGCGGCGTGCCGCTAGCTCTTCAGGAAGTCCGGGATGTCGAGGTCCTCCTCGGCGTCGAACGACGACCGCCGGCGGGCTCGGGCTCGCCGCGTCGCGAAGACGTCGCTCGTCGTCGCTCCTCGCCAGGATCGACGGGCAGCGGGCTCTCGCTCGGCGCCTCGGTCCGCGACCGGGCTCCTCCAGCAGGCGCGAGAGCCGGCTCTCGAACTGGTTGTCGCCGGCGCCGCGGCAGCACCTTGTCGAAGCCGGCGGCGATGACCGTGACGCGGACCTCCTCGCCGAGCGCGTCGTCGACGACCGCGCCGAAGATGATGTTCGCGTCGGGATGCGCGACCCGGGTGATGGCGTCGGCCGCCTGGTTCACCTCGTGCAGCGTCAGGTCGGTCGGACCGGCGATCGAGAGCAGCACGCCCTTGGCGCCGTCGATCGAGGACTCGAGCAGCGGCGAGCTGATCGCCGCCTTCGCGGCCTCCTCGGCGCGGTCGTCGCCCGAGCCGATGCCCGATGCCCATCAGCGCGGAGCCCGCGCCGGTCATCACCGACTTCACGTCGGCGAAGTCGAGGTTGATCAGGCCCGGCGTGGTGATCAGCGACGTGATGCCGTCGACGCCCTGGAACAGGACCTGGTCGGCCATGCGGAACGCGTCGATCATCGGCATGTTCGGGTCGGCGACCTGGAGCAGCCGGTCGTTCGGCACGACGATCAGGGTGTCGACGGCCTTCTTCAGCTCGGTGATGCCCGACGTCGGCCTGCGTCGCGCGCTTGCGGCCCTCGAAGCCGAACGGCCGGGTGACGACGCCGATCGTGAGCGCGCCGAGGTTGCGCGCGATCTCGGCGACGACGGGCGCGCCGCCGGTGCCGGTGCCGCCGCCCTCGCCGGCGGTGATGAACACCATGTCGGCGCCCTTGAGGATCTCCTCGATCTCGTCGGCGTGCTCGCTCGGCGGCGTCGCGCCCGACCTCCGGGTCGGAGCCGGCGCCGAGGCCGCGGGTGGTCTCGCGGCCGATGTCGAGCTTCACCTCGGCGTCGGACATCAGCAGGGTCTGCGCGTCGGTGTTGACGGCGATGAACTCGACGCCCCGGAGGCCTGCCTCGATCATCCGGTTCACCGCGTTCACGCCGCCGCCGCCGATCCCGACCACCTTGATCACGGCGAGGTAGTTCTGGGGAGAGTCCATCATCGCGTACCTCCGTCCTCCGAGCGGGCCGTCGCCCGGTCTACCTGGGGAAACGCCGTTCCGTCCGTGCCATAACCTTAACCTCAACTGAACGGTTATTGTTATATCTACCTACACGTAGAGCTACGGCAACCTACTATCGAAGCCCAGGTCCGTCAAGTCAGGTCCGAGCGCGTCCGCGACACGGGCACGAGGTTGCGGCTCCGCATGACAGCTTCCGTGGCACGCACGTCGGCGGCTCATCCGGCGCGCGACGTCGGCCGCCGGGTCGCGCGTCGGGCCGACGACTCGACGTCGACGCGCGACGGAGCTCGACTCGCCCGTCCGCTCGCCGCCCACGCGAGGACGCTCGCGAGCGCCAGCGCCTTCTGCCGTCGAGTCGCCCGGCGTCCCGTAGGCGACGCGTCGACCCCGTCCGTCGAGGACGCACGGTGAGCGTCCCGTCGACGCGAGCGACCGCATCGACCCGCGCGCGGACCTCGGCGAGCATCGCCGCGCAGCGCCGCAGCGGCCGCGCCGGCCCCTCGCCGGGATCGCGCCGATCGCCGCGCCGCAGCGGTGCCACGATCGCCGGAAGGCCGCCGCTCGGGCCGCGGCCCGAGCAGCGTGCCGTCGCCGGCCACGAGCGACCGCGTCGCCCCGCGCCGAGCACCGCGACGGGAGCGTTCGCTCGACGATCGTGATCATGACGGTCCACGGCAGGTCGCCGCGACCGTCGCGCGACGCGATCCACGGGCTCGGCCTCGAGCCGCGCCTCGGGCACGCGTCGGCCGTCGTCGAGCCAGGAAGACGTTCGTCGCGCGTCGTGACCCCGGCGATGCGCACCGACCTCGTCCGCGCGACAGCATGACGCCGTGCCCTCGACCTCGATCGTCGACGCGCCCGAACAGCGGCGATGCAGGTCGCGCGTCGGCGACCGCGACGAGCACCGACGCGCGAGCGAGGACGACGCGCCGCTGCCGCGACCGACGAGCCAGCGCCGACGCCGCGCGAGCGATCGCCGCGCGCCGTGCGCGAGCGGCTCAGTGCGTCAGGCACGCGATCGAACTCGCCAACGAGATGCACCTCCGGCTCGAGTCGACGCCGGAGCGCGTCCGCGACACGCGCTCCTGGACCAGGTCGGATCAGCGCCACGACGTCGGCCGCGCGTCGCGCCCGGCGCGCCACGATGAAGTTCGCGTGCTTCGTCGAGACCTGACGCGCCGCCGACCGCAGTCCCTTCAGCCCCGCCTCCTCGATCAGGCGCGCGGCGTGGTCGTCCGGCGGGTTCTTGAAGACGCTGCCGCAGTTCGGCTCGGCGAGCGGCTGGGTGCGCGCGGCGCCACTCGCGCGCCTCGTCCATGCGCGGCGCGGATCGCGGCCGGATCGCCGGGCGCGAGCGCGAGCGTCGCCCCGACGACGACGCGCGTCGCGCGGGCAGGGCCGAGCGCCGGTAGCGCGAACCCGGCCTCGGCGGCCGCGATCGCTCGGCGCGCCCCGCCGTCGAGCCGGAACACGTCGACCGTCTCGACCACGTCGGCCATCTCGCCCCGTGGGCGCCGGCGTTCATCCGGACGGCGCCGCCGAGCGCTCGCCGGGATCGCGACGCCGAACTCGAGCCCGACGAGCCCGTGGCGGAGCGCCACGCCGGCGAGCGCCGGCAGCGGCATCGCGCCGCCCGCCGTCGAGCCGGTCGCCGTCGCGCGCCGCCCACCGGTAGCCCCGCCCGAGCCGCAGCACGAGCCCGGCGAACCCCTCGTCGGACACGAGGACGTTCGAGCCCTTGCCGAGCACGACGAACGGGATGTCCGCCTCGCGCGACGCGCCGCGCCGCGGCCGCGAGGTCGGCCTCGGCCTCGGGCTCCAGGAACAGGGCCGCCGGCCCGCCGATGCGGAACGTCGTGAGCGGCGCCATCGGGAACGCGGTGCGGACCGCGGTCGCCGCACGCGGCCCGCAGGATCGCCTCGGCGCGCGCGAGGTCGCTCATGCGACGCTCCGCCGTCCTGCTCCGGATCCGCTCGAGCGCCGCGTCGCCCAGCATCCAGACGTCGCCGCACCCCATCGTGACGACCAGGTCGCCCTCCCGGACCTCGCGGTCGAGGAAGTCGACGACGTCGCGCGCGGTGCGGCAGGTACACGACGCGCGTCGCCGGCGCGGCGAGCTGCGACGCCGTCGACGACGAGCTTGCCGGTCACCCCGGGGATCGGCTCCTGCGCCGCGCCGTAGACGTCGGTGACGATGACGAGGTCGGCCTCGGCGACGCTCGCGCCGAGCTCGCGCCACAGCGCCTGCATCCGCGAGTAGCGGTGCGGCTGGACCAGCGCGATCAGCCGTCGCGGGTCGCGCCGGCGCGCCGTCGTCGAGCGTCACCGCCATCTCGGTCGGGGTGTGCCCGTAGTCGTCGAAGAAGTCGGCGCCCCGCGCGCCGAGCCGCGGAGCTCGAACCGGCGGTGGACGCCCGTCGAACGACGCGAGCGCCTCGGCCGCGACCGTCGGCGGCGACGCCCGACGAGCCTGCGCCGACGGCGATCGCCGCGGCGGCGTTCAGCAGGTTGTGCGCGCCGTCGACCCGCAGGCCGACCGTCGACCTCGTGCGCCCGTCGCATCGCGGACGTCGCCGCGCGCGCCGCTCGGGGCCGAGCTGACGCGACCGTCGACGCGGACGTCGTTGCCCGGGCCGAGTGCCGTAGCGTGACGTCGCGTCGACGCCCGCGCGCGCGAGCGCGCGACGCACGCCGCGGGTCGTCGCCGCAGGCGACGACGTGCTCGCAGCGCGCGGCGAACTCGGCGAACGCCGCCTCGATCTCCTCGCGGCCGCCGGGGTAGAAGTCGACGTGGTCGACCTCGACGTTCGTGACGATGCCGACCCACGGGCGCGACAGCAGGAACGAGCCGTCGCTCTCGTCGGCCTCGAACACGAACAGGTCGCCCGACGCCGTGCCGCGCGCCGCTGCCGCTCTCGTTCGAGATCGCCGCCGATCAGGTAGGTCGGGATCGAGCCCCGCGCGCTCGAGCGACGACGCGCGACCATCGAGGTCGTCGTGGTCTTGCCGTGCGTGCCGGCGACCGCGATCGCGCGCTGACCCGCGCGCGAGCGCCGCGAGCGCCTGCTGCCGCGCCCACACCGGGATCGCCGCGCGCGCGCGCCTCGGCGAGCTCGGGGTTGGCGTCGCGGATCGCGCTCGAGATCACGACGGCGTCGGGCGTCGCCGAGCGCTGCGCGGCGTCGTGCCCGACGCACACGTCGGCGCCCGAGCGTCCTCGAGCTCGCGGAGGCCCTTCGAGTCCTTGAGGTCCGAGCCCGCTGACCTGCGATCCCGCGCGCCAGGAAGCAGCCGGGCGAGGTTCCGCATGCCCGGCCCCGCCGATCCCGATCAGGTGCACGCGGCGGACGCCGTCCGAGCGTCGGGCACCTCGAGCGTCGGGATGCTGCCGGCGGGCGGCACGTGGAGCCGCTCATCCGGCGCGACCTCCTGCGACGAGCGCGGCGAGCCGCTCGGCGGCGTCCGGCCGCGCCCACGCGCGGGCGCCGCTCGCGCCATCGCGCGCAGCGTCGAGCGTCGTCGTCGAGCAGCTCGAGGATGCGCGGCCGCGAGACCGTCCGCCGTCAGGTCGCCGTCGAGCAGACCTCGCGCCGCTCCCGCGCGCTCGAGCGCGCGGGCGTTCGCCTCCTGATGGTTCTCGGTCGCGTGCGGGTACGGGACGAGGATCGACGGGACGCCGCAGACGCGCGAGCTCGGCGATGTGCGTCGCGCCCGCCCGGGCGACCGCGAGGTCGGCGACCGCGAGCGCGAGCTCCATCCGGTCGAGGAACGCGACGACGCGCACCCGAGCGGATCGCCGCCGCGGCCGCGCGCGGCCTCGACCACGTCGCTCGTGGCCGGGGCCGGTGAGCACGAGCAGCTGCAGGTCGGCGCGGTCGCGCAGAGCTCGATCGCGCCCGGCGACCGCCTGGTCCAGGTGCAGCGCGCCCTGGCTGCCGCCGAACACGACGACCGTGCGGCGGTCCGGCGTCGAGGTCCGAGCGCCGCGCAGCGCCTCCGCCGCGAGCGCCGCCCGCGTCGGCCGGCACCGCGAGCGATCGCGGCGCGGACCGGGTTGCCGGTGACGCTCGACGCGCGCGCCGCGCCGGAAGCGCGGCCGCGCGTCCGTCGAACGTAGACGCCACGACGCGCGCCCGACGCGGGCGAGCGACCCGGTTCGCGAGCCCCGGGAACGGCGTTCTGCTCGATGGAGCACGAGCGGGACGCGCGCGCGCCGGGCCGGCGAGGACCGCCGGGCACGCTCGCGTAGCCGCCGATGCCCGACCACGACGTCGGCGCCGCTCGACGAGCGGGCGGCACGCGCCGAGCGACGCGAGCGCGGCCACGACGGCGCCTTCGCGCGTCGCGAGCGAGACCGCGCGCTGCAGCGGACGCGCGTCGACCGGCGTCGAACGCGGTAGCCGGCCGCCGGCACGAGCGTCGCCTCCTGCCCGTCGGCGACCCGACGAACGCGCACCTCGGCGCCGTGCCGTCGCGCGAGCCGATCGGCGAGCGCGAGCGCCGGGAACACGTGCCCGGCCGTGCCGCCGCCCGCGATCGACGACCTTCATCGGCCGCGCCTTCCGGGCCGTGCGCGCGCGGCGCGCGCGGTCCCGCGGCGTCGCCCTCGTCCGCGACGGTCGGCGCCGGCGGCGTCGCGCGCGATGCTCGCCAGCACCCCGATCCCCGCGAGCGTGACGACGAGCGCGGTACCGCCGAACGAGAGCGAGCGGCAGCGGCACGCCGGTGATCGGCAGCAGGCCGGTCACGGCGCCGAGGTTCACGATCGTCTGCAGGCCGATCCACGACGACGATCCCCGCGGCGAGCAGCCGGCCGAACGTGTCCGGCGCGCTGCATCGCGATGCGGATGCCCGGCGAAGAGCAGCACGCCGAACGCGACAGCACGACGAGGGCGCCGAGCAGCCCGAGCTCCTCGCCGATGATCGCGAAGATGAAGTCGCGAGTGCGCGTTCGGCAGGTAGTCCCACTTCTGCCGGCTGGCGCCGAGGCCCACGCCGAACCACCCGCCCGACCCGAGCGCGATCAGCCCCTGGATCAGCTGGTACCCGTCGTCCTCGCGGTCGGCCCACGGGATCGAGGAACGGTCGACGAACCGCGTCGCGCCGGTAGGCCTCGCCGAAGATCAGGTACCGCGGCCGCCGCCAGCCCGATCCGCGCCGCGCGATCGCCAGGTACCGCAGGCGCACGCCCGCCGCGAACAGCAGCAGGAACGACCGACGCCGCAGAGGATCAGCGTGGTGCCGAGGTCGCGCTGCAGGATCACCGAGCAGCGCGACCACGACCACCACGACCGGCGCGAGCGGGACAGCGAGGTGCCCGAGGTCGTCGAGCTTGCTCCACTTCTTCGTCAGGACCGTGGCGGCGAACGCGACGAGGGCGAGCTTCGCGAACTCCGACGGCTGCAGGGTGACCGGAGCCGAGGTCGATCCACCGCGACGCGCCGTAGAGCGACGTGCCCGACGACGGGTGGAGCGGCGATCACCATCAGCGGCAGGACCGCGACCAGGAGCGGGCACGGCGAGCGTCTGCCAGACGCGTACGGCATCCGCGCCGCGAGCACCAGCGCGACCACGCCCGACCACCGCGTAGATCGACCTGGCGCTGGAAGTACCAGAAGCTGGTCCGCCGTACCCCTGCGACCGCCGAGACCGAGCCGGCCGACAGGACCATCACGAGCCCGAGCACGGTCAGGAAGCGCGGTCGGGATCAGCAGCAGCAGGATGCTGGTCGCGACGCGCGGCCACGTCGCGACGCGGCCGCTCGGTCGGACGACCGCGTGGCGCGCGACCGCGCCAGGCGCAGCCTCCGGCCCGCGACGAGGTCGACGTGCTGCGCGCGGCGCTCTGCGCGGGCGCACGCTTCGGCGCCTCGCGGCGCCCACGGCCGGTCAGCCATCGGCGCCCACCTCCGCGAGCGCGCGCGCGGCAGCCGCGAACCGGTCGCCGCGTTCGCCGTAGTCGGGGAACTGATCCCAGCTCGCGCAGGCCGGCGCGAGCAGGACGCACCGCCCGAGGGCGTGCGCCGTGAACGCGGCCGTCGACGGCCTCCTCGATCGACGCGGCCGTCTCGACCGGGACCACGCCCGTCGAAGACCCGCACGAGCTCGGGCGCGGCCTCGCCGATCGCCACGACCCCGGCGGAGCCGGCTCGCGCGCGTCCGCGAGCGGCGACAGGTCGACGCCCTTCGCGTCGCCGCCGGCGATCAGCACCGCGTCGTCGACGCCGTCGATCGCGGCGAGCGCCGCGTGCACGTTCGTGGCCTTCGAGTTGTCGAGGAACCGCACGCCGTCGACCTCGGCCACGGTCTCGCCGCGGTGCGGGTCCGGCGTGAACGCCGCGAGGCCCGTCGCGCACGGCCTCCGCGCGTCGACGCCGAACGCGAGCGCCGCGGCCGCGGCGGCCGCCGCGTCGGCCCGGTACCCGGCCCGGGCGCCGTCGACCGGCCCGAGGTCGCTGCGCCGGCTCGGTCGACGAGGATCAACTCGTCGCCCTCGATACCCGACCTCGCCGGGCCCCGGCGTCCCGAGCGTGAACCACATCGACCGGGCACGGCGCCGCCCGCCGAGACCCGTCGCGGCGCCGGCGTCGTCGCGGTTGCCCACGTGGACGTCGCCCTCGCCCTGCCGGCGCGAAGATCCGCGCCTTCGCCGCCGCGTAGGCCTCGAACGAGCCGTGCCAGTCGAGGTGGTCGGGCGCGAGGTTCAGCAGGACGGAGACCCGCGGGTGGAACGAGGTCTGCAGCGCGAGCTGGAACGAGGAGCACTCGACCACGAGCGCGTCGTGCCCCTCGCGCGCGGCCGTCGGGAACGGGTGGCCGATGTTGCCGCATGCGACGGCGTCCAGCCCGGCGGCGCGCAGGCACGCGGCGAGCATCCCGGTCGTCGTGGTCTTGCCGTTCGTGCCGGTGACCGCGACGTACGGCGCGTGCGCAGACCGCGCGCCCAGCTCCATCTCGCCCCAGACGGGATGCCGCGCGCGCGCGCCCAGCCGAGGACCGGCGCGCGCTCGGGCACGCCCGGGCTCGGCCACGACCAGCGTGGCGCCGTCGAGGTGCGCGGGCTCGTGACCCGCCGGCGAGCAGCTCGACCCCGAGCCGCGGAGCCGGGCCGCGGCGTCGCTCAGAGCCGCTCCGCGGCGCTCCTCGGTGACGCGCGACCTCGCGCCCTCGGCGACGAGCACCTCGGCGCGGCCGGCGCCGGCCACGCCGGCGCCGACCACCACGACCCGCTCGCCCGCGAACCGGCCGGTCAATCCGAGGCCTCCCCGGGCGATGAAGTCCGCGTAGAAGAGGCCGAGCCCGACCGCCGACGCAGAGCCCGGCGATGATCCAGAACCGGACGATCACGGTGAACTCGGGCCAGCCGGCGAGCTCGAAGTGGTGGTGGATCGGCGACATGCGGAAGATCCGCCGGCCGAACCCGCGGAACGAGATCACCTGCACGATCACCGACATCGTCTCCATCACGAACAGCCCGCCGAGGATCACGAGCAGCAGCTGCGGTGTTCGTCGTGATCGCGAGCGCGCCGATCAGCCCGCCGAGCGCGAGCGCGCCCGTGTCGCCCATGAAGATCCGCGCCGGGGCGGCGTTCCACCAGAGGAAGCCCGCGGCGGCGCCCATCATGCCCGCGGCGACGATCGCGGCGTCCTGCATCGTCGGCGCCGTTCACCGCGATAGCAGCCGTCAGGACGAGACGTCGAGCCCGAGGCACGGGTGGCGGAACTGCCAGAACGCGATGAACACGTACGCCGAGAACACGAGGATCGACGAGCCGGCCGCGAGCCCGTCGAGGCCGTCGGTGAGGTTCACGGCGTGCGACGACGCGGTCAGCACGAGGAAGCACCACAGCGAGGAAGAACGATGCCCGAGGCCGAGCCCCGTGTGGCGGATGAACGACACGGTCGTGGCCGTCCCCGTGGCGTCGGAGTAGTGCGCGACGATCACGCCGAACACCACGGAGACGATCGCGGTCCCGAGGAACTTCTGCGACTTCGTGAGCCCGAGCGAACGGCGGCGGCGCACCTTCATGAAGTCGTCGAGGAAGCCGACCAGCGCCGAACCCGACCGCCGCGAGGACCAGCGCGAGTCCCGCGGCGGTCGAAGCGCCCGAGCGTGATCCGGGTGGCGAGGTAGCGCGAGGACGCAGCCCGAGCGAGCATCACGATGCCGCCCATCGTCGGCGTGCCCATCTTCTCCAGGTGGGTGTGCGGGCCGTCCTCGCGGATCCGCTGGCCCCACCCCCAGAGCGGAACGCGCGGATCGCGATCGGCGTGCCCAGGAGCGTGACGGCCAGGCCGACGGCGGCGGCGACGAGGATCGAGATCACCGCAGCGCCTCCGCGAGCCGCTCGAGCCCCGCGACGCGGGAGGCCTTGAACAGCACGACGTCGCCGGCCCGCGCGTGCGCCCGGACGTCGGCGAGCGCCTCGTCGGGCCGTTCGTAGGCGGCGACGTTGCTCGGGCTCGACGCCCTCGCGCACGCCGGCGGTGGCGATCGGCTCGGCGCCGGTCCCCCACCGTGATCACGCGATCGACGCGGAGGCGGGCGGCGAGCTCGCCGAGCCGCTCGTGCTCCTCGTCGGCGATCGGACCGAGCTCGGCCATCGTGCCCGAGCACCGCGATCAGCCGGCCGTCGCGCGCCATCCACCGCGCCGCCTTGAGCGCCGCGGCCATCGACTCGGGGTTCGCGTTGTACGCGTCGTTCACCACGCGGACGCCGTCGGCGGTCGTGAACGTCTCCATCCGCCAGTGCGAGACGGTCGCCGCCACTGAGCGCTGCGGCGGCCGTCGTCGAGCGGCACGCCGAGCGCCGAGCCCGACGGCGACCGCGGCGAGCGCGTTCGGCACCATGTGCTCGCCGGGCACCGACGAGGCGCCACGCGGCGCCCGCTCGTCGCCGGCCGCGAGGTCGAAGCGGCGCACGCCCGTCGGCGTCGAGCGCAGACCCCTCGGCGCGGACGTCGGCCGCAGGCCGACATGCCGAAGGTCACCACGCGGCCGTCGGAGCGCGCCGCGTAGCCCGCCACGACCGGGTCGTCGGCGTTCAGGACGCCGACGCCGTCCGGGCCGAGCGCCTCGACCGGCTCGGCCGACGCCTCGACGATCGCCTCCCAGGACCCGAAGATCTCCATGTGCGCGACGCCGACGTTCGTGACCACCACGACGTCCGGGCGCGCGATCTCGCACAGCAGCGTGACGTCGCCCTTCCGGCGCGCGCCCAGCTCGGCGACGACGACCTCGGTGTCGGCGGGCGCGCCGAGCAGCGTGACCGGCAGGCCGACCTCGTTGTTGAACGACTCGGGGCTCGCGTGGGTGCGGAACCGTCGGGCGAGCACGGCGGCCGTCATGTCCTTCGTGGAGGTCTTGCCGTTCGCGCCCGTGACGCCGACGACGGTCGCGCCGCTCCTGCGGCGCGCTCGTCGGTGGCGAGCCGGAGGAGCGCCTCGTCGGTGGAGCGCACCGACGACCGACGGGCCCGTCGACCCGGAGCCCGTCACGGACGAGCGCGCCGGCCGCGCCCGTTGGAACGCCTCCGGCACGAACAGCCCGCCGTCCGTGTGCTCGCCGGGCAGCGCCACGAACAGGGCGCCGGGCGTGCGACGCCGGGAGTCGGTGCACACGGACGTGACCACGACGTCGTCGCCGAGGAGCAGGCCGTCGACCGCTCGCGCGACGTCCGACAGCCGACGGGGCTTCACGAGCGGCCCTTCCGGAGCTCGAGTAGCTCCTCGCGCGCGACCTCGCGGTCGTCGAACGCGATCGTCCCGGTCGCGAGCTCCTGGTACGGCTCGTGGCCCTTGCCCGCGATCACGACGACGTCGCCCGCGCGCGCGCCCTCGATCGCGAGGCCGATCGCGGCCCGCCGGTCAGGCTCGACGACGTAGCGCGCCCCCGCCCTCGCGGGCTCCCGGCTCGATCTCGGCGATGATGGCGAGCGGGTCCTCGGACCGCGGGTTGTCGCTCGTGATGACCGTGAGATCCGCGAGGGCGGAGGCGGCCGCTCCCATCAGGGGACGCTTGGCGCGGTCGCGGTCTCCCCCGCAACCGAACACGACGATGAGCCGGTCCGTCGCCAGCGGGCGCGCCGCCTGCAGCACGGTAACGGATGCTATCCGGCGTGTGCGCGTAGTCCACCACCACCAGGAAATCCTGCCCGGCCTCGACGGGCTCGACCCGGCCCGGGACGCCCGGGACGGCGGCGATGCCCTCGGCCGCGATCGTCGAGGCCGACGCCGAGCTGCCGGGCCACGGCGATCGCCGCGAGGCAGTTCGAGACGTTGAACCGCCCGCGGAGCCGCGACCGGAACCCGACCCCGTCGACGACGAACGAGACCCCGTCGACCGTCGAGCGACACGTCGGTCGCCCGCACGTCGGCGTCGCCGCTCGACGCCGTAGGTCGTCGTCGGGACCGCGGGCGCCGCGAGCAGATGCCGACCCCACGGATCGTCGGCGTTCACGACCGCCCGTGCCGTGTAGCGCGGGCGTGAACAGCGAGGCCTTCGCCTCGAAGTACGCCTCCATCGACGGATGGTAGTCGAGGTGGTCCTGCGAGAGGTTCGTGAACACCGCGACGTCGAACCGGACGCCGCCGACGCGATGCTGGGCGAGCGCGTGCGACGAGACCTCCATCGCGACGGCCGTCACGCCGGCGTCCCGCATCCGCGCGAGCAGTCGATGGAGGTCGGGCGCCTCGGGGGTCGTGCGCGCGAGCGGCACGGGCTCGCCGTCGACGCGGGCGCCGGTCGTCCCGATCACGCCCGGCCGCACGCCCGCCGCACGGCAGATCGACTCGAGCAGGTAGGTCGTCGGTCGTCTTCCCGTTCGTCCCGGTGACGCCGGCGATCGTGAGCGTGTCGGCGGGGCGGCCGAACACGACGGCGGCCACCGGGCCCATCGCCTCCCGGACCGAGGGCACCCGCAGCTGGGGAGCCGGAACGTCGTCGAGCCACCGCTCGACCAGCAGGGCGGCGGCGCCCGAGGCGACGGCCGCGCTCGCGAAGGCGTGCCCGTCCTCGAACGCTCCCGGCACGCAGCAGAAGAGGGCTCCCGGCGTCACCTCGCGGGAGTCGAACACGACGTCGCCGACGACGGCGTCGCCCCGACGTTCGGCGCCGGGCACGGCGTCGACGACCGACGCGAGCGGTACAGGGGGAAGCAGCAGCACCGGGTCGCAGCTTACCCGCGCCCGCGGGCGCGACCCGGTAACGATCACGGGAGTTTCTGCGCGTGCGGCGGCAGGGCCACGGGCGGAGCCGAGGGGATCCCGAGGCGCTGGATCGCGTATTGGGCGATCTGCTTGAAGAGCGGGGCCGCGGCGATCCCGCCGTACACGGTGTCGGGCTCGTCGATCGAGACGGCGATCACGAGGCTCGGGCGACCCGCGGGCAGGAACCCCACGAACGACGCCATGTAGCGCTCCTCGTAGTTCCCGTACATCGTTGAGCTTGCGGGAGGTACCCGTCTTGCCGGCGACCTGGTAGCCAGGGATCGCGCGCCTCGTACCCGGTGCCGTCCTGCACGACATAGGCGAGCATCCGTGTGAGCAGGTCGGCGGTGGTCGGCGTGACGACCTCGTGGGTCTTCGCCGGCGGCGCGGCGCGGAACCGCCCGTCGGCGTCGACGGTGCCGCGCACGAGCCGCGGCGCGATCCAGTTCCCGCCGTTCGCGATCGTGGCGTACACCTCGGCCATCTGCATCGGGGTCACCGCGACGCCTTGCCCGTACGACACGGTCGCGCGGATCACGTCGTCCCATGCATCGGGCATCACGCCGGCGGTCTCGCCCGGGAACCCGATGCCGGTCGTCTCGCCGTAGCCGAACCGCTCCATGTAGCTGGCGAGCCGGCTGCTCCCCACCTCCTCCGCCACCATCGCGGCGCCGATGTTGCTGGACTCCGCGATGATGTCGCCGATCGTCATCGTCTCGACCGGGTGCACGTGCGAGTCCTCGATCGTGAACGGCCCGACCTTCATGCGGTACGGCACGCGGAACCGCTCGTCCAGGCCGACCGCGCCCGACTCGATCGCCGCGGCCGCCGTGATGATCTTGTTCACGGAGCCCGGCTCGAACGCGTCGGTCAGCGCGCGGTTGCGCCAGAGCTCGGGGTCGGCCGAGCCGAACTCGTTCGGGTTGAACCACGGGTAGCTCGCCATCGCGTACACGTCGCCGCTGAGCGGATCCATCACGACGACGGTGCCTCCCTTGGCGCCGTTGCGCTCGACCGCGTCCTTCAGATAGGTCTGCACCTGGAACTGCATCTGACGGTCGATCGTGGTCACGAGGTTCACGCCGGGGAGCGGGTCCACCATGGCGTCGACCCCGCTCGGGATCGAGTATCCGGCCGGCGAGAGTTCGGTGGTCTGGGTCGCCCGGCGTACCCGCGAGGGCTCGGTCGTACTGCTTCTCGAGCCCCGCGAGGCCCACGTCGTCGACGCCGACGAATCCGAGCAGCTGCGGCGCCAGCGCGCCGGCCGGGTAGTAGCGCTTCGGAACCGGGAGGAAGCCGATCCCCGGCAGGCTCATCGTCTCGATCTTGCCGGCGACGTCGCTGTCGACCTGACGCTCGATGTAGACGAACGTGCCGTCCGAGCGGAGGGCCTGCTCCACGTCGCGGGTCTTCAGGCCGAGCAGCGGCGCCAGCTGGCCGGCCTCGGTGATCGGGTCGGTCACGTCGGCGGGATTCGCGTAGATGTCCGTGGCCTCTTCCGTGAGGGCGAGCGGGACCCGGTTGCGGTCGAGGATCTCGCCGCGCTCGGCCGGGAGGTCGAGCGTGCGCACGCGTTGCTGCATCCCCAACGCGGTGAGCGAGCGCTGGTCCCCGACCTGCAGGAACGCCAAGCGGACGCCGATCGCCACGAAGGCCAGCACGATGGCGACCAGCATGGCCACCAGCCGTGCCGCAGGTGGGCGTCTCAACGATCGGCCCCCACGCCGGCCACGGGGAGGATCACGACGTCGCGGGGGTCGACCATCCCCCGGGCGGCCGCCCACTCCGCGATGGTCGAGGGCGCCGACAGCGTGGCCACCTCCTTGTCGAGCGACCCCTGCTGGACCTGGAGGTCGTCGAGCGTCTGCCGCGCGTCCTCGATCCGGTAGGTGGTGTTCACCACCATCGCGTTCAGGGCCACGACCCCGACCACGATCGACGAGATCACGGCGGCCGAGAAGACCCAGAACGCGAGGTGGAACCCGCGGCGCGCCCGCACGCGTGGCTGGGGAGGGCTCATCGGACGCCGGCGCGCCGCGGTGGTCCGCACCGAGGGTGCGGATCGCGTGCTGGTGGTCGGGGCCGTCTTCGATGCCGGCTTCGATGCCGGCTTCGAACGGGCCGGGTCGGCGTTGGGCACCGTCTTCGGGCGGGCCGGGGCCTTGCGCGGCGCGGTCCGGCGGGCCGGCGGCTCCTGCAGCTTCCTCGCCGGAGCGCTCACGCCGCCACCTCGGTGCGCTCGGCGGCGCGCAACAGGGCGCTCCGCGACCGCGGGTTCCTCGCCACCTCGTCCTCGGAGGGGCGCCGCGGCTTCTTCGTGAGCACGGCGACGCGTTCGTCGTCGCGGAGGGTGTGCTTGACGACGCGGTCCTCCAGGGAGTGATAGGCGATCACGACCACGCGGCCACCGGGGACGAGGAGCCCGACCGCCTGAGGCAGGGAGGCGGAGAGCTCCTCGATCTCCCGGTTGACCGCGATACGGAGCGCCTGGAACGTCCGGCGCGCGGGGTGGGGGCCCCCCGGCCGACGTCCGAGCGCACCCGCGACCACACGCGCGAGCTGATCGGTGGTGGTGATGGGACGGTTGCGAACGATCGCGCGGGCGATCCGGCGCGAGCGGTGCTCCTCCCCGAACTCGTAGATCAGGTCGGCCAGCTCGGATTCGGGCAGCTCGTTCACGAGGTCGGCGGCCGAGGGCTCGTCGTCGGCCGCCCCGGCCATCCGCATGTCGAGCGGCCCGTCGGTGCGATACCCGAAGCCGCGCTCGCCCTGGTCGAGCTGCATCGAGGACACCCCGAGGTCGAAGAGCACGCCGTCGACCGGACCGCCGACGACCTCCTCGTCCACCTCGGAGAACCGCGCACGCACCGGGTGGAAACGCGCGCCGTGCGCCGCCAGCCGCTCCCCCGCCATCGCGAGCGCCGAGGGATCGCGATCGATGCCGATCACGCGACCGACGCCGGCGCCGAGGAGCGCTTCGGCGTGCCCGCCGGCCCCGAGCGTCATGTCGACGACGGTGTCGCGACCGGCGAGGTACTCGGTCACCTCGCTCACCATGACAGGCTCGTGGGGGCTCCCCGGCTCGGCCGTCGTCACCCGAGGTGACCGGCGAGCAGGCCGACGCCGATGGACGCGAGCAACGTCACAGCGGTCATCGCGATCAGCGAGAGGCTCTGCCGCACTTCGGTGCCGAGCTTGTTCGGGGAAGCTGCCACTCCACTACCTCCTGGGGTCGAGCGCACCCGTCGAGTACGCGTCCTCGTAACCGGTGGCGTATCCCTCGTACGTCTCGCGATCCCAGATCTCCATCCGGTCGCGGACGCCGAGCACCACCACGTCCTTGTCGATGCCGACTGCGTCACGCAGCCGCTGCGGGATCGTCACGCGCCCCTGCCCGTCCAGGCGCACCTCGTCGGATGCGCCGAAGAACAGGCGCGCGTACGCCCTGCCGTCGTTGTCGGAAAGGGGGAAGGACGCGACCTCGTCGGAACGGCGCTCCCATTCGGCCCTGGGGAAGACGTAGAGGCAGCGGTCCTGGCCCACGGTGATCCAGCAGCCGTCCACGAAGGCGGCCCGGAACCTCGCCGGCAACGACACCCTGCCCTTGGGGTCGAGCTGGTAGCTATGCGTGCCGAGCAGATCGGTCACGCCTCCTCCCCTTTCCTCCACTGCGCCCCACGTTTATGCCACCAGCACTCCACCACGTCAACAAGCAAACACCCCGAACTGTTGTTCGATACGCCTTGGGGCACACGTCGAAGGGCCTCAATGCTTCCTGATCACTCAACGTTGATCGGGGCGCCGGTCCGCACCTGGCGAGCTAAGGACGCTCGTCGGGCGGTGCGAACCGGCCCTCTAGGAAGTACCGCTCCGGAGCTGGGGAACCCGCCGCGCCGACCTGGGCGTGATGCCACCCACGGGCGGGCGGCGCCAGGAGGGGGCGGGGTGATGGCCGCCCGACGAGCGGGTTGACTCGCCAGGCCAGCACCCCGCCCCCGATCAACGTCAGACGACGAAGGAGTTACGCGACCTTCGTCGGAGTCAGATCAAGAAGTCTTCCCACCCCGGCTCTGGCTGGCCCAGGGTGAGGTGGAACCCGTCGCGGGGCGCGAAGGGTTGACGCGCGAGATGGAAGCCAGCCTCGTTCGGCGTGCGGTCTTCCTTCTTGGCGTTGCAGCGACGGCAGGCCGCGACGACGTTCTCCCAGATGTGGAGGCCACCGCGGCTCTTGGGGATCACGTGATCGAGGTTCTCGGCCCCCGCGCCGCAGTACTGGCACGTCCAGGCGTCCCGGGCGAAGACCGCCCGCCGCGTGAGCGGGCGCGTGCGGCCGGTACGGGATCCGCACGTACCGGCGAAGTCGGACGACCGAGGGAGCCTCCAGCACGAGGCGCTCCGAGTGGAACACCATCCCGTTGGACAGGACCACCTCGGCCTTGTCCTTGAGGACGAGCACCACTGCCCGCCTGGCCGGTACGACCGCCAGGGGCGCGTCAGAGGCGTTCAGGACAAGCGCACGTCCCATGCGCCCGAGTGTAGCCGGAGCCGCCCCGGAACCGTGGGCCGACACGGCGAATCACAAGCGTGTAATCTACGGACGCGACGGTGGGACCGGCCCGGCAGATGCCTGGTGTTGCGAACAGGGGCCGCGCGGGGCGTCTTCGACCGGGTCGGTCCGCCGTCGATCCGTTTCGGGAACTTGCTCTCGTTCGATGGCGCTCACACACACGACGCGACATCCGCCGGAACCCAAGTTCGCAACGGGGCGTAAGATTGGCGGGTTGCCCGGGAGGTGATCGGTGGAGGTACGAGAACGCCCTCAGGACTGGCAGCGGTTCGCCGCGCGGTTCCATGAGATCGAGGCCAACGTTGAACAGGTCGTGCGTGGCAAGCACCAGGAGATCCGTCTCGCGCTCACGGCGATGATCGCCGAGGGTCACCTGTTGATCGAGGACGTACCGGGCGTCGGCAAGACGATGCTCGCCAAGGCCATCGCGCGATCGGTCGACTGTTCGTTCCGCCGTATCCAGTTCACCCCCGACCTGTTGCCCACCGACGTCACCGGCGTGAACGTCTTCAACCAGGAGCAGCGGGACTTCGAGTTCAAGCCCGGCGCGATCTTCGCGAACATCGTGCTCGGGGACGAGATCAACCGGGCATCGCCGAAGACCCAGTCGGCCCTGCTCGAGTGCATGGAGGAACGGCAGGTCACCGTCGATACCGAGACCCACCCCCTCGGGACGCCGTTCATGGTGATCGCGACGCAGAACCCGATCGAGCACGAGGGCACCTACCCCCTCCCCGAGGCCCAGCTCGACCGCTTCATGCTGCGGCTCTCGATCGGCTACCCGAGCCCCGAGGTCGAGGCCGAGATCCTCGCGACCCACTCGGCCGGCGCTCCCCTCGGCGACATCGGCCCCGTCACCGATGCGCCGGGAGTCGCCGAGATGATCGATGCAGGCCCGGGAGGTGCACGTCGCGCCCACCCTCCGCCGCTACATCGTCGACCTGATCGAGGCCACCCGGAAGCATCGGAGACATCTACCTGGGCGCGAGCCCACGAGCGTCCCTGATGATCCTGCGCGCCGCTCGAGCGATGGCGGCTGCCGACGAGCGCGACTTCGTGATCCCCGACGACGTGAAGGCGCTCGCCGTGCCGGCGCTCGCTCACCGCGTGATCGTGACCGCCGACGCGGTGATGAGCGGCCGCGGCCCCGAGGTGATCCTCCAGGAGATCTTGGCCGACGTCGCGGTGCCGGTCTCGGAGACCTGATGCTCACGGGCCGCGGCGTCACCGTCGTCGTCGCCGGCCTCGCGATGTGGGTGGCGGCCCGCATCGTCGGTTCCGCGGGCCTCGAGGTCGTGGGGATCGGGCTGATCGTCCTGCCGTTCTTCTCCGGGCTGTTCGCGCGCTGGGGTCGTCAGCGGATCTCGGCCCGCCGGCGCTTGTCCGACGTCCGGGTCGGGCCGGGCACCCGCGTCTCGGTGAACATCGACGTCGAGAACCGCTCCGCCGTGCCGACCTCGGTCCTCCTCCTCGAGGACCGGCTCCCTCCGGCGCTGGGCCGTCCGGCGCGCCTCGTGGTGACCGGCGTGCCAGGGCGGAGCGTCCAGCGCGTCTCCTACACCGTGCTTCCCCAGGTCCGCGGCCGTTACCACTTGGGACCGCTCACGGTCGACGTGGCGGACCCCTTCGCCCTGACGCGCCTCCGGCTCGAGTTCGACGACCGCGAGGAGCTCCTCGTGACACCCGAGGTCGAGGACCTCTCGGGCGCCGCGGACCCGGCGAGCGGACCGAGCTTCGGCGCGACGCGCGCCCGGCAGCTCTTCCGCACGGGCGAGGAGTTCTACACGATGCGCGAGTACAACGAGGGCGACGACCTCCGCCGGCTCCACTGGCCCTCGGTCGCTCGCACGGGCGACCTCATGATCCGGCAGGACGAGTCGTCGCGGCGGGCGAGCGGGCTCGTCTTCATCGACACCCGGGCGGCCGCCCTCGGTCAGGTCCACGGTCAGGCGTTCGAACGAGCGGTCTCCGTGGGCGCGACGCTCGGCGTCCTCCTCGCCCGGCGCGGGTTCAGCCTGAAGCTCGCCACCGCGGAGACGCCACCCGCCACGGTGACCGAGGACCGGTTCCTCGATGCCCTCGCCGGGCTCTCGCACGGACAGGCTCGCTCGATCGGCCCGATGCTCGGCCACCTGCGGGCCGGGAGCTCGGCCGATACGTCGCTCGTCTTCGTCTCGGCCCCGCCGGCACCGGGTGAGCTCACCTCGTTGATCCGCAGCGGCGCCGGCTTCGGCCCCAAGCTCGCCGTGCTCGTCTACCCGCTCGACCCCGACACCCTGCCGCCGGAGCGGCAGGCGCAGCTCGAGGGCCGCGCCACGCAGGCGCGGCTGGCCCTCGCACGCGCCGGATGGGACTGCATCGTGCTCCCACCTACGATGAAACTGAAGGAACGATGGCACGCACCCAGGGATCGCCAGCTCGCACGCAGCGTCTGACCGCGCTCGTCGCCACGCTGCTCCTCGCGGCGGCGTCGGCGTTCGCGTTCGGGCGACTGTTCGAGGACCACGGCTCGACGTACCGGATCCTCGTTGCCGGGCTCGCCTCGGCGCTGATCGCCTGCGCGCTCGAGCGCCGCAACCTCGTGCTCGCCACCGTGGCGAGCGCCCTCGCGCTCGTCTGGGCGATCGCGCTGCTGGTCTTCCCCGAGACGCTCTGGCACGGTCTGCCGAGCCTCGATACCCTCAAGGCGATCGCCGACGGCGCGACCTTGGTCGGCGAGCAGGCGCGCACCCAGGTGGCGCCCACGCCGCCGACCGGCCCCCTGCTCCTGGCGTGCGTGACGGGCATCTGGGCAGCCGTCTTCTCGGCCCACGCCCTCGCGTTCCGTGCCGGAAGCCCGCTCCTGGCCCTCGTTCCGCCCATCGCGTTGATCGCGTTCGCGGACTCGGTCCTCGAAGACCGGATCCGCCCGCTCTACGGGGTCGCCTTCCTGATCGCCGCGCTGGCGGTGATCTTCGCCGACGGTCTGCGCCGCGTGCAGGGCTGGGGGCCCGTCTGGACCGGGCCGGGGAAGGCCGCACAGCTCCTGCCGAGCGCCGGACGGGGTGCACGGCGCGTCGGCGCCGCGGCGGTCGGGCTCGCCCTGATCTCGCCGCTACTGATCCCGGGCTTCGGATCGCAGGCGATCCTGGACTTCAGCACGAGGTCCGACCGGGTGCGGATCGACCCGTTCGTGTCGGTGCGCGCGAGCTTGACGGCAGATAGGGATCGAGACCTGTTCGCGGTCCGGTCGCCGGTGGCGACCTACTGGCGGATGGTGGCGCTCCCCAACCTGACCTCGGACGGCTTCTCACCGGCCACCGGCTTGCCGACCGTCGATGTCTCGGGCGACACGTTGCTCGGTCCGACGTCGTCGACCGACCCCTCGGTGCTGGCCGTCGCGCAGCCGGTGACGCAGACGTTCACCGCGCTGAGCGACCTGGGTGACCTGTACCTTCCCGTCGCCTACCCCGCGGAGCGCATCGAGATCGACCGCGACGTCGCGTGGACGCCCGAGACGGGAACCGCCAACATCTCGGACCCGCTCGATGCCGGGTCGACCTACGCGGCGGTGTCGTTCCTCGTGGATCCCACCCCCGAGCAGCTACGGCTCGAGACCCTCCCCCCGCCCTCGGAGGATCCGGTGTCCACGTTCGTCCCGCCGGACACGCCGGTCGAGATCGAAGCGCTCGCTCGCACGTGGACGGAAGGGGCGGCCACCCCGTACGACCAGATCATGGCCATCCAGGACCATCTCCGCGCCGGCGAGTACACGTACACGACCAGCGTCCCAGGCCGCGACGACTCGTTCACGCTGCGGGACTTCCTCTTCGAGACGAAGGCGGGGTTCTGCCAGCAGTTCGCGAGCGCGATGACCGTCATGCTTCGCACCCTGGGCATCCCGGCCCGCGTGGCCGTCGGCTTCACGGCCGGGACGTACGATCCCGAGACGCAGCTGCGCACCGTCGGCACCGCCGAGGCCCACGCCTGGGTCGAGGTGAAGTTCCCGACGTACGGGTGGCTCACCTTCGATCCGACGCCCGGGAGGAGCAATCCCTCGGCCGCGTACTCGGACCCGGCGTCCGTGGGTGTGCCAGAGTGCCGCGGACCGAGGTGCGGCGGACCGAACCCGGACCCACTACCTACCGGCGGTGGACCCGGAAGCAATCAGCAGTTATCCCCTGACGCCCTGAACGGCGGGAGCGCGCCGCTTCCCCCGGGCATCACGACCACCCCCGCCTCGGCGCCCGCCCCCTCCCCCTGGACCGGCCGGCGCCTCCTCTGGATCGCCGTGGGGCTCGCGGCGCTGGGGCTCCTGTTGATCCCGCCCGTCAGGGCCTGGCGTCGTCGGCGGCGCCTCCGTCGCGCGAGACACGATCCGCGCCAGCTGATCCTGGCGACCTACGACGTGTTCACCGAACGCGCCGGCGAGCTGGGCTTCGCCCGGAACCGCGGCGAGACCCTCGACGAGTATCGCGAGCGGGTGGCCGCCTCAGGTCGACTCCGCGACGGTCACCTCGACCGGCTCACCCGCGTCGCGTCGGGCGCCGCCTACTCGCCACGCGAGCCCGGCGACGAGGATGCCCGGGCGGCCTCGGCCGACGCGTCGGAGGCCCTGAAGGAACTGCGGAGGGGCACGGGCATCGCCCAGCGTGTCGTCGGCGCCTACCGGCGCGCCTGAGCGATCAGGTGCCGGTCGCGGTGTGCGCCGCGGCCTCGCGGAGGGCGCGGACGAACTTCTCGCGATCCTCCTCGAACTGACGGACGTTCGTGTGGACGCCGGTCGCGATGTCGTCGATCGCCACGAAGAAGGCCATCTGTCCGTCCTTCAACGCGTCCATCACCTCGCCGTCGCGTCGGCAGATCTTGAAGATGGATTGCCCGTCGGTGACGAGCTTGACCTCGGACAGGTGCCGGTCGAGGCCGGCCTTCTTGTTGAGGAAGTCCCACGACCGGCGGACCCGCTGCAGCGACATCCCGCCGTCGAGGAGCGACTTCACGACGCGCAGCGCCACGAGGTCGCGGAAGGCGTAGAGGCGCGGGACGCCGGGCCGGCCGCCGGTCCCCTGAACGGTCGGCTGCACCAGGCCGATCTGGTCCCAGTAGCGGAGCTGGCGGGGCGTGCATCCGGTGAACTTGCAGGCCTGATGAGTGGTGAATCCCTCCATACGGACGCGCGCCCTTTCGACGTTCCTGACACCAACGACAGGTTCGGGCGCGGCCCCGGATCGAAGGGTCAACCTCCGCTCGACGGTGACGCACCCCCACAGGGGAAGGGGGCCCCGTTGTACCCCAGCCGTCGAGCAGGTGGCAAGCCGCGAGGTCACGACGGCCGCGAAACCACCCGAACGGGCTAGCCGTCGCGTCGGCCGTCGCCGGCGACGTCGATCAGTCGGGTCGGCGGGCGGCGGCGGCGGGCGCAAGCGAGCCGCGATCCGGCCCATGATCCCGTTGATCGAGAGGCGGCCGCCTGCCTGCATCGCGCGGATCTGATCGCGCCCGAGCTGCCCGAGGTAGCGCGTAGATCAGCACCGCCGACACCACCATCACGCACGAAGCCGACCACCGCGATCCACAGCGACACGACGAACAGCAGCAGCAGCAGCGCACCCGGCGATGAACGCGAGCCCGGCGAGCCGGATGCGCCGCGTGAGGTGCGTGTAGAGGTCGGTGCGGGCGACCTGCTCGACGAGCTTGGGGTCGTCCTCGGCCAGGCGTCGCTCGATCTCGTCGAGGATCTGCTGTTCGTGATCGCTGAGTGGCATCGGGTCCTCCGGCCGAGGGGGCAGCCTGTCACACGATTATAGGGACGGTCGCGCGATCGGTTCGGAACCCACGGAGCCCGAGTTCCCGATGTCGGCTCATCGGCGACGGTCGCGATCCAGGAGCGAGGCCGGGCCGGCCGCGCCGCGCCCGAAACGCGCCTCGATCCGGTCGACGGCGCGCTCGACGTCGCCCCAGCGCTCCCCGCGCAGCAGCGCCAGCTGCTCGCGCCGGCGCCCTGGACGAGGCCCGAGGCCTGCACGCCGAGGAGCCGGATCCGGCGCCGCTCCCCCGGCAGGGCCCGGTAGAGCTCGGCGACCACGCGGTAGAGGTCGGCGCCCACGTCGGTGGCGTCGGGGAGCGTCCGGGCGCGCGTGAGCGTCGTGAAGGTCGCCAGACGGACCTTCAGGGTGACGGTGCGGGCCCGGTAGCCGTCGGCCCGCAGGCGCGACGCCACGCGCCCCGAGAGGGCCAGGAGCTCGCGGAGGATCGTCTCCTCGTCGTCGAGGTCGCGCTCGAAGGTCTCCTCGTGCCCGACCGACTTCGGCGCCTCGTAGGGCACGACGTCGCGCTCGTCGATCCCGTGGGCGAGCTCGGTCAGGTGACGGGCGCTCTGGTCGCCCAGGAGCCGCGCGAGGATCGACTCGGGCGTGCGGCCCAGGTCGCCGATCGTGCGGATCGCGAGCCGCCCGAGCACCTCGCCGGTCTTCTCCCCCGACGCCCCAGAGGCGCCCGACCGGCAGCGGCTCGAGGAAGGCCGTCACGCCGTCGGCCGGCACGACGAGCATGCCGTCGGGCTTGCACCCGTCCGAGGCGAGCTTGGCCACGAACTTCGTCGACGCCACGCCCACCGAGCAGGTCACGCCGACCTCGCGCTCGACGTCGGCCCGGATCTTCGCCGCGATCGCCGCCGGCGGCCCGAACAGCGAGGTGGCGCCGCCCACGTCCAGGAAGGCCTCGTCCAGCGAGATCGGCTCCACGAGCGGCGTGTGGGCGAGCAGCACCTCGCGGAACCGGTTCGAGTGCGCCCGGTACGCCTCGAAGTCGGCGGGCAGGAAGACGCCGTCGGGGCAGAGGCGCTTGGCGCGCACGCCCGGCATCGCCGAGCGGACCCCGAAGCGCCGGGCCTCGTAGGAGGCGCTCGCCACCACGCCGCGCGGCCCGGCGCCGCCCACGACCACCGGCTTGCCGCGGAGCGACGGGTCCTTCAGGACCTCGACCGAAGCGTAGAAGGCGTCGAGGTCGACGTGGAGGATCGGCTCAGGCGGGCGTTCGGTCACCGACGGCCTCCCCGACGGCACGCGGGCGACCGCGCGCAGCCCCATCGACGCCCATCGCCGCGAGGACGGCGCCCGACGCCACCAGGGTGGGCTGCACGGCCACGACGCCCGCCGAACGCGAGCAGCGCCAGCGAGCTCGCGAGCCCGGCCGTCTCCTGGAGCGCGACGAAGACGCTCGTGACGCGACCCCGCTGGTCCTCGGGGATCACGCGCTGGATCAGGGCGAGGAGCGGCGGGAAGAACAGCGCGAACCCGACCCCGGAGGCCGCGCTCGCCACGAGCGCCACCGGGTACCGGCCGACCGCCGTGTACACGACGATCCCCGCGCCGACGAGCACGACGCCCGCGCAGACCATCCGCGCCTCGTGGCCGGCGGTGTTGCGGGCGCGGGTGATCGCGATCGCCCCGGCGAGGGCGCCCAGCCCGTGGGCGCCCCACAGGTACAGCAGGGCGTTCCCCTGCCGCAGCAGGACGTCCCGCACGAACAGCGGCTCCAGCACGAAGAAGACGTTCACGAGGGTCCAGCCTGCCACCGTGACGATCAGCAGGATCCGCAGCGGTCGGGTGGTGCCAGGCCGTCTGCGCGCCGCGGCGCAGGTCGGCGAACGAGACGCTGGGCCGCTCGCCGTGCTGGCGCACGTCGGGCACCATCAGCATGCAGAGCGGCCGGGAGCAGCGCCGCCCCGGCGGCCGCGGCGTAGACCGCGTCGGCGCTCCAGGCCTCCAGGAGCCACCCGCCCGCCGAGCGAGCCCACGCACCAGCGCCAGCTGGAACGCGGTGGCGAGGGTCCCGTTCGCCCGGACGAGCCGGTCCTCGGGCACGAGGAGCGACGTGAGCGCCGAGCGCGCGGGCTCGATCGTCGCGAACGCCCCGCCGACCAGGAACGCCGCCGCCCAGATCCACGGGAGCGACGGTGCCGCGAGCGCCACGGGGATCGCGGCGAACTGCAGCGCGTAGCCGATCACGGCCGTCCACTTCGGGCTCCAGCGGTCGACCACGAGACCCTGCAGCAGCGACCCCAGGATGAACGGGACCGAGAGCGCCGACGCCGAGGACCGCCATCTCCGACGAGGTGGCGTGGAACCGGTACGTGGCCTCCGCGAACATCGTGCCGAAGTGGCCCAGAACGCGAGGCTCGAGAACCCCTGGGCGAGCACGACCCAGCGGAACGGACCGGCCATGGATCCCGGGCGAGCCGGGCATCGCCTCGCCCTGCGCCACGAACGGCGCGCCGACGAACGGGGATTCCCCGGTGTCGGGGTCCGTGATGCCCGCGTCGTCGGGTCGGTCCGTCACCCTGCCTCCGAGATCGGCTCATCCGGCGGAGCCTCCGCTCGCGTGCCACAGCCTGCGAGGCGGGGCGGCGTGCCCCTCCCGCGTGGCGCTCCCGATGCCCGCTCCTCGTCGAGCGCCTCGCGCAGCTCCCCGCGGCCGCGGGCCCGGTGCAGCGCGGTGAGGTCCCAGACCTCCTCGGCGATGATACTGACCCCCTTCACCCCGGTGCGGCGCAGCTCCCCCCACACGGCCAGCGCGTACCCGTGGAAGACCGTCTTCGCGACCTTGGGCTGCACCGACTCGAACACCGTGACCTCGACGGGCCCGGTGGCGTCGTCGAGCGTCAGGAAGATGATCCGCTGGCCGCTGCGGATCGCCGGCGTCTGCGAGGCCACCTTCACCCCCGCCACCATCACCTTGGTCCCGCCGCGCAGCGACCCGAGGTCCTTCGTGCGCGTCACCCCCAGGTCGGCCAGGAGCGGCTCGAAGAAGCTCACGATGTGCCGGCTCGCGTCCATCCCCAGCACCTCCAGCTCGGCCCGCACGACCTCGGCGTCGGAGTAGTCCTTGAACGCGTGCGTCCGGCGCGGCCGCGTCGGTGAGCGTCAGCTGGTCGCCTTCCCGCGGCGCCTCCGCGGTCATCGCCGTGTACACGGTTCCGCCGGTTCCCCTCCGCCGGCAGCGCGTCGAACGCCCCCGCATGCGCGAGCGCCTCGGTGACCGGCCGGCTCACGGTGGTCCTCCGCATGAAGTCCCCCACGTCGGTGAACGGCCGCTCGGCGCGCGCCTGCAAGATCGACCGGATCTCCGCGTCCGAGATCCCGTGAACGTCCTTGCAGGGCGAGCCGGACCCCGAAGCGTTGGGGTGGGGACCGTTGCTCGGTCGGGCTCCCCCCCGAGCTGCTCGTCTCCGCTCGCTTCGCTCGCTGCGCTCGTCGACGCTCGGGGGGGACCCTCCCTCTTCCGGGTCCCCACCTCTTCGACCACGTAGTCGGGTTCGCTCTCGTTCACGTCCAGGGGGAGGATCTCGATGTCGTGGTGTCTCGCGTCTTCGAGGATGAGCCGCCTCGGGTACATGCCGGGGTCGTGGGTGAGCAGGCCGGCGATCAGGTGGGCCGGGTAGTGGGCTTTGAGGTAGGCGCGACTGGTAGGTCGGGACGGCGAAGGCGGCGGCGTGGGCCTTGCAGAAGCCGAAGCTCGCGAACTGGGCCACGGCGTGCCAGGTCTTCTCGGCGGCATCGGGCTCGACGCCGCGGGCGACCGCCTTGCTCGAGGAAGTCGGCTCGCAGCGACGGGAGCAGCTCCTCGTCGTCGAGGTGGCGGCGGACGTGGTCGGCGTAGGTCTCGGTGTAGCCGGCGAGCGCCGCGAGGGTCCGGATCACCTGCTCGTGGAAGACGATCACCCCGTGGGTCTCCTGCAGCGGTCCGCGCAGGTCCGGGTGGATGTAGCGGGGAGGCTCCATCCCGGCGCGCCGCCGCAGGTAGGGCGCGATCATGTCGGACTTCACGGGGCCGGGGCGGAACAAGCGAGATGTCGACGATCAGGTCCTCCCAGCGGGTGGGCTGGAGCTTCTGCAGGAGCTCGCGCTGGCCGGGCGACTCGATCTGGAAGCAGCCGAGGGTGTCGGAGCGCCGGATCAGCTCGAAGGTGGGCTCGTCGTCGAGCGGGATCCGGTCCAGGTCGACCTTCTCGCCGGTGGTGCGGGCGATCTCGTCCAGGGCGTGGCGCATCGAGCAGAGCATCCGCACGCCCAGGACGTCGAGCTTGAGGTAGCCCAGCAGCTCGACGTCGTCCTTGTCGGCCTGGATCATGCGATGGCCGTTCGCGCTGCGCTCCAGCGGGACCCGTTCGACCAGGTCGTGGCTGGCCAGCACGATGCCGCACGGATGCAGGGCGATGTGCCGGGGGAAGCCCGCGATCCGCTCGGCCACCGAGAACAGCAGCTCGATCTGCTCGAACCGCAGGTTGATGCCCTGCAGCTCGGGCAGACGGTCGATCGCCTCGCGCAGGTGGCGCGCCGAGATGTGCGGGAACGACTTCGCGATCATGCCCAGCTCGACCTCGGGCAGCGCCGAGCGCCTTGCCCACCTCGCGGATCGCCGAGCGCGCGCGGTAGGTGTCGATCATGGCCACGCAGGCGGCGCGCTCCTCGCCGTGGCGGGACAGGATCATGTCGTAGACGTCCTCGCGCCGGGCCGATTCCACGTCGATGTCGATGTCGGGAAGGTCCGTCGCGCATCGGGTTCATGAACCGCTCGAACGACAGGTCGTGGCGCAGCGCGTCGACGTCGGAGATGCCGGTCAGGTAGCACACGAGCGAGCCCGCGGCGCTCCCCCGGCACGCGGCCCGGATGCCCATCGCCTTCACGTCGGCCACGATGTCGGCCACGGTCAGGAAGTACGCCGCGTACCCCATGCGCCGGATCATCGAGAGCTCGTGGTGCAGCCGGTCGCGGAGCGCCTCGTCCTCTCGCAGCCGCCGGTCGTGGACGCCGCGCCAGCAGCGCTCGGCCAGCAGGGCGTCGGCGCTGCGGCCCGCCGGCGTCGGGAAGTCCGGGAAGTAGATCCGGTCCAGCCCCAGGTCGAACGAGCACATGCCCGGCGATCTCGCGCGTCGTGTCGGCGAGGTCGGAGCGCTCGTCGAACAGCGCCCGCATCTGGGCGGCCGGCTTCAGCCAGCCCTCGGCGTTGCGGCGGGAGACGTTGGTGTCGGCGACCGGCACGATGCGCCGCATGCACTCCAGGGCGTCGGCGACGAACGCGTCGCCGGGCTCGAGGTAGCGCACGGGGTTCGTGGCGACCGCGCGCACCCCCACGCGCTGGGCGAGGCGCAGCAGGGCGCGGGCCTCCTCGTCGGAGTCGCGCTCGACCCGATGCTCCACGCCCACGAACAGGCGCTCGACACCGAAGGCCTCGCGGAACGGATCGAGCAGACGCAGCGCCCGCGTCGATCCGGCCGGCCACCGCTGCGCGGCCCGGGTGCGACCGGGGCCCCGCGATCGCGACGAGGCCCGGCCGCGTGCGCGCAGATCTGGCGGGGGTCGAGCCAGGGGTCGCCGCGCTCGCCGAGCATGTGGGCGTCGGTGAGCAGGCGGCACAGGTTCGCGTAGCCGGTGTCGTCGGTCGCGAGGAGCACCACGTGCGCGTCCCGTTCGTGCCCCCGCTCACCCGGTGGGCCGGGCGCCCGCACCGTGACCGAGGCGCCCAGGATCGGCACGACGCCCTCCTGCTCGGCACGCCCGCACGAACCGGGCGGCGCCGTAGAGCCCGTCGCGGTCGGTCATCGCGACGGCGTCCATCCCGAGCTCGGCGGCGCGGCGCGCGAGCTGCTCGGGCGTGAAGGCGCCCTCCTTCAGCGAGAAGCACGACCGGACGTCGAGGTGGACGAAGGAGGACGCGCCGCGCATCGGCCCCGCTAGTCCCAGAGCCGTTCCATGTGCCACCGGTCGCGGGCCCGGTCGAAGTACAGGTCCCAGACCGCGCCGCCGCGGGCCTCGACCCGCCAGTACTCGCGGTCGCGGCCGTCGGACCACCACCGGCCCTCGATCCGCCACTTCCCGATCACGTCGGCGACCTCGTAGCGCCGCCCCCGCCACTCGAACGCCGACGGGATCCCGGTATCGCGCTCGACCCGGATCTCCTCGTCGAACCGCTTCGTCATGACGATGCACCGTCGCTCCGAACCGTGATGCGGAGTCACTGACTCGAACTCGAACATATGTTCGAGTGGAGGGTGAATGTACGCCCGCCCTCGGACATCCGTCAAGGGTGCCGGGCGGGCGTGGTTGCGCCGTATCATGCGGGCCGGGCAGGTGACCAGCGGTGCCCGGATCACGCACGCCGACCGGACAAGGGGGATCGCATGACCACGGTGGCCGAGCCCGGCGATCAGCTGGCCGGCGTCACGACGACCTCCGGCTCCGAGGCCCAGATCGAGCTCGTCGAGCGGTTCAGCGCGCACAACTACCACCCCCTGCCGGTCGTCGTGGCCGAGGCCGAGGGCGCCTGGGTCACCGACGTCGAGGGCCGCCGCTACCTGGACATGCTCGCCGCGTACTCGGCGCTGAACTTCGGCCACCGGCACCCCGACCTGATCCGCGCCGCCCACGAGCAGCTCGATCGCGTGACCCTCACCTCGCGTGCGTTCCACAACGACCGGTTCGGTCCGTTCTGCGAGCGCCTCGCCGCGCTCTGCGGGATGGAGATGGTCCTGCCGATGAACACCGGCGCCGAGGCCGTCGAGACCGCGGTGAAGACCGCCCGGCGCTGGGGCTACGACGTCAAGGGCGTGCCCGAGGACCAGGCGAAGATCGTCGTCTGCACCGGCAACTTCCACGGACGCACGATCACGATCGTGAGCTTCTCGTCCGACCCCTCCGCCTGGACCGGCTTCGGACCGCTCACGCCGGGCTTCGTGACGGTGCCCTACGGCGACGCCGACGCGCTCGAAGCCGCGCTCGCCGACCCCGACGTCGTGGGCTTCCTCGTCGAGCCGATCCAGGGCGAGGCGGGCGTGATCGTGCCGCCCGACGGGTACCTTCGGCGCGCGCGTGAGCTCTGCACCGAACGCAACGTGCTGCTGATCGCCGACGAGATCCAGTCGGGCCTCGGCCGCACCGGGCGCACGTTCGCGTGTGAGCACGAGGGCGTCGTCGCCCGACATCTACGTGCTGGGCAAGGCGCTCGGCGGCGGCATCGTGCCGATCAGCGCGGTCGTCTCCACCCGCGACGTGCTCGGGGTGTTCCGACCCGGCGAGCACGGCTCGACGTTCGGGGGCAACCCGCTCGCGTGCGCGGTCGGGCTCGAGGTGCTGCAGGCTCCTGGGCACGGGCGAGTTCCAGGCGCGGGCCGACGCGATGGGCACCGCTCTGATCGAACGGCTCCGCGCCGAGGTCCCGCCGTCGGTGAAGGAGGTGCGCGGCAAGGGGCTGTGGGTCGGGATCGAGCTCACGCCCGAGGCCGCGCCGGCGCGCGACGTCTGCGAACGTCTGATGGACATGGGCGTCCTCGCCAAGGACACGCACGAGACCACGGTGCGCCTCGCCCCGCCCCTCGTCGTGTCCCAGGAGGATCTCGACTGGGCGACCGAGCGGATCCTCACGGCGCTCGGCGAACGCGCCTAAGTCACCGAAGCTCCAACTCCCGTCCTCGGGAGCGCCATCCGCTCCGAGGTATCGTGAGCGTATGGATCGGTGGTTCCGTCGGGGCGAACGCGTGGCGCTCCGCGAGGTGTGGGAGGGCCGGGTCTTCTACGCCCGGCCCGCGATCGTGGTGGAGGACACTCCGGCCCGCTCGATGTTCTACGTGCCGCCCGTGGTCCGCTCGCTCGAGCCCGAGGACGACGAGGGGGCGCTCCTGCGGCTCCCCGACCGGGACTGGCATCTGGAACGCCACGAGGTCCGACACCATCCCTTCCTGTCCTTCGCCTTCCCGGACACGCCGTACGCGGTGCTGGCGAGCTGGGACCGGGAGACCGGCGAGTTCCGCGAGTGGTACATCAACCTGCAGTCGCCGCTGCGACGCACCGACATGGGGTTCGACACGCGCGAGCACGTCCTCGACGTCCTGATCCCGCCGGATCGCTCGACCTGGCGCTGGAAGGACGAGGACGAGCTCCAGCAGGCCGTCGACGAGGGCCTGTTCAGCCAGGAGGAGGCCGAGCGCTTCCGGGCGGCGGGCGAGCGCGCGGTCGAACAGATCATCCTGCGCGAACCGCCGTTCGACGAGGACTGGGAGCACTGGACGCCCGAGCCGGGGTGGGACACGCCCGAGCTCCCCGAGGCCGTCGAGGCCGCCCCGGCCTGAGTTGTCGCCCGGGCCTCGGTGGGCCAGGGTATGGGTCATGGTCGATCTCTCCGCGCTCCGCACCCGGTTCCCCGCCCTCGCCCGCACGGGCGATGACGGGCGGCCCGCTCGTGATCGTCGACGCCCCCGGTGGGTCGCAGGTCCCCGACACCGTGATCGAGGCCGTCTCGGCTCACTACCGCACCGGGGTCTCGAACATGGACGGGGCCTTCGCGACGAGCCGCGAGACCGGTGAGGCGGTGGTGGCGGCCCGCCGCGCCGGCGCCGACCTCGTGGGGACCGAACCCGAGCGGATCGTGTTCGGGCAGAACTCGACCTCGCTCCTGTTCCACGTGGCGCGCTCGTTCACCCGGGCGATCGGGCCCGGTGACGAGGTCGTGGTGACGCGGCTCGACCACGACGCGAACGTGCGGCCGTGGGTCCTCGCGACGCGCGATGCGGGGGCCACGCTGCGCTGGGTCGACATCGACACGGCGGACGCGACCCTCGACGAGGCGTCGTTCGAGGCCGCCCTCTCGGACCGGACCCGGCTCGTGGCCTTCACGCTCGCCTCGAACGGCGTGGGCACGATCACGCCGGCCGTCCGGCTCGTGCGGCGCGCCAAGGAGACCGGCGCCCTCGTGGCGGTGGACGGGGTCCACCTCGCGCAGCACCGCGCGATCGACTTCGACGATCTGGGTGCCGACCTGCTCGCGGTCTCGCCGTACAAGGTCTTCGGCCCGCACCTGGGGATGCTCGCCGCCCGGCGCGGCATCCTGGACGACCTCGACCCGTACCGGGTCCGGCCCGCGCAGGACTACCCCTCCCCCGACCGTTGGGAGACCGGCACGCAGAACCACGAGGCGATGCAGGGGTTCGTCGCCGCGGTCGACTACCTGGCGGAGGCCGGACGCACGTACGGAGCGCCGACCGACGACACGCGGCGAGCCGCCGTGCGGGCGGGCTTCGCCGCGTTCGGCGACCACGAACGCGACCTCTCGCGGCGGTTCCTCGAGGGGTTCGCCCGGATCCCGGGCGGCCGACTCTGGGGCATCGGAGCCACGGACCGGGTCGACGAGCGCACCCCGACCTTCGCCGTGCGGCTGGGCGATCAGCACCCGCTGAAGACCGCGGAGGCCCTCGGCGAGCGCGGCATCTTCGTCTGGGACGGCCACTACTACGCGATGGAGCTCTTCGAGCGGCTCGGGCTCCTCGAGACCGGCGGCGCCGTGCGGATCGGGTTCTGCCACTACCACACGGCCGACGAGGTGGATCGCGTGCTCGAGGCCCTCCTCGAACTCGCGTAGCTACAATCCACGCCTACCTCTGAACGGAGACTCCTATGCGGATCCTGATCCTCGGCGGCGACGGCTACCTCGGGTGGCCCACGGCGATGCGCTTCTCGAGCCGCGGCCATGAGGTCCACGTGATCGACAACTACCTGCGGCGCGAGGCGCACCGCGAGGCCGGTTCGGACTCCCTCACGCCGATCGCCGCGGGCTTGCCCGAGCGCGTCGCGGCGTGGAAGGAGATCACCGGCTTCGACATCGGCTACACGGAGGGCGACCTCACCGACTGGGACGTGACCGAGGCGCTCTTCCGCGAGTTCGAGCCGGAGGCCGTCGTGCACTACGGCGAGATCCCGAGCGCTCCCTACTCGATGAAGGACCGCGACCATGCGGTCTTCACGCAGACGAACAACGTCGTGAACACGCTCAACGTGATCTACGCGATCCGGGACATCGTCCCGGATTGTCACCTCGTGAAGCTCGGCACGATGGGCGAGTACGGCACGCCGAACATCGACATCGAAGAGGGCTACATCGAGATCAACCACAACGGCCGGACCGACTACCTGCCGTTCCCGAAGCTCCCCGGCTCGATGTATCACCTGTCGAAGGTGCACGACTCGCACAACATCCACTTCGCCAGCCGGGTGTGGGGCCTTCGAGCGACGGACCTGAACCAGGGCGTCGTCTACGGGATCCAGACCGACGAGACCGTGCTCGACGACCGGCTCATGACGCGGTTCGACTACGACGACGTCTTCGGCACCGCGCTAAACCGGTTCTGCCTTCAGGCCGTGATCGGGCATCCCCTGACGGTCTACGGCAAGGGTGGACAAACCCGTGGCTACCTGAACATCGTCGACACGCTGCAGTGCATCGACCTCGCCGTCACGCACCCGGCCGAGCGCGGCGAGATGCGCGTGTTCAACCAGTTCACCGAGTCGTTCTCGATCCTCGACCTCGCCCAACTCGTCCAGAAGGCCGGCTCCGAGGTCGGGATCGACGTGGAGGTCGCCTCGATCGACAACCCGCGCTTCGAGCTCGAGGAGCACTACTACAACCCTGTGCACACGAAGCTCCTCGACCTGGGGCTGAGGCCTCACCTCCTCTCGGAGACGCTGATCGAGTCGATGTTCTCAACGATGGAGCGGTTCAAGGACCGCGTGATCGCCGACCACATCCTCCCTCGGGACCGCTGGCAGCCGGCCGACACCGAGGCCTGACCCGCCCATGTGGGCGCTCCGGCTCATCGCGGCCGCCGCCGCGATCGCGTTCTTCCTGGGGGCGGTCCGCGCGTACCAGCGGCGCCACCTGAGCCGGCTCACCCTCATCATGGCGTTCTTCGCGGTCCTCGCGGTCGTGGTGCTTGCGGCCTTCCCGAACCTGCTGAACCCGGTCTTCGACACGTTCAACTTCACGCCGGGGAACAACCGGCGGATCATCGCCGTGCTCCTCGCGGCCGTCGTGGTGCTCTTCCTGATGCTGTTCCGGCTGCAGGGCCACTCCGACACGTCCGAGCATGCGATCCGCCAACTCGTCGAGGCCCTCGCGGTCGAGCGGTTCGACTGGGAGGAGGCGAGCCGCCGGGTGCCGCAGGGCCCCAAGGTGATGACGATCTCCCCCGCGTTCAACGAGGCCGAGAACATCGGCCCGGTGATCGAGGCGATGCCGCGGGAGATCGAGGGCTACCGCGTCGTGCCGATCGTCGTGGACGACCACTCCGACGACGGGACGCCCGACGCCGCACGCGCGGCCGGGGCGTTCGTGGCGAGTCTGCCGATCCGGCGCGGCGGCGGGATGGCGCTGCGCGTCGGCTACGACGTCGCCCTGCAGCTCGGCGCCGACATCGTCGTGACCCTGGACGCCGACGGGCAGCACCTCCCCGAGGAGATCCCGATCCTGATCGCGCCGATCATCGAGGGACGGGCCGACCACGTGAACGGGTCACGGATGCTCGGCGACTTCGAACGCGGCGGGCCCCTGATCCGCCACGCCGGGGTTCACTTCTTCTCGTGGGTCGTGACGATCCTCACCGGCCAGCGCGTGACCGACATCTCGAGCGGCTACCGGGCGACGCGCGCCGAGACCCTGCGCACGCTGATCCTCGTGCAGGACCAGTTCTGGACGTCGGAGGTTACGATCGAGGCGCTGCGGCAACACGCTCGCGTCGTCGAGGTGCCGGTCACATTCCTCACGCGGCGCGGGGGGGAATCGAAGAAGCCGAAGTCGATGCGCTACGCCTGGAACTTCTCGAAGGCGATCGGCAAGACCTGGCTCAGGTAGGGTCGCCCGCGCGTATCGTGCGATCGGCATCGCGGTACACGAGCCAGGCGGCGACCGCTGCCGGGAGCGTGATGCCGACGACGTACGCGACCTTGGCCCACCCGGTGTCGAGCGCCCCGAGGAGACCGATCGCCGCGGCGGCGATCGGGACCCAGGCCACGCGGCGCCACGCGCGCCAGTCCGCGCGATCCCGGGTGGCGCGCGTCACGCCCACCGTGGCCACGATCGTCGCCACGGTCACGACAACGACCCCCGCCAGGTGCACCGCGCCGTGCCACGAGAGATCCTCGCCGGGTCCATCGGTGGAGAACGCGAGGAGCACGTCGCCCGCGGCCACCGAGACGAACCCCCAGGTGGCGAGCGGATCGCGCAGCGCGGGTCGGAGCGCCCCCAGGGCGAACACCGTGTAGCACCCGGCCAGCCAGAGGAAGGCGAGCGTCTGCCCGAGGCCGATCGGGCCGCCCACGGCCATGCTGCTCGGCCAGCTCGCCCACCCCTGGGCGCGGATCACCTCCGGCCGAAGGAGCGCCATCGTGAACGAGACCGCGAGGAACCCGACCGGTCCCACCGCCCCGGCCATCGCGGTGCGGCGGACGCGCGCGGCGGACGTCGCGACCGGCTCGCTCACCCGGCGGCCGCCACCGCGATCTCGGCGGCCACGCGGGCGTTGTCCTCGAGCAGGGCCAGGTTCGACTCCAGGCTCCGGCCGCCGGTGAGCTCGGCGAGCGCCGCCAGCAGGAACGGCGAGCGGACCTTCCCGTGGACGCCGGCGTGGTCCGCGAGCACCTCGGCCTCCCGCGCCGCCGCGGCCACTTCGTCGGCGTCCATCGCCATCGCGGACGGTACGGGGTTGCAGAGCAGCAGCGTAGAGCGCACGTCCAGGTCCCGCGAGGCGCGGAGCATCGCGGCGGCCGCCCCGGGGGCATCGACACGATGATCGAGCTCCACGGGTGCGGCGCGCGCCAGGAAGAACGGGAGCCGGTCGACGCCGTACCCGACGATCGAGACCCCCAGCTCCTCGAGCTTCTCGGTCGTCGCGACCGGATCGATGATCGACTTCGGGCCCGAGCACACGAGCAGCCCGGGGGTGCGCGCGAGCTCGAGGAGGTCGGCGCTGACGTCGGGGTCGTCACCGGGATGCACGCCGCCGATGCCGCCCGTCGCGCCGACCGCCACGCCGGCCTTCGCGGCGGCCCAGATCGTCGCGCTCACGGTGGTGGCGCCGAGCGCTCCGGCCGCGACCGCCGCCGGGAGGTCGCGGCGGGCGACCTTCGACGCATCCCCGGGCACCGCGAAGCGCCCCAATTCCTCGCCGGTCAGCCCGACCGTGACCGCACCGTCGACGACGCCGATCCACGCCGGGACCGCGCCCGCGGCGCGGATCGCTCCGCTCATGCGATCGACGCACTCCCGGTTCCTGGGCGGCGGCAGGCCCTGGCCGATCACGCTCGTCTCGAGCGCGACGACCGCCAGCCCGGCCGCGAGGCTCTCGCCGACCTCCTCGCCGAGGCGGAGGCTCATCGCGCCCCCTCAACGGGCCAGGCCTGGAAGCTGGCAGCCGCGAGCGCCCCCGCGTGGCAGGCGCGTCGGAGGGCGTCGTCGACGTCGGCGCCGCGCGCGAGCGCCGCGAGGAAGACCCCGTCGAACGCGTCGCCCGCACCCGTGGGATCGAGCTCATGGATCGGCTCGGCGGGGATCCGGTGCGTCGCGCCGTCGACGACCGCCACGGCGCCCTCCCCGCCCAGCTTCACGCACGCGATCGGGAACCGCTCCCCCAGCACCTTCGCGGCCGTTTCGCCCGTCGACCCGGTCAGCACCTCGGCCTCGCGCTCGTTCGCCAGGAGCACGGTGGCCTTCTCCGTGACCTCGAAGAACCGCTCGACCCCGAAGGCCTCAACGAGCGGCCACGACGCGGCCTCCACGGCCACGAACGGCGAGACCGAGCGCTCGATCGCGGCGAGTGCCGCGGGGTGGGTGTCCTCGTGCAGGAGGAGGTACCCCGAGACCAGGACGGCCCCACTCACGAGCATCCCGGGGAGCTCGTCGGACCGGAACCGCGCGTTCGCCCCGCGGTCGGCCGCCATCGATCGCTCCCCCGGCTCGTGGACGACGAGCATCGTCCCGGTGGCGGTGTCGGGGTACGGCGTCAGGTGCATCTTCACGCCGTGCTCGCGGAGCGCGTCGGCGACGAGGCGTCCGGCCAGATCGGCGCCGACGCCGCCGTGCACGCGCGCCGTGGCACCGTCCCAGACGGCCCAGACGGCGGCGTTGGCCGAGGTCCCTCCCGGCTGCACGACCACGCGGCCGTGCACGTCGCCGCCGCGCGCGAGCCGGCCGGCGTCCACGCGGACGTCGAGCATCACGTCGCCGACGCAGAGCAGATCCACGCGCGACAGCCTACGCGCCCGCCGCCCACGCTCCGAAGGCACCCCAGAAGGGATCGAGACCGGGATGCTCGAGGGGCTGGGCACGGCCGTCGACGACCAGCACGTGCCCGTCACCAGGCTCGGTGACGCGACCGACCACGGCGGCCGGGATCCCGGCGGCGGCGAGCGCCGCGACGTAGGCGTCCGCGCGGTCGGCGACGACCGTGGCGATCAGGGTGCCTTCGCTGATCGATACGTACGGATCGATCCCGACGTGGTCACAGACGGCGCGGACCGCCGGCGGCACCGGGATCGCGTCGCGGTCGATCCGCATGCCGGTTCCCGAGGCCACCGCGACCTCGAGCAGGCCGCCCAGCACGCCGCCCTCGGTCGCGTCGTGCATCGAGGTCACACCCCGGTCGCGGAGCCCGAACTCCCGGGCGATCACGGCCTCCGGCACGACGGTCATCCGCTCGAAGAGCGCGTCGGCGGCCTCGACGACCTCGTCGCCCAGCCCCGCGCGCAGGCGATCGGGGAAGGTGGCCGCGAAGAGCGCCGTCGCCTCGATCGCGGCGCCCTTCGTCACCACGACGGCGTCGCCGGGACGCGCCATCGTGGGTGTCACGAACGCGTCGGCGCCCCCGAGCGCCATGCACGTGGCGCCCCCGACCATCGGCCATGCGCAGCCGTCGTATCGGGCGGTGTGGCCGGTGACCACCGCGACGCCCAGCTCCTCGCACGCGCGCGAGAACGCATCCCAGAGCGCGGTCAGGTCGGCATCGGAGATCTCGGGCGGCAGGTTCAGGTCGACGGCCATCCACCGCAGCGGCAGGCCGCTCGTCGCGGCGTCCGACGCCAGGATGTGCACGGCGAACCACGCGGCGCGCTCCCAGCCGTACGCGGGCACCACGAAGACGGGATCGGCCGTGAGCGCCATCGCGACGCCGTCGGCCACGCGCACGACGCCGACGTCCACGCCGTGCCGCGGACCCACGAGGACGTCCCCGTCGGGGGCGCCGAGGCGCCGCAGGATCACCTGTTCGAAGAGTGCGGCCGTCGCCTTCCCGGTCATCTGCTCGCTCATCTCGCGCCTCCTCCACCTAGCGTGCGATCCACGACGTCGCGGAGTTCCCGCGTGGCCGTCGCGGGGTCGAGGGCGGCCGCGACCGCCGAGATCACGGCGACCCCAGCGGCGCCGGCGGCGATCACCTCAGCGGCGTTGGTGGCGTCGATGCCGCCGATCCCAACGACGGGCAGCGCGGTCGCGGCGGCGACGGCGGAGAGGCCGTCGAGCCCCACCGCCTCCGCCTCGGGCTTCGTGGCGGTCGACCACACGGTGACGCCCAGGTAGTCGGCGCCGGCGCGCGTCGCGGCGCGCGCCTGGTCGGCGCCGCGAACGCTGATCCCCAGGACGCGCTCCGGCCCGAGCCTCGCGCGAGCGGCTCCCGGGGCATCGTCCTGTCCCACGTGGGCCCCATCGGCGTCGGCCGCCACGGCCACCTCGACGCGATCGTTCAGGATGCAGAGCACGCCGGCGTCGCGGCACGCGCGCGCGATCTCGCGGGCCAGCGGCAGCAGGGCGTGGTCGTCGAGTTCGGGCGCGCGCAGCTGGATCGCCGTGGCGCCGGCGCCGACCGCCGCGGTCGCGATCTCGCGATGCCCGCGGTTCGGCACGAGCGTGGCCGAGGTCACCACGTACAGACGCAGCGCGTGGGGGTCGAGTCGCGTTCCCATCGCTCCCTCCGCCGGCATTACCCGGATCAGGTCCTTCGGGTCGCCGGCGCCAGTGCCGACCTCTCAGCCCGGATGCCCGAGCTCCCCGGTGGTGCGTGAGCAGTATAGGTAGCTACGGTTCGCGCGACCGCGCCACGGCCCTCTCCCGGGCGAACTTCTTCCAGTCGCTCGACGTCGTGGACAGGGTCACGTCGGTAACGATCTGGAGGATGCCGAGGGCCAGCAGGGCCACCGCGCTCCACCAGGGCGCGCCGGACGCGGGCCAGAACACCAACGCCACGAACGGCGCGAGCTTGGTGGCGATCGCTCCGCTCGCGTGCATCCAGGCCCGGCTGTCCGGATCGGCGCGCAGATACGTCGCGTAATCGGTCTTCAGCCCGGGACGCGGCGGCGGCGGACCGCCCATGAAGTAGTCGGTGAACCGGATCCCGATCGCGCGACCGACCATCCAGTGGGCCGGCGAGTGCACGGCGATCGCCCAGATCACGCCCGCCGCCAGCAGGGCGAACCCCTTCCACAGCGCCGTGTCCCAGGCGAACGCCAGCCAGACGGCCACGCCGCCCGCGATGACCCCGGCCAGGAGCAGCAGGTTCCCGGCCCACACGGGCACCCGGAGCCGCACCCCCGCACGGAACGCGGCGGTGTCGATCCGGCCGATCTGGTCGGCGTGCTCGTGGACGAGCAGCCGGTCGGGCTTCACGCGAGCGACGACCTTCCAGAAGCCCAGCGCCCGAAGGTCGATGTCCCCCTCGCCCACCGCGGCCTCGATCCGGTCCAACGAGGCCCCGAGATCGGCCGATGCAGTTGCCCCAACCTCCACGGTTCCGCCCTTCCTCACCCGTAGAATCCTCGCGGACGCGCTCCCCTCGCTTTCCCCGAGCGCTTCCCCGAACGGGAGGAGATCCACACGTCCAGGAGTATGACCCACCCGGCACCACCGGATGGGACCGGAGGCCATGCACTCGTCACGCTCGACGGGCGCTACACCGTGCTCGAACGGATCGCCGCAGGCGGCATGGGCGAGGTCTTCCTCGCGCGTGACACCGTGCTCGCTCGCGAGGTGGCGATCAAGGTCCTGCACCGCTCGCTCTCGGGCGACCAGGCCTTCGTGGACCGCTTCCGCCGCGAGGCGCGGGCGGCGGCCGGGCTCTCCCACCCCAACATCGTCGCCGTCTACGACTGGGGCGCGGTCGACGGCATCTACTACATGGTCATGGAGTACGTGCGAGGCCGGGGCGTCCGCGACCTCCTGAACCTCTACGGCAAGCTCGAACCTGCCCAGGCGTGCGAGGTGGTGCGGCAGACCCTGCTCGCGCTCGGGCATGCCCACGCGCAAGGCATCGTGCACCGCGACATCAAGCCCGAGAACATCCTGGTCACGACCGACGGCGTGGTGAAGGTGGCTGACTTCGGGCTCGCCCGCGCGTACGCGGACGGGCGCGCGACCCAGGCCGGCGCCGTGACCGGCACGGTGCAGTACCTCGCGCCCGAGCAGATCCGCGGCGAGCCCGCTGATCCGCGCAGCGACCTCTACTCCCTCGGCATCGTCACGTACGAGCTCCTGACCGGGAAGCTCCCGTTCACGGGCGAGACGGCCATGTCGATCGCCTACAAGCACCTCTCGGACCGGGTCCCCCGGCCCTCGGCCACGGTGCCGTCGATCCCCGCGGAGCTCGACGGATTCGTGACGAGCGCGACCGACCGCGACCGCGAGCTGCGGCCGGAGTCGGCCCCCGAGATGCGGCGGGACATCGACGCGATCGAGCCGTCCCTGCCTGCCGCCCGCTCGCTCGCCGCGCTGATCGACGACATGCCCGAGGTGACGGCGGCCGACGACGACGGTGAGCGCACCGAGGCCGTCGCGATCGCCGGGACCCAGACCCAGACGATCCCGCGCGTGGAGCGCGGACGGCACCGCCGCTGGAAGCGGGTCGTGCTCGCGATCATGGTCGTCGCCGCCCTCGCGGTCTCCGCCTGGGGCGCGTGGACCTACGTCGTGCCCCACCAGGCGGTCGTCCCGCCCACGGGTGGCCTGACGGTCCAGGAGATGTCGGCCCAGCTGACCGACCTCGGGTTCGTGGTGAAGACGGCCGAGGGCCAGTATTCGATGGACGTGCCCGCGGGCCAGGTGCTGAAGCTGCGGCCCTCCCCTGGGGCCACGTTGGACGAGGGCGCCACGGTCGTGATCGTGCCGTCGCTCGGCCCGCCGCCCGTGGACCTGCCGAACGTCGTGGGCAAGCCGCTCGAGCGCGCGAAGGACCTGTTGCGCACGGCCGGCCTGGTGCCGGTCGTCACGAAGTCGGTCTTCGACTACGACGTCGCGGCCGGATCCGTCCTGTCGCAGGACCCCTCGACGCCGCAGGCGCCCAAAGGCAGCGAGGTCAGGCTCGTCGTCAGCAAAGGCCCGCCCCCGGTGAACCTGCCGAACGTGGTGGGCAAGATGCAGGACGAGGCCACGAAGCGGCTCGAAGCCCAGAAGTTCCAGGTCTCGATCATCGAGGAGTTCTCGAACGACGTCGAGGAAGGCCGCGTGATCAGCCAGTCGCCGTCCGGCGCCGAGGCCCCCTCCGGCGCAACGATCACCCTGACCGTCTCGAAGGGGCCGGAGCAGTTCCCCGCGCCGAACTTCGGCGGGCTGTCGAAGTCGGGCGCGCAGGCGCTCGCCGACCGGTACGGTCTCATCCTGGTCTTCAAGACCGTCCCCGGTACCACGGGGTCGGTCGTCTTCAGCCAGTCGCCGGGCGTCGGCGTCACGGTGCGGTACGGCGACACGATCTCGCTGTTCATGGTGTGAGGTTCGGCGCGCACGTCCGGCGGGGCGCCGAGGCCACCCGCGGCGTCGTCAAGGAGTGCCACGACCGGGGCGCCGACTGCGCACAGATCTTCGTCTCGAACCCGCGTGCCTGGGCCGGACCGACGATCCGCGACGACCAGGCCACGGCGTTCCGCGAGGCCTGGCGGAGCTCCGGGCTCGGTCCCCTCGCGGCACACGCGCCCTACCTCGTGAACATCGCCTCCCCGAACCCGGCCTTCCTGGAACGGTCGCGCCAGCTCGCCTCGGCCACGGTGCTCGCCTGCGGCCGGATGGGCGTCGACCTGCTCGTCCTGCACAGCGGCGCGGGCGGCCCCGAGGGCGACCGCGACGACGCGCGCGAGCGCGCGGCCGAGAGCCTTCGGCGCACGACGGGCGACGCCGACGCCGACGCCGTCACGGTCCTCGTCGAGCTGATGGCCGGCACGTCGGGCGCCGTCGCCTCGACGATCCCCGAAGCCGCGGCCCTGCTCGAGGCGGCCGGCGACGACCGCGTCGGGCTCTGCCTGGACACCTGCCACCTGTTCGCGGCCGGCTACGGCCTCGGCACGCCCGAAGGGGTCGACGAGCTCTTCGGCGAGCTCGCGGCCCACGGCCTCACCGATCGCGTGGGGCTCGTCCACGCGAACGACTCGATGTTCCCGCGGGGCGAGCGTCGCGACCGCCACGAGAACATCGGCGACGGCCACATCGGGATCGACGGCTGGCGGGAGATCCTCGCCCGTCCCGAGGCCGCCGACTGGTCCTTCGTGCTCGAGACGCCGGGCGACGCCGAACGGCACGCCGCCGACATCGCCCGGCTCCGGGCGCTCGCGGGGCCTTAGAGCTCGAGCTCGGCCCCGCGTCCCTCCTGGTGGCTGTATCGCTCCTCCGCGAACGGCTCGGCGTGGATGTGGTACCCGCGCACCTCCCAGAAGCCTCGCGTGTTCTTCGCGCTGAACTCCAGGCCGGTGAGCCACTTCGCGCTCTTCCACGCGTACCGCTTCGGAACGACCAGGCGCAGGGGCCACCCGTGGTCGGGCTCGAGGTCCTGGCCGTGGTTCCGCCAGGCGAGCAGCACGTCATCGTCGGCCAACGCCTCAAGGGAGAGGTTCGAGGTGTAGCCGTACGCGCAGTGCGCGATCACCCACTTGGCTTCCGGCTGCGGCTTCGCGAGCTTCATGATCGTGCGGAACGAGACGCCCTCCCACGTGTTGTCGAGGGTGGTCCAGCCGGTCACGCAGTGCATGTCGGCATCGACCGTGACGTTCGGAAGGTCGCGGAGCTCCTGGTAGCTCAGGGTGAACGGCTCATCGACCAGGCCCGACACCTCGAGGTCCCAGTCGGTGCCGTCGAACCGCGGGACGGGGCCGTAGTGCAGCACCGGCCAGCTCTTGACCAGTCGCTGTCCGGGCGGGACCCGGTCGGCGACCTCGGCCGGCACGCTCTTCGTGAACAGACCCATCAACCCTCCTTCGCGGCGTCGCGCGCGATGGATCGCCAGGCGTCCAGCGCGACGGCGACGCCGTCGTCGTCGACGTCGAGGTGGGTCACCATGCGGACCTTGCCGCCGCCGTGGGTGACCCCGACCCCGAGGGCCGCCAACCGCTCGACCGTCTCGAGCAACGGGAGGCCCACCGCCTCCGTGTCGACGAACACCATGTTCGTTTCAACCTGCGCGTGATCGATCGCCCCCGGGAGGATCTCGTGGACGCCGTCGGCGAGCCTGCGGGCGCGCTCGTGGTCCTCGCGGAGGCGCTGCGGCCCATCCTGGAGCGCCACGATGCCCGCCGCCGCCATGATCCCGGCCTGACGCCAGGCGCCGCCGAACAGGATCCACAGCCGCCTCGCCTCCGGCATCAGCGCCGCCGGCCCGCACAGGAGGGACCCGATCGGGGCGCCGAGCCCCTTGGAGACGCAGACCATGATCGTGTCGGCCTCCCGGGCCCACTCGATCGCGTCGACCCCGGTGGCGGCAGCGGCGTTGAACAGCCGGGCGCCGTCGAGATGGACGGGGACGCCCGCGTCCTCGGCGACCTTGCGTACGGCACGCAGTTCCTCGATCGGCAGCACGCGGCCGCCGGCGGAGCCCGCGGTGTTCTCGACGGCCAGCAGGTCGACCAACTCGACCTGGTAGTAGCTGTCGGGCTCGAGCAGGGCCTCGGCCTGGGCGGCGTCGATCCACCCCCGAGGCCCGGGGTCCACGGTGCGGAACGCGATCCCCGACAGCACCGCGGAGGTCATCACCTCGGTGGTCGCGACGTGCGCGGCGCTCGAGGTCGCCACCAGGTGTCCGACCCCCTGCACGTGGAGCCGCAGCGCCAGCTGATTGCCCATCGTGCCGGTGGGGACGTAGATCGCGGCCTCGGTGCCGAGCGTCTCCGCCGCGAGCTCTTGCAGGCGGTTCACCGTGGGATCCGAGCCGTACCAGGCGTCACCCACCTCGGCCTCCGCCATCGCCCTGCGCATCGCGGGCGACGGGCTCGTGACCGTGTCCGATCGTAGGTCGACGCGGAAGGGAACCATGGGAGCGAGTCTAGCGGCGACGGCGATATCGGCTCAGTACAGGAACATCGGCTTGCCGTCGACGTGGCGGATCTTCGGCAGGTAGGCCTCGCGGTCGTACAGCGAGTCGACGTCGACGCGCTTCACGCCCTGGCCGAGCACGGAGAGCGGCACGTTCACGTAGTTCCCGTTCCGCAGCGCCACGAGCCGCCCGCTCACCCCTTCGATCGCGAGATCGGCCGCCATCACCGCGTAGTTGATCGCCACCATCAGGTCGAGCGAGTCGGGGCTCCCCGACCGCATCAGGTAGCCGAGCTGCTGATAGATCATGCCCTCGCCCGTGTGCTCCTTCAGGAGCTCTGCGGTGAACTGGCCCACCCCGCCCAGCTTCTTGTGCCCGTACGCGTCCTCGGGGCCTCCCTGGACCATCTCGCCGCCCTCGATCGTGGCGCCCTCCGAGATCGTCATCATCGCGTAGTTGCTGGGGTTCGCCCGCTTGTCCTTCATCAGGAGGGACGCCAGGCGGTCGATGTCGAACGGGACCTCCGAGATGATCGCCCGGTCGACGCCGGCCAGGTACGCCGCGATCAGCGACGTCTCGCCGCTGTAGCGCCCGAACACCTCGACCACCGCCAGGCGTTCGTGCGACCCGGCGCTCGTGCGCAGCTGGTGGACGAAGTTCACCGTGCGCGTGACGGCCGTGGAGAATCCGATGCAGTAGTCGGTGCCGTGGACGTCGTTGTCCATCGTCTTCGGGATCGCGATCACCGGGACGCCCTCCTCGTGCAACCGCAGGCCGAACGAGAGCGTGTCATCCCCCCCGATCGGGATCAGCGCGTCCAGCCCGAGATGCTGGATCACGCGGATCGCGTGCGCGGTGTGGTCGCGGGGACCGTCGTCGGTCCTCCCCTCCGCCAGGAAGGCGGGCTCGTCGGCGGCCCGCACCCTCGCGGGGTTCGTCCGGGCCGAATGGAGGAACGTGCCGCCGGAACGGTCGATCGTTCGGACCACCCCCGGGTCGAGGTGCACGCTGTTCGTCGCGATCGTCGACGGCTCGTCAGGGTTCGTCTCGAGGAGTCCGGCCCAGCCGCGCCGGATCCCCACGACCTGGTGGCCCTCGGACGCCGCCCGCATCACGACGGCCTTGATCGACGCGTTGAGGCCGGGAACGTCGCCGCCGCCGGTCAGGATGCCGAGTCTCATGGCGGAAGCCTACGACGTGCGTGCGCCACGACCGGGGAGCGGGCCTCAGTCGCAGAGGACCTGCGGGATCCGCCAGCGTTCCTCGGGGACGACGCGGGCGGCCATGCCGGCCTCGGCGATCGGGGTCGTCACGAGGCGCTCCCCCACGATGCCCACGAGCCGCCCCCAGCCGCCGCCGACCGCCTCGTCGACCGCCGCGACGCCCAGCCGCGTGGCGAGGACGCGGTCGTACGCCACCGGCGATCCCCCGCGCTGCACGTGGCCGAGCACGGTGATCCGGCTCTCGTAGCCGGTGCGCCGGGCCAGCTCGGCCGCCACGAGCCCGCCGATCCCGCCGAGCCGGGGCCACCCGTTCGGATCGAGCGGGTAGTCGGGGACGTCCATCGTGCCCGACACGGGCGCCGCGCCCTCGCTCACGACCACGATCGAGAACGGGCGGTGCTCGCGATGGCGCTGAACGATCCGCTGCGCGACGAGGTCGATGTCGAACGGGTGTTCCGGTACGAGGATCACGTCGGCGTTCCCGGCGATGCCGGCGGTCAGTCCGATCCATCCAGCGCTGCGGCCCATCACCTCGCACACCATGATCCGATGGTGGCTCTCCGCGGTGCTGTAGAGACGGTCGATCAGCTCCGTCGCGATCTGGACCGCGGTCTGGAAGCCCACGCTGTGATCGGTGCCGGCGATGTCGTTGTCGATCGTCTTGGGTACCCCGACGACCGGCACGTCGGGCATCGCCGCGCAGGCGCCCATCGTCCCCTCACCGCCGATCACGATGAACCCGTCCAGCCGATGGATGTCGATCGCACGCCGGACCCGATCGGGACCGTCGGCCTGGCGGAACGGCTGGACGCCGGACGTGCCGAGGATCGTGCCGCCGCGCGGGAGGATCCCGGACACGTCGTCGGGCCCGAGCTCCTCGATCGTGCCCTCCAGGACGCCGCGCCAGCCGTCGCGGAACCCCAGCACGGTCGCCCCGTACGGCTCGTGCGCGCGCCTGACCACGGCACGGATCGCGGCGTTCAGACCGGGGCAGTCACCCCCGCCGGTGAGGATCCCGAGGCGCATGGCGCGCCACCCTACAACCTGACCGGATCGGGGGTCGCCGGCAGCGGGCGCCGGCCGCCCGGCCACGTGCCACCGGGGCCGATAGGATTGGGCCGTCGGCGATCTTCGAGAGGTGGACCGGTGCTCGCGATCCAAGGCTTCCTGGAGTGGTTCTTCGTCGGCCTGCTCGTGGCCCTGGTCGGCGTCGTGGGGCTCTTCGCCCTCTACCTCGTCGCGCAGCTCGTGCGGAACCCCGGCCGTCAGCCGAAGCGCCGACGCACCTAGGCCGCGACGATCTCGGTCCCGGCGGTCCCCTGCAGGGCCGAGAGCGCGTCGTCGAGATCCGCGATCACGGCGCGCGTGCCGCCGGCGCGCACGAACCCGACCGCCGCCTCGACCTTCGGACCCATCGACCCGGCACCGAACTCACCCTTGCGCAGGAGTGCCCGCGCCTCGGCAACCGTCATGCGGTCGATGTCCTCGGGCAGGAATCCTCCGAAGCCTCGCTGGACCTTCTTGACGTCGGTGAGCACGAGGAGCGTCGAGGCCGCGACCTCGGTCGCCAAGATCGCGGCCGCCCGGTCCTTGTCGACCACGCCCTCCTTGCCGATCAGGCGTGGGCCGTCCTCGATCACGGGGATCCCGCCTCCGCCGCTCGCGATCACGATCACCCCGTCGGCGATCAGCTGCCGGATCACCGGCGTCTCGACGATCGAGTACGGCTCGGGGCTCGGGACGACCCGTCGCCAACCGCCGTGGGGATCCGCCTTCATCGTGTAGCCGCGCTCGACCTCGAGCGAGCGTGCCTCCGCCTCCTCGTAGTACTGGCCGACGAACTTCGTCGGGTCGGCGAAGGCCGGGTCGTCCGCGCGTACCCTGGTGAGCGTGAGCACGGTCGCCACGGGACGCTCCATCCCGCGCTCGAAGAACACGTCGCCGATCGTCACCTGCAGCAGGTAGCCGATCTGCCCCTGGCTCTCCGCCCCGCACACGTCGAGCGGCATCGGGCTCACGACATCCGCCGCGGCCTCCTGCTGCAGCAGGATCCTGCCCACCTGCGGGCCGTTGCCGTGGGTGAGCACGACCTCCCACCCCGCCGCCGCGATGTCGGCCACACGCTCGGCCGCGCCGCGCGCGGCTCGATACATCTCGTCGTACGTGTCCTCGGCCCCGCGGCGGAGGAGCGCGTTGCCCCCCAGGGCGATGACGACCCGTTCCACTATCCGAGCACGGGCCGCAGGATGTCGGCGAGGGTCGGGGAACCGGGCAGGATCTGCAGGTCGTAGCGCACGCGCACGGCCGGCTTCCGGATGTCGATCACGCTTCGGAGGTCGATCGGCGTGCCGATCACGACGAGATCCACGTCGGCGGCGTCGATGATCTTCGCCATCTCGGCAAGCTGACCCTCGCTGTAACCCATCGCAGGCAGCACCGCTCCGACGTCGTACTTCTCGAACGTGTCGGCGATCGAGCCGAACGCCCACGGACGCGGATCCACGATCTCGGCGGCGCCGTTGCGTTCGGCGGCCACCACGCCTGCGCCGATCTTCATCGACCCGTGGGTCAGCGTGGGGCCGTCCTCCACCACCAGCACCCGCTTGCCCCGGATCGACTCGGGCTCGTCCACCGATACGAGGGAGTTCGCCTTCACGACCGTGGCCCTGGGGTTCACGGCGGCGATCGTGGCGTCGAGCTGGGCCACCTGCTCCGGCGTGGCCGAATCCATCTTGTTCACGATGATCACGTCGGCCGCGCGCAGGTTCGCCTCGCCGGGGTGATAGGTGAGCTCGTGGCCCACTCGCAACGGGTCCACGAGCGTGATCCACACGTCGGGCGTGTAGAACGGGAGGTCGTTGTTCCCTCCGTCCCACAGCAGCACGTCGGCCTCGGCCTGCGCCTGGGCGAGGATGTCGCCGTAGTCGACCCCCGCGTAGATCACGGTGCCGCTCGTGATGTGCGGCTCGTACTCCTCGCGCTCCTCGATCGTGCAGCCGTACCGATCGAGGTCCTCCAGCACCGCATACCGCTGGACGCGCTGCGCCTCGAGGTCGCCGTACGGCATCGGGTGGCGTACCGCGACGACGGTCTTGCCCGCCTCCTTGATCGCGCCAGCGATCGCCCTGGTGGTCTGGCTCTTGCCGACCCCCGTCCGCACGGCGGTGACCGCGACCGTCGGGATCGTGGCCTTCAGCATCGTGGCGTCTGGGCCCAGCAGCACGAAGTTCGCGCCGGCCGCCATCACCTCGCTCGCCTTGTGCATCACGTACTCGTGCGCGACGTCCGAGTACGCGAACACCACGTCGTCCACGTCCAGCTCACGGATCAGCCGGACCAGCTCGGACTCGTCGTAGATCTGGATCCCGTCCGGGTAGTTCGAGCCCGCGAGCGAGGTCGGGTATCGCCGGTCGTTGATGTAGGGGATCTGGGTCGCCGTGAACGCCACGACCTCGGCGGCGGCGTCCTCACGGAACACCACGTTGAAATTGTGGAAGTCGCGGCCGGCGGCTCCCATGATCAGGACACGACGCGTCGACATGGCCGATCCTTTCGCCGAGAGGTGTGATGCGCGGGGGGCGAGCACGCCGGCCCCGCTCTTCGTTGCGGAGCCTACCCCAACCCGACGGGGCGGGCGACGGGGCGGGTGGCCCGCCGCCTCGGGGTCGCTAGGCCTCGCGCCACCCGTCCTCGCCGAGGCGCCCGAACGGCCGCGCGAAGTGCGGCACGCCGATCAGATGACCGGTCGCGGCCGCCCTCCCCAGGACCTCGACGCGCGAACGCGCGCCCAGTTCGGGATCCTCGTCATGGCTCGACGGCCACGAGGGGTTCGCGGCCTGGATCGGCAGGTGGAGCAGGTCGCCGGTCAGCAGCAGGGTGTCGTCGACGAGCACGCTGCGGTGGCCGGGTGTGTGGCCGGGCGTGTGGATCAGGCGCACGCCCGGCACGACCTCGTGGTCCTCGGCCTCCAGTGACACGCGGCCCTCGTCGGCCAGCCGGCCCATCGCGCCTCGAGCCACGTACTCCTCGACATCGTCGACCCCCTCGAAGTGCGTCCAGTCGTCGGGGTGCGCGTGATACCGGGCGTTGGGGAAGCTCGCGGCGCCGTCCGGCCCGACCGTCCCCCCCGCATGGTCGGCGTGCAGGTGCGTGACGACGACGTGGTCCACGTTCGCTCGGTCGACGCCCGCCCAGGGGTCGCCCGGCGCCTGCTCGGCCCACGGGATGTACGGCGGGAAGGAGCCGATCCCCGTGTCCACGACGATGGTCGAGGAGCGAACGCGCAGCACGAACCCGTGGACGTGCCACGGCCAGGCGGCATCGCCGAGGAACGCCCACGGACGGCGCGCGCGCTCCGCCGTCCAGTCGACGTCGTGGCCCGGGCACTCGTCGGCGAGATCCAGCGGCGCGAAGCCTTCGCAGACGACCGAGATCTCGATCCCGTCTAGGCGGAGCGGATCGAGGTGGCTCATGGCCGGACCTTCGAGAGATCCTCGGGAACGTCGACATCGGCGAGCGTCGCGCCGTCCGGATCCAGCCCTCGCCAGGTGGGCTCGTCGACCACCGCCGTGCGCAGCGCCTGCGGGAGGGCTCGGAGCCGCCGTTCGCCGTCGTGCAGCAGCGCGTGGGCGGCGGCTGCGGCGGGCGTCACCCGGAGGACGAGCGGCAGCGGCCGCAACCCATCGCCTTCCTGGAGCACCACGGCGTCGACGGGCGCCTCGGCCGCGACGCGGAGGAGCTCGAGGAGCACCGGGGTCATGAGCGTCGGCATGTCGCCGCCCGCGACGATCGCGAGAACCGTGTCGGTCACGAGGAGGCCGGCGAGCACGCCCGCGAGCGGGCCCTCGGCTCCGGCGGCATCGTGGGCCACGCGAAGGGGCACACCGAGCGGGAGCCGTGGCGGCTCGTCGCCCGGGCCGAGTACCACGATCACCTCACCCGCGATCTCCGCGAGCCGAAGGATCGGGCGATGGATCAGCGGCATGCCCGCGACCTCGGCCGTCAGCTTGTCAGCGTCGCCGAAGCGCGTGGACCGCCCGCCGGCGAGGACGATGCCCGTGACCGACCCGGCGGCCGTCAGGGCGTCCCCTCCGAGGCGCCGGCGTTCCGGTCGCGTTCGCGGTCGGCGCGGCGCTTCCGCGCGAGCGGATCGTCGCCCTTGCGGTTCTGCACGAACTGGAAGCCGAACCGCCCCTTGATGCACAGGTGACCGCTCGTCACGTAGTTGTCCGCCGGCGAGGTCACCTTCACGATCGCGTTGTCCTGGACGTGGAGGTCGAGCTGACACCCGACGCCACAGTAGGGACAGATCGTGCTCGTGACGGTCTGATCGTCCTCGTCCCACGACCCCGCCTCGCGCATCTCGTGCTCGCTCGTGAACATGAGCGCGCCCGTCGGACACACCCCGATGCAATTGCCGCAGTACACGCAGGCGGACTCGTCGAGCGGCACCGCGTACTCGGTGGAGATCCGCGCGTCGAACCCGCGGCCCGCCACGGCGATCGCGAAGGTGTTCTGGGCGTCGACCCCACAGGCCTCGACGCACTTGTAGCAGAGGACGCAGCGCGAGTAGTCGCGGACGTAGAGCTCATTGTCGACCTTCACCGGCTGGTACACGCCCTCGGCCACCGTGGGGTCGTCGGTCGCGTGATGGTGGCCGGGCCCTTTCGCGTCGCGGTCTCCTGCCTCGAGCGGCGCCATCCGGGCACCGAAGCGGTCCGGGTCCGCCTCGTACTCGTCCATCCACCGGTGGACGTCGGCGCTCGCCAGGTCCATCTCGACCGACGACGCCAGGAACTCCATCACGAGCTTGCGCGAGCGCTGCACGCGCTCGGTGTCGGTCGTCACCTTCATGCCGGGCTCGGCCGTCCGGCTGCACGCGGGGACGAGCGTCCGCGAGCCCTCGACCTCGACGACGCAGACACGACAGGCATTCACGGGCGTGAGGTTCTCCGCGTAGCAGAGCGTCGGGGTATCGACGCCCTGGGCCTGGCAGGCGTCCAGGATCGTTGCGCCCTCGGGCACGCGGACGACTTCGCCGTCCACCTCGAGATCGAGCAGGCGGCGCGGCGGGTCGATGGGGACGGCGCTCACGGACGGGCTCCTTCGAACAGATGCAGCTTCGACACGGCTGACTGGACCGCGCTCGCGGCGGTCTGGCCGAGCCCGCAGATCGAGGCGTCGCGCATCACGACCGCGATGTCGTCGAGGAGCGCCAACTCGTCCTCGCGCGAGCCGATCGTGCGCTCGGCCACGAGCCGGTGGAGGGCCTCCTCCTGGCGCACGGTCCCGACCCGGCACGGCACGCACTGGCCGCACGACTCGTCGCGGAAGAATCGCGCGATCCGCAACACGACGTCCACCAGGTCGACGTCGTCGTTCAACGCCATCACGACCCCGGAGCCGAGCGTGTAGCCGCCGGCCCGCGCATCCTCGAAGGTCATCCGGATGTCGAGGTCGTCGGGCGTGACGAAGCCGCCCGCGGCGCCTCCGAGCAGCACGGCGCGGAGCGTTCCGGTCACGCCGCCGGCCATGTCGAGGAGTTCCCGGAGCGTGACGCCGAACGCCGCCTCGTACAGGCCCGGCTTCGCGACGTTGCCCGACAGACAGAACAGGCGCGGGCCGGTCGATCCCTCGGTGCCGATCTCGGCATACGCGGGGCCCCCGATCTTCAAGATCTCGAGCACGTTCAGCAGCGTCTCGACGTTGTTGATGCCGGTGGGCTTCCCGAAGAGGCCGCGCTGCACCGGGAACGGCGGCTTGTTCCGCGGTTCCCCACGCTTGCCTTCCAGCGAGTTGAACAGGGCCGTCTCCTCGCCGCAGATGTAGGCGCCCGCTCCGCGGCGCAGCTCGATGTCGAATCGGAACCCCTCGCCCATGACGTCCTCGCCGAGGTAGCCGCGGTGCCGGGCCTCCTCGATCGCGTGGCGCAGCCGGCGCGTCGCGAGCGGGTACTCCCCGCGGATGTAGATGTACCCGTGCTCCGAGCCCGTCGCGTACCCCGCGATCGTGAGCGCCTCGACGAGGGCGAACGGATCGTGCTCCATCACGACGCGATCCTTGAACGTGCCCGGCTCGGATTCGTCGGCGTTGCAGATGAAGTAGTGGGGATGTTCGGACTGCTCGGCGACCGCCTTCCACTTCACCCCCGTCGGGAAGGCCGCACCGCCGCGTCCCATCAGCTTGGCGTCGCTGACCTCGCGGATCGTGCCGTCGACGCCGAGCTCGACCGCCCGGCGGAGCGCCGCGTATCCACCGTGCGCGTGATGGTCGTCGAACGACTCCGGGTCGACGATGCCGATCCGTTTGAGGAGCCGGAGGCCGCTGCGGTCGCCGCGTGTCTGTGGTGCCGGCCAGCGCCCGTCCACACCGTTCGCCCCGCCCTCGAGGTCCGCGTAGCTGCCCGGGAGCATCCCCTCGTGGTCGACATCGTCGGCACCCTCGAGCCCCACGACCTCGTGATCGGACGCCGTGGCACCCGCCCGCTGCACGAGGACCGCGGTGGGCGCCTCGCAGTGACCCAGACACGGGCTGCGCAGCCACGTCCACGAGCCGTCGCCCTGAGGATCCCCCAGCACCGTGCCGGGCGGTCCGTGGCGCGCCTCGAGCTCGGCGCACGAGCGGGCGGCGCCGTTCGCGCGGCAGGCGAGGTCATCGCAGACGTGGATCACGCGGGGAGGCCTCGGCTCGACGCTGAACATCGCGTAGAAGGTCGCGACACCGTACGCCTCGGCTGGCGGCACGGTGAGCCGTTCGCACACGTAGTTCAGGCCGCCCTCGCTGATCCAGCCGACGCGCGCCTGGAGCGCGTGCAGGGCGGGCAGGAGCAGGTGACGCTCCTCGCGGGCGGCGCGGCCCCCGCGCGCCACGCGGTGGGTCCGTTCGTCGCGTTCGGCGCCGTGCCATCCGGAGCCCGGGGTGCCCAGCAGGTCGTCGACGGCAGCACGCTCGTCGTCCGTGGCCGTCGCCGGCGTCAGATGGAGGTCCACCGGACCTCCTCGGGGCTCGGGTCGATCACTCGCTCGCTCCAACCACGGGCGCGGACAGCTTGTCGATCCGCACGGCGGAGGCCTTGAACTCGGCGGTTCCCGACCGTGGGTCCGTCGCCTCGATGGTGAGGACGTTCGTGTCGACCTGATCCGGGAAGTGGAACGTCATGAACACGAGCCCGGGACGCAGGGCGTGGTCGACGTGCACCGGCGCTTCCACGGTCCCCCGCCGCGACGAGATCGCGACCCTCTCGCCCTCGGCCAGTCCCATGCGTTCGGCGTCCTCTGGCGAGACGTCGATCGTCTCCCCTCGCCGCAGGGGCGACGTGTAGGCGCCGGTCTGCACCCCGGTGTTGTACGAGTCGAGGCGGCGACCGGTCGTGAGCCGCAACGGGAACTCGTCGTTGAGCGTGTCCACCGGTGGATCGTCCACCACGATCGAGAACGGTGCCTTCGCCCCTTGCTCGGCCGGGTCGTCGGCCCAGAGCCGCGCGTGCAGGAACTTCGTGCCCGGGTGGGTCTCGTCGGGGCAGGGCCATTGGATCCCGCCCAGCTCGTCGAGACGCTCGTAGGACATCCCGGCGTGCATCGGGCTGAGCGTTCGCAGCTCGTCCCAGGCCCCCTGCGGCGTCACCTCGCCCCAGTCGCGTCCGAGACGCGCCGCCAGCTGGGTGATGATCCAGATGTCGTCCCGCGCGTTGCCCGGGGGATCGAGCGCCTTGCGCATGCGCTGCACCCGACGCTCGCTGTTCGTCACGGTCCCCTCCGACTCGAACGCCGAGTTCGACGCCGGGAGGACGACGTCGGCGAGCTCGGCGGTCCTCGTCATGAAGATGTCTTGCACGATCAGGCAGTCGAGGCCTTCGAGCAGCTCCACCGTGTGGGTCTTGTCGGCCTCGCTCGACGCGGGGTTCTCGCCGATCACGTAGGCGGCCGTGAGATCGCCGCGCTCCATCGCCTCGAACATCTGCGTGAGGGTGTAGCCGTACGTCGGGATGATCGGCACGTCCCAGGCCGTCTCGAACCGCGCACGGGCCTCGTGGTCGTTCTCGATGTCCTGGAAGCCGGCGAGCTTGTTCGGGATCGCTCCCATGTCGCCGCCGCCCTGCACGTTGTTCTGACCCCGCAGCGGGTTCACGCCGCTCCCGTACGTCCCGACGTGACCCGTGAGCAACGACAGGTTGATCAGCGAAAGCACGTTCTCGACAGCGTTGTGGTGCTCGGTGATGCCGAGGGTCCAGCAGATCATCGCGCGGTCGGCCTTCGCGTAGGCGTGGGCGACCTCCTGGATGACCTCGGCCGGGACGCCCGTCACCTCGGCGCCGCGTTCGAGGGTCCAGTCCATCACCGAGTCGGCGTATTCCTCGAAGCCGAGGGTCGCGTGCGCGATGAACGCGGTGTCGTGCAGGTCGTTGACGATGATCTCCCTGGCGATCGTGTTCGAGAGCGCGATGTCGGTGCCGACGTCGATGCCGAGCCAGAGGTCGGCCCACTCCGCGGACTCCGTGCGCCGCGGGTCCACCGCGATCAACGACGCGCCGTTGTGGATCCCTTTCAGGACGTGGTGGAAGAAGATCGGATGCGCCGCGCGCGCGTTCGATCCCCACAGCAGCACGAGGTCCGTGTGCTCGACCTCTTCGTATGAACTCGTACCCCCACCTGCTCCGAACACCGTGGCCAGACCGACCACCGAGGGAGCGTGTCAGGTGCGGTTACACGAGTCGATGTTATTGCTGCCGAGCACCTGACGGGAGAACTTCCCAGCGACGAAGTTCATCTCGTTCGAGGCCTTCGAGCAGCTGAACACCCCTGTACCCCAGCCGGGATTGCGCTCGGCCGCGCGGCGGAGACCCTCGGCGGCCCGATCGAGGGCCTCGTCCCAGGTCGCCTCCCGCAACGTGCCGTTGTCGCGAACCATCGGCTCGGTCAGTCGGGTGAGCGGTGCGCCCATCGACGGTTGCTCCTTCTTCCGGGAACCCGGATCCTCGCGATTCTACGTCGGGCGCTCGTGCGGTCGTGAACGTCGAGTGACCGCGGGTCCCGACCCTCCAGGTGGTCGCCTCCGTCCCGAGAGGTTCATGATGGGGGTCTGATGGAGCAGATCCCGATCGGCGGCCCGCCACCCGACAACGTCGTGCACCTGCACCCCCCCGCGCCGGATCCGGCCCCCGAGGTCGTCGAGGCGTCCCCGGCCGCGTCCACGACACCCTCCGAGCCGGTCGACGAAGCCGTCGAGGCGGTCGCTCCCGAGCCGGCGGCGCCCCCGGGGGCCGAACCCCTCGAGGACGACGAGGACGACCTTTCCTGGGAGGAGGTCGTCGCCCGAGACGCCGTGGCCGCCGACGGGGACGAGGTCGAGGAGGGTCCGCCGCCCAACGCCGAGCTCACGCTGCTGCTCGAACAGATCGCGCGGGTGGGGCTGGGCCTGACCGTCGGGGTCGTCGACGCCGTCGCCGGGAGCCTGCGCCGGGCGGCCGACGAACAGCCGGCGCCCGACGAGCCGAGGAACGAACCCGTCGAGGTCCTTACCGGCGCGGCGCTCGGCGCGGCGGCCTCGCTCGCCGAGCTCATGATCAAGGCCGTGGGCGCCGCTTCGGAGGCGGTCGAGCCGGTGGCGTCGGTGGCCGCGAACCCGCCCCTCCTGGGCGGGCTCTCCCGCGGCGCCGGATCGGCGCTCCGGTTCTTCGACGGCGCGTGGAAGGCGAAGGAGGCCGACGCACGCTCGACCGCCGAAGCCTTCATGCAGGATCTCGTTCCCACGGTGACGGCGGGAGCGCTCGAGCAGATCGACCTCACGGCGCTGGTTCGGGAGCGGCTCGACATCAACGCGGTCGCGGCCGACATCGACCTGGACGCGTTGATCGCGCGTGTCGACGTGAACGCGATCGTCGACCGCCTCGACATGGACGCGCTCGTCGCCAAGCTCCCGATCGACGCCGTGCTCGATCGCGTGGATCTGAACGTGGTGGCCGATCGGCTCGACGTGAACCGGGTCGCCGAACGGCTCGACCTCGAGGCGGTCGTGTCCCGGCTCGACCTCGCCGCGCTCGCGCAGGAGGTGATCGACGAGATCGACCTGCCCGAGATCATCCGGGACTCGTCGGGGGCGATGGCCAGCGAGACCGTGCAGGAGGTGCGGGTGCTGGGCATCGGCGGCGACCGGATCGTGGCCCGGTTCGTGGACCGGGTCCTGCGTCGCAAGGACGACCGGGACACCGCCGTCCCCGGGATGCGCGAGGACGACTGAATGGCCGCCACACAGACCCGTCTGCACGTCGGCACGCTGCTCCCGCCCGCCGCCAACGAGGTCCAGGGCCGGCGGGCCGGCGTCGTCACCCGCACGTTCGTGATGGTCGTCGACGCGGCCGTGGTCGCCTCCATGGTCGGGGCCGTCTACGTGGTCTGGGCGGCCGTGCGGTTCATGCGGCACCCGGTGAACTTCTCGTGGCCCACGGTGACCTTCGGCACGGTGGTCGTGGCGGCGCTCTCCGTCTGCGTGCTCTACCTGACCGTGACCTGGTCGACGACGGGACGCTCGGTCGGCAAGCGACTGTTCGGCCTCAGGGTGGTCGCGGGTGACGGCGAACGCCTGCACCTGATCCGGGCGTTCCTGCGAGCCCTCACCTGCACGGTCTTCCCGTTCCTCCTGTATTGGACGGCGATCAGCTCGCAGAACCGATCGGTCCAGGACCTGGTGCTTCGGACCTCCGTGGTCTACGACTGGCGCACGCGCGGCCGCCTGATCCGCGCCCCCGAGCCGCCGTCCTCGATCCCCGATGGCTCAGGTGACGACGCGACCGGCGCCGGCGTAGACGTTGCACCGTCCGTCGCGGACGAATCCGACGACCGTCATGCCGAACCGCTCCCCCGCCTCGACGGCGAGTGACGACGGCGCGCTGACGGCGCTCACGATCGGGATCCCCGCCACCGCCGCCTTCTGCACGATCTCGAAGCTCGCGCGGCCGCTGACCTGGAGCACGTGGTCGGCCAGGGGGATCCGCCCGGCGAGCACCTGCTCCCCGATCACCTTGTCCACGGCGTTGTGCCGGCCGACGTCCTCACGGAGCGATACGAGCTCGCCATCGGGGGTGAACAGGCCCGCCGCGTGGAGGCCGCCGGTCCGGTCGAAGACCCGCTGCTTGGCGCGGAGCGCCTCGGGCAGCCGGACGAGGACCTCGGCGCTGACCTGCGGTCCCTCGGCGACGGGCGCGCACCGCACCTCGATATCGTCGAGGGCCGCCTTCCCGCAGATCCCGCAGGACGACGTCGCGTAGAAGTTCCGCCTGAGCACCCCGGCGTCGACCGGCCGGTCGATCGTGACCGTCACGACGTTGTAGCGCTGCGACTCGTCATCGAGGTCGTCGCAATAGGCGACCCGGCGCACGTCGCCCGGTGAGATCAAGCCTTCGGTGAACAGGAACCCCACCGCCAGCTCGTAGTCGCCTCCCGGCGTGCGCATCGTGACGGCGACCTGTGCAGCCTCCTGCCCGGGACCGCCCACCCGGATCTCCATCGGCTCCTCGGTCGCCAGGGTATCCGGGCGCTCCGACCGCACCCCGCCGTTGACCGACACGACCTTGACCGGGGTCACGTTGCGACGGACGGGAGCGTCGGAGCTCATGCGAACAGCCTAAGGGGCATCCGCGGAAGGGGTCCAACGTCCCGAGGCCGTCCCGCGCCTCGCGCCTAGCGTGAGGGTGCGGGGGCGCCGCCGCCACCGGCGCGGTGACCCGCGAACGAGAGGAGGTATCGCCATGACGATCGGTCCGTTGGAGCTGCTCGTGATCGGCTACGAGGGATCGTCGATCCCCGAGCGCATCGGCCACGAGCTGGGCGCCCTCGAGCACGCGGGTTCGGTCCGCATCGTGGACCTGGCCGTGGTCACCGATGAGCATGGGGTATCGGCGGTTCGGACGGCGCGCGAGCTGAGCGAGGAGGAGCTGCGCCCGTTCGCGGGCGCGTTGGGCGACCTGATGGGGTTGCTGCGACCTCGGGAGCTCGGCCTGGCGCTCACCTCGCTTCCCCCGGGCGGACGGGCGCTCGTCGTGCTGGTCGAGCACACGTGGGCGACCGGGATCCGCGACGCCCTGGCACACACCGGCGCCACCCTCCTGATCGACGAGCTCCTCGCCCACGAGGTGGTCGAGGCGCGGAACGCCGAACTCGCCGAGCTCGAGCTGGTCGGCGAGTAGACGACCCCGCCGGCGCGGGGTCCCGGGTCGCCCGCGGTCGCGGACGGCGCAACCCTGGTTTGGATTCGGCGGTCCGCCGGTCGTATCGTCCGGAGCGGCCCGCGCGCGCGGGCCTTTCGAACGACCGACCCGGAAGGACCGCGCCCCATGAAGTCAGGACTCGAGATCGCGCAGGACGCCGTCCTGCGGCCCGTCGCCGACATCGCCGCCGCGGCAGGCATCCAGGACGACGAGCTGGAGCGGTTCGGCCGATACCGCGCGAAGATCGAGCTCTCGCTGCTCGACCGGCTGAAGGGCGGTCCTGACGGCAAGCTGATCATCACCACCGCGATCACGCCTACGAAGGCCGGCGAGGGCAAGACGACCACGAGCGTCTCGCTGACCCAGGGCCTCGGCAAGATCGGGAAGGACGTGATGCTCTGCCTGCGCGAGCCGAGCATGGGGCCGGTCTTCGGCATCAAGGGCGGCGGCAACGGCGGCGGCTACGCGCAGGTCGTGCCGATGGAGGAGATCAACCTCCACTTCAACGGGGACTTCCATGCCGTGACCACCGCGCACAACCTGCTCGCCGCGGCGCTCGACGCCTCGATCTACAACGGGAACCCGCTGAACATCGACCCGCAGACGATCACGTGGCCCCGCACGATGGACATGAACGACCGCGAGCTCCGCTACACCGTGGTCGGGCTCGGCGGGCGCGTCCACGGGGTCCCGCGCGAGAACTCGTTCGTGATCACGGCCGCCTCGGAGGTGATGGCGATCTTCGCGCTCGCGAGCGACCTCCAGGACCTCCGGGCGCGCCTCGGCAGGATCCAGGTCGCCTCCACCCACGACGGCGCGCCCGTCACGGCCGACGACCTGAGGGCCGGCGGGGCGATGACGGTGATCATGAAGGACGCGATCAAGCCCAACCTGGTGCAGACGCTCGAGGGCCAGCCGGTCCTGATCCATGCGGGGCCGTTCGGCAACATCGCCCACGCGAACAACTCGATCATCGAAGACCGCGTGGCACTGAAACTCGCGGACTACATCGTCACCGAGGCCGGGTTCGCGAGCGACCTGGGCTTCCAGAAGTTCTGCGACATCGTCTGCCGCTTCGGCGGGTTCGCCCCGAGCGCCGCGGTGCTCGTCACCACGGTCCGCGCCACGAAGTCCCACGGCGGGATGGCGTTCGCCGACCTGGGCAACGAGGACCTGGACGCGCTCCGCCGCGGGATCGACAACCTCAGCGCCCACATCGAGATCGTCCGCGCCTACGGGATCCCGTGCGTGGTCTCGATCAACAACTTCCCGACCGACACCGACGCGGAGATCGCGCTGATCGAGGAGCTCGCCGAAGCGGCCGGAGCGGAGACCGTCGTGGTCAACCGCGCGTTCGCGCAGGGCGGCGACGGCGCCGTCGACCTCGCGAACGCCGTCGTGGGCGCGTGCGAGAAGCCGAACACGTTCTCCTTCCTCACCCCCGACGGCGCCGGACTCCGCGAGCAGATCGAGGCGATCGCGACCAGGCTCTACGGCGCCGACGGCGTCGACTACCTCCCCCAGGCCGAGAAGGATCTGGCGCGGATGGACGAGCTCGGGTTCGGCACCGTGCCGGTGTGCATGGCGAAGACCCACCTGTCCCTCAGCCACGATCCGCTGATGCTGAACCGGCCGGCCGGCTACCGCCTGCCGGTCCGTGGCGTCGTGCCGAGCGCCGGGGCGGGCTTCGTCGTGGTGCTCTGCGGCGACATGCAGCGGATGCCGGGGCTGGGCAAGACGCCCGCCTTCCAGCAGGTCGACATCGACGCCGACGGCCGTACGGTGGGCCTGTTCTGAGACGGGGTCGGTCGAGAGCCTGAACCGCGATCGCCGCCCCGGTGGTCGCGACGACCTCGCTCACGCCTCCGGGGGCATCACGCAGAACTCGTTCCCCTCGGGGTCGAGCATCACGGCCCAGACGTTGCCGCCGTCCTCGGCCCAGTTCCGGAGGGTGGCGCCCAGACCCTCGAGTCGGATCACCTCATCGTCGACGGTCTCGTCGGCGACCACATCCAGGTGCACGCGGTTCTTCCCCATCTTGCCCTCGGGCACCTCGGTGAAGAAGAGCACCGGCAGCCCGGGCGTCTCGTCCTCGGGCGGCTCGACCATCACGCTGGGGTCGTCTTCGGGATCGAGGATGCCCCTGGCCGCGAGCCGCTCGAGCTCGTCCCGGTCGTACGGCGCGACCCGCCAGCCGAGGGCTGCCGCCCAGAAGCGCGCCAGCGGCGCCGCATCCTCACAGTCGAAGACCACCGCGTCGATCCTCATGGACCGCGAGCCTACGCCCGCAACGCTTACCGGGGAAGCCGGAGCTGGAACGCGGTCAGCGTCTCCTTCAGGAGGTGGTCGGCGCGGCCCTTCAGACCGGCGAGTTCGTCGAGCATCCCGACCCGCCGCGACTCGTCCTTGAACGCGCTCGCGTTGATCTCGACGTTCGCGATCGCGCAGAGCGCGCCGCAGTAGAGGGACGCCGCCGCGCTGAGGCCGTCGGATGCCGCCTGCGGGTTCCCCATCGCCGTCGCGTCCTCGGCGAGCTGCATCAGATGCACCGCCTTGCGCGCGACCTCCTGCGGCACCGCCGCGGCCTCCGCGTAGCCGGCCTGGATCGCGGCCGACCGGACCGCCTTCTCCTCGACGGTCTCCTTCGGCATCTTGAAGGCGGCCATCACCCCGTCGAAGGCGTGCGCGTCGGTGTCGGCGAGCTCGAGGAACTCCACGCGCGCCGCGTCCGCGGCCAGGATCAAGCCGTTCATCCGATCCTCGACGTCCTCGAACCCGGGTTTGCCCACCGTGAGGCGGCCGACCATCGCGATCATCGCCGCGCCGTTCGCGGCGGAGAGGGCCGCCACGGCGCCGCCACCCGGGGTGGGCGATGAGGAGGCCAGCGTGTCCAGGAACCGTGCGACGGTCATCTCGGCCATGCTCATGAGGACTCCTCGTCCGCGGCCTCGAGCAGCCGCTCCAGCACCTGTCGCTCCGGGTCGAAACCCGCGAGTCGCAGATGGTCGATGTCGTCGGCGCCGAGCGCCGCCTCGGGCACGAGCCCGACGATCTCGGTATCCGTGATCGCCATCCCGCGCTCGCCGGCACGCCGGGCGACCTCGTCGAACGCGGTCCGGAGCCCCGTGACCTCGTGGTCGACGAGGTTCATCGAGACCGTGACGATCCCATCGCGCTCGGGCACCGTGAACCCGATCGCGCGCACGGCCGGGAGTCCGCCGGACGACTCCCGGATGTCCTTCGCGATGTCCCTGGCGGCGTCCTCGTCGCGCCCGTCCAGGTACACGTTGAAGGCGACCAGGGGCTTGCGCGCTCCGACCGCCGTGGCCCCCGCCCGGCCGAGCTCGTGCGGGCCGAAGTCGGGCAGCCGCTCTCCGCGGGCCACCGCCTCGCGGAGCCCCTCGAACTCGCCCTTGCGGACCGCGGCGAGCGAGGCGCGATCGGGCGTCGACGCGGCGCGGTCATACAGGTACACGGGGACGCCGAGGGTCTCCGCCATCTCGGCACCGAAACGCCGAGCCAGCGAGACGCAGTCGTCCATCGAGACGCCGCGCACCGGCATGAACGGGATCACGTCGGCGGCCCCCATCCGGGGATGGCCCCCGGCGTGCGACGTCATGTCGATCCGTTCGACGGCGCTGGCGGCGCCCGCCATCGCGCTCCGGTAGACCGCGTCGGCGTCGCCGAGCACGGTGGTGTCGAGCCGGTGGTGGTCCGGATCGGCTTCCGCGTAAACGACCCGGGCTCCCGGGACGTGCAGCGCCTCGACGATCGCGTCGATCACCTGCCGGTCGCGCCCCTCGCTGAAGTTCGGCACCACGCCGACGATCTCGTCGATCCCCATGGCGCTGGAGGATACGACGAGAGCGCCCCCGGCACGGAGGCGCCCTCGTGGATCCCGGCGCCGGCTAGGCTCGGGGCCGCTTCTTCTCGGGGTCGTACGGGCTCTGGACGTCGACCGTGGCCGGCGCCGTGCCGCCCTCGACCGCGACCTCGACCTTCTCTCCGTCCGATGCGACGCCGGCATCCAAGATCGCGAGCGCGATCGTGCCGAGACGCGGGCTCGCCGCGGGCGAGGTCACCACGCCCACCGCGACGCCGTCCTTCGTCACGGCGGCGCCGTAGTCCGGCACCGCGTCGCCCTCGATCCGCAGCGACTTGAAGCGCTTCGGCGGGTTCGCACCGTAGGCCGCCAGCGCATCGGCCGCCACGCACTCCGTATCGGTCTTGATGAAGCGGTCCATCGAGAGGTCGAAGGGGCTGATCTCGCCCGGGTTGTAGTCGACCGCGATGATGATCAGGCCGACCTCGGTGCGGGCGAGGTCGACCGCCGTGAGCCCGAACGGCACGCCGCCCGCGGCGATCAGCGTCTCCCAGATCTCCACGGCGTCACCCGGCTGACAGACGACCTCGTAGCCCTTCTCTCCCGAGAACCCCGTGCGCAGCACCCACACGTCCTTGCCGGCCACCGTGGTCGGCTCGGGCCAGAAGCGGAAGTACCGGAGGTCGCTCAGGTCGCGTCCGGTGAGCCCCTGCAGGGTGGCCTGGGACGTCGGCCCCTGGACCGCGATCATGGCGAGGTCAGCCGTCCGGTGAGCCACCTGAGCGTCGAGCCCCTCGGCCGTCTCGCGGAACCAGTCCTCGATCCCCGCCGTGTTGATCATCATCCAGAACCGCTGGTCGTCGTGCTTGTAGACGTTGCCGTCGTCGATCATCGTGCCGTCGGCGTTCACGAAGGCGCCGTAGCGGACCTGGCCGTTCTCCATGCCGGCGAGCGAGTTCGTGAAGCGCCGCTGGATCAGGCGCTGAGCGTCGGGCCCGGTGACCTCGTACTTGCAGGTCGAGAAGAGGTCCCAGATCCCGGTGCCCGTGCGGATCGCCTCGTACTCGTCCTTGGGGTCGGTGCCCTCGTCCATCATCCAGGGCCAGCCGTCCTCCCACAGGAATTCGGCGCCCTTCGCCTCGTGCCAGTCGTGGAGCGGTGAGCGGTTCTCCTCGGTCATGCCGTGTGCCTCCTCCGTCGGGTCGGTCCGGCCGCGTCAGGCGCGTGGCCGGCGTTTCTCGGGGTCGTACAGGGCCAGCACGTCGACCGTGCCGGCGATCGCGCCGCCGTGGGCGGCCACCTCGATGCGCGTTCCGTGGGCGGCCGCGTCGGTCCGCAGGATCGCGAGCCCGATCGGGCCGAGGATCGGACTGGTGGCCGGGCTCGTCAGCACGCCGACCTCCTCGCCGTCGCGCGTCACGGTGGCGCCGTACTCCGGCAGGAGGTCGCCCTCGAGCCGGATCGTCTTGAAGCGGTTCGGTGGGTCGGCGGCGAGCTCGCGGAGCGTCGCCTTCCCCATGAACTCACCCTCGGCATCGAGCGCGACCACGCGGTCGAGCCCCAGGTCGAAGGGCGAGCGCTCCCTGGGACCGTAGTCGTAGTCGGTCACGATCATCCCGACCTCGACGCGGATCGCCTCGATGATCCCGACGCCGTACGGCACGGCGCCGGCCGAGGCGACCGCCTCCCACACCTGGGCCGCGTGCTCGGGCCGCAGGAACAGCTCGTAGCCCAGCTCGCCGCTGAATCCGGTGCGCGAGAGCCACACGGGCGCGCCGCGCACGGTGACGGGCTCGGGGAAGAACGTGAAGTACCGGAGCTGATCGACGTCGGCGCCCGACACGATCGAGCGGATCAGCTCGCGCGACCCCGGTCCTTGCACCTGCAGGCTCGGCAGCTCCGGCGCGATGTAGTCGATCGAGACGTCCAGCCCCTTCGTCGCATCGGCGAAGTACTCGGCACGGTCGTTCCCGTTCGTGCAGATCCAGAGGTGGTCGGCCGCGTGCCGGAAGACCGTGCCGTCGTCGACGAGCAGGCCGTCCTCGTCGACGAAGGCCCCGTAGCGGACCTGGCCGTCGCGCATGCCGAGGATGTCGTTCGTGTTCACCCGCTGAGCGGCCTCGAGGGCGTCGGCGCCGCGGACGTCCCACTTGTTCAGCGGCGAGAGGTCCCACATGCCCACGCCCTCGCGGACGGCGCGATATTCGGCGTCGGTGTCGCCGAAGCTGGTGACCCACAGCCACCCGGCTTCCGCCTCGTACCCGACGGCGGTCCGGGACGTGATCGGATGGAAGGCGGTCTCGCGGCTGGGGCCCATGGCGGCGTTATACCGCGGGATTGAACCGTTGTTCAAGTTTCGCCGCCATCCTCTGTCACGAACAGGTCACGGGCGGCCCAGCCGCACGAGTTCCCGGACGGTTGGGTCGGCGTGACGCGGGACCTTCTCGGCGAGCACGAGGAAGAGCTGGGCGGTCACGAGCGCGTCGTCGAGCGCCTGGTGGGCGTCGGCGACGGGCACGCCGTACCGCTCGGCCGTGCCCGTGAGCGAGTACCCGGGCTTGTCGCGGGTCGGGCCCGGGAGCCCGTCCGCCGTGATCGCGAGGTTCCGCACGTCGATCGTGCGCCGGCGCCACCGTCGCGCGCCGCCGCCGAAGATCGCGTTCAGGAAATGCACCTCCACCCCGGCGAACCACACCAGCACGTACCGGCCGTCGAGGGCGTCCCGCAAGCGTTCCCGGGCTTCGGCCAGCGACGGCGATCCCGCGAGGTCCTGGGGTCGGAGCTCGTGGATCGTCTGGGACCTCGGCGACGGCGGCACGTGGGGGTCGATCAGCTGATGGGCCGACTCCGCCACGATCACGCGACCCCGACGCACCGGGACCACGCCGTACGAGATCACCGTGTCGGAGCGGAGATCGAGCCCGGTCGTCTCGAAGTCGAGCGCGACGTACTCGACGTCGCGCCACGGCACCGCGCGCGCCCGCGGGGGCGGTGCCGGGAGGCTCACGGCTCCGGGGGGCATCGGACCGTCTCGGACTCGGTCACCACCGCGTGGACCCGCAGGTCGAAGTGCCCCGACGGCAGATCGTCGACGACGAGCTGGACCGCGAAGACCGCGCCGACCCGAAACGCGTCGGCGCGGGCGCGCGGGAAGAACCGGTCGTAGTAGCCGCCCCCGTACCCGACCCGCCGGCCCGCTCGATCGAAGGCGACCGCCGGCGTGACGATCACGTCAACGTCGGCGGGATCCACGAGGTCGCCCTCGGCCGGCTCCAGGGCCCCGAACGAGGTGGCCGTGGTGGGCTCACCCGGCCGCCAGGTGCGTGCCTCCAGGTCGCCGTCGACGATCCGGGGCAGCGCCACCCGGACCCCGTTCGTCGAGAGCGAGTCGGATCAACGGCATCGTGGTGAGCTCGGATCCGAACGACCAGAACGCCATGACGGTGCCGGCCGCCTCGAGCTCGGCGAGCGCCAGGAGTCGATCGGTGACGAGTGCGCCGAGCCGCGCACGTTCCTCGGGCGCGAGCGCGTCGCGGCGCGCGAGCACCGCGTGCCTGACGAGCTTCTTGGCCCGCTTCAGCTGACCGCTGTTCACGGCCTAAGCGTCCCCGCGATCAGCTCGAGCCGGTCTGGAGGCCCCACGGGCAGGACGATGCACCACGAGGCGCCGGCGTCCTCCAGCCGGTCCGCGAACGTTCGGAACTCGGCGGCCGTCCCCGTCCACAGCCCATCGCGCGAGAGCCCGCGTTCGTCGCGCTCGGCCAGCAGGCGGTCGAGGTCCGCTCGATCCTCCCCCACCAGCGCGATCCCGCCCCACGTCGGTGCGACGTCGCGGCCGTCGGCGAGCGCGCGGAGCTGGACGACGCTGACCCCGAAGGCATCGGGATCTTGACCCCACCCGTTCCACGCGTCCGCGTTCCGTGCGGCGATCGCTATCACCGCGTCCGAGAGCCCGCCGACCCACAGCTCGGGCGAGCCCGCGGGGACGATCGGCCCGGCCAACGCCGGCACGTGGTCGCCGCCGGGCCACGGACGACCCTCGAACAACGCGCGCATCGCGCCGACCGACTCCTCGAGCAGTCGCAGCCGATCCGCCACCGACGGGAAGGCGATCCCGTAGGTCTCGTGCTCCGCGAGGGACGCGCGGTCCCCGCTCCCGACGGCGAGGATCGCCCGGCCGCCCGACATCGCGTCGAGCGCCGCCGACTGCTTCGCGAGGAGGCCGACCGGCCGGAGCGTGACGCGCGTGACCAAGGTCCCCACCGCCAGGGAGGGGTGGCGCGCCGCGACCGCCGCCAGCAGGGCGAACGGCTCGAGTGCCGGCCGGTCCGGCCCCGACGGGGGGTAGAACACGGGCGGGAACAGGTGATCGGGCGAGAAGACGCCGTCGATGCCGAGGTCCGCGCAGCGACCGGCCATCCCGAGGGGCCGCGACACGTCGGCGGTGAAGACCGGGAGCGAGATCCCGAGCTTCACGTCAGCGTCTCCAGGGCCATCAGGGCCGCCCCGATGGCGCCGGCGTCGTTGCCGAGGCTCGCGGTCACGAGGGGCACGCGTGGCCGGTGCGCCGACGCCTCGATCGAGGATGCGAACGCGGCGCGGGCGGGCTCCATCAGGAGGCTCCCCGCCGCGGCGGCCCCCCCACCCACCACGACGATCTCGGGATCGAGCACGTTCGAGAGGCCCGCGAGCCCCTCACCCAGGCTCCGACCGACCGCTGCGAGGATCCCGCGGGCGACCGGATCGCCGGCGCGCGCGGACTCCGCCACCACCTGGCCGGTGACCCGAGCCGGGTCGCCGCCGCAGCGTCGCGCGATCATCGACTGCGGGTGCTGCCGGGCCGCCTCCCGCCCCGCCCGCGCGATCGCGTGGCCGCTCGCGAACTGCTCCCAGCAGCCTCGGTTCCCACATCCGCACAGCGGCCCGTCGGGGTCGACGATGATGTGCCCGATCTCCCCCGCGAACCCGTGGGCGCCCCTGAGCAGCTGACCGTCGATGATGATGCCGCCCCCGATGCCCGTCCCCGCCCCGGCGAACAACAGGTGGCGGTAGCCCGCGGCTGCGCCTAGCCGGTACTCGCCCCAGGCGGCGGCGTTCGCGTCGTTGTCGGCCAGCGTCGGCAGGCCGATCGCGTCCCACAGGTGCTGGGCGAGCGGGGTGTTGCGCCAGGCCAGGTTGGGGGCGAACGTCAGGCGACCGGTGTCCTTCTCGACGAGGCCGGCCGCCCCGACCCCGATCGCGCGGACCTCCGGCGCGATCACCGCGCGCGCGACCTCGACCATCGTCTCCAGCGTCGCCTGCATGTCGTTCGCGGGCGTGGGCACCGTCTGGCGCGCGAGCACCGTGCCCTCGACCGTCACACGGATCGCCGCGGTCTTGGTGCCGCCGACGTCGAGCCCGATCGCCTGTGCCCCCGTCCCCGTCATCCCGTGGTCGTCGGCTCCTCGACCCGCGCGAAGAAGATCTCGAGGTGGTCCCCGGCGAAGTTCGCCTCGCGCACGACCATGCGCTTCAGCGTCTGCGGAAGGATCAGGTTGCGCTTGTACGACCCCACGCGGACGAACAGCTCGTCGTTGCGCCGGTGGATGTCCATGTCGTCGCGCGAGACGAACGGCAGCCGCATCGAGAGCACGTAGCCGGAACCCCGCTTGCGAACCCGGATCGGGTCGTCATGGAACAGGATCGCGGTCGCGTCCAGCGTCCCGTAGACCTCCTCGCCCATCTCGAGCAGGAGCGGGATGCCCACCATCTCCCGCTGGAAGAGCCGGGCCTCCAGGATCGGCACGGGCTCGAACGACTCGCGAACCGTGGCCAGGTGCTCGGCCTGGATGTCCTTCCACTTCCCGAAGTACGGATCGTTCACCTCGTCGGGCAGGATCCGGTTCACCACGACCGCATCGACGCGATAGCCGAAGAGGCCGAGGTACGTGTAGGTCCGCCGGGCCTCGGCGATCACCATCTTCTCGGGGTTCACGACCAAGCGAACCGACGCCACGGACTCGTCCGTGAGGATCGTCTTGACGTCGTCGAGGTTGCGGTGGAGCCGCTCGACGGCCTCGAAGACCGCGTCGCCCGCGATCGGCAGCGTCGTCATCTTCGAGACGATCGGGCGCACGGCCTTCACGACCTTGCGCTCCACCGGGAAGATCCGTTCGATGTACCAGTTCATGACCTCGGGCAGGCTCAACAGCCGGAGCGTCTCGGCGGTGGGTGCGCAGTCGACGACGAGCATGTCGTAGGCGCCCGACTCCACGTGGGTCTTCACGTCGATCAACGCGAAGATCTCGTCGAGACCGGGGATGACCGTGAGCTCCTCGGCCTGGATCGTCTCGGTACCGGCCCAGTTCATCAGCTGGATGAAGTAGTCCTGGATCTCGCGCCAGTTGTCCTCGAGCCGTTCCTGCGCGTCGACCTGCTGGGCCCAGAGACGGTCGGCGATCAGCGTCGGCTTCGAGTCGATCTCCACCTCGAACGAGTCGCCGAGCGAGTGGGCCGGATCGGTCGACATCACGAGGGTGCGCTGCCCCTCACGCGCGGCCCGCAGCGCCGTCGCCGCCGCCACCGTGGTCTTGCCCACGCCGCCCTTACCGGTGAACAGGATGACTCGCATGTGCCTCAATCTACGGCACCCGTGCGGGTCGGCGTGCCCGCAGCTCGTGACGAGGTCGTGACGAGGCCGATGCGCGGTGGGTCTCAGCCCATCTCGACGCGACGCTTGAGCTTCTCGAGCGCGTTCTCGATCACGCGCTTGGCGCCCTCGGATCGGAGGAACGCCGGGACGAGCACGCCGAGCTCCACCGCGAGCCGGTAGGTCACCTTCGTCGTCCCGTCGAGCTCGCTGAACAGGTACTCGCCGCGGATGTCGCGAACCGCGCCCCGGGCCTCCGTCGTGACCCACGACATCCCGGTGTCGCCCGCAGCGTACTGGTACGCCAGCGTGTAGCCGGCCCTCCCGAGCACCGGCACGTCGACCTCGAACGCCACCTGGGTCGCTCGGCCGCCCTCACCGCGCTGCAGGATGTCCACGGTGCGCACGTCGGCCCACTCCGGGTACGCCTCGAAGTCCTCGAGGACCTCCACGATGTCCTCGAGGGGCGCCTCGATCTCGATCGAACCTTCTGCCTGCTCCATCCGGAGGCATCCTAGCGTTTCGCGGTCGTGGCCACGGTGAACGCCAGCGCCACTACGGACAGCAGGATCACCCCCACGGTCGCCCACAACAGCACCCTGGCGGAGACGAACGGCGGGCCGCCCTCGGCCATCCGATACGCCTCCCATGCCGAGCCCAGGTACACCACGGCGGCGAAGGCGGTGCAGAACACGAAGAGCCCGGCGACCAAGCCGGAGGCGCCCTCCGACGAGCCCGTGAGCAACGCCATCGCCACCAGCATGGCGAACAGCACCCCCCGCGCGAGCCCGTCGACGCCCCGCCCGATCTTGCGGTGCCCGAGCCCGGGGAAGATCAGGGACGCCACGAGCGCGTCCTTGGGATCCACCTCGGCCGGACGCTCATCCTGGCGCATCAGGTCGGCGAACGGGGTCCCGCACAGCGCACACACGTCGAGCTCGATCGCGTTGGCGTTCCCGCACGAGGGACATGGCCAGGTCGGGGCCGCGCGCTGCCCGGCCGATCCCGACGGCGGCGCCTCCGCGAGCTCGGCCGTCCGGGCGGGGACGGGCTCGGGTCGCACCTCGGGCTCGGGCTCGGGCTCGGGTCGTGGATCCGGATCAGGCTCCGGCTCGATCAGTGACGCGAAGCATTGCCCGCACCACGGCGAGTCCGAGACCACGAGTGCGCCGCAGTTCGGGCAGCGGCGTTCCTCGTCGGCCGAGGGCGGGGCATCCATGCGCGCAGGGTACCCTCGCCGGCAGGCCGAGGGAACGACGTCAGCCCGCGGCCGCCTGGAGCCAGAGCACGAGCCGGTCCGCGATCGCGGGCCACGTGTGCGATCGCTCGACGCGCTCGCGTCCCGCCTCCCCCATACGGCGAGCGAGCGCCGGGTCGCCGAGCAGGGTCGCCACGGCATCCGCCACGGACCCGACGTCGGCTCCGTCGACGAGGAGCCCGGTCTCGCCGTCGACGAGGGCTTCCCGCGCGCCACCCGAATCGCCCACGACGACCGGGCGTCCGCACGCGGCGGCCTCGATGAACACGTTCCCCCAGCCCTCGACCTCGAGGCCCCCCAGCCGGGTCCGGCACGGCATCGCGAACACGTCTCCGACGGCGTAGTACCGGGGCAGCTCATCCTCGGAGACCTGACCCGCGAAGACCACCGATCCGCCGGGCGCACGAGTCCGCCAGCGCGCGGAGCTCGGCCTCGTACGGGCCGCCGCCGACGATCAGCAGCGTCGCCTCCGGCACGCGTCGCCGGACCTCGGCCATCCCCTCGATCAGCACGTCCTGGCCCTTGCGGGCCACGAGCCGGCTCACGCACACGACCAGCGGCCGTTCGCCGATCCCGTACCGCTCGCGGAGATCCTCGGTCGCCAGGTCGGGACGGAACGCCCCGACGTCGGCTCCCGGGTACAGGACCGACACGGGGACCCGGGCCGGCACGGCGGTGCGGACGGTCCTCGCGATGAACTCGCTGCACATCACCGGGACCCGCGCGGCCTGCGAGGTGGCGTACCGCATCAAGCTGTGCGCCCCCGGCATCACCGAGAGCCAGTACTCGAACCCGTGCGCGGCCGCCAGGTACGGGATCCCGCGGGCCGCCAGCCGCGGCCCGACCATCGCGAGCGGGTACGTCGCACCGAAGAGCACCACCTCCGCTCCCGTCTCGCGGACGGCGTCCTCGACGCGCCGGGCGACCTCGGGGGTCGGCCACAGGAAGCGTTCGGACTGGCGCATGATCCGGTACGGCGCGGCCGCGTCGAAGGCCGCCGCCTTGTCCCAGTCCGGACAGAACACCGAGACGCGATCCGGCGGCAGTTGGGCGACCAGCGCCTCGAGGGTGCGCTGGATCCCGCCGACGCGCGGCGGGTAGTCGTTCGTGACGACGAGCGTGTGCGGGACGTCCATCGCGGATAATCCTCCCAGGCATGGGACCCGTCGAGGCATCGCACGACGAGCTGGCCGCGCTCCTCGAGGAGCGGGCGTTCATCCGGCCGTCCCTCCGCGTGATCCGCCTCTCGGGCGCGGACGCCGCCGCGTGGCTCCACGACCTCATCACCGCTGACGTGGCCTCGCTCGAACCGGGCCGGGCACGGCGTTCGCTCCTCCTCACCCCCACGGGCAGGATCCGTGCCGACGTCACCGTGGTGCGCGACGACGAGGGGCTCCTGCTGATCCAGGAGGCGACTCAGCCCGACCGCATCGAGGCGCTGCTCGACCCGTACGTGCTGTCGTCGGACGTCGCTCTCCGCGATGGGTCTGACGAGACGGTCGTATTCACGTGCCCCGCCACCACACGTACCGACGTCGGCTCGCCGTTCGCTCCCGCCGCGGCTGGGCCGGGCTCCGGGGTGCTCGTCCCACGGGGCGCCGCCGATCAGGTCGCGACCGGCCTCGCCGACGCGGGCCTCCTGGCCGCCGGCCCCGAGGCGCTCGAGGCCTGGCGGATCCTCCGGGGCATCCCCCGCATGGGCGCGGACTTCGATCCGGACTCGCTCCCGGCCGAGGCGGGACTCGAAAACGCGATCGATCGCATGAAGGGATGCTTCCTCGGACAGGAGTCGGTGGCCCGGGTCGCGAACCTCGGACATCCACCGCGGATCCTCCGCCACCTGCGAGCTGGGGGCGACGTCGGCCCGGGCGACCCGGTCTCCGCCGGCGGCGAGGAGGCCGGCCACATCACCGGCGCCGCACGCGACCTCGACGGGACCGTCGGCGCGCTCGCCAGGGTGGGTTGGACGGCCCGCGACGCGGAGCTCGAGGGTCCGGACGGTGTTCGGCTCGTCGCGTTTGCCACCACCTAACTAGCCCGAACGGGTCATTTCCGGTCCCGCTACCGGCCGATTCGCGATTGCCTGCCTTCGACCCCTTCCACTCGCGTGAGGACCTCTGTTATGAATCGGGTCCCGCCGGCGCGGCCCGTCGTCGGAGGGTGTTCGAGGGGGAGGGAAGCTGTGAGGATCGACCGCTATCCGGATGTCGACGTCGACCTGCTGCCTCCCAACCCATCACCACCCGACTTCTGGCAGGAGCGCGCGGCGTGTTTCGGGGTCGACCCCGACGTGTTCTTCCCGATCTCGGAGGAAGAGGCGGGACCGGCCCTGATGTTCTGCACCGCATGCCGGATCAAGGAGGAATGCCTCGCGTGGGCCCTCAAGAACGGCGAGCGGTACGGCGTCTGGGGCGGCCTCACCGAGCAGCAGCGACGGCGTCTCCAGCGCCAGGTCGCCTGACGTAAGGCCCCGAGCGGGGACGCCGCTCCCCTAGACTGAGCGCGTTCCCATGCGCGACCTCACGCCCATCCACGCCGTCGCACCGCTGCGGATCAGCTTCGTCGGCGGCGGGACGGATTTCCCGCACTGGTACGCGGAGCACGGCGGCGCGGTGCTCTCCACCACGATCGACCACTACGTCCGTGTCCGGATCGCGCCGCGCGAGGACCGCGAGATCACGGTCCGGTCACTCGACCTCGGTCAGCTCGTGCGATACCGGCTCGACGAGGGTCCCGAGTACGACGGCGTGATGGATCTCGCGAAGGCGGCGATCGACCGGATGGACGTCGATCGCGGGATCGACGTCGACATCGAGTCCGAGGCGCCGCCGGGGAGTGGGCTGGGCGGGTCGTCCGCCCTCGTTACCGCGATGGTCGCCGGGCTCGCGATGCTCGGGGGGCAGCCGTGCTCGGCCGAGGACGTCGCGAGACGTTCGTACGCGGTCGAGCGCGACGACCTCGGCATCAGCGGAGGCTGGCAGGACCAGTACGCCGCCGCGTACGGGGGCTTCAACCTGATCGAGTTCGGGGCGGCCGGGGCGCGCGTGACCCCCGTCCGGGCCGATGCCGGCCGGCTCGAGGAACTCCGACGCCGGCTGCTCCTGTGCTACACAGGCGGGGTTCGCCGCAACGTCGGGCTGATCGACCGGCAGATCCAGCTGTTCCGGGCCGGCCGCGAGGACACGCTCCTGGGCATGAAGCAGCTCCAGGAGATGGCCTACGCGATGCGGGACACGATCGAGCGCGGCGAGCTGGATCGGCTCGGCCCGATGCTCCGCGACGCCTTCGAGGCGAAGAAGCGGATGAACCCGCACGTCGCCGAGGCCACGCCGATCGAGGCGATGCTCGACGCCGCACGCGACGCGGGCGCCTCGGGCGGCAAGATCTGCGGCGCGGGCGGCGGGGGCTACCTCCTGATCGCGAGCGAACCTGCCGCCCGCGCGGACGTGCGCGCGGCGCTCGAATCGCTCGGCGGCCAGTTCGCCGCCTTCGACTTCGACCGGCAGGGCGTGCGGGCTCGCCGGGGCGATGCCCTCTGGACGCCCGGGACATGACCCCGCGCCGGTTCGTGCTCGTCGACCGCGACGGGACGATCAACAAGGAGGTCGACCATCTGGACGATCCCGACGAGCTCGTCCTGATCCCCGGCTCCGCGGCCGCGCTCCGGCGCCTGCGTGAGTTGGGGCTCGGCATCGTCGTGGTCACGAATCAGGCCCAGATCGGGCGCGGGCTCCTCACCGAGGACCGCCTCACCGAGATCCACGAGCGGCTCCTCACGATGCTCGCGGCCGACGGCGCGGACGTCGACGCGATCCTGCACTGTCCCCACGCGCCCGAGGACGGCTGCGCGTGCCGCAAGCCCGGGATCGGCATGGCGCGGGAGGCGGCGGCGCGCTTCGGGTTCGACCCCGCCGAGGCAACCGTCGTGGGCGATCACGCGAGCGACGTGGGCATGGGCCGCTCGATCGGCGCGACCACGTTCCTCGTCCTGACGGGGCACGGCGTCGAGGAGCGGGCGAACGCCGGCGACGACGCCGATCACGTGGTGGCGGACCTCGCGTCGGCGGTCGATATCATCGCGGCATCCATCGGACGGGAGGCCACCGCGTGACCCAGGACGAGCTCCGCGCCACCGCGCGGCAGTACCTCGCCACCACGGCCGACACGATGCGCAAGGTCGAGGCCGACTGCCTCGATGACATCGCGGCCGCCGCCGAGATCCTGATCGCGTCGCTGCGGGCGGGCGGGAAGCTCCTGATCTGCGGGAACGGCGGGAGCGCCGCCGATGCTCAGCACCTCGCCACCGAGTTCGTGAGCACGCTCACGATCGACAACCCGCGGCCGTCGATCCCCGCGATCGCCCTCACGACCGACTCGTCGCTCCTGACCGCCATCGCGAACGACTTCGGGATCGAGGGCGTCTTCGCGCGGCAGGTGGAATCCCTGGGACGAGCCGGGGACGTGCTGATCGCGATCTCGACGAGCGGGACCTCCACGAACGTCGTCAAGGCCGCCGAGCAGGCCCGGACGCAGGACCTGCGGCTGGTCGCCCTGACGGGTGAGTCGGGCGGGACGCTCGCGCCCCTCGCCGATGCCGCGATCCGCGTGCCGTCCACGACGACCGCGCACATCCAGGAGTGCCACCTGGCCGTCGAGCAACTCCTCGCGCTCATGGTCGAGCGGGCGCTGTACCCGGCCGGCTGAGCGGTCGCGGGCCGAAGGCTCGCACGGTGGGAGGATGCACGCATGCCGGACGACATCGGGGAGATGCGGGAGGAGCGGCGGGTCGTCACCGCGCTGTTCGCCGATATCGTGGGCTCGACCCCGCTCGGAGAGCGCCTCGACCCCGAAGACCTGAAGCTGATCGTCGCCGATGCCGTCGCCCGCATGATCGGCGCGATCGAGACCTTCGGGGGCATCGTGAAGGATCTCGCAGGCGACGGGGTGCTCGCGCTCTTCGGCGCGCCCGTCGCGCACGAGGACGACGCCGAGCGGGCGATCCGCGCGGGCCTTCGGATCCTCGACGAGATCGCCGAGTTCGCGACCGAGGTGGAGCGCGGATGGGGCGTCGGCGGGTTCGGCGTGCGGGTGGGTGTCGACACGGGACTGGTCGTCGTCGGCGCGATCGGCGCCGGCGGACGTGTCGAGTACAGCGCGCTCGGCGACGCCGTGAACACCGCGGCCCGGCTGGAGTCCCACGCTGCGCCCGGCATCGTCCTCGCCGGCGAGGAGACGCACCGACTCACGCAGCCACTCTTCTCGTGGGGCGAGCCGGTCACGCTGACGCTCAAGGGCAAGGAGATGCCGGTGGCCGCCCACCCGGTCGAAGCGGCGGCCGAGGGCGCGCCGAAGCTTCGCGGACTCGAGGGCGTGGACACCCCGATGGTCGGCCGCGAGCGGGAGCTCGCGGTCGGCCGGGCAGCGGTGGACGCCGTGCTCCAGGGAACCGGCGGCATCCTCCAGCTGGTCGGTGAGCCGGGCATCGGGAAGACCCGTTTCCTCGCCGAGCTCCACGAACTGGTCGACGAGGCCCCCGTCCAGCACGCCGTCGCCTCCTGGATCGAGGGCCGTTGCGTCTCCTACGGCGAATCGATGCCCTACTGGCCGTTCCGCGACCTACTCCACTCCTGGCTCGGCACCTCCGCCGACGAGCCCGAACTCCGGCTCCGTGTGACGCTCCGCCGGCAGGTGGCGCGCCTCTTCGTGGACCGCGCGGACCAGATCGAGCCGTACCTCGCGCCGCTGCTCGGCCTGGAACCCGACCCGAGAGAGGCCGCCCACCTCGCGGAGCTCTCCCCTGAAGCGCTTCAGTACCGCACGTTCGAGGTGATGCGGACGCTGCTGTCCGGACTAGCGGTCGACGGCCCGGTCGTGGTCGCCCTGGAGGACCTGCACTGGGCGGACGCGACCTCGCTGCAGCTGCTCGAGCGGCTCCTCGGAGATACCGAGCATGCGGCGCTCCTGCTCGTCCTCACGATGCGCCCGGAGCGCGACCACCCGGCGTGGCGGGTGAAGGAGGAGGCGGCGCGCGACCTCCCCCACCGGTTCCGTGAGATCGGGCTCGAGGCCCTGACCGGCGACGCCGGCCGGGAGCTGCTCGACGCGCTGATCGGCCCCGACACGCTCCCGTCTGAGATGGCCCGCAGGATCCTCGAGCCGGCGGAGGGCAACCCCTTCTTCCTCGAGGAGCTCGTGCGGTCGCTCGCCGATGCGGGGGCGCTCGTGCGCGAAGGCGACGCGTGGCGCTTCGATCACGCGGTGACGATCGAGATACCGCCCACGGTCGAGAAAGTGATCCTTTCCCGGATCGACCGGCTCTCGTCGGATGCCCACGTCATGCTGACCGCCGCCTCGGTGCTGGGTCGGCAGTTCGGGCTCCCGATGCTCGAGGCGCTGGTCGGCGGCGGTGACGGCGTGACCGCGTCCCTGACGGAGCTCCAACGGCTCGATCTGATCCGTGAGGCGCGCCGCTGGCCCGAGCCCGAGTTCCGCTTCAAGCACGCCCTGATCCAGGAGGCCGCCTACCGCACGCTGGTCCGTCAGGATCGAGAGCGCCTCCACCGGACCGCCGCGACCTGGCTCGAAGACCGGTCGGGCGAGCGCCGCGACGAGATCGCCGGCCTCCTCGCTCACCACTGGCTCGGCGCCGCCGACGAGGACAAGGCGGTCGACTACCTCACCCGGGCCGGGGACCTCGCCCGGCAGGAGTACGCGCTCGACGAGGCGGTCGGGCACTACCGCGAGCTGTTGCCGCTGCTCGAAAAGCGCGGCGAGCGACAGGAGGTCGCGCTCGTCCTGTTCAAGCTGGCGCTCGCACTGCACATGTCGCTCCGCTTCGCCGAGGCGAACGACACGTACCGGCGAGCGTTCGCCTTCTGGACCCCGCCGGCTTCCCCGGCCGATGCTCCCGCCGAGGTGCTCCGCGTCTCGTCCAGCTTCCTGCCCAACGACCCGGATCCCCGTTCGGCGATCGCGTGGCCCAACATCCAGCTGTGCATGAACCTGTTCGACCGTCTGGTGGAGCAGTGGCCGGAGCGGACGATCGTGCCCAACCTCGCCGAGTCGTGGGAGATCTCCGAGGATGGTCTGCGGTACGAGTTCCGGCTTCGCGAGGGACTGACCTGGTCCGACGGTGTCCCGCTGACCGCGCACGACGTTGAGTTCGGGATCAAGCGCGTCCTCGACCCCGACGCGCCAGGCTCGAGTGTGGCGATCTACTTCATGCTCGAGGCGGGCGCGGACTTCTACCTGCGGCGCCACGCCGACCGGGACCGGATCGGCGTGCGCGCGCTCGACGACCGAACGATCGAGTTCCGCCTGGCCGCGCCGGCCCCGTACTTCATGAGCGTGATGAACCGGCCGGACGGCGGTCCGCAACCGCGTCACGCGATCGAGGCGCACGGCGATGCCTGGGCGGAGCCGGAGCGGCAGGTGGTGAGCGGACCCTTCACGGTGGCGGGGCGTGACGACGACGCACTCGTCCTCGAGCGGCGACGCGACTACCGGGGCATGCGTGACGGGAACGTCGGACGCGTCGAGTACGTGTCATGCGAGATCCCCGACGCCACCGAGCGGTTCGCGCGGGACGAGGTCGACCTGGTGACGGTGCGCTACACGCCCAGGATCGCGGATCTCGTGACCCGGTCGCACCCGGACGCGATCCTCGGACCGGCCGCCTGGTCCGGCTACCTCGCCTTCGATCACCGCGACCCCGTCACGTCGAACCTCGATCTGCGTCTCGCCCTCGCGCTCGCCCTCGATCGCGACGCCCTGGGCGGCGCGCTGCCGGCGAACATGGTCCTCGCGACCGGCGGTGTCGTGCCGCCGGCGCTCCAGGGCCACACGCCGGACATCGCGCTCCGGTTCGACCCCGAGCTCGCCCGGCGCCACCTCGCGGCGAGCGGGGCCACGGGACCCCTCGCCGTCGCGTCCCTCGACGAAGACGCGGTGCTGCTCGAACCCGTGCTCGCGAGCTGGCGCGAGGTCCTCGGACTCGAGATCGAACCACGCGCCTGGACGGTGGCATCGATGCCCGCCCTGCGCGACCTCCGCGAGGTCGCGCCGATCGTGTTCACGGGCTGGCTCCCCGGCTACGCCGACCCCGAGTACATCCTTCGGCTCCTGTTCCAGTCGACCAGCAAGACGAACGAGGGCGGCTTCTCGTGGCCGCCCTTCGACGAGCTGATCGAGCGCGCTCGCCAGGAGCGGAGTGACCGCGGGCGCCTGGAGCTCTTCCACGAGGCCGACCGGATGGTCGTCACCGAGCGCGTCGCGTGCATCCCGTTGGTGTACGGCCGATCGATGGCGATCGTGAAGCCCTGGGTGAGCGGCTGGCGCGAGTTCGGGAAGACCTCGGCGAACTTCGCCGACCTGGTCGTTCGACGCGGCTGAGTCCGAGTCGCGGCTGAGTCCGCGGCGGGCTGAGTCCGAGTCGCACCTTCACGCCGGGGTGGCGACGACCCCGCACCCCCGATGCCGGTGCAAGCACGAACGGATGAGGTCGGCGAAGGCGCCCTGGTGCCAGGCGTTCCAGAAGTCCGCGTGGAAGGTGTGGTACGGCCCGCTCGACAGGCGCAGCAGCACGTTCCTGCCGCTCGAGGAGGGCCCGCACGGCTCCCGCGGGCGGCACGGGTTCAAGATCCCGTAGTGGATCTGGAGCCGGAACGCGGGGAGCCGGCGTCGGAACCCGGCCGGGCAGCGCCCCTCGACCTCGTAGACGACATCCTCGGGCGAGCGGCCCGTCCCGTCCCAGCAGTTCGGGAAGTCGACCCGGCCGACCACGCTGTCGACGAACGACCACCGGGCGGCGTATGGACGGCAGTCGTACGGATGATCCGCGATCGGGGTCTGGCGAGGCCCGCTCGCTCCGCACGACCAGGTCGCGTGCGGGTTGTCCGCTTCGTCCGTCGCCTCTCGGTTACCGCCGATCATCTTCAGGCCCGGCGGAGGGACCGCCACCCAACGACCCGGGATCCCGAAGTAGTACGCCTTCGAGAAGGTGGGACGGAGCCGCACGCCGCGGAGCGAACCGGAGGGGAACCAGTACGCGGCCGTATCGGTCGTCAGCGTGCACGTCGTAGGCCCCGCCCGCAGGCGGCGCTCCGTGGAGCGCGCGTTCGTCCGCACGCTTCCGAAGAACTCGTGTCGATGCGACGCCCCAGGGGCGCCGGGGAACATGATCGGGTCGTCGCGGAGCGAGTGGGAGAACCCGCAGTGCGTCACGAAGAAGCCCCTCGGGGGATCCGCGACCGCGGGCAGCGAACCCAGGATGACGAGGGAGCCGGCGACGAGCACCTGCACGGTTCGGATGTGGATCGTGCCCATCGGGGCGGTCTCTCGGTCGGAGCGTCGACCCTAGCACGGCCACCGGGCGCCTCGAGCCCGGATCGCGAGACCGGCTGAAGGCCCGGCATCACGGGCTTCCACTGATTCGGCGACGATGCGATAGTTCGTCCACGAACGCGGGAGGGGACGACATGTCGGAGCGTGGCGATGCGTTGGCGGAGCGACTGTTCGGTGCCCTGCTGGGCGCCATCGACATCCAGAACGTGTACCTGGGAGATCGCCTCGGCCTCTACGAGGCCCTCGCGGAAGGTGGCCCCACGACCTCGACGGAGCTCGCCTCTCGCGCTGGGATCGCCGAGCGGTACGCCCGGGAGTGGCTCGAGCAGCAGGCCGTGGGGTCGATCCTCGACTGCGACGACCCGTCCGCGGCCGCGGACCAGCGACGCTACACGCTGCCCCCCGAGTTCGCGGAGGTGCTCCTCGATCCCGACTCACGCTCCCACCTGGTGCCAGCCGTGCGCATGATCGTCGCCGCCTCGCAGCAGCTGCCCGCGTTGATGGAGGCATATCGGACCGGAGGCGGGGTCGGATGGGCTCGCTACGGCCCCGACATGAGCGAGGGTCAGGAAGGTGGTAACCGCCCCTTCTACGTACACGAGATGGGCGACTGGATCGCCACCGGCCTGCCCGAGGTCCACGCGCGGCTCGGCACGACCGGCGCGAAGGTGGCCGACATCGGGTGCGGTGGCGGCTGGTCCTCGATCGCGATCGCACGGGCGTACCCGAACGTCGAGGTGCACGGGTTCGACCTGGACGAGTCGGCCGTCGAGCGCGCGCGGGCGAACGCCGAGGCGGCGGGCGTCGCCGACCGGGTCACGTTCCACGCGGTCGACCCGAGGGAGGCCGGGCCCGAACACCGCTACGACCTCGTAACCGCGTTCGAGTGCATCCACGACATGCCACATCCGGTTCCGGTGCTCGCGACGATGCGCGCGATCGTCGACGAGGGCGGCGCCGTGATGGTCATGGACGAGGGCGTCGCGGAATCGTTCACGGCGCCGGGCGACGACCTGGAACGGCTGATGTACGGGTTCAGCACCCTGGTCTGCCTGCCCGACGGCATGGCGCACCCGAACTCGGTCGGCACCGGAACCGTGATGCGCCCCTCGACGATGGACGCGTACGCGCGGGACGCCGGATTCTCAACGACCGAGATCCTGCCGATCGAAGCCGGGTTCTGGCGCTTCTACCGACTGCACACGTAGCCCCGCACATCGTCCCGAACGACATCCCGCCAGGCCCGGGCGGTCGTCGGTGACGCCGGTGTCAGACCCCCACGTCACGATCGGCGGGTGTCCATCTCGCTCCCCGGCATCCTTGACACTCGAACACCTGTTCGATACCGTCCGGACTCCCGTTCGGTCCCCTCACCCGGCGGAAGGCGGCAGGTGCTCGCGGAACCCATCCAGACCACGCTCGACCAGGGCATCCCGCTCGACGAGGTCACGTTCTGCGTGGTTGACCTCGAGACCACCGGCGGGTCCCCCCGCGACTGCAGGATCACCGAGGTCGGCGCCGTGAAGTACCGCGGCGGCGAGCGGCTCGGATCCTTCCAGGCGTTGGTCGATCCCGAGGTGCCGATCCCGCCGTTCATCGCCCACCTGACCGGCATCAGCGACCACCTCGTCGCGGGCCGCCCGCCGATCGAGGAGATCATGCCCGCGTTCCTCGAGTTCGCCCGGGGCGCGGTTTTCGTCGCCCACAATGCCGGGTTCGACTTCTCCTTCGTCAACGAGAATCTCGGTCGCCTGGACTACGCACCGATCCCCGGCCCGCCGGTGTGCACCGCGAAGCTGGCGCGCCGCGTGGTCTGGCCCGACGTGCCCAACGTGAAGCTCAAGACCCTCGCGAAGTACTTCCGCACGCGCGTCACGCCGATCCATCGAGCGCTCGACGACGCCGAGGCCTGCGCCGAGGTGCTCCACGGGCTGCTCGACATCGGCGGGCGCCTGGGGATCCTCACCCTCGGCGATCTGCGTGAGGCCGTCACGGCGCGCGGACGCCCGCACTACGGGAAGATCGCCCTCGCCGAAGCGCTCCCACACCGCCCGGGCGTCTACCTCTTCAAGGCCCGCGACGGCAGGATCCTGTACGTCGGCAAGTCGAAGGACCTCCGCGCCCGGGTGAAGTCCTACTTCTACGGCGACACCCGCAAGAAGATCGACGACATGCTCGGCGAGGTGGCGTCGGTCGAGGGCCTCCCCTGCGCCAGCGAACTCGAGGCGCTCGTGCTCGAGGCGCGCCTGATCGGCCGGCACGAGCCTCCCTACAACCGCCGCGGCAAGACCTGGCGGCGCGGCGCCTATCTGAAGCTCGATCCGTCCGAGGCGTATCCACGCCTGAAGCTCGTCCACGCGGCTAAACCCGACGACGGCTGCGTCTACCTCGGTCCGTTCGGGAACTCGGCCGCCGCCCGCTTGGCGAAGGAGGCCATCGAAGAGGTCGTGCCGATCAGGCGCTGCACCACCGCGATGCGGGCCGGCACGCGCTTCGCCGCCTGCGCGCTGGCCGACATGGGACGCTGCCCCGCTCCCTGCGACGGTCGTGTCGACCCCGACGGCTACCGGGCGCTGACCGACGAGCTCGTCGGCGGTCTGAGCCGCCCGTCGACGCTCCTGCGTGCCCTCGAGGCCCGGATGGACGACCTCGCGGCGCAGGAGCGATTCGAGGAGGCGGCCCTCGTACGCGACCGGCTCCGCACCCTGGCGGGAGCCCTCGAGCGCGCCCGCCGCGATGCCTGGCTCGTCCTAGCCGGATCGCTCCACCTCGAGACGGACGACGGCGTCAGGCTGCGGTTCGACCGTGGCGCGCTGACGCGGGCAGGGGAAGGCTGCGCACGCCAGGAAGACCCCCTTTCGCTCCCCTGCCCACGTGAGCGCGCCGACGAGCTGGCCGCGGTGCGCGGCTGGCTCGCGCGCCACCGGGTCCGCGTGATCGCCGTCGACGGGCACGCACCGTCGGAGCCCGTCGACGGCGGCGCGGCCATCTCGCGCGTGCTCACGCAGGCGCGAGCGGCCGAGCTCGCGCCGCCCGGCGGGCGCGGACGCGAGCCCTGGGAGACCGAGCGCGGCCGCTAGACTGGCGCTCATGGAGAACGCCGTGATCCTCGAGGGCGCCCGCACGCCGGTCGGGAAGTTCCTCGGCTCGTTCGCCGGGACGACCGCCGTCGAGCTCGGCACGAAGGCCGCCGTCGAGGCGCTGCGACGCGCAGACGTCGAGGCCAACGCCGTGGACCAGACGATCTTCGGTCACGCGCGCCAAGCGGGGAACGGCCCCAACACCGGCCGTCAGGTGAGTATCCATGCCGGCGTCCCCCAGGAGGTCAGCGCCTACAACGTCAACATCGCGTGCGGCTCGGGGATGAAGGCCACCCAGCTCGGCGCCCAACAGATCATGCTCGGGCAGTCCGAGGTCGTGCTCGTCGGGGGCATGGAGAACATGACCCGGGTCCCCTACCTGCTGCCCGACATGCGCCTGGGCTCCCGGCTCGGCAACACCGAGGCCGTGGACGCGATGTACCGCGACGGCCTCCTCGACCCGCTCTGCGGCCTGATCATGGGCGAGACCGCCGAGAACCTCGTCGACATGTACGACATCTCCCGCGAGGAACAGGACACGTTCGCGCTCGAGTCCCAGCAGAAGGCGGAGGCGAGCACGGCTGAGCGCGCCGCCGAGATGTTCCCGGTCGAGGTCACGACCGGGAAGCAGACCGTCATCGTCGAAGACGACGAGCACGTCCGGCCACAGACCACGATGGAGTCCCTCGCGAAGCTCGCGCCGGTCTTCCGCGAGGGCGGGTCGGTCACGGCCGGGAACTCCAGCGGCCTCACCGACGGGGCCGCCTCGATGGTGCTGATGTCCGAGGCGCGCGCGTCGGCCGAGGGACGCGAGCCGCTCGCGAGGATCGTCGGGATGAGCTGGGCCGGCGTCGATCCGAAGATCATGGGGATCGGCCCGGTGCCGGCCACGAAGAAGGTGCTCGAGTCAACCGGACTCTCGCTCGCCGACATCGACGTGATCGAGGTGAACGAGGCGTTCGCGGCCCAGGTGATCGCCTGCGAGCGCGAGCTGAAGTTCGACCGCGACAAGCTGAACCTGCGAGGCGGAGGGATCTCGGTGGGTCACCCGATCGGCATGAGCGGGGCCCGCATCATGCTGAGCCTCGCCTATCAGATGCGCGAGCACGGCCATGCCCTGGGGCTGGCCACCCTGTGCATCAGCGGCGGCCAGGGGCTGGCCGTCGTCCTCGAACGCGCCTAGACACGAGGAGACCAGCCGGATGAGCGTGCACGCCGTCGTCCTGATCCAGTGCGAGATCGACACGATCCCCGAGGCCGCCCAGGCGATCGCCGACATCGACGGCGTGAGCGAGGTCTACTCGGTGGCCGGCGAGTTCGACCTGATCGCGATCGTGAGGGTGCCGGACCACGAGGACCTGGCCACCACGATCCCGGGCGGCATCGCCAAGGTCGACGGCATCGAGCGCACCGAGACCCTGATCAGCTTCCAGGTGTACTCGCGTCACGACCTGGAGCGGCTCTTCTCAATCGGCTTCGACGAGTCCTGAGGCGCCGCCGCCCATGCAGCCGATCGCCACCGCCCGTCAGAGCAACGAGGTGTAGGTCGTCGTGGTCGACCAGTCGACGGCGACCGGGAGCGCCGTGGCCGCCCACTCGTCGAGGTCGGCGTTGCCGCGCGCCGTGTACTTCTCGTAGAGGAGCCGCCGGGCCAACGCATCCTCGTCGCTACCAGGCTCGACCACCCGAGCACGTGTGGCGCGGCCGCGGTCGGCGAGCTCCAGCACGACCTCCGGTGAGGCCATCAGGTTGCGGACCCAGTCGCTCCGATCCGCGCCGCCCGACAGCAGGTACAGCGTCTCCCCGTGGAGCGCGAACCAGATCTCGATCCGATGGGGCGAGCCACTGATCCGCCCGATGGTGGTCAGGTAGCAGTAGTCGAGCTCGGCGGGATCGGTCACCGCCGCCTACCAGATCGCCCAGATCACCAGCGCGACGATGACCGCGAGCGCCGCCACGAAGACGATCAGATCGACCTTCTTCACCTTGCCTGGCTGCTGGTAGTTGAACCCCATCCCTCGTCCCCTCAGACCCGATAGTAGGCCCGGAAGGTCTCCTCCGAGAGCCAATAGAGGTGCTGCCGCACGGTCGAGGCGAACGCCCGTGCCTCGACGCCGTCCCGGCAGGCGCGCCGGAACACGGTCTCACCGTGGCGGTCGACGACGGCCACGGCCCAGCCGTCGGGGGTGTCGAGGAGCTCGACCTCGTACGCCAGGTCGGCGGCGGTGATCGAGGCGATGCCGTTCATCCCTGCACGATCAGGTTCTGCTCGAGGCGCTCGATCGAGGTCTTCAGCGACCCGAGCACCGTCGCGCCCTGCAGGGTGAACTCCGGACGCAGGTCCGCCACCTGTTCGAGCGCCGCCTCGAGCCTCGTGCCGGCCTCCTCGGCCTCGCGGAGCGCGTTCACGAGGGTCACCGCGTAGTCCGACTGGAACGGCTCGCCGTCCCATGGGCAACCGCCGCCGCCGGCGATCACCTGTTCGACCATGAACTCGCGGCCGTCGCGCTTACACGTTCCCTTGATCTTCACGCGCTCTCCTTCTCGGTGACGAGTTCCAGCAGCCGGTCCGCGAGCTCGAACGGATCGACCGGCATCACGAACCATGCGTCGGCCCCGGACCACTTCGCGAGCCACGTGTCCTGGGACCGCTCCAACAGGATGATCACCGCGCCCGTGTAGGGCTCGACGTCGTCGCGGAGCGCCTTGGTGAGCGCGAACGCGCCCGCCCGAGAGGCGATCTCGTCGGCGACGACGACCTCGGGACGATCCCGGAGGGCCGCCTTGATCCCCAGCTCACCGTTCGCGGCCGCGCGGAACCGGAGCTCGGTGCCCAGCCGCCGCTCGATGCTGCGCACCGCGAGCGCCATCAGCTCCCGTGAGCGCGGGTCCGGCGAGACCAAGAGCACTTCCACGGCAGGCATGCTACTACGCACCCCGCGGCCACCCGCGGGGTCTTTGCGGCCCCCCCGGGGCTCGGCTACGCTCCGGCCGGCGGCGACCCTCGGTCGCCTACGAGGAGGACAGGTGGAGACCAACCACGCGAAGGTGGCCGTCGCCGAGTTCGTCGCGACGTTCACGCTGATCTTCGTCGGAGCGGGCGCGGTGGTGCTCAACGCTGCCGGGAACCTCGATCTCACGGGTGTCGCGCTCGCCCACGGCCTCGCCCTCGCGGTCATGGTGTCGATCACGTGGCACATCTCGGGCGGCCTCGTGAACCCGGCGGTCGCGATCTCGCTCTGGGTGACGGGCAAGCTGCCATCGACCCGAACGGTCGTGTGCATCGGGGCTGAGCTCCTCGGCGCGATCGCGGGCGCGCTCTTGCTGAAGGCGCTGATCCCCTCCGAGCTCTTCGACGTGGGAAACGGAGGGATCCCGGTGCTCGGCGACAGCACGGCGGTGGGCAAGGGGATCCTGATCGAGGCCACCACGACCTTCTTCCTCGTGTTCGCGGTCTTCGGCACGGCGGTGGACGACCGCGGCCCGTTCTCGAAGACCGCGGGGCTCACGATCGGCCTCGTGATCGCGTTCGACATCATGGCTTTCGCGCCGTACACGGGCGCCGCGATGAACCCGGCACGCTGGCTCGGACCCGCGGTCGCGACGGGCGACTACGCGAACTCGTTGGTGTGGATCGTCGGCCCGATCGCCGGCGGCATCATCGCGGGCGTCCTGTACTGGGTGGTGTTCCTGAAGGATCGCGAGCCCGCCACCCCGTAGCCGACGGCTCGCATCCCTTCTATGACCCGGGAAGCTTCTCGCCGGCCGTCGGCGTTCCCCTACCGAGACCATGGGTAGCCTGGAGCTCCGATGACCGCCGACATCTACCTGGACCATGCCTCCGCGACGCCGCTCCGTTCCGAAGCGCGCGAGGCGTTCCTCGCGGCGCTCGACCTGTTCGGGGACCCCCTCAACATCCACGGGCCCGGTCGTGCGGCCCGCCGGCTGATCGACGATGCGCGCGCGATCGTGTCGGAGGCGATCGGGGCCCAGCCCGACGAGCTCGTCTTCACCTCCGGCGGCACGGAGTCGGTCGCGCTCGCGATCTGGGGCGGCGTCCGCGCGATGCGCGAGCTCGGCACCCGGATCGTCGTAGGGACGGTCGAGCACCCGGCGGTCGGCGGCGTCTGCCACGTGCTCGAGAGCGACGGGTACGAGGTCGTCCTCGTGCCGGTCGACGAGCACGGCCGGATCGACCTCGACGTCTTCGCCCGCGAGGTCCGCGTGCCCGGCACCCTCCTCGCCAGCGTGCAGCACGCGAACCACGAACTGGGCACGATCCAGCAGGTGGCCGAGGCCGCCCGGCTCGCCCGCGAGGCGAAGGTGCGGTTCCACACCGACGCGTGCCAGACGGTCGGGCGGCTTCCCGTGAACGTCGCCGCGCTCGGCATCGATCTCCTATCCCTGTCCGCCCACAAGTTCGGCGGGCCACCGGGCGTCGGTGCGCTGTACGTGCGCCGCGGCGTCGGGATCACGGCCTATCCGTGCGGGGACGACCGTGAGCGCAAACGCCGCTCGGGCATGGAGAACACGCCCGGGATCGCCGCGATGGCCGCGGCGCTCGCCGCCGCGCTCACCACGATGGCCGACGCCGCGGCGGAGCAATGGGCGCTGACCGCTCGGCTCCGCGAACGGATCGAGGCCACGGTTCCAGGCGCCAAGATCCACGGTCATCCGACCCACCGCACGCCCCACCTCGTGTGCTTCAGCGTGGACGACCTCGACCCGGCCACGCTGATGATGGCGCTCGACGACCGTGGCTTCCGGGTGGGCGCCGGCTCGATGTGCAGCGGCCGTCCCGAGGATCCCTCGCCCGTGCTCGAGCGGATCGGCGCGACCGGTAGCGGGTTCCGGGTGAGCCTCGGGGTCGGCTCGACCGCCGAACACGTGGACGCGCTCCTCGACGTGCTGCCCGAGGTCGTCAGCGACCTCCAGGAGGTCGAGCGGGTCAGCGAGGCGGCGCTGTCGCGCTTCCGCCCGCCGACCCCGTAGTCACGCCTCCACGGTCCAGGTGTCGCCGCCGTGCAGCAACGTCTCGAGATCCCCCTTGCCGAGCCGTTCCGTGGCCCGGTCGAGCTGCTCGTACATCGCTTCGCCGTAGACCGTCCGCTGGAAATCGCGGAACACGCCGATGCAGGTGGCCTCGTGTGGCCCGAGCGACAGGTGCGCGAGTCCGAAGGGCAGGGACGGACGCCCGCCGGCCTCGTGCACGACGATCCGATCCGGGTCGACCTGGTCGGTCGACCGCACCTGCAGCCGGCCATTGTCGCCGACGATCACACACTTGTGGCCCTCGTCGAAGATGATCGGCTGCCCGTCCTCGAGCCGGATCTGGTGGTGAACGCCCTCGGATTTCTCGCGCAGCAGATCGAAGGCGCCGTCGTTGAACACGTTGCAGTTCTGGTAGATCTCGACGAACGCCGTCCCGCGGTGCGCGGCCGCCTTTCGCAGGACCTCGGTGAGGTGGTGCCGGTCGTTGTCGATCGTGCGCGCGACGAACGTGCCCTCGGCGCCGAGCGCGACCGCGATCGGGTTGAAGGGGTGGTCGACCGAGCCGAACGGGGTCGACTTCGTGACCTTGCCCTCCTCGCTCGTCGGCGAGTACTGCCCTTTCGTGAGCCCGTAGATCTGGTTGTTGAACATCAGGATCTTGATGTTCACGTTCCGCCGCAGGGCGTGGATCAGGTGGTTGCCGCCGATCGAGAGCCCGTCGCCGTCACCCGTCACGACGAACACGTTGAGATCGGGGTTCGCGGTCGCGATGCCGGTAGCGATCGCCGGTGCCCGGCCGTGGATCCCGTGCACCCCGTAGGTGTCCATGTAGTACGTGAACCGGCCGCTGCACCCGATGCCGCTCACGAACACCGTCTTGTGCGGATCGATCCCGAGCTCGGGCATGAAGCCCTGCACGGCCGACAGGATCGCGTAGTCGCCGCAGCCCGGGCACCAGCGCACCTCCTGATCGGAGGTGAAGTCCTTCTTCGTCAGCGTGGCGACGGCGCGGGCCGCTTCGTCGATCTCGTCACTCATCCAGCACCCTCAGGATCTCCTCTTCCAGGTCCTCGGCGAAGATCGGGAGGCCCTGGACCTTGGCGAAGCTCACGGCGTCGACGAGGAACCTCGCCCTGATCAACAGGGCGAGCTGCCCCAGGTTCATCTCGGGGATCAGCACCTTGGGGTAGGCCTTCACGACCTCGCCGGTGTTCGACGGGAACGGGTTGAGGTGCCGCAGGTGCGCGGTGGCGACCTTGCGGCCCTGGTCCCGGACGCGACGAGAGGCGGCCCGGATCGTGCCGAGCGACGACCCCCAGCCGAGGATCAGCAGTTCGGCGTCGCCGTCGGGATCGTCGACCTCGATCAGCGGGATGTCCCTGGCGATCCCCTCGACCTTGTCACGGCGCAGGTAGGTCATCCGCTCGTGGTTCACGGGGTCGTAGCTGATGTTCCCGGTGCCCTCCTCGCGTTCGAGGCCGCCGATCCGGTGGACGAGCCCCGGCGTGCCGGGGATCGCCCACGGGCGCGCGAGCTTCTCGTCGCGCGCGTACGGCATGAACGGCTCTCCGTGGTTCGCGGTCGCGAAGTTGGGCTCGATCACCGGCAGCGAGTCGAGCTCGGGCAGCTTCCACGGCTCGGACGAGTTCGTCAGGAACGTGTCGGACAGGAGGATCACCGGCGTCCGGTAGGTCACCGCGATCCGCGCGGCCTCGAGCGCCATCGCGAAACAGTCGCTCGGCGAGGCGGCGGCCACGATCGGCATGGGCGATTCCCCGTGGCGCCCGAACATCGCGAGCAGCAGGTCGCCCTGCTCGGTCTTCGTGGGCAGGCCCGTCGAGGGGCCACCGCGCTGGACGTCCACGATCACCATCGGGAGCTCCATGATCACCGCGAGCCCGAGCGTCTCGGCCTTCAGGTCCATCCCCGGCCCGCTCGTACCCGTTACGGCGAGCTGCCCGGCGAACGCCGCTCCGAGCGCGACGTTCGCGGCGGCGATCTCGTCCTCGGCCTGCAGCGTGATCACCCCGAAGTTCTTGTGACGGCTGAGCTCGTGGAGGAGCTCGGAGGCCGGCGTGATCGGGTAGCTCGCGTAGAAGAGCCGGAGTCCCGACCGCTCGGCTGCCGCGACCAGACCCCACGACAGGGCCGTGGCGCCGGCGATGTTCCGGTAGGCGCCGGGCTCGACCGGCGCGGCCGCGACCTTGTACGACTGGGCGAAGAGTTCCGTCGTCTCGCCGAAGTTGTAGCCCGCCTTGAACGCCGAGACGTTGGCCTCGAAGATCTCCTGCTTGCCGCCGAACTTCTTCTCGAGCCACGCGAGGGTGGTCTCCGTCGGCCGGTCGAACATCCACGAGACGAGCCCGAGCGCGAACATGTTCTTCGCGCGCTCTGCCTCCTTCTTGCTGATGCCGAGATCCTCGGTGGCCCGCACGGTGATGCTGGTCATCGGGACCTCGAACAGCTGGTAGCCCGCGAGGGCGCCGTCGGTGCGAGGGTCGCTCGGATACCCCGCCTTCTCGATGTTGCGCTGGGTGAAGGCGTCCTCGTTCACGATCACGATGCCTCCCGGGTCGACCTTGCCGAGGTCGGCGCGGAGCGCGGCGGGGTTCATCGCGATCAGCACATCGGCGTGGTCGCCCGGCGTGGTGATGTCGGTCGATGCGAACTGGATCTGGAACGCCGACACCCCGTGTACGGTGCCGGCCGGTGCCCGGATCTCGGCCGGGAAGTCCGGCAGCGTGGCGAGGTCGTTACCGAGGACGGCCGTGGCGCTCGTGAATCGGTCTCCGGTGAGCTGCATCCCGTCGCCCGAGTCCCCGGCGAACCGAACGACGATGCGCTCCCGCTCCTGGACGGTCTTGGTCATCGGATGCCTGGGCGGCTGCTCCTTCGTCGAGGCGGGCAGGTACGTGACCTAGGGTAGCGCGCGCCCGCGTCGACGCCGGGCCGCCAAAGGTAGATTTCCATCATGAAGACACGACGGCTCGGCGCGAACGGTCCGCAGATCTCGGTGGTGGGGTACGGCGCCTGGGAGGCGGGCGGCACGGCCTGGGGCCCGAACGAGTCGGACGACGCGGTGGTCGCGGCGATGCGCGCGGCGTTCGACGCCGGCATCGACTGGATCGACACCGCCGAGGTGTACGGCGACGGTGAGAGCGAGCGGCTCGTCGGACTCGCGGTCGGGGGACGCCGCGACGAGGTGACGATCGCCTCGAAGGTCGCGCCCTCAGAGGAGGGATCCGGGTTCCGGCCCGAGGAGGTTCGCGCCGCCTGCGAGGCGTCGCTCGGGCGCCTGGGCACCGATCGGATCGACCTCTATCAGCTCCACTGGCCCGACGACTCCGGCGTCCCGCTCGAGGAGACGTGGGGCGCGATGGCCGAGCTGCAGGACGCCGGGAAGGTCCGCTGGATCGGCGTCTCGAACTTCTCGAGGGAGCTGATCGAGCGCTGCGAGGCGATCCGGCACGTGGACTCGCTCCAGCCCGAGTTCTCGATGCTGAACCGTGAGCACGCCGCGACGATCGCCTGGTGCGGCACGAACGGCACCGGCGTCGTCAGCTACGGACCGCTGGCCTTCGGCCTGCTCACGGGCGCGATCGGCCGCGACACCGCCTTCGCGCCCGGGGACTGGCGAGCCCCCGGAGACGAGCCCGAGGACCCCGATGAGGTGAACCTCTTCTCGCCCGACCGGTTCCCGGCGGCGCTCGATGCCGTCGCCGCGATCGGGAAGGTGGCCGAGCGGATCGGCGTGACCACGGCCCAGCTCGCCCTGGCGTGGAACGGAGCTCAGCCCGGGGTCACGTCGGCGATCGCCGGCAGCCGGAACCCCGACCACGTCCGGGCCAACGCGGCCGCCGGCGACGTCGAGCTCGACGCGGCCACCCTGACCGAACTCGAGGCACTGCTGGACGGCGGCTCCTAGCCGAGGAACCGGGCTCAGTGCCCGCGGTGCTCGATCTGACGCACGCGCCTGACGACCCCGTCCAGGAGCTTCAGCGTCACCTGGGGCTCGTCGTCGATCAGGCTCATCAGCGTCCGCCGGAACAACCGGAGCACGCGCAGCGGAGTGACCGCGATCACGCTCGCCGATCGCGGGCCGCCGTCGATCGAGGAGAGCTCGCCGAAGAAGTCGCCCGGCAGCACCACGCCCACCTTCCGGCGCCCGCGAACGACCTTCCCCTCGCCCTCGAGTACGACGAACAGGGTCTCGCCGAGGTCCCCCTCGGTGACGATCGCCTCGCCGGGACGGAAGCTCAACTCATCCGTCTCGGCCGCGAGCCGGTTCAGGTGCCGCTTCGAGAAGTCGGCGAAGAGCGGGATCCCTCCCAGGGCCTGCGCGGTCTGTCGCCGGGTGCGCCTGGGTGACTGCTCGGGCCGGCGAGGCGTGACCCCGCGGCCGGACTCCCGGCGGAGCATGTCGGGGAGGCTCTGACTCATGCCGGAAGCCTACCCCGCCGGCACGGTGCCGGGTGGGTCGGCGGTGCATCGTCGCTGGTCGTACGCACGGATGCACGGCTAGGGTGAGAGGTCACATGGACGTCCGTGACCTCCTCGCCACGCTCGCCGCCGAGCGCATCGTGATCCTCGACGGCGCCTGGGGCGTGCTGCTCCAGGGCCGCGGTCTCTCCGAGGAGGAGTTCCGAGGTGAGCGCTTCCACGACCACGGCCGGGACGTCAAGGGCGACCCCGACCTCCTGAACCTCACCCAGCCCGACATCGTGGCCGAGATCCACCGGTCGTACCTGGAGGCGGGCGCCGACATCACCACGACGAACACGTTCACGGCGACGTCGATCGGGCAGGGCGACTACGGGCTGCAGGATGCCGTCTACGACATGAACGTCGAGGGTGCCCGGCTGGCACGGACCGCCGCCGACGCGTTCGAGGATCGGTTCGTGGCGGGCTCCGTCGGCCCGCTGAACGTGACACTGTCGATCTCCCCTAAGGTCGACGACCCGTCCTTCCGCTCGACCTCGTTCGACCAGGTGTACGACGCCTACGTCGAGCAGATGCGCGGCCTGCGCGACGGCGGCGTCGACCTGCTCCTGATCGAGACGATCTTCGACACCTTGAACGCGAAGGCCGCGATCGCGGCCGCGAAGGACACCGCCCCCGAGCTCCCGCTGTGGATCTCGGTCACGATCGTCGACCGGAGCGGCCGGACGCTCTCGGGCCAGACGATCGAGGCGTTCTGGACGGCGATCGAGCATGCCGAGCCGCTGATCGTGGGCGTGAACTGCTCCTTGGGCGCCCGCGAGATCCGGCCCTACGTCGAGGACCTCGCGCGCGTCGCCCCGATCCCGGTCGCGTGCTACCCGAACGCGGGCCTCCCCAACGCGTTCGGCGGCTACGACGAAACCCCCGCGACGACCAGCTCCCTCCTCGGCTCGTTCGCGCGCGACGGTCTCGTCAACATCGTCGGCGGGTGCTGCGGCACCACACCCGACCACATCCGCATGATCGCCGACACCGTGCGCGACCTGGCGCCTCGAGAGGTCCCGGCGCCGGGAGGATCCATCACCTCGTTCAGCGGTCTCGAGCCGTTCCGGATCACCCCCGAGACCGGGTTCGTGATGGTAGGCGAGCGCACGAACATCACGGGCTCCGCCAGGTTCCGCCGGCTGATCGAGTCCGGCGACTACCAGGCCGGCGTCGACGTCGCGCTCGAGCAGGTGCGCTCCGGCGCCAACCTGATCGACGTGAACATGGACGCCGACCTGATCGACGGCGAGCGCGCGATGACGACCTTCCTGAACCTGATCGCGACCGAACCCGAGATCGCGCGGGTCCCGATCATGATCGACAGCTCGAAGTGGTCGGTGATCGAGGCTGGGCTGAAGTGCGTGCAGGGCCGCGGCGTCGTGAACTCGATCAGCCTGAAGGAGGGCGAGACCGACTTCCTCGAGAAGGCCGCCAAGGTCAAGCGCTACGGCGCGGCCGTGGTCGTGATGCTCTTCGACGAACAGGGACAGGCCGGCACGGTCCCCCGCAAGATCGAGATCGCCGAGCGCGCGTACCGGCTGCTGCTGGACGAGGCCCACTACGACCCGGCCGACATCATCATCGACCCGAACATCCTCGCGATCGCGACCGGGCTCGAGGAGCACGACGACTACGCGAAGGCCTTCATCGAGGCCGCCCGCGAGATCAAGCGCCGCTGCCCCGGCGTCAAGATCTCGGGCGGCGTGTCGAACCTGAGCTTCTCGTTCCGAGGGAACGAGCCCGTGCGCCAGGCGATCCACTCGGCGTTCCTGTATCACGCCCGGCAGGCCGGCCTCGACATGGCGATCGTGAACGCGGGCCAGCTCCCCGTCTACGACGACATCGCGCCCGACCTCCTCGAGCACGTCGAGGACATCATCTTCAACCGCCGGCCCGACGCGACCGAGCGCATGGTCGCCTTCGCCGAGACGGTCAGGGGCGGCGGCGTCGAGCGCGAGGAGGACCTCGGATGGCGCGAAGGGACCGTCGAGGAGCGTCTGTCGTACGCGCTCGTCCACGGGGTCGTCGACTTCATCGTGGACGACACCGAGGAGGCTCGGCTCGCCTACGAGCAGCCGCTCGACGTGATCGAGGGCCCGCTGATGGACGGGATGAAGATCGTCGGCGATCTGTTCGGTGCCGGGAAGATGTTCCTCCCCCAGGTCGTCAAGAGCGCCCGCGCGATGAAGAAGGCCGTCGCGCATCTCGAGCCCTTCATGGAGGAGGAGAAGCGCCTCACGATCCGCGCCGGCGGGACCGCCAAGCCGCAGGGCCGCATCGTCACGGCCACCGTGAAGGGCGACGTCCACGACATCGGCAAGAACATCGTCGGGGTCGTGCTGGGCTGCAACAACTACGAGGTGATCGACCTCGGCGTCATGGCGCCGGCCGACCTGATCCTCGACACGGCGATCGAGGAACACTGCGACATCGTCGGCTTGTCGGGCCTGATCACGCCCTCGCTCGATGAGATGGTGAACGTCGCGAAGGAGATGCAGCGACGCGGGATGGACCTCCCGCTCCTGATCGGCGGGGCGACGACGTCACGCCAGCACACGGCCGTGCGGATCGCGCCGGCGTTCGGGCAGCCGGTCGTGCACGTGCTCGACGCCTCGCGCGTCGTCGGCGTGGTCTCGGCGCTGCTCGACCCCGAGCGCAAGGCGACCCTTGCGGCGGAGAACCTCGAGCTGCAGGAACGGCTCCGGGCCCAGCACGCCGAGCGGGAACGAACCCCGCTGCTCCCCTACCGGCTCGCGATCGCGAATCGCACGTCGATCGACTGGCGCGCCGACGACATCCCCACGCCGACGTTCACCGGCCTCCGGATCGTGGAACCGTCGCTCGAGGTGCTGCGAGGCTTCATCGACTGGACCTTCTTCTTCACCGCATGGGAGCTGAAGGGACGGTTCCCGAAGATCCTCGACCACCCCGCCCACGGCGAGGCGGCGCGCGATCTCTACGCGAACGCGACCGAACTGCTGAACGAGATCGTCGCCGACGGATCGATCCAGGCGCGGGGCGTGTACGGGTTCTGGCGGGCGGCCGCCGAAGGGGACGACGTCGTGCTGGACAACGGGGTGTCGTTCCCGATGCTGCGGCAACAGGTCGACAAGGGCGGCGACCGTCCGAACCGCTCGCTCGCTGACTTCGTCGCGCCGGCCGAGCTCGGGCTCGCGGATCACGTGGGCGCGTTCGCGGTCACGGCCGGCCTCGGCGCCGAGGAGCTCGCGAAGCGGTATGAAGCCGACCACGACGACTATCGGGCGATCATGGTGAAGGCGCTCGCCGACCGGCTCGCCGAAGCCTTCGCCGAGTACCTCCACCAGGAGGCTCGGATCGCCTGGGGCTATCAGGACGCCCCCCAGGCGAACGAGGAGCTGGTCGACGAGCGGTACCGCGGGATCCGTCCCGCGTTCGGGTACCCGGCGTGTCCCGATCACAGCCTGAAACGCCGCCTGTTCGAGCTGTTGCGCGCGCCCGAGGCCGGGATCGACCTCACCGAGCACTTCGCGATGACACCGGCCGCCAGCGTCTCAGGCCTGTACTTCGCCCATCCCGAGGCGCGGTACTTCAACGTCGGCCGGGTCGGCAAGGACCAGGTCGAGGAGTACGCACGTCGCGTGGGCGAGAGCGTCGGCGAGGCCGAGCGCTGGCTGCGGCCGAACCTCGCCTACGACCCCGACTGATCACCGGACTGTCCGACCCGCCGGGCGGGGGTCCGTCGACCGGTGGCGTCACACTGGCGCTCTGCGCATCGTCGTCTCGGAAGGTCCGGGCTGCCATGTCCGGCCGAGACGCCAGGAGCGCGCCATGGTCATCGAGGCGACCGACATCGGGTTCACGGGCATCGAGCTGCTCGAGCAGCCGCTGCTGAACAAGGACACCGCCTTCACCGAGGACGAGCGCGACCGCTTCGAACTGCGCGGGCTGCTCCCCTCCCGCGTCACGACCCTCGAGGAGCAGGTGGACCTCGAGATGGAGCACCTGCGCCGCAAGGACGACGACCTCGAACGGTTCATCGGGCTGGCCGCGCTCCAGGATCGGAACGAGACCCTCTACTACCGGGTGCTCGTGGACCATCTCGAAGAGCTGATGCCGATCGTCTACACCCCGGTGGTCGGGCAGGCGTGCCAGGACTTCAGTCACATCCTCCGGCGGCCGCGCGGCCTGTGGATCACGCCCGACGATATCGACCGGATCCCCGAGCTCCTGGCGAACGCCCGGCATGACGACGTGCGCCTGATCGTGGCCACCGACAACGAGCGGATCCTCGGGCTCGGCGACCTCGGCGCGGGAGGGATGGGCATCCCGGTCGGCAAGCTCGCGCTCTATACGGCGGGCGCGGGCATCCACCCCGCACGCACACTCCCCGTCTCCCTCGACGTGGGCACCGACACGGAGCGGCTCCTGAACGACCCGCTCTACCTGGGCTGGCGACACCCGCGGCTGCGCGGCGAGGCGTACGAGCGGTTCCTCGAGTCGTTCGTCGAGGCGGTCCACGAGGTGTTCCCGCACGCCGTCCTGCAGTGGGAGGACCTCAAGCAGCACAACGCGATCCGGGTGCTCGACCGCTACCGGCACCGGATCACGAGCTTCAACGACGACATCCAGGGCACGGCCGCGGTCGTGATGGGTGGCATCTTCGGCGCCCTCCGGCGCTCCGACGAGCCCCTGTCTGACGCAGCGGCTCGTCTTCCTCGGTGCAGGCGCCGCGGGCATCGGGATCGCTCGGCTCGTGCGATCCGCGATGCGCGCCGAAGGGGCCGACGAGGCGACGGTGCTGCGCTCGATCGCGATGCTCGATTCCCACGGGCTCGTGTTCCACGACCGCGATCCGCTCGACGACGACAAGCGGGAGATGGCCCTGGGGCCGGACCAGCTCGCCCACCACGGATTCGGCGGCTGCGACCCCGAGGCCCGCTACGACCTCGAAACCGTGATCCGCCACGTGCGACCGACGATCCTGATCGGGACGAGCGGCACGTCGGGGGCGTTCAGCGAGGCCGCGATCCGGGCGATGGCCGAGGCCGTGCCGACGCCGGTCGTGTTGCCGCTGTCCAACCCCACCTCGAAGACCGAGGCGCTCCCCGTCGACATCGTCGCGTGGTCGGGCGGCCGGGCGCTCGTGGCGACCGGCAGTCCGTTCGACCCGGTGGAGCACGACGGCCGGACCCACCTGATCGGTCAGGCCAACAACGCGTTCGTCTTCCCCGGAGTCGGCCTGGGGGCGATCGTCAGCGAGGCTCGCGAGGTCCCCGACGCCTTCTTCCTCGCGGCCGCCGAGACGCTCGCCGGGTGCGTGGACGAGGTCCGGCTGGCCGGCGGCGCCCTGTACCCGTCGCAGTCCGACCTTCGCAGCGTCTCGCGTGCGATCGCGATCCGCGTGGTGCGCGAGGCCCGCGATCTGGGGATCGGCCGTCACCTCGACGACGCGGAGATCGACGCCGCGGTCGACGCCGAGATCTGGGAGCCGGCATACGCCGAACTCGCCTGAGCATGGAGTCGACCGCCCGCTGAGGGCCAGGCGTCAGCCGTGGGCGCCCGCGAGCACCGGGGACGGGAGCTTCGAGACCTCGTGCACGAGGTCGCCGGCGACCTTCTGCGCGTCGCCGAACAGCATCATCGTCTGCGGAGCGTAGAAGAGCTCGTTCTCGATGCCCGAGAATCCCGAGCGCATCGACCGCTTGATCACGACGACGCTCCGGGCGTGGTCGACGTCGAGGATCGGCATGCCGTAGATCGGGCTGTCGGCGTCGTGGCGGGCCGCCGGGTTCACGACGTCGTTCGCGCCGATCACGATCGCCACGTCGCATCGCGGGAAGTCCGGGTTCACGTCATCGAGGTCGCACAGCTGGTCGTAGGGCACGTTGGCCTCGGCCAGCAGGACGTTCATGTGGCCGGGCATGCGCCCCGCCACCGGGTGGATCGCGAACTTGACCTCGGTGCCGCGACGGCCGAGCAGCTCGGTGAGCTCCCGCACCTTGTGCTGCGCCTGTGCGGCCGCCATCCCGTACCCGGGCACCACGATCACGAGCCCCGCGGTGTCGAGGAGCATCGCGACCTCCTCGGCCGACGTGATGCGCACGGGCCGCTCCTCGACGTCGGTCGGCGCATGAGCTGACGCGCCGAACCCGCCGAACACCACGTTCACGATCGAGCGGTTCATGGCGCGGCACATGAACACCGACAGCAGGAAGCCGGAGGACCCGTCGAGGGCGCCGGCGAGGATCAGGATCGGGTTCCCGATCGCGAACCCGAGCGCCGCACCGGAGAGGCCGGCGAACGAGTTCAGCAGCGAGATCACGGTCGGCATGTCCGCACCGCCGATCCGGATCACGAAGAGCACGCCGAACGCGAGGCCGATCACGATCAGCACGGGGATCAGCTGCGTCGACGACGGCGAGAGCGTCAGCGCCACGACGACCACGAGGCCGGCCGCGAGGACCCCGAGGTTCATCAGGTTCTGCCCTCGGAACACCCATGCCCGGTCGCGCACGATCCCCTGGAGCTTGCCGAAGGCGATCAGTGAACCGGTCACGGTCAGGTAGCCGAGCAGCATCTCCAGGCCGAGCACGCCGGCGGTGAAGGTGTCGAGATCGCCGCGCCCCAGCAGGAACTCGGCCGTGCCGACCAGGGCCGCCGCCAGGGCGCCGAACGCGTGGGAGACGGCGATCCGCTGGGGCATCGCCGTCATCGGCATGAAGATCGCGAGGGCGGCCCCGATCGCGGAGCCGATGAAGGCGGCGATCAGGATCCACCGGAAGTCGACGATGTCGCCCTGCAGGAGCGTCCCGACGATCGCGGCCGCCATGCCGAGCTCGCCCGCGCGGACGCCGCGCCGCGCCGTCGTCGGATGCGAGAGCCACTTGAGGGAGAGGATGAAACCGGCGCTGGCGCCCAGGTAGAGGGCGATCAGGAGCCAGTCCTTCCACTCGGTCACTGAGCCTCACCCCCGGCCTTCCGGCTGCCCCGCTTGAAGGACTTCAGCATGCGGTCGGTGATCATGAAGCCGCCGACCACGTTGATCGAGGACGCGCACACCGCGGTGGCGCCCAGGATCGTCGCCATCGTTCCCCGTCCCGCGCCGGCCAGGATGATCGAGCCGACCAGCGAGATGCCCGAGATCGCGTTCGTGAGGGACATCAGCGGCGTGTGCAGGAGCGGCGGGACCCGACGGATCACCTCGAACCCGATGAACGTCGCGAGCATGAAGATCCAGAGCCCGAATTCGATCTGCTCGGTCACGACACCGCCACCTCCTCGAGCTGCGCCAGGACCCGCGGATGCACGATCTCGCCCTCGCGCGCCACCAGCGTGGAACGCACGACCTCGTCGTCCCACCTTGGCTCCAGCAGCCCGTCCTGGACGAGCGCCAGCTTCACGAAGTTCGTGAGGTTGCGCGCGTAGAGCTGGCTCGCGTGGAACGGCACCGAGGCGGGCAGGTTCGTCGGACCGAAGATCGTCACCCCGTGCTCGACCACCGTCTCGTCCGGACGCGTGAGGGCGCAGTTGCCGCCGCGCGCGGCCGCGAGGTCGACGACGACCGGACCCGACCGCCATCGCGTGGACCCCTTCCTCCGTGAGGAGGATCGGCGCCTGGGCGCCCGGGATCGCGGCGTTCGCGATCACCACGTCGACGCCGGTGACGGTGCGGGTCAGGTGCTCCTGCTGACGCAGGTAGAACGCCTCACCCAGCTCCTTCGCGTACCCGCTGGCGTCCTCGGCGTCGCCGGGCTCCAGCGGCAGCGGCACGAGCTTCGCCCCGAGGCTCTCGACCTCCTCTTGCGCCGCGGGCCGCACGTCGTACGCCTCGACCATCGCGCCGAGCCGCCGCGCCGTGGCGATCGATTGGAGGCCCGCGACGCCCGCGCCGATCACGAACACGCGGGCCGGCGCCACCGTCCCGGCGGCGGTCGTGAGCATCGGGAACATCTTCGGGAGACGGGCGGCGGCCATCAGCACGGCCTTGTAGCCGGCGATCGTCGACTGCGACGAGAGCACGTCCATGCTCTGCGCGCGCGCGATCCTCGGGATCAGCTCCATCGCGAAGACCGTCACCCCGCGCTCGGCCAGCTTGGCGAGGTCCCGGGCCGCAGAGAGCGGCTCCCCGGTGCCGACGACGATCTGCCCCGGCCGGTGACGGTCGAGGTCGTCGAGTCCGGCATCCGGGTTCGCGCCGAGCGTGCGCACCTGCAGGACCAGGTCGGCGGCGAAGGTTTCGTCCCGGCTCCCGATCGTGGCGCCGTGCTCGACGAACGCCTCCGCCGGGTACCCGGCAACGCCACCCGCCCCCACCTCGACCATGACCTCGATGCCGGCGCTCTGCAGTACGGGCACGCATTGCGGCACGAGCGCAATCCGGGTCTCGCCGGGGAAGGTCTCCCTCGGTACGCCGACGGTGATCGTCCCGGTTCCCATGGCTCTATCGTGCACGGCGGGCGCCCCGCCACCCCCGGGCGGAGGTCCCATGTCGTCCTGGTCCTTCGGCGGCGGAGTGGATCTCCCGACCGGCGTGAGGACGACGGGGGATCGTGCCGACCCGGCCGATCCGAGGGCACCCCGGGCGCTGGTAGCGTGAGCGCATGACGCACTTCTGGCATCCCTTCGCCGACATGGCTGCCGTCTCGAGCGCGGGAGCGACGACCCTGGTGAGCGGTGAGGGCGCCCACGTGGTCGACGACACCGGACGCCGCTATCTCGACGCCACCGCCTCGCTCTGGTACTGCAACGTCGGATGGGGCCGGCGCGAGATCGCCGAGGCGGCCGCCGCGCAGATGGCCGAGCTCCCCGCCTACTCCACCTTCGGGGACCTCACGAACCGGCCCGCCGAGGCCCTCGCCGATCGGGTGGCCGCGATGGCGCCGGTCCCCGACTCGAAGGTCTTCTTCACCAGCGGTGGCTCGGACTCGATCGACACGGCCACGAAGATGGCGCGACGCTACTGGCAGCTCCGCGGCGAGCCCGACCGCACGATCCTGATCCGCCGCGAGAAGGCGTACCACGGCATGCACACCGGGGGGACGTCGCTCGCCGGGATCCCCGCGAACGCGACCGGTCACGGCGAGCTGATCGAAGACGTGGTGGAGGTCCCATGGGACGACGCCGACGCGCTTCGGGCCGCGATCGAGGCCGCTGGGCGCGACCACGTCGCGGCGTTCTTCTGCGAACCGGTGATCGGGGCGGGCGGGGTCTTCCCGCCGCCGGAGGGCTACCTGAAGGCCGCCCGGGAGGCGTGCCGCGTGACCGGGGTGCTCTTCGTCGCCGACGAGGTGATCACCGGGTTCGGCCGCTGCGGCGACTGGTTCGCCTCTTCGCGCTTCGGGCTCGATCCCGACATCGTGACGTGCGCCAAAGGCATCACGAGCGGCTACCTGCCGCTCGGCGCCGTGCTCGCGTCACCGAGCGTCGCGGAGCCGTTCTGGGCGCCGGGCGCGGGGATCTGGCGCCACGGCTACACGTACAGCGGCCATGCGACCGTGGCCGCCGCCGCGCTCGCGAACCTCGACATCATGGAACGGGAAGGGCTCCTGGAGCGGGCCCTCACCCTCGAGTCCCAGCTCCACGACGTCCTGGCCCCGCTCGCCGATCACGAACTCGTCGAGGTGGTGCGCGGCGGCGTCGGCGTGCTGGCGGCCGTGAACCTGCGGAAGGACCTGGTGGCGGCCGACCCGATGCTGCCGGCGCGTACCGGCGCCGCGATCCGCGACGCCGGCGTGATCGTCCGTCCGCTCGTGGCCGGGGCGATCGCGGTCTCACCGCCCCTCGTGGTCGACGAGGACGACCTGGCCGAGCTCGCCGGTGGGTTCCGGGCTGGGCTCGACGCCGTCAGCTGAGGGAACGGGAACGGCGGAGATGCCAGGAGCGGCTCGGACTCAGTGGAACGAGTTGCCGCAGGCGCAGCCGCCCTGGGCGGCCGGATTGTCGATCGTGAACCCCGACTGCTCGAGGGAATCCACGAAGTCGACCGTCGCCTGCGACAGATACGGCACGCTCATCTTGTCGACGACGATCCTCACGCCGAACTGATCGGCGGTCTCGTCCTTCTCGGTGAGCTGGTCGTCGAGGTACATCGCGTACCGGAGGCCAGAGCACCCACCCGGCGAGACGGCGACGCGCAGGGCGATGTCGTCGCGGCCCTCTTCGACGAGCAGTTCCTTCACCTTGCCTGCGGCGGCTTCGGTCAGCGTGATCATCGTTCCTCCGGGGAGTTCGCGGGTGATTGCCCTCCATGATAGCCCGCTGGGGCGTCTGTGATGTCAGCGATCCTCGGTGAACGCCGCCGTCGTGGCCTCGCTCACGCGTACCAGGTCGGCCGGAGACAACGGGAACACGGAGTCGGGGGTGCCCGCCGCCGCCCAGACCTCGTCGTACCCGAGCAGATCGCCGTCGATGAAGGCCCGCACGGTCTGCGTGTGGGCGAAGGGTGGTGTGCCGCCCACGGCGAACCCGGTCGCGGTCCGCGCCTCCTCCGGCGTCGCCCGCCGCACCTCGCCCGTGCCGGTGAGGGCGGCGAGCTTCGCCTCGTCGACGCGGTTGCGCCCGGACGTGAGGGCAAGCACCGGCCGCCCGTCGGCCATGAAGATCAGCGACTTCACGATCTGTCCGACGTCGCATCCGATCGCGGTGGCCGCGGCGTCAGCCGTCTTCGTGCCTTCCGGGAATCGCCGCACCTCCGGATGCAGCCCCAGCGCCCGGGCGCCCTCGCTGAATCGATCGATCGCCGAGCTCATCGCGTCACCCCCGAGGGCAGATCAGCCGCGAGCTCGCTCGCCAGGAGCTCCAGCGAACGCCGAGCGTCGCCGAGCGCGGCCTCCTGGCCCACCCGGTCCACGAGCGACCTGACCGTGACGCCCGCGGGCGTGACCTCCGAGCGACCGCACAGCACCGCCACCGGCACCGAGTGGAGCGCCCCGAGCTCGATCACCCCGGCCGGAACCTTCCCGAAGAGGGACTGGGCGTCGAGGGACCCTTCTCCGGTGATCACGAGTGCGGCTCCTTCCATCCGGCCGCCGAGATCGACGGCCTCCATCACGACGTCGACCCCCCGGCGCAGTCGCGCGCCGCAGAAGGCCTGGAGCCCGAAGCCGAGCCCGCCGGCGGCGCCGGCGCCGGGCTCGTCCTTCAACGCGATCCCGAGATCGTGATGCACGACGGCGGCGAGGTGGGCGAGCGCGCGATCGAGCAGGAACACGTCGTCGGCCGAGGCGCCCTTCTGGGGGCCGTAGACGTGGCTGGCGCCGGAGGGTCCGCACAGCGGGTTCTCCACGTCCGTGGCGCCCAGGAACGTCGCGCCGGCGATCGCCGGATGCAGGTCCCCCGCGTCGATCCGGGCGAGGCCCAGGAGAGCCCCTCCACCGTCGGCGATCGCTCGACCCTGTGCATCCAGAAACCGGATGCCGAGCGCGGCGGCCATCCCGGCACCGCCGTCGTTCGTGGCGCTCCCGCCCAGGCACACGACCACGCGGCGCACGCCTACCTCGAGCGCCGCGAGGATCAGCTCGCCGGTCCCGCGGGTCGTCGTGTGCATGGGGTCCCGGCGCCCCTCGCCGAGCAGCGCGAGTCCTGATGCCCGCGCGGATTCCACGACCCCCGTGAGACCATCCGCCGTCTCGACGATGCCGAACGCCGCGTCGACCTGATCGCCGAGCGGGCCCGAGACCGTGGCGGCCACGATCCGGCCGCCTTGCGCGTCCACCAAGGCCTCGAGCGTGCCCTCGCCGCCGTCGGCCATCGGCACCACGTCGAGCGCGTCGCCGGGCCGGGTCCGGCGCCAGCCCGTCTCGATCGCCTCGGCCGCCTGGCGCGCCGTGAGCGTGCCGCGGAACTTGTCGGGGGCCACGAGGACGCGCATGCCGCCGAATGTACAATCCGCCGCTACCCCTCGCCACACCCCCTCCTACCTGCGGCGATAGGGAACTCTCTACCCCGAAGCGTGTCCAAGTGTGTCCATCACTTGGGCGAAGCATGTAGGTGGGGTTGGGTACGTATCAGCTGCTACCTACCCGCCGGCGCGCGGTGTCTCTTGCCCTGGGATCGCGCGGGGTGCCGGGGGGAGGGGTGGGGTGACGTACATCCATATATGTGGGTGACATGTGTGTCATGTGTGTACCCACACACATTCTGTTGCAGCGCTTCTGCCCTCTCACGTTGCTCGTCCCCAGTGCTGCTACGCAGCCTTCGATTGGCGTCTACCTCCCGCAGCCGCGCTCCTCATGCGGTGCAGCGATGAAGGGGCGCTCCTGCCGGATCCCTGGTCACCCCAGACATGTAATCCGTTCGCGTTGGGCATCCGCTCGCCGTCCTCGATCGCGACGTACGCCCGGCGCGTGATCCCGAGCCGCCATCCGGCACGTGGTTGCAGCTGTACGTCCCTCCCACCTCACATCGGGGTGCAGTTGCTGCTTCAGGCCTGTGCCCGTCGCTGAACTGCCAGTCGATCCGGGCTTTCGCTTCGCCCCCACTGCTCTGCGCGGTAAGCATCAGCCTCAACTCATGTCTGTACAGCCCATGGGATACCTTTCTTGGGAGGTCACTTGGGATGCAAGGGGCCGTCGAAGAGCGAAGTATGGACTCGCCCGTCGGCGGGTTGGGATCACGTTTGCGCAGCATCGACGACGAGTACACGGCCTTCTTCCGAGCGGAGTATCGCTCGGTCGTGCGAACCGCCTTCCTGATCGTTCAGGACTCGCAGCGAGCAGAGGACATCGCGCAGGACGCCTTCGTTCAGGCCTATCAGCACTGGAGAAAAGTCGCTCGATACGAGCGACCTGAGGCGTGGGTCCGACGGGTAGCGATCAGGGGCGCGGTACGTCACGTCAAACGAGATCGCGTACGAGAGGTCTTGGAGCGCGCAACACCGATCCCAACATCGGCCGGGCCGATCGATCTCGACGTCGTCGACGCCGTGCGGCACCTGCCCCCGATGCAGCGAGCCGCGATCGCGCTCTTCTATCTCGAGGACCGACCGGTGTCGGAGATTGCCGGCATCCTGGGGATCGCGGTTCCCACGTGCACGGTTCACCTCACACGAGGACGACGAAGACTTGCTGAACTCTTGGGAACGGGGGTGAGCGACGATGCCGGCTAAGGATCCGGTCCGCGATCTCGTCGAGGGGTCGGTCCAGAGCATCGACCCCGATGTGGATTCGGCGCTGAGATCGGTGTCACACCGTGGCAGACGGCGCCGACGGGCGTCCGGCACCGTGAAGATGGCGGCCGCGTGCGTCCTGATCACCCTCGCCGTTATCGTGGCGCCGCTCCTGGACAGAGGTCGAACACCCCGCCCAGCCGATACCCCATCGCCAGCACCCGCCGATGTCATCGCCGGAACGTACGGCAAGAGGATCCCCCCTTCCCCGGGCGTTGTGAATCGCCAAGGCATGGCGGGGGAATGGACGATGACGCTCGCCGCGAACGGCAGCCTGGCACTCAACGCCCCGCCCGACTTCACCGGCGACACATCCGGGATCTCGTTCCGATTGGTTGGTGACGAGTTCCAGACGGTCGCATTCGGCAACGACCTATGTACGGTCCCCCAGGCGGGCATCTACGGCTGGACCAGATCGGGGGGCCGGCTTCGGTTCACCACGATCGAGGATCCTTGCGAGGTTCGCGTCGCGCTCTTCACGGATCGCGACTGGATCGAGCGGTGAGCGGTAGCCGGGTAAGCATCGCCTGCCGCTCGCGGCTGTTGGTCCATCGTCTGGAGAAGGAGGATGGGTCATGAGCCGAACGCGAACGGTGATCTCCACGGGTGCGCTGGCCGTCTTGATGGCCTGCTCGGGCGGTGGGTCGAAGCATCCCACCCCGGAGGTTACGAGCGTTGCTCCTTCCGTGACGCCTGGGACCCCAGCTGTCACGGCGCTCGAGGGCGAGTGGGACGCCGTGGTCACGGTGCCCGGGATGGAGCGGGCTGGATTCACCGCCACCCAGATCCGCGCCGATCAGAAGCATGAGGGCTGGTCGTCTCGGTACGACCTGGGGCTCAGCGTGACGGGTGACCAGTGGGTCCTGACGGAGGCTCCAGACGGGGAGACGCCCGTGGTGGCAGCGTTCGGGCCGATCTCGGTGTCGGAAGATCGAGTGCGCATCACGGACGCGACCCCTCCAGCGCCCAAATGCTCGGTTGTCCTCACCTACCGGGTGAAGGAAGGCGAACTGACGATGGACTTCGTTCGCAGTGACTGCGATGAGCATCCCATCGAGCCCATCCCGGATTTCATGTACGCCGCCGTCTTCGTGCAGCCGTTCAGCAGGGTCGGCTGAGATGGGTGTCTCCCGCAGGATAGGAACGGTCCTGATCCCTATCTTGCTCCTCTCGGCATGTACGATGGACACCAGGGAGGCAGCCTTCCAACCCTCGTTCCGAGCAGGACCTTGCCCTGAAGACCTCGAGCCGTTACTGATCCCGATCCACTCGTGCGGCTTCCTGACGGTCTTGCAGGATCGATCCCGGCCAGACGGCCGGACGATCGACCTCTTCGTGGTTCGGGTCGAGCCCCAGGCCGGCAGGCCTACCGACCGATACCCGATGTACATGGCCGGCACGAACCTGGCGACATCGCATCAGTTCTTCGACCTGACGCAGGCCGCGGAGCGGCTGCAGCGCGAGACGATCATTATGGAACCCCGCGGCGTGGGACGTTCGCGTCCGAGCCTCAACTGCCCAGAGATCGATGCGATATCCGCTGGAGCGCTCAAGGCTGGCATCGGTGACCGGAAGGTACATGCGGCGTTCCTCGATGCCGTGTCGGCGTGTCGAACGCGATTGTCCGAGGCCGGTATCGACGTCGCCGCGTACGATCTCTCCGCCATGGCTGCTGATGCCGAGGACCTCCGGCAGGCGCTTGGCATCGAATCCTGGGGCATCATGACGTACGGGAGCGCATCCCTCGTGGCCCTGGAGGTGTTGCGGGATGAGCCGAGCCACATCGCACAGATGATCCTGGACTCACCGACGTTCCCACAGATCGAGACGAGGATGGTCGCAGCCGCGGGCACGCGGTACGCCCTCGACGGCCTGGTCGATGCGTGCAGCCGGGACGCTCGATGCGCGAGCATCTACCCGAGGCTGGGGAGCGCGCTGAGCCGGACGATCCGGGAGCTCGACCTCCATCCCATCGTCGAGCGCAGCGCGGGAACCGCGGCTGCTCATGAGAGCGTCAGGATGGACAGCACGACGTTGCTACGAGTCCTGCGGACGCTCCTGGTCGGTCTCAGCGATTCACGCAAGCTCGAGGAACCTGCCACAATCAATGCGGCTGCTCACGGCGATATCGCGTCGAACGTAATGGGGCTCCTGACCACCGAGTCGCCATTCTGCGTTGGTTTTCTTCCGCAGTGCGATGGCGCGCATCCTGTCGCCGAGGGAACCTATCTGTCGGTCGTGTGCCGAGACCTCGCGCAAGCAAGCGATCCCACGACGACTCGGGTTGCGCATGCCGATCGCGCCTATGTCGACACGTTCACGGCAGATCCCTGGTTCCAGGCGTGCGCCCGCTGGGATGTTCCATTCGCCGACCCATCGGTGTCCCAACCGGTTTCTTCAGATGTCCCCACATTGATCGTGCTGGGTCGCTTCGACCCATTCGCCCCCGCGGCCATCGTCGAGAGAGCGGCGGCGCCCTTCACGCACGATTGGATCGTGGTCGATCCCGTGGGCGGTCACAACGCGCTCGGACACTCGAGTTGCATGATCGAGATGAGAAACGATTGGTCGAGGGACCCATCCTCACCACCGGACAGGTCGTGTATCGCATCGATGACATCGAAGCCATTCGACCTCGACCCTGAATGAGGCGTGGGCCGAGAGAGCCGCCTCGGCTTGGCAACTGGATGAGCGACGCGCTCAGTACGAGAAGCGCGATCCAGGGGGCATTGCCCCTCCCTTCGGACGACTGCCCATCCGCGTCAGCGTCGCGCCACGCTCGCCACCGCAATCTCCTGCGGCTTGGGATTCAAGTCTGGGACTTGCGGCTGCTGCGTCGCGCCCGTGGTCGTTTCGAGGATGCTGGGACACGCCTCGGTCTCGTTCACGATCGACGTGTACGTCTCGGGCCTCCCGGACCAGACCGCGGACGGCGCCGCGAGGATGGCCTTGGTCCTCGGGTCGTGACCTCGCGTGGACACACCCAGTAGCAGCAGCACCCACGGTAGATCATGTGCTCCTGGAGAAGCCCACCGAACGCTCCGCTACTGCTACTACATGAAGCGGTAGTAGCAGCAGTAGCGGTCTCGGTGAACGTCGGTGGCACCGCTACTGGGGAGCGGTCAGTAGCGGTTCATTGCACCAGTAGCACCCCACGGTTCATTGCACCAGTAGCACCCCAACCGACGAACCCTTCTGGTGAGCGGAGAGATCCTTCGTCGCCACCCGGGTCGGGTTGTCGTCAGCCAAGGACAGAGTAGGGAAGGTAGTAAATAAACCTGACCATCTCCCCAGCAACCCAGGTGTGGCCAAAGTGTGGCCAAAGTGTGGCCCGAATAGACGTGAACAGAGCAGACGGGGTTGGAACAGATCAGACGAAACCGCACGTCAACGGGGGTGTAGCTCGCTGACCTGCAAGCCGTCTCACGTCTGGATGAGATGTACAATCCGCCGCGACACCGCGTGAACGAGAGGGAGGTTCCGCCGCCGTGAGCCTGGATCGCGAACAGCTGCTGGGGGTCGCGCACGCCGAGCGCCAGCGGCTGGGCCGGATGATCCAGTACGCGGAGCCCGATACGTGGGACATCCCGAGCGCGGCCGCCGGATGGTGGAACCGCGACGTGCTCGCCCACCTGGCCGCCGCCGACACGGCCGCCGCCCAGCTGATGGCCGGCGAGCCCGCGGTGGAGCTCGACGAGTTCCGCGAGGCACATGGTGGCGAGATCGACGTCGAGGCGCTGAACGCGTGGACCGTGAACCGGCGGTCGAGCGTGGAGACCCGTGAGCTGATCGAGACGTGGGGCAAGGCCGCCGAGGCGTTCATCGCCTACGCCGCGCTCCTGTCCGACGACGAGTGGGCCTCGAACCGGCTCCCGTGGGTCGCCGGCGACATCGCCCCCCGGTATCTCGTGCAGTCGAGGATCGTGGAGTGGTTCCTGCACGGCGAGGACATGCGAGCCACGAACGGCCTCGGCCCGCAGTGGCAGCACTGGCCCGTGTACCTGACGATCGACCTGGGCGTGCGGATGCTCCCCTGGGCGCTCGCCCAGGCCGGCCACGAGCTCGAGGACAAGAGCGTGCTGATCGAGGTCGAGGGTGCCGGGCAAGGTAGGTGGCACTGGGGCCTGGGTTCTGGCGAGGTGCCCGCGGCCTCGAAGAAGCCCGATGCCACGCTCCGCGGACGGGCGCCGCAGCTCGCCCTGGTGGCGGGCCGCCGTCTGTCCGCCGAGGACGTCCGTGGCAACGGCGCCGTCGTGCTCGGCGGCGACCGCGAGCTCGCCCGCGTGGTGCTCCAGCAGATCCGCGCCTTCGCCTGATCCGACCGAACCCATCGCCCTCCCCGCCCGTACTCCCTGGGAGTACCGTGCTGCGCATGCGACCCCGTGACCCCGAGGACGACGCGGCCCTGATGCGCGCCTTCGCGGCGCGCGAGGAGGCCGCCGCGGGCGTGCTCTACGACCGGTTCGCCTCAAGGATCTACGGACTGGGGATCGTGATGCTCGGCTCGGAAGCGGCCGCTCAGGATCTCGTCCAGGACACGTTCGTGAAGCTGTGGCGGAGCGCGGACCGCTACGACGAGGCTCGCGGCAAGCTCGAGACCTGGGTCCTCCTCGTGGCGCGGTCGCTCGCGATCGACGCGTTGCGCCGTCGTGTGCTGGAAGCGCGGTCACTCGCCCGCACCGATCTCCCCCGCGAGGCCGATCCCGCGGCGGGGCCCGAGGAGCTCGCCGAGACGGGCGATCTCGCCGACCGCGCGCGCCGGGCGATGGCACGCCTCTCCCCCGAGCAGCGCGCGGCCCTCGAGCTCGCCTACTTCGGGGGGAAGACCAGCCGCGAGGTCGCCGAGCTCGAAGGCATCCCGGTCGGGACGGCGAAAACGAGGATCCGATCGGCGCTCCTGCGGCTGCGCGATGCCATGAGCGAGGAGCAGCGCCGTGACGTGTGAATCGGTCCAGGAGCGCCTGAGCGAGCACCTCCTCGGGTCGATGCCCGAGGGCGACGACGCCGCCGTCCGGCGCCATCTGCGCGGCTGCGCGGCGTGTCGGCGCGAGGCCGCGGCGCTCGGCGACGGGCTCATGGCGTTCGCCCTGGCCGCCCACGACGTAGCGCCACCCGACGACCTTCGCGACCGCGTCCTCGACGCCGTGCGCGACGACCAGCGGGATACGGCGCACCACGACCCGGTCGCCGCGCGACGCCCCATCCTGCCGCTCGTGGCCGCCGGGCTGGCGCTCGCGCTCGTCGCCTCGCTCGCGTGGGGCGTCGGCCAGGCCCGTCGAGCCGACCGCTCCGGCGCCGACGCGGCCAGCTACACCGGCCTGCTGGCGATCCTCGGCGGCAAGGACTTCCGGGCGGCCCGCCTCGACCCCGCCGGCGACCGCACCCTGGAGGGCAGCGTGGTGGTGTACGACTCGCACGAGGACCAGTCCTGGGTGGTGGTCTTCGTGCGGGCGCCCGGCCAGTCGGGGTACGCCACGCCGACGTTGCACGCGGACGACGGACGCACCGTCGAGGTGTGGCCGCTCGAGTTCGACGCCCAGGGAGATGGCGCGGCGTGGCTCGTGACCTCGGTGGACCTCCAGCCGTTCCACCGGCTGACGATCGTCGGCGGCGACGGCAGGCTGCTGGCCACCGCCGACATCCGCGAGGTGTAGCCGGACACACCGGCCCGCTACCGAGTGACGACGAGCCGTCGGACCTGCCGAGGCGTGGCCCCGAACCGGTACTTGTACGAGTAGTCACCCTTGAGCAGGTCGAAGACCTCAGCGCCGTTCTCGATCGCCAGCCGGATGTCCTCGGCCACGAGCACCATCCCCGGCGCGAGGTTGCCCCATCTGCGGTCGAACGCCGAGTTGTACAGGGAGAACGTCCCGTTGAAGGCGTAGCCGATCGTGCCGGCGGCCAGCTCCTCGCCCACCTCGATGAACTGCAGCTTGAAGATCCCTCGAGGCAGGAACGCCTCGCCCAGCCGTCGGAAGAAGATCTCCATCCCCGGCTGCATGAAGACCCCCTTGGGGCCCTCGCTCATCCGGTGGAGCTCGACGAACCGGTCGAGCAGCGGGATCAGGGTCGCCTCGGTCGCGGTGTGGATCGTGAACGGGCCGGCCTCGGCCTCGAGCTTCTTCGCCTTGCGCTTGATCTCGTGGCGGAGCTTCGAGGGCAGGCCCTCGAGGTACGCGTCCCAGGTCGGCGGGAGCGACAGGCTCGGCGCGACGCCGTTCTGGTCCTCGGTCTCCTCGACGGCGAGCCCGGCGGCGGCGGCGGCGTCGCGCAGCAGCGGGAGCCAGGCGGTGTCCTCGGGGAGACCGCGCAGGTCGGCGCCGGCCCAGTCCCCTCGGGTGAGGAGCGACGTCCAGAGCTCCTTCGCGATCGCGTCCTGGCGTTCGGGGACACCGACCGGACCCATGTAGTCCGTCACCTCGGTGCCGCCGAGGAACCGAAGGGTCTGATCGATCCGCTCGAAGGCGACGGCGCCGATCTGCGTCCCGTCGTCCTCCTCGGCGAACGCGAACAGGAGATGCTCGGGCTGCTCGCCGAACTCCTCCCAGTAGAGCTTCAGGTAGTCGGGCGTGTGGAAGAACGTGCCCGCCGGGTCGGCCACGACGAGCTCGGCCCAGCCCCGGCGCTGGAAGTCGCGCCCGTCCTCGGAGAAGGTGATCCGCATACGGCCACCCATGCTACGGGGCCACGCGGCGCGCGAGCGATCGGCTCAGGCCCGCCTCACCACGAACCGCCGCCCCCGCCGCCGCCGCCGCCGCCGGAGAACCCGCCGCTCCCGAACCCGCTGGATCCGGAGGCCGCCGGCACCGAGGCGAGCATCCCGCCGCTCGAGACGGCGAACCCGTCCATCGAGTCGGCGAACTCCGTGTACACGAACGGACGGGGCGAGAGGTACCACGAGGTGTCCTGCTCGCGCGCCAGCCCTTCGAACGCCTTCGCCCACTTCTCGGTGCAGCCGAAGACGATCGCGTAGGGCAGGAACCGAGTGAAGACGTTCTCCTCCTCGGCCCACCGAGCCATGTTGGTCTCGGCGGTCTCGATCACGGTCCGGAAGCCGCGGACCCGTCGCAACGTCGCCGTCCCCTTCGGCGTCCGCGCCGGCATGAACCGGTCGAACCAGACGAGCAGCAGGCCGGCAACGATCACGGGCAGCCCAAGGAGTCCCCAGTGCGTCCACCGGGCCAGCACGAACGTGAGAAAGATCCCGGCGATCAGCAGCAGCCACCCCCGCCGGTTCCAGCTGGTCCGCACCTTGTCGGGCCGGGCCGTGAACCAGCCCTGCGTGACGGCGTCGACGTACAGGGACTCCTCGACCCCCTTCAACCGCTCCGCGAAGGTGTTCCGGAGCGACGAGAGCGTGACCTCTGTGCCGTCCTTGAACAGGCCGCTCAGCAGCTTCCCCTCGTACGGCAGGAGCTCGTCGTCGGACTTCTCGAGCCGGATCAGGTTCCAGTCCGGCTTGCCGAAGAGCCCCTCCTTCGGGATCTCCTGGATCAGGAGGAAGCCGCGCACCGCGAGGTCGACGATCGTGGCCGTGACGTCGAGGGTGTTCGCGCGTTCGTCGAGCAGCGTACCGATCTGACCCGGCCGCAGGTCGCCGGGCGGCGCGAACTCGACCGGTGCCGAGGCGCCGCCCTCGAACAGCGGCACGCTCTGCGCCTCGCCGGTCGCGTTCCCCATGACCTGGTCGACCTGGCCGCCGCGCCACCGCCGGTCCCGGCCCGTCCGCCAGATCGCGAACCCGATGCCGCCGAGCGCGAGCAGGAGCAGGCCGCCCGAGGCCGCGCCGGTCGCCGGCGTCAGGGCGAACGCCCGGGCCGGCGACCACCGCTCCCGCAGCCGCGGCGCCGGTGCGGGAACGGCGCCCTTCGGCAGGCTGACCACCACCGTCATCCCCTGGTACGGCTGGAGGTCGCGCTGGGCGAAGCGCGCGGTCTCGTCGGTGCTCGAGGCCTTCGCGCACGGGAGCGACGATCCCTGGTAGCCCGTATAGCAGGCCACCTGCAGGATCCGAGTCGGCGCCCGCACGACCGTCGTCGCGGTCGCGATCGGAACGTCCCATTCGTCGCCGATCGCGTTCCAGTAGAGCTCGACGTGATCGCGGAACCCGTTCAGGGCGGCCTCGACCCGGTACCGGATCGTGTAGGTGTGACGGCCGGTGATCGTGCGGTCCGGATCGCCGATCCTGATCGCGGTGATCCCGCCGCCCGGGTGCTCGATCGTGTGGTCGGCAGAGGCGTTGCCCGTCGCCGACACCGACTCGACCGTCAGCGGATACTCACGGTCGTACGTGTCGTCGTACCGGAATGTCGTCGGGATCTCCCGGATGATCCCGTGCCGCTCGTTCGACGCGAAGTCGTAGTCGATCGTCTCGGTGATCCTCAGATCTCCGTCGTTCTCGATCACGATCTCGACGCCGTAGCGGTCGATCGTCTCTGACACCTGGGCGCTGGCCGGCGCCGCAACGACGAATGCCGCGAGCACGCCCAGCGCGACCACCGTCGCCCGCCTCACAGCGTCTCCACGAAGAAGAACGAGATGGCCATGATCAGGTAGGCCCCCATCAGCTGCGCCCCCTCCAGCCAGTTCGACCGGCCGTCGCTCGAGATCATGAACACGAGGAACGTCGAGAGCGCCACCGCCGCCACCTCGAACGTGCTGAAGACGAAGTCCATCGGGTGCCCGACGGCCAGCGAGATGAACACGAGCGCCGGCGCCACGAACAAGGCGATCTGCGTGGACGAGCCGATCGCGATCTCCAGCGTGATGTCGACCTTGTTCCTGACCGCGAAGAGCACCGCCGACGAATGCTCGGCCGCGTTCCCGATGATCGGGATCACGATGAGGCCGACGAAGAGCTCCGAGAGGCCGAGCGTCTCCAGCGCCGGCCCCAGGGATCCCACCAGGAACTCCGACATCAGCGCGACGAGGGCCGTGGCCACCAGGAGCATCGTGATGGCCCGCCGGCGCGACCACGACGGTTGCTCGTCCTCCGAGGGCGTACGGAAGAGATGCTCGTGCGTTACGAGCGTGAAGACGAGGGCGGCCACGTACAGCCCGATCAAGACGAGCGCGACGGTCCCGCTCACGATCTCCCGCTCGAGGAAGGATTCGCGGCCGCCGAGCGCGAATAGCGCCGGCATCAGGAGGCCGGTGACCGCGAGGACGAGCGAGGTGGCGTGGACCGAGGCGGATCGCGCGTTGTACTCCTGCTCTTCGTGGATCAGCCCACCGACGAAGAACGACAGTCCGAGGACCAGCAGGAGGTTCCCCAGGATCGAGCCGGTGAGCGATGCCTTCACCATCTCGGGCTTCCCGTCGAGCAGCAGGAACACCGCGATGATCA
>CAWFJU010000021.1:0-205671 GCA_963816275.1 uncultured Actinomycetes bacterium
GGAGGCACCCGACCACATGGTCGTGAACGTGCCGGCTTCAAGGGCTAGCTCCAGGCCTTCCCAGCGAAGGATCAACAGCCTAGAGTCTCCTCTCTCACGCGGTGGCAGGATGCCGGGGAGCTATCGAGGAGGAGCGGATGTCACCAGTCGAGATGGGAGTTCGGGACCCCGTCCAGGTCGTCACCAACGATCTGCTTGCTGAGTTCAGCGGAACCTTGTCTCACGAGACGATCTCGTCCCTCGCCCTTGAGGAGGTGCGAGCGTTCGAGGATGCGGGGGTGCGCGAGTTCGTCCCGATCCTGGCCTGGCGACGGGCTCGCAGGCGGGCCTGGGCATTAGCGTGGCGCGGTGAGCCTCTCGACCTGCGCCGGTCAGACGCCGGGACGTGATGGGGGGCCTCCCCTCCCGGCCCAGAGAACCGGTCCAGGCCGGGAGGGGTTGGAGCCACTGCCAGCGTGTCCGATGGCCTTGAACGCGGCAGGAACGACCCAGGAAGCACGCCTGAACGTTGCCGGGGACACGTCGGGCGTGAGCTATCCGACAGAGGCCCCGCTCAGACTCCGACACGCGTCCCAGATCCCGAGCGCATACGCATCGCCTGTCAGGGCGAGCGGCTCGACGATCGACACGATACGCAGGTACACGTCGGGCACGTCGGTCGCTTCCCAGTCCTTCGACGCCTCGAGTACGAGCCGCCAACCCGCCTCGTAATCGGACTCCACGGGATGCCTCCGATCGCGGTCTCTCTTCGCCGTCTCTCTCGGAGACCATCGTTAAGGGAGCGGATGAACACGCAGCGAACCCGACGGCTGCCTTCAGTTGAACATCGCAGAACGAGCGCCGTTCCACGACACCTAGGACGCGGGATCGACTTCCCGGGTCATGACCCAGCGGTGCTTGCCGATCATGCGGTCGCGAAGGAACCCGAGCTTCTCGTAGGTCGACGAAGCACCATGGAAGAGGAAGCCCGCGGGCACCGCGCCCGCGTCCTCCGGGTATCCCTCAACGGTTCCCCCACCGAGGGCCGCGATGAGGTCCAACGCACCGCCGAGCGCGGCGGTGGCCACGCCCTGCCGTCGGTGTCCCTTTCCCACGTAGCAGCACGCGATCCGCCAGTCCGGCGATGTCGTCTGGCTCTTTTCGTACGCCGCACGGTTCTTGATCCGCGGCACCTCGTCAGGAGCGCCGAATTGGCACCAGCCGACACACTCCTCGCCGTCGAACACGAGGGCCGCATGCGCGGTTCCCGACCGGACGCGGTCATGCTTCCGTTCGCGGTTGACCTCGCCGTGCGCCGACCTGTCGACGCCCTCGGGGTGGAAGCCTATGCACCAGCAGCCGCCGAAGATCCCGTTGTTGCGCTCGACCAATGCGGCGAACGCCGTCCAGGTCGATCGATCCAGCGCCTTGATCGTGTAGGCCGGTTCCACCATGAAGCGCACCCTACCCGTCGGCGGCCGCGTGGCGGATCGGGGTCACCCCCGGCCGTCCACCGCGAGCTCGACGCCGAACCACAGCACGGCTGCCCACCTCGTGCCTACGAGAGACGGGACGAGAGCACGCAGAACTCGTTGCCTTCCGGATCGCTCAGAACGGTCCATGGCTGCTTGCCCTGGCCGACGTCGGCACGAACCGCGCCGAGGCCAAGGAGGCGGTCCACGGCGGCGTCCTGGTCGTCGGGCCGGAAGTCGAGGTGCAGACGGTTCTTGAGGGTCTTCGGTTCCGGGACGCGAACGAACAGGAGTCCGGGCTCTCGTTCCGGCGCGGGCCTGATCTCGAACTCCTCGGGATCGTCGTTGACCACGACCCACTCCAGGGCAGCCGCCCACCACCGGCCTAGCTCGCCGGGATCGACGGCGTTCACGATGACCTGTTCCCACTCCAGCGCCATCAGGTCACCCTCCGACCCTGCCTTCTCGCTCGCCTCGTACCCCTCCTCGACGATCTCCGCCTATCGGAAGCAGGGGGCCACGTGATCCATGACCATGCCCGTCGCTGTTTCGGGGTGGCTCCGCCGGGAGTTCATCGGACCGTTGAGGAGGCCCAGGAAGCACAGTTCCAGGATAGCGTGTCGGATCCGCCCGTCGCAGTTCGTCGGGTAGGCGAACGCGGACGAATTGGGTCCGCCAGAGGAGAAAGGGCGGGCCATGACTCAGTACCTCATCTACTTCAACCAGCAGTGGGTCGGCGACCACAGCGAGGAGTGGTTCCGCGAGCGCGGACCGCTCGCAAGAGCAGTCGTGGAGGAGATGAAGGCTGCCGGTGTGTACGTCTTCGCCGGGGGGCTGGAGGAGGAGGGCGGCCCGGTCTACAGCGCCGACACCACCAGTGGCACCTTGGTGGTCACCGACGGACCCTACGTCGAGACGAAGGAGTTCCTGGGGGGGTTCGCGCTGGTGGACGTGGCGGATGACGTGGCCGCCAAGATGTGGGCGGGCAAGGTCGCGGAGGCGTGTGGCTGGCCACACGAGGTTCGCCGCTTCAAGCCGCCTCAGGCGTAACTCGAGTGTCGAGCGCTCGGTCGAGTCCAGCAACGACTGAGATGCGCTGAGCGCAGGAACATGTTCCCTTGACAGGAGCCGAGCTGGCCGAATGCTCGAGGGCGCGCGGAGTTCGGCTATCTCGCCTCGTACCCCTCGACGATCTCCGCCCACCGGAAGCAGGAGGTTGCGTGATCCATGGCCAACCCCGTCGCCTGCATGAACGCGTAACACACCGTTGGACCGACGAACCGGAACCCCCGGCGCTTGAGGTCCTTGCTCATCGCGCGTGACACATCGGACTCGGTCGGGATGTCGCCGAGCGTCCGCCACCGGTTCACGACCGGCGCGCCACCGACGAACGTCCAGAGGTAGGCATCGAGCGAGCCGAACTCACCCTGGACCTCGATCACGGCGCCCGCGTTCCGGACCGTCGACTCGACCTTCAGCCGGTTCCGTACGATCGACCGATCCCGCAGCAACCGCTCGACCCTCGCGGGTGTGTATCGAGCCACCGTGACGGGGTCGAACCCGCCGAACGCGGCGCGGTAGCCCTCACGCTTGTTCAGGATCGTGGACCAACTGAGACCGGCCTGCGCCCCCTCGAGCGTGAGCATCTCGAACAGGCGAACGTCGTCGTGCACCGGCACGCCCCACTCCTCGTCGTGGTAGGCGAGGTACCGCGGATCGGTCACCGGTGCCCACGCGCAGCGGGTCACCATGCGCGCAGGCTACGCACCCTCGCCGACACCGGGGACCGGAGCCTCCTCGAGCGTCACGGTGAGGTCGGCGACGATCTCCTCGGGATGACCTTGGTCCGCCGGCTCGACCTCCTCCTCGAGGAGCACCACGTCGGCCTGCGCGACCTCGTCGGGCGGCACGATCGCGGGCTCGGCCGGTGGCGCGAGCTCCGCGAGCGTCTGACCGACGCGCGCGAGGCCCTCGAGCGTGTGCCCGATATCGTAGCCGAACCCGAACCTGAGGCCCTTGCCGATCCCGAACATCGAGCCGGGAACGAGCAGCACCGATCGGTCCGTGCGGATCCGCTCGACGAGCGTGCGCGACTTCACCGGCAGGTCGTACCTCGCGTACACGATCGCGCCCGCCCCCGGTCGCGCCCATGTGAAGACGTCGTCGTGCAGCCGGAGCCAACCATCGAGCGCTGGGTAGTTCGCGCGGATGATCGCCCGTGTGCGCGCCAGGATGTTCTGGCGGACCACGGGCTGCATCGCGAAGGCGGCGAGCCGGTCGCTGATCGAGTTGGGCGTGAGGGTGGTGTAGTCATGGTGCTCCCAGACCTTCGGGATCAGGTCCGAGGGCGCAACGATCCACCCGACACGCAGGCCGGGCATCGCGAACGCCTTCGAGAGGCCGCTCGTGACGACGACCTTGTCGTAGCGGCCCCAGAACGTGGGCGTGGTCTCGTCGGTGTCGAGTTCGGCGCCGCGATAGATCTCGTCGGCCACGATCCAGGCGCCCACCCGGTCGGCGGCGGCCACGATCGCATCCATCTCGGGCTCGGTCAGCACGTGGCCGGTCGGGTTGTTCGGGTTGCAGACCATGACCACCTTCGTGGACGAGGTCACCGCCCGGTCGAGCTCATGGAGATCCAGCTCCCAGCGGCCGTCGCGCAGCTTCAGCCGGAAGGTGTCGGTGCCGCGGCCGAAGTGCCGGCCCAGGCCCCAGCCCTGCATGTAGTTGGGCGTCATGAACGCGAGCCGGCCCTTGGGCCTCAGGAGGGTCCACAGGGTGAGCAGGTTCGCCTCGGAGCCGCCGTTCACGACGGTGACGTTCTCGACGCCGGCGCCGGGATACCAGTCGGCGATCGCGGCGCGCGTGTCGGTCGAACCCTCGGAGAGCGGATAGCCCATCGTCGATGCGAGGAAGGCTTCGGCGTCGGCTGCGGGCCCGAAGAGCTCCCGGATCGACATGGGAAGCACGCCGCTCTCGGAGAGGTCGTAGTCGACCTCGTGCCAGTGGAGTGACTGGTAGCGCTCCATCTCGAACAGGTCGATGTTCACGGGGAACCTCCTCGGTCCGGGACCATGACCGTAGCACGCGTGTTTCCGGTCGCCTTCGGCGGGTAGAACGTTCGGGTCACCCGGACGATCGTTCGGGTCACGCGGACGATCAGGAGGGTACGACCAGCTCCAGGGTGGTGGACGGATACGACGGCCAAGATGAAGGACCGCGCCGTCGGGGACCCGTGGGAGGCCGGGGCCTGCGTCCGTGGTTACGTCCGGCGACGGGGCGAGCGGCTCCTAGGCGAACCTGGGCTGCGGCAGTCCGTCGATCGCTCCGCCGGCTCCCGTGCGCGTGGTGCCGTCGGACCCGATCACGGTGACCCCGCCCGGCCCCATCGCGCGCCAGACGCCATCGGGGGTCCAGACGGCGGCCGTCCGCTCATCCAGCCCCACGAGCGTGGCGTCGGGAAGCGCGTTCCGCGCGCTCGCCACCCAGCCCTGGCCGAACGTCTCGAAGTGCGGGATCACCGCAAGTCCGGGCACCAGGCCGAGTCCGGCGGTGGCTAGGCGGTTCGCGTCGCCGGGACGACGGTCGCGGGTCAGCGTCCACTCCCCGAGGGCCATGGCGCCGGCCGAGGAGCCGGCGAGGGCGGCGCCGGTCCGCCAGGCCTCGGTCACCGCCGACCAGACCGCCGTGTCCCGCAGCGTCGCCGGGACGATCCCGGGATCGCCACCCACCAGGTAGAAGAAGCGCCCGGCGCGAGCGCGCTCGGCGTTGCCGGCTGCGTTGGCCTGTCGCCGCCCGATCGCGGGCAGCTCCTGGACCGCGACCCCGAACCGCGCGAACCATCCGGCCGCGTTCGCGACCGCGAGCTCGGGTCGGTGGCGGGCCGCGGCGGTGGCGATCACGTAGGCGGGGCCGCCGTTCGCGGCGTCCGCGAGGAGGCGGTCCTGCGGCTCGTTGCCGGGCCCGAGCTCGGCGCCGCCGACGAGCGCGAGCGGGCCTGGGCTCCGGGGGCGGCCGGCGGTCAATCGGCGTCCTTCAGGGCCGCGACCGCCAAGTCGTGAGCCTCGATCGCGGCGCGAGCGTCGCGTTCGGCCGCACGGGCGGCCCGCTCGGCGTCGCGACCCTTGGCCTCCACGACGTCCAGCCGAGCCTGCATCGCGCCCGCCTCGGCTGCGAGGCGGTCGGCGGTCTCCCGGGCCTTGCCGGCGCGGCGTTCCGCCGCTTGACGGTCGCGGCGGAGCCGGTTCGCCTCCGCCTGGAGCGCGGCCTGATCGGCGGAGCCCGATGGGTGCCGGTCGCGCACCGTGCGGCGGGCGTCGCGCGCGTCGCCCGCGTCACGCGCCCGCTCGGAGGGCGCGTGAGGCTCGTCGGGAAGGTCCGGTACCGCCTGCAGCCCGAAGACGTCCCCGAAGCCGCCCGGGTCACGCATCGGGCGTTCGAAGGTCCCGGTGCGCAGGAGGTGGGCCGCCTCCTCGTTCACCGAGGCGGCCTCCAGGCTGGCGGAGACGTCCTCCAGGTGCGGATCGGGGATCGGCCGGTCTCGCGGAGCGCGCCGGCGCCGGCATCGACGAGGGTGGCGACGGCGGCGCGCCGGGCCGTGGTGGCGTCCCGCAGTCGGCGTGCGTGTTTCGTGGACGAGACCGCCGCCAGTTGCGCCGCCCGGAGCTCAGCTCCCGCGTCGAGGAGCGCGTCGACGGCCTGCGGCTGACGGCCGACGAGCTGATCCAGTGCCCAGGCGGGGACGGTCGGCTTGCGGAGCGCCTTGATCGCGGCGGCGCTCGGGTCGTCCGCGGCGTTCCGCGACCGCACGAGGGCGTCCCGTGCCGCGATGAATCGCTCCGGCGGCTCGCGGAAGAGCGCCTGCACCTCGGGATCGTCGCGGACGTCGGTCATGGGAACGAGCTTGCCGCATCGGTGCGCGTTGCGTCGACCCGGCGAGGCATGCCATGGCCGGGGTCCCGGAGTCTCCTTTGGGGGCCGGAGGCGCACGTCAGCCTCCTGACGACTGCGACCGAGGCCGCAGTCGTGAGGTTCCTGACGTCTTCCCCCGGCGGAACACCCCGGGGCCCGCGCTAGGCTCCTCGTGACATGGCATCGACCCGCACCATCCGGATCCTGCGCGAGGCCGACGTCCGCGCCGCGCTCGAGATGGCGGCGTGCATCGACGCCTGCGAGCATGCGTTCGCGGCCTACTCGACCGGCGGCGCCGAGCTCCCGGCGGTGATCCACCTCGATGTGCCCGAGGCCGAGGGCGAGATCCACATCAAGGCGGGGCATCTGCACGGCGCGCCGTACTACGCCATCAAGGCCGCGAGCGGCTTCTACGCGCAGGAGCCTGGAGCGATCGACGGGCTGGTCATGGTCTTCGACGCGCGCGACGGAGCCCCGGTCGCCTTCCTGCTCGACAACGGGTTCATCACCGATCTGCGGACGGGCGCCGCCGGCGGGGTCGTCGCACGCCACCTCGCTCCCCGCGCGACATCCACGGTCGCGATCGTCGGCACCGGGGGCCAGGCTCGCCAGCAGCTCGACGCGCTCGCGGTCGTCCGGCCGAGCTTCGCGCACGTCCGCGTGTGGGGCCGCGATACGGCCCACGCCGACCGGTGCGTCGACGACCTCCGCGCGCAGCACGACGTCGACGTGACACGCGCCGACACGGTCCGTGGCGCCGTCGAGGGCGCCGACGTCGTGATCACGTGCACGGCCGCGCGCGAGCCGCTCGTCGAACGCGGCTGGCTCGCGCCCGGCGCCCACGTCACGGCGCTCGGCTCCGACGGCGCCGCCAAGCAGGAGCTCGACCCGGCGATCCTCGAGGACGCCGCGCTCCTGGTCGTCGACTCGCGCGACCAGTGCGCGCGGCTCGGGGAGCTGCAGCACGCGCAGGATCAGCGCGACCGCGCGATCGAGCTCGGCTCGATCTGCGCGGGAGAGGCCTCCGGCCGCACGAGCGACGACCAGCTGACGGTCTGCGACCTCACCGGGCTCGGCGTCCAGGACGTCGCGGCCGCGAACGTGGTGATGGCGAACGCGCCCGACGGCGCGGGCCAGACGGTGACGCTGTGAGCGACCCCGACGCCGACCCCGGATTCGACCGGCAGGTCGAGAGCCTGCGGCGGGTCGCCGAGTCGGCGCTCGTCGCCTACGACCTCGACGTCGCGGGTGTCTCGCTCATCACGAACGACTGGAACGGCGTGTTCCGCGTGGATCTCACCGATGGCGGCCGCCGCGTGGTACGAGTGGGGCTGCCCGGCCGCCGCTCTCGAGCTCAGGTCGATGCCGAGATGGGCTGGCTCGACGCGCTCGCGCGCGCCTCCACGGTGAGCGTGCCGACCCCGGTCTCCACGCGTGACGGATCGTTCGTGATCGAGGCGACCGCCGAACGTGTCGACGGCATCAGGATGTGCGCCGTGTTCGAGTGGATCGAGGGCGAGCCGATCGAGGATCACCTCACCGCAACGAACCTCGAGCGCGCGGGAGAGACGGCGGCGCACCTGCACGAGCACGCTCGTACGTTCCCGGTCCCCAGCGGGCTCCGCGCGTGGGACACGCCGTTCCCCTACGGAGAGGCGGTCGTGCTCTTCGACCCGGAGCATGCATCCTCCGTCACCGACCACGAGCTCTCGGTCTTCCGCGCGGTACGAGCGGCGACCGAGGCCGCGATCGCGCGGTTGGCCGACGCCGAGCCCCCGCGCATGCTCCACGCCGATCTCCATGAGCACAACCTGTTCGTCGACGGAGACGTCGTCCGAGTGCTCGACTTCGACGATTCGATGCCCGGATGGCCGGCCCAGGACCTGAGCGTGATCTGGTTCGAGCTCGCCGATCACGACGACATCGAGACGCTGATGATCGCGCTGCGGCGCGGCTACGAGCGCGTCGCGCCCTGGCCAGAGCGCGCGCCCGGCGAGATCGCGGTGTTCGCGGCGAACCGGGCTCTCCATCTGGCGAACTTCGTCGTCCAGGACCACGACCCCGCGTACCGGGCGCGGGCGTCCGAGCTCGTGCGGGCGTGGGCCCGGCGTGCCGCGCGGTTCCTCGAGGAGACGGGGCCGGATTAGGAGCCGGCGAGTCGGGCGACCAGCTCGTCGTGCATCACGCCGTTCGTCGTGAGCACGCTCCCACCGTGATGGAGTGTCCCACCCCCGATCGTCGTCACGCGGCCGCCCGCCTCCCGCACGATCGGCACGAGCGCCGCGTAGTCCCAGAGCGACAGCTGGGGCTCGATCATCGCCTCGGCGCTCCCTCGTGCCACCAGCATGTGGCCCCAGAAGTCGCCGAACCCACGGGTCCGACCGGCCTCGGCCAGCATCCCGCGCACGCGCTCGCCGAGCGGTCCTTCGTGCCACTCTCCGAGCCCCGCGAACAGCAGCTGTGACCCGATCAGCGACGACTCCGCGCTCACCCTGATCGTCTCGCCGTTCAAACGAGCGCCGCCCCCCGTCACGGCCTCGTAGCGCTCGCCGAGCGCCGGCGCGTTCACGAGCCCCAGGACCTGCTCGCCGTCGACCTGCAGCGCGATCAGCGTCGCCCAGATCGGGATCCCGCGAGCGAAGTTCGCCGTGGCGTCGATCGGGTCGACGATCCACACCCGGCCGCCGCCGCTGGCATCGCCGCCCTCCTCCTCGCCGAGCACCCGATCGTCGGGGAACGCCGATGCGATCTGCCCGCGCACCATCGCCTCGATCTGGGTGTCGGCCTGCGTGACCGGGGTCAGGTCGGCCTTGAGCGTGACGCGCACCACGTCGTGGCGGAAGATGCTCATCCCGATCGTGGCGGCACGATCGGCGAGGCCTGCCGCGAACGACCGCTCGTGCTCGTACATGCAGCGCAGCCTACCTGCGACGACGTCGGCCCGGCGTCCGTCGTGGCCCCGGTTCTCCGGTAGCCTGAACCCAACATGCAGACCACCGTCGAAACCACCGAGAAGCACACCGTCAAGCTCACGATCGAGGTCCCGGCCGACGAATACGCCAAGGACCTCGACGCCGCCTACCGGAGCATCGCGAACCAGGTCAAGATCCCCGGCTTCCGCAAAGGGAAGATCCCCAAGCAGATCATCGACGCCCAGATCGGGGCCGAGGTCGTCCGCGACGAGTTCATCCAGGCGGCCGTGCCCAGCTACTACCGCCAGGCGATCAGCGACGAGGATCTCGCGCCGATCAGCGACCCCGAGATCGACCTCGACGACGAGTTCGACGTCGATCGCCCGCTCGTGTTCACCGCGGTGGTCGAGGTGCGGCCGCGGCTCGAGCTCACCGAGGCCGACTACAAGGGCGTGAAGGTCATGAAGCCCTCCGTCGAGGTCAGCGACCAGGAGGTCGACGACTGGGTGGACCGGCTCCGGGAGCGGTTCGCCGAGCTGGAGCCGGCCGAGCGCCCCGTGCAGGACGGCGACTTCGCCACGATCGACGTGAAGGCGACCGCCGAGGGCGACGAGATCGACGGGCTGGCGCGCACCGACTACCTCTACTTCGTCGGATCGGGCGAGTTCGGGCCGTCGCTCGATGCCGAGATCGTCGGCAAGAAGGCCGGCGACATCCTGAAGGTCTCTGAGGAGATCACCCCGAGCGCCGGGGAGGAGCTGGCCGGCAAGAAGGCCGACATGACCGTCCTCGTGAAGGACGTGAAGGCGCGGATCCTCCCCGAACCCGACGACGGGTTCGCCAAGACCGCCTCGGAGTTCGACACGATCGAGCAGCTCCGGGACGACCTGCGTACCCGGCTGGGCGAGTTGAAGGAGCGCGAGGCCGAAGGGGTCGTCCGCGACCGAGCCCTGCAGGCGATGATCGACGCGGTCGAGGTCGATCTGCCGGAGTCGCTCGTCGAGGACGAGACCGATCACCGCGTGGCCCACGCGAAGGAGCGCGCCGAGAGGGCCGGCCTGACGATCGACCAGCTCCTCGAGGCACAGGGCTGGGATGAGGCCCGGCTGCGTGAGGATTCGCACGACCATGCGGTACGGGCGATCACGTCCGACCTCGTGCTCGAAGGGATCTCGCGCTCCGAGGGCCTCGAGGTGACGGCCGACGAGATCGGCGCCGAGATCGCTCAGCTGGCCGAGGCGTACGATCGCGACCCCAAGGATCTTGCGAAACAGCTCGACCGAAGTGGCCAGATCGTGACGTTGGCCGGCGATATCATCAGGGGCAAGGCACTCGACCTCCTCGTCGAGTATGCCGATATCGAGACCGAGAGCCCGGAGGCGGGCGCCGAAGCCGAACCGGCCGAGGCATCGTCCGACGACGAGCCCGCGAACACGGAGGAGTCCGCATGAACCCGCAGAACTACATGGTTCCCGTCGTGATCGAGCAGACGAGCCGCGGCGAGCGCTCGTTCGACATCTACTCGCGACTGCTGAAGGAGCGCATCGTCTTCCTCGGCACCCCGATCGACGACGCGGTCGCCAACCTCGTCATGGCGCAGCTCCTGCACCTCGAGTCCGAAGACCCGGAGAAGGACATCCACCTGTACATCAACTCGCCCGGCGGCGAAGTGGCGTCGGGCTTCGCGATCTACGACACGATGCAGTTCATCAAGCCCGACGTCTCCACGATCGTGATGGGACAGGCGGCCTCGTTCGCGGCGTTCCTGCTGCTGGCCGGGGCCAAGGGCAAGCGCTACGCCCTGCCGCACGCCCGCGTCCTGCTGCACCAGCCGCACGGCGGCGCCCAGGGACAGGCCGTCGACATCGAGATCCAGGCCAAGGAGATCACGCGCTACCGCAAGCTCCTCGAGCAGCTGATCTCGATGCACACCGGCCAGGACGTCGAGAAGGTCACCCGGGACACCGACCGCGACTTCATCCTGACGGCCGATGAATCCAAGGAATACGGCATCATCGACGAGATCATCTCCCATCGCGGGATCACGGCCGAACTTGCAGCGGCGAGCTCGAACGGGGCGTAACATCCAAGCGACCGGGTCCCGATAGGGCCCGGTCGTTCGGTTCATCGAGGAGAGAGGCGGCGCGGTGGCGAAGTTCGGCGATTCGGACCTGCTGAAGTGCTCGTTCTGCGGGAAGAGCCAGAAGCAGGTCAAGAAGCTCATCGCCGGGCCCGGCGTGTACATCTGCGACGAGTGCATCGATCTCTGCAACGAGATCATCGAGGAGGAGCTCTCCGAGACCACCGAGCTGAAGCTCGACGAGCTGCCCAAGCCGCAGGAGATCTACCAGTTCCTCGACGAGTACGTGGTCGGCCAAGACCGCGCGAAGAAGGTCCTCTCGGTCGCCGTCTACAACCACTACAAGCGGATCCAGGTCGGCCAGAAGGATTCCGAGGTCGAGCTCCAGAAGTCGAACATCATGATCCTGGGTCCCACCGGCTGCGGGAAGACTTACCTGGCGCAGACCCTGGCCCGCATGCTGAACGTGCCGTTCGCGATCGCCGACGCCACCGCGCTGACCGAGGCGGGCTACGTCGGCGAGGACGTCGAGAACATCCTGCTGAAGCTGATCCAGGCGGCCGACTACGACGTCAAGAAGGCCGAGACCGGCATCATCTACATCGACGAGATCGACAAGATCGCCCGCAAGAGCGAGAACCCGTCGATCACGCGCGACGTCAGCGGCGAGGGTGTGCAACAGGCGCTCCTGAAGATCCTCGAGGGGACGCAGGCCTCCGTGCCGCCGCAGGGCGGTCGCAAGCACCCGCACCAGGAGTTCATCCAGATCGACACCACGAACATCCTGTTCGTCTGCGGCGGTGCGTTCGCGGGGCTCGACAAGATCATCGAGAGCCGCACCGGAAACCAGGGGATCGGCTTCAACGCCGAGATCCGCCGCACCGACGACAAGGTGCTGGGCGAGGTCCTGGGCAAGGTGCTCCCCGAAGACCTGCTCAAGTACGGGCTGATCCCCGAGTTCGTCGGCCGACTGCCGGTGATCACCAGCGTCGACAACCTCGACGAGGACGCGCTCGTCGACATCCTCACCAAGCCGAAGAACGCGCTCGTGAAGCAGTACCAGCGGTTCTTCGAGTTCGACGGGGTGGAGCTCGAGTTCGACGACGGCGCGATGCGCGCGATCGCCGAGCAGGCGATCCTTCGCGGAACGGGCGCCCGCGGCCTGCGCGCCATCATGGAAGAGGTCTTGCTCAACGTGATGTACGAGTTGCCCTCACGGGAAGACGTCACGAAGTGCATGATCGACGGGGACGTCGTCCTCGGCGGCGTGAATCCCACGCTCGTTCCGCGCGAGGCGCCGTCGAAGCGCTCCAAGCGCGAAGAGCGCTCCGCCTGAGCCGATCCATCACCCCGAGCGGGTGATGACGTGGCCCTCGCATCGGCGTCCAGATGGCCCCCGGCACGGTGCCCGGCCATCGGCTAGCGTGCAGCCAACCGAGTGAAGGGGTGTTCTCCGATGGCATCGAACGAGGGATCGACCGAGGCTGAGTTGGCGGAGCTGAAGGCCGAGCGCGACGCGTTGGCCGCACAGGTGGCGACGCTCGAGGACCGTCCCGCGAAACGCCAGCGGACACGGCACGTCGTCACGGCGATCCTCGTGATCGTGTCGATCCTCGCGTTCTCGCTGGCGGTGCCCGGCACGTGGGTTCGGCGCACGCTCGGGAACACGGACCGGTACGTCGCCACCGTGGCGCCGCTGCCGAGCGACCCCGCCATCCAGGAGTACCTCGCCCGCACGATCACGGCGTCGGTGTTCGAGGCGCTCGGGGTCGAGGAGCGGCTCCAGACGGCGCTGGAGGACAAGGCGCCACGGCTCGCGTTCCTCGCGGGGCCGATCGCGAGCTCGATCCATGACTTCGTGCAGGCCAAGGTCCAGGAGCTGGTCGCGACGCAGGCCTTCGCCGATCTGTGGGTCTCCGCGAACCGGCTCGCGCAGCAGGGGATCAAGGCGGTGCTGAACGGCGACACGCCCGACGAGATCTCGGTGGTCCAGGGGGCCGTCGTGATCAACCTCCTGCCGATCATCAGCAAGGCGTTCGCCCAGGTGTCGACGATCGCAACCGATCTGATCGGGCGCCCGATCACCATCCCGCCGATCGATCTTCAGGAGATCCCGCAGGAGGCGATCACGAAGATCGAAACCGCGACCGGGATCGACCTCCCCGACGCCTTCGGCCAGATCAAGGTGCTCGACCAGACCGTGCTCACGCCGATCCAGGACGCCGTGAGCCTCGCGCAGCGGCTGCTGTTGGCGGCCGTGCTCATCCTGCTGCTGGCGACGATCGGAGCCCTGTGGCTGTCCACCCGGCGGCGCCGGACATTGATCCAGATCATGACGGCGTGGACGGTCGTCCTCGTGATCGAGCGCCGGGCCGCGATCGCCGGCGGGAACGAGGTCGTCGACTCGGCCAGGCCGGAGAACCAGGCCGCGGCGCGCTCCGTGGTCGACGCGTTGCTGGGGACCCTGCTGCGCTACACGGGATGGATGCTCGCCATCACGCTCCTCGTGATCGTCGTGGCCCTCCTGACCGGCCCGTACCCGTGGGCGGTCCGCCTTCGGACCTGGGTCCGCGATCTGTTCGCCGCGCTCGTGAGCGCGGCCAAGGGCGCCGACCGCACGGCGGCGGCCACCTGGGTGACCCTGCACCGCGACGCCCTGCTGATGGCGGGCGCGGCCGTCGCCGTCCTCGCGCTGCTCCTTCTCGGAGGTGGATGGGGGTCGTTCTTCGCGATCGTGATCGTGGGCGGTCTGTACGCGCTGGTCGTGTGGCGGATCGCCGAGTCGGCCTCGGCCGATCCCGATCCCGATCCGGAGCCCGAGCCGCCGGGCGCCTGACGCGGTCGCCCGCCGCCCTCGGCGTAGGCTCGACCGATGCCCGAGCCCGACGAGCCACAGCCCGCGAAGCCGTCCCGGACCGAGGCACTCCGCGAGCGCTCCGAGGCGCTCCGTGAACGCGTCGATACCACGCGCGAGCGTGCGACCGACTGGGTCGAGGAGCGGCGCGTGGAGGGCTCGAAGCTGGGCGCCGCCGTCAACGTCCTGATCGACGCATGGAACCGCGACACCAGCGCGGCCGGCGGGTTGCTCGCGGGCGGGCTCGCGTTCCGGTTGTTCCTGTGGCTCCTGCCGGCGGCGCTCGTCGCCGTAACGGCCCTGGGCATCGCGACCGACTACTCGGGTGAGAGCGCCGCCGAGGTCGCGCGCGATTCGGGGCTGAGCGCCGTCGTCGCCGCGACGGTCGCGCAGGGCGTGCAGGCGTCTCAGACGGGCGGGTTCTTCATCGTGCTGTTCGGCACGGTCTTCCTGCTCTGGGCGAGCGCGGGAGCCGCGCGCGCCCTGCGGGTGGCCTCGTCACTGCTCTGGCAGGCGCGACCGCGGGTATGGCGATCGTCGCGCGCGGCCCTCGCGTTCCTGGGGCTCGCGTTGGTCTCGATCACGATGCAGACCCTCGTCGGCCACCTGTGGGCCGGCGGGATCTTGTCCGCGTTACTGGCGCGCCTGCTCGTCACCGCGATGCTCGTCGCGATCGTGTGCTGGGCGTTCTTCCTCCTGCCGCACGATCCGCGAGCCGACTGGTGGTGGCAGGGTCCGGGCGCCGTCCTCGTCGGGGTCGGTGTGCAGCTGCTCACGCTCGCAACGACCGTGTACTTCGCCGACAAGCTCGATCGGGTGGACGACCTGTACGGGTCGCTGGGCGTAGCGACCGTGATCTTGGCCTGGCTGTTCCTGATCGCGCGGCTCGCGATCTGGGGGATCGGCCTGAACGTCGCGATCTGGGAGCGCTTCGGCCCGGGGCCTGTGGACGGATCCGGCACGGGAGGCGTCGCCGTTGCCGGCGGAGCCCATGAGGCCGGCGGTTCACGCGGGGGACCGGCCGGGGTCTCGTAGACTCGGCGCCATGTCCGAGATCGCGCCCGCCGGCGCCGAGATGGCGACCCGCTACGACCCTCAGGAGGTCGAGCCCCGGTGGGCCGAGACGTGGGTCGAGCGCGGCTACTTCACCGCCGACCCGCATTCGGGCAAGGATCCGTACTGCATCGTGATCCCGCCGCCGAACGTGACCGGGCGGCTGCACGTCGGCCACGCCCTCGGCCGTACGCTCGAGGACACGCTGATCCGCCGCGCTCGGATGCAGGGGTTCGAGGCGCTCTGGGTCCCCGGGATGGATCACGCCGGGATCGCCACGCAGGTCGTCGTCGAGCGGAAGCTCCGCGAGGAAGGCATCGAGCGCCGCGACCTGGGCCGCGAGGCCTTCGTCGAGCGCGTCTGGGCGTGGAAGGAGCAGTACGGCGGCGAGATCGTCGAGCAGATCAAGCGGATGGGCGCCTCCCTCGACTGGACGCGCGAGCGGTTCACGATGGACGAGGGGCTCTCGCGGGCCGTGCGCGTCGCGTTCGTCCGGCTGTTCGAGGCCGACCTGATCTACCGGGGCGAGCGTCTCGTGAACTGGTGCCCGACCGACCGCACGGGCCTCAGCGACTCCGAGGTGGAGCACGACGAGGTCGACGGCGAGCTCGTGACGTTCCGCTACCCGCTCGCTGACGGCTCGGGATCGATCGAGGTGGCGACGACCCGCGTCGAGACGATGCTCGGCGACACGGGCATCGCGGTGCACCCCGGCGACGAGCGGTACGCCGCGCTCGTCGGGACGACGGTCACGCACCCCTTCGACGGGCGCGAGATCCCGATCGTGGCCGACCACCACGTCGATCGAGCGTTCGGCACGGGCGCCGTGAAGGTCACGCCCGCCCACGACCAGAACGACTTCGATATCGCACAGCGCACGGGGCTGCCGTTGATCAACATCCTGAACGCGGACGCCACGGTGAACGACGCGGTTCCGGTGGCGTTCCGCGGGCTGGACCGGTACGCGGCCCGGATCGCGGTGCGCGACGCCCTGGAAGCCGAGGGGCTGTTGGTCGCAGAGGAGCGGCCATACCGCCACGCGGTGGGGCACTGCTATCGATGCCACTCTGAGATCGAGCCGTGGATCGCCGGTCTCCAGTGGTTCGTGAAGGTGAGCGGTCTCACCGGTCCCGCGAGGGACGCCGCGCTCGACGGCCGGGTCGCGTTCTCCCCCGAACGCTGGCAGCGGTCGTACACGGCGTGGCTCGACAACCTGCGCGACTGGAACATCTCGCGGCAGCTGTGGTGGGGACACCGGATCCCAGCCTGGTACTGCCCCGATGACCACGTGACCGTCGCGGTCGAGGATCCGACGGCGTGCGCTGAGTGCGCGAGCGGGGAGCTCCGCCAGGACGAGGACGTCCTCGACACGTGGTTCTCCTCGCAGCTCTGGCCCTACTCGACACTCGGGTGGCCCGACGAGACCGAGGACCTCCGCGCCTTCTACCCGAACGCCGTGCTCGTCACGGGCTACGAGATCCTCTACCTCTGGGTCGCCCGCATGATCATGTCGGGCCTGTTCCTCGTGGGCGACGTCCCCTTCCGGGCCGCCGTGATCCATGGGCTCGTGCGCGATCAGCAGGGCCGCAAGATGTCGAAGTCCCTCGGGAACGTGATCGACCCGATCGAGATGATCGACCGCTACGGCGCCGACGCGCTGCGGTTCTCGCTCGCGCGCGCCGCGACGGGCGGCCAGCAGGACATCCCGCTGTCCGAGGAGGCGATCGAGGGCGGGCGCAACTTCGCGAACAAGTTGTGGAACGCGTCGCGCCTAGTGCTCCGCGCTTATCCGGGCGGCGTGCCCGCGCTCCCGCCCGCCGAGCGTCGCACGCTGGCCGAGCGCTGGCTCCTCTCACGGCACGAGGCGTGCCTCGTCGAGGTCGATGCCGCCCTCGACGAGTACCGGTTCGCCGACGCCGCACAGTCGCTCTACCGGTTCGTCTGGTCCGAGCTCTGCGACTGGGGCCTCGAGCTCGAGAAGGGCCGGCTCGACGGAGACGGACAGGACGCCGAGGACGCCACGCAGGTGCTGGCGTGGGTCCTCGAGCGGACGCTCCGCCTGTTGCATCCGATCGTGCCGTTCGTCACCGAGGAGATCTGGCAGCGGTTCCGTCTCCCTGAGCCCGAGACGCTCGCACTCGCGGCGTGGCCCGCCGCCGCGAGTTCGCACGAGGACCGGGACGCCGAGGGGGCGATGGGCGCCGTCCAGGAGATCGTGACCGCCATCAGGCAGTTCCGCTCGAAGCACGGGATCTCGCCGAAGGACCGCTTCGGCGCCACGGCCGGCGTCCGTGGCGAGCTCGCGGCGGTCGTGCGGTCGGAGACCGACTCGGCGCTCCGGCTGGCCGGCGTCACGCTCGACGTCGTGGAGGCCGATCGGGAGCAGGCCGCCGGCACGACCCGCGTGGCGCTGAACGAGGGGTGGATCGAGCTGTCGGCCGACCTGTTCGACGCCGGCGCCGAGCGCGACCGCCTGGCGAAGCAGCGCGGCGAGATCGAGGCGACGCTCGCGCGAGCGGCGAAGAAGCTCGCGAACGAGGGCTTCCTCGCGAAGGCCGCGCCCGAGGTCGTGGCCCAGGAGCGCGTGAAGCACGATCGACTCGTGTCGCAGCTCGCCGAGGTCGACGTGCAGCTCGCCGAGCTGAGCTGAGGGTCGTCCATGGACTACCGCGAGGCGATCGCCGAGCTCGATGCGCGCCGCGAGACGCGTATGCTGCCCGACCTGTCGAGGATCCTCCGGATCGCGACCCTGCTCGACGATCCGCAGCTGACCTATCCCTCGATCCACGTGACGGGCACGAACGGCAAGGGCACGGTCGCCAGGGTCGCGACGGCCGTCGCGTGCGCGCACGGGCTGACGACCGGCCTCTACACGTCGCCGCACCTCCTCGAGATCACGGAGCGGTTCTCCCTGTGCGGGCAGGACATCTCGAAGACCGAGTTCGCGGGCGAGTACGAGCATCTGCTGCCGTTCCTGCAGCTTGTCGACCGGGAATCCGACGAGCGCGTGACGTACTTCGAGGCGTTGACGGCGCTCGCGTACCTGTGGTTCGCCGACCGACCGGTGCAGCTCGGCGTCTTCGAGGTCGGGATGGGCGGCCGGTGGGACGCCACGAACCTGGTCGAGGGCGACGTGGCGGTGGTGGCACCGATCGCGCTCGATCACCCGGAGCTCGGCGCCACCGTGAACGAGGTCGCCGGCGAGAAGGCCGGGATCATCAAGCCAGGGAAGGTGGCGGTGAGCCGCGAGCAGGACGCCGACGCGCTCGAGGTGATCGAGGCCCGCTGCGCCGAGGTCGGGCGCCGACCTGAAGCTCGAGTTCCGCGACTGGGAGCTCGAGGACCGGCTCACGGCCGTCGGCGGCCAGTCGCTCCGCGTTCGAGGACTGCACGGCACGTACGACGACCTGTTCCTGCCGATGTTCGGGGAGCACGCCGCGCGTAACGCGGCCGCCGCGATCGTCGCCTTCGAGGCGCTCGTCGAAGAGCCGCTCGGGGAGGAGACGACCCGGGAGGCGCTCGCGGGGGTGCGGTGGCCCGGACGGATGGAGGTGGCCGCGCGCCAGCCCACGATCATGCTGGACGGCGCGCACAACCCGGCCGCCGCGGAGGCGCTCGCCGCGGCGCTCCGCGAGTTCTTCACGTGGGACCGGCTGCACCTCGTGATCTCGGTGAGCGGGAACAAGGACCTCGGGGGGATCGTGGCCGAGCTGGCGCCCCTGGCCGACGCCGCGTACGCCGCCCGGAACGAGAGCGAGCGGAGCGGGGACGCGCTCCCGATCGCCGAGCGGTTCGGGGCCGATGGCAAGCTGGTGACCGTGCATGCGAGCGTGGCCGAGGCCCTCGACGCCGCGCGCGCGGCCGCCGACGAGGGCGATCTGATCCTCGTGACGGGCTCTCTGTACACTGTCGCGGACGCCCGCCGGGCGCTCGGTGACCCCCTGGGAGACATGTAGGTATGGCGATCGAATCCACCCTGCTGATCGTGAAGCCGGACGGCGTACGACGTGGTCTGGTGGGCGAGGTCATGCGCCGCGTCGAGGCCAAGGGCCTGACGATCGAGGCGATGAGGCTGTTCACGATCCCCCGCGACGTCGCCGAGGAGCACTACGGCGAGCACCGCGAGAAGCCGTTCTTCGGCGAGCTCGTGGACTTCATCACCGGCGGGCCCGTGGTGGTGGCGACGGTCACCGGCGAGGACGCGATCGCCTGCTGGCGCACCCTGATGGGCCCGACGAACCCCGTCGACGCGCCGCCGGGGTCGATCCGCGGCGACTACGCCACGCTGATCGGCGAGAACATCGTGCACGGCAGCGATTCTCCCGAGTCTGCGGCCCGCGAGCTGGCGCTCTTCTTCGGGGTAGTAGGGCCCCGCCGATGCCCGGGCTCGAGGAGGCCTTCGAGCGGATCGGTGACGCGGTCGAGCACCACCTTCCGCAGACCCACGCCGCCGGGTTCGCCCTCGCCGTCACGGACCCGGAGGACGTGTTGGGGGTGGTGGTGCGCGGACTGGCCGACGTCGCCGCGAGCGCCCCGGTCCGTCCCGAGACCCGCTTCCAGATCGGCTCGATCTCGAAGTCGTTCGCCGGGATCGTCGCGATGCAGGAGGTCGAGGCCGGCCGGCTCGCCCTCGACGTGAGCATCAACGAGCTCGTGCCGTGGCTCGGTCTCGCCGAGCCGTTCGGACCGATCACCCTGCACCACCTGATGACCCATACGAGCGGCCTCCCGATCGGCACCGAAGAGTCGCCGACCGGCCCGGGGGCGCTCTCGATCCTTCGGACGCTCGAGCCCACGATGCCGCCGGGCGAGCGCTTCTGGTACTCGAACGACGGCTGGAAGCTCGTCGGCGCGGTGCTCGAGCGGTTGACCGGTACGCCGATGGACGAGCTGCTCCGCGAACGGATCCTCGTGCCGCTCGGCATGACGTCGACCGAAGGGGCGATCACGAACGAGACCCGGATGAACCTCGCGGTGGGCTACGAGCCGATGTTCGACGATCGCCCGCCGCACCTCGGGCACCCGCTCGCACCCGCCCGGTGGATCGTGAGCGGTACCGCCGACGGCTCGATCGTCTCGAACGTGCTCGACATGAGCGCGTACGCCCGGATGCTGCTCGGGGGTGGCTCGACCCTCGTCGACGGCCACGAGAGGACCGTCCTCTCGCTTGAGGGATTCGACCGGTTCGTCGAGCCACGAGTGCTGATGGATGAGCCCGGCCGCCCGCAGGGGGAGCGCTACGGCTACGGGCTGTGGACCTTGGTGGCCGACGGCCGCACCTTCGCGCTGCACTCCGGCGGGATGGTGGGGTACACCGCGCTCCTGATGATCGACGTCGACACGGGCATCGCGGCGATCGCCCTCCAGAACGGGGAGGCAACAAGCAGCCGGTCGTCCGGTACGCGCTCGACGCGGTGCGCGCCGCGCTCCTCGGGGAGCCGGTCGTGCCGATGCTCCACCCGCCCTCACCGGCCGCGATCGCGAACGCCGACGCGCTCGCGGGAACGTATGTCGGTGACCGCGAGATCGAGCTGGTGGCGACGGGGGACGGCCTGCGTCTCCGCGACGGCGCGATCGGTGTCGAGCTCGAACGCTGGCCCGAGGTCGACGACGCGTTCCTCGTGCCGCACCCGGCGCGCGACAGGTATCTGATGCGGGTCCTGCGGGATGCCGACGGCGCGGTGTCCGAGCTCGTGCACGGCCCCGACCGCTTCGCGCCTCCCGGGCGCGAGCTCTCCACGGCGCGCGCGCTGCCCGACGGGTGGGCGGGCCGAGAGGGTCTGTACCGCAGCAACAACCCGTGGGGTCCGATCCTCAGGGTCTTCGCACGCGGCGGCGAGCTCTGGTGCCTGTTCCCGCCCGAGGGCGTGGAGGAGCGCCTCACCCTCCTCGAGGACGGTAGCTTCGCGGTGGGCGACCCGCGGACCCCGCAGCGCCTCTCGTTCCTCGATGTGGTCGAGGGCGTGACGACGATCGTCGGCTTCAACGGCGGGCGCTGGTACCGGGCGCTCGACGCCTAGGCGGTCGGGCTCGCGCTCGTCGTGGCCGTCGGGCCGCCGCCCACCGCGTCGTCGGCCCACGCGATCACTTGCTCGAGCAGCTCGGGGTGATCCTTGAACACGCCGCTGCCGTGCCCACTCCCGCTGACGATCACGGCCTCGACGCCGGCCGCGTCGGCGATCTCGCGCGCCTCGCTCGCGTACGGCTCGTTGTCTTCCGAGGCCGTCACGAACACCGCGACATCGCCGGGCATCGCGCGCGCGGCGTCGAGGGCGTCGTAGGCGGTCGCAGGGGCCGAGAGGCTCACGACCGCGTCCGCGTGCAGCGGCGCCGCCATCGCGAGCGAGAGTCCCGCCCCCATCGAGCCGCCGATCAGCACCACGTGCTCGGCGCCCGTCTCCCGTGCATGGTCGACCACGGCGGTCAGGGCTTCCTCGCGATCCTGGCCGTTCGTGCCGGTGCTGTCGCCCACGCCGGGCCCGTCGTAGGCGATCACGCGCCAACCGTCGGCCGCGAACGCCTCCGCGATCGGGTAGAAGTCCTCCTTCGTCCCGGTGGCGCCGTGCGAGAGCACGACCACCTTCGGGCCGTCGCCGAGCTCGACCGCATCCAGCTCGATCCCGCTCGGGGTCGAGATCGTCGTGCGCTTCGAGCCCTCGGGCGGAGCCGGCTTCGAACATGCGGCGGCGACCAGGGCGACGCCGAGGGCCAGGGTGAGGGCGAGGGCGGTTGTCGGTCGGCGCATCGACGCAGCCTAGCCCGGAGGCCCGGCCGGAAGGAGGGCCGACACGAGAACGTCACACCGCCGTCGACGTGGCGCGACGGTCGCCCGCCCGGGGCTCAGGCACCCGGCAGACGGTCGAGCAGGATCACCACGAGGGCGACCGTGGGGATCCCCGTCGCGAGGCCGAGCACCAGCCACCTGACCCAGAGCGTCGTCCGCAGGTAGACGAAGAGGAGCCAGCCGGCGACGCTCCCCACGAGCAGGATGAGCGTCCATGCGTCGAGGGCACCGTCGGTGTTCATCGAGTCCTCGACCCACGTGCGCCCAGCGAACGCGGCCGTGAACGCCGCCACGAACACGAGCGCGATCCAGAGCACCACGCCGATCACCAGGTGCAGGAGGATCCACCCGGGTTTGGCCCGCCGCCACCGCGCGATCGTTGCGGGCGGCGGGGCAGGGGGCGACGGGGTGCCGCTCCAGGCGGGCGGGCCCGGTGGTGGCGGCGGCAGGGAGCTCATGGTTCCGAGTCTCGCACGACGGGACGCCGACCCGACGGGCGTCAGATCTTGCGGAAGGCGACGCAGGCGTTCTGCCCGCCGAACCCGAAGGAGTTCGAGAGCGCGAGGGAGACGTCGAGCTCGCGTGCCTGGTTCGGCGTCACGTCGAGGTCGCAGTCCGGATCGGGCGTCTCGTAATGGATCGTCGGCGGGACCACGCCGTTCGTGATCGCCAGGGCGCACGCCGCGCCCTCGACCGCGCCCGCCGCGCCGAGCATGTGTCCGGTCATCGACTTCGTCGAGGACACGGCGACCGCGTGGGCGAGTTCGTCGCCGAGCGAGGCCTTGATCGCGGCCGTCTCCGCGGCGTCGTTCAACGGGGTCGAGGTGCCGTGCGCGTTCACGTAGGACACGGCCCCCGGTTCCTCGCCGGCGTCCTGGAGCGCCCACCGCATCGCGAGCGTCGCGCCCGAGCCCTTGGGATCGGGCGCGGTGATGTGGTGCGCGTCGTCGGAGGCGCCGTATCCGGCGACCTCGGCGTAGACCCGCGCCCCCCGGCCCGCCGCGTGCTCCTCGCTCTCGAGGATCAGCGCGCAGCCACCCTCAGAGAGGACGAATCCGTTGCGGCCGGCGTCGAACGGGCGTGACGCGGTCTCGGGATCCGGGTTCTTCGTAAGCGCCGTCATCTGGGCGAAGGCCGCCACCGTCAGCGGGATCGTGGCGGCCTCCGAACCTCCCGCGACGCACAGGTCGAGGTAGCCGTCGCGGATCAGCCGCATCGCCTCTCCGATGGCATGGTTCGATGAGGCGCACGCCGACACCGTGCAGTAGTTCGGCCCGGTCAGGCCGAACTTCATCGCGATGTGGCCGGCGCCGGCGTTCGCCATGAGCATCGGCACCATGAACGGTGAGACGCGCCCCGGTCCCTTCTGAAGCAGCACGTTGTGCTGGTTCAGCAGGGTCTGCACGCCGCCGATCCCGGTCGCGTAGATGGCGCCTCCGCGTTCGGAGGCCACCTGGGGAGTGCCCGCGTCCTCCCAGGCCAGGATCGCCGAGGCGATCGCGTACTGGGCGAACGGGTCGGTGCGCCGTGCTTCCTTCGCGTCGAGGAAATCGGTCGGCACGAAGTCATGGACCTCGCCAGCCACGCTCACGGGAAGGTCGGAGTGGTCGAAGCGGCTGATCTCTCGCACGCCGTTGCGGCCGGTACGCAGCCCTTCCCAGAACGAGTCGACGCCGATCCCGATCGGGGTGACAGGCCCGACGCCCGTGATGACGACCTTGCGGCGAGCGCTCAACGCGTTCCTTTCGGCGAGGGATACGAGAAGGTCGGCTCAGCCGACCTTGGTGGCGACGAGGTCGATGGCCTGCCCGACGGTCTTGACGGACTCCATCTCCTCCTCCGGGATCTCGATGTTCCACTCCTCCTCGAGGGCGAGCACGGCCTCGACGAGGTCGAGCGAGTCGGCGTTGAGGTCCTCGGCGAATCGCGCGTCGGGCACGACCTGCGCCTCGTCGACGGCGAGCTGCTCGGCCAGCACCTTCTTGACGCGGGCCTCGATATCCGAACGATCGGTCATCGGTCTGTTCCTCCTGTGGTTCCTTCGGGTCCACCACAGGCTAGTGGCCGGACCACCGACACGACTACGCCGTCAGGCCCCCGTCCACGGGGATCACGGCGCCGTTCACGTACGACGACTCCTCCGACATCAGGAACCGCACGACCGAGGCCACCTCGTCCAGGGTGGCGGTGCGTCCGATCGGCGTCTGGTCCAGGTAGAACGCCCGCGCCTTCTCGTCCAGGTACGAGGTCATCTCGGTGTGGACGAGGCCAGGACACAGCGCGTTCACCGTGATGCCCTTGCTGCCCACTTCGCGGGCGAGCGACTTCGTCAGGCCGATCAAGGCTGTCTTCGATGCCGTGTAGACCGTCTGGCCGGGGTTCCCGCGCAGGGCGACCGCGCTCGACATGTTCACGATGCGGCCCCACTTCTCGCGGAGCATCCCGCGCATCGCGGCCTGCGAGCACATGAACGCGCCCTTCACGTTCGTGTCCATCACCTTGTCGTAGGTCTCCATCGAGTACTTCAGGAGCAAGCCGTCCTGACTGAAGCCGGCGTTGTTCACGAGGCCCGTGACGTTGCCCATCTCGTCGGCGACACGGCGGAACCCCTCCTGCACGCTCGTCTGGTCGGTCGTGTCCAGGAAGACGGTCATGCCGGAGGCGCCGGCCGCCTCGATCTCGGCCAGGGTGTCCTTCGCGGCGGTCTCGTCGCTGCGGTAGCCGACCGCGACCGACCATCCCGCCCGCGCCAGTTCGATCGCGCATGCCCGGCCGATCCCGCGCGTGGCGCCCGTCACGACCGCGACGCGCGAGGTCACGAGGTCGGCTCCGGCATCGTCCAGCGCACGAGGGTCGCGCCCCAGGTGAGCCCTGAGCCGAACGACGTGAAGAGGACCAGGTCCCCCTGGCGGATCCGCCCCGCGCGCCAGGCGCGATCGAGGGCGATCGGGATCGAGGCCGCGCTCGTGTTCCCGACGTCGGCCACGTCGACGACCGCCCTCGCGGGGTCGATGCCGAGCCGGTCGACGACCGCTTGCATGATGCGCGCGTTCGCCTGGTGGGGGATCAGCACGTCGACGTCGTCGATCGAGTGCTCCGACTTCTCGAGCAGGGCCCGGCACGCCGCCGCCATCTCCGTCACGGCCCGCTTGAAGACCTCCCGGCCGTTCGGCATCTTCACGAAGTGGTCGTGGGCCTCAACGGTGTCGTGCGATGCGGGCGCCCGCGTGCCGCCGGCCGGCATCCAGAGGATCTCGGCCGCGGTGCCGTCGGCGCCCAGTACGGCGCCCTCGATCCCGGGCGCGTCCGACGCCTGCACGACGGCGGCGCCCGCGCCGTCCCCGAACAGGATGCACGTTCCGCGGTCGGTGAAGTCGATGATCCGACTGAAGATCTCGGCGCCAACCACGAGGATCGTGTCCGCCATCCCCGACTGGATGAAGGCGTTGGCGGCCGAGAGTCCGTACGAGAACCCCGAGCAGGCCGCGTTCACGTCGAACGAAGGGCAGCTCACGCCGAGCTTGGTCTGCATCCACACCGCCGTGGCCGGGAACTGCGTGTCGCCAGTGATCGTGGCGCACACGATCATGTCGAGCTGCTCGGCCTGGATGCCGGCCGATGCCAGCGCGCCACGGGCGGCCTCGACCCCCAGGTCGGAGGTCTGCACGTCGTCGTCGACGAAGTGGCGGGCCTCGATCCCGGTGCGGTCGCGGATCCACTCGTCGTTCGTGTCGACCTTGGTCTCGAACCAGCTGTTGGGCACGAGCCGGGGCGGGAGCGCGGAGCCCACGCCGGCGATGGTGGCGAACCGGGTCACGGCGCCGAGGATATCGGACCGCGGGAGCCCATGCAGACGACGGACCTGCAGCGATGCCGCGCGGTCATGGGGTCCCGAGCGCGACCGAAGCGCCTTCGGGCGATCCCACGGCGACGGCGGTCGCGTCGGGCACGATCCGCTTCGCGAGCTTCGTGAGCACGTCGCCGGGGCCGGCTTCGAGGAACCGGGAGGCGCCGACCGCCGACAGTGCCTGCATTCCGGACTCCCAGCGAACAGGCGACACGACGTGCATCGCGATCAGCTGCCGGAGCTCGTCCGCGTCGCCGATCAGCGATCCGGTGACGTTCTCGGCGATCGCGACCGAAGGCGTCTGCAGCTCGATCCGCCCGAGCACCTCCAGGATCGGCGCGACGGCCGGGCGCATCAGCTCGCTGTGGAACGCGCCCGCGACGTTCAGCCGGATCGCGCGGATCTTGCGTTCCTTCGCGACGGCCTCGGCGCGCTCCACCGCGGCGACGTTGCCGCTGATCACCACCTGCACGGGGGAGTTCTGGTTCGCGACCACGAGCTCGTCGCCCTCCCGCACCTCGTCGCAGAGGGCCTGGGCATCCTCGGTGCCCACGCCGAGGAGGGCGCTCATCGCCCCCAAGGGCATGACGCTCGCCACCTGCATCGCGGCGCCGCGCGCGACGACGAGCTCGAGCGCATCGGTCAGCCGCATCGCGCCGGCAGCGACCAGCGCGGCGAACTCGCCGAGGGAATGCCCGGCCACCCCCACGATCGGCCTGGCGGCCCCGCCGAGCCCCTCGGCTTGGAGCACGCGGAACGCCGCGACGTCGCAGGCCAGGAGGGCCGGCTGGACGAACTCGGTGGTCGCCAGGGCGCGATCGTCGTGGCAGCCGGCCACCAGATCGCGCCGCATCGCCGCCGACGCCTCCTCGAACACCGCCGCCGAGGCCGGGTGCCCGGCCCACGCGTCGGCCATGCCGGCGAACTGCGACCCCTGTCCCGGGAACACCACCGCGAACGACACCCCGACCCCCTGTCCGTGACCAGATGGCAGCCTACCGAGCGGGGCGCCGGTTGTGGCGGGGACGTGGTTTCCCCCTCACGGAGTTGCCAGTGGCGAGTGCACTCCTGTTAGATGAACGGGAATCCCATGGCCGAACGGGTTCAGCGATCCTCTTCCTCCACGTCCAGACCTTCCCAGGGGACGGAGGGGGTACTCGGGTTCCTTGGTCGTGACATGGCCGTCGACCTCGGCACCGCGAACACGCTCGTGTACGTGCGTGGCCGCGGCGTCGTGCTCAACGAGCCGTCAGTCGTCGCGATCAACACCCTCACTGGAGCCATCCTTGCCGTGGGGTCCGAGGCCAAGCGGATGATCGGGCGGACCCCGTCCCACATCCAGGCCGTGCGGCCCCTGAAGGACGGCGTGATCGCCGACTTCGACGTCACCGAGAAGATGCTCCGGTACTTCATCCAGCGTGTGCACAAGCGCCGCCTGCTGGCCAAGCCGCGTGTGGTCATCTGCGTCCCGTCCGGCATCACCGGCGTGGAGCAGCGCGCGGTCGAGGAGGCGACGATCGCGGCGGGCTCCCGTCGCGCCTACATCATCGAGGAGCCGATGGCTGCCGCGATCGGCGCCGGGCTCCCGATCCACGAGCCCACCGGGAACATGGTGGTCGACATCGGCGGCGGCACGACCGAGGTCGCGGTGATCTCGCTCGGCGGCATCGTCACGAGCACGTCGATCCGGATCGGCGGCGACGAGCTCGACGAGGCGATCATCCAGCACGTGAAGAAGGAGTACTCGCTGCTGCTGGGCGAGCGCACGTCCGAGGCGATCAAGCTGGCGATCGCGAGCGTGTTCCCGATGCCCGAGGAGCTCGTGGCCGAGATCAAGGGGCGCGACCTCGTCTCCGGCTTGCCGAAGACGATCACGATCACCGCGGAGGAGATCCGCCGCGCGATCGAGGAACCGGTCAACGCCATCATCGACGCGATCAAAACCACGCTCGACCGGACCCCGCCGGAGCTCTCGGCCGACATCATGGACCGTGGCATCGTCCTCACGGGCGGCGGCGCCCTCCTGCGCGGCCTCGACAAGCGGCTGCGGCACGAGACCGGCATGCCGGTCCGTATCGCCGACACACCGCTGCAGGCCGTGGTACTGGGATCTGGGAAGTGCCTCGAGGAGTTCGAGGTGCTGCAGCGGGTCCTGGTCAGCCCGTCGCGCCGGTAGCCTCATGTCGACCCGGCATCGCCCCCGCAGCACGCGGCTCCTCGTGGTCGTGCTGGTCTCGATCTCCCTCGCTGTGATCACGCTCGACTATCGCCAGGGACAGTCCGGCCCGCTCGCGGGGTTCGGCCGCACCGCCCGCGCGGCGATGGCGCCCCTCCAGGAGGGCGTCACCACCGTCACCCGCCCCGTCGGCAACTTCTTCTCCGGGCTCGCCCACCTGCCGTCGATGGCCAAGGACAACCAGCGGCTGAAGGACGAGCTCGCGGCGGCCAACGCACAGAACGAGACCACCGCGTTCGTGCAGGAGCAGTACCGCTCGTTGCTCGATCTCCTCGGACTCCAGCAGAGCCTCGACCCGAACGCCGTGCCCGCCGTCGTGATCGCGAACGGCGTCTCGAACTTCGAATGGACGGTCACGATCGACAAGGGGTCGGCCGACGGGATCGAGCCGAACATGCCCGTGGTCGCCGGTTCGGCGCTCTCACCGCTGCTCGTGGGCATCGTGGTCGAGGCGACCGAGCACTCCGCCGACGTCCAGCTGATGATCGACCGCGACTGGTCGGCCGCCGCGGTGCTCGGGACCTCGCGCGAGGCCGGCGAGGTCCAGGGCCAGGGCGACGCCGACCTCCGCATGAGCCTCGTCACACCCGGCACCGAGGTCACCGGGAACGAGCCCGTGTTCACCCTCGCCTACCAGGCCAGCGGTCGTCCCGGCTTGTATCCGACCGGCCTCCTGATCGGCCAGGTGTCGCGCACGGTCCCCTCGGACAACTCGATCGAGGAGTTCGTGGACGTGCGGCCGGCGGTCGACTTCGCCACGCTGCAGTTCGTGCTGGTGCTGCAGACCCGTGCCGTAGACGGGACCGCCTGATGGTGCGTCGCGTCCTCACGGTGGCGGTGGTGATCATCACCGCCCTCTTGCTGCAGTCGACGATCTTCGCGCAGATCAAGTTGCTGGGGGTCCGACCGGAGCTCCTGTACCTGGTGACGATCGTGATCGCGATCCTGGAAGGACCGCAGGAGGGCGCCGTCGTCGGGTTCGCCAGCGGCCTGATGCAGGACTTCCTGCTGAACCAGCCGAAGGGCATCACGGCGCTCACGCTCACCCTGCTCGGCTACGCGATGGGGATGGCGCGGCAATACATCGTGTCGTCCTCACCCCTCCTACCGACGTTCCTGGTGGCGGCGGGGACGGCCGCGGGCATCGCCTTCTATGAGGTGGTGTCGTTCCTGCTCGGGCAGCTCGACGAGCCGCTGAGCTACTCGGTCAAGGTGATCCTGCTCACCGCCCTCTACAACGCGGTGTTGACCCCGATCTTCTACCCGCTGCTCCGGCGGATGTTCGAGGGCTCGCGCCCGCAACGGGTGGTGCGCTTCTGATGGAGAAGGCGTCCTCCCGCCTCAAGGTCGTCGCGCTGCTCGTGGCGTTCATGTTCGCCGCGCTCGTCACGCGCCTGTGGTTCCTTCAGGTGCTCGCGGTCGCCCAGAACCGCAAGGAAGCCCTGAACAACAGCGTGCTGATCGTGGGGACCGACGCGCTCCGCGGCACGATCAAGGACGCGAACGGCAACCCGCTGGTGGGGAACCGCATGAGCCTCGAGGTCCGGGTCCGTGCGGATCAGCTCGGCCCGAACGCGGAACAGGTCCTGCTCGACCTCTCCGACCTCCTGCACGTGTCCCCGAAGTCGATCACGAGGGCGCTGCAGGACGAGCAGTACTCCCCCTTGCAACCCAAGCCGGTGGCGGAGTTCGTGCCCGAGCGGGTGAAGTACTACCTGGACGAGCACGCGAGCCAGTTCCCGGGCGTCACCGTGGTCCCGACGAGCGTCCGTTCCTACCCGTGGGCGCGCGACCACCACGATCCCGAGTTCGCGGCGCACGTGCTCGGCTATCTCGCGCAGATCAATGAAGCCGAGCTGAAGGACTCGAGATTCAAGGGCTACGGGGTGAGCGACCTCGTGGGCCGCAGCGGCCTCGAGCAGGAGTACGAGAAGTACCTCCGCGGGAAGCGAGGCGCCCAGAAGTACGTGGTGAACTCCGACCAGGAGATCATCCGGACCCTCGGGGAAGAGCCGCCCACGCCCGGCGACAACCTCGTGCTCGCGTTGGACGCCGACATCCAGCAGGCCGCCGAGGAGGAGCTCCAGAACGGGATCGACCGTGCCCGCTCGGTCGTGGACGAGCAGTCGGGCACCTACCTGAAGGCCGACGGTGGCGCGGTGATCGTGCTGGACGCTCAGACCTCGGGCATCGTCGCGATGGCGTCGTGGCCGGCTTACAACCCGGAGTGGTACGTGAAGGGGCTCACCCCGCAGCAGAACACCTACCTGAACGGCGACAACAGGCTCGCCCCCGCCCTGAACCGAGTGACGCAGCAGATCTACGCGCCCGGCTCGTCCTTCAAGCCCTTCGTCGCCCTCTCGGCGATCAAGGAAGGGCTGGCGTATCCGGGCGGCTACTACCCGTGCCCCACCGAGTACGTAGTCCCCGGAGACACGACCGGGACCTCGTTCGGGAACTGGTCCGCGGGGCAGGGGAGCATCACGATCGCCAGCGCCCTCAAGTACTCGTGCGACACGGTCTTCTACGACTTCGGTACCCAGTTCTTCTTCGACTGGCGCGCCCACCAGCTCGCCACCAACAGCGAGCCATTCCAGCGGGACCTGCGACAGTTCGGGTTCGGGAAGCCGACCGGCGTGGACCTCCCGGTGGAGACGAGCGGCACCGTGCCCGATGCGAAGTTCATGCTGGATCATCCGGACCTCTACCCGGACGGTCCGATCCCCGGCGTGAACATCCTGCTGTCGATCGGGTCGGGCGAGATGCGCGCGACGCCGATGCAGCTGGCGACGGCGTACCTCGCGCTCGCGAACGGTGGCAAGATGTGCAAACCGCACCTCGTCGACCACATCGAGAACGCCAACGGCGATACCGTGAAGCAGATCGGGACGCGCTGCTACGCGCAGCTCCCGTACACACAGTCCCAGCTGAACTACATCGTTCAGGACGGACTCGCGCAGGTGACCCAGCCAGGCGGCACCGCCGGGCTCGCCTTCTCGGGCTTCCCGCTCGGCGAGATCCCTGTGGCGGGCAAGACGGGTACCGCCGAGCGGCCAGGGTTCCAGGACACCTCGTGGTTCGCGGCGATCGTGCCCGCCTACCAGCCGAAGTACGTCGTGATCGCGATGGTCGAGCAGGGCGGGTTCGGGTCGACGACGGCCGCGCCGATCGTCCGCCACATGATCGAGCGGATGTACGACCTGCCCGTGAGCGGACCCGTGACCGGGGGGTCCCAGGACTGATGGACCTCGTCGCGGGACGCACGTTCGCCGAGGAGCGCCGGCCGATCCGACACCTGGATCCGGTGCTGCTGCTCGTCACGGCGGCGCTCGTCGTGATCGGGTTGTTCCTGATCTACTCGGCCACGAACCAGACCCTGCGCCAGGACGGGCTCGACCCGTTCGACCGGGTGAACAAGCAGGTCATCACGATGATCCTGGGGCTCGTCCTGATGCTGGTGATCGCGACCTTCGACTACCGGTTCTTCAAGGTCTACTCGGGCTTCATCTTCGGCGCCACGCTGTTCCTGCTGCTCCTCGTACACGTCCCCAGTTTGTCATCCTCCGCGAGCGGGACCAGCAACTACATCAACATCCCCGGTGCGGCGCTCCTGCAGCTCAGCCCCTCGGAGTTCGCGAAGATCGGCCTGATCGTGATGCTCGCGGCGATGCTGTCGGAGCTGCGGGGACCGGTCCCCACCGTCCAGGACCTGACGCGAGTGCTCGGTGTCGCGGTGCTCACGATCGGCCTCGTGTTCATCAACGTTGAGATCGGGTCCGTGATCGTGCTCGTCGCGATCACCGTGGGGATGCTCGTGGTCGCGGGGACGCGGCTCCGCCACCTGCTGTTCCTCGCCGCCGCCGCGATCCTGATGATCTTCCTCGCGTTCCAGCTCGGAGTGATCAAGCAGTATCAGATCGAGCGGCTGACGGGATGGCTCGACGACTCAGCCACGACGGCCGACGCCCGGTACAACCTGCAGCAGTCCGAGATCGCGGTGGGCTCGGGCGGCACCTTCGGCCGCGGCTACCTGAACGGCACACAGACGAACCTGGACTACGTGCCCGAGCAGCACACCGACTTCATCTTCACGGTGGTTGGGGAGGAGTTCGGGTTCATGGGCGCGATGTTCGTCCTCGCGCTCTTCGCGCTGCTGCTGTGGCGCGCGATCCGGATCGCCTTCCTCTCGAAGGACCCGTTCGGGACCTACGCGGCCGTCGGGATCGCCTCGATGTTCGCGATCCAGATCTTCGTGAACGTCGGGATGGTGATCGGGATCATGCCGATCACGGGGATCCCGTTGCCGTTCCTGAGCTTCGGGGGATCGGCGATGCTCGTGAACTTCATCGCGGTGGGGATGCTGCTGAGCATCCACATGCGTCGGTTCAAGTAGCGCCGGATCAATCGGGCGGGGTCACGCCCGTGACCTGCCACAGGAAGGTCGATCCCTCGGGTCCCGTGGCTTCCAGCGACACGTCGCCGTCCATCGCGCGGGCCGACATCCGGGCCAGCGTGAGCCCCAGCCCCACGCCCTGGTGATGACGCGTGTTCAGGTCCTCGCCCTGCTCCAGCGGGTCGAAGATCCGGCCGAACGCCTCCTCCGACACCCCGCTGCCGTGGTCGACGACGCGTACCTCGGGTCCGTGGCCGTTCACGCGGACGTTGATCGTGACCGGCATGTCGCTCGGGGAGAAGGCGAGCGCGTTCTCGACGAGCTCCTCCAGGATCCTCCTGGCGGCGGTCCGGTTGAGGGTCGCCATCGCGGGGCCCGGCGTGGCCTCGACGACCACCCGCGGGAAGACCTCGGCGACCTCGCGGGCCACCTGGGTCACGTCGGCCCACTCCGTGAGGCCGGCCTCGACGGCCGCCTCGAACCGCTGGACGAGTCGGGAGAGGCTCTCGGCCCGATCCACGAGCGTGTCGAGGATCTCCGCCCGCTCCCCGATCGGCGCGGTGCCCTTCGAGAGCGTGGTGGCCATCCCCAGGATCACCGTGACGGGCGTCCGCAGCTCGTGACCGAGCCGTGAGACCAGCTCGTGTCGCCGTGCGGCTCGCTCCAGGAGCGCTTCCTGGGCGATCTCGAGCTGCCGGGTCCGGCGGCGCTCGCGTTCGAGGGCCTCGGTGAGCTCCTCGATCACGGTCGGGGTGACCTCGGGCGAGATGACCCCGCCGCCGGCCGCCGCCTGACGCACCGCGTGGAGGATCTCGTCGCCGTCGGAGTCCTTCAGGACGTACCCGGACGCACCGGCCACCAGCATGTCGCGAACGGCCCGCTGGTCCTCGTTGCCCGTCAAGGCGACCACTCCGATGTCGGGCCGCATCGCCTTCAGGCGCCGGGTCGCCTCGACGCCGCCCATCGACGGCATCCGGACGTCCATCAGCACGACGTCGGGTTCGACGGACATCATCAGGGTCGAGGGCCTCCGCCCCGTCGGCGGCCTGGCCCACGACGTGAAGCTCCCCGGTGTCGAGCAGGCTGACGAGCGATTCCCGGAAGCCCGCGTTGTCGTCGACGACGAGGACGCGCACCTCGGACGTGCGGGGGGAAGTGCCGACGGACGTCATAGGTGCAGTGTCGGCAACCGCGGCCCACGAGGGTATGGGCCGGGCGCCCGTTTGTCCCGGGGGACACGGGCACGGTCCGCGGGTCCCGACGGACTAGCCCGCCCACGAGACCGCGCCCCCGTTCTCCCTACAGCGGCATCGCCGCAGGTCATGACCCGATCTCACCTCGGACGGGGTGCTCGCTGTTATGCTCCTCGTCAGATGTGCCCGCCGGGCGCGCCGTCGAGCGCAGCCACAGGCGGGATGGTGAACACCGAGGTGGCGCGCGACCGCAGCCTCCGCGGCCCGACGTGGGTCCGCGGGCGCGGGACGCGAGCGCCGGACAAGGACGTTACCGGGTGCGCGACGACGCGCTGAGCCCGGCGCGCGGAGGCGGTGAGCCCCGCAGCGCGGGCTCGCAGCACGGCATGGGCCCTCCACGTGGGTGGAGTGCGAACGCTCGTACCTCCGAGGTCCTCGACGGCACGCCCCCTCGCGAACAGCGAGAGGAGTGATCCTTTGACGGACCACGAGACCGAGGCCCCGGCGCAGAGCGCGCCGCCGGCCGACCGTCCGACGACCGAGGCCGACGAGCGGCTCGCCGCGTTCAAGCGCGGCGCCCCGACCCCGAAGACTGCCTCGAAGCCGGCCACGACGTCGATCCCGAAGACGCCCGCGTCCCCGGCGGCCGCTCGGACGACCACACGTAACCGGAACCCGGACGCGCCCACGTCGCCGGCCCCCGCATCGGCTCCGGCCGAGGCCAGGTCGACGGCCGAGGCTCCGGCACGCCCCGAGCCCGACACGTCCCGAACGAGGCGCGACGCGTCCCGCTCCACCCCCGAGACGTCCCGTCCCGCCCAGGCGGAGCGAGGCGACGGATCGGACGGAGAAACCCAACCTCGTGACGGAGCCGCCCCCACCACCGGCGCACGCCGCCGCCGAGGTGGCCGCGGGCGTGGCGGGGGCGGGCAACGGGCCGCCGCGACCGGCGACCCCCGTGACGCCGCGGACGCGCCCGAGGCGCCGACCGAAACGGATCGGCCGGCATCGGCGACTCGGGCGCCACGTGCCGGCGGAGACCGGACCCCCTCAGGCGATACGAGCGGGACGCCGAACCCGGACGAGACCGCAGAGGGCACCGAGGACGGCACCGGCGAACCCGGCGCCGCCTCCACAGGCCCCCGCAAGCGCCGCCGTCGCGGCGGACGAGGACGAGGCGGCCGGTCCGGCGCCGCGTCGGCGGCCGCGGTCGAGGCGAGCGGTGCGGGCGCCGACGACGAGGCCGACGTTCGGGAGACCGCGGCCACGCAGCGCGACGACGCCACCCCCGACGCACCCTCCACGGCCGGGGGCTCCCGGCGCCGCGGCAGCCGCGGCAAGGGTTCGGACAGCGGTGGCCGCGGCACAGCGGAGAAGCCGTCGGCCGACAAGGAACCGACGGCCAAAGGCGGCAACGGCAACGGCCGTTCGAGATCCAAGCCGATGACCGTCGAGGAGCAGGTCGCCGCGGGCGGCCCCACGCGGAGCATCCGCAACACGCGCAGCCGCACGGGACGCAGCGGAGGACGAGAGGGCGGCCGCGGGCGCCGGCGCGAGCCGATCATCGTGCCTCCCCGCTTCACCGACAAGCTCATGGTGATCACCGAGCACGGCGAGCGCGACCAGATCGCCGTCCTCGAGGAGAACGTGCTCGTCCAGCACTACGTCACGCGAACGGGCGCGACCTCGATGGTGGGCAACGTCTACCTGGGGCGCGTCCAGAACGTGCTGCCCGGGATGGAGGCGGCGTTCGTCGACGTCGGCCGCGGTCGCAACGGCGTGCTCTACGCGGGTGAGGTGAACTACCGCCCGAAGACCTCGAGGGTCCGGCGCCCCGCATCGAGCAGGTCCTGAAGTCCGGGCAGGCGGTCCTCGTGCAGGTCACGAAGGATCCGATGGGCGGCAAGGGCGCCCGCCTGACCGCGCAGATCTCACTGCCGGGCCGCTTCCTGGTGTTCGCGCCGAACCAGAGCCTGTCGGGGATCAGCCGCCGGCTCGGTGACGACGAGCGCAAGCGTCTGAAGACGATCATGCGCAAGATCAAGCCCGAGGAGCACGGCGTGATCGTCCGCACCGCGGCCGAAGGGGCGAGCGACGAGGCGCTCACGCACGACCTCGAGCGCCTGGTCCGGCAGTGGGACGAGATCCAGCGCGAGGCGAAGAAGGTCAAGGCGCCGGCGGTCGTGTACGAGGAGCCCGAGCTCACGGTCCGGGTCGTGCGCGACCTGTTCACCGACGAGGAGTACCGGGAGCTCGTCACGGACTCCCGGAACATCTACGACAAGATCATGACCTACGTCGGCGACATCGCCCCCGACCTCGCCCCCAAGATCAGGTTCCACGACGGGAAGCTCCCGGCGTTCGAGGAGCACCGGATCGAGGAACAGATCCACAAGGCGCTCGACCGCAAGGTGTGGCTGCCGAGCGGCGGCTATCTGATCATCGAGCGCACGGAAGCGATGACGATCGTCGACGTGAACACCGGCAAATCGGTGGGCAAGACCAACCTCGAGGAGACCGTCGTCAACACGAACCTCGAGGCCGCCCAAGAGGTCGCGCGCCAGCTCAGGCTCCGAGACATCGGAGGCATCATCGTCGTGGACTTCATCGACATGCTGCTCGAGAAGAACAAGTCGCAGGTCGAGGACACGATGAAGGAGGCCATGGCGCTCGACAAGACGAGGAGCCAGGTCTTCGAGATCGGCCCGCTCGGCCTGATGCAGGTCACGCGCAAGCGCGTATCCTCTGGCCTGGTCGAATCGTTCTCCGAGACCTGCCCCACCTGTGAAGGCCGGGGCATCCTGCTCAACTACGAATCCTGAGGGAAGGACCCGAACCATGTACGCGGTGATCAAGACGGGCGGCAAGCAGCAGAAGGTGAAGGCCGGCGACGTGATCGAGGTCGAGAAGCTGGTCCACGAGGGCGAGACCCTCACCTTCCACCCGATCCTGGTCGTCGAGGACGACGGCACCACGCACGTGGGGAGCGAGGCCGCCAAGGCAACGGTCACGGCCAAGCCCCTCGGCGAGAAGAAGGGCGACAAGGTCAAGATCTTCAAGTACCGGCCCAAGACCGGGTACGCCAAGCGCGGCGGTCACCGCCAGCTGCTGACCCTCCTCGAGATCGAGGACGTGACGCTGGGCGGGGCCCAGAAGGCCGAGAAGAAGGCCGAGAAGAAGACCGAGAAGAAGGCGCCGAAGAAGGCCGAGGGGCCCGCGGCGGAGACGGTCGACGTCACGGATACGGCCCTCGATGCCGGGGTCGCCGAGGCGGCCGTCGAGACCGGCGCCGACGGGGCCGCGGCCGCGGAGTAGCTGCTACCCTGGAGGTCGTATGGCACACAAGAAGGGCGGCGGCTCGTCCCGGAACGGCCGCGATTCCAACTCGAAGCGCCTCGGCGTGAAGGCGTACGGCGGCGAGTCGGTCTCGGCCGGCTCGATCATCGTGCGCCAGCGCGGCACGCGCATCCACCCCGGCGAGGGCGTGGGCAAGGGCGGCGACGACACCCTCTTCGCGCTGCGCGAGGGCTCCGTGGCGTTCCACGAATCGCGTGGGCGCACGTTCGCCTCGATCGTCCCCGCCGAGTGACCCGAGCGCCCGTCAGGGCGCGGTCCGATGCTCCATGATCGTATCGACCCACGCCCTGATGTCGTCCTTCTGCCTGATCCCGACGGTTTGCAGGTACTGGATGTTGGTCTTCTGATGCCGGCGCTTCGAGGAGCGGCGGATGGCTCCGAAGGCCCCGGTCGGACGGGTCGTGAAGGGGTCGCCGGGCATGGTGGTCTGGCCGGGCTCAGGAGGCGTGAGCGGGGGCGGCTGGCTGAAGTAGAAGGCGGTCTTGCGGGGCTCGCCGTCGCGCTGCCACTCCAGTAACAGCACGGGTGAGCCTCGGAGGCGCTTGGCCCGTATGACGTCGGCGAACGCGAACGAGACGGACTCGCCGTCGTCCGTGGCCGTGAAGACCAGGGCCTCGCCGCTCAGGTCGAGCTCGCCCTCGATCTCGGTGACGGGCTCGCCGCGGCGCAGATGCACCATCCACACGGTCGTCGGCTCAGGCATGGAGGCCATCTTCCCCCGTTGCCGCGCGTGCGACCACCGATAGGCTGGGAGGCCTGATGGGGTTCGTCGACGAATGCACCGCGTACGCACAGGCCGGCCGGGGCGGCAACGGTTCCGCGCACCTGCACAGCGAGCCGTACAAGGCCCACGGCGGCCCCGACGGTGGGAACGGCGGCGAGGGCGGCTCGGTCGTGTTCGAGGTATCCCGCGGTGTCCACGACCTCTCCGGGCTCGCCGACCACCCACACCTCAGGGCGAAACCGGGCGGCCCCGGCCGCTCGACCAAGCGTGACGGCGCGAACGGCAAGGATCTGGTGGTCCAGGTGCCCGACGGCACGGTCGTCGTCGACGACCAGGGCCTGGTCGCCGACCTCGTGGGTGACGGGGCCCGGGCGGTCGTGGCGCAGGGCGGTCGCGGGGGCCGAGGGAACGTGGCGTTCGCGAGCGCCCGGAACCGTGTCCCGCGTACGGCCGAGCCCGGCGAGGAGGGCGAGGAGAAGCGCCTGAGCGTCGAGCTCCGGACGGTGGCCGACGTGGGTCTCGTAGGGCTCCCGAACGCCGGCAAGTCGACCCTGCTCTCGCGGCTGACGGCCGCCAAGCCGAAGATCGCGGACTACCCCTTCACGACCCTCACGCCCAACCTCGGGGTCGCGGGCGACGACGCGGACCGGTTCGTCGTGGCCGACATCCCCGGGCTCGTCGAGGGAGCGAGCGAGGGGCGGGGGCTCGGTCACCGATTCCTCCGACACATCGTTCGGTGCCGTGCGCTCGTCTTGGTGGTGGACCTGTCCGCCGCGGATGCGGCCGCCGACCTCGCCACCCTCCGAGAAGAGTTGGCCGCCTACGACGACGAGCTGGCGACCCGGCCCGCGGTCGTGGTCGGGACGAAGGCCGATCTCGTGGACGAACCGGCCGCGGCGATGGCCGAGCTGCCCGAGGGGGCGCTCGCGACCTCGGCGATGACCGGCGACGGGATCGACGACCTGCTGGCCCGGCTCGGCCTGCTCGCGAAGGAGGCCGAGGCCGCCCAGCCCGAACGCCAGCCGTACGTGGTGCTCCGTCCCGGACGCCCGCGGTTCACGGTGACCCGCGAGGGGCCGCACCGGTGGCGGGTGGCGGGCCGCAGCGTCGAGCGCTGGGTGATGGAGGCCGACCTCGAGGACGAGCACGACCTCGAGCGGCTCCAGAAGCGGATGGTGAAGGACGGGATCGAACGCAAGCTCGCGAGCGAGGGCGCGCGCCACGGCGACGAGGTCCAGATCCTGGACCGGGTATTCGAGTTCCTGCCCGACCCGGCGCCCGAGCCCGACCCGCGGGCCGATGCGACGACGGCGCCCGGCGCTCCTGCCGCCGAGGAGATCTGACCCGATGGACGTCGAGCGCCTGATCGGTGAGGAATCAGCGAGCTGGGATCGTCTCCTCGAGGTGTTCGCCTCGATCCCCGATGACCGGTTCGAGGAGCCCACGGTCACCCCCGAGGGCTGGTCGCCGAAGGACGTGATGTTCCACGTCGCGTACTGGACGGCCGACTGCGCCGACGTGCTCGAGCGGATCGCGGCCGGCACGTGGGACGGTGGCGCCGGCGAGACCACCGGAACGATCGAGGCGTCGAACCGTGACGGGTTCCAGCGATCCATCGCGATGCCGCCAGCCGAGGTCCGGGCCGGGTTCGCGGAGGGACGGGCGCGCATGCTCGGCGCGTTCCGGGCACTCGACGAGGTCACGCCGGGGGCGTGGGAGTGGTTCGAGGAGTCAGGTCCGCTGCACTACGCGAAGCACGTGGACGATCTCGCGGCTTGGCTGGGCCGATGACCCGCGCCGCGTAGGATACGCGTGATGGGAAACCGCCTCGGGGTCATGGGTGGCACCTTCGACCCCATCCACTACGGCCACCTCGTGACCGCCGAGGAAGCCCTCCAGCAGTTCGGGCTCGACGGCGTGATCTTCGTACCCACGGGCCAGCCGTGGATGAAGGAGCACGAGGTCGTCTCGCCGACCGAGGACCGCTACCTCATGACGGTGATCGCGACCGCATCGAACCCGTTGTTCCGCGTCTCACGGATGGAGGTCGATCGTGACGGCCCGACCTATACGGTCGACACCCTCCGCGGCATGAAGGCGGAGCTCGGGACCGAGACGGACCTGTACTTCGTGACGGGGGCCGACGCCGTCGTCGAGATCTTCCAGTGGAAGGATCCGGGCGAGCTGTTCGAGCTCGCCCACTTCATCGCCGCCACCCGTCCCGGGTACGACATCGCGGGGTTCTCGGCGCACGCTCCCTCGAAGCACCCCGGGATCACGGTGATGAACGTCCCAGCTCTAGCGATCTCGTCGACCGACATCAGGGCGCGGATCGCGGCGTCGCGGCCGATCCGCTACCTCGTCCCAGAGGGTGTCAAGAGTTACATCGAGAAGGCGGGGCTCTACCGGTGACGGATCCCTCCATGGGCGGCCCCGTGCGGGCGTCGCGTGCGTCTCGGCACGCCCGCCGTCGCCGAACCCTGCTGTTCGAGGTCCTCGCCGGCGTCGTCGTGGTCGTGCTCGTGGGCTGGTTCCTCGTATCCCGGGGAGGCGGGGAGGAGGCGACCGCCTCGAAGACGCCCTCGTCGGCGGGTCCGACCGGGCCATCGCGGCTCCTCTCGCTGTCGATCCCGGGGACCGTGATGCCGCACCTGGCCGTGATCGGAACGACGAGCGACGACCGGCCGGGAGCGGCCTTCCCCATCCCGATGGAGATGACGACCGTCGTGCCGGGTCAGGGTGAGAGTGAGACGGCGCAGGTCTCGCAGCTGCCGGGGGCGGCGATCCAGGTCGCGCTCTCGAACACGATCGGGACGTGGACCGAGGGGTACGCGGTGATCACCCTCCGGCAGTTCTCGGTGATCGTCGATCGCGAGGGCGGCATCGCCGTCGACCTGCCGTTGCCGGTCACGACCGACGTCGGCGTGCTCGGTCCCGGCGAGGCGACGCTCACCGGAGCGCAGGTGCGGGCGTTGCTCACGGTCCCAGGCGACCAGGCGCCCACCTATTGGGCGCAGGTGCTCGAGGGGCTGCTGGCGGCGCCGCCGACCCTGCAGGCGGGCGACCTCGCCGCGTCGAACGGGATGCTGCTCGTGCAGCAGATCCTCGACGGTGCGACGGGGAGCCACGCCCTCGCGTTCCCCACGAAGGTCGTCGCGGGCACCGTCACGGTGGCGGCCCAGCCGGAGCTCGATGACGCGGTGACCGAGGCGTTCGGCACGGAGGCGCCCGTGCCGGCGATCGTGCAGAACGGGAACGGCGCACCCGGCGTGGGGGAGGACGTCGGGCGCCGCATCATCCCCGCCGGGTTCCGGATCGTGCTGTCCCAGAACGCGGTGACCTTCGATGTCCCCACGACCAGCGTGTTCGCGAATGGCGACGCGAACCTCGCGGATGCGCAGGCGGCCCGCAAGGCCCTGGGGGTCGGGAAGGTCGGGGTATCCCAGGTACCATCGGGGATCGGCGACATCACGATCGTGGTGGGGAAGGACTTCACGGCTTGACGGCAGCGCGGGGGACGCGGGACGAGGGCGGCACCGCGCTGCCCGAGAGCCGCGACGTGGCCGTGGCGGCCGCGAGGGCCGCCGCCGAGAAGCAAGCCGACGAGATCGTGATCCTCGACGTCCACGAGACGATCGTGATCACCGACCACTTCGTGATCTGCACCGCCGGGACCCAGCGCCAGATCCGAACCGTGATCGACGCGGTCGAGGACGCCCTCCGAGGGCTCGGCGTGAAGCCGATCCGACGCGAGGGAGAACCCGAAGCCGGCTGGTGGCTGCTCGACTACATCGACGTCGTCGTGCACGTGTTCGGCACCGAGGAGCGCGCGTACTACGACCTCGAGCGTCTGTGGAGCGACGCCCCGCGCGTGGCATGGGAGCCGACGGACGCCGCCTCGACCGCCCGGTAGAATCGGGTTCCGCACCTCCACGGGCCCATAGCTCAGCTGGTAGAGCGCTTGGCTGGCAGCCAAGAGGTCAGGGGTTCGAATCCCCTTGGGTCCACAACCGCAGGTGGCTCTCATGCCAGCCGTCCCCGACGTGGCGCCCTTTCAGCGGAGGTTCGCCAACTCGATCGGCGAGGGGAGGTCCGCACACTCGGACCGGACCACGCTGCCCAGCCGGTCTGCCACCGCGATCCTCGATCGGACCGGGATGGGACCGTCCTCGACCTCGAACGTCGATCCGCAAGCAGGTGAGCGGCTCGCCGCGTTGATCGCTGTACTCGACGTAGAGGGCGAGCCTTACGTCGGGTGCCACGCCGTCCCGCGTCGCCATCGTAGTTGACCTGTGCAGCCGATCGCTGATTGCGCGACACTCCCGGACGATTCGGTCGAAAGGGGAGCCGCGGTGGTGCAGCAAGAGGATCCGGCAGCGGAGCGGGCCTGGTCGCACATCGTGGTGTCTGCTCTTGGGGCGATGCTGACCGCCGCCGCCCTCCTGGCGCTCTACTACCTGCTCCCACTGGACGACATGTCGGGCGCCTCCGCAGTCACCGGACTCGTGGTCGGGATCGTCGTCTTCGTGGTGCTCATCGCGTGGCAGGTCTGGAGGATCCTGCGATCCGACCACCCCGGAAGCCGAGCGCTCGAGGGGTTGCTCGTCGCGGTGCCGCTCTTCATCCTCCTGTTCGCGACGACCTACTACCTCATGGGACGGGCCGAGCCCGAGGATTTCACGGAGGCGCTCTCGCGCACCGACGCGCTGTACTTCGCGGTGACGATCTTCTCGACCGTCGGTTTCGGTGACATCTCACCGAAGGGTGAGACCGCGCGGCTCGTGGTCGCCGGACAGATGATCCTCGACCTGATCGTCCTGGGAGTGGGGATCAAGATCATCCTGGGAGCCGTACAACGCAGCAAGGAGCGCTCGGCGGATCGAGACGATGTCCCATCGAGCTCACCCTCCGGGTGACGTGGGGCCCGCCCTGTGCGGCAGGTGACCCTGCCAGGTCACGCAGGCGGATGCTCGGCTCCTTGGCACGGACTATCTCCGGGGGAAGGATCTCGGCGCCCGCCGGTCCAACAGGGCACCGGCAGCCACGAACACCGTGGGGGCGGTGATCCACCACCGATCGAGCCTCGAGGCGATGAGGGCATAGGCGATGAACACGATGGCCAGCCATGTGAGCCCCCTCATGGTGCCTCCTCACAGGTGAGACTGCTGCTTCATCCAGCGCATGGCGAATCCGCCCCAGAGCGGCGGCAGGTAGAACGTGACGAGCCGGAACGCGAGTGCGGTCGAGGTCGCTGCCGCTTCCGGGATGCCGAGTGCGATGAGGCCGGCCGTATAGCCGGCCTCCGCGACCCCCACGCCTCCTGGCACCGGCATGAATCCGGCGAACAGCGAGACGAACGTGTTGACCAGGATCAGCGCGGCCAGGGAAGCGGACTGCCCGAACGCCCGCAGACACAGCCCGAGGATGACGGCGAGCATCACCTGGGCGACGAGATTGCCCCCCAGGAGCAGGAGGACCTTCTTCGGCCGGCGCAGCACCGCCAACGCCTCCTTCGCGTCGGCCCACTGCGCACGGACGGTGTTCATGAAGTGGTGGAGCTTCGCTCGGGTCTTCGGGAAGGCATAGGCGATGCCGAGCGCCACGGCCACGAGGAGGATCGCGACCAGGATCGCTGCCCAGTCGATCCCCGAGGACTCTGTCGGAGGACCCCGACGCGCTCGATGCCAGATCCAGGCTCACCGCATCCGAGGCGAGGATGAGCACGATCAGGAGGATCTGGATCACGAAGGTGCTGAAGCTGTCGATCGCGCCGATCGAGACTGCGCCCGCGCTCGGAACGCCGGCGCGCTCCCAGAACCGGACCTCCATGGCCAGTCGGGCCGCCGAGCTCGGCACCGCGAGCGAGATGAACTGCACCCCGTACTGGAGCATCAGCACGGGCCAGAAGCGGATCTCCTGCATCGTGGCGCCCATCGACGAGAACGCCTGGGGCACCTGGGAGAGCGGTGAGAGCACCAGGGCCACGAGCAGCCACGACCAGTCGGCATCCTGGAACTCCTCGATGATCGTGTCGATGCCGATGTTGGCGAAGGCGGAGATCAGCGTGTAGGCGAGGAACCCGATCACGGCCAGCTTGAGGAGCGACTGCCAGGTGACGCGCTGGAGCGGTTCGAGCGGCGGAACCTCGCTGTGCGTGCGCTCGGCGATCGACTCCCTGAGCGCCTTGAGGTCGAGGTGCTGATCGTGCATGGCGATCCGTGTATCCCGCTCGAACGCCGCCGGCTGCAGGAACGGCAGGACCTCGACGATCCCGTCGTCACCGAGCACGTCGATCGCCGCTGCAATGGAACGCTCGGTATCGGTGGCGAGCGCGGTCGTGACGAGGAGCTGTGCTCGGTCGGTCCTCATGTCGCCGGCCGGCGCCGCGACCTGGGCGGCCCCGAAGTCGGTGAACGCCGCGGACCCGTCGGGCCGGACGATGAGACTGTCGGCGTTCACGCGGCCATGTGAGATGCCGAGCTCGTGGAGCCTCCCGAGCGCGCTCCACGCACCGCGGAGGAGATCGGCGGTGACGTCCGCCTGCTCCACGGCCGCGAGGGTGCGCCCGTTCGCGTCGATCACGAGAAGGGCATCTCCCTGATCGGTCTCGCCGGCCGCGATCACGGGCATCACCGGGACGCCGTCACGTTCGGCGGCCAACGTGAGGAATGCCTCGTGCTCGACCTGCTCCCGCCTCCCCGTCAGGACACGTTTGGCACCCCGGTGCCAGATCGCGTACCAGGTGGCGGCCACGAGCTGGCCGTCCGCAGCATCCCGGCCGTAGGTCTTGACGAGGAGCGGCTTCCCCTCGGGTGTGGATGCCAGGGTGAGCGCCACCCCTCGAGCCTGCAGCGGGGCATCCTCTGTGGCCGTGGCTTCGACGCCCAGTTCTCCGAGCACCTCCGTCACCTGTTCGAGGGTCAAACGTCCTCCGGGTGAGCCGAAGAGCAGATGCACCAACGCGGCGGAGCCGAGGCCGATCAGGAACCCCGCCGCCACGCCGATCGGCAGCGCGGTGCCGAGTGCGATCCCGGAGACCGCGCCGATGCCGATCAACCATCGGCCCACCTGCCGCATCGGCCTCGACAGATCCGGCGACGCCGTCACGATCACCGCGGTCGCGAGCGCCACACGCATCGCCAGGTAGATCGGCGGCGACTCGGAGTTGAGGATGCCCGACAAACTCGTGGACACGTGCGTACCGCTGGCGTTGCCGGCAAGGATCGCGACACCCGTCGCGAGCCCCAGCGCGACCACCTCGTACAGGAACAGCCGCTTCCGTCCGCGCGCGAACAGGATCACGACCAGCAGCACCAACGACCAGACGATCAACAGGTCGTAGGTGACCTCCCAGAACCACCCCGCGAGGTCGGGGAACTGGGCCACGAGGTCGGTGGCGGCGGTGTCGATCGCCGTCGGTCCCGGTGCATGGATGGACAGGACCAGCGCGCCGACGATCGCGAGCACCAGCAGGATGGCATCGGTCGGCCGCCGCGATCGCGTCGCGTCAGACGCCGAGGAGAAGACCCTGACGCCGATGGCCTCCTGCGTCAGCCGTCCACGCATCGTCTTCGGCTCCTCCGATCCCGCCGTACCCGCGGCCGATCCGGCACCGGGAGTCTTCGGGGTCGTCGCTGCGTCGTCGGTCATTCGTCCTCACCCGTTCTGAAGGCGTCGCGGAGGCCGAGCTCACGCGAGGGAGATGGAAGCGGCGGGGCGGCACCTGGTTTCAGGACCCGATCCTCGCTGCCGCGGATGAACCGTCCGAGACCCCCCTCGCTCTCGGCAAGGACCGGTCCGGCGCACGCGCCGATCAAGAGGCAGATCGCGGCGCCCGAGAACCATGTCACGAGTGCCAGCGCCACCCCGAAGAAGCCGAACTGCTCCTCGTTCCTTGACACCACCTCCGGCATCCACACCGCCGCGGACAGTGCGAAGCCTGTGACGGCGAGGCTGGTGATGACGCCGGTCGGGACCAACACCCGCACGCGCACGTCTCCGAGCAGCAGCCACCAGGCGGTGAACGTCCATACACCGGCCGTGATCGTCAACGACAGCAGCACGAACAGGGCCAGACCGAGCCCTCCGTCGAGCGCGGAACGAAGGGTTCCCTGGAGCGCCGTGGACACCATGATCACGGCGAGCCAGGTCACGCCGTGCCAGTACACATCGATCCCGCCGCCGCGCCCTCGCACCTCGGCGGTCCCTGCACGAGCGTTGCTCTTGTCCTCGGCCATGTCAGTCGAGCATCTTCTGCACGGTCGGCTGGGCACGGTCGGCGACCGTGTTGAAGAACCCATGCGCCCGGAGCCGGCCGATGGCATTACCGGCGATCAAGGTGAAGGGCACGGCCAGGATGAGGCCGACGATGCCGGCCAGGAACCCGCCGAGAGCAGTGACGACGAGGACCACCAACGGGTGGATGTCGAGCGTCCGGCCCATCACCTTCGGTTCCACGAAGTTCTCGAGCAGCAGGTTCGAGGCGAGCACGACCACGAGCATGACCGCCGCCACGCCCAGGCCGCCGTCGCCGAGCGCCACGATCACCGCCAGCCCGCCGCCGAGGAACGCGCCGATGTAGGGGATGTAGCCGCCGATGAAGTTCACGACGACGATCGTGAACACGAGCGGGAGGCCGAGCAGAAGGCTGGCAAGACCGACGACCACGGCCACGATCGCCGACATGGCGGTGCGTCCCCTGCCGTAGTCGCGCAGGATCGCGCACGCATCGGAGATGAAGTCGTTCACGTCGTCTCGTATCGATGGGCTGACCTGCGCCAGGACCGCGCGTCGGAGGCGGGCGCCGTCCTTCAGCAGGTAATACATGATCAGAGCGCCGAGGATCAGGGCACCGGCGAAGGCCACGAGCGACCCGAGGCTGGATACGATCGCGGGCAGCACCCCTTCACCGATCGCGGGAGCTGCGTCCTCGGTGGCGGCCCGGGCATCGTCCAGCGCCTTCCCGTCGAGACCGAGTTCCTTGACCGCGTAGTCCTTCGCTGCCTCGACCGACGCTCCGATCTCGTCGGTCTGGTCGAGCACGCCACGGACCGTGGCGGTCACGACGACGGTCATCACGATGAGCAACCCGAGCACGAGCACGCCGGCCGCGAGACTCGGCTTGAACCCATGTCGTTCGAGGCTCCCGGCTGCGGGTTTGAAGATCACGGCGAGCACGGCCGCGAACAGGAGGGGGAGCGCGATCTCGCTGACTGCGGCAAGCGCGGTCACCACGATGATCGTGGCCACGACGACGCCTACGAAGCTCCAGGCCCAAGCGCCGATCCTGGGGAACGATCCGCCGGGGTGGCCCTCTGGTGGTGAGGTCGGTCCCATCGCAGCCATGGGACTTCTTAGCCGTTCCCGCCGCATCACGCAAAGCGGGTGAAACCCCACGCCTTCGGTTCATCGGTCACGAGTCAGGCACGTATTCACGCAATGTGGATGATGTGACCACAGGGGGCAGGGGATACCTTGGTCCCGAGAGTTCGAGATGGAGCGCTGGAGGATCGCCCGGGACGTGGCCCGCTCGCGTCCGCGCGGCCCGTTGGAGGGCGGGGCATGGCAGCCGAGAACGTGAACTACATCGAGCGGTTGCGACGCCTCGACTGACGTGCCAGATCCTCCCGCCGAACTTCCAGGGCTATGAACCGTTCTGTCCCTACACCCTCGAGCCGGACAGCGGAGTGTGGACTGCCCCGGATCTCGACCGAGCGCATGCGTTGATCGAGGACGCCGACGCCGTCGGCGCGAAGGTCACCTTCTTGGTGGGCGACGCTCGCGCGGTACGTCGTCGAGGTCCTGAACGAACTGGGCCTCCGCGCGCACCTGAAGGTCGTGCACGACGGCGAGAAGTACGACCAAGCGGTCTACGGGGATGGCGAGCCACAGACGTACATGAGCGGATGGGGCTCGCTCTTCCCAACCGCGGCCGACTTCATCGACGTTCAGTTCCGGTGCGGGGCGATCGGCAACTTCTCGGGCCTCTGCCTCGAGAGCCTTGACGCCCAGATGGATGAGGCGCTGCGACTCCAGGTGACCGATCCCGCTGCATCGAACAGCGCGTGGATGGAGATCGAGCACCAACTCGTCGAGGACGCCGTATGGGCCCCCCTGACGAACGAGGTCAAGGCGTATGTCTTCTCGGCCCGCACGGAGAACATCCAGGTCCACCCCCAGTGGGGGATCCTGCTCAGCCGCCTCTGGGTTCAGTGAGCTGCTCCGGGTCGTGGAGTGTCCGCCCCGGCGGTTCGGATGCGACATTCGTGAGGTCGGCCTCACAGCGTTTGACTTCGCCCGTTCCGCTCGCGAACGACCTGCGCTTTCGCTGGTGAGCACACCCCTATCCCGTGATGGCTGCCGGCAGCCAAGAGGTCAGAGGTTCGAATCCCCTTGGGTCCACAAGGTCCCGATGTTTTCGCGGCATCGTTGACACCCTTGATGATCTCTGGAAGACAGCCGTCCACGCGTCAGTATTCGACGCTCGTTGCGGAAGCAGCTGCCGTCCCCTGAGAACACTCGTGGGTCGGCTACAGCACGAGGAAGATCACCCTTGCCTGCCTCGGCCACGAGCGCACTCGAGGCCCCGAGCCTCGCCGACCCGTGCGCGTTCATGGGAGCATGCTGCGGTGCGCAGCAGCGACGACCTGGTCGAGGAGTACGCCGCTTACCTGGTTGGCCTTCAGAAGCGACAGGGTTCGACGTGGCCGAGCCATCAATCCGCGGCGTCGCCCGCCGCAAGGACCTCCGGGCCTTTCGGCCTCCATGGCGCGGGGGAAGGCTCCTGGGCTGAACCGATGCCGAGCGCCGATCCATCGAGAACGGATCTGCTCGCGCTGCTCGCCGATGGTGTCTGGGACGAGGAGGAGTGCGACCCTGCTCTGGTTTGGATCGACGAGCGATTCCCTCGGCTCCGGAGCCTCGTCGATTCGGCAGGCACCGTCTTGCCGAAGATCGACTGGTACATGCATCTCGAAGAGGTCGACACCACGTTCCTGCAAGCGGTTGAGCGGACGACCTACCGACCCGAGGAGGGCCAGTCACAAGCGACTCGGGTTACGACGGGTGACGATCTCGTGGGGTTGGCGAAAGTGTTGGCGGTATCAGAGGCGTATGCCAACCCCGTGGTCGACGAGCACATCGGGGTGCGTGCCCTTCCAGGCTACTCGGGAAGCTTTGCCTCTACGCTCGGCCCTGCCCTTGCCGCGGGCGAAGTCTCGATGTTCTCCATGCACGCGGATGGCCACCCGGTGGCGACGGGCTTCCATCGGCCCCTCGGCTCCGTGACCCAGCTACGCCTGGGTTGCCTGCCTGAAGCCCGCCACAGGGGGTTCGGTGGCGCCATCCTTACGGCGCTCATCAACGACGCTTTCCAACGGGGTGTCGACACGGTCTTCGTCGAGAGACGCGTCGATCTACCCTGCACCCCCCGAGGTTTCGTTCCCGTATGCACGTTCGTGGAGGTCGAGTTCGCGCACCTGCGCGGCCTCACATCGGAGCAGCGAACCAGGCTGGTTCAAGGCTGACCCAGCTCGGTCCAGCGATTCGAGGGATGGTGGGGGTGAGCGCGTTCGAGCTCGTCCGAGCGAATCTCGCTCCTCGGAGTTGACTCAGGGGTGAGGGCCGCCTGCGGCATGTCTGAGTGCCCACACATGCCCACACGTCCCAAAGGCTATTTCCGCAGGTCGGAGAGGGGTATCGAGCCCCCTTGGGTCCACAAGGTCCCGCCCGCGCATCGCTCTCCTACGTCGGTCGAGTGGCAGGGCGTCCACTCTCGCCGCGGCTCAGTCACCTCATCACCAGCGTGACGATCCCGGAACGGATCGCACCCACCTTGCGGTCGTGAGGCGTCCAGGAACAGGATGAGGGATGGAGCACCCGCGGACGCGCTATGCGAAGAGCGGGGACGTCAACATCGCGTACCAAGTGGGCGGCGAGTCCGACATCGATCTGGTGTTCGCCCCGGGCACGGTCTCCCACCTGGATCTGGATTACGACTTCGACGCACCTGACTCTCTCTGGGAGTGGGAACGTTTCCTGTCGTTCTCCCGGTTCATCCGATTCGACAAGCGAGGCACGGGGTTGTCCGACCGAGTCACGCACGTCGCGAGCCTCGAGGAGCGGACCGACGACATCCGCGCGGTCCTCGACGCGGTGGGCAGCGAGCGCGCAGTCATCCTGGGGCACTCAGAGGGCGGGAGCATGGCCTGCATGTTCGCGGCGACCTACCCCGAGCGTACGCGGGCGCTGATCATCTGGGGTGGGCAGGCCAGCTGGTTGCGTCGACCCGGCATGTCGTGGGGGATCCCACGGGCGGAGTACGAGCGGGTGGTTGCCGACCTCGAGGTGAACGGCGTCACGGAGAGCTACATCCGAGGATGGGGCGCCGGGTTCGGCGACGAGATCGCCACCGAGGACCTTCAGGGCGTCATCCGCTACTTCCAAGCGGGAGCGAGCCCTGCTTCTATCGCGGCTCTCGAGCGGATGAATATGGAGATAGATGTCCGCGACATCCTGCCGAGCATCCGGGTGCCGACCCTGATCGTGAACGCGACGCACGACCCGATCTCTCCGATCGAGGGTGCGCGGTACCTGGTCGAACGTATCCCGGGCGCACGTCTGTTCGAGTACGAAGGCGGTACGCATGTCCCCACCTCCCGCGAACAGGAGTCGCTGATCCTGGATGAGATCGAGGAGTTCGTGACGGGCTCCCGTCCGGCCCCGGTCCACGATCGCGTGCTCGCGACCGTGCTCTTCACGGACATCGTGGATTCGACCTCACGCGGGGCAGCACTGGGCGACCACGCTTGGCGAGAGGTACGAGAGGCGCACGATCGAGCGGTCCGAGGTCAACTGGCTCAGTACCGGGGGCGCGAGGTCAAGACGATGGGCGACGGGTTCCTCGCCACGTTCGACGGGCCCGGCAGAGCGGTACGGGCTGCGGCCGGCATCGTCGAGGCGGTTCGCCCGCTGGGGATAGAGATACGGGCCGGCCTCCACACCGGCGAGATCGAACTCGACGGCGACGACGTGGCGGGGCTCGCCGTAGCGATCGGTGCCCGGATCGGAGCGCGGGCCGGCCCCTCGCAGGTGCTGGTGTCGTCCACCGTGAAGGACCTGACCGTCGGCTCCGGACTCGTGTACCAAGATGCCGGCGAGCATGAGCTGAAGGGCGTCCCAGATCGCTGGCGCCTGTATCGAGTGGTCGGGTGAATGCTGGCGGGTTCCAGATGGGATCTGAATGTCTCTGCCTTCAGGGGAGAGCCCCCGACCGAGCTCCGGCGGAGTGCCCAACTGCAGGTTGGTAAGCAAGTGGTAAGCAGTCTGACCTGGGACAACGAGCCCACAGCGTTTCACCAGCGTTGGCTGGCAGCCAAGAGGTCAGGGGTTCGACTCCCCTTGGGTCCCCTGTTTACCGTGCAGTCAGTACACCGCGAGCTGTTCTCGCGTCAGGCCGGACAGGCCCATCTTCTCCATCGTGCGGGCACGCTCGGCGGCGAAGTCTTCGCCCGCGACGATCGAGGCGATGCGGATCACGGCATCCATGGTGGGGGTCGGCACCGAGAGGTGCCGAGCCAGGTCGGTGAGGAACACCATCGAGTAGCCCACGTCCTCGGTCAGGTAGCGGTGCTGAAGCTCGTCCTGGGCCTTGATGCCACGAAAGCCTGGTGCGGTGGAGTAGCCGGTGGAGTAGTTGGACTCGCTCATGTAGCCCTGCCGCACCCCGAGATCCGGCTCGGCGAGGATCTCCACGCCCAGGGCCTTGGCGACGGATAGCCGCTCGCCGTCGACCGCCTCCATCAGGCGACCGACCGCCTCGGTAACCCCTTCCTCATAGAACATGAAGTCACCACCCGTGCGTTCGATGAGGGCGGCGTTGAGCAAGGTGACGGCCGGATGGATGACCGGGTTGCCGTTCTGCAGCGTGGTCTGGAAGATCCCCGCGGCCTCGTCGGTGTTGCGGTACACCTGCCGCAGGACCTCGAGCAGGCGAGGTGTGTTGCTGCGCGGGGCGGCAGCGGCCGAGAAGCCGGTGTCGAACCGGTGGAAGATCTGCACACTGGCGTGCATCGATGCGCGTGCGGCGTACGGCAGCGTGCTGGTCTCGCCCACGACGACGCTCTCGTCATGGAGGTCCAACCCCGCGGCGTGCTTGAAGGCCAGACTGCCGACGCACGAACTGGGGCAGACCACGACGGTCATCCCGGGGCGCAGGTGACCGCGAGTGTCACGGCCGAACGGCTCTGTGGCATAGGCGGGACCGACGACGAAGACCACGTCCACACCGTCCAGCGCCTCGGCGATGTCGGTGGTGACCGTCGAAAGAGAGACGAACCCCTCAAGCTTGCCCTCGGCTTGGATCCCGCCGCGCTCGCGGACCGGCACCAGATGGTGCTCATGGGCATGTTGTGCGTACAGCGCGACCTCATGCCCCTGACTCGCCCACTCGTAGGCGACCGCTAGGCCTCCACCGCCGGCCCCCAGCACCGCGATCCTCACTCAGCTGACTCCCTTCGTGCGCACGCCTGCAGCGTCGTCAACCCAACCGTCTCACACAGAGCGCGCGACAGCCGAGTGGCATCGTCCGTATGGAGATAGCTGGCAGCCAGGAGGTCAGGGGTTCGGATCCCCCGGGTCCACCCAACTACCCCCGAACGTTCCGCTGCGCAGGAGACGCCCGGCATCGGCTGGCTTGCGAGCTGACGACTCGATAGGCTGACGTTGTGCGTTCTCAGCGCTGGGCGCACCCGCACGTGCTCGGAACGGGTGGCCTCAGCGGCTGGGCCCGGCCGCTGAGAACAACGCGCTCGAGCCGGAGACGTCGATCCGCACGTCTCGGAACGACTCGCCGAGGATCCCGTGAAGGCCGTCGACCGTGTCGTCGAGGTTGTCGAAGCCGCCCTGCTTGTTGGCCGCCCACAGGAAGGCGCGCGCCGAGCGTGTGTGCGATGCAGCGTTGCCGAGCACCGTCCCCCCGAAGAGGACGCCCTCGGGCGTGAGGACGTCGGCGATGTTTCGGACCGCCGTCGCCTTGTTCGACATCGGGTCGCGCAGGCAGTGCAGCACGAAGCTGAGTGCCGCGGAGTCGAACGGTCCCTCGACGGGGAGCGGCTTCATCACGTCGGCCTCGACGGTCGTCGGCGCGTACGACGCGAGCCGTCGCGAGGCGTGCTCGAGGACGTGGGGGTTCGGGTCGAGGAGGGTGATCCGCGTGCCCGAGGACGGCCGCGCCTGCTCGATGAAGTACCCCGTGCCAGGACCCACGTCGAGGTGCCGCTGGCCCAGGTGTTGCCGGTAGGCCTCGACCGCCGAGGGGACCGAGGTCTTCCACACGGCGCGGGTCATGAACCTCAGGACCCACACGTCGTAGATCGCGAGGAGCACGGGGTTGTACCCGGCCTGACCTTTGTACGACGGATCGCTCCGTTCCATGCAGCGCCCGCTCCCCAAAGGTCCGGTATCTTTGCTTTCAGCGCCCGAGCAAGGCGGTGACGAGCCCCGCGCCGAGCACAACGATGGCGGTGAGATCGATGCCCATCAGCGTCCAGTCGATGCGTTCGTCCCGATCCTGCTCAGGCGGCAGCTCGGTCGTCTGGAATGTTGGAACGTTTGCGGCGGTCCGTGCTCGCACCATCGATCTCACGCGTCACACTCCTCCCGACCCCGTGGTCGTGCCCGCCGGTCGCCTTCGGTCATGCGTCCCATCGCGCGGGTAGCGAATCTGCGCCTCGCGTCGGGCGTAATCAAGCACCTGACCCAAGTTGTGTCGGACCCGTGATCGACGCCCTGCGCGCGGCCTCTCGTCAAGGATCCTGGATCGCCGGCGGGGACGCATACAGGCGCGCTTCACGAGTCGTCCGAGGAGCGCTCCTCGAGATCGATCCCCATGTGCCAGAAGTGTCGAACGGGCTGAAGGCCGCGGGCCCGGAGCAGCGCCGCCGCGGGTCGTCCTCGGCGTTGATCGCGTGGCGGAGCCGCGAGGGCGAACGCCCCGCGAGCAGCTGGGCGGCGCGCTGCTCGATCCGGTCCAGCGATGAGGTGCCGAGCCCGTCCTCGGTGCGCGGGGTGGACGATGCCCAGCGAATCGATGATGTCAGGCCCGTCCCGCATGGTGTGCGCGTAGACGACGACGGCCTCCCCACCGTCGACCGCGACCCAGGCATCGGTGGCAGGATCGAAGCCGTCGCGAGCCCACAGGCCCGGAGGAAGTCGGCGTCGAGGACGGCCTCGCCGGCATCTTCTAGGTCGTCGGCCATGAACACGTCCGCCACCGCCTCGAGGTCACTCGAGGTCGCTGCTCTGAGCTCGTAGCCGGCGCGGGATCCACGCAGGAAGGACTACGGTTCAGGCGGCGCCGTCGAGCGAGGCCAGGGCCGGGTGGTCGGTGTCGATCTGGCCGATGTCCGCGGCGCCTCCCGGGCTCCCGAGGCCGGTGACCTCGGGCCCGAAGAACTCTCGCTCGACGTGCGCGTAGCCCTGCCACTCGGCCGGGAGGTCGGCGTCGGCGAAGATGGCGTTGACGGGGCACACGGGCTCACAGGCTCCGCAGTCGACGCATTCGTCCGGCTGGATGTACCCCTTGCGGATGCCGTCGTAGATGCAGTCCACGGGGCACTCATCCACGCAGCCTCGGTCGTGGACGTCGACGCACGGCTCCGCGATCACGAAGGCCATCGCTCCTCCTCGGGCTCGGGGCGGCGCATCCGACGCCGCCGATACGGGCAACGCTAGGCGGCGCTCCGGTAGGGCTCGGGCAAGCCAACGCCAAGGGGACGCAAATAGGCTCCCGTCGGCAACCAGGGCCGTTCGGCCCCAGCCGGCCCGCCCGCCCGCTCTTACCGTGAAGGTGGAGGCGCAAGGGAGGGCGGCCGCTCCTCGCCGGGGGGCCGTGCGCCCTCCACAGGGAGGTGGGCAAAGTGCGAAGGCTGATCGTGTTCTTCGCCGTCGCCGCACTCGCGCTCTTCGGGCTGATGCCGACGGTGGCATCGGCCGGGGTGCCGAAGACCGCCACGCTGAACGTCGTGCACGGGATCCCCGCGCTCGACGTCGACGTGTGCGTCAACGGCGCGAAGAAGATCACGGACTTCAACCCTGGCGAGGTGGTCGCGGGCATCACGCTGCCGGCCGGACGCTACGACCTCGCGGTCGTGGCGAAGGGCGCTCCGTGCAGCCCGGCCCTGCTCGAGTTGAAGGACGTCGGTCTGTGGAACGGCCACAACTACACCGTGGTCGCGAACCTCGACGCCAAGGGCGTTCCGAACCTGAAGCGGTTCGTGAACGACGTGTCCAAGACCGAGGAGGGGCAGGCTCGCCTGCTCATCCGGCACACCGCCGCGGCTCCTGCCGTGAACGTGTGGGCCGACGGCACGAAGCTGATCAAGGGCGTCTGGTTCGACTGGGGCTCCCGCGCGAGCCGTGACGTGCCCGAAGGTGACTACGCGGTGAAGGCGACCCTCCCTCACCACGGCACCTCCGTGATCGGCCCGACGACGTTCTCGTTCGTCGAGGGCACCGTCTACCAGATCTACGCGTGGGGTTCCGTGAAGGCGGGCTACGCGTTCGCGGTCGTGCCGACGGTCGTTGGGACCTACCCCGCGCCCCCGGTGGCACACGAGTTCGAGGGCAAGCTGTGGGGCGAGGTCACGTTCCCCGCTGACCTCACCTGTCCCGAAGGACTCAGGACACACTCGGAGGCCAAGGGGAAGCTGTTCGAGCCCCTCTCCACGCACATCGCCATCGTGAGCGATCACTGCACGCCTGCGGTCGACCAGATCAAGGGCGGCAAGATGACCCTCACGGCCGAGAACGGCGACATGGTGTACCTGGTGTACTGGGGCGTCGCTCCGTTCCCCGGACCCGACACCGAGGTGATCGTCGCGGAGCTCGGGTTCAAGGTCACTGGTGGCACCGGCACCTTCGAGGGAGCGACCGGACAGGGGAAGATGAAGGCGTTCGTCGAGTTCCCTGGCTTCGACCCGCCGGTGCCGGCGTGGCACGCGTTCGGGGTGTTCCACGGCACCATCGTCTACTGAGACGAGACGCAGTGGCGACGCACGTCGAAGGGCCGGTCTTCGGGCCGGCCCCTCGACTCCGTTCGTACGTGGACCTCATGGAGACCGAATCATGCGGTAGGGTATTTGGGGGAGTACGATAGGTCGATCGGGGTAGTCCCTCGGGGAGGAAATGATCATGACGTTGCGAACGAGGACCGTCGGCACGCTCGTGTCTCTTGTGGCCGCGGCGTTGATCGTCGTCTGGGCCGCGGTGCCGGCCGGAGCGGCCGCCACGTCGACGCTCGCGCTCTGGCAGATGAACGAGAGCCCCGGGTCGACGACGATGATCGACAGCAGCGGTCACGGGCTCAACGGGACGATCGGCAGCGCCGTGATCAGAGGGGCCACCTACAACGGCGCGACGGGCTACCGCTGGGCGTTCACGAGTCCGACGGCGCCGCCGGCCAAGCCCGAGCGGCTGGTGCTCGTGAACCACGACAACCGGTTCAATCCCGGGACGTCCGACTTCGCCGTGACGATCCGGTACCGGACGAACCAGCACTTCGGCAACATCATCCAGAAGGGCCAGGGTGGCGCCACAGGCGGCTACTGGAAGCTCGAGAACCCCAACGGGATCCTGACGTGCGTGTTCCGCGGCAAGAGCTCGAGCGGCTCCTGGCTCCGCAAGCAGGTCACGTCCGGCACCGCGCTCAGTGACAACCAGTGGCACACCGTGCGGTGCGAGCGCACGGCGACCGCACTGACGCTGACGGTCGACGGCACGATCAGGGGGACGGCGAAGGGAAGTTCGGGCAACATCTACAACACCCGCCCGATCTCGATCGCCGGCAAGTACAACTGCGACAACGTCACGACGACGTGCGACTACTTCACGGGCGACATCGACTGGGTCCAGATCCAGACCGCCTGACCGGCCCGCGATCCCAAGGCGGTACGACCGGAAGAACCGAGGCCTGGCTTCGCTAGACTGCCGCCGCATCCTGACGAGAGGTGGGGGTCGGCATGAGGATCCTGGTGGTGGGCTCGGGCGGTGTGGGCGCGGCGTTCGCTCCGATCGCGGCGCGACGTGATTTCTACGAGCAGGTGGTGTTCGCCGATCTCGATCCCTCGCGCTCGCAGCGCGTGGTCGACCGCTACGGCAGCGGCGGGGCGTTCGGCGCCACGACGGTCGACGCCTCCAGCGCGGCCAACGTCGCGGCGTGCATCCGTGCGAACGACATCACGCACGTCCTGAACGCCGCCGATCCACGGTTCGTGATGCCGATCTTCGAGGGAGCGCTCGAGGCCGGCGTCGACTACCTCGACATGGCGATGTCGCTCTCCGAGCGCCACGCGGACCGCCCCTACGAGCTCGTCGGCAAGAAGCTCGGCGATGACCAGTTCGCGACGGAACAGGCGTGGAAGGACAAGGGCCTCCTCGCCCTCTGCGGGATCGGGATCGAGCCCGGCGCCGCGGATGTGTTCGCTCGATATGCGGCCGACCACCTGTTCAGCCAGGTCGACGAGGTGGGGGTCCGTGACGGCGCCAACCTCGTGATCGCCGGCTACGACTTCGCGCCGACGTTCAGCATCTGGACCACGATCGAGGAGTGCTTGAACCCGCCGGTGATCTGGGAGAAGGACCGCGGCTGGTACACCACGGCGCCGTTCTCCGAACCCGAGACTTTCACCTTTCCCGAGGGGATCGGCGACGTCGAGTGCGTGAACGTCGAGCACGAGGAGGTCCTGCTCGTGCCCCGCTGGGTCGACTGCAACCGGGTGACGTTCAAGTACGGCCTGGGCGACGAGTTCATCCAGGTGCTCGAGACGTTGCACAAGCTCGGCCTGGATAAGGTCGAGAAGGTCAACGTCCGCGGCGCCGAGGTGAGCCCCCGCGACGTCGTGGCGGCCTGCCTACCGGACCCCGCCTTCCTCGGCGAAGAGATGACCGGGAAGACCTGCGCCGGCACCTGGGTGCGGGGCACCGGCACCGACGGCAACCCTCGCGAGGTCTACCTGTACCACGTGGTCGACACCGAGGAGACGTGGGCGAAGGACGGAGCGCAGGCCGTGACCTGGCAGACGGCGCTCAACCCGGTGATCGCGCTCGAGCTGATCGCGAACGGCACGTGGAGCGGCAGTGGCGTGCTCGGTCCCGAGGCGTTCGATGCCGTCCCCTTCATGGACCTGATGAAGGACTACGGCAGCCCCTGGGGGATGACGGAGATGACGCCGGCAGGCTGAGCCCGTCAGACGAGGCGGTCGAGGGCGGCCTGCAGCCCTGCGACCGCCGCATCGCTCATCTCGTCGAGGCGACCTCGCAGGAACGGCACCGCCAGGGCGGCCAACCCCTTGAGGCCGAGGTCGGCGACGTAGGTCACGCGCGCGCCGCCCGCATCGAGCGGCGCGAACGAGATCGTATCGGTACCGTGGAAATGCTTGCCGTCGCCCACGAGCGTGACCCGGTTCGGCCTGTCGTGTTCCGTGAGCTCGTAGACGATCGTCTGCTCGGTCGAGCCGAACCGCGAGACGAGCTCGAAGCGCGAGCCCTGGCCGATCTCACCCTGGTCCAGCCGTCGAGCGCTCGGGATCCCCGGGTCCCACTCCTGTGCGCGCGAGAAGTCCGCGACATAGTCGAACGCGACCTCGGGCGAGGCCGCGACCAGCAGCGTGCGTTCCACACGGTGTCCCATGGTTCGAACCTACCCAGGATCTGGGCCGACGTGCGACCCGAACCCATGCAGGGGCTAAGGGTGCCTCCGTCCGGGCCCGATGCATTCCGGGAACCCTTAGGACGAAAGGCGACCCGAGCGTGGCGATGGATACCGGTGACGTGCGGGCGGCGCGTGACGCGACCGCCGAGGACCTCGCGCGTCTGATCGACACGCGGTCGCTCCTCGAAGCTACGCCGGAATGCCTGGTCGTGGCGGCGCGGGGCGGCGGCATCGTCTTCGCGAACCGCCGCGCCGAGGAGCTCACGGGGTACTCCGCCGGCGAGCTGCTGGGTTGCCCCGTCGACGTGCTGATCCCCGACGGCGTCGGGGGCGCGGTGCGCAGCGATCGCTTCGAGACCGTCTGTCGGCGTGCCGACGGGACCTCCGTGCCGGTCGAGATCTGCCTGGGCGCGATCGAAGGCCCCGAGACGTTCCTCGTCGTGACCCTCCGCGACGTGACGTCGCTCCAGGCCGGCCGCGAGGCGCAGTTCGAGGCCGAGGCGAAGTACCAGAGCCTCGTCGAGCAGATCCCGGCGGTCGTCTACCTCGATCCCGTCAGCGAGGACGCGGAGTCGATCTACGTCAGCCCGCAGATCATCAACCTCCTCGGCATCTCCCAGGAGGAATGGCTCACGGACCCTTACTCCTGGCGCCGACACGTCCACCCGGATGACCTCGATCGCGTGTGGGAGGAGTACGAGACGGCCTACAACGCCCACGTCCCGCTGAACCACGAGTACCGGATGGTGCACGAGGACGGGACCGTCAAGTGGGTGCTGGAGCAGGCGTTCCCCGTGAAGGACGAGCAGGGGAACCCCTGGCTGATCCAGGGCGTGATCTTCGACATCAGCGAGCGCAAGCGCGCCGAGGAACAGGTCGCCTTCCTCGCGTACCACGACAAACTCACCGGCCTGCCGAACCGCGCGCTCTTCGAGGAGATGTTGGAGAACGCGATCGCGCGGGCGCGCCGTCACGACCTCGGGGTGGGCGTGGTCTACCTCGACCTCGACAACTTCAAGTTGGTGAACGACTCGCTCGGCCATCAGGCCGGCGACCTGCTGCTCGCCCAGCTCGGCGACCGGCTCCGCGGCTGCACCCGCGAGGCCGATCTCGTCGCCCGTCAGGGCGGCGACGAGTTCCTGATGCTGCTGTCGGACCTGGAACACGGGACGGAGAGCGTGCCCGGCCACGAGGGCGCGATGCTGGTCGCCGAGTCCGTCGCCGAGCGGGTGCACGATGCGCTGCGTGAGCCCTTCGACCTGAACGGGGTGGAGTTCTTCGCGAGTGGGTCGATCGGGATCTCGCTCTTCCCGCAGGACGCGCCCGACGCGCCGACGTTGCTGAAGAACGCCGACGCCGCGATGTACCAGTCGAAGCGGCACGATCCCGGCGGCTACGTCGTGTTCACCGCGGGTGGGGAGAGCTCCCTGGCGAAGCTGTCGCTCACCACCCGGCTCCGCCGCGCGGTGGAGGAGCAGAACTGGGTCCTGCACTACCAGCCCGTGGTCAACCTCGCCGACGGCAGCGTCGACGGCGTGGAGGCGCTGATCCGGTGGCAGGAACCGAACGGCGGGCTCGTGCCGCCCGGAGAGTTCATCCCGCTGGCGGAGGAGCTCGGCCTGATCGAGGCGATCGGCGATTGGGTGATCGAGGAGATGGCTCGGCAGCACGCCGAGTGGACGGCGGCCGGCCTGCACCTGAAGACGGGCTTCAACCTCTCGCCCCGCCAGCTGTGGTCGGTCCACCTGGCCGAGACGATGCTCGGCAAGCTCGAGTCAGCCGGGGTCGATCCGCACCAGGTGGTCGTCGAGATCACGGAGTCGACCGCGATGGCCGACCCCGACCGTACGCAGCGGATCCTGAACGAGCTGCACGCGTGGGGCCTGACCCTCGCGATCGACGATTTCGGCACCGGCTACTCGTCGCTCGCGCGGTTGAAGCACCTGCCGGTCGACATCTTGAAGATCGACCGTTCGTTCATCCGAGACGTCCATCGCGACCCGGACCTCGCGAGCATGGTGCGCGCGATGATCCAGCTCGCGCATGGCCTCGGGATGACCCCGCTCGCCGAGGGGATCGAGACGCAGGAGGAACTCGACTTCCTGATCGCGCACGGGTGCACGGTCGGCCAGGGCTTCCACTTCGCACGGCCGGTGCCGGCCGAGGAGATCCCCGCGCTCGCGACGCGCGAGGGCGGGTTGATCCCGGTCTCCCTCTCGGAGTAGGCACTCCCGGACGGGATCGGTCGTTCGGTAGCATCTGCCCCATGACGAGGCGGTACGACGCATCCGAGATCGAGCCGAAGTGGCAGCGCGTCTGGGAGGACGAGGACCTCTATCGGGCCTCCGAGGACCCGGCCGACCCGCGGCCGCGCTTCTACGCGCTCGACATGTTCCCGTACCCCTCGGGGGACCTGCACATGGGCCACGCCGAGGCGTTCAGCGGCGGCGACGTGATCGCGCGGTACCGGGCGATGCGCGGGTACAACGTCCTGCACCCGATCGGCTGGGACGCCTTCGGGCTGCCGGCCGAGAACGCCGCGATCAAGCGGGGCGCCGAACCGCGCGCCTGGACCGACCAGAACATCGAGCAGCAGGCCGCGTCGTTCCGGCGGATGGGCATGTCGTTCGACTGGTCCCGGCGGCTGGCGACCTGCGACCCGGAGTATTACCGGTGGACCCAGTGGCTGTTCCTGCGGTTCTTCGAGAAGGGGCTCGCGTACCGCAAGTCGGCGCCCGTGAACTGGTGCCCTCAGGACCAGACCGTGCTCGCGAACGAGCAGGTGATCCAGGGCGCGTGTGAACGCTGCGGCACGATGGTCGAGCGCCGCGAGCTGACGCAGTGGTTCTACAAGATCACGGAGTATGCGCAGCGCCTGCTCGACGACATGGACGACATGGTCGAGTGGCCCGAGCGCGTGCTCACGATGCAGCGCAACTGGATCGGGCGGAGCGAGGGCGCCCGCGTCACGTTCACGATCGCCGAGACGGGCGAAGAGATCGAGATCTTCACGACGCGCCCCGACACGCTGTGGGGCGTCACCTTCTTCGTCTTCTCGATCGAGCATCCGGCCGTCCGTCGGCTCGCGGAGCTGGGCGGCACGCTGGACCAGGTCGAGCCGCTCTTCGAACAGGCACGGACGACCGTGCGGACCTACGGACAGGAGGCCGACACGAAGCCCGGCGTCTTCCTGGGCGTGCACGCGGTGAACCCGGTGAACGGTGAGCAGATCCCGGTGTACGCGGCGCCGTACGTGCTCATGGAGTACGGCACGGGCGCGATCATGGCGGTGCCGGCCCACGACGAGCGCGACTTCGCGTTCGCGCGCCAGCACGGCGTGCCGGTGCGCCCGGTGATCCAGCCCGAGGATGCCGAGCCCCTCGACGGTGACTCGATGGCCGAGGCGTATCCGGGCGAGGGCGTGATGGTGAACAGCGGGCCGTTCGACGGACACCGCACGCCGGCCTCGGTCGCGGAGGTCGCTGCGTGGCTGGAAGGGGAAGGCCGCGGTCACGCGACCGTGAACTTCAGGATCCGAGACTGGCTGCAGTCGCGGCAGCGGTCCTGGGGCGCGCCGATCCCGATCGTCTACTGCCCGACGTGCGGCGAGGTCGCCGTGCCCGACGAGGACCTCCCCGTGCAGCTCCCCGACGATCTCGACTTCTCGCTGGGCGGCGGCTCGCCGCTCGCGCGCCACTCCACCTGGAAGCACGTTCCCTGCCCGACCTGCGGCGGCGAGGCGGACCGCGACACGGACACGATGGACACGTTCGTCGACTCCAGTTGGTACTTCTTCCGCTACTGCTCGCCCGGGTACGAGGATGGCCCGTTCCGTTCCGAGGACGTGGAGCGATGGATGCCGGTCGGCCAGTACACGGGCGGGGTCGAGCACGCGATCCTGCATCTGCTCTACTCGCGGTTCTTCACGAAGGTCCTGTACGACATGGGGATGGTCTCGTTCACCGAGCCGTTCCCGAAGCTGATGAATCAGGGCCAGGTGATCTTCGACGGTGCGTCGATGAGCAAGTCGAAAGGGAACATCGTCGAGCCGATGCCGCTCGTCGAGCGGTGGGGCGCCGACACGATGCGCCTGATCATGCTGTTCGCCGGGCCGTTCGAGGACGACATCGACTGGAAGCTGATCGCGGGGGACGATCCGAACCGGCGTCCGGGCGTGCACTCGTGGCTGGGCCGGGTGTTCGGCGTGGTCGACGAGGCGGTCGACCGAGGAACGGCGGTGGACGAGCCCGGATCCCTGGTCCGCCTCACGCACCGCACGATCGAGGGCGTCACCGACGACATGGAGCGCTTCCGCTTCAACACGGCGATCTCGAAGATGCAGGTCCTGACGAACGAGATGCGTGCGGCGCTGGACGCCGGTGGAGGCGCCCTCGGCGCGGCGCGGGCGCTCGTTCAGCTGCTCGCGCCGTTCGCCCCCTTCGCGGCGGAGGAGCTGTGGCGCGAGGTGCTGGGCGAGGCGTCGTCCGTGCATCGGTCGTCGTGGCCCACGTTCGACCCGGCGCTCGTGGTGGAGGACACGGTCACGATGGTGATCCAGGTCGACGGGAAGGTGCGCGATAAGCTCGAGGTCGCCGCCGATATCGATGAGGCCACGGCGCTGGACCTCGCGCGCGCGAGCGAGAAGGTGCAGCGCGCGATCGAGGGCCGAGAGGTCGTGAAAGAGGTCGTGCGGGTCCCGCGGCTCGTCAACGTCGTGACGCGCGGCTGACGCCGGCTGTCGTCAGCCTTCGACCGTCACCCGCACCCGCTGGATCCCGTTGTTCGCGTAACCGCCGGTGTTGGCTTCGGCCTCGTCCGGCTGCGTCGCGCCCATGACGTCCGTCGCTCGGCAGGCCAGCTCGTGCTCCCCGTGCGCGGCCACCCAGGGGAAGGTCCAGCCGCGCCACGCGTGCTCGCCGAGCTCGGGTCCAAGCTCGGCGTCCTTCCAGGTCGCGGCGCCGTCAGTGCTGACCTCGACGCGCTCGATCAGGCCGCCGCCGGACCAGGCGCGACCCTCGAGCGTGACGGCACCTGCGACGAGCCTGCGTTCGCGTTCGGGGAAGACCGGGATGCCCGGCGGGATCATCAGCGCGCGGGGCTGGATCCGATCGAGCGGGATCCCGGGATCGTCCTCGCTCCGACGGAACCGGTACGCGACCGTGTTCTGGTACCCGTCGAACGCCTCGTCGGTCGCACGGATCGAGGACAGCCACTTGACGTGCGTCATTCCGTACCACCCGGGCACGATCAGGCGGACGGGCGCGCCGTGCTGAGGGAGGAGCGGCTGCCCGTTCATCGCGTAGGCCAGCATCACGTCCCGACGTCGTGCCTCGGCGACGGGGAGCCCGCGCTCGTACGCGTGCTCCTCGTCGCCCTCGATCCCGCGGTCCAGGCCGGTGAAGACGAGGTCGACCGTGTGGTCGGCGAGCCCTGCCTCGTCGAGGAGCGGCCCCAACGGCGTCCCGGTCCAGCTCGCGGTGCCGACGGCCTCGAGTAGCCACGGCTGGGAGACCGGACGGTCGTCGAAGAGCGCCCGCCCGTTCCCGGCGCACTCGAGGGTGACCGGCTCGGTGACGGCAGGGCGGTTCCGCAGGTCCTCGAGCGAGAGGGAGAGCGGCCGCTCGACGTGACCGCCGATCTCGAGCCGCCAGGTCTCGGGGTCGAACGCCGGGATGTCGTAATGGATCAGCAGGTAGTGGAGCCCGGCCGGGGTGACGTCGTACCGGAGTGCCTCGAGCGGCATCCCGTGGTTGCGCGCCGCCTGGCCGAGTTCCTCGAGTCCGATCCCCTCGTCACGACGTCGCCGCATGCCTCGAGTCGACCACGCGGGCCGGCGTCTCGCAAGGTCGCCGGCCGAGTGACGGTCGTCACGGAACGACCCTCGTCGCGACCGTAGCGTCGCGCCATGGGCATCAGGGAACGGCTGGACTCGTTGTCGCGTGCCGAGCTCACCGGGCTCGTGATCGTCGTGGCGGTCACCCTCGTGGGCGCGGGGCTCTGGTACCAGCGCTCCCTGCCGAAGCCGGTGGCGATCGCGGCATCGTCGCCGGCGGTGGGCGCGGCCGGCTCCGAGGCGCCGGCGGCCGGCGCCTCGCCGACCGGACCCCCGCTCATCGTCGACGTCACCGGTTTGGTCCGCCAGCCCGGTGTCTACGAGTTCGCGCAGGGCGACCGGGTGATCGACGCGGTCGAGCGGGCCGGCGGGGCCAAACCCAACGCCGATCTCTCGGTGCTGAACCTCGCGGCGCCGCTCACCGACGGCTCCCAGGTCGTCGTGCCGAAGGCCGGGGGAGGGGTCGCGGGGGCGACCGGCTCCGGCGGTACCGGCACGATCCCAGGCGCCCTCTTGAACATCAACACGGCGAGCGCGGCCGATTTCGAATCGCTATCGGGGATCGGCGAGGTCCTCGCGGCGGCGATCGTCGACTACCGCACCGAGAACGGCCCCTTCGTCTCGGTCGACGACCTCGAGGACGTCAGCGGGATCGGCCCGGCCACGCTCGAGGAGATCCGCGACCAGATCACCGTATGAGCGCCTGGGCGTTGCCGGCCGTGGCCGGCTCGTTCTGGGCGGGGCTGCTGCTCTGGGCGCCGCTCTCCGCCTGGCTCCGTCCCTGGATGGCCCTTGCGCTCGGGGGCTCGGCGCTGACCGCCGCGTGGCTCGCGGCACCTCGGGCGCGCCGAGGCCCCGGCGCCCTGGAGCGGGCCGGGCTGACGCCGCCGACGCCGCGCGCGGTCGCGGAGGTGGCTGCGCCCGCGACGGGCGTCGGTGGGAACGCATGGGGCGCCTTGTCGCTCGGCCTCGTCGGGCTCGTCCTGCTGGGGGCCGGGTGGGACGGGATCCAGCAGGCCCGCGTCGGGGGTTCTCTGCTCGCGCGGCTGGCGCCGGGCTCGGTCTCCGCGGTCGGTTCCTTGCGGACCGATCCCGCGATGGGCAGCTACGGATGGTCCGCCATCGTCGACGTGACCACCGTCGCCTGGGACGGGGGCGAGGCCACGCTGCGCGAGTCGGTCTGGGTCAGCGGCGACGAGGAGCTGCCGACCGCGGTGCGCGGCGATCAGGTCCGGCTCGAGGGCTCGCTCCGGCTTCCCGACGACGAAGGGTTCGCCGACGCCCTCGCTCACAAGGGGATGGCCGCGCAGCTCCAGCTGCGCACCTTCGAACGCCTCGGACCGTCCGCGAACCCGTTCGTGCGCGCCACCCAGACGTTCCGCGCGTTCGTCGGACGGTCGATCGACCGGCTCTTCCCGCCGAGAGAGGCAGGTCTGTTGTTGGGGCTGGTCCTGGGTGACGATTCGAAGCTGGATCCGTCGCTCGCCCGTGACTTCCACGCCACCGGCCTGGGGCATCTGCTCGTCGTCTCCGGAGAGAACGTAGCGATGGTGCTGGCGCCGATCCTCGCGTTCGCGGCCTGGGCCGGGCTCACGCGGTGGCCGAGGTTCCTCCTCGCGATGCTGACGGTCGTCTTCTTCGTCGTCCTCACCGGTGCGGAGCCCTCGGTGATGCGCGCGGGCGTGATGGCCACGCTCACCCTCCTCGGCGTGCTGATGGGCCGGCCGCGGTCGACCGGCACGATCCTCGCCGGAGCCGTGTTCGTGCTGATCGTGCTCGACCCGTGGCTCGTCTGGGCGATCGGGTTCCAGCTCAGCGTGGCGGCAACCGCCGGGATGGTGACGCTCGGGACACCGCTCGCCGAGCGCCTGGGCCGGATCCTTCCGACCCCGGTCGCGCTCGCGGCCGGCACCACGATGGCGGCTCAGTTCGGTGTGACGCCGATCCTCCTCTTTCACTTCCATGAGGTGCCGGGCGTGACGATCCTGGCGAACCTCGCGGCGTTCCCGGCCGTCTCGCCAGCGCTGCTGATGGGGATCGCGGCCTCGACGACCGGCCTCGTGTCGATGCCCGTCGGTCGGCTCCTCGCGGTGTTCGCGACGCTCCCGATGCGCTACCTGCAGATGATCGCCGACACGCTCGCCAAGGCGCCGGTCGGCTACGTGACCTCCAAGGGAGGCCCGCTCGTGCTGCTGGTCGGGACGGCCCTGTTCGTCGGCGTCGTCACCTGGCTGAAGCGTGGATGGCACCCGCCCCGATGGGTGGTCGTCGGGGCGATCGGCGCGATGCCGCTCCTGATCTGGACGACGGCCCTCGGCGCGGGCAGGCCCGACGCCCTCACGGTGCGGTTCTTCGACGTCGGGCAGGGGGACTCGGCGCTGATCACGAGTCCAGGAGGCGCAACGATCCTGGTCGACGGCGGTCCTGACGAGGAACAGGTCGCGACCGAGCTCGCCGCGCTCGGGGTGAAACGGCTCGACATGGTGGTCGCCTCCCACCCGCACGCGGACCACATCATCGGCCTGCCCAACGTGCTGGCGCGCATCCCGGTCGGCGTCGTGCTCGAGCCGGGCTGCGATCGCACCTCGGCGTTGAACGCCGAGCTCCAGAGTGGCGATCCGGGACGAGGGCGTCGAGGTGCTGCACCCCAGGACGGGAGCGACGTTCGACGTCGGCGACGTGCACCTCGAGGTGCTCTCCCCCGTGAGTGCTGGTCGGGCACCGAGTCGGATACGAACAACGACGCGCTCGTGCTGATGGCCAGCCTCGGGGACGACACCGTCCTGTTCGCCACCGAGCCGGAGGAGCCTGCGCAGGAGTGGTTGCTCGAGTCGGGGCAGTCGCTCGAGGCCGACGTGCTGAAGGTGCCACACCACGGCGCGGCCACGTCGATCCCCGAGTTCTTCGAGGCGGTCTCGGCCGAGTTGGCGGTCGTTAGCGTCGGCGAGAACGACTACGGCCACCCGGTCGTCGTCACGCTCGACGCGATGTCGGCGAGTCCGGTTCCTAGATCTGGCGCACGGACCGGCACGGGACGGTCACCGTGACGTTCGAAGCCGGCGTCCCGGTCGTGTCGGGGGAACGCTGAGAATCCGCCGCCTCAACATGCGAGAGTTGCTGATGCGACTGGGAGGCCCTGAGTGTCTGCAGAGGCCGAGACCAGTCGACAAATCTGCGTTGTCCTCGACAGCCGACAGGGGGACACTTCCGAACACTCGCGTACCACTGATGGCTAGCGCGCCTCGCTAGAGCCGAGGTCTGCAGGCACCAACGAGAAGACGACGCAATCGACGCGCCGGCCGCCGATATCCTCGTATGACCGAAGAACGCCCTCCTTCACGAATCCGCTCCGCCTTGCAACCCCTTGCGATCGGTCGTTCGAGGGCTCGATCGACACGGAGAGGCGGGCCATCCCCAACTCCCCGAGCGCCCATCGGGAAACCAGCTGGACGGACCGAGCGGCGAAGCCCTTGCCTCTGGCCCCGGGCAGGAGCCAGTACCCCACGCTCCCACGATGTGGGTCCCGTAGGTCCACCTCCACCCAGACCTGTCCGACGCAGGCGTCGCTCGGGTCACAGACGGAGAACGTTGCTCTGGTTCCCCGGGTCCAGCGCGTCCCATTGAGTTCCAAGAGCTCGCGTGGAGTGTGCTCAAGCGGGCCCATCCACCGGACGACTTCAGGGTCGACGGCGCGCCGTTCGATCGCAGGCAAGTCCTGCTCGCTTGGCACTCGAAGTGCGACAACTCCATCGCTCAAGGGCGGATCGGGAACCGCGAGTTCCACACCGCCAGGATAGGGGGAGAAGCCGAGGTTGCGGCGACGACCACGCAGACAGGCGGTTGGGCGACATCCCCGAACGTTGGCGCACCCGGTGGCGACGAGGCTCGACGCGATCTCCGAGTCCGGTGCCGAGATCTGGCGCACGGACCAGCATGGGACGGCCACCGACCCCGCGGCCGTCGGGGCGTCGCGGTAGCATCCGCAACGATGACCGCGCCGAAGGTTCCCATCAGGCTCCTGTGGGGCGAGGACGCCTTCCTGCTCCGTGAGGCCGGGCTCGCGGCGTTCGAGGGCCTGCACCCGACCGAGGTCGACGCCGCAGAGTGGCGGGGAGGTGAGCTGCAGGACCTGGCCACCCCGTCGCTCTTCGGGGAGCCGCGCGGACTGATGATCTCCGACGCCCGCTCGCTCTCGAAGGACGCGACCGCCGAGATCGCCGCCTACCTCGAGGCCCCCGACCCCGACGCCCCGCTCGTGATCTGCTGTCAGGTCGCCGAGCGCGGGAAGCCGCCCGCGGCCCTCGACAAGATGGTGAAGGCGGTCGGGACCGTCACGCAGGTCGCGATCGCCCGAAAGGAGCTCGAGCCCTGGGTGGTCAAGCGAGCGCAGGCCGCCGGCGTTGACCTCGGGATCCCTTCGGCCCGGGCCCTCGTGGAGACCCTGGGGGAGGAGCCCGGCGCGCTCGTCGCCGCGATCCAGCAGCTCGCGGGGGCCTACGCCGGAGAGAAGGTCACGCCCGCGATCATCGCCCAGCAGTTCCGAGGGCTCGGCGAGCAGAAGGTCTGGGACCTCTGCGATCGGGCGTTCGGCAAGGACCTGGCGGGGGCGATCCGTTCGCTGCGATCGCTGGAGGAAGGACGCGACGATCCGCTCAAAGTGCTCGGCGGGGTCTCGAGCCGGCTCCGCGACCTGATCCGGGTCCGGGCGCTGCCCGACCGGCTCCCGCCTGCGCAGGTCGCGAAGGCGGCGGGCCTGCGGTTCGATTGGCAGGCGCGCCGCTACCAGCAGCAGGCCCGCAACTTCTCGATGGCGCAGCTGCTGTCGCTCCACGAGCGGATCACCGAGGCCGACCGCGCCCTGAAGTCCGGATCGACCGGTGACATCGTGATGCCCGCGCTGATCACCGCGATCGCGGCTCCGTAGCGCCGGCTCCGCCCATGGGACGGCCCGGGGCACTGCGGCGCCCACGTGTCCTGGGTTCGCGGAGCAGCGCCGGAGCGTTACTCGGCGCCGACGGCGTTCGCGCTCTTGGCGAGGCGGCTCTTGCGGCGGGCGGCGGTGCGCTTGTGCACGACGCCCTTGCTGGCGGCCTTGTCCAGGGCGCGGGCGGCTTCCCGGGCGCGCTGCTGCGCGGCCTCGGCGTCGCCCTCGGCGACGGCCGTCTCGACCTTCTTGGTGGCGGTCTTCAGCGAGGAGCGCACGGCCTTGTTGCGCTCGTGGCGCACCTCGTTCTGCTTGTTCCGTTTGATCTGTGACTTGATGTTCGCCATATCGGTCGACCAGCGTACCAGCGCCGCCGGTGCACGGGTCCCGCCCGCCCGTACCATGGGGGGTCGTGACCACCGACACCTCCCACATCCGCAACTTCTGCATCGTGGCGCACATCGACCACGGCAAGTCGACGCTGGCCGATCGCCTGCTCGAGGTCACCCACACGGTCGAGGGTCGCGACATGCGCGCGCAGTACCTCGACAAGATGGACCTCGAGCGCGAGCGCGGCATCACGATCAAGGCCCAGTCGGTGCGCCTGCTGAACGACGGCTACGAGCTGAACCTGATCGATACACCGGGACACGTGGACTTCACGTACGAGGTCTCGCGATCGCTCGAGGCGTGCGAGGGAGCGGTGTTGCTCGTCGATGCGGCGCAGGGCCTGGAGGCCCAGACCCTCGCGAACTACCACCTCGCGCGCGACGCCGGGCTCGTGATCGTGCCCGCCTTGAACAAGATCGATCTGCCTGCCGCCGAGCCCGCTCAGCGAACGAAGGAGCTCGCGGACCTGCTCGACTGCGACGAGGCCGACATCCTGCACGTGAGCGCCAAGTCGGGGGAGGGCGTTCCGGCGCTGCTGCAGGCCGTGATCGACCGCGTGCCGCCGCCCGGTGGGCGACCCCTCGAAGCCGCTGCAGGCGCTGATCTTCGACTCGATGTTCGACCCGTACCGCGGGGTGATCACCTACGTCCGGATCAAGGAGGGCCGCCTCCCCAGCAGGGCGCGGATCAGGATGTTCGCGACGCACGTGGAGTCCGAGGCCGAGGAGACCGGCGTGAATGCGCCCGATCCGACGCCCGTCGATTCGCTCGGTCCGGGCGAGGTCGGCTACCTCGTGACCGGCCTGAAGGACGTGCACCACGCCAAGGTGGGGGACACGATCACCCTTGCCGGGAAGCACGGCGCGACGGAGCCGCTCCCCGGCTACCGGGAGCCGAAACCGATGGTGTGGTCGGGGCTGTTCCCGGCCGAGGGCGGCGACTACTCCGACCTGCGCGAGGCGCTCGACCGGCTGAAGCTCTCCGACGCGGCCCTGCACTACGAGCCGGAATCCTCGATGGCGCTCGGGTTCGGGTTCCGGTGCGGGTTCCTCGGACTCCTGCACATGGACATCGTCAAGGAGCGTCTCGAGCGCGAGTTCGACCTGGAGCTGATCGCGACCGCGCCGAACGTGGAGTTCCGGGTCTTCAAGGGCGACGAGATGACGGTCGTGCACAACCCGGCCGAGATGCCGCGAGGCCGGCGACTACGACCGGATCGAGGAGCCGATCGTCTTCGCGACGGTGATCACGCCCGGCCGACCACCTCGGCGCGGTGCTCGACCTCTGCCAGTCGCGCCGTGGCGAGATGGTCGACATGAAGTACCTGACGCCCGAGCGCGTCGAGGTCCACTACGTGCTGCCGCTCGCCGAGATCGTGTTCGACTTCTTCGATGCGCTGAAGTCGGGCACGCGGGGGTACGCGTCGCTCGACTACGAGCCGTGGGGATTCCAGGAGGCGAAGCTCGTGCGGGTCGACGTACTGCTGCACGGGGAGCCGGTCGACGCGTTCAGCACGATCGTGCATCGCGACCGGGCGTACCCCTACGGCAAGCAGATGGTCGAACGGCTGAGGGAGCTGATCCCACGGCAGCTGTTCGACGTCGCGATCCAGGCCGCGATCGGCTCGAAGATCATCGCGCGCGAGACCGTGAAGGCCAAGCGCAAGGACGTCACCGCCAAGTGCTACGGCGGCGACATCTCGCGCAAGCGCAAGCTCCTCGAGCAGCAGAAGAAGGGGAAGGCGCGGATGCGCAGGGTCGGCCGCGTCGACGTGCCGCAGGAGGCGTTCATCGCGGCGCTCCGGGTCGACGACGGTTCCTCGAAGGAGAAGAAGAAGTGACCGGCGGCGCCGAGCGGGCGACGGCCGGTCGAGCCCGACGCGGACCGCGCCGGGATCTACGTCCACATCCCGTTCTGCCTGACGCGGTGCGGCTACTGCGACTTCAACGCCTACGCGGGGCTCGATCACCTGGCGCCGCGCTACCTGCGGGCGGTCGTGGCCGAGGCGTCCCTCGCGGCGCCGTCGTGGGACGGCGCGAGCGTCGAGAGCGTGTTCCTCGGTGGCGGCACGCCGACGATGCAGACGCCGGCGGATCTGGCGCGCGCTGCTCCGGCACCTGCGCGCGACGTTCGACGTGGCCGACGATGCGGAGATCACGACCGAGGCGAACCCCGACACGGTCGACGAGCCGATGCTCGACGCCTTGCTGGACGCCGGCTACGGCCGGCTATCGATGGGCGCGCAGTCGTTCGATCCGGTCGTGCTGGCGTCGCTCGAACGGATCCATCAGCCCGAGTCGGTCCGCCGGGCGTTCGACGCCGCCCGCCGCGCGGGCTTCGAGAACGTGAACCTCGACCTGATCTACGGCGCCGAGGGTGAGACGCCCGAGTCGTGGGAGGCGACGCTCCGCGAGGCCGTCGCGCTCGCGCCCGAGCACATCAGCGCCTACGCGCTCACGGTGGAGCCGGCGACGCCGCTCGGGCGCGCCGTCGCGGCGGGGGAGCGGCCCGGGCCCGATCCCGACCTGCAGGCGGACATGTTCGGCGTCGCGTGCGAGGTGCTGGCGGGCGCCGGGTACCGCCACTACGAGGTCTCGAACTGGGCGAAGCCCGGGTTCGAATGCCGCCACAACCTCGGCTACTGGGAACGCCGCCCGTACCTGGGGCTCGGCGCCGGGGCGCACTCGTACCGGGAGAACCACCGCTGGTGGAACATCCGCCCGCCCGAGGAGTACATGGCGCAGGTCGAGGCGGGCCGGTTGCCGGTGGGCGGGGAGGAGCGGCTCGACCCGTCCGACGCCTACCTCGAGGAGGTCTTCCTGAAGCTCCGGATCCTCGAGGGGATCCCGGCGAGCTGGATCGACGAGGAGGTCGCCGCGCCGTTCATCGAGAGCGGCCTGCTCGAGGACGAGTTCGGCCAGCTGATCCCCACAGAGCGCGGGATGCTGCTGCTGAACGAGCTCGTACTGGCGCTGACGGGCACGAACTAGTCTGTGATGGACTATCTGGCCGTTCGATCACCAGTCCGGGGACGGGCAGCAATTCCCGAGCTCGACCCCGAGCGGACGTGGGTTCGAACCGTCGGCGTCCATCACGTACAGGCCCATCGATCCCGACCCAGCTCGGTCGCTGGCGAACACGATGCGGGTGCCGTCCGGCGACCACGCGGGGCTCCGGTCGTATGCATCGGGTACCCGCCTGGCGTGAGGTTCCGGAGGCCGGAGCCGTCGGCGTGCACCAGGAAGACATCGCGTGCACCCGTGAACACGATCAGGTCGCCGGTCGGTGACCAGTCCGGCTCGTAGTCCTGGCCGGAGTCCGTGACCCGTTGGGGGTCGGATCCATCGGCATCCACCACGAAGAGGCTCGAATTCCGGATGAACGCGATGCGTGTCCCGTCCGGTGACCACGTGGGCGAGCCGTCCTGGCCCGATGTCGTGACCTGAGCGATGTCCGAGCCGTCGGTCGCCGCAGTCATGAGGTTCCCGTTCTCGGTGTACGCGATGCGGGTTCCATCCGGTGACCATGCCGCACCACTCCCACCCGGCACGATCAGCGAGCGGTCGGAACCGTCGGCGTTCATGACGTACAGCCCCGTCTCTTCGTCGGAGCGGCCGTAGCCACTGAAGATGATCCGGGTCCGATCGGGCGACCACGCGGGCTCGCCTTCGGGCATCAGATCACCGGTGAGGTTCACCGGCGAACCTCCGTCGGGATCCAGTGCGAAGAGGTCCTCGTTCCCGTCGACGGCCGTGGCGTACAAGATGTCGGTCGGTACGGCAACGCCGGTGTTCCCGAGCACGGGCTCCGCGGGCGACCAGGGGTCGAGCGACCGGATCGCCCCGTCGTTCGCGACCCACGTCGGATCGGTGTCGTCCCAGCAGTCATCGGTGACGCGCCGAAGGTTCGAACCATCGGCGTCGATAACGGCGATCTCCGAGTGCCCGACTCCCGTACCCCATCGCCCCGTCGAGAACGCGATCGTCGAGCCGTCGGGCGACCAGGTGGGGGCGATGTCGTCGGCGGGGTCGTCGGTGAGTCGCGCGCCGGTGCGCGAGTCGATGTCCGCCACGTAGATGTCGTGGTTCCCGTCGACGACTGCCTCCGCCACGAAGCGAGTTCCATCCGGCGACCATTCGCCGCTGACCACGCTGACGTCCTTGCGGCCCTCGAGCATCCGGCGCTGGTCGGTCCCGTCGGGGGCCATGAACCAGAGTTCCTGGACCGCACTACCTTCCGGGGTCCGCACGAAGGCGATCGTCCCGCGGTCGGGCGACCAGGTCGGGGTCATGTCCGAAGCCGATCCGGATGTCAGCTCGACAGGGATGCCTCCGGTGACCGACACGGTGTAGAGATGGCTACCGCCGACGGCGGGATCTGGGTCGCCGCCGGCGAACACGATCGAGTCGCCCTCGGGGGACCAGATGGGTGATGAGACCGCCAGGTCCTTCACGAGGACCGTCGTGTCACCCGTCCGCACATCGGTGACGGCGAGGCGGCCGAGGTACATGTCGACCCATGCGAACCGCGTTCCGTCGGGCGAGAAGGTGGGATGCGTCTCGCCCATGACGCGCCGCGCGGACCACATCCCGCCGTCGGTCAGGTCCCACTGCGTCGTGCCGTCGACGGTGGAGGCGAACACGTCGGTCTGGGGCCCACCGACGCCTGGATACTCGTAACAGCTTCGGAGGGTGCGCACGAAGGCGATCAGGCCGTCATCGGCTCCCGCTGCCGGCGTGGAGGACCTGCGTGCGAGCGCGACGCCGGACACGAACACGGCGACGAGCGCGATGGAGAGGACCGCGGCGACGGTGCGCCGGGTGGCGTCGCGTCGTCGTCTGCGTCGCTCGATCGCGGCCATCACGTCGGTGGTCGGCACGCTGCGTGCCGCCCGCTGGATCCGGTACCGCAGCCCGTCGTCAGGGTCTGGCATCCGGGATCTCCTCCGTGTCGACGTCGCGCAGGTTCCGGCCGAGGGCCGTGCGAGCTCGGGCCAACGAGCTCTTGACCGTGCCGGCGCTGATCCCGAGCGTCGAGGCCACGTCCTTGGTGTCCATGTCCATGAAGTACCTGAGCACGGCGACCTCACGTTGGCGTCGGGGGAGCCGGATCAAGGCCCGCCGAACGTCCACCGCGTCGCCCCTCGGGCCCGAGTCGACTTCCCGTGGCAGGCTCTGTTGGAGTCTCCGCTCGTTCACGAGCCGTCGCCAGGCGCTCCGGGCATGGTTCAGAGCCACGGTCGTGATCCAGTTCGGCAACGAGTCGATCGCCTCCCCGCGCTCCAACTTGACCCACGCCTTCACGATCGCCTCCTGGACGGCATCCTCGGCCCGTCCCACATCACCCGTGATGAGCGCCACGGCGTTCACCACCCTTGGGTAGTCGGACTCAACGAACGCCCGGATGTCCGCTTCGCTCAGTTGTCCGCCCTCTTCCACCCTCCGACCTTAGGACGCGCGGCGAGCTAGAACGGTTGTCATCGAGGACCGATTAGCACTCGACCGGGCCGAGTGCTACGTATCATGGACCTCATGGCCGATCGTCCCGAGCTGGGACCTCGCAAGTCCGCGGTGTTGCGCGCCGTGGTCGAGGAGTACGTGCGCAGCGGCGAGCCCGTCGGCAGCGAGACGATCGCGGAACATGCGGGCCTCGGCGTCTCGAGCGCCACGATCCGCAACGAGATGGCGGCCCTCGAGGAGCTCGGCTACCTCTCGCACCCGCACACGAGCGCGGGCCGGATCCCGACCGACGCCGGCTACCGCCACTACGTCGACTCGCTGCCGGCGGGCGGGCGCCTCCGCGAGGCCCAGCGTCGCGCGATCGCCGGCTACTTCGCCGAGGTGATGGTCGACCTCGAGGAGGTGCTGAAGGGTTCCGTGCAGCTCCTCAGCCGCATGACCCAGTACGCGGGACTCGCCGTGCCGCCGAGCGCCTCCGAGGAGCCGCTCGTGCGCCTCGAGCTGATCGACATGGGCCCGACGGTCCTGATCCTCGCGATCGGCCAGCACGGCCGGGTCGACAAGCGCGTGATCGACCGCCCCGAGCACCTCGACGCCAAGGTGCTCGCCGACGCCGAAAAGCGGCTCCAGACCCTGCGGGGCCTCAACTACGTCGAGGCGCAGGCCCGTCTGCTGCAGCTCGCGGCCGAGGCCTCGCGCGACCAACACGATCTGCTCCTGAACGTGGCCGAGCTGCTGCGCGGGTCGACGCAGGGCGAACGAGCGAGCCACGTCGTGATGGGCGGCGTGTCGAACCTGGCCGACGAGGCGCAGCAGATGCGGCGCGAGACGCTCCGACGGCTCTTCGAGACGCTCGAGCGCGAGCAGGAGATGCTCCACGTCCTGCAGGAGGTCAGCTCGGCCCGCGGCGAGCTCGCGGTCACGATCGGCGGCGAGCACCCGTCAACCGGCGAGTGGGAGACCTCGATCATCACGGCGCCGTTCAAGACCGGCGACACCACGATCGGCACGATCGGCGTGATGGGTCCGACGCGCATGGACTACCTCAGCGCGATGGCCTCGGTGCGCGCGGTCGCGAAGCGGCTCTCCGAGCTCGCCACGGAGCTCGATCAGTAGCCATGGCCCCCGTCCGCGATCTGTACGAGGTCCTCGGCGTTTCCCGCGAAGCCTCCGACGAGGAGATCAAGAAGGCCTACCGGCGGCTCGCGCGCGAGCACCACCCCGACGTGAACGGCGACCCGGCGTCCGAGGAACGCTTCAAGGAGGTCGCGGGCGCCTACGAGATCCTGTCGGATCCCGAGAAGCGCCAGCGCTACGACGCCTTCGGGCAGACGGGCGGTCCGGGCGGCGGCACCGGGGGCTTCACCGACATCCAGGACATCTTCGACATGTTCTTCGGGGGCGGCTTCCAGACCGCGACCCGCTCGCGGGCGCCCCGGTCGCGCGCCCAGCACGGCGAGGACCTGGGCGTGCGCGTGTCCCTGACCTTCGGCGAGGCGGCCTTCGGGGTGCGCCGGGATCTCGAGGTCGATCGCCTCGCCGTCTGCGACGACGTGCGGCGGCAACGGCGCGGCGCCCGGCACCGCGCCGGTCGCGTGCCGGGCCTGTCGCGGGAGCGGGCAGGTCCAGGCGGTCCGACGCACGATCTTCGGCACCGTGATGACGGCCGCGCCGTGCGACACGTGCCGCGGCTCCGGCCAGGAGATCCCCGACAAGTGCGGATCCTGCTTCGGCGAGGGCCGGCGCCGGACGCCCGACACGGTCACCGTGGACATCCCGGCCGGCGTCTCCGACGGGATGGAGCTCCGCGTCACCGGCAGCGGCCACGCCGGCGTCGCGGGCGGACCGGCCGGCGACCTGTACGTCTCGCTCTCGGTCGAGCCGTCGCCGGCGTTCGACCGTCGGGGCCAGGACCTGTTCACCGTCCTCGACATCACGATGACCCAGGCGGCGCTCGGGGCCCAGATCGACATCGAGGGGCTCGACGCCACCGAGCGCATCACCGTGGAGCCGGGCACGGACTCGGGCACGGTCGTGCGGCTGAAGGGCAAGGGCATCCCGAACGTGAACCGACGCGGCCGCGGCGACCTCTACGTGACGCTGCACGTCGTCACCCCGCACGATCTCTCGCGCGAGGAGCGCAAGCTCGTGGAGCGGCTGGCCGAGCTCCGCGCCGAGCCCACCCGCAAGGACGCCGCCGTCGGCGAGCTTCGCCGTCCCGAGTTCTGAGGGGTACGCTGCGAGCGATGGTCGACAGCACCTGCCTCTTCTGCCGGATCGCCGCCCGCGAGATCCCGGCCGACATCCTCCGAGAGTCGGAGCGGGTCATGGCGTTCCGCGACATCGATCCCGCAGGCGCCCACGCACATCCTGCTGATCCCGAAGCAGCACGTGGAGTCGGTGGCCGAGCTCGACGACGGTCACGCCGAGACCCTCGCCGACCTGATGCAGGCCGCCACGCATCTCGCGAAGACCGAGGGCATCGCCGAGTCCGGCTGGCGCCTCGTCACGAACATCGGGCCCGACGCCGGCCAGGACGTGTTCCACCTGCACTTCCACCTGCTGGGCGGCCGGCCGATGACGTGGCCGCCGGGCTGAACCCGAACGGCATCCCGGCTACCATAGGGAAGAGGCCGCCTCGGAAGGCGGCCGTCGTCGACACAGGAGGAACGGGGCGCGGCCCCGGGATACGAGACACGTGGCAGGCGCCACCACCCAGGTGAAGATCCTCGTCCCCGGCGATCAGTCGATGGTGGCCCTCCTCGGCCAGCGTGACGTCTTCCTGAAGCTCATCGAGTCGGCGTTCGACTGCCGCATCCTCGTGCGCGGCAACGAGATCACGATCAGCGGCGCCGAAGACGAGTCGGAGCGCGCCGCCCGGATCTTCGAGGAGCTCCTCGCGCTGCTCGAGAAGGGACACGAGCTCACCGACTCTTCGGTCGGCCAGGCGATCGCGCTCGTGAAGGGTGACGAACGGTCGGCCGAGGGGCGCCCGGCGCTTCGGCCCTCGGAGATCCTCGGCGACAAGCTCCTCACGGCACGCGGCAAGGGCATCGCGCCGAAGACCGCCGGGCAGAAGGAGTACGTGGACGCGATCCGGTCCTCGACCGTGACGTTCGCGATCGGCCCGGCGGGGACGGGCAAGACCTACCTCGCCGTGGCCACCGCGGTGCGCGCGCTCCAGGAACGCCAGGTCTCGCGGCTGATCCTCACCCGCCCGGCCGTCGAGGCCGGGGAGCGGCTCGGGTACCTGCCCGGCACCCTCTACGAGAAGATCGACCCGTACATGCGCCCCCTCTACGACGCGCTCTTCGAGATGACCGGCGCCGAGACGCTCCCGCGGCTGATGGAACGCGGCACCGTCGAGGTCGCGCCGCTCGCCTACATGCGGGGCAGAACCCTTAACGACGCATTCATCATCCTGGACGAGGCGCAGAACACGACGCCCGAGCAGATGAAGATGTTCCTCACGCGCCTGGGCTTCGGCTCCAAGGCCGTGATCAACGGCGACGCGACCCAGGTCGACCTGCCGACCGGACAGCGTTCCGGCCTGGCCGTGGTCGAAGAGATCCTCTCGACGATCGACGGGATCTCCTTCATCCATCTGGGCGGGCGCGACGTGGTCCGCCATCGGATCGTGCAGGACATCGTCGAGGCGTACGGGCGTTACACGCAGCCCAAGCTCGAGGTCGAGAGCTGATCGCACGATGACCGACGACGACCATCCGGCGATCCTCGTCTCCGACCGGCAGTCCGCGCCGCTCGACGTCGACGGGCTGGTCACCCTCGCCCGGACGACGCTCCGTGGCGAGGGGCTCGGCGCGGTCGAGCTCTCGGTCTCGTTCGTCGAGGAGTCCGAGATCGAGGAACTCCACGTTCGCTACATGGACGAAGCTGGGCCCACCGACGTCCTTTCGTTCCCGCTCGACGCCGACGACCTCGACGAGGACGGCGTGCGCATGCTCGGCGACGTCGTGATCGCACCGTCGGTGGCCGCCGCCAACAACCCCGGCGATCCCGACGCCGAGCTCCGGCTGCTGCTCGTGCACGGCATCCTCCACCTGCTCGGGTACGACCACGAAGAGGATGCCGAGAAGGCCGAGATGTGGGCGAGGCAGGAGCGGTACAGCGGGGTGAGCGCCCCGTGAACTGGCTCTGGATCCTGGCGGTTGTGTTCGTGCTCCTCGGGTCGTTGATGGCGATGGCTGAGGCCTCGCTCACGCGCCTGACGCGGATCCGCGCGCTGTCCCTCGAGGAGGAGGGCCGGCGGAACGCCGCCCTGCTCGTGCGCCTCGAGACCGATCCGCCGCGCTACCTGAACTCGATCTACCTCACCGTGATGATCGTCCAGAATGGCTCGGCGATCCTCGTCGCGTTCCTCGCGGAGAGCACCTTCGGCGGCCTCGGCATCACGATCGCTTCGCTCGTCTTCACGCTCCTTTACTTCGTGCTGGTCGAGGCGATGTCGAAGACGTTCGCGATCTTGCACTCCGACCGCGTGGCGCTCGCGCTCGCGCCCCTCGTGTTCTTCCTCGGACGGCTCCTGGCCTGGCCCACGCGCGCCCTCATCGGGCTCGCGAACGTCCTCCTGCCGGGCAAGGGGATCAAGGCCGGCCCATTCGTCTCGGAGGGCGACATCCGCTCGATGGCCGAGGTCGGCTCCGAGGAGGGCTCGATCGAGGAAGAGGAGAAGGAGCTGATCCATTCGATCTTCGAGTTCGGCGACACGATCGCGCGCGAGGTGATGGTTCCACGGCCCGACATCATCTGCATCGAGGACGACAAGTCGCTCCGGGACGTGCAGGCGCTCGTGCTCACGCACGGCACGAGCCGGATCCCCGTCTACAACGCCGCCGAGGACCTCGACGACGTGATCGGGATCATCTTCGCGAAGGACGTGCTGAAGGCGCTGCACCAGGGCAAGCAGGACCTGCCCCTCGCTGAGTTGGTGCGCCCGGCGCGCTACGTGCCGGAGTCGAAGAAGGTCGGCATCCTCCTCCGCGAGATGCAGCGGGAGAAGTTCCACATGGCGCTCGTGACCGACGAGTACGGCTCGGTGACCGGGCTGGTGGCCCTCGAGGATCTGCTCGAGGAGCTGGTCGGTGAGATCACCGACGAGTACGACCGCGAGGAAACCGAGATCCAGGAGGTGGAACCGGGCATGTACCGGGTCAGCGGGAAGACCTCGGTCGACGACGTCAACGAGGAGCTCGAGGCGGAGCTGCCCGACGAGGAGTGGGACACGATCGCCGGCCTCGTCCTCGACCTCTTCGGCAGGATCCCCGAGGAAGGCGAAGAGGTCACGCTCGAGGGCCTCACGTTCCGGGCCGACGAGGTGATCGGCCGCCGGATCGCGAGGGTGCTGATCACCCGGAGCCCCGCCGGCGACGACGATCCGGTTGCGGCCGAGGTCGCGGAGAGCGAGGCATGACCGACCTCGACCTGGACGCGCTCGTCGCGGTCGCCCGCGAGATCAGATCGCGGGCCTACGTCCCGTACAGCGGGTTCCACGTGGGCGCGGCGCTCCTGGCCGGCGGGAGGGTCTTCGCGGCGCCCAACGTCGAGAACGCGAGCTACCCGCTCTCGGTGTGCGCCGAGCGGAACGCCGCGACGATGGCCGTTGCGGCCGGCGAGACCGTGTTCGAGGCGATCGCCGTGGTGACCGACGCCGAGCGGCCGACCTCACCGTGCGGCGGCTGTCGTCAGGTGCTGAACGAGTTCGGTCCCACGATCCCCGTGGTCTCGGAGTCGGCCGACGGCTCCGTGCGGGTCATGTGGACCGTCGACGAGCTCCTCCCCGACGCCTTCGGGCCGCACGACCTGCATCGGTGAGCGCCTTCCGGAGCGGGATCGTGGCGGTCGTCGGCCGCCCCAACGTCGGCAAGTCGACCCTCGTGAACGCGCTGGTCGGCGAGAAGGTCGCGATCGTCTCCGACAAGCCGCAGACCACCCGTGCCGACATCCGCGCGATCATCTCGACCGACGAGGCACAGATCGTCTTCACCGACACGCCGGGGTTCCACAAGCCGCGCACGCTGCTCGGATCCCGGCTGAACGAGCTCGTGGCCGACGCGGTCGACGGCGTCGACCTCGTGATCCTGGTGGTAGACGGCTCGACGGGCGTCGGCCGCGGAGACGCGTTCGTGTACGAGCGGCAGGTGGCCTCCGCGCAGGGCGCCCGGTTCTGCGTGGTCAACAAGGAGGACGCGTTCTCCCACGCGAAGATGATCCCGCAGCTCGCCGCGGCCCAGGCGTTGGGGGAGTGGGACGAGATCGTCCCGGTCTCGGCGGCGCGCGGCGACGGCGTGGATCGGCTCCGCGAGCTGATCCTCGCGCGGATGCCCGAGGGGCCGCCGTTGTTCCCCGTCGACGAGGTGACCGATCAGCCGACCGAGACGCGCGTGGCCGAACTGATCCGGGAGCAGGCCCTACGGGTCACGCGCGAGGAAGTTCCGCACTCGGTCGCGATCGAGATCGACGAGATGGAACGCGAGGGCGACCTCACGCGGATCCACGCCTCGATCGTGGTCGAGCGCGATTCCCAGAAGGGGATCCTGATCGGCAAGGGTGGCGCGACCCTGAAGACGATCGGCACCGAGGCCAGAGCCGAGATCGTGCGGCTCCTCGGCACGAAGGTCTACCTCGACCTGCACGTGAAGGTGCTGAAGGAGTGGCAGCGCGACCCGAAGGCGCTCAACCGGCTGGGGTACTGACGCGACGCGACCCCTCAGCCGACGCGCAGAGCGGCCTCCATGTTCGGGTGATACGTGCAGAACACGCGATAGGTGCCAGGGGCGACGCTGGCGAGATCCAGTGTGCCCGTCTCCCCGGCCGCGACGTCGACCGCCGCGTCCGTGTCCGACACCGTGAAGGTGTGCGGCACCTTCCCCACGTTCGAGATCGTGAGGGTCGCGTCGGCCGTAGCCGCCACACAGGTGGGGTCGTAGGAGAAGTCGGCCACCTCGACGCTGGTCGTGACGACGGGGTTCTCGCATGCGGGCGCGTCCGAGCCCGAGCAGGCGACCACGCTCCCGAGCGTCAGGGTGGCCGCAAGGCCGATGATCAGCGTTCGCATCGCGGTGGGCACTCCTGGGTGGTCGGAGACGGGCGACAGCCTACCGGGAGCCGGCCCGAACGCGGGGTCGGCTACGATGACACGGTCCCGACGAGGAGCGACGCGTGTCCCAGGCAGCCGAGATCGAGCGGAGCTCAGCCGCGACGCCGGTGGCGTCGTCGGCCGAGGCGTCGCGGCTCGTGGCGCGCGCCCCCTCGGTCGACGCGGTCGGCCTCGAGGGCCGGGCCGCGTCCCTCGCGACCCGCTCGATCAAGCGCGAGACGAAGCGACGGGCGCTCGAGCTCGCGATCCGCTGCATCGATCTCACGACGCTCGAGGGCACGGACACCGTCGGCAAGATCGTCGCGATGTGCTCGAAGGCCGTCCGTCCGAACCCGGTCGATCCATCGGTGCCGTCGGTGGCAGCGGTGTGCCTCTACCCGCAGCTGGTCCCGGTCGCCGTCGAGCGGTTGCGCGGGACCGGCGTGGCCGTCGCGAGCGTGGCCGGCGGATTCCCGAGCGGGCTCGGACCGCTCGACGCGCGCCTGCGGGAAGTCGCCGACGTCGCGGCCGCGGGCGCCGATGAGATCGACATCGTCCTGAACCGCTCGCTCTTCCTCGGCGGTCGGTACGCGGAGGCGTTCGAGGAACTCCTCGCGGCGCGCGAGGCCGCGGGCACCGCGCACCTGAAGGTGATCCTCGAGACGGGCGAGCTCGGGTCGTACGACCGGATCCGGCAGGCGAGCGTGCTCGCGATGGCCGCCGGAGCCGACTTCATCAAGACGTCGACCGGGAAGATCGGCGTGAGCGCGACCCTGCCGACGGCGCTCTGCATGATGGAGGCCGCGCGCGAGTTCCATGCCCAGACCGGCCGGCGGGTCGGCATCAAGGTGGCCGGCGGTGTGCGACGGTCGAAGCAGGCGATCCAGTACCTCGTGCTGGTGCACGAGACGCTCGGCCCGGCCTGGATGACGCCCGGCCTCTTCCGGATCGGCGCGTCGTCGCTCCTGAACGACGTGCTGATGCAGCTCGAGAAGGGCGCCACCGGCCGGTACGCCGGCCCCGACTACTTCACGATCGACTAGGGGAGCGGATGAGCGAGGCGATCGAGACACCGTCGGCCTGGGCGTACGCGCCCGCTCCCGAGTCGAGGGACATCGTCAGGCTCGAGGACCGGTACGGGCTGTTCGTCGGCGGGGAGTTCGTAGAGCCCAAGAGCGGCCGGTGGTTCACGACGATCGACCCGTCCACCGAGGAGCCGCTCGCCGACGTGGCCGAGGGTGGACCCGAGGACGTCTCGCTCGCGGTGGACGCCGCCCGCGAGGCGTCGATCGCGTGGCAGGCGCTCCCCGGCAGCGAGCGCGCGAAGTACGTCTACCGGATCGCTCGCCAGCTGCAGGAGCGCGCGCGCGAGTTCGCGGTGCTCGAGTCGATGAACGGCGGCAAGCCGATCAAGGAATCGCGCGACGTCGACCTGCCGCTCGCCGCCGCGCACTTCTTCTACTACGCGGGGTGGGCCGACAAGCTCGAGTACGCGTTCCCCGGCCGCACGCCCCGGCCGCTCGGCGTGGCCGGCCAGATCATCCCATGGAACTTCCCGATGCTGATGGCCTCGTGGAAGCTGGCCCCCGCGCTCGCCGCGGGCAACACCGTGGTGCTGAAGCCCGCCGAGACCACGCCGCTGACCGCTCTCTTGCTGGCGGAGGTGATCCGCGAGGCCGAGCTGCCGCCGGGCGTCGTGAACATCGTGACGGGTGCCGGCGCGACGGGAGCCGCGCTCGTCGAGGCCGACGTCGACAAGATCGCGTTCACGGGGTCGACCGAGGTCGGCAAGATCGATCCGGCGCGCGACCGCCGGGAGCGGCAAGCGCCTCACGCTCGAGCTCGGGGGGAAGGCGGCGAACATCGTGTTCGAGGACGCGCCACTCGACCAGGCGGTCGAGGGCGTGGTGAACGGCATCTTCTTCAACCAGGGGCACGTGTGTTGTGCGGGGTCGCGTCTGCTCGTTCAGGAGCCCCTGTTCGACGCGCTGCTCGGCAAGCTCAAGGACCGGCTGCAGACGCTCCGGGTCGGCGACCCGCTCGACAAGAACACCGACATCGGCGCGATCAATTCGCGGACGCAGCTCGAGAAGATCACCGAGCTCGTCGAGACAGGTGTATCCGAGGGCGCCGAGATCTATCAGCCCGACTGCGCGCTGCCCGAGCGCGGGTTCTGGTTCCGGCCCACCCTCTTCACCGGCGTGTCGCAGTCGCACCGGATCGCGCGTGAGGAGATCTTCGGGCCCGTGCTCTCGATCCTCACGTTCCGCACGCCCGAGGAGGCCGTCGAGAAGGCGAACAACACGCCGTACGGGCTGTCCGCGGGGATCTGGACCGAGAAGGGATCGCGGATCCTCTGGATGGCCGACCGGATGCGCGCGGGCGTGGTGTGGGCGAACACGTTCAACCGGTTCGACCCTACCTCGCCGTTCGGCGGCTACAAGGAGAGCGGGTTCGGTCGCGAGGGCGGCCTGCATGGGCTCGAGGCCTATCTCGAGCTCGACGGAAGTGCGCGATGACCGACGAACGCCTGCCCGTGAAACGCACGGCCAAGCTGTTCATCGGGGGCGCGTTCCCACGGAGCGAGTCCGGCCGGTCCTACGAAGTGGTGGCGCACGACGGTCGGCCGCTCGCGCACGTGGCCCAGGCCTCCCGGAAGGACCTGCGCGAGGCGGTGGTGGCCGCGCGGGCCGCGCAGCCCGGGTGGGCTGGCATGACCGCCTACAACCGGGGCCAGATCCTATACCGGGTTGCCGAGCTGATGGAGGGGCGCCGGGAGCAGTTCGCCTCCGAGCTGGCGGACGCCGGGGCGTCGGACCCGGGGCGTGGCGTGAGCGCCGCGATCGATCGCTGGGTCTGGTACGCGGGCTGGGCCGACAAGATCGCGCAGGTGTCGGGGGGTACGAACCCCGTGGCCGGGCCGTACTTCAACTTCACGCTGCCCGAGCCCACGGGCGTGGTCGGGATCGTGGCACCGGGGGATCAGTCGCTCCTCGGGCTCGTGTCGCGGCTGGCGCCCGCGATCGTGAGCGGCAACACGACGGTCGTGATCGCGAGCGAGTCGTCACCGCTCCCCGCGGTGTCGCTCGCCGAGGTCCTCGCGACGAGCGACGTCCCAGGAGGGGTCGTGAACCTCCTGACGGGCGTGACCGCCGAACTGGTGCCGTGGTTGGCGGGCCACATGGACGTGAACGCGATCGACGTGACGGGGGTCCCGGCGGAACAGCTGGCCGAGGTGGAGGAGCTCGCTGCCGAGAACGTGAAGCGCGTGCACCGCGGGCCCGACGTGGATCCGTTCTCCGACGCGGCGCAGAGCCCCTACGAGATCACGGCGCTCGTGGAGTTCAAGACCGTCTGGCACCCGATCGGCGCCTGAGCGCGCCGGTTAGCCCTTGCCGTTGTACAGGGCATGCCGGGTGGAAGGGCCCGTGTGCAGCCAGCAGGTCGACGAGGCGTTGTAGGTCGACAGGACGGTCGAGCAGCCCGGGTAGTCGCAGTGCCGGCCGGAGGTGGCGCGCGAGGCCGCGTCCTTCCCGCGTCCTGGAGGACCGAAGTGCACCTTGCTGTCGTTCGCCTTGGCCATCGTGCCGCCTCTCCCTAGGACTCCAGGGTACCGCGTGAGGGTCGCGCGGCGCTCGGCGGCTCAGCCGCCGCGCAGCCTGAGCCAGGCTTGGTACGCGGTCCGGTAGAGCGGGTCGCCCGCGAGCGTCGCGGTCGGCACGCCGGGGAGACCCCGGAGCTCGTTCACGTCGTCGAGGAACGGCGCCTGGGCGATCGCCGCGTCGAGCTCGAGGAGGAGGCCCGCGGCCTCGGGTTCCTCGTTGGCCGCGAGGGCCCTCCGGACGTCCCGTACGGCGTGCCGCACGACCCGGTTCTCGTGGATGTCGGGTGTCAGCACCCGGCGGGAGTCGTACACGCGTTTCAAGCGCCCGTGCTCGTCGAGGTTCCCCTGGCGCCGCCGGCTGCGGATCAGCTCGCGCGGCTCGGGGTGACGAGCGAGATCGCCGGAGGTCCAGCGTTCGACGCGGATCAGGTCCTTGCGATGGGTCTGCTGCAGTCGAACCACGACCTCGGCCAATCCCGGGCGTCCGTCCATGCCGTGGACGATCTCCGTCAGGACCGCGAGCGGGACCGCCGTCTCAGAAGTAGCTGGCGAAGCCATGGGTCGCGTAGTCCTCGCGCATCTGCCCGGCCTTCGCGCGGGCCAGCGGGAAGCCGTCGCCGAGGGCGGCCAGGAACGCCTCCAGAGCTTCGTCGAGCCGTCCGTCGGCGCCTCGCACGCGCGGGAGCACCTTCTGGACCAGCTGCTCGTCCAGGGCCACCTCCCACGCCGACGTCCACTTCGCCGGCCGCGACTACGTAGTGATGCATCTCCTCGAGCACCCGGAACCCGAACGGTGCGATCGGGCGAAGGGCGCGTCCAGATCTGAAGGATCACGTCGCGGTACGGCTCGGCCTCGAGGTACTCCTCCACGTAGTTCTGGAGGAGCGGGAGCTCCAGCAGCTGCGCGCGGTCGTACACCTTGTCGGCGAACCCGTGGGTCGTCTCGTCGATGTTCACCGTGCCGGCGAACTTCAGGTTCGGGGTGAGCTCGACGGCGTGGCCCGGCGCCAGGTCCAGCCGCGCGATCCCCTCGCGGGAGCGTACCTCCATCGCCGAGAGGAACCGCGAGAAGTAGTGCTCGACGCGGGCGAGGTTCATCTCGTCCAGGATCACGTGGAACTCGCGGGCGGTGCGGCTCGCGAGGTCGGCCGAGGACCACTCGCGGGCGGCCTCCTGCACGAACTCGCTGAACGGCGTGTGGTGGTAGAAGCCGTCGAGCGGGGACAGGTACCCGAGGAGGTCCTCGTTCGACGACCAGCTCGGGTCGACCGCCACCAGCTTGGGGCGGGCCGCGATCGCGTTCGCGTAGGCCTGTGCGAGCCAGGTCTTGCCGGTACCGCTCGGGCCCGGACAGGATCACGAATCCTCGGGACATCATGGCGAGGTGGTACCGGCGGATCACGTCGTCGCCGATCAGGAAGCCCGGGTTCTGGTCCCGGAAGTCCCTGATCACACGGTCGAGGGCCGTCCCGACGGCGCTCCTGGTCCCGATCATCGTGTCACTCACGCTGCCCGTCCTCCTAACGGCGCCCGACGACGAGTGCGCGGCAGGCTCAAGGGGGGTTTCGGCATCCGGGGGCCGGACTGAACCCGCGTCCCGCAACGGAATCAGCACACGTCCGCTAGAGCTCCCCGGGTACCCGGACGGCTACGATTCGCTCATGCCGCCCTACAAGGAGCAGGGCATCGTCCTGCGGTCGCACAAGCTCGGCGAGGCCGACAAGATCGTGACCATCATGACCCAGGGCTCCGGCAAGGTCCGGGCCGTGGCGAAGGGCATCCGCAAGACCACCAGCCGCTTCGGCGCCAGGCTGGAGCCGTTCACCCACGTGAGCCTGATGCTCTACCGCGGGCGGGGCGCGCTGGACACGGTGACGCAGGCCGAGATCATCGCGCCCCACGCGGCGATCCGGGACGACCTCGCCCTGTTCGCGGCGGGCGAGACGATGCTCGAAGCGGTCGACAAGGTCGCCGAGGAGCACGAGAAGAACGTGAAGTTGGTCCTGCTGCTCCTGGCGGGCCTGCGCGCCCTCGACACGAAGCCCGCGGTCCCCGACGCCGTCGCCGAGTCGTTCCTGCTGAAGCTCCTGTCCCTGTCCGGGTTCCATCCGTCCCTCACCGCCTGTGCGGTGTGCGGCGCGACCGACCCGGAGCTGTTCTCCGCCGGCCTGGGTGGGGCGGTGTGCGCCCGATGTGCCGAGGGCGGCGCAGGGCATGTCTCCCGGGCCGCCCTGACCTACCTCGCCGAGCTCGCGATGGCCGACATGGTCGACGCGGGCGCGATCGCGATGCCCGAGGACCGTGTCCGCAAGGAGTCGCGCGCGCTGCTCTTCGGGTTCGCCGAGTACCACCTGGAGCGCCGGATGAAGTCGGTGCCGATGCTCGTGAGGACGGCGCGGTGAGCAGCTACCTGCACGACATCGACCGCGAACGCGTCCCCGCGCACGTCGCGATCGTGATGGACGGCAACGGCCGCTGGGCCCAGCAGCGCGGCCTCCCCCGCACGGAGGGCCACGGGGCGGGCGAGGAGGCGCTCTGGGACACGGTCAAGGGCGCGAACGAGGTGGGCGTGCGGTGGCTCACCGTCTACGCGTTCAGCACCGAGAACTGGAAGCGGCCGGCGGCCGAGGTCCTGTACCTGATGGAGTTCAACCGGTCGCTGCTGCGGCGACGGCGCGACGAGCTGAACGAGATGAACGTCCGGATCCGGTGGACGGGCCGCCGCGACTGGCGGGTGCCTCGGTCGGTCCTCAAGGAGATGCGAACCTCCGAGGAGATGACCCGGAACAACACCGGGATGACCCTCACGATCGCCTTCAACTACGGGGGTCGCGCCGAGATCGTGGACGCCGTGAAGCAGTTGGCGCGCGACCACGAAGCCGGGAGGATCCGGATCGAGAAGATCGACGAGCACGAGATCGCCCGGCGGCTCTACCACCCCGACATGCCCGACCCCGACCTGCTGATCCGCCCCAGCGGGGAACAGCGCATCTCGAACTTCCTGCTGTGGGAGGCGGCCTACGCCGAGCTCTGGTTCACGCCCGTGCTCTGGCCCGACTTCAGCCGCGAGACGCTCTTCGAGGCGATCCGCGACTTCCAGAAGCGGAACCGCAGGTTCGGCGCGATCGAGGACGCTTGATCACGCGCACCACTGTCAGCTGACCCGCGTGCGTCGCCAGATCCGCCCGAACAGCCAGATGCCGGCCACGACGGCGATCCCCGCGTACATCAGCATGAAGCCGGTGCCCGGCACGTCCATCCCCACGGTCGCGAAGATCAGCCCGCGGGTCAGCGGGTACCCGATCACGAGGCCGAGCAGGACCCCGATCGTCATCACGATCCGACCGACCGGTCCGAAGCTCGTCGCGCTGCCGCGCCAGCGGGAGTACGTGGGCTGGTGGAACTCCTCCCTCGGCGGAGGACGCCGTCCGGCCGGACCGGCGGGCTCCGAGCGGTCGATCGTCGCGAAGCACTGACCGCACCAGGTGGCATCGGCGGTGACGCGCGCGCCGCAGCTCGGACAGGCGTCCATCAACGAGGTATCGGTCCGCTCGCCTGCGCGCTTGACGCGCCGGGCCGGTCGTGACGGTTCCGTGACGGCCGCGGGATGACCCCACCGCCCGGCTAGCATGGTGGGCACGCCAGCGGTCGCTGCCAGCGGCTGGGAGAGGAGTCCATCGCTCATGACCGACCTCATGGAGGCCGTCACCTCCCTCGCGAAACGCCGAGGGATCGCGTTCCAGTCCGCCGAGATCTACGGGGGACTGCGCTCGTCCTGGGACTACGGTCCGCTCGGGGTCGAGCTCCGTCGGAACATCCGCAACGCCTGGTGGCGCGCGAACGTGCAGCTCCGCGACGACGTCGTGGGGGTCGAGGCCGCCGTCATCATGAGCCCCAAGGTGTGGAAGGCGAGCGGCCACCTCGAGACGTTCCACGATCCTCTGGTCGAATGCACGAACTGCCACCAGCGGTTCCGGGAGGACCACCTGCAGCTTCAGGCCAACGCCGACGGCGTCGTGCTGTGCCCGAACTGCGGCGGGGCCGAGTTCACCGAGCCCAAGCAGTTCAACCTGATGCTGAAGACCTTCCTGGGGCCGATCGAGGACGACGACGCGATCGCGTACCTGCGACCTGAGACCGCCCAGGGCATGTTCGTCAACTTCCCCGCGATCCAGGCCGTCGCTCGCAAGAAGCTGCCGTTCGGGATCGCCCAGATCGGCAAGTCGTTCCGCAACGAGATCACGCCGGGGAACTTCATCTTCCGGACGCGCGAGTTCGAGCAGATGGAGATGGAGTTCTTCGTCGAGCCCGGGACCGACGACGAGTGGTTCGCCTACTGGGTCGAGCAGCGGATGAACTGGTACCTCGAGCTCGGTGTCTCGAAGGACAAGCTCCGGCTCCGGCCGCACGAGCCCGAGGAGCTCGCCCACTACGCGAAGGCCGCCACCGACGTCGAGTACGAGTTCCCGTTCGGGTGGCAGGAGCTCGAGGGCATCGCGAACCGCACCGACTTCGACCTGGGCGCCCACCAGACCGCGAGTGGCGAGGACCTCACCTACTTCGATCAGGAGAAGGAGGAGCGCTACCTGCCCTACGTCGTCGAGCCGGCGGTCGGCGTTGACCGCGCCCTGCTGACGTTCCTGCTGGACGCCTACCGCGTCGAGGAGGTGCCGACCGCCAAGGGCGACACCGACAAGCGGACCGTCCTGGGTCTGCACCGCGACCTCGCGCCGATCAAGGTCGCCGTGCTCCCGCTCTCGCGGAACGAGAAGCTCGTGCCCGAGGCCCGTCGCGTGCTCGACCTGGTCAAGGCCCAGTGGATCACGCAGTACGACGACGCCGGCGCGATCGGACGCCGGTACCGTCGCCAGGACGAGGTGGGCACGCCGTTCTGCGTGACGGTCGACTTCGACTCGCTCGACGACCGCCAGGTCACCGTGCGCGAGCGCGACACGATGGCGCAGGAACGCCTGCCGATCGACAACCTCGTCGCCTACCTGAGGGACCAGCTGTGACCGAGGCGCCGACGAAGCCACCGCGGGGCTGGGTCACGCTGTACGCGGTCGCGTTCGTCCTGATGATCGTCGCCGGCGTCCTGATCGCCGTGGCCGGCAAGAGTTTCCTCTCCTCGACGACCCCGCTGCTGGTGTCGGCGGCGTGCTCGGGCGCCGCGATCGTGCTGGCGGTGCTGAGCGTGGTGCTGCCGAGGCGCAGGTGAGGCGTGCGCCGCCGCCGATCTGCGGCGCTGCTCGCCGCTCTCGGACTGGGGCTCGCCGCCTGTACCTCGGTGGCCGCGCCGCCGTCACCGACGGAGGCGCCGACCGTGCCACCGCAGTCGTCGCCGTCCCCGGTCCCCACGGGCGACGGATCCGCGGCCGAGGCGATGGCGCGGCTCTGCATCGCCCCGAAGCCGAGCGACGGGAAGGAGAAGCGGGCCGGCGAGACCCCCGCGGATATCGCCGAGATCGAGGATCAGGTTCAGACCGTGCGTGAGCTGCGGTTCACGCATCCCGTCGCCGTGAACCCGATCGACGACGCCACCATGGACCGCAAGCTCTCGAAGTCCTTCGATCAAACGTACCCCGTGAAGTTCTATGCCCGGCGGACCGACGCCTGGCGCACGATCGGGGTCATCCCGCCCGGGGCCGACATCCGTGCCTCTCTGCTCGCGTTCCAGACCGGCCAGGTCGTTGGCTTCTACAACCCGGCGAACGGCGAACTCGTCTACCTGAGCAACGGCGACGTGCTCGGGAACCTGACCGAGCGGGTGATCCTCGCGCACGAGCTCACCCACGCGATCGACGATCAGCATTTCGACCTCACGCGCATCGACGACATCGTGGCTACCTGCGACGACGAGGCCTTCCAGTCGGCGCTGGGAGCGGTGGAAGGAAGCGCGCAGCACTTCGCGTTCGCGGTGGCGGCGCGGTTCCCGGGCGGCACGATCGACGCCGGGGATGGCGGGTTGCCCGCCGGCGTGCCGCCGTTCATCACGCAGCTCCAGTTCTGGCCGTACACCGCCGGGCAGATCTTCATCGACGCGTCGGATCGTCGCGGCGGCGTCCAGGCCGTGAACGGCGCGATCGAGACGTTCCCGCTCTCCACCGAGCAGGTGATGCATCCGGAGCGCTACCCGAACGACGTGCCGCAGCCGGTCGATGTCCCGGACCTGTCCGCGGCGCTCGGTGACGGCTGGCGCGACCTCGACGTGATGACGGTGGGGGAGGCGTGGCTCCAGACGATGCTCCGGCTCCGGCTGGATCACGCCACGGCGGACGCCGCCGCGGCGGGCTGGGACGGCGGCATGTACCGGGCGTGGACCGACGGCCACGCGGTGGCGGTCGCGATGACGACCGTCTGGGACTCGGATGACGACGCCCGTGCGTTCGCCGATGCTGCGCAGACCTGGATCGACGACGGCGATACGCCCGGGTTCGTTACCCAGGGCGAGAACGGGACCGTGCAGCTGGGCTGGGCCACCGACGGGGCCACCCTCCAGCGACTCCAAGATTCCTTGACCCAGTAGGTACGCGCCTCCACCCGTTCAGGGATAGAACAGGGTGGTGGCGGACCGGGCGGGCTTCGAGGGCTTCTACCGCGAGCACCTCACGCGAGTCGTACGCGCCTGCACGCTCGTGACGCTCGATCCCGCGGCCGCCGAGGACGTCGCAGCCGAGGCCTTCGCCCGGCTGTGGTCCCACTGGGGCCTGATCCACGACGAGGACCACGCGGGAGGCTACGTGTTCAAGACGGCGATGCGGCTTTGCGCGAAGCGAGGGATGGGGCGCGCCGCGAGGTGATCGGCGAGGTCGTCGACCGGCCGGCGGCGGACGAGTCGGGCGGTCTGACGAGCGGGCGGCGGTCTTCGCGGCGCTCGGTGAGTTGTCCGTGCGCCAGCGCCAGGCCGTCGTGCTCCGGGACTGGGCGGGGTATCCGACCGACGAGGTGGCCTCGATGCTCGGGATGCGCGCGAGCACGGTTCGCGTGCACCTCTCCCGAGGCCGCGAGGCGCTCCGGCGTTCGCTGAGCGTGGAGGAACGGGAACGATGAACGTGGACGAACGAGACACCAGGCTCGGCGACGTTCTCGACCGAGCAGTCCGGGGGATCGAGGTCGACGGCGAGCCGAGAGCTGTGGAGCGCCGCGGATCGCGCCGGCGCGCTGGCGTGCTCGTCGCCTCAGTAACGGCCGTCGGCGTGTTCCTCGGAGCCGTCGGGTTCGCCGCGACCCAAGTGGGGCGCGATGCCGGGTCGAAGCCGACGACCCCGGAAGGATGGGGCACGTTCTCCGCGCCCGACATCCCATGGACGATGCCAGTGCCGGAGGGTTGGCGGGATGGAGCAGCACGTTTCGTCGGTGGACCGCAGCACATGATCCAGGACATGCGATGGTCCTTCGTCACGAACGCCGCCACCGGTAGCCCCCGCAGCTTCCCGTCGTTCGGGGCGTCCGCTCCGCGGTCAGGCGGAAGACGGCGACGTCGATCGATCATGGTCGACCAGTTCGTGGGACAAGGTGAGGCTCGTCCGACCAGCCTCACGTTCAACGCGGTTCATCGGATCCCCGGAACAGAAGGATGGACGAGCCGGGACGGGAAGATCTGCAGCGAGTGGGGGTGCGCCGGGTCTATCTCGTGGCACGGCCCAGATGCGTCGCGAGTCCGACCTCGACATCGCCACCCGCGTAGCGGAGGGAGTCATTCCTCAGCGTGTCGCGCCTTCCCCGACCACCCTGGTGCCCACGATCCGACTACGGATCAGAGATCTCGAGGCCGGCTTCTCATTGGAGTACCCAGCGGGATGGGTGGTTGCCGACGAGAACGCTCGCGGACCTGGTCGATCCTTCGGAGGTCGTGTCGGTCGGGACGTATGACCTCGTTCCCGGGGGCCGCACGCGCCAGGGGTTCGACGCCGTGATCCCGGCGGCGCTCGATCAGCTGGGTCCTGAGGACGTGTTCATCACCGTGCAGGAGTACGAGGGGGCGCGGCCGGGCGGCGCACCGATGCGACCAGAGGCATTCTCCCCGCGGGCCGTGTGTTCGGATCAAGCGTGTGTCGACGGGCGGGGCCTCGGGTTCGATGGCATGAGGGCATGGTGGGTCTCGTTCGACGACACGGCGTCCGGCCGCACGTTCTCGGCCCTCGTCGCCATGGGCGAGGGGGCGTTCGAAGACCCCGCCCGCAACGCAGCTGCGTGGGCGATCCTGGACTCCCTCGAGTTCGATCCGAGAGACGCGCCCGTCGCCTACCCCGTTCCTGCCCTCGGGGACTACGACTTCGTCCCGCTCGAAGGGCGGGGGCTCACGGATCTGGCCGCGCTCGGGCTCCGCCGATATCGGCGTTCGCTACCGGTTCGAGGTCGGCCATTGCGGTCTGGCCCACATCACGGACTTCGACGGCAGCTTCTGGGAGCCGATCCTCCGCGACCCGCTCGGTCCCGGATCGCCCAGCGTGCTGATCAACGCGGACCGAGGCACGATCCGGATGTCGGATCCCGAACACGCCGTCTACACCGCCTCGACCGGTCAGGAGGTCGGACTGCTGCGGGTCGAGGGCCCCATCGTCGTCGGGGGTTGCGTCTGAACCCCTCCCGTCGAGGGATCGGGGGCTCGCCGTAGACTGGGGCCTCCGAAGCGATCGACCCGTCCGGAGGCATGCGGTGACCAAGTACGTCTACGACTTCAGCGAAGGCAACAAGGACATGAAGGACCTCCTCGGCGGGAAGGGGGCCAACCTCGCCGAGATGACCAACATGGGACTGCCGGTCCCGCACGGGTTCACGATCTCGACCGAGGCCTGCCTGACGTACCTGGCCGAGGGCGGCTTCCCCGACGGGATGATGGATGAGCTCGAGACCCACCTCCAGACGCTCGAGGGCTCGATGGGCAAGAAGCTCGGCGACCACTCGGACCCGCTGCTCGTCTCCGTTCGCTCCGGCGCGAAGTTCTCGATGCCCGGCATGATGGACACGGTCCTGAACCTGGGGCTGAACGAGGAGTCGCTGAAGGGACTGGCCGAGCAGTCGGGCGGCGACGTGCGCTTCGCGCAGGACGCCTACCGCCGCTTCATCCAGATGTTCGGCAAGATCGTGATGGACGTCCCCGGCGAGGCCTTCGAGGAGGCGCTCGACCGGGCGAAGGCGGCCAAGGGCGAGAACGCCTCGGACACGGACCTCGACGTCGACGACCTCCGGGCGGTCACCGGCGAGTTCCTCGAGATCTACGAGCGGCACACCGGGCTCGGCGTTCCCGACCGAGCCGCGCGACCAGATGCGCCTGGCGATCGAGGCCGTCTTCCGGTCGTGGAACGGCCGGCGCGCGATCGACTACCGCCGCCAGAACAAGATCAGCGACGACCTCGGCACCGCCGTGAACGTGCAGTCGATGGTGTTCGGCAACCGCGGGGAACGACTCGGGCACCGGGGTGGCGTTCACGCGCGACCCGAGCACCGGCGAGAACGTGCCGTACGGCGACTACCTCGAGAACGCGCAGGGCGAGGACGTCGTGGCCGGGATCCGGAACACGCTCCAGCTCGCCGAGCTCGAGACGATCGACCCGACCTCGTACGGCCAGCTGCGCGACGTGATGCACACGCTGGAGCAGCACTACCGCGACATGTGCGACATCGAGTTCACGATCGAGAAGGGCCGGCTCTGGATCCTGCAGACCCGCATCGGTAAGCGCACGGCGTTCGGCGAGTGGGTGATGGCCTACGAGATGCTCGACGACGGCCTGATCGACGCCGACACCGCCTTGCTCCGCGTCGACGCGAACCGTCTCGAGGAGCTCTTCAAGCGGCGGGTCGACGACGCCGGCGCCACGCCCATCGCGAAGGGCCTGAACGCCTCGCCCGGCGCGGCCACCGGGAAGGTCGTCTTCAGCGCCGACGAGGCGCAGGAGTGGGGGAACCGCGGCGAGCAGGTCATCCTGGTGCGCCGCGAGACCACGCCGGACGATTATCACGGCATGATCGCGGCCCAGGGGATCCTGACGAGCGCCGGCGGCACGAACTCGCACGCGGCTGTGGTGGCCCGCGGTGAAGGCATCCCGGCCGTCTGCGGTGCCGACGAGATCAAGCTGGATCTCACGGGGCGCCGGTTCTCCGCGAACGGGACCTCGGTCTCCGAGGGCGACGTGATCACGATCGACGGCTTCACCGGCCACGTGTTCGTGGGCGAACTGCCGCTCCGCGAATCGCTCCTGGAGAAGGCCCGCCAGGGCGACGCCGAGGCACAGGACGAGCCGCTATGGAGGGCTTTCGCGCGGTTGATGGCGCACGCGGACGAGCGCCGCCGCCTGCGCGTGCGAGCGAACGCCGACACGCCCGACCAGTCCGAGAACGCGCGCGAGCGCGGCGCCGAAGGGATCGGCCTCTGCCGGACCGAGCACATGTTCCTCGGCTCCGAACGTGTCGCGGCCGTCCAGCAGATGGTCTTCGCCGAGACCGCGGAGGAGGAGCAGGCCGCCTACGACGTGCTGCTGCCCCTGCAGAAGGGCGACTTCGTCGGCATCTTCACCGCGATGAGTGGCCTCCCGGTGACCGTGCGGCTGCTGGACCCGCCGCTCCACGAGTTCCTGCCCGACCAGGTGTCCCTCGCCGTGGAGGTCGCGCTCGGCAAGGAGCGCGGCGAGGACGTGAGCGAGCAGGAGCGGGTGCTCCAGAAGGTGAACGAGCTCCACGAGATGAACCCGATGCTCGGCCTGCGCGGCGTCCGCCTGGGGATCGTGAAGCCCGGCCTGTACGCGATGCAGGTGCGCGCGATCGTCGAGGCGGCCGTCGAGGTCAAGAAGGCCGGCCACGACCCGAAGGTCGAGATCATGATCCCGCTGGTCGCGACCGCGCCCGAGCTCCAGCAGATGCTCGCCGAGCTCGAGCCCGTCGCCACCGAGATCCTGGAGCGGGAGGGCGTGACCCTGGACCACCTCGAGTGGGGCACGATGATCGAGCTGCCGCGCGCCGCCGTCACGGCCGGGGAGATCGCGGAGTCCGCCGAGTTCTTCTCGTTCGGCACGAACGACCTCACGCAGACCGCGTTCGGGTTCAGCCGGGACGACATCGGCAAGTTCGTGGGGATGTACGAGGAGCGCAAGCTCGTGCCCGCGAACCCGTTCGTCACGATCGACCGGCCCGGCGTGGGGTCGCTGATGCGCACCGCGGTGGAGGCCGGCAAGGCGGCGAACCCCTCGATCCACCTGGGGATCTGCGGCGAGCACGGCGGCGATCCCGCCAGCGTGGTCTTCTGTCACGAGCTGGGGCTCGACTACGTCAGCTGCTCGCCCTTCCGGGTCGAGACGGCCCGTCTGGCGGCGGGTCAGGCGGCGGCAGGGACGGCGGAAGTCGCGAGCAAGTAGGGGTCGGACCTCGGGCCGCCGAGCGCCTCGAGACATCGTCCTCTCCTGTGACACCCATCACAGGCCCGACCGGGCGACCGGCGTAGCGTTAAGCGTCCTTCCGCCTCCCCCGCGAGCGAGGAGGTCATCGATGGGCCAACGCGAACGACGTCGCGTGCCGAGGCGGCTCGTGGCGGCCGGGGTAGCGGCGGGCGTGATCCTGGGTGCCGCGGCCGGGGCGGCGGTGCTGACCGGGGCAGCTCCGCCCTCAGCGGTCACCGGACCGAGACCGGTGGTGCTGCATGTGGCGCCCGCGTTGGTCGACGCCGGGGCCGATCTGGAGCTCAGCGCCGCCACGATGTGCCGGACCCCAGGCCGGGCGACCTGCACGGTCGACGCGGCTCGGGCATGGGTGCGTCCACAAGGGGCGGCGGGCTGGTCGCGCGTGCCCGGACGTGCCGACGACGGGGCCTATCGGTTCGAGGTCAGCGGCACGTTGATCCCCGAAGGCGGCTTCGACTACTGGCTCGAGTTCAGGACCGAATCGGGACCGCCCAAGGCCTATCCGCCCGGCGGTTCGCGGGCCGCGATCCGGGTGCTCACGATCACCGGGCTCCCCGAGCGGGCGTTCCCGGCGATCGACTGGGACGGCGTCCGGGCTCCCGACGGCATCGCGGTCTCGATGGCGTACGGGAGCGGCGACGGCCAGGTCGGCATCGAGCTACCCAAGGGTGACGGCGAGATCGCGGGACACGGCAGCTTCGCCGTCGGTCCCGGTGGCTCGATCTACGTCGACGATTGGGTGAACGGCCGCGTCCAGGTCTACTCGCGCGAGGGGCGGTTCCTACGCGCCTTCCGCTCCCCGGTGCGAGAGCCGGCCGACCTGGCGGTGGCGGACGACGGGAGCGTGGTGCTCGGCACCCTCGGGGAAAACGCGGAAGCCTTCGAGCTCACGTCCAAGGGCGCGGTGATCGGCCGGTATCCGGTGGGCTACGGGATCGTGAGCCGGGTGGCGGTGGGGCCCGACGGACCCAGGGCGATGGTCGGCCCGTCGCAGTGGGCGGCGGTGAGGACCTCGCCGGGCCGCCCGCTCGCGCCGGAGCTGCAGGCGCGCCTGCAGAGCGCGGTGGCGCCGCAGCCGGACGGATCGGTCGGACTGGCCGGATCGCTCGCGGGCGGCCGGATCGCCTTCGCATGGGTCCGCCCTGACGGCTCACGCGCGGGAGCCGTGCTGACGTTGCCGCGGGGGGTGCAGCCGGGGTCCGACTACTTCGTGCGGCCGCTCGAGGACGGCGGGGCGGTGGCGGCCCGCGGCGTTTGGGACTCGACGCACTTCGGCGTGGTGGCGCTGCGGTTCGACGCGCTCGGCCGGGTCGTCTCGTCGTCGCTCCTGCCGGAGCCGTCGCATCACCAGGTGGCGCGGTTCTCGACGGTGCGCTACCGGGCGCCGGGCGAGGTGCTCGTGGCGATCGACCGCGCGCACCGGCTCCAGATCCTTCGGTTCGAGGTGAGGTGACGAGATGCGAAGCAGACGAACGAACCGTGCGACCACCCTATGGCTCGCGGCGCTGACGCTGATCGGGTGGGCGGTGATCACGACCGGCCTCACGGCCGCCGCCACGTGGACCTCCGACAACTGTCAGGGGTCGAGCAGCGATCGTACGACCTGGAAACGATCCGACGCCTACGCGTACGCACAGCCGGCGCGATCCGAGGGCTACGAATGGGAAGGGGGCTGCTACAAGCTCAACAATCGCGACGACACGGCGGGCTGGCCCGTCGATGCGAGCGGCGAGGGTGCCGACTGCTCGGGGTTCGTGTTCAAGGTCTGGGCGCTCCGCAAGGACGGAACCGCCGGGTACCGGTTCTGGGACCACGAGATGGACATGCACGGTCCCTACTCCACCTGGCAGTACATCGAGCCGGCCGCAGAGGACCAGTTCCACTCGATCGCGAAGACCTACTCGGCCACCGAGTACATGGACGCGTTCGTCTACCGACGGGCCGACGAAGGACACATCGCGCTGATCCAGAGCGAGGGAACCGACGGCTCCGACTACGTGATCCACGCGCGGAACAACACGATGGGCACGCTCGTGAACTACCTCGACTACCGCTCGTACAGCGATTCCGAGGGGCTCACCCGCGAAGGATGGACGCCGCCCTGCTACCCGCGGTGCGCCGGGCCGACGGGATGAGCGTCCAGCGCACGTTGCTAGGCTGGGACGGTGAGCCGAATCGCCCGGCATCCCTTCCTCAGCGCGATCGCGGTCGTCCTCCTCGCCTGGCTGTTCGTCGTGGCCGGATCCGCATCGATCGTCTGGCGGGCCGCCCACCACGACGACGCGAGCGACGTCGAGACGGCTGACGCGATCGCCGTGCTCGGCGCCGCCCAATACGACGGCGTCCCCTCACCGGTGTTCCAGGGCCGGCTCGATCACGCGGCGCTGATGTACGGGCAGGGTCGTGCCGGCCGGGTGTTCGTGCTCGGCGCGAATCAGCCGGGCGATCGCTCGACCGAGGCCGAGTCGGGCCGGGACTACCTGATCAGCCAAGGGGTCCCGGCCTCCTCGGTCGTGGCGATCCCGGTGGGGCACACGACGTACGAGAGCCTTCGCGCGCTGGCCCGTGAGATGCGCGCAGATGGGATGGACTCCGTCTTCTTGGTCTCCGATCCCTGGCACAACGCCAGGATCAAGCGGATGGGGGCCGACCTCGGGATCGACGCGTACGCCTCGGCCACCTGGACCTCCGCGGCGACCAGCCAGGAGGCACGCCTCCCTGGCTACGTCCGCGAGACGTTCGCCTACCTCGCCTACAGGCTCTTCGGCGGAAGTTGAGATAGGTTGTCCCCCTTGTCGGTATCGCTTCCGTCGAGAACCGACTGTGAAGGTCCGCTGGGCTAGTGTGTTGACGACATGGATGACGCGAGGCATGCACCGCTCATGCTTCGTCTGGGCCTCATCGTGCTCGTGGCGGTGCTCATCCTCGGCGGGGTGTTCGTCACCGGGTACGTGGTTGGGAAGCGCGCGGATCACGCCACAGTCCCAAGCCTGATCGGGCTCGGAGCGGACGGAGGTGGCCAAGCCGTGGCGCGACGGACGCTCGAACCGTTCGGGCTCCGCCTCGGGCGCGTGTACTTCCTCCAATGCGCCGCCGACGAAGCGGGCGTGATCGTGAAGCAGGTGCCGTCGCCTGGCACGGTCGTCCCAACGGGCGCCACCGTTGACATCGGTGTCGGCACGATTGGAGGGTCGATCGCCCCCAGCGGCGGTCAGGCGACGCAGTGTCTCCCCGGCATCCAGCAGCCTGCCGGGTAGAGCAGGATCGGGTGCTGACGACCATCGATGTCGCTTCCGGCGAGAAGAGGCATCATCGTCTGAAGGTGCATAACGCTTGCCAGACGTTCGCGTACCTCTACTACCGCCTCGTGGGCCACTGACCGGCGGGCGGATGCCCGGCCGCTCGGCCGACGCTCACGTGACGACGAGCATGCCCTTCATCCCGCTACCGACGTGGTACCGGCACTCGAACCCGTAGGTACCCGGCGGAAGGTCGATCGTCACCTTAGTGGTCGACTGCGGGTCGAGGGCGACGTCGACGTCGTGTCCGGTCACGGTGAACGTGTGCGGGGTCTGGGGCGTCGAGTTCTGAACCTTGATCGTGGCGCCGCTCGCGACCGTCAGGGTCGCGGGCGTGAAGGCGTAGTTCGCGGCGACGACGCTGCCGGTGACCGGGCCGCCGCCGCCCGATCCCGACCCGCTCCCGCCGCCTCCCCCGTAGCCGTAGCGTCCGCCGCTGTCGGTCGTGCTCTGCGTCGCGCTCACGGCCGGTGAGCCCGAGGCCGCGACCGACCCACCGCCGCCGTACCCACCGGCCCCCGACGAGGAGCCGTCGCTCGCGCACGAGGCCGCCACCAGCCCGAGGATCATCGCCGTCGCCGTCAGGATCTTCCGCATCGCGCCTCCTCCGCCATCTCGGGGTACTACGCGCGGGCGGGCCGACCGGACTGTCGGCTGACGCGGCTACGATGAGGCGTGTGACGACCCCCCGAGAACGCACCGAGGAGATCGAGGCGCAGGTCCTGTCGCCTCGAGCCGTGCGTGCGTCCGCGTCCAAGGGCCGCGAACATCCCGAGCCCGACGACGACCTTCGCACGGCCTTCCAGCGTGACCGGGACCGCATCGTGCACTCCAAGGCGTTCCGCCGGCTCAAGCACAAGACCCAGGTGTTCCTGGCGCCGGAGGGAGACCACTACCGGGTGCGGCTGACCCACACGCTCGACGTCTCGCAGATCGCCCGAACCGCGGCCCGGGCGCTCCGCCTGAACGAGGACCTCACCGAGGCGATCGCGCTCGGCCACGACCTGGGGCATACGCCGTTCGGGCATCTGGGTGAGCAGGCGCTCACGCCGTTCCTCGGGCGTCCCTTCAAGCACAACGAGGAGAGCCTGCGGATCGTCGAGTACCTCGAGAACGACGGCCGGGGACTGAACCTCACGTGGGAGGTGCGCGACGGGATCGTGCACCACCCCTGGTCCATGCCGGCGCCGGCCACGCTCGAGGCGCAGGTCGTGCGGTTCGCCGATCGCATCGCCTACCTGAACCACGACGTCGACGACGCGATCCGGGCCGGGGTGCTCCGCCCCGAGGAACTCCCCGGCGACGCCCTCGACGTGCTCGGGCGCACGCACTCGGCACGGATCGACCGCCTCGTGACCGACCTGGTGGCCCGGAGCGAGGACGCGCCCGAGATCCGGCTCTCGCCTGAGGTGTTCGGCGCGCTCGATGCCCTCCGCGACTTCATGTTCGCCGAGGTCTACCTGCGCGAGGACGCGCGCGGGGAGCACGAGAAGGCCGTCAAACTGATCCGGGACCTGTTCGGCCACTTCCTCGAGCATCCCGACGAGATGCCCGAGGAGTACCATCACGCGCCAGGAGACCTGCCGACCCGCGTGGCCGACTACATCTCGGGCATGACGGACCGGTATGCGCTCCGCACGTACGAGCGGCTCTTCCTTCCCCGGGGTTGGCTCCTCGAGAGGGATCTGTAGCCGGTGGCCGGACGCATCCGACAAGACGACATCGACGCCGTCAAGGAACGGACCGACCTCGCCAAGCTCGTCGGCCAGTACCTCACGCTCAAGAAGTCGGGCCACGATTCGCTGACGGGCCTGTGCCCGTTCCATCAGGAGAAGTCACCGTCGTTCAGCGTGAGCCCGGCCAAGCAGGTCTTCTATTGCTTCGGATGCGGCAAGGGCGGCGACGCGATCACCTTCCTCCGTGAGCTCGAGCACCTGACGTACGTCGAGGCGGTCGAGCGGCTCGCGCAACAGGCGGGCGTCACCTTGCGCTACGAGGGCGACTCGCCCGCCGAACGCCGGGCGGCGCAGCGCCGCGCCGCGCTGATCCAGGCCAACGAGGAGGCGTCGGAGGTCTTCGAGGAGCTGCTCCGCACCTCGCCGGAGGCCGCCGAAGCGCGGAGCTACCTCGAGGGGCGCGGCATCACGCCCGAGACCGCCGCCGCCTTCGGGATCGGCTACGCGCCCCGTGCGCGTGACCACCTGTTGAAGGCCCTCACGAAGTCCCGCACGCTCAGCCCCGAGATCCTGCTCGAGGCCGGGCTCGCGAGCCGCGGCGACGACGGTACGGTCCGCGACCGGTTCCGGGCACGCATCACCTTTCCGATCCACGACCTCCAGGGCCGGGGGATCGGGTTCGGCGCGCGGATCCTGCCGAGCGACCCGCGGGCCGCGGAGTCGGCGAAGTACCTGAACACCGCCGAGACGCCGATCTACCGCAAGCACGAGGTGCTCTACAACCTGCACCACGCCCGCAAGGCCGTGTCTTCGTCGGGCGAGGTCTACGTCGTCGAGGGCTATACCGACGTGATCGGGCTGTCGCAGGAGGGGCTCGAGAACACCGTGGCCACCTGCGGCACGGCGCTGGGGGAGGGGCACTTCCGCCAGATGTCCCGCTTCGCCCAACGGGCCGTACTGGCGTTCGACTCCGACGAAGCGGGCGCGCGCGCGGCGGAGCGGGCGTTCGCGTTCCAGGAGCAGTTCCCGTCGGTGCAGGCGGTCGTGATGATCATGCCGCAGGGGCTCGACCCGGCCGACTTCGTGGCCCAGCACGGCGCCGAGGCGGTGAAGGAGGCCTCCCGGACCGCTCGGCCGCTCGTCGAATACATGCTCCGCCGCATGATCGGGCGCCACGACCTCTCGTCGGTCGAGGGACGATCCATCGCGGTCGCCGAGGCGATGCCGATCCTCGAGAAGCTGACCGACCCGGTCCGGCGGAGCGAGTACGCGCACCTGGTCGCCGATCTCGCGGGGGTCACGGAATCGTCGGTCGTCCAGTCGATGGACGCGCACGCGAAGGGGCGACCGGCGCAGGTCGCCGTCGAGTCGCCCAAGCGCATGTCCGCGCGCGACAAGGTCGAGCGCGAGATGCTCAAGCTGATCGCGCGAGACCCAGCGGCGCTCAACGAGTACGGCGACAAGGTCACCGACGAGCACATCCACTCGGCCCGCGGCCGGGCGGCCCTGGCGGCGATGCGCTCCGCCGGGGGCGACGTGGCCTCGATCGCCGGCGGTGACGACGAGGGGCTCGGCGCATACGTCTCATCGCTGGCGGTCGAACCCCTCGACGGCGACGGCAGCAAGGAGTACGCCGAGTCGGTCTGGGCACGTCTCCAGGAGTTCGTGCTGAAGACGAAGAGCGACGCCCTTCGGATGGAGCTCCAGAAGCTGAACCCGATGACCGCTCCTGGCTACGACGACAAGTTCAACGAGCTCGTGCAGGTCGACGGCGAGCTGCGGCGGCTGCGGATGCACACCCGGAGCGCCCTCTGAGTCGTTCGGCCCGGAAAGGTCGGTCGGTCGAACCGTTCCGTACACTGTTGTCCATCGTGCCGACCACCCCCGAGGAGATCCGTTGACCGTTCCTGCTCGCGAGATGGTGAGCCTGGACGAGGTCAAAGAGACCATCACCGCTCGTGGACGCGAGCGCGGGTTCGTGACCTCCGAGGATCTCCTGGAAGCCGTTCCGGTGGACGACTTCACGCCCGAACAGGTCGAGGAGTTCCTCACCCAGGTGCAGGACCACCTCACGGCCGAGGGCATCGAGGTGATCGAGGTCCCCGGCGAAGAGACCGACGCCGCGACCCAGGTGCGTATCGAGGTCGACCTGCTGAAGGCGCCCACGAACGACCCGGTCCGCATGTACCTGAAGGAGATCGGGAAGGTCCCGCTGCTGAACGCGGCGCAGGAGGTCGACCTGGCTCGGCGGATCCAGGCCGGGGAGCTCTCGACGGCGCTCCAGCACACGATCGCCGAGGGTGAGAAGCCCGATCCAAAGAACATGAAGTTCTGCGTCCAGAAGGTGTGGGAGATCCGCGATCACCAGCTGACCGCGTTCGGCAAGGTCGAGGGCATCGGCCGCGAGAAGATCGCGAAGAGCTACAAGCCCAAGACCGACGACGAGCTCGCGACCTGGCTCCACCGCGTGGAGCGCGATGGCCAACTCGCGAAGCGGAAGCTGATCGAGGCGAACCTCCGTCTCGTGGTGTCGATCGCGAAGCGATACGTGGGCCGCGGGATGCTCTTCCTCGATCTGATCCAGGAAGGCAATCTGGGTTTGATCCGCGCGGTCGAGAAGTTCGACTACGACAAGGGCTTCAAGTTCTCGACGTACGCGACGTGGTGGATCCGCCAGGCCATCACGCGGGCGATCGCCGACCAGGCGCGCACGATCCGGATCCCCGTGCACATGGTCGAGACGATCAACAAGCTCGTCCGCGTCCAGCGTCAGCTGCTCCAAGATCTCGGTCGCGAGCCCACGCCCGACGAGATCGGCAAGGTCATGGGCATCAGCGCCGAGAAGGTTCGCGAGATCCAGAAGGTCTCCCAGGAGCCCGTCTCGCTCGAGACCCCGATCGGCGAGGAGGAGGATTCCCACCTCGGTGACTTCATCGAGGACTCCGACGCCGTGGTCCCGGTCGACGCGGCCAGCTTCATCCTGCTGCAGGAGCAGCTCGAGAGCGTGCTGCACACGCTGAGCGAGCGCGAGAAGAAGGTGATCCAGCTGCGGTTCGGTCTGGTCGACGGCCATCCGCGGACGCTGGAGGAGGTCGGACGGGAGTTCGGGGTCACGCGTGAGCGCATCCGCCAGATCGAGTCGAAGACCCTCTCCAAGCTGCGGCACCCCAGCCGTTCCCAGAAACTCCGCGACTATCTGGAGTAGGTCCTCCGCCGAACTCGGCCGGCCGTGGGGGATGCTCGCATAACTCGCTAAGGGTGCACACCTTCCCAGCCGATGACCTTCTCGATGGCTTCGGTACGTCGAGGAGCGATGATGTTGCGACGCTGGATACGGTTCGCCGCGCGTGAGGATGGGTTCACGCTCGTCGAGCTCATGGTGGTGGTCACGATCCTGAGCGTTCTCATGCTCATGGCCACGACCACCTTCAGCGGCGTCAAGGAGCGGGCGCAGGACTCCGCCGCTCGACAGACCGCCGCGAAGACGCTCGAGGTCGGCCGCATCCTGTTCACCGACCACGCCACGTACGCGACCGTCGCGATCCCCGCCGACCTCAGCGCCACGGAGCCGAACCTCACGTTCCGCGACGCGACCACGCCGAGCGACGACCCGGGAACCGCGAGCGCGGACGTACCGGGCGGCACCGGCTACATCTTCGTCGCGGCCGTGTGGAGCGACTCGGGCAAGTGCTACTTCATCCGAGACTGGATCACGTCCGGGATCGGGTACGCGGTGCTACCGAACGCGACGACCGCCAACTGCACCGCTGCGTACGCGACCGCGAACCCCGGCCTCGTCGTCTTCTCGACCCGCTGGCCGAGCACCTAGTTCCAGGCCGCGTCGTCGTCGCCCTCGCCCAGGCGCGCCTGGATCGCACCGCGTGTCCGCCGGATCGCATCGAGACTCAGGACGCTCGCTCGGTCGACGACGCGCTGCGCCTGGTCGCTGACCACCCGGAGCGGCGCCGATCCGGACGCCTCGCGTTGCGGCCCCTTGACCACGTTCGGGTCGTCCGCGTGCATGCGCTGGGAGAGCTTGTAGCCGAGGAGGATGCCGCCGGCGAGCAGGAGGAGCGTGCGGAGCTTCATCGGACGACCTTTCGTGTCGAAGACTCGAGCGAACCTGGACAGCCTACCGCCACGAAGTCCGGCAAGGGGCCACTGGTAGACTGCCCGGCGGACCACGATCCGGGGTAGCTCAACCGGCAGAGCGGCGGACTGTTAATCCGTAGGTTGTGGGTTCGAGTCCCACCCCCGGAGCTTCCCACCAGCGCGAACCCACACGTCGTTCAGGGTCTCTCTCGATCTCGCTGGAGCTCGGCGAGCCGCCCGTGCTTCCCCCGGTCGGTCGAGGGTGCTACGGTCAGACCCTCACCGCTCCGCCGGAGCGGTCCGACCGAGAAGGGATGAGGTGTGGCACCCACAGCAGCTGCCGTCGCGGTAGTGCACCACGCGCGTCCCGATGTCGGTCGCCGCGTCGCGATCTGACGCTTCCCGACCTCCAGGCACGCGCGCGTCCTTCCACCGTGCCTTCTTGGAGGTCCTTGCGATGTCACATGGATCACACCGCGGCGATCGTCGACGATCACCTTCGTTCCGCTGCGGCCATTGCCGTCTCGACGTGTCGACCCAGGCCGTCGGGACGGCCCATAGGAACCACTGTCCGAACTGTCTGTGGAGTCGCCACGTCGATGAGACGCCCGGCGACCGGGCCGCTGAGTGCGGCTCGTTGATGGAACCGATCGCCATCACCGTCCGAGGTGCGGGCGAGTGGGTGGTCGTCCACCGTTGCAGCGGGTGCGACGACGTCCATCTCAACCGTGCGGCGGGCGATGACAACCCGTTGTCGTTGCTGCGGCTGGCGGTGATGCCGCTGGCACAGCCGCCGTTCCCACTCGAGTGGATCGGCCAGCTGTGAACGGCGCGTCGGCTCAAGCGACCGGTCGCTCCAGCGGCGCCTTGAAGGCGAACGGGCCGAGCTCGATCGGGACGGTCTCCGGCTCCAGCGGGTGCCCTCGAACCCAGCATGGAGCCCGCCGATCCAGCGACAACTCGACGGCGAGATCGGTCGCGGGCGGCTGCCACGGCTCAATGGCCGGATGGTGGTCGGTGCCGATCGCCCGCCGCTCCGACGTCTCGATCGCGCTCCGGGCACGCCGGAGGAGACGGCCGAGCTCGCGGATCAGCCTCCCGCCTCGATCTCGTTCCAGGCGGAGAGCCACAACTGGTCGACCTCGGGGGTGAGCTCGATCGGCGTGAGGTCTCGCTTGAACATCTCTTCGGTCACGACCGCAGATGAGAGGTTCGCAGGCACCACACCGCGGTCCACGAGCGTCGCGGGGTCGATCGAGTTGAATGGTGGTTGGTAGCCGTTCCAGCTGGCGAAGTTCTCGTAGCCGTGCTTCTCGTCGAGCATGAAGTTGAGGAACGCATGCGCCAGCCGCGGATGCGGGGCCTCTGCGGGGATCACCAGCGTGTCGTTGCTGATCATCGTCGTGCCCGGTACGGGTCGCCAGAAGCCGAGAACGTCGGTGGAGACACCCTTCGGCAGGTACCACTGCGAGCCGACGGTATCGCCCGACCAGGCTTCGGCGACCGTGAACTCGCCCTCGGGGATCTTCGCGAAGACGCCGTTGATCGTGAGTCGAGCCTGATTCTCCCGGATCGTCTCGATGACTGCCTCCTTGGCCTGATCGATCACCGCCGGGTCCCCGCTGTTCACATCGAGGCTCCCGTTCCGCATGATCGCCACGGCGAGCGTGTCGCCGTACGAGTCGTAGAGGCTTATCTGGGCATCGAAGTCGTGGTTCCACAACGTCTCCCAGCCCTGTGCCGCGATGTCGTCGTCGTTGACGCGGTCCCGCCGGTACGCCACCCCCCACGTGTAGATCGTGTAGGGCACCGTGTACCGCCACCCGAGGTCGTAGTACGGCCCGGGATCCGAGTAGCTGGGCCAGACGTTGGCCTCCAAGTTGGGGATCAGTTCGTGTTGCAGCGGCGCGAGGAGGTCGCTCTGTACCAGCCGTCTGAGGTATCCGGGGGTCGGGACGAAGACGTCGGGCGTCACCTGGCCCGCGACGAGCTTCTGGATCCCTTCCTCCATGTTGTTGAAGGTGGTGAGCTCGACCGAGACGCCGAATTCGTCCTCGAAGTCTTGGACGACCTTCTTGTAGATGTAGCTGTCCCAGTTGTAGAGGGAGAGCGTCCCGGACTCGATGGGGGTGTCGACCGCGATGGGGTCTCGGGTGACCGGGAGTTCGACCGGAGACTCGAGGGTCGCGATCGGGATCCCTGTGGCCGAGGGACCCTCGGCCGGCGTGGCTCCGGGCTTCGAGCACGCCGCCAGGATGGCCGCAAGGCTCGGCACCGCGATGGCCGCGCCGCCGGCCCGCGTGAGGAACCCACGGCGGGACAGCTCCTTCGGATGATGCATCGATCCCTCCCCCCGCCCGCGGTCGAGTCCGGGCGTCTCGTCGATGCGGCTGAGTATCACAGGGACGGGAGCCGGGGCAAACGTCAAGGGCGACGGATCGTCGGCTACGCTCCGGGAGAGATGCGCTGCGACGGGAGGGCTTCGCATGGACACCGTGTCGTTCACGAGGATGGAAGATGGCACCGCCGCCGACTGGACGCTGATCGAGTCGTTCGAGACGGCGTTCTACGCCGGACTGCCCGACCGGATCCTGGCCGCGCTGGAGAAGCTGCGCGAGTCCTTCGGTGGGTATCAAGTCACGCGGCATACGCACTCGCTGCAGGCGGCCACGCGCGCGCTGCGCGACGGGAGGGACGAGGAGTACGTCGTCGCTGCACTCGTGCACGACATCGGCGATGACCTCGCTCCGTACACCCACGGTGAGATGGTCGCTTCCATCCTGAAGCCCTTCGTGCGGGAGGAGCTGTGCTGGATGGTCAAGCATCATGGCGTGTTCCAGCTGCACTTCTTCAGCTATCTGAGTGACGACGAGCGGAGCGCGAGGGAACGGTGGCGCGATCACGCCAACTTCGACCTCACCGCGGAGTTCTGCGAGCGCTACGACCAGGCGTCCTTCGACCCAGGCTACCCCACGCTGCCGATCGCGGAGTTCGAGCCGATGGTTCGCCGGGTGTTCGCGGCGCCGCGCTACCTCCCGCCGGGCTACGCCTGAGCGGCCCGTGACCGGTCCGGGAGGGCTGTGTCGCACGTCACATCGGAACGTGACCTGCGTCACCACGCCCCACGTGACGGGAAACACCGCACTTCCGTGACCGCGAACACCGGCTCGGGCCCCCAGCCGTGCGACGATCCCGTCATCGAACAGGGGCGCCGGACGGAGGGGCCCACGGGACACAGGAGGGTCGAGATGGCTGAGAAGAAGATCACACCGCAGCAGCCCGCCGCCGCCGCCGCCGCGGCCGGGGACGACAGCAAGGCTGCCGCTCGCGTGACGATGAAGAAGCTCTCGCACAAGAAGGTCTCCCGCAAGAAGGTCTCCCGCAAGCAGGCCGCGCGCTAAGCGACCTGACAACGCAACGTTCGGCAAGGGGCCCGGTGATCCGGGCCCCTTCCGTATGTCCGGCCTCGGTGATCAGGCACGACCCCTGACCTGGCTCTGAACGCCGCGGCGTGGGCCTGCGCGCCCACGCCCGACGACCTCCACGCCGTCAGGGGGATGCGCTCGCGCGGGATCGCGCGTGAGGGCCCGAACCGGCACGTCGAGGTCGAGCAGCCGGGCCACGCCTGCTCGACGACGGTCCCGGTCTCGACGGTCACGAAGATCACGCTCACCTCCACCGTCGAGGCCGCGACCGGAGCACCGGGTTCCGACACCCGAAGCGTCCCCTCGCTTCCGGGCCGGACGACATGCACGGACGGGCTCCTGCCTCCCTAGGCTGTCGGCGATGGCGCGGAACATGACGGACTACGAGGCGGCTCGACGCGACTTCCGGCCGGACGTGCCGCGCGTGTTCAACGCCGCCCGCGACATCGTTGACGTGCGGGCGGCGGCCGAACCTGGGAAGACCGCGGTCGTGGCCGTCGATCCGTCGGGCGAACATGCGCGCCGCATGTCCTTCGCCGACCTCGCGCATGCCTCGGACAGGGCGGCGAACTTCCTGGCCGCGCACGGGGTGCGCAAAGGGGACCGCGTCTTCGTGATGCTCCCGCGGGTCCCGGCATGGCATGAGGTCCTGCTGGGATGCGTCAAGCTCGGCGCGATCCCGATGCCCGGCACCACCCTCCTCACCCCGAAGGACATCGAGTATCGCGTCAACAAGGCCGAGGCGAGCGTGGCGGTGACCGATGGCGCTGGACTGCCGCGGGTCGCCGAGGCGTCGGAGCGCTGCCCGAGCCTGCGAACCCTGATCACGATCGACGACGACGTGCCCGACGGTTGGCTCGGGTGGCGGGCCGGCCTCGACCTCGCCGCCGACCAGCCTCCCGACGCCGAGCCGACCCTGGCCGACGACCCGCTGCTGATCTACTTCACCTCCGGCACCACGGGGTACCCGAAGATGGTGCTCCACACGCAGGCCTCGTACGGGATCGGCCACGAGATCACGGCCCGGTTCTGGCAGGATCTCGGTCCCGACGACCTGCACTGGACCGTGTCGGACACCGGCTGGGCGAAGGCCGCCTGGGGCAAGCTCTTCGGCCAGTGGCGGATGGGGGCCGCCGTCTTCCTGTGGGATCTGCGCGGCAAGCCGAACTTCGACCGGATGCTCCGACTGATCGGCGAGCACGGCGTCACGACGTTCTGCGCGCCACCCACCGTCTTCCGGGCGTTCGTGCAGCTCGACCTCGCGGGCTTCGACCTGCGGTCGCTCCGGCACGTGGTGTCGGCGGGCGAGCCCCTGAACCCTGAGGTGATCGAACGATGGCGCGCCGGCACCGGGCTGACGATCTACGACGGCTACGGCCAGACCGAGACGGTCAACCTGGTCGCGAACTACCCGTGCCTCCCGGTCCGCGAAGGCTCGATGGGCAAGCCGACACCCGGCTTCGAGATCGAGATCACCGACGACGAGGGCACGCCGCTCGGACCGGGCGAGGAAGGGCACATCACGGTCCGTGTCCGGCCCAACCGGCCGATCGGCCTGTTCAAGGAGTACTGGCGGGACCCGGCGGCGACCGCGACCGCGTTCGTCGGCGACCGGTACTTCACCGGAGACAAGGCGTTCGCGGACGACGACGGCTACCTCTGGTTCGTCGGGCGCGCGGACGACGTGATCACGTCGTCCGCCTATCGGATCGGGCCCTTCGAGGTCGAGTCGGCCCTGCTCACGCATCCGGCGGTGGTCGAGGCCGCGGTGGTCGGCAAGCCCGACCCGATGCGGGGCGAGATCGTGAAGGCGTTCGTCACGCTCGCCGCCGGTGTCGAACCGAGCGACGACCTCGTGCGCGAGCTGCAGGCCCACTGCAAGCAGGTCACCGCCCCGTACAAGTACCCGCGCGAGATCGAGTTCCTCCCGGAGCTCCCCAAGACGATCTCGGGAAAGATCCGCAGGGTCGAGCTGCGCGAACGCGAACGAGGCGAGGCTCCGTCCGGATAGGCTGACGCCCTCTCGAGCCGAGGAGGCCGCAACGTGTCGGGACGGCGCATCGTGGTGATCGGGGCGGGCGTGGTCGGCGTCGCCGTGGCCGACGAGCTCACGGCGCGCGGCGAGGCGCACGTCACCGTGATCGACAAGGGCCCGTTGTACGCGACCGGCGGATCCTCGACGCACGCGCCGGGCCTGATCAGCCGCACGAGCCCCTCCAAGATGATGCAGGTGCTGGCCGACTACACGCTCGAGAAGTTCGCAGCGCTCGATCTCGACGGCGCCCCCGCGGCCCATCAGGTCGGCACGCTCGAGGTCGCGCGGAACGAGGCCCGGCTCCGGGAGCTCTGGCGCCGGCACAACGTCGCGCGATCCTGGGGGTTCGATCGCGGCCGGATGATCGATGCGGAGGAGTGCTCGCTGCTCTGGCCGATCGTCGATCCCGAGGGGCTGGTCGGCGGGTACGCGACGGAGGGAGAGGGCCTCGCCGTCGCCCTGCGTGCCGTCGAGGCACAGGCGCGCCGTGCCATCGCGCGTGGCGCGATGTTCACGGGCGGGACCGAGGTTACCGGGATCGAACGCCGCGACGGACATGTGACGGGCGTAACGACCACCGACGGCGTCATCCCGGCCGATGTGATCGTCTGCTGCGCCGGCGTCTGGGGCCCGCTCGTCGCGGGGATGGTGGGCCTGACGCTCCCGATGCTGGCGCTCGAACACCAGTACGTGATCACCTCGCCGGTCACGGCGCTCGCCTCCAACGCGGACCGCGAGGCAACGATGCCGATCGTCCGGCACCACGACGCCGGTCTGTATCTCCGCGATCACGGCGACCGGGTGGGGATCGGATCGTTCAACCATCAGCGGCTGCCGGTCCCTGCCGCCGGGGTGGACGTGCACGAACGGCGGGAGGGCGGCGTCGTCTACGCGTTCACGCCCGAGGACTTCGCCGAGCCGTGGGAACTCGCATGCGAGCTCATACCGGCACTCCGCGAGACGACGCTCGAACGCTCGTTCAACGGGGTGTTCGCCTTCACGCCCGACGGCTTCCCGCTGATCGGCGAGCACCCCGAGCTCCGCGGGTTCTGGGTTGCGGAGTCCGTGTGGGTGACCCACTCGGCCGGGGTGGGCCGGGTCGTGGCCGAGGCCCTGGTGGACGGCGCGTCGTCGATCGACGCGTCGCCGGCCGACCTGAGCCGGTTCGAACGGCCCGAGCTGGATCCCGTGGTGTTCGAGGCCCGCTGCGATGACTCGTACCGCGACGTCTACGCGGTCCACCACCCCGCCGAAGGGCACACGAGCGGGCGCGATCTCCGGTTCGCCCCCTTCGCGCCGCATCAGCGCGAGCTCGGCGCGGCGTTCTTCGACGGCGCGGCGTGGGAGCGTCCTCGGTGGTACGAGGCGAACCGCGGGCTCCTCGACGACCTCGATCTGCCGGCCCGCGACGAGTGGTCGGCGCGGTACTGGTCGCCGATCGCCGCGGCGGAGCACCTCGCGGTACGCGTGCGTGCAGGGTTGTTCGACATGACGTCGCTCACGCGGATCGAGGTGTCCGGGCCCGGGGCTGCCGTGTACCTGGGATGGATCCTGGCGGGGGAGCCCGACCCCCCGGTGGGCTCGATCACGTACACCGTGATGCTCGACGTACGAGGCGGCATCCGGTCGGACGTGACCGTGGCGCGCCTGGCCGAGGACCGCTTCCTGATCGGTGGGAACGGTCCGCGCGACGTGGCCTGGCTGCGGCGGCACCTGCCGCCGGACGGCGACGTGCGGGTGACCGACGTGACGGAGCCCACGTGCTGCGCCGCGCTCTGGGGTCCGGCGGCTCGTTCGATCGCATCGTCGATCGACGGGCTCGACGGCCCGTACCTCTCGGTCCGCGAGGTGGACGTCGCGGGGATGCCGGTGACGGCCTCGCGGCTCTCGTACGCGGGCGAGCTGGGCTGGGAGTTCGTCACGACGGCCGACCTCGGCCTCGCCCTCTGGGACACGCTCTGGCAGGCCGGCTTTGCCCACGGCCTGATCGCGGCCGGGCGCGGGGCCTTGTCGTCGCTCCGCCTCGAGAAGGGCTACCGGGCCTGGGGCGCCGACATGACGCCGGACCACGCGCCGGCCGAGGCGGGGATAGGGTTCACGGTCCGTCGGAGTGACGGCGACTTCTTGGGTCGCGACGGGCTGGCGGCGAGGCCCGCGGGAACCCGGCGCCTCGCGTGCCTCGTGCTCGAGGACCCTTCGCGTGTCATGACCAGTGGCGAGCCGGTGTTCGTGGCCGACGAGGCCGGCGGGTACGTCACGAGTGCGGACTTCGGGCCGTCGGTGGGGCGCAGCATCGCGTACGCGTGGGTGCCCTCGGACCTGACCGAGGGTGATCGGGTCACGATCGGGTCGTTCGATGCCTGTCTCCCGGCCATCGTCGCGAGTGAACCGCTGTTCGATCCTGCCGGGGTGCGCCTCCGGAGTTGATGCGGCGCAACATCATCCGGTCCGGGTGATGGCCGAGGATGGGATTCTGAGGGAAGATGCTCCCAGGTCCTCGCGGTTGCCCGCATCTGACGGGCTAACGGAGGGCCGGGAGGAGGGACCGTGTCCGAGAATCGCAGTGCTTGGGCCGTGGGATACACGTTCTTCGCGGCCATGATGATGGTGCTACTGGGATCGCTCCATGCGCTCGCCGGGCTCACCGGGATCATCAAGGACCAGGCCTACGCCGTGAGCCCGAACGCCATCGTGTCGATCGACACGACGCAGTGGGGCTGGATCCACCTGATCATCGGACTCATCGTGCTGTTCGCTGGCTTCGGCCTGCTGAGCGGCGCCGTCTGGGCGCGCACGGTGGGAGTGATCGTAGCTCTCGTCGCCGGATTCATGAGCTTCTTGTTCATCCAGTGGTACCCGGTGTGGGGGATCACTATGGTCGCCGTGTCGATCGGCGTGATCTGGGCGCTCACGATGCACGGCCGGGACGTGACCGAGTAGCGGACCGCTCTACCGTTCCAGCGACGAGGCCGGGCATCGCGCCCGGCCTCTCGCGCGTCCGGACCTCGCGGGAGCTCAGCTCGCCTTGTCGATCGCCTCCGACTCGTAGCTCGTCATGATCCTTTCGAGCTCGGCCTCGACGTCCTCGGGGAGCGGGTCGGGCTCGTGCTCGGCGAGGATCTTCCTCGCCTTCTCGGTGGCCGCGTCGGGCGGCTGCGGACGGCCCTGAGCCTCCCAGTCGTCCCAGTTGCGGCGGTCCATCGACGTGTCGCGGATGAAGGTCCACATGTTCTCGAGCGTGTGCTCGCGGTCGAGGAAGTGCCCGCCGGGTCCCACGTCGATCACCGTGTCCGTCGCGAAGTCCTCGTCGGTGAACCCGTACCCCTCTGCGAACCGCACGAGGGTCTCGAAGAGCTCGGCATCGAGCACGAGCTCGGCCAGCGAGAACACGCTGTCGTCCAGCAGCGATCCCGCGCCGTTGATGAAGTGGCCGGGGTTCAGGGCCATCGCCATGCCGGACATCCCCGCCTGCGCGCCACCCTGCCAGTCCGGGTACTTCGCGCCGGGGGCGAACGACCACACGGAGTAGGGGACGCCGTAGGAGCGGGCAACCGCGGTGGTCGCCATGCAGGAGAAGACCTCGAGACCGCCCCAGGCGGGGTTCATCATCCCGCTGTTCATGTCGATCGTGCTCGCGTACGAGATGTACATCGACGTCGCGCCGGGCACGAGGGTCTGCAGGATCGTCCAACCCGACAGGATCTCGGTGTTGGCCATCGTGATCAGTCCTGCGACCGAGAGCGGTGAGGAGGCACCGGCCAGCGGCATCGAGCAGATCCCGACGGGCACGCCCGCCTCGGCGAAGAGCTGGAGCGCGTCGACGGGGCCGTCGTCCCAGTGCAGGGGGCTGATCGAGCACTGGAAGTTCGAGATGATGGGCCGCTCGCGGAGTGCCTCCGACGATCCGGCGATCGCGGTGGCCATCTCCACGATGCCCTTCGCGTTGAACGGGTCGATCGCGGTCATCTGCTGGATGTGCTTCGTCGTGTGGGGGAACTGCGCGTGGATCTCATGCATCGGGCGGACCGGGACGGGGACGTCGTTGGCCGAGGCCGACTGCCACTGGAAGCCGACCTGGGGGAGCGCGTCGGCCAGGCGCGTGATGTCGGTGATGTCCTGCTTGGTCGAGTAGCGGCGCTTGCCGGTCTCCATGTCGATGAACTCGGCCGGGCAGCCGTCGGTCGACAGGTACCCCCGGGTGTCGTCGAGCGGGAGATCGAGCCGGGGATCGCGCGCACAGAAGGTGAACCCCTTCGGCACCATCGCGATCCTCTCCTCGACGAACTGGGGGTCGAACCAGATCCGGTGGTTGTCGCGGTCGACCTTCTGACCGTGCGCCTCCATCACGTCGAACAGGCGCTTGTTCGTGGTCGTGACGCCGGCGCGCTCGAGGATGTCGAGCGAGTTGCGGTGGACCTTCGCCACGTCCTCGGGGGAGATGACGTCGTGCCGGTGGGTCCACGGCATGGATCTGATGAACCGTTCCTCGGACATCGCAGCTCCTCGTATGCGCTCGTGGCCAAGCCGTTCGGCCGGCCGCCGTCAAACCTAGGGCAGGGTGCGCCGGAAGGCCAAATCGGCCCGGGTCGGTCCCTGCGGCTATCCTCGCGCGCGTGAGGATCGTCACGTGGAACGTGAACTCCGTGCGACAGCGCCTTCCCCGGCTGATCGCGCTGCTGGCGCGCCACGAGCCCGACATCGTCTGCCTGCAGGAGACGAAGGTCACGGACGACGACTTCCCGTTCGACGAGTTGGCCGCCGCGGGGTACGGCGCGCTGAGCTTCGGTCAGCGCGCGTACAACGGGGTCGCGATCGTCTCTCGTCACCCGCTCGACGAGATCTCGCGGGGGATGCCAAACGATCCGGTCGCGGACGAGGCCAGGCTCCTCGCCGCGCGCACCGGCGGGCTCGCCGTGGCGACCGTCTACGCCGTGAACGGCAAGTCGATCGAACACCCGGCCTACGCGACGAAGCTCGCCTGGTTCGATGCGATGCGCGTCTGGGCGATGGAGACCTTCACGTCCGGCGAGCCGCTCGTGCTCGCGGGCGATCTTCAACGTCGCGCCCGACGACCGCGACGTCCACGATCCCGAGCTCTGGCGTGGCAAGAACCTCGCGAGCGAACCCGAGCGCACGCGGATCGCCGCGCTCGAGGGTCTGGGGCTCGCCGACCTCGGGCGGGCGGCGGCCGGTGACGTCGAGGGACCCTTCACCTGGTGGGACTATCGGATGGGCGCGTTCCATCGGGGGTGGGGCCTCCGGATCGATCTGCTGCTGGGATCGGCGCCGGTGGCCGAGCGTCTCGTCTCGGTGATGGTCGATCGCGAGGAGCGCAAGCCCACGAGCGGCGAGGGCAAACCCAGCGATCACGCGCCGGTGGTGCTCACGCTGAGCGACGCATGACCGAGTTGCCGGGTCCGCTCGTCGATGCCGCCTGGCTCGAGGCCCGGCTGGGCGCGGACGATCTCGTCGTCGCCGATGTCCGTTGGGTGGCTCGGGAGGGCGCGGCGGCGGGCCGCGCCCGGTTCGAAGCCGGGCACATCCCGGGTGCCGCGTACCTGGGGATCGACGACGCCCTGGCGGCGCCCGCGTTCGACGGGCCGGGCAGGCACCCGCTGCCGTCGCCCCAGGCCTTCGCGTCGACGATGGAGCCGGCCGGGATCGGGGACGGCACGTCGGTGGTCGCGTACGACGACGCTGCCGGAACGCTCGCCGCGCGGCTGTGGTGGATGCTCGATGTGGTGGGGGAGCGGGTCGCCCTCCTCGACGGAGGACTGGCGGCCTGGGGCGGGCCGCTCGAGACCGGCCCGCCGGCCCCGCGGTCGCCCGCGCGGTTCACCGTGCGCCCGTGGCCCGTCGATGCGATGGCCGACGCGGGTGATGTCGCGCGCGCGGTCGCCTCGAGTGACGCGATCGTGCTCGACGCCCGTGCACCCGAGCGGTACCGGGGAGCGATCGAACCGATGGATCCGGTGGCCGGCCACATCCCGGGGGCACGCAGCGCGCCCTGGAGGACCAACCTCGAGGAGGGCAGCGGTCGCTTCCTCGACCCGCGGACCCTCCGGGAACGCTTCGCGGCGCTGGGCGTCGGCGACGATCGTCCAGCGATCGCACACTGTGGCTCGGGGGTGACCGCGTGCCACGATCTGTTCGCGTTGCGGCTGGCGGGACTGCCCGGGCGCCTGTACGAGGGCTCGTGGTCGGACTGGGTGCACGACGGCACGAGGTCCGTGGCGACGGGAGAGGACCCGGGCGGAGCCGGCTAGATCTGCATCCGCTTGTTCGGTTGGTGGACGAGCGGATCGGTCGTCGCGCTGAAGCGGTTGACGTCCTGTTCCCAGTCGATGCGGCGGCGGTACGCCGACGGGCTCACGCCCGTGTGCTGGCGGAACGTGGTGGTGAAGTGCGACAGGCTGTTGAACCCGACCCGGTGACAGATCTGGGTGACCGTGAGCTCCGTGTCGCGCAGGAGCGCCATCGCGCGCTCGATGCGGAGCTGGATCAGGTAGCGGTACGGCGGGACGCCCACGAAGGCCGTGAACTGCCGCGTGAAGTAGTAGGGGCTGAGCGAGGCCTCCTGCGCGATCGCACGCAGATCCACATCGCGATCGAGGTTCTCGGCGAGGAACACCTGGACCTCTCGGATGCGACGTTGTAGGTGCGGACTGGGAAGGTCGTGCTCGGCGGACAGGGTCATGCGGTCCCCTCTCTCCTGCATAAGGGTACGCCCGGGAGCGGGGTGGCGGCTTTCGGAATCCTGCCGGGTTGGGTGAAGGCCTGAACGGCCGTTCAGACCATCTTCTCGGCCCGGACCAGCTCGTCGTACTCCGACTCGGTCAGATGACCGAGCTCGAGCGCCGCCTCCCTGAGCGTCGTGCCCTCGTGATGCGCCTTCTTCGCGATCGCGGCGGCGTTGTCGTACCCGATCCTCGGCGAGAGCGCCGTGACGAGCATCAGCGAGCGGCTCACGAGCTCCTCGATCCGCGCCCGGTCGGGCTGGAGGCCTTCGACACAGAACTCCCGGAAGGTGCGGCAGACGTCCGCGAGGATCGCGGTCGAGTGCAGGAGGTTCCTGATCATCACCGGCTTGAAGACGTTCAGCTCGAAGTTGCCCTGGGAGCCGGCGACCTTTATCGCCGTGTCGTTCCCGATCACCTGCGCGGCCACCATCGTCATCGCCTCGGACTGGGTCGGATTCACCTTGCCGGGCATGATCGAGGAGCCGGGCTCGTTCTCCGGTAGCACCAGCTCGCCGAGTCCGCTCCGGGGCCCCGAGCCGAGCCAGCGGATGTCGTTGGCGATCTTCATCAGCGACGCGGCGAGGGTTGCCTCGGCACCGCTCGCGAACACGATCGCGTCGTGGGCGGCGAGGGCGGCGAACTTGTTCGGGGCACTCACGAACGGCAGATCCGTCAGCTCGGCGATCGTCGCGGCGCAGGATCCGGCGAACCCGGGTGGCGCGTTCAGTCCCGTCCCCACGGCGGTGCCGCCGATCGCGAGCTCGTAGAGGCCCGGAAGCGTCGCCTCGAGCCGGGTCAGATCGGCGTCGAGCTGGGCGACGTACCCGCCGAACTCCTGCCCGAGCGTGAGCGGCACGGCGTCCTGGAGATGCGTCCGGCCGATCTTGACGATGTCGGCGAACTCCTCCGCTCGCGCCGCGAGGGCGTCTCGGAGCGCCACGACGCTCGGGATCAGACGCTGCACGATGGCCATCGCGGCGGCGATGTGCATCGCGGTCGGGAACGTGTCGTTCGACGACTGCGACATGTTCACGTGGTCGTTCGGATGCACGGGGGTCTTGGATCCGAGCTCGCCGCCGGCCATCTCGATCGCCCGGTTCGAGATCACCTCGTTCGCGTTCATGTTCGTCTGGGTGCCCGAGCCTGTCTGCCACACGTAGAGCGGGAAGTGATCGTCGAGCTTCCCCTCGATCACCTCGTCGGCGGCGTCGACGATCAGCGCCGCGATCTCGGCATCAAGGTGGCCGGACTCACGGTTCGCGATCGCGGCGGCCTTCTTCAGGATCGCCTGGGCCCGGATCACCTCCATCGGCATCCGGTCGGCCGCAGGGTCGCCGATCGCGAAGTGATGGAGCGAGCGCTCGGTCTGGGCGCCCCAATAGCGCGAGTCGTCGACGTCGATGGCGCCGATACTGTCGGTCTCGGTACGGAACTCGGTCATCGTCGTGAACCTCCGGCGCGGTGAACGATGTCATCGTCCCAAATCGAGGCCGGGCTCGCCGCCGGGAGCGAGGCCGCGAGGAGCTGGCCGCGGACGCGACGTCACATCTCGGCGACGACCTCGGGCCGGATCCTCACGCTCACCCGCACCATCCCCGGCGTGCGCCCGTCGTAGTCGTAGCCGTAGTACTTGCGGGAGAGGCGGTCGATGCCCTCCTCGGCGCCCTCGTGCGTCATCTCCACGACGCGCCCCCGGACGGCGATCATCCGATATCCGTCGTTCGCGTCGGTGATCGATATCGCGACGCGTGGTTCGCGCCGCATGTTGTTGGTCTTCACTCGTCCCTCGGCCGTGTTCACGAGGATGTCGTCGCCGTCCATCTCGATCCAGACCGGGCTGACGTGTGGCGAACCGTCGGACATCACCGTCGCGAGGTGGGCGAAGTTCTTCCCCTCGAACAGGGCTCTCTGGGCGTCGGTGAGCATCGGCGCGGCTCCTCTCGTGACGGGCGGATCGTGGCCGCAGCCTAGCCGACCGTTGCATGAGCACGTCCGGTATCGTGCCGCCATCGCGCGAGTCGGGAGGCCGGGATGGAGACGTTCGACGTCGGGATCGTGGGCGGCGGGATCCACGGAGCCGCGGCCGCCTTCCATCTGGCGGGTCGCGGGGTGTCGGTCGCGCTGTTCGAGCGGGGAACCCCTGGCTCCGGCCCCACGGGCCGGTCGAGCGCCGTCTGCCGCGCGTACTACACGAATGGGTTCCTCGCCCGCGCGGCGCGCGACAGCATCGCGATGTTCGAGCGGTTCGAGGAGCTCACCGGCGTCGACGCCGGGTTCCGGCGCACGGGGTTCCGCTACCTCCATCCGCCGGAGGACGTTGACGGCGTCCATGAGGCGGTCGCACGACTGAACGAGCTCGGGATCACGACCGATCTGTGGGAACTGGATGAGGTCGCCGAGCGGCTCCCCGGCGTGGTCCTCGACGGCGTCGGCGTCGGGGCGTTCGAGCACGGGGCGGGGTACGCGGACCCGCACGCGGTCACCGACGGCCTGGCGCGGCGGGCCGCGGCCGCGGGGGCATCGATCCGGTCGGGGACCGCGATCGTCGGACTCGAGCCCGCGGCCTCGGGCGGCGGCACGCTGGTCTCGGCGGACGGAACCCGGACCGGCTGCGGCCGCATCCTGATCGCGGCCGGCCCGTGGACGCGGCCGCTCGCGATGCAGGCGGGCGCCGATCTGCCGCTCACGATCGAACGCCACATCGTCGGGACCTTCATGTGGGCGGGGGCCGAGCCCGTTCCGGCGCACAGCGACCTGATCCAGGGGTACTACTTCCGGCCCGAGGGCGAGACGCAGTTCCTGATGGGACCCGTGCACCCTGAGCCCGACGTCGATCCCGACGACTACGCGGAAGCGATCGCTCCCGGCGAGGTCGAGCGGCTCGCCTCGATGGTGGGGCGGCGGGTGCCCGGCCTCGCGGCGGCCGAGTCCTCAGGCGGCTGGGCCAGCCTGTACGACGTGAGTCCCGACTGGCAGCCGGTGATCGGCGAGATCGCGCCCGGGGTCTTCGTCGATGCGGGGACGAGCGGCCACGGGTTCAAGCTCGCGCCGGCGCTCGGCGGTCACGTCGCCGACCTCGTCACGGGTGCCGAGGTCGATCCCGGGTTGGCCGCGTTCGACCCGTTCCGGTTCGATCGCGGTGCGCCGCTGGCGGCGGGGTACCGGGATGCGCGCATCCTTGGCTGAGGTTCGTGGCCGCCAGCGAGAGGTCGGCCCGGACTAGACCGCCGGTGGCACGACCCAGAAGTCCTGGTACATGCCCATGCGGTAGTGACCGGGCAGGTTGCAGACGGCGGCGTAGTGACCCTGTGCGAGGTCGAGCGTCATCATCATGCTCGTGCCGACGTCCAGGTCGCCGGTCTCCCCGGCGTTGGTCACGCCCTTGGCGTCCTCGTCGATCCGGTCCTTCTCACCTTCGAACGAGACGATCGGGAAGTCGGCTGCCGGCGTCTCGGTCTGCAGCACCACGAACTCGTGCGTCTCCGTACCTTCGTTCGTCACGAGGAACGTGACCGGCCCCTGCGTCGCGTACGGCCGGGACATGTGGATGTACATCGTGCTGGGGTCGGACTCGCCGAGCGCGACGGTGACCGGCGCCTGGGTGCCGGGCGTCACCCAGAAGTCCTGGTGCATGCCCTTGCGATAGTGACCGGGCAGGTTGCAGACGGCGGCGTAGTGACCCTGTGCGAGGTCGAGCGTCATCATCATGCTCGTGCCGACGTCCATGTCGCCGGTCTCCCCGACGTTGGTCACGCCCTTCGCGTCCTCGTCGATCCGGTCCTTCTCACCTTCGAACGAGACGATCGGGAAGTCGGCTGCCGGCGTGTCCGTCTGCAGGACCACGAACTCGTGCGTCTCGGTCCCTTCGTTCGTGACGATGAAGCTCACTCGTGCCGTCGGGCACGTACGGCTGAGACATGTGGATGTACATCGTGTTCGGGTCGGACTCACCGAGGGCGACGGTGACGGGCGTCGAGTCCGTCGGGGTGACCCAGAAGTCCTCGTGCATGCCGTTCGCGTAGTGGCCCACGAGGTTGCAGACCACCGCGTAGTGCCCCTCCGTGAGGTCGAGCGTCAGCATCATGGTGGTGCCGGGCTCCATGTCGCCGGTCTCCCCGACGTTCGTCACGCCCTTCGCGTCCTCGTCGATCCGGTTCGCCTCACCTTCGAACGAGACGATCGGGAAGTCCGCGGCGGCGGTCTTCGTCTGCAGGACCACGAACTCGTGCGTCTCGGTGCCTTCGTTCGTCACGATGTAGCTGACGGCGCCTTGGGTCGCGAACGGCTGGGACAGGTGGATGTACATCGTGTTCGGGTCGGATTCACCGAGCGTCACCGTCACGGGCGGCGCACTCCCCGGTGTCACCCAGAAGTCCTCGTGCATGCCGTTCGCGAAGTGGCCGACCAGGTTGCAGACCACGGCGTAGTGACCCTGCGAGAGGTCGATCGTCATCAGCATGCTGGTGCCTGGCTCCATGTCGCCGGTCTCACCCGCATTCGTCACGCCCTTGGCGTCCTCGTCGATCCGGTTCGCCTCACCTTCGAACGAGACGATCGGGAAGTCCGCGGCGGCGGTCTTCGTCTGCAGGACCACGAACTCGTGCGTCTCGGTGCCCTCGTTCGTGACGATGAAGCTGACCGGCCCCTCGGCGGCGTAGGGCTGGGACATGTGGATGTACATCGTGTTCGGGTCGGACTCACCGAGCGCCACCTGGACCGGGGTCGAGCCCTTCGGGGTCACCCAGAAGTCCTCGTGCATGCCCTGCGCGTAGTGGCCGACCAGGTTGCAGACGACCGCGTAGTGTCCTGGCGCCAGGTCCAGCGTGAGCGTCATGGTGGTCCCGGGCTCCATGTCGCCGGTCTCACCCACGTTCGTCACGCCCTTCGCATCTTCGTCGATGCGGTTCTTCTCACCCTCGAAGCTCACGATCGGGAAGTCGGCCGCCGGCGTGTCCGTCTGCAGGACCACGAACTCGTGCGTCTCGGTGCCCTCGTTCGTGACGACGAAGCTGACCGGCCCCTCGGTCGCGAACGGCTGGGACAGGTGGATGTACATCGTGTTCGGGTCGGACTCACCGAGGGCGACGGTGACCACGTTGGCGGGTTGCGTGTAGCCGAGCGGCTGCGGCGCCTGGCCGCCTCCCTGGTAGTTGGGGATCATGGCCACGGTGCTGGAATCGCCGGCCGAGCCGGCGCTCTGGCAGGCGCTCAGGAGCATGGCGGCGGCCGCCACGAGCGTCAGCGTCGCTCCGGCCGGCCGGCGGGTCCTCGCGGGTCGTGGTGGTTGCATCGTCGGCTTCCTCACGGGTTCGGAGTGCGCCAATCGGGCACGCTCGGGGCGGTCGTCTCCCACGAACGGAGGTAGGCCACGAGCGCCGCGATCTGCTCGTCGGTGAGCGGGCCGCCGTAGTCGTTGAGCCAGGCAGGCATCGCCGTGCCCGGGATCCCGCCGGCGATGATCCCGTGGATCTGGTCGTCCGTGACGCTCGTGAGGAACTCCTGGGAGTTGAGCGCCGGCGCGGTGCCGCCCTCGCCGTTCGTTCCGTGGCAGGAGGCGCAGTTCGTGGCCCAGAGCGTGCCCCCCTGGAACAGGTACGCCTGATCCTGGGACGCCAACGCCTGGTCCCTGCGACTCCCATCCGTGGCGCGATAGACCGGGAACGCCAGCACGAGCAGGAAGAGGATGAACGTCCCCGCCGCCTGCCACCGCCGGCTCGAACGGATCAGGACCGGGTCGTCGTGAAGGGAGTCGGTCACGGCGTCGCCCCTCCCGTGGGGGTCGACCCATCGGGCGGCGTGGTCTCGTGGGTGCCGGGAGGAGGACCCTCGACGAACGCCGCGGTGTCGACCATGACGTGGTCGTTCTCGATCGTGATCGGGAACCGATCCATGCCTCGGGGGGCCGGCCCGGACTCGTACTCGCCGATCAGGTTGTAGACGCTGCCGTGGCAGGGGCACTTGAACTCGCCGGTCGCCTCGTTCCAGGGCACCTTGCACCCGAGGTGAGGGCACTTCTGGTAGAGGGCGCGCAGGCCACCTTGGGATTGGGTCACGTAGAAGCGCCCGTTCAACGAGTACTTCACGGTGCCCTCCTCGAGGAAGTCCTCGACCGGTCCCGCGTCCACCACGCCGCCGAATCCCGAGGCGGGGGCCGGACGCAGGAGGTCATAGCTCGTCCACACGCCCTCCGCGACGAGGACCACCCCGAGCACCTTCCACGAGTCGTTCAGGAACCGTCGGCGCGGGACGGTGTGCTCGCCGGGAGTGGCCGGCGTGTCGGCCGCGTCATGCTCCTCGTTGCGTCGCTCGTCAGTCATCGCTACAGCTCCAGGTAGAGGTGCTGCCAGGGCCAGACCCACGACCAACCCGGCCCTCGGAAGAGGGCGCCGATCACGGTGAGTGCGATGGCCGACACGGCCAGCACGGTGAACACGATCACGACCATCTTCCGGTCGCGGATCCGCCACCCCTTGCTCCGGTCCAGGTAGGGGAGAGCGAGAAGGAAGAGCAGGGCGGCACCCGGGATCAGGATGCCGGCCACCATCGGCTGCAGGTGCGACAGGAGCTCTTGTAGGCCCGAGAAGTACCAGGGAGCCTTCGCCTCGGCGGGGGTCGACGACGGGTTCGCGATGTCCTGCAGCGGCGCATTGAAGGCGATCGCCAGGGCGAACACCAGCAGGATCGTGGCCCCGGCGACGACCACGTGGCGGATCAGGAAGTGCGGCCACGTGAAGACGCTGTCGTCGGGTTCCTGCTCCTCACGCTGCTCGATCTCGCGTTCGACGACCCCGAGGAGACGGTAGCGTGGCTGCGGTTCAGGGCCGGGCATCGGCCAACACCTCCTCAACGGACTCGTCGTCGACGGCATCGGGCGGCGGTTCCTTCCCACGGTCCGAGACCGCGAACCCGTCCTTGCGGACGCGCCAGATGTGGATCCCCAAGCCGAGGAAGATCAGTGCGGGCACGAAGTAGATGTGCAGGACGTAGAAGCGCAGCAGCGTGGCGTTGCCGACCTCGGGCGCCCCGAGCAGGATGTTGCGCGTCTGGGTACCGACGACGGGCACGTAGCTCGCGATGTTCGTTCCCACGACGATCGCCCAGTAGCTGAGCTGATCCCACGGCAACAGGTAGCCGGTGAACGACATCAGGAGCGTGAGGACCAGCAGGCCCACGCCCACTACCCAGTTGAACTGGCGGGGAGCCTTGTACGCGCCCGCGTAGAAGACGCGCAGCAGATGCAGGCAGACCACGAGCACCATGAGGTGGGCCGACCACCGGTGGATGTTCCTGCACGAACTGCCCGAAGGCCACCGTCGTCGAGAGCTCGTGCATGTTGAAGTAGGCGTCCGGGGAGACCGGCCGGTAGAAGAACATCAGGTACATCCCCGAGACGAACAGGACCAGGTAGAGGACCGTCGCGATGAACCCGAGCCGGAGCGTCGTCCTGGTCCGCACGATCGAGCGCGGGACCTTCACCGGGTAGATGTGCAGGAAGAAGTTCTGGAACGACGTCATCGCGCGTCCGCGCGGGGTCGAGGGCTTGGGGTGGCGGATGGCCGACCGATAGAGCTCGTTGTCGCGGAAGGCGTCGCCCGGGTGGAAGATCGCCCGGTACCACTCCCGGTCCTTCACCTTGGATCCGTTCGATCCCACCTGCGGCCTCCTCAGCCTCTGAGCGGTTCCAGTGCGATCGGGGCCGTGGAGGCCTCCGACCAGCTCTCGATGGTCAGCGCGTCGGTGGGGCAGCGGTCGACGCACAGGGCGCAGCGGATGCAGCGGTCCTCCTGGATCACGAGCGCGCTCGCAGGCCGGTCGGGGACCGTCACGCCGGCGATGTCCTCGACGGGAACGATGCGGATGCAGTCCTCGGGGCAGATGTCCACGCATCCGCCGCAGAGGATGCAGAGGGAGGGCTCGAGCATGATGTTCAGGAAGCACTGGAGGCAGCGCGAGGCCTCGGCGCGGGCCTGGTCCTCGGTGTAGCCGAGCTCGATCTCGGGCGATCCGACGCGACGCTCGTGTGCCTCGGCCGGCACGTCGACGCGCGAGATCGCCGTGTAGTCGACCTGCGGGCGCTTGACCTCGATGATCGGCAGGAGCGTGCGACCCGACAGGCTCGGTCGCGGGGCCTCGGCGCCCGCGATCTGCATGTGGATCGAGGCGGCGGCCCGGCGTCCGTCACCGATCGCGTCGATCAGGTTCCGGGGACCGAACGCCACGTCGCCCCCCGCGTAGATGCCTTCACCCGAGGTTGCGAGCGTCTCGCGGTCGATCCCGATCAGTCCCCGCTGCGTGAGCTCCACGCCGTCCTCGGGCTCGAGCCAGGACAGGTCCGGGGCCTGGCCGATCGCCAGGATCACCGAGTCACACTCGATGGTCCTCTCGGTGCCGTCGACGAACCGCGGGTTGAACCGGCCGTCCGGATCGAAGACCGACGAGACGTCCAGCGTCTGAAGCCCCGTGACCGACCCGTTGCCCAGGATCGCGTGCGGTCCGCGGCGCGTGATGATCTCGATGCCCTCGACCTCCGCTTCCTCGATCTCGAACTCGTGGGCCGGCATCTCCTGACGGTTCTCGAGGGCGACCACCCGAACGCGCCGCGCGCCCATCCGCTTCGCGACGCGCGCGACGTCGAACGTGGCGGTCGCCGCCGCACCGGCCTCGTCGATCTCGTCGGCGGTGAGGGTCTGGGACGATCCCGACGCCGCGATCTCGCGGAGGGCGGTGCGCGCGGCGTCGAGCGCGACGTTGCCGCCGCCGATCACCAGGACGTCCTCGCCCAGATCGACGCGGTAGCCGAGGTTCGCATTCAGCAGGAAGTCAACCGCGCGCAGGACGCCGTCCTTGTCCACGCCCGGGATCTGCAGGTCGCGGCCGCGCACGCACCCGACCCCCAGGAACACGGCCGAGAACCCGTCGGCCTTCAGGGATCGGAGCGAGAAGTCCCGACCGAGCCGCTGGTTCGTCCGGAGCTCCACGCCCATGTCGAGGATCGCGCGGATCTCGTCTTGGAGTAGATCGCGCCTGAGCCGGTACGGCGGGATGCCGAGGACCATCATGCCGCCGGGCCGGTCCTGCGCCTCGAACACGACGGGGCGGTAGCCGTAGGTGGCCAGGTCGTGGGCGCAGGCCATCCCGGCGGGCCCGGCGCCGATCACCGCGATCTTCTCGTCGCGAGCCGGAGCGGTCGGGGCAGCGTCGCGGTAGACGTGGTTCCCATGACCGCTCTCGACCCCGTACCGCTCGGTGACGTACCGCTTCAAGGCGCGGATCGCGATCGGCTCGTCGATCGCCCCGCGTCGGCATGCGACCTCGCAGGGCGCGGCGCAGACGCGGCCGCAGATCGAGGGGAACGGATTCGGGAGGCGGGCGATCCGGTAGGCGAGTTCGTCGTCCCCGGCCGCGATCGCCGTGACGTAGCGCCCCGCGTTCGTGAGGACGGGACACGCGCGCGTGCACGGGACGTTGTCGTCGAACCACTCAGCACCGACCGGCTGAGTGGCGAAGCGCACGGCTACGGCCTCGGCCCTGGCTGCAGGCGAACGAAGACGAGGCAGGCCAGGACGAAGCCGATCATCCACCATCCCGCCACGACCAGGTCCCGTCCGGTCGGTGTCATGCGGGTGGTGAGGTAGCCGAGCAACGTGTTCGGGATCAGCACGAACACGAGGAAGCTGACCACCACCATGACGAGGGCGGCGAGCGCCGCGTGAGCCCAGGATGTCCTCGCGGGACCGCCAGCGACCTCGGATGCGTGAGCGCCTGCCATCCCTGGCACCCTCTCAACGCCCGCCGACAGGTGCCAGTGCACGCGACCCAGGTTCGACGGGCCGAACGGCCTTGTGTCGAGATGAACCTCCGGCAGGTCGCCGTGGCGCTGGACCCCGGATGGGAGAATGAACGTCCAACGGGGCGGTAGCTCAGTCGGTCAGAGCAGGGGACTCATAATCCCTCGGTCGCAGGTTCGAGTCCTGCCCGCCCCACCAGATAGCTGTTTGGTTCCGCCTGACGCGTGACACATCGGCTCCGGCTGAAGCGTGTCGCGGCCTCACCTGACGGGTGACGCTGGCTCCGCCTGATCCGTTACACACTCCCGAGCATGTTGGTGGAGCTGAGTGTTGTGGAGCAGAGGTATCAGGCGGTGCTCGCGGTGATCCGCGATGGTGTTCCCGTGGTGGAGGTGGCGAGCCGCTTCGGCGTCTCGCGCCAAGCGGTCCACCGGTGGCTCAGGTGGTATGAAGACCAGGGCCTCGCGGGCCTGGCCGATCGATCCCATCGACCGCCACGGTGCTCGCATCAGATGGATCCGGCCATCGAGGTCTGGATCCTCGAGGTGCGGCGGCGCAACCCCGACTGGGGAGCCCGTCGGCTCGTGCACGAGGCCGCGAGGGCGGGTCTTAGCCCGATGCCCTCTCGCTCGGGCGTCTATCGAGCACTCAAACGCGCCGGGCTGATCGATCCGGGCGCCAGACGCCGCAGGGATCGGCGGTTCAAGCGCTGGGAGCGAGGTGGTGCGATGGAGCTGTGGCAGATGGATGTCGTCGGCGGGGTGCTGCTCGCCGATGGGAGGCAATGCAAGGTGCTCACCGGCATCGACGACCATTCGAGGTTCATCGTATGTGCCGGGGTCATGACCAGAGCCACGAGCCGAGCCGTGTGCGCCCACTTCGCCGCCGCGATGCGCACCCACGGCGTCCCCCAAGAGATCCTGACCGACAACGGCAAGGTCTTCACCGGTCGCTTCGGACTGCACGACACCGAGGTCTTGTTCGACCGGATCTGCCGCGAGAACGGGATCGATCATCTGCTGACGGCTCCCCGCAGCCCAACGACGACCGGAAAGATCGAGCGGTTCCACCGCACGCTCCGCTCCGAGTTCCTCACCGGACGAACCTTCACCGATCTGGACAGGGCCCAGGAAGAGGTCGATGACTGGGTCAGGAGCTACAACACCGAGCGTCCACATCAGGCGCTCTCCATGGCCACGCCCGCGAGCCGGTTCCTCGCCACTGCGGCAGGCCGGCAGGCCGACACGTCGGCGATCGGGACCGAGCGGGAAGGCGATGGGTGGATCTCTCGCAAGATCACCACGAACGGCATCATCTCGGTCGCCTGGCAGGAGATCAACTGCGGCAAACACCGTGCGGGACGTCGCGTGGACATCCACCTGCAAGGCCCGACCCTGCAGGTCTGGGACGGCGAGGAACTCCTCAAGACCGTCCTTCGCACCAATGACAAGGAGGTGAGGAAGAAGCACGCCGCCAGAGCGAGTTGAACGTGCCACGATGACCGACGAGGCGTAACGGATCAGGCGGAGCCACTACGTCACGCATCAGCCGGACCAGCACAGCCCCACCAAATACCGCAGGTCACTGTGGTCCGAGCCCGACGGGGCCACGAGAGTCTTGCTCGATCGTGTCGGAGGGAGCCCGACAGGGACGGGCCGTATGTGCACTTCCACGCTTGGGGCGACCGAAAGGCAGAAGCGATCGAGGCGCTAGATACTGCGGTCACACGTGCGGTTGAGGAAGACCAGACCTAGGCCAACCCCACCGAGACAGCGTGCCCGATCCGAGCGCAACGGGATCAGAGATCGAGGCCGGGCAGTTCGTGGCTCCCGAGGATCTGCGAGATCTCACCGCCGTGGTGGAGATCGTGTTCCATCACGTGCCACACGACCCAGCCTCGGTGATGCGTCCTCGATGGTCGCACGACCGAGGCATCCAGATCCTCGGGGGTCCAGCGTCGAAGGCAGTCGTCCACGATGGTCCACGTGCGCCTGAGTCCGTCCACGAGTTCCTCGGCGCTCCTGGGATGGTCCTGGTCGTCCTCCCATCCGGCGTCGTCCAACGGCAGATCCGGAACGGTCGTGCGCTCGACGCGGAAGAGGTCCCGGGTCGACGGGTCGCCTTCGCCGAGCACGTCGTGGAACCAATACGCGCGCGAGCCGGCGACGTGCCCGGCCAACTGCCAGATCGCCCACTGACGGGGGGCGGTCCGGAGGTCGAGCTGCTGGGGGGTGAGGCCGCGAAGCGCATCGATGACCAGAGCCTGATGGGTGGCCCACCCCTCGTAGAAGGGCTGCAATGCGGCGACGGACATGCGCCGAGCATAGGGGCTGACGGAAGCGAAGGCGTGAGGGCGTCTGGTGCGAGCTGCGGAAGCGAAAGAACGGGGTTGGCCTGGCGACGTTGCGGCTAGGGGTATGAGCTCCCTCAGGTTCAACGGCCATCGTGAGATGAACCGTGCTGCCCCTACGGCATCCGACCTGGGCCTACCGCGATGAGACTCGAGACGTCTGCCGGAGGGAAGAGACCCCACAGACCGATGGCGAGCGCGTCGTGGCGGTCTACGATCCTGACGATGCGTATCGACCGAACGGCTCCCGCGGTCCCTGCAACATCGGGTCACCGGCACAACGCCGCGCTCCACGATCGCCTGGCCGGTCGTCGCGTGAAGGATCCGAGCATCGCCGAGCTTCAGACCCTCGCACGATCTCGCCTGGACGAACCGAAGACCGAACCACCTCGCCGCCGCGGCCGGTCGTAGATTCGTCTCAGTGATCCGCCGACCGCAGGATCACCCGAGGTGATCGGTCGATGCGTCGTGCCCGCGCCACCGAGAACCAGTAGGTGAACGCGGGCTCGACCACGATGCTCACGCCCCGACCGGCCATCTGTTCGGACTGCGGCGAGGTGCTAGCACCCTCGTCTCCCCGCATGCCTGCTCTCTCGCCGATCACACGGTTGACTGATCGGATATCGACGTGACCGCAGATCGAACCGCCGTGGTGACAACCGACGCCGGCGTCGAGCCGTCGACCCACGAGGGGGCCGCCGGGCGCCGTTTCCCGGGGGCGGTCGTCCTCCTCGAAGGGCTCCTGGGTGGACTCGCCTGGGGCATCGGTGCCCGGGTCTGGATGCGGTTCGTCGCCCCCGACCCGGAGTTCACCTGGGCCGGGACGCTCTTCATCGTGATCGGCTTCGGCATCGCAGGGTTGGGTCAGGCCGGCGCGTACCTCGGCCGGCGCGCCGACCTGCCGCGTCCGCGGATGACCGTCCTTCGCATCGTCACGTTCGCGAGCCTGCTCCCGCTCGGGATGGCGGCGGGAGGCCCGATGTTCCCCGCCGTGGTCCTGGCGCCCCTCGCGATCACCCATACGGATTGGTCTCGCCGGTCGCGGTTGATGGTCGGCGCGGTCGCGGTGATCCCCTTGGTGGCCATCGCGGGGATCTTGCTCGACGACCTGTCCATGGTCCGCGCAGGGATGGGGTTCCTGTGGTTCCTCGTCGTCTACGCAGGCATCATCTGGGCCGCCCGGTTCACGCTCGCACCCCAGCTCGACGGCTGGCGGGCGCCTCGAGCTGCGCGGATCGTCGGCGTGGTCGCCCTCGCCCTGGTCGCTCTCCTCGAGACGCTGTTCCTCGTCGGGCCGAAGGCGTAGGCGGGAGATCCGGAGATGCCCCGCGGGCTCCTAGGGATGGGGGAACCAGCCGACGGCTGGGGCGCGGTCCTTCCCGACTCCGGGCATCACCGCCGCGACTCGCCAGCGGACGCCGCCCCCTGCCTGCATCCCCCCCGGCCGAGGGAACTCGCAGTACATGTAGTCGGGTTGGTCGTCCGGCGGCGAGACGCTCAGGTGCGCGCGATCGGCGAGCCGCACGAGGTCGCACGCGAGCGCGTAGTAGCTGCCGCTCCGGTAGTAGTGGAAGCGGAGCGCGAAGTCCGGCGCCGGCGATCCGAAGGCGTCGTAGAGGACCCTCACCTTCGGTTGGCGTCGCCGGGCGACATCCTCGTAGAAGAAGACGCCGATCCCGAGATAGTCCGGTGACGAGATCGACGAGAGGGTCCTGACGTCGAGCCGGAAACCGACGTCATCAGGATCGTGCTGTGCCAGATCGGCACTCGCGTGGGGAGACACGCTCAGGATCGCCACCGCGAGCACGAGTCCGGACAGTGCCCTCTTCATCCCGGCCACCTCCGGCGTTCAGGAGCAGGCGAGTACCAGACCGACCACGCTAGTATCGGCTCGCGATCGCTGCAAGACGTGCTCCGTCGAGCCGAACGCTATGGCGCCACCTACGGTTCGCGCACGCGACATAGGATGGCCGAGTGCCGATCAAGCTCGTGGCCCACGATCGTCTGCGGGCGGTGCTCTACGAGCGCGTCGTTCTGTCGGCGGTAGCGGCGCTCACCCTGTCGCTGCTTCGTAGCCTGCGCGTCAGGCAGCTCCGTCGCGCCCGAAGGGATCTTCCTCCCTCGCCTGACGGGCGAGCCTCCGCGCTTCGGTGCGGCCGCGATCGAAGGCACGGTGGTTGAGGACCGTGGATGCCTCGAGCTGATCGACCTCTATCTGTCGGCGGAGTTCGCCTCGCCGAGTCCGGACGCGGTCGCGCTCATCCTATGGCCCGACGGGTCGACGGCGACCCGACGTGACGATGGAGCCCTCAGCGTGGACGCACCAGATCTGCCCTCGGCCGTGTCCGGCCAACGCCTCTTCGTCGGCGGTGGGTTCACGTCCTCACTCGCTGACGCGGAGCAGATGATCGGCGAGCCGATACCGGTTGCATGCCGGGTCGGTCGGTATTGGGTCGCGACGCCCATCCATAGTTAGGGAGCGCTGCGTCCCGGTAGGCCGCCCGGTTGCGGGATCCTTCAGAAGTCCAGGTCGGCCGTGCCAGATTCGGGGGCCGCGGTCGCCGCACAGGCGTTCCCGGCCCGGTCGGTCGCGGCCGTCGACGGGGCCCAGCTCATCGTCGGCGTCCCCACGGCGGTCGTGACGGCGCCGCTGGCGGTCCCGAGGGTGATCGTGATCGTGTTGCCGCTCAGCACCATCATCGACGTCGTGAACCTGCGGCTGGTCGTGACGTAGCCCGTCGCGTTGAGGGTGACGGTCCCCAGGTTCAACTGCGTCGTGTTGCCGCTGTTGAAGATCGTCACGTTGTCGCTGGCTGCGTTGTTGAGCCGCACCGTCACGGAGGTCGAGGAGCCGTTCCACCCCGCGAGGACCGAGTTCGCGTCGATCGGCTCGCTGAACGTGTAGATGATCGTGTCACCCGTTTCGGCGCGACCGGCGGTGCCCGCGTTCGTGGTCTGGATGTTCGAAGCGGTCGGGACCGTGTTGTCGACGGTCGCTCCCGCCGAGGTCGTGGTGCTGTTCCCGCCCGTGTCCGACGCGGTCACGGAGACCGTGGTCGCCCCGGCGGTCAGTGGGTTCGTGGCGGCCTGGAGCGCGGTCCGGTAGTTGTACGTGGTCGCGCCCACCGTGTAGGAGCCCAGGGTCATCGTGAGCGTCGACTGACCGGTGGTGATGGTGGAGGCGTCGGCCGTGATCGTTTCCAGCGCCCCGCCACCCGAGTCCGACACGATCGCGTAGACGTAGTAGGTGCCGCCCTGCCTGATATATGCCGCGGTGCCGCCTGCCGCCTTGATCAGAGCGACCGAGGTCACCGACGGCGCCGTGTTGTCGACGGTCACGCTCGTGGCGGCCGACGTCGTGGCGTTGCCCGCGCCATCGTTCGCCGTGACCGTGTACGTCGTGGTCCCCTGCGCCGTGGCGTTGTCGACCGTCAGGAGCGAGGAGCGGAACCCGTACGTCGTGGCGCCCACCGTCCAGGAGCCGCTCGTCATGGCGACGGCCGTCTGGCCCGACGTCAGGTTGTTCACGTTCGTCGTGAGCGACTCGATCCCCGCGCTGGCGTCGGATGCGTTCGCGTAGACGTAGTAGCCGCCGTTCTTGCGGACGACGCCGGCTGTCCCGCCGGTGCTCTTCTGGATCGCGACGCCCGACACGGTGGGGGCCGTGTTGTCGACGGTCACCGAGGAGGCGCCCGAGGTCGCGCTGTTGCCCGCCTGGTCCGCCGCCGTGATCGTGTAGGTCTTCGCACCCGCCGTCAGCACGGCGTTCGCGGTCAGGATCGAGCTCCGATAGCCGTAGGTCGTGGCGCCCACGGTCCACGAGCCCGCCGACATCGACACGGCCGTGCTCCCGGTGGTGATGTTCGTCACGTTCGCGGTCACGGTGCCCACGCCGACGGCGGGGGAGCCGTTGTCCGTCACGTTCGCGTACACGTAGTAGGTGCCGCCCTGCTTGATGAAGGCGGCCGTGCCGCCGGCGCCCTTCTGGATCGTGGCGGCGGAGATCGTGGGTGCGGAGGTGTCGCGCACGATCCCGGCGCTCGCTTGCGAGCCCTGCGAACCGACGGCGTACACGGTGTGGGAGCCGACCGAGGTGCCCACCGGGATCGTCACGGCCACCGACGCCGCGCCGCTCGCGGGGATCGTGCTGGGCGTCACGGTCGCAGCGAGGATCGTGCCGCTGGTGGCGTTGTCCAGGCGGAACGTCAGGGTCTCACCCGTGATGAAGGAGCTCACGGTCCCGTTCAGCACCACGGGCACGGCGCTGATGTTGGTGTTGGAGCTGAAGCTCAACGACGGCGGGTTCACCGTCACCGGCGAGCTCGTCGCGCTCTCGCTGCCCGACCACAGGCCGCGGACGGGCGTGATCGAGTAGGTCCAGGTTCCCGGTGCGACGGCCGCCTCGGTGCACGTGAGGGCGGCGACCGTGCCCGAGCACGAAGCCCCGACGGTCTGGGCTTCGTTGCCCGTGTCGTAGCGCGTCACCCGGTATCCGGTCACGGCCGCCCCGTTGGCGAGCGTCGACGCGGCCCAGGTGACGGCGACGTTCCGGCCGTTGACGGAGGCGCCGGGCGCGGATCCGCCTTGGACCGACGTCGCCTTCGTGTAGCCCCATCCGGAGCCAACCGCGGCCCAGGCGGCCATGGCGACCCCGGCGCCGGCGGCGACGACGGAGACGAGGGCGAGGGTGACCGCGATGCGAGCGCGTCGGGTCACGGCCGAACCGCCTTCCCCGAGAACGTGAGCCCGAACCGACCGCCCTGGCAGGCGTCAGGGGTCTTCGGTTTCATGCGGACCTTGAGCTTGATCCGGCGATGGGCGTGAGCACCCACGCGGGCTCGGCCCTTCCATCTCTTGATCTTGACGTTGCCGGCGCCGCACCCGGGGCCGACGGCGCTCACCTTCGCCTTCACGCGGGTGACGACGAGCGCGTACCCGTTCGGGTTCGTCACCGTCACACGCAGCTTCTTGGTGAGGCCCGGATACAGGCCGTTCACGGAGCCCTTGATGCGGAACGATGGCCCGCGGGTGGGGATCGACGAGGCGCCGGTCCCGCCCCCGTGGAGGCGAGGCTGGATGTACTCGGCCGCCTGGGCCAACGAGGCGAGCACCACGAGGACCAGCAGCATCTTCGCGGTCCCCAGCAATGCCTTCCTGATCGTCAGCATCGGTTACCCCTTGGCGCAGCGAGAGGGCGGAGGTGGCCTCCGCCCTCTCGTGCCGCGCAGGCGTCGTGGTACTTAGGCGTTGCTCGCGCCCGAGAGGGTCACAGGGATCGTGAAGACCGCCCCCTGGCAGCTGTTGTCGGAGGCGTTGCTCATCGACGCGGCGCCGCTGAGCGTCTGGCTCACGGTGGCACCCGCGCCAACCGAGATCGACACGGTCTGGGTGGCGAAGGTGACGCCGGTCGCCAGACCCTGGCAGTTCACGCCCTTGTCCGACGAGACGTCGGCGCCCGACGGGGTCACGGCGGCCACGCTAGTGACCAGGACCGGGTAGGGGTTCGGGTTGTGGATGCTGATCTTCACGTCGCTCGTACCGCCGGGGTAGAGCTGGGCGGTCGTGGTGTTGGACACGTCCACGGTGTCCAGCGCCGACGCGGTCGTCGCCTTGGTGTAGCCGGAGCCGGAACCGGTCGCGGTCCACGCCGCGAACGCGACGCTGGCGACCAGTGCGACGCCGAGGACGACCGTCCCGGCGGTGAGTCGCTTGGTGAGCTTGCCCTTCATCATCTACCTGCCTCCTCGGGGTCGGTGCGCAGCGCCGATCCCACACGTCGTTGCCTACAGCGAGAGTCGTACCCATGCCGTATCGGGCCGACCGAACGGAGACTTGATACCCCGGACGAGGTACGCCCGAGTACTGAGGTGGGCTACGGGGCAGGGTCTTCGAGACAGTGCTGCTGTCGTGTCAGTCGATGGGGTCGACCGGATCGCCCACGGCGGCCGGGCCGGGGGTCTCGACGACGGCGTACATCCCGAACGGGAGGCCGCCACCGGGGATCTGCGCGCGCTGGGCGGCGATCTGCTTCAACGTGTCCCAGTCCTTCAGTCCCGTCGCGGGGTCCTGGGTGGTCACGACGCAGCGCGGGACCTGTCCTTGCAGGCGCACGACCGCTCCGCCTATCCGGACCCGGCGCCCGTCCCACGAGTCCTCCTCGTAGGGGTCGCAGCCCTCGATCTCGAGGTTGAGCCGGAACCGGAGCGAGTTGAGGTCGCCCTCGTGCCCCCCGCCCTGGGCCAGCGCACGAACCGAGGCGTACGAGACCAGCGTGAGGGGCATCTCGTCGGGCCCGTCACCGTCGCGGTCGCCGTGCACCAGCCGAACCGGGGCGCCGACGTAGGCGCTCCACGCGGCCGAGAACGGCCCCTCGACCACACGACCGGGCGCCGCCCGTCCGTAGAAGTCGGTCGTCACGGCCTCGCCGGTCCGCGAGGCGTCGGCCTCCACGCGCGCGCCGTCGGGGAACGTCACGCGGAGCCGCTCGCCCTCGGTCTCGGCCGTGACGGCGACGAGCGGGCCGTGGTCGGAGCCGCTGAAGAGCGACCCGTGCTCGTCCACCAGCCAGTAGCGCCGGTTCTCCGCGATGCCGACCGACGTCAGCTCCACCCGCTCGGGGTGGAGGAGCGTGGTGCCCTTCACGGGCGTGATGTTGATCTGGGCGAGCGTGCGCATCGGTTGAAAAGGTACCGGAAGACCGATGCGCGGACCGGACGGCCGGTCGTAGCGTCCGCAAGGTGGTTCCCCACATGAGGGCACCCATGCAGCGGGGGAGTTCCTGAGTGAGTGAACGTAAGTACGAGAGGGTCCTGGACGACCTGACCGGTCTCCAGGCGCGGCTGCGCGGCGAGATGCTCCCCGAGGCGGTTCCTCGGCCCGTGCCGATCCATCCCAGACGCGTCGACGTCGCCACGAACCCGGACACGATCCCCACGCTCCAGATCCTCGGAGAGGGCGAGACCGTCTCCGTGACGCACGACGGCCTGACGGTGTTCGAGGAGGCGCCGGTCGCCGATCCGCTCCCGAGCGGGGACGCCACGGTGATCCCGATGCCGCCACGCGGCGACGGCCGTGTCTCTGAGATCGCCGAACGACTGGCGCGTCTCGAGACGGAGCTCACGGAGGTGCTCCACGGGCTCGAGGACGCCGAGGAACTGCTCGGGCCCCTCCCGACTCCATTGCCGGTGGAGGAGAGCACCGGTGACCCGTTCCTTGACCTGCAGCGGCTCGTCGCACGCCGCCTCGAGGCCGACCCCGAGCCCTGAGTCTCGGATGGTAGGTTCGCTGGATGGCAGCGGACCCGCCCGACCTGCATCCCGACATCGCGTCGCTCGCCTTCCTCCTGGGCACGTGGCGTGGCGATGGCCTGGGCGAGTACCCGACGGTCAACCCCTTCCGCTACGGCGAGGAACTCTCGTTCGAGCATGTCGGTGACGCCTACCTCGCGTACTCGGAGCGGAGCTGGCTCCTGGAGGACGGCTCGCCGCTGCACCTGGAGCGCGGGTTCTTCCGGCCGGGTGCCGAGGGGGCGATCGAACTCACGCTCGCGCATCCGCTCGGACTCACGGAGGTGAGCGAGGGCCCGCTCGACGGCACGTCGTTCGCCCTCACGTCGATGTCGGGCGGGATCGGCAAGACGACGACCGGCATGGCCGTCACCGGTCTGGAGCGCCGCTACCGCGTCGACGGCCGGACGCTCGTGTACGAGATCGACATGGCGACCGAAGGGACGGCGATGACGCGGCACCTCGCGGCCGTCCTTCGGAGGGAGCCGTGAGCGAGGAGACGCGCGCGCCGCGTGACCTGAGCCACCTGTGGTTGGGCGCCGCGTTGGTCGGGATCCTCGTCGGTGCCGGCCTCTACGCGGCCGACCAGCCCGACGCCGCGAACATCGCATGGGGGATCACGACGGCGATCGGCGTGATCCCCATGGCCAAGGGCGTGATCGGGGGTCTGATCCGGCGCGAGCCCGGCGTGGACCTGATCGCGTTGATCGCGATGGTCTCGGCGCTCCTGCTCGGGGAGTACTTCGCCGGCGCCGTGATCGCGCTGATGCTGGCGAGCGGCGAGGCCCTCGAGGCGTACGCCGATCGCCGGGCGCACAAGGAGCTCTCGGCGCTCCTGGCGCGGGCCCCGCGAAGCGTCACCCGGTACGAGGACGGCGACCTCGTCGCGCGGCCGATCGAGGAGGTCGTCCCGGGTGACCGCCTGCTGGTCAAGACGGGCGAGGTGGTGCCGGTCGACGGCCTCATGGCGGGCGACGGCGTGCTCGACGAGTCCGCGCTCACCGGCGAATCCCGTCCCGTCGAGCGTCCCCATGGCGACCTCGTGCGATCGGGCGCGGTGAACGCGGGAGCACCGTTCGACCTGCGGGCGACAGCCAGCGCGGAGGAGAGCACCTACGCGGGCATCGTGCGGCTCGTCAAGGCCGCCCAAGAGGAGAAGGCGCCGGCGGTGCGATTGGCCGACCGCTACGCGACGATCTTCATCCCCGTGACGCTGGTGATCGCGGGCGCCGCGTGGGCGATCTCCGGCGACCCGAACCGGTTCCTCTCGGTGGTCATGGTCGCGACGCCGTGTCCGCTGATCCTCGCGGTGCCGATCGCGATCGTGGCCGGCATCTCGCGGTCGGCCAAGCGCGGCATCATCGTGAAAGGCGGGGGCGCGCTCGAGACGCTCGCCCGCGGGACGGTGCTGCTCTTCGACAAGACCGGCACGCTCACCTCGGGGATCCCGCAGGTCGCCGACGTGGAGACGTTCGGCTCTCTCCAGCCGGAGCGACTGCTCCACCTGGCGGCCTCGCTCGACCAGGTGTCGCCGCACGTACTGGCCGGCGCGATCGTCCGCGCGGCTCGCGACCGCGATCTGGATCTGATCTTCCCCGACGGGGTGACCGAGAAGCACGGCGCCGGCATCGAGGGGAACGTTGGCGAGCATCGTGTCGCTCTCGGGAAGGCGTCCTTCGCGACCGGCGGCGGACCGCTCCCGCCGCGCGCCCGTGACGTCCGCCGCCGCACGATGCTCGACGGTTCATCGTGCGTCTTCGTCGCGGTCGACGGAGAGGTCGCGGGCGCGCTCGTGATCGATGATCCGATCAGGCCCGACACGCCGCGAGTGATCCGGTCCCTGCGGCGCGCGGGCATCCGCCGCGTCGTGATGGTTACGGGCGACCACCCCGACGTCGCCGAGTCGGTGGGCGGGGCGCTCGGCGTCGACCGGATCCTCTCCGAGCGTGCGCCCGACGAGAAGGTGGAGGCCGTCGAGATCGAGCGCGGTGAGGGCGGCGTGATCATCATGGTCGGCGACGGTCTGAACGACGCCCCGGCGCTCGCGGCCGCCGACGTCGGCGTGGCGATGGGCGCACGCGGGGCGACGGCGTCATCCGAGGCTGCCGACGTCGTGCTCGTCGTCGACCGGCTCGACCGGCTCACGGACGCGATCACCATCGCGAAACGGTCGCGCCGCATCGCGGTCGAGAGCGTGGTCATGGGGATGGGCCTGGCGTTCGGGTTCATGTTCCTGGGGGCGTTCGGGATCATCGGGCCTATCGGTGGTGCGATCGTGCAGGAGTTCATCGACGTCGCCTCGATCCTGAATGCGTTGCGGGCGCTCGGCGGCGGGCGTGGCGCCGCGAAGCCGCATCCCGCGACCGACGTGGCGGAGCGGTTCAGGGCCGAGCATCAGGAGTTCAGGCCGGAGCTGCAGCGGATCAGGAACGTCGCTGACCGGCTCGGCACGATGTCCGCGGAGGAGACACGATCCGAGCTCCAGGCCGTGCGCTGGTTCATCGTGGAGCGGCTGCCCAAGCACGAGGAGGAAGAGGAGTCCGCCGTCTACCCGATCGTCGCGAAGCTGATGGGCGGCGAGGATCCGATGGCGAGCATGGCCCGGGCCCACATCGAGATCGACCACCTGGCCCGTGTGTTCAGGACCCTGCTCGACGAGCTCCCCCCGGCCGGCCCGGATCCCGAGGACATCATGGATCTGCGCCGGGTGCTCTACGGACTCCACGCGATCCTGCGGCTGCACTTCGCCCAGGAAGAGGAGGCCTACGCCTGGCTGGCCTCCGACGAGGAGCCGGTCGCCGTCTCGTAGCGATCGGACCCACCGCCGCCCGCGCGTCCGCCGGGCGACCCGGAGAGGAACACGCGGAAGGACGCGCCGCCGCCCCCCTCGCGTTCCTCGACCCAGGCGCGCCCGCCGTGCAGCGCCGCGAAGCGCGCCACCAGCGCGAGTCCGACGCCCACCCCGGTGGAGCGGTCCGGCACGGAACCCTGCCGGAAGCTCTCGAAGATGGCGGCGCGTTCGTCGGCGGGGACGCCCGGTCCGTCGTCCTCGACGACCACCATCGCTCCGCCGTCCCTGCGTTCGACCCGCACCCAGATGCACGCGTGCTCCGGGGTGTGCTTCGCGGTGTTCGTCAATAGGTTGTCGACGATCCGCTCGACCATGGCCCGGTCGGCGGGGACCGTGACCTCCGGGGTCGCGAGCTCGAGGCGTCGGTGGGTCGAGAGCTCCGACGACTCGACCATCTCGTGCACCAGCCGTCCGACGTCGAGCGGCAGGAACACGGGCCGAAGCACGCCGCCGGCGAGGCGCTCCAGATCGAGCATGTCCGTCACGAGGCGATCTAGCCGCTGGGCGTTCGTCGTGATCCGGCGCGCGAAGTCCTTGGTCTCCTCGCGATCGAGATCGATCTCCTCGCGCCCGAGCGTGCCCGAGAGTCCGAGGATCGCGGTGAGCGGCGAGCGCAGGTCGTGTGCGACCGCCTGCAGGAAGGTGTTCTTGAGTTCGTCGGCCTCGCGCAGCTCGTCGGCGGCCCGCCGCTCCGATGCGAGGTCGGCCTCGAGCGCCTCCGCCCGCTTCTGTTCCGTGATGTCCACGAGGACGCCCTGCCAGTACATCGGCTCGCCCTCGTCGTCGGTGATCAGACGCGCCTGGTCGTGCACCCACACCACGCGGCCGTCGCGCGCGACGAGCCGATACACCGCGTCGGCGAGGTCGGGGTCCGGGTTCGCGGTGCGCTCACGGTCGTCGGGATGGACGATCCGGCTCCACAGGTCCGGGTCCTCGTACCAGTCCTCGGGCGTGTACCCAAGGATCTTCGTGGTCTGCGGACTGATGTAGAGCGTGCTCACGGGGCCTTCGAACGCATCGATGTACGTGATCGTGGGCGTCTGCTCGACGAGCGTCCGGTAGCGGGCCTCCGCCTCGGCGAGCTGGGTCTCCGCGGCCTTGCGGTCGGTGATGTTCATCATCACGCCCTGCCAGTACCGGGGCGTGCCGTCGGCGTCGTCGCACACGAGCACAGCCTCGTCCCGGAACCACACGATCCGTCCGTCGCGCGCGATCATCCGGTACTCGATCGAGAAGGGGTCGCCGGTCGCCTCGGTCCGTTCGTTCTCCACGCGGACGCGGTCGACGTCGTCCGGGTGGATCATCCGGAGCCACACGCCGGAGTCCGCGATCCATTCGTCGGGTGTGATGCCGAGCAGCTCCTGCACGCGTGAGTTCACGAACACGAGTCGGAGCTGGTCGCTCTCGACGTCCTCGGAGTACACGATCGCGGGCACCTGCTCGATCAGCGCTCGATACCGGGTCTCGGTGTCGCGCAGCTCGGCCGATGACCCGTGCGCGCCGGCAGTGACGATCATCCCGCGCAGCAGCAGCGGTCGGCCGTCGTCGGCGGGCGAGACGTGCCCAAGATCCCGCACCTCCACGGGTTCGCCGTCGGCCTTCACGAGGCGGTACGTCAGATCGAAGGGGAGGCCGGTGGCCGCCGCCCGCGCCCGGGCGCGGTCGACGAGGTCCCGGTCGTCGGGATGGATCGAGGCGAGCCACCCATCCCGGCCCCGCATCCACGCCGACGGCGAGAGACCGAGGATGCGCTCGATCCCGTCGCTCACGTACGTCAGGGTTCCGGTGACGGCGTCGGCTTCCCAGACGACCGCGTCGAGGTCGGCGATCAGGCCCGGGGCTCGGCCGGGCGTGCCCTCCTCCGGGCCGTCGGGGTGCTGGCTCTCCATCGTCGCGCGCGCTCGCTCCTCGCGGGGGTCATCCGGCCAGCGCACCTCCGTCCGAGCGCGGGTCGCTCCCGGCCACCAGTCGGTCCTCGGTCACGCGGATCAGGTGGGCGTGGCCCACCGACCCGTCGTGCACTCCGACGGTATCGACCTCGAACCCACCGTCCCTGAGCGCGGACAGGGTGGCAACGGGGACGTCGGCCTCGCCGATGATCGGGTGGCCCGCCGACGACGGATCCATGCCGTGCACGAGCCAGCGTGGGGCGGCGACCGCCTCCTCGGGCGTCATGCCGAGATCGAAGGAGCGGATCAGGGTCATCGCGTTGATCTGGGGCTGCGCGTAGCCGCCCATCGTGCCGGCGACGGCCGCGAGCCGGCCGTCGCGGTGCACGAGCGCAGGCATCAGGGTGTGGGCGGGTCGTGCGCCGCCACGCAGCTCGTTCGGGTGGCCGGGCTCGAGCGTGAAGCAGGCGCCACGGTCGTGCGCGACGATCCCGGTGGCGGGCTCGAGGATCCCCGCTCCGAACCCGTCGAACAGGCTCTGGATCAGCGAGACGGCGTGACCGTCGGCGTCGGCCGTGACCAGGGCGATCGTGTCGCCGGTAGGCCCGAGCACGGACGCCGGCCTCCCGCCCGAGCGGATCTCGTCGGCGATGCCCGCCAGATGCCCGTCGTCGAGCAGTGTCGACGGGTGCACGACCATGCGGTCGGGGTCCGCGAGGTGCCGGTCGCGGTCGGTTCCCGTGGCGCCGATGATCCGCGCGAGGATCGCGGCGTCGGCCCCGAAGGGGTCGGGGTCGATCCCGAGTCGTTCGACGAGCGCGAGGATCTGGAGCAGCACGAACCCCTGCGAGTTCGGCGGCACGACGGACAGGTCGAGATCGCGGTAGCGGCCGCGGAGCGGCGGAAGGAGGTCCGCCTGGTGCGATCCGAGGTCGCGTCGGTCGATCGGGACCCCGGCGCCGGCGAGGCCGGCGGCGTATCGCCGGCCGATCTCGCCGAGGTACAGGGCGTCGGGCCCCTCGGCGGCGATCGCCTCGAGCGTCGAGGCGATCGCCGGCTGGATGAGCGTGTCTCCCATGCCGAGCGCCGACCCTCCGGGGAAGAACACCGAGGCGATGCCGGGGTCGTCTGGGAGTGACGGATCGTCCGTGAGCGCAGCCGCGAGGCCGCGCGCCACGGGCACGCCGTCGCTCGCGTACGAGCGCGCCCGCTCGAACGCGGTGCCCCACTCGAGCGCGCCGCCCTGATCGTGAAGGGCCCGCCAGCCGGCGACGGCCCCGGGCACGGTCACCGTGTCCGGCCCGCGCATCGGCATCGCGTCGATCCCGGTTGCGGCGCGCACACGGTCGGGGTCCGCGGCCGCCGTAGCCCGCCCGCTCGAGTTCACGGCGGTCACGGCTCCGTCGGGCCGCTGGACGAGGGCGAAGAGATCGCCGCCGACGCCGCACATGTGCGGGTACACCACCGCGAGCGTGACGGCGGCGGCCAGGGCGGCGTCGATCGCGTTCCCTCCCCGTGCGAAGGCCTCCGCGCCGGCCTCGGTCGCGAGGGTGTGCGGCGTGGCGATCGCCCAACGCGTCCCGGCGGCGGAGGTCTCCATCACCCTCGAGTCTGGCAGGAGGGGCACCACCATGCCGACCGCGGCGGGTCGCCGATGGAGCCGACCCGGATCGAGGCGCCGCAGCGCCGGCATCGGCGGCCAGCTCGTTCGTACACGGCGAGGCCCTCGGCCACCGTCCGGCGCGGTCCTCGGTTCGTGAGGTTCGCCTGCAGGAGGCGGGCGGCGGTCGCGTAGAGCTCCCGCCGGGCTCCGTCGTCGAGCGCCCCGATCGCCGTCCACGGGTCGACCCGGCAGGCCCACAGGACCTCGGCCCGGTAGACGTTGCCGATGCCCGCGGCGATCCGTTGGTCGAGGAGCGCCTCGCCCACCGCGGTCGCGACATCGATCGAGGCGAGTCGGTCGATCACCGCGTCCAGGTCCACGTCGACCAGGCAGAGGTCGGGGCCGAGCGCCCGGAGCACCGGATGGCGCCGCACGGACGCGTCGTCCAGGAGCTCGACCACCGGCGCGGATCGACAGAGGGCGCCGGCGTGCGCCGTCGCCATCACGACGCCCGTCCGAGCCCGGGGGAGCTTCGGCCGGGAACCTCCGCCGCGTACGCGCCAGGTGCCGAGCATCCCCAGGTGCGTGTGCAGGGTCGCGCCGGTCCCGAACCGGATCAGCAGGTGCTTCCCGCGTGCCTCGACCGAACCGATCGCGTCGCCCGGGCGCGGTGGTTCGACGCCGGGCACGAGCCCCGACGTGCGGGCTTCGAAGGCGGTGAGCGGATCCCCGCCGAGCGCCTCACGGATCCGTGCGGCCGCCCGGTGGATCGTGTCGCCCTCCGGCATCGGCGTCTCGGGCTACCCGCGCGCCGTGAGCCCGCGGTAGCCGTCGGCGAAGCCGGCCTCGCGCAGCCGGTCGAGCTCCGCGTGATCGGCGATCGGCTCGCCGTCGATCCGGTGGAGCTCGATCCTGCGGAGGCGACCGTCCTTCACGAGCCCCACGAGCGCGTCGGCCCAGCCGTCGGCGGGCGTGCCGAAGGTCAGCACGCTCCGGGCCCCGCGCTCGAGGTAGGCGACCGGCGCTCCGTCGCGGAGCACGACGAACGCGCCGGCGGCCCGCGCCGGCCGTCCGGCCGAGGGTGGCCATGGAACGGCTGCGCCGTACGGCTGGGCCGGATCGGCGGCGGCCAGGATCACGACCCGCGGGCTCCCCTCGTCATCGTCATCCCCGCCGGCGTCGCGGAGCGAGCGGAGGCGGTCGACCGCCCCCGGTATCGCGAACTGTGCCGCGCCGAGCCCCGCGACGAAGTACCCGCGGCGGACCTTCCCGGACTCCTCCATCGCCTTCAGCACCGGGTAGACGCCGGCGAAGCCCCCGGGGGCGTTCTCGGCCAGGACCGACTCGCGCGTCACGACGCCGTGTCGGTCGAGCAGCTGCAGCGCCCGCGCGTGGGCGAGCTCGGTCGGCGAGGGCGCGGGTTCCCGCAGCGGCGCGACGAACGACCACCGGCCCGCGCCGGCCGGCGGGCCGACCCGGCGCAGCGAGCCCGGTCTCGCCCGATGGCCCGGGCGCGGCGCCCGCACCTTCGCGGAGGCGCCCTTCACGAACGCACGGAGCGGCGCGAGGGTGTCGTTCGTGACCTCCCCGGCCCAGACGAGGTCCCACAGCGCGCCGAGCAGGACACGCTCATCAGCGGTCCCCGTGGCCGCGACGAGGTCGGGCCAGAACGAGGCGCCCCGTCCCGCGAGGTGGTCCCGGATCGCATCGTGCAGCTCACCCGCGGGCGGCTCCTCGCCGGGCGGGTCCACGAGGCCCAGGGCGTCGCGGAAGGCGAGCGTCACGCGCCCATCGTCGGCACCGAGGGCGCCGGCGCCCACCCACACGACGCCGCCGCTCGCACACAGTGCGTCGAGATCGGCCGGGCGGTAGCCGCGCACCCGGGCGGACAGCACGTCTGCCTCCAGGATCGAGGCGGGCACCGCGGTGCCCTGGAGACGGGCGATCGCCTCGACCAGGGCGTCGGCGCCCCCGCGCGGCCGGTCGGCGCCTTGCCACGCCGGCAGGAAGCGCGCGAAGGTCGCGGCGTCGACGGGCTCGACCTCCTTTCGGAGTGCCGCGAGCGATCGGCGCCGGATCCTCCGGAGCGCGTCGACGTCGACCCACTCGCGATCCACGCCGCTGGGCCGGAACCCGCCGTGCACGACGCGGCCCTCGGACTCAAGCGTCTCCAGAGCCGCGCGCACCCGCTCGTCGCCGGCGCCGAGCCTGCCCGCGGCCTCGAGCGCCTCGAAGGGGCCGTGCGTTCGGGCGTATCGTGCGACGAGCCGCTCCAGCGGGCGGTCGGACGGTTCGGTGAAGACGCCCGGCAGGCCGATCGGCAGCGCGGTGCCCAGCGCGTCGCGCAGGGCGGCGGCGTCCTCGACGGCGGCGAGTCGGTCCTCGCCAGCCACCTTGACCCGGATCGCACGGCCCTCCTCGGCGAGCCGGTCGAGCCAGGCCGGCACGTCGCCGTCGACCCGGGCGGCGATCTCGTCCGCGCGGAGCGGGCCGAGATCCCGCAGCAGATCGGCCGTGCCGTCGATCGATCGCGCGTGCCGACCGTCGGCGAGCCACTGGAGCTCGAGCTCGACCTCGTCGATCGCGCGCGGGTCCAAGAGCTCGCGCAGCTCCTCGGTGCCGAGGAGCTCGCGGAGCAGATCGCGGTCGAGCGAGAGCGCCGCCGCCCGGCGTTCGGCGAGCGGCGCGTCGCCCTCGTACATGAACACCGAGACCCAGCGGAACAGCAAGGACTGCGCGAACGGCGACGCCGTCTCGGTGTCGACCGCGACCAGCTTCGTCCGGCGGGAGCGCAGGTCCGACATCACCTCGCGCAGGGCCGGCACGTCGAAGACGTCCTTCAGGCACTCGCGGGTGGTCTCCAGCAGCATCGGGAAGGTCGGGTGCTTCGCGGCCTCGCTCAGCAGGTCGGCGCTCCGCTGGCGTTGCATCCACAGCGGGGTGCGCTTCCCCGGTCGCTGGCGGGGGAGGAGGAGGGCGCGCGCGCTCGCCTCGCGGAACGCGCTCGCGAACATCGCGGTCCCCGGCAGGGCCGTGACCACCGCCTCCTCGATCTCGTCGGGGTCGAACACGAGGTCCTCGACCGGGATCCGGTCCACGGCCTCGGGGAGGCGCACGACGATCCCGTCGTCGCCCCACAGGACTTGCGCGCCCGGCCCGAACCGATCGAGCAGGCGCTGCTCGATCGCGAGCCCCCACGGCGCGTGCACGCGTTGCCCGAACGGCGAGAGGAGGCACATCCGCCAGTCGCCGAGCTCGTCGCGGAACCGCTCGACCACGACGGTGCGGTCATCGGGCACGGCCCCGGTCGCCTCGGCCTGGTCGTCGAGGTACGCGACGAGGTTGCGGGCGGCGCGCTCGTCGAGCCCGAGGTCGGCCTGGAGCTTCGCGAGGGCGGGCTCGCGCTTGGATCCGCGGAGCTCGCGGGTGAACGCGCCGATCGCGCGCCCGAGCTCGATCGGCCGGCCCGGCTTGTCGCCCTTCCAGAACGGCATCTTGCCGGGCTCGCCCGGCGCTGGGACGACGATCACGCGGTCGTACGTGATGTCTTCGATCCGCCACGACGACGCGCCGAGCATGAAGACCTCTCCCTTGCGGGATTCGTACACCATCTCCTCGTCGAGCTCGCCGACGCGCGCGCCGTCGGGCAGGAACACGCCGAACAGGCCGCGGTCGGGGATCGTGCCCCCCGAGGTGATCGCCAGCCGCCCCGCACCTTCTCGGGCGCGCACCGTGCCGCCGGCGCGATCCCACACGAGCCTCGGCCGGAGCTCCGCGAAGCCGTCGCTCGGGTACCGGCCGGCCAACAGGTCGAGGACGGCGAGGAAGACCTCGTGCGAGAGGTCCGCGAAGTTGGCGGCCCGGCGGACCGCGCCCTCGAGGTCGTCGACTCGCCACTCGTCGACCGCGCACATCGCCACGAGCTGCTGCGCCAGCACGTCGAGCGGGTTCCGCGGGTAGCGCGTCTCCTCGATCTTGCCGGCGAGCATCCGTTCGGCGACGACCGCGACCTCGAGGAGGTCGCCCCGGAACTTCGGGAAGATCGTGCCCTTGCTGGGCTCGCCCACCTGGTGGCCGGCGCGTCCGATCCGTTGGAGGCCGCTCGCGACGGATCCCGGCGACTCCACCTGGACGACCAGGTCGACCGCGCCCATGTCGATGCCGAGCTCGAGGGACGAGGTCGCCACGATCGCGCGGAGCCAGCCGCCCTTGAGGGAGTCCTCGACCTCGAGCCGCTGCTCGCGGGCGAGCGATCCGTGATGCGCGCGCACGAGCTCCTCGCCGGCGAGCTCGTTCAGCCGGGCGGCGAGCCGCTCCGCGAGCCGGCGTGCGTTCACGAAGACGATCGTCGAGCGGTGCTCCCGGATCAGTTCCAGGAGCCGCGGGTGGATCGACGGCCAGATCGAAGCCCGGGAGGGTGTCGTGCCGAGCGAGGCCGGGCCCAGCTGGATCGGCTGGCGCTGCGGCGGCTCGCTCACGGCGCTCAGCTCGGCCATGTCGTCGACCGGGACCTCGACCGTGAGCTCCATCGGCTTGCGGTGCCCGGCGTCGACGATCGTGACCGGGCGCGGGGCGCCGCCGGTCTCCTGGCCGCCGAGGAACCGCGCGATCTCCTCGAGGGGCCGTTGGGTCGCCGACAGGCCGATCCGTTGCGGCGGGGCGTCGGCGATCTCGTCGAGCCGCTCGAGGGAGAGCGCGAGGTGCGCGCCGCGCTTGGTGGCCGCGAGGGCGTGGATCTCGTCCACGATCACCCACCGAACCCCGCGGAGGGTCTCGCGCGCCGACGAGGTCAGCATCAGGTACAGGGATTCGGGCGTCGTGATCAAGATGTCGGGGGGCGACTTCAGGAGCTTGCGGCGCTCGTTGGCCGGGGTGTCACCCGTGCGGACGCCGACGACGGGCTCGTGCGAGAGCGGCTCGGACAGACGCTCGGCCGCGTGCCGGATCCCCGCGAGCGGCGACCGCAGGTTCTTCTCGACGTCGACCGCGAGCGCCCGGAGCGGCGAGATGTAGAGCACGCGGGTCCGGCGGTCGGGACCCGGGGGCGGCTCGACGGCCAGCCGGTCGATCGCCCAGAGGAACGCCGCCAGCGTCTTGCCCGATCCCGTGGGGGCCAGGATGAGGGTGTGGTCGCCGTCGGCGATGGCCGTCCAGCCGCGGGACTGGGCCTTCGTGGGCGCGTCGAACGACGCCTCGAACCAGGCGCGGACGGCGGGGGAGAAGGCCGAGAGGCTCACCCCGGAACGCTACCGCGCCCAGCCGACAAGGGTCGACGCGCCCTGTCGCACCTAGGCCCCACCTCGGTGACCGCGCGGCGTCCCGGGAGCGCCGGGACGCGACGGTAGGATGCGGCCCGTGACCGTTCCCGCCTCTATCCGGCGCCCGTTCGCACTCCTCGCGGTCCTCGGCGTCGTGGTGCTCGCGCCGGCTGCCGCCCTCGCGCAGTCCGCCTCGCCGTCGCCGACGACCGGGTTGCGCACGGCGGAGGAGACGGCGCAGGACCAGATCATCCTCTCCGGCTCGGCGAACGTGCCGCGCGGCACGACCGCCGGCGAGGTCGTGGTCTTCCACGGGCGGGCGAACGTCGGCGGGGTCGTCTACGGGGACGTCGTCGTGCTCGACGGGCCGATCGTGGTCAGCGGCCTGGTGAGCGGGAGCGTGGTCGCCCTGAACGGTCCGATCCGACTGAGCGCCGACGCCCAGATCGGGGGTGACGTCCTCGGCGCCGAGTCCGTCAGGATCGAACCCGGCGCCAAGGTGAAGGGCACCGTTCGAGAGACGGTCGGGTTCACCCTGCAGGGACCGCTCGCGGCGCTCGGGATCCTCCTCGGCTCGGTCGCGATCGGCGTGTCGACGCTCGTGTTGCTCGCGCTGCTGCTCCTGATCGCTCCGCGAGGCGCCGAACGGGTCGCGATCGCTGGGCGGACCGCCCCGTTCGCCTCGGCGGGGTGGGGGATCCTGCTCGCGCTCGGTCTGCCGCTCGCCGCGGTGGCGGGGATGGTCACGATCGTGGGGCTCCCGCTCGGTCTCGCGGTCCTGCTCGCGATGTCGCTGCTCTTCCTGATCGGCTACGCGTGGGCGGTGTTCGCGATCGGGCGCCTGATGGTGCGGGAGCCTCGGAGCCGCTGGCTCGCCCTCCTCGCCGGCTGGGCGGTCGCCGCGGCGGTCGGGTTGGTGCCGTTCCTCAACCTCGCGGCGTGGTCGCTCGGCGGCATGTTCGGGTTCGGGGCGATGACCGTCGCGGTCTGGCGCGCTCGCGCCCCCAGGAAGGTGGGCCGGCATCGGGCCGGAACGATCCCGCGCGAGCCCGACGTGGCGCCGACGCGGGCCGCAGTCACGACCCTCGACCTCGCGGCAATTCCTGCGAAGGAGGCCCCGCCTGTGGCGGAGACGGGTCCGCCTTCGTCGCCGCTGCCGGTCGCACCGCTCCCCGACGCGGAGGCGCTGCCCGAGACCGAGGCAGCGCCCGATGCCTCCCCGCCCGATGCCGCGTCTCCCGATGCCTCCCCGCCCGATGCCGCGTCTCCCGACGCGGAGACGCCTCCGGCATCCCCGCCGCCGTACCCGTCCTCCGGTGAGGACTAGTCCGTAACGGACTCGATGTCCGAGCGGCGCGTCCCGCGAACGATCAGCCCGATCGCCACGCCCATCGCGGCCCCGAACGCGAGCGCTCTCGGGAGGTCGAGCAGGATCTTCCCGCCATCCTCCACGACGACCTTCGGTGACAGCACGGCGCCGACGAACGAGTGTTCGCCCAGGGTTGCCCCGCCGCCCGCCGCGATCCACTGGCAGCCGCCGTTCACGATCGAGACGTTCCCGCCGGCCGCGATCGGCCCGCTGCCGCCGTTCGTGATCGCGAGGTTGCCGGCGACCGCCGCGGCGCCCATGCCGCCGTTCGTCACGATCAGGTCGCCGCTCGCCACCGCCGCGCCGGCGGCCGCGTTGCGGATCGTCACGTCGCGGGCGCGGATGGCGCCCACGAGCCCCTTCTCGACCTGCACGTCCTGCGTCGCGTCCATCGTTCCTCCTCGGTCGGTCTTCCACCAGTTTGCCGCTAGCCTCGTCGGATGGCGACGTTCCTGCTCCTGGGCTCGGGCGAGTTCGAAGTCTGGAGCCATAGCGTCGAGTCAGGGGCGCTCGCGGGTGCCTCGGGTGACGGGCGCGTGGCGATCCTGCCGACCGCGAGCGCCACGGAGGGCGACGCCGTCTTCGAGCGGTGGGGGCGCATGGGGCTCGACCACTACGCGGAGCGTGGCGTGCCTGCCGAGGTGGTGCCGGTCCTGACGCGGGACGACGCGTTCCGCGACGACCTCGCCGACCGGATCCGCGGCGCCTCGATGGTGTACTTCTCCGGCGGGAAGCCGCAGTACCTCGCGGAGGTGATGGACGGGACACCGTGCTGGGTGGCGGTGCGGCACCTGATGGACCGCGGCGGGGTCTACGCGGGCTGCAGCGCAGGGGCGATGGTCGCGAGCCGTTCCCGGGAGCAGCGTACGTCGAAGCCCCGACGTGGCACGGGCTGGCTCTTCGGGATGGGCCTCGTGCCCCACGCGACGTTCGGGGTCCACTGGGATCGCGTCCGGAGGATCCCCGGCGCCGGGATGTTCTTGACGGCTCGGATCGGCGACGACGCATGGTTCATCGGGATCGACGAGCGCACGGCGATCCTCGGCGACGGCCAGCGCTGGGAGGTGCACGGGCTCGGCTCGGTGACCGTCCGCGGCGCGGACGGGACGGCGACCTACCGCGGCGGAGAGCGTCTCGAGACGACCGTGCCTCGTTGACCGTCCCGCGCGCCGCCGGGTAGCGTGCGCGCGTGCCCGAGCCAGCCGACCTCGTCATCACCGGCGCCGAGGTGTTCACGGTGCATCCGGCTCGAACCTGGGCGGAGGCGATCGCGATCCGCGGTGACCGGATCATGGCGGTCGGCACCGAGGCGGAGGTCCGCGAGGCGGTCGGGCCGGTCGGCGAGCACGTCCACCTGCCCGGGCGCATGGTCGTACCCGGCTTCCAGGACGCCCACATCCACGCCGCGTTCGGCGCACGGAACCTGCTGAACGTGAACCTCGACGACCTCGCCGACCGTGACGCCTACCTCGCGCGCATCGGGGAGTTCGCGCGAGCCAATCCGGGCCTCCCGTGGATCGTCGGCGGAGGGTGGTACAGCCCGGTGTTCGGGGATGCCGGCCCGCGGGCCTCGGACCTGGACGCGGTCGTGTCCGACCGACCGGTGTTCCTGCTGAACACCGACGTGCACGCGGGATGGGTGAACACGCGGACCCTCGAGCTCGCCGGGTGGAGCGCCGACACGCCGGATCCGTTCGACGGCTACTTCATGCGTGACCCCGACGGGTCGCCGACCGGCTGTCTCCAGGAGGGGACCGCGTACACGGTCCTCCGTGACCTCGTGCCGCCGCCGAGCGTCGATGAGTGGAAGCGATGCCTGCGCCGGGCGCAGGATCACCTGACGGCCCTCGGGATCACCGGGTGGCAGGACGCCTGGGTCGAGCCGGAGCTGCTGACGGCCTACCGGGAACTGGACGACGCTGGGGAACTCGCCGTGCGCGTCGTCGCATCGCTCTGGTGGGACCGTCACCGGGGGATCGAGCAGGTGGACGGGCTGCTCGAGGGACGCGAGCGCGGGACCCGAGGCCGCGTGAACGCCAACTCGGTGAAGATCATGCTCGACGGCTGCCCCGAGAGCGCGACCGGCGCGATGCTCGAGCCCTACGAGGGCGCGTACGGCGAGGCGCACGGGACCGGACTCGCGTTCGTCGACGACGAGATGCTCCGTGAGGCGGTGATGCGGCTCGACGCCGAGGGCTTCCAGATCCATCAGCACGCCCTGGGGGACCGGGCGATCCGCAGCGCGCTCGACGCGATCCAGTCGGCGCGGCACATGAACGGCATGAACGACCACCGCCACCACATCGCGCATCTACAGCTGCCCGACCCCACGGACATCCCACGGCTCCGGCAGCTCGGCGTGATCGCGAATCTCCAGCCGTACTGGGCGCAACCCGATCCCGCGATCGAGAATCTCACGCGCCCGCGTGTCGGAGGGCGGGCGGAGCGGCTGTATCCGATCGGGTCGCTGCGCGCGAGCGGCGCGGTCATGGCGTTCGGGAGCGACTGGCCGGTCACGACGCCCAACGTGATGCACGAACTCGACGTCGCCGTGAACCGCGAGTCGCTCCTCGCTCGTGACCGCGGCGTCCTGCACCCGGATCAACGTATCGACCTGGTCGCGGCGCTCACCGCGTTCACGCGCGGCAGCGCGTACCTGAACCACGACGACGAGGCGGGGATCGTGGCGCCCGGGATGCGTGCCGATCTGGCCGTGATCGACCGGAACGTGTTCGACCGGTCGCTCGGCGCGATCGCCGACGCGACCGTCGAGATGACGATCGCGTCGGGCATGGTCGTGTTCGGCGCCTAGGTCGCTACGGCGTCGCCGGGTGGGCGGCCGTCCACGCGCGGAGGTTCTCGATGTGCGAGCGCGGCTCGATCCCGTGGTCGCAGGTCATCGGGTCGTCGCAGGGCGGGTTGCCCTCCATCGTGAAGAAGTTGAAGCGGCAGTCCGGGCAGTAGACGTCGAGCTCCTCCGGCAGGTAGGGACAGTCGCCCCAGGAGCACGAGCGCGCCCCTTCGCCGGTCGCGAGATCGAAGCCGCATCCCGGGCAGGTGCGGAACCCTTCCCATCGGGCCATGTGCCTCGCCTCCTTGGGGTTCGTGATAGTCCCGTCCGAGGCAGTGGCGTTGGTGCCGAACGGTCCGGGTCCGCACGGTCGAAGGACCCGCGCGTCGCGGTGGACCGTGCGGCCCGGCGGTATCCTCTGAGGCCGTGAGGCCGAAGGACGGATCGCCGCCTCAGGGCGATCGGCCGGGGTGTTCCCGCTGCGGCCGACCCACCTACGATCCCGACAAGCGCGGGGTGCCGTGGGTGCGGGCGGTCTCGGGCGGTGCGCAGGTCTTGATCTGCCCGGAGTGCCAGCGCGAGCGGCCCGACTGGGCCGACGGGCTGGACCGGTGCGGCGCCTGCGGCGGGACGCGCCTGTCGGCGATGTTCGGCGAGGTGGTGTGCCGGGCCTGCGGCCACACGGAACGCGCGTGAGCGCGGGCGTTTAGCTCAGTTGGCGAGAGCGCCTCCCTTACAAGGAGGAGGTCGGGGGTTCGAGTCCCTCAGCGCCCACCACAGTCAGTGCAAGTCAGGTTACGTGCGACGCTCCCGGCGACCCGCCTACCGGTTCTCCTCGCCCCTAAGGCGAAGGGCGGGGGGGGTTCGAGTCCCTCCCTCAGGGCCCACCGAGAGCATCGTGCTTCCGCAGATCTAGACGAAGGACGACCTCCTGATCGTGCATCTCGCCCGTGCGCTCGAAGCCGTAGCGTTCGTAGAACGGGATCGGTGACCCGTCGCCTTCGGCCGCGCTCGTCGTGATCGAGTCGACACCGGGTCGATCGAGGAAGTACCCGACGATGAGGTCGAGGGTCGCCGTTCCCACTCCCTGACGCTGATGGCGCTCGTCGATCAGGAGCTTCCACAGGTAGTGGGGGATGTACGGCTCTTCGACCTCATCGGCGATCATCACGAACCCCACCGGCGTCTCGTCTCGATAGACGGCCCAAGAGATCGCCTGCGCGCCCGGTTCCTCCGCCGCCTCGGCCAAGGACTCCGGGACCGTGCTCACGAACCTGCGTTGGCCCGGGGCGAGGCGCAACTCCAGCACGGCCCCACGATCGGAGTCCTGGAGGTCCCGCAACGTGATCATCGGACGAAGATATACCGCTCGGCTCACGCCGCGCCGAGGACTGGTTGACTGGGCCCCGTCTGCGTTCTTGGCTTCGATCGAGGGGCTGAGACGGTCATGGGGCGCATCACGCGGTGTTCCGCAAGGGCGCCTCGGCGCTTTCGCTGGTCGAAGACATGAAGATGTCTTAGCGCGCTAGTCCGTTAGCTCGCCTCGTAGGTATCTGCGCAGCCATTCGAGCGAGGAAGGGTCATCGGGGACGGGTGTGCCGCTCCACGTCGACCCGACATCGTGCCTCGGGTCGGAGATCCACATACGCTCGATGACCTCACCGTGGATGCGGTCCGTCCACCATTGAACGGTCCTGTCGTCGTGGCTGCATGCGTAGAACGAGCGTCCATGCATCGTAGAGCGGTCGTCCGGCGAGGGCGTTTGGTTCCCGCAGACGAAACAGCGGTCGGCGATGGTTCCTTCGTCCATGCGCAAGACATCGGCGTTGACCAGGGCCGAGTGAAGTTCGCTTCTTCGCCCGCTCCTGATGCGTGGCCACGAGGTGAGCTCGCCGGTTGAGGCGGCGTACGCTTCGAACGTGCGGCGGATCCTCGGTCGAGTCGGGATGGTTATCACGGTTGTGCTTGCCGTCGTGACCGTGTTGTGGCTGCCCGGCCACGGAAGCGACGCGTCCTCGTCGCCTGCGCCAGGCGAGTTGGTTCGCTACCGGCTCGAAGGCGCGCCGCAGCCGATCGTGGTGGGGAGCGGGGCAGCGTGGGTGTCGCTCTCGGGCGTCGATGAAGGCGGGACCTTCGCCAAGGGGATCTCGCGGATCGACACGGAAACGGGAGCGATCCGGGAGGTCCCCGGCACGATCGGAGCCTTGTGGCCCGCGGTCGGTTACGGCGCCGCCTGGGTCACGTGCGACGCGAAGTCGTGTGGCGGACACGCCGTCCTTCAGCTCGATCCGGCCGGCGGCGGGGTCGTGCGGTCGATCCCTTTGCCTGACCGAGCCGCGCAGATCACGACCGGGCTCGATCACGTGTGGGTCACCCTCGGGGACGGAGGTATCGTCGGCATCGATCCGGCGACGGGCGAGATCGACCGCCTGATCGAGGGCGGCTTCGACCTGCTCGGCTCCGACGGAAAGGCGTTGTGGGCGACGACGCTTGATGGAGGATCGCCCGGCGTCGTCCGGTTGGACCCGGAGACCGGTGAGCGGCTGGCCAGCTACGAGTTCCCCGATCCGTGCAACCTCGAGGTGTCCGGCGGGTACGTGTTCATCGCGAGCTGCGACGGAGGCATGCACGCAGGCACGGGGAGCGACGAGCTGGCCGCCCTGGACGCGACGACGGGCGCGGAGCGATATCGGGTCTCCCTCGACGGCTATGGGCAGATGCGGCTCGCCGACGGGACCCTGTGGATCGCGGAGAGCTCGGACGACGGGAAGACCATCGAGCTGGTCCCGCTCGACCCCTCGACCGGAGCCCCGTCCGGCGCGACGGTGAAGGTTCCCCACGGGAAGCCAGTCAGGCTCTCGATCAGGCTGAGCTTCCCGCCGCACGTGTTCTTCGCCGTGGGGGAGGGGTCGCTCTGGTTCACCGATTACGTCGCGGGCGAGGTCCTCAGGATCGGGCTGCCCGTACCGAACGCGACCTCCGGCGATCCCGGTGTCTGAGCGACGACGCGGCCGGACTCATCTCGTGCGAGGAAGCGCTGCGGATCGCCGACCGAGAGAGCGGGATGGGGAACATCCTCGCGGCGGAGGCTCGCCTCACGAACTATCGCCGGTCGCCCGACTCGCCGGAGCGTCGCGTGTGGGCGATCACCTACCACAACGTGCGGATCCCGGCCCACGGTCCGCCGGGCTCAGTGCGATGTTGGCTCGGTGATTGGAAGGTCACGATCGACGCCGAGACGGGTCGGTTCCTGTTCGCGGGGACGAGCGGACCGAACGTCCCGTGTCCTTCGCCCACCCCGTGAGCCGATCCCGCGCCTCGGTTCACAGGAGCCGGTGTGGTCTGATGGCCGCGACCTGCTCGACATGTTGGTCATCTCGGTCCCGAGTCGCGAGGGGGAGTCTCATGAAGCGTTCATCCTTCGGGGCGGCACTCGCGTGCGTGGTCGTCCTACTTGCAGCCGCGGTCGTACCGGCGTGGAGCGCTCTCCATCGAAGCCCGACGAGCACCTCGGCCGGGTTCCGCGTCGTACAGCGGAACAGCGAGTGGGGCATCAGCTGCGGCGGTGACACCTGCACGGGGGTCGGTGTGGACCCGCTCATCGCCGATACGCCCCCAGGGCTCGCCGGTCCGCTCGACGTGGTGGTCACGCTCACGCTGGACGTCCGCACGAGCCCGAGCGACGTCGGCCTCGTTCGGCTGCGATATCGGCAGGACGGTGGTCCGTGGGCGACCGTGCCACCGGCGACCTATCCGCTGTCCTCGCTCCGACGGTCGAGCACCACGCTCACGTGGACGGTCCGAGGGCTCGCAGGTGCGGGCGCCAGATACGAGATCGCCCCGGTCTTCACGATCCGGGACGGGGGGAGGTACGGGTACTCGTTCGGCGGGCAGCACCTCGTGATGGTCGCGGAGTTCTGGGAGTGAGCCGGAGCCGCTCCTCAAGCCGTGGGACGTGAGCGAAGGGCCAGCGCCCACCATCAGCCGCCACGTGAGCGCGAGTGGAACCGAGGAAGTAGCGTCTGGGCCATGGGTAGGTTCCCTCCTCCGGCGCCCTTCAGCGTCTCGCTCGACGTCGGGGCGACGACATGGATCGACGACGGCCTCCGGTCGCGTTCGGGATCGGACGGCGTTCTCGTGGGGGAGATCGTGCCGAGCGGCTTCGACGCGTACGCACGGGTCTTCCATCCGGGGCGACGCTTCCTCGGCCCGACGATCGAGCAGAGCATGCCGCTCCGGTGGTCCGAGGTGGCCTCGGCCCACAACAAGACGGTGCATCCCGAGATGCAGATCGAGGCGCTCATCGACGACCTCGATGCCCATGCCTACGACCGATGGACGGCGATCAGCGTGGGCGACGGCGAGTGGTTCCCGCCGCAGGAGTGGCTCGAGGAGACCGATGCGCTCGCGCTCGCGTCGCTGCTCCGGCCGTTCTCCACGACCGAGGCCGACGCCTGGTTCATGCTGTGGGACGGTTGGGGCGACCTCGGCCCCAACATCCAGGGCCTCCCACGCGGGATGATCCATCCCCGACGCCCGGGGTCACCCGCGGGAGCCGAGCTCGTCGATGGCATATGGGCGCTCCGTCACTACCTCGTGATGCGTGGCCCGCTCGAGGCGATGCCGGGCTGGTTCGCGTGGCGCATGGAGGCGCCGAATTACTGGTGGCCGGACGATCGCGCCTGGGTCGTCGCCACCGAGGTCGACGGGTACTCGACCTACGTGGGCGGCTCCCGCGAGTGCATCGACGCTGTCCTCGGTTCGCCGCTCCTCGAGGCGCTCCCGAGCGCCCTGGATCACCGCTTCGACATCCGAGGTGATGCGATCAACGGGCTGGAGGGATAGGCATCGACTCGAGGGCCGACACCTGATGACGAAGAGGGCGGACATGCCGCGGCAGAACCGGGTGACGCCGATGGGCGAGTTGATCGCCGCCCCGGCTCGTGGCCTCGTCTACGGGAACCGAGGGTGTCTCCACGACGACGAGGGGCGGATCCGTCGTCCGTACGCAGTCAAGCGCTGGATCGCGTGCCGCCTCCGGTTCAGGGGATGGCATCGCGAGCCGCTGATGCAGCCGGGACGGTTCACTGAGCTCTTCTTCCTCGACGAGGCCACCGCGATGGCGGCTGGCCACCGACCGTGCGCGCTCTGCCGCCACGAGGACTACGTCCGGTTCGTCGCGTCGTGGCGTCGCTTCCACGGCGAGCCGGCCGGCGCCGACGCGATCGATGCCCGGCTGCATGCGGAACGACTCGATCTCGATACACGCACCCGGCGGCTCGATCGGGCGGCGTTCTCCGATCTCCCCAACGGCGCGTTCGTTCGTCGCGAGGGCGTGCCCTGGTTGGTGCACGGCGACCGGTTGCTTCGGTGGTCGCCGGACGGCTACGACCTCGCCGCTCCGCGTCCGGTGCGAGGCCCGGCGGAGGTCATCACACCGCCGTCGCTCGTCGCCACCCTGGCCGTGGGCTGGGATCCCGCGGTCCCGCTGTTCCATCCGACCGCGGCGCGCGTTCCGTAGCCGCTGATCGGGACCGCGGGTCGGCTCAGGAGCTGCCGCTCAGGCTCTGGACGACAGACGGCCGATCACCGACGCCCCGATCGACGGCTCCATCGGGCGTCCGAGGATCGCGTGGTCCGGGCATAGAGTTGCGTGATGCGTTCCCTCATCGCGATCCCCGCGTCGCTCACGCTGCTCCACGAGCCGGCGCTCCGCGAGGTATGGGGTGGACGGCTCTGCCTCACCCGGTTCGACCACACGTTCAGGGAGCTCCAGCGGACGCAGCGGGTCCTCGGGGATGGCGGCGCCGAGCGGCTCGGCATGCAGATGCTGAGCTCGGTGAGCGACGTGATGGACAACCAGGTCGATCTGGGAGCGGTCGACGCATCGATGCAGGCTGCCCTCGACAAGGAGTACGGCCCCGGCCTCGTGCACGTCGATCCGGCCCTCACCCCGACATGATCCGGTTCTGGAAGCGACGCGGTCCGGCCCGCAAGGACGGTTTCTGGAAGCGGCGTGCCGACGCCAAGAAGGAGCGGGCGCGCCGAGCCCACGAGCAGAAGATCGATCGCCCGGGCGAGGACTTCTCCCATTGGATCGACCGGAGGTCCTGAACCCGGTCCGATGGGGGGTGAGGTCCCCCGGGTCCCGGGTTCCGGTGGCCCAACGGACCCAGTGAGGGTCGCGCCAGAAACGCAGGCTACCGGTGGAGGTGAGATGCGATGCGTAGTTGGTTGCGAACCCTCGTCGTGACGCTCCTCGCGTTCTCAATGATGGTGGTGGTGTCGGCGCCCGCGCAGGCCATGTCCAGGGAAGGGACCTGGCGCGGTCAGACGTCGGAGAGCTACGCGATACGGCTCCGCGTGAGCTCGGCGCAGCGGATCACGTCCGTGACGTTCAAGGTCGACATCGACGGCGCGTTCTGCAGCGGCACGATCACCTGGACGGCCAGCCACCTCTCGGCGCCGATCAAGCCGGACAAGACGTTCGTCGTCAAGGGGCAGGACGGGCTGAACCACTTCGTGGTTCGCGGGACGTTCGTCGCGAGGGATCGCGCCACCGGCACGGTCCGCAGCGGCGTGATCGGTGAGTGCGTCGGGGACGGGAGGGCGACCTTCGCCGCCGACCGCGTCTATTGAGCGTCCACCGGCGTGGACCGGCGCGCGCTGTCGCTAGCTCCCTGAGCCGGCCTCTGACGCGTCCCGCTCGATCTGCTCGGTGTCCGCCTTGAGCTGCTTCGCCTCGACCTTCTCGGCCTGCTTCATCGCGGCCTCGACCTTGGCGCCCATGTCGGATACGGCCACCACGACGAGTCCCGCCTGACCGGCGTCCAGGTGCTCACCGAGCTCCTTCAGGTCGTCCCGACTCATCCCGGCGGCCGCGTGACCCGCCAGGGAACCGAGCACCGCGCCGCCGGCCGTCGTGGCGGCCAACAGCCCGCCGCCGATCGCCGCGAACGGGAACAACGCGACCACGAGACCCGTCGCCAGGCCGACGCCTCCGCCGAGCACACCGCCCATCCGCGTCGGGGTCTCATGCTTCTTCACGATCTTCGTCTTCCCGCCGTCGCGGCGCTCGATCACCGCGGCGTCGTAGGCGTCGATCAGCCCCGCGTCGACGTGCAGCGCCTTGACCACGTCGTAGTCGGCCTCGGCGGCCGCGACGCTGTCGTAAACGCCGACGTAGGCCATGAACGTGTCGTACGGCATGAGGCTCCTCCTGTCTCGGTCGATCGGAGAGTCTAGTCCGCCGGCCCGGATCGGCCCGGATCGGCCCGGCGACCCGGGGTCGCTAGCGTTGGGAGCGGACCAGGTCCCGCCAGGCCTCGGCCGAGCGCAGTCCCCGATGATGGAAGAAGACGGTCTGGGCGAGCGCGCGGAACGCCCCGTTCCCGATCGCGAGATCCAGCACGGGACCCGGCACGGGCACGTCCATGGCGTGCCGCATGACTCGCTTCGACGTGAACCGCGGGTAGGCGCCGCGGAGCGCCACGTCGGGCGTCGGCCCCTCGTCCTGCAGGTGGTTCGCGATCGCGAGACCCGCGGTGCGCCCGGTGTCCACCGCCGTGTGGATCCCGCCGGCGGTGAGCGGAGAGACCACGCCGGCGGCGTCGCCGACCAGCACCACGTCGCGCGACGCGAACGGCCGGACCGTCCCGCCGACGGGGATCAGCCCCGCGCGGTTGCCCACGCGCCGTGCCGAGGACAGATCGAAGCACCCCGAGATGCGATCGAGGAACGCCTCGAGCGGGGGCCGCCCGGGCCGCGTGCCGGCGAGGCCGATCTGCGTGATGCCGACGCCCGGCACGACCCAGGCGATGTACCCCGGCGCCAGCCGCGGGTCCAGGAAGACGTGGAGGCGGTCCTCGACGCCCTTCACACCGTCGAGCTCGACCTCGGCGCCCGTCAGGAATCGTCGGTTCCGACCGAGGCCGGCGGCGCGCGCGACCGTGGAGCGTGGGCCGTCGGCCCCCACCAGGATCGGGGGACGCCGGCCGGGATCGAACGATTGCCCCCAGCGGATGTCGGCACCGGCCCCCTCGGCGCGCCGCGCCAGGGAGCGCAGCAGCTCCGGCGTGTCGGTCGCGAGGAAGTAGTACCCCGGGGCGTCCAGATCCATCCACCCGAGCGACGGTCCGTAGACGCGGACGCCACGGATCTTCTTCGTGAGCTCGGGAGGCGGGTCGAGGACCTCCGCGGCCTCCTTGACGAGGAGCCCCGTCGTGCGGACGGCATCGCCCGCGTCGCGCTTGCGCTCCCACACGATCGTCCGGAGACCCCGCGCCGCGCAGGCGGAGGCGCACGCCAACCCGGCGAAGCTCGCGCCCACGATCTCGACGTGCGTTGCGATCACGCGGTCGAGTCTGGTGGCGGCACGACCTCCACGCCAGGGCCGCCACCGCAACGCCACGCGGCCGTCATCGCCCCGTGACATCGAGGCGAAGAGGTCGACGCGGCCAGTCGCGGAGGGCCGGCGCTACCGGTGGCAGCGGGTGGAGCCGTGGTCGAGCGAGCGGTTCGCGAGGTTCCGGAAGCTCCAGGAGTAGGCATGCAGGCCCAGCTGCATCCGCAGAACCCCCAGCGACCGCATCCGCTTCTGTGACCCGCGGACCGGGTGGCCGAAGCCCCGGAGCCCGACGCCGCCCGTGCCGACGACGAACTCGCGAGTGCCGGAGGGCGTCGGCTTGCCGCCGCCGTTCATGGGAGCGAAGCGCTCGTAGTCGTGGTCGTGGCCGTTCAGGACGACGTCGACGCCCATCCCTGTCGCGATCCGCCAGAGGCCCGCCACGTGCGAGTCGTTCCCGTGCTCACCGGAGCTCCAACGGGGCTGGTGCCAGTACACGAGCTCGCAGGCGTGGTGGTCGTTCCGCAGGGTCCACCGTAGGAACGCCTCCGCCGCGGGCCGGTTCGACCATGCGTCGAGCGACACGAGGAGCCAGTGGCCGACGGTGAACCGGTAGTTCTTGGCGGGCGCGCGCGGCCCGAAGTAGCCGAAGTACCCGGCGGCCCGCCGTCCCTTGCCGTAGTCGTGGTTCCCCGGCGAGGGCCGGGTCTTGGCCTTGAACGTGCCCCACGTCGGGTCGTAGTAGTCCCTGAACTGCTGGGCGGTGCCGGCCTCGTAGGCGTTGTCCCCCAGCGTCAGCACGTGTCCGGGATCGAGGCGTCGGACCAGGCGCGCCGTCCGGGCATCGCCGTTCCCCTTTGAGGCGATGTCCCCCGCGGCCACGATCACGGGCGGCGCGGCGGCGGCGGTCGCGGCCAGCACGAACACCACCGCCATCGCGACGACGGCGGTGATCCCGGTTCGGTGATGCGGACGCGTTCGGGGGTCGCGGCCGGAGGGTCGGCTGCGAGACATCTCTTCCAGCCTACCGCGGGCGTCGCCGACCCGGCTCGCCGGTCGACTCACGAGCGGGACCCCGGCGGGGCCACCGTCGCCCCCGACAGTCCGGCCCGGTCGAAGGCGGCCTGCACGACGCCGTCGGCCTTCGCGCCCTCGATGAACGTGCTCGCGAGCTCGAGGGCGGCGACCCGTCCCTCCGGGACCGCGATCGCGGTGCCGGCCGCGAGGAAGTGACCGTCGAGGATCCGTGAGCCCGGGATCTGGCCGCTGAGCTGGTCGAGCGAATCGCGGCCGAGGGCGACGGCGTCGAGGTCACCGCCGCGGAGCATGGCGAGCAACTCGTGGGCGCCGCTCGTCCCGATCACCTCGGCGCGGGAGAGGCTCCGGCGCGCCGCCCGGATCGTGGTGGTCGCCTCGACGCCGCCCACTCGGGTCCCTTCCCGGTCCACCTCGTCGATCGTCCCGATCGGCGAACCGGCCACCACGAGATACGTGCTGGTGCCGAGCGCGTAGTTCGGGCCGAACGCCACCACACGGCGCCGGTCCTCGTCCACCGGCATGAACGCGACGTCGATCACGTGGCCGGCGAGGGCCTCGGTCACCTCGCCGGAGCTCTCGTACGAGATGACCTCCAGCGGGGTCGCGATGCGCTCGGCGAGCGCCCGTCCCAGGTCCACCGCGACGCCACGCGCCTCTCCCGTCTCCGGGTCGGCCACCGCCCAGCCCGGGGAGGCGGCCGGGCCCACGGCGACGCCCAATCGCAGGGTGCCGGTCGGCGCGAGCTCGCGGATGGCTGCCTCGGACATGGGCGGCATCTTCACACACGCGAGGGCCGTCTCCCGGCGACTTGACCGAGCCTTAGCCCAGGTTTGGCGCGCCGCTGGACACGGTGGGGCGAGGATGCGTTCGTTGCCCCGACGCCGCCTACCCGATCCCCGTCCAGGTGGCGTCGGGGCATCCTCTCCGGCACGATGGCTCGGATGGTCGCGACCGTGATCCGCCCGCTCACCCCCGGGCGCTGGGGTGATGGTGCGGCTGTTCGCGGGGCACGGGAACCCCGGCTACTGCTGGTGCATGCGGTGGCGCGCTCCGAGCCGCACCTTCGCCGAGCTCGGGTCCGCCGGACGACGGGGAGCGATGCAGGGACTGGCCGAGCGGCGCACGCCCACCGGGGTCCCCGCGTATCGGGGCGGCGAGCCCGTCGGGTGGTGTTCGATCGCTCCCCGGGTCACGTACGAGGCGCTCGAACGCTCCCGCGTGCTGGCGCGGGTCGACGACGAGCCGGTCTGGTCGATCGCGTGCTTCTTCGTCGCCCGCCCGGCCCGGGGGACCGGCGTGCGGGCGGCGCTCCTGGACGGCGCCGTCGCGTACGCCCATCACCGCGGTTCCCGGGTGGTCGAGGCGTACCCGGTCTGCGGCACCTCGCGTGAGGCGCCGCCGCCGCTACCACCCGTTGCGGTGGATCTGCTCCTCGAGCGGACGCCGTTCGCGGGAGCGCCACGACCCGGTGGCCGACTCGTCCTCGGCGCGGTAGCCGAACCCTATGATCCCGATCGGCCGGAGATGCGATGGCACCCCGAACCGGTCCAGGAGCGCGCGCTCGCCGTGCGTGATCCCGAAGAACCACGCGCCGATGCCTTCGTCGACCGCGGCCAGCAGCATCAGCATCGAGGCCATCGCCGCGTCGACCTCCCAGAACTTCACGGGCCAGTTCGCCTCGTCGTCCATGCCGAAGTCGATCTTGTCGGGCTGCGAGTAGCGCTCGACGTACCGGCGCGGGTCGGGGAGCGGCAGGACGATCACGGTCGGCCCGACGGCGACCTCGTCGGGATCCCACCCGAACTCGGGATCGCGCGTGATGTCCCAGAACTCGGCGACGGTCTCGGGGGAATCGAGCACGAGCAGTTCGAGCCCCTGCGAGAAGCCCGCCGACGGCGCCCGGCGTCCGACATCGACGATGCGGTCGATCACCTGGCTCGGAACGGGCCGCTGGTCGAACCGGCGCACCATCCGACGGCGACGCACGATCTCGGAGAACTCCATGGTCCGGAAGGGTACCCACACTCTGGCCCGAAGACGTAGGTCCTCAGGTGGGGGACATGGCCCCCGATACGCGCTAGGGTGATGCACCTACGTACGACGAACGAAAGGTGCCCCCTCCATGCGCACGTTCCGCCCCCGTCGCGGCCTGGTCGCGACCGCCGTCATGCTCGCCGCCGCGGTACTCCTGCCTGCGGTGCCTTCGGGAGCGGTGAATATCGGCCACCCCTCGGTCGTGAGCGAGGACCCCTCGGGGTTCACGCCTAACATCACCAACGGCCGCGTCAACGCGATGATGGTGATGAACGGAATGGTCTACGTCGGGGGCACGTTCTCGACGGTCCAGAACGCAGGGTCGTCGACGAACATCACGCGGAACAACATCCTCGCGTACAACGCCACCACGGGGATCGTCAGCACGACCTTCCGCCCGATCTTGAACGGGGCGGTCGAGGCGTTGGCCCCCGGGCCGAACGGCTCGGTCTACATCGGCGGCAACTTCGGTTCGGCGAACGGCAGCACCACCTACCGGCGCCTCGTGCGGGTGAACGCCACGACCGGCGCCACGGTCACCTCGTTCGTCACGAACCCGAACCGCATGGTGACCGACCTCGTTATGAGGAACGGTCAGCTCTATGCGTCCGGTGAGTTCGTTCGGATCGGCGGGACGGACCGCTCGGGTCTCGCCCGGCTCGATCCGAACACCGGCGTCGCCGACCCCGCCCTGAACGTCCCGTTCACCGATCCCTGGATCTCCCCCCGGGAAGGCATCGTCAGCCGGATGCGGGTGTGGCGGATCGACGTGACGCCCGACGGATCGAAGCTGATCGCCGGCGGGAACTTCCGACAGGTGGGCGGTCAGGCCACGCCAGCAGGTCGCGATCCTGAACGTGAATCAGAGCCCCGTCACGGTCAACTCGTGGAGCTCGACCTTCTTCCGGTTCACGGACCCGAACAACCCGGACCCCCTCACGAACAACTGGTGCTCGGCGACCTTCCCGCACTACCTTCGGGACATCGACATCTCGCCCGACGGCTCCTACGCCGCCATCGTGAACACCGGTGCGAACCGACCCGGCCATGTCTCGTGTGACTCACTGACGCGCTGGAACCTCTCGGCCTCGGGTCCGAACCAGGAGCCCGATTGGATCGCGAAGTCGGGCGGGGACTCGTTCCACTCGGTGTTGGCGACGGGCGCCGCGATCTACGCCGGCGGCCACCAGCAGTGGATGAACAACCCCTACAACCCGAACAGCTGCGGCAACTGCACCGGCCCGTTCCCGGGTGGCATCGTCCGCACCGGCTTCTCGGCCCACGACCCGTCGAACGGACTCCCGTTCAGCTGGAACCCGGTCCGCAACCCTCGCGGCAAGGGCGTACTGGCGATGGTCTCCACCCCGACGGGCTTCTTCTTCGGCAGCGACACGGACCGGATCCACAACGAGATCCACCGGCGGAACGGGTTCATGCCGCTCGCGGGTGGCGTCACGGTGCCGGCCGAACGTCGAGTACGGGCTCCCCGGCGGGTTCTTCACGGTCGGGCAGTCGGGCACGCCCGGCGACCTGCTGCGCCGCACCTCGAGCGGGACCACGTTCGACGTGCCTGCCGAGGTGATCAACACCGTCGACTGGACGAACGTCCGCGGCGCCTTCGTCCTGAACGGGACGCTCTACACGGGGATGGCCGACGGCACGTTCCTGCGACGCACGTTCACCGGCACCACAGCCGGCCCGACCACCGTCGTCGACCTGCACGGGCTTGACCAGACGCTCGACCCGCTCGTTCCTGATCCCCGGCACGAACGTGCCGATCCCGCCGCTGTCGACCCAGCTGTCCAACGCCTCGGGCATGTTCTTCGAGGACGGGTTCCTCTACTACACCGTCCAGGGCGATCCTCGGCTGTACGCCCGGGGATTCACGCAGGAGGACCAGCTGGTCGGCGCCGCGCTGTCGTGCCGACGCGCCGGTGACGGCGTCGTGTGGGAGAACGTCCGCGGGATGACCGATGGCCTCCGGGAAGCTCTATTTCGCGCTACGCCGACGGCACGCTGCACTCGGTGGCCTGGAACGGCGATCCCTTCGGCGCGGGCCACCCGACCGGTAGCGTCACGCACGATCGGCGGGTCCGAACGTGACGGGGTCAACTGGGCGTCGAACGGGATGTTCGTCTTCGGCGAGCTAGCGAGCGAGGCCCTCGGGGGCCTGCCAGTACCGGAGCGAGCCGCGCGCGAGCGCGCGCTCGTGGTAGTCGCCGTCGGGCCGGATGCCCGGCATGCCGCCCCGCTCCACGAGCGTCTCGAGGAGCGGGGCGAGCTGGCCGCCGTACACCTCCATGCAGGCGCGGGGATGCACGCCCGGCCACGAGTAGCACGAGACGGTCATGCGCCGATGCTCGTGCGGGACGCCGCCGGGCACGGCCTCGTCCCACGCCGGGTCGTCGGGCGGGAACACGTACCGGTCGAGGTTCCCCTGGGGGATCCCCTCGATCCCGCGGACCGTCGGTGGCTCGGCGTCGAGCTGGTACGGGTCCACGACGCAGTCGCAGATCACGGCGTGCTCGGGGAGCAGGGCGAGCCAGGCGTTCGGCACGATCGGCCGGCTCGGGTCCGATCGTTGGGTCGCGTCCACGAGCACGTCGGTCAGCCGGAGCCGCTCCTCGACGTAGCGCTGGTCGTTCGTGAGGTTCCGGCCGATCGTGACCACCTCGACGCCCGGCACCCCGGCCGCGAACAGTCGCGCGGCCCGGTCCGTCCGTCCGTACTTCGTGGCGGCCTCGACGGCGTGCCGCCCGATCGCCCCGCCCCCATCACCGTGACGCGGATCGGCGGGCGCGCCGGGTCGGCGAACAGCGGATACGTGCGCTCGAGCGCGTCGAACGCGGCCTCGAGCGCGTTCCACCCCACCGCCCGGCTGTCCTCGACCAGCCGGTGGCCGGCGTCGTCGGTGATGCAGTCGAGCGCGATCGCCTCGACGCCCGAGCCGGCGCAGCCGGGCGACGCGCTCCGGGCCGGGTGGGGAAGTGCAGCATCGAGACGAGCGCGGTGCCCGAGGGCACCAGGTCGAGCTCCTGCGGGATCGGGGCACCGCAGGACGACGACGACGTCCTGCTCGAACGCTTCGCCATGCGAGGCGACGCGCACCGGCGGGTCCGACCGACGTGTAGTCCTCGTCGGTCAAGCCCATCCCGCTGCCGAGCCCGTGCTCGACCACGATCTCGGCGTCGTGGAGGGCGAGGCGCGCGAGGAGCGGCGGCAGGAAGTCCCGCCGCTCGCCGGGCTCCTTGCGCATCCGCGGGAACCCGATCCTCATCCGTCGATCGGTCGTCCGCCATCGCGCGAGCGCTCCTCTCGCGGCCGCGCGCATGTCGTGCGGGCCGTCACGTTCGTCCCACGCCTCCATCGGGGTCGTGAGGACGAGCGTCATCAGCGGCTCGATCTGCGAGCCGTAGACCTCCATGCAGCGACCGGGGATGGATCCCCGGCCAGGCGTAGCAGGACAGCGCCAGCCGCCGGTTCGTCGTGTCGACCGACGGCGGCTGGGCGTCCCACGCGGGGTGGTCCACGGGGAAGACGTAGCGGTCGAGATCGCCCTGCGGGACCCCTTCGATGCCCTTGACCATGGGCGGGTCGGCGTCGGGGAGGTAGGGGTCGCTCGACAGATCGAGGATCACGGCGTCCTCGGGAAGTGCGGCCACCCACCGGTTCGGGATCACGGGCACCGAGGTGTCGAGCCGGCCGGTGGCGTCGATCAGGAGGTCGGTGCGCTCGAGCCGGCCGAGCATGTAGTCCTCGTGCCACGTGAGATCGAAGTCGACCACCGTCACCTCGACGCCCGGGCACGTTCTTGGCCACCATCTCCTCGCGCAGGCGGGGAGTCGCCGTACCGCGTGGCGGCGCGGACCGCGTGGCCGCCCACCGCGCCCGCGCCCAGGCACGTCACGCGCAGCGGCCGGCGGCTCGGATGCGAGAAGTTCGGGTGGATCCGCGCGAGCTCCTGGAAGGCGGCCTCGACGCCGTTCCAGCCGACGGACTCGAGGTTCTCGACGAGCCGGTGACCCGTGTCGTCGACGACGGAGTCCAGGCTGAGCGCCTCGAGCCCGGCCTCCTCGAGCAGCCGGATCCGGCCGGGGCGGGTCGGGAAGTGCAGCATCGACACGAGGATCGAGCCGGGCCGCATCCACCGGATCGGCCTCTCGTCGGGGCATCGCATCACGACCACGACGTCCTGGTCGAAGACCTCGCGGTACGGGGCGAACCGCACGCACGGGGCGATCTCGAGGTACTCGCCGGGGTCGACGTCCATCCCCGAGCCGTACCCGTCCTCGAGGACGACCCCGTCGACGCCGTCGCGGCACAGCGCCGCCACGAACGGCGGCAGGAAGTCCCGGCGCTCGCCGGCCTCCTTGTGCATGCGCGGCAGTCCCACCCTCATGCGGGTCAGCCTGACATCGTGCGCGGAACCCTCTGCGGGCCGTCCGGTCCTGCCTGGGGTGGGCCTTGGGTCCGCCGGGGCGGGACCTCCTGCCGAGACGGGCAGATCAGGCCATCCAGGCGTCGATGCGCTGCTCGACCTCGCGCAGCCGCAGGACGAGCGCCTTCAGGAGCGCCACCGAGACCGAGGGGTGGTCCAGCAGGAACGCCTCGAAGCGTTCCGAGGGGATCCTGAGGGCCGACACGTCGGTCACGGCCTTCACCGTAGCCATGCGCTTCCCGGGAGCGATCAGCGCCATCTCGCCGAAGAAGTTGCCCGCCTTGAGGATGTGGAACCGGCCGCCGACATCGACCCGGGCCTCACCCTCGGCGACGACGTACATCGCGTCACCCTGGTCACCGACCTCGAAGACCGCCTGGTCGGCGGCGAACGACACCGGTTCGCCGACATCGAGGATCCCCCGCACGTCGTCGTCGGAGAGGCCGGCGAACAGCCCGGTCTCGCGCAGGGCGGCGGTGTCGATCGCAGGTCCGGTCATCGGGTCATCCTCCTGGCGGGGACGGTCGCGTTCGCGGTGGAGTCTATCGAGCGCCGACCCGGACAACGCCGCCGCTGGCGGTCACCGGTGTCACCGCCGTGCCACGAAGCGCACCGCAGGGTTGTGACCCTCGGAGATCGAGTACAGGCGCGTGTTCCACTGGCTGAACGCGATCGATTCCCCGCGTCCGACCGTGAGGGTGCACGGCTGGCCGCCGAGCGCCCGGGTCACGCTCCTCGAGCCGCGCCACGGGTAGAACTCGGCCGTGCCGCTCAGGTTCCGCACGATGAAGCCCCGAGCGCCCGCGTCGGCTCCGGTCACGTTGCCGATCGTCACTCGCCCGACCCTGTGCATCGAGCGGTGTCCGCCGTTGCCGAGCCCCTTGAGGCTGACCCGATAGACGAGGCCCTGCCAGCCCGAGCGCTCCTTCGTGACCACGAACAGGTTCGTCCCCACGATGAACATCGCCTCGGCGTTGTGGGTCGCGCCGTTCGCGTACCGCAGGCTCGCGTGCTTGGCGCGGACCGCCCGAGCCGAGAGTCTCGGCTCGGCGAACCAATACACCTGGATGGCGTTGCGTTGGCTGCCGATGTCGCCGAGCCAGACCTTCCCGCCGCCGTACGCGATGTCCTCCCAGTCGCGGTTCGTGGCGCGTCGGACCGCGATGTTCGCCCTCGTTCGCCCGGTGGGGGAGACCGCGTAGACGCGTTCGGGGTTCCCGGAGTCCTCCTCGGCCCAGAGCACGTCCCAGCGACGGCCGGCGACGACGCCCGAGATCTCGTTGATCCCGCCGATGTGGACGTTCCCGGCCACGTGGTCGGGGCCGAAGCGAGGACAGGCGGCCGAGGCGGGCGCCGCGAGCAGCGGCACGCTGGCCAGGGCGAGCGAGGTGACGAGCAAGAGCGATCGGACGCGCATCAGGGGGTACCTCCGGGGGGTGGACGGCGCAGAGACCCTACTGAGGCTCCGTCTCCGGTGGCAATCCCGCGACCTCGGCGACGCCCCCGGCCGTCGACCGGTAGGCCTCAGAGACCTCGGCGCCCAACAGCAGCAGCCACATCGTCAGGTAGATGAAGGCGAGCACGCCGAAGATCGCGCCGAGAGCCCCGTACAGCGCAGTGGTCTTGGCGATCACGTACGAGACGTAGGTCGCGCCGAGCAGGTGCAGCGCCATCCACCCCAGCGCGAACACGGCCGCCCCCGGGAGGTGCTGTCGAAGGCTCGGCCCAAGGCCGGGCGTCAACAGCCGGTAGGTCACCAGCACGAACAAGAACGACACCAGCGCCACCCCGGCCAACCCGACGGCCTCGGCGAGCCAGGGTAGGTCGCCGAGGCGGACGCCCGCCGACAGGCTCCCGGCGATCGCGAGCACGAAGAGGAGCAGGAGGATCGGGGTCCCCAGCAGGGCCGCGGAGATCCGTCCCGCCACGAGCCCGGTGCGCTCGGTCCTGAACACGACGCCCAGGGCGTGGCGCGTCCGCGCCGCGAAGCCCGACGCCGCCCAGATCACCGCGACCAGCCCCACCAATCCGATCCCTAGTTGCTGCACCGTCTTCAGCTCGACGTTCGCGTTGATCACCTGGTCGAGGCCCGGCACGACGTTCGTCACGGCCGTCACGAGTTCCTCCGATGCCTGCGGGTGGCTCCGTAGGAGCCCGCCGGCGATCGACATCAGGATCAGCAGCAGCGGCGGCAGGGACAGGAACGCGCCGTAGGTGAGGGAGCCCGCCTGGATCCCGACCGCGTCCCGCGAGACGCGCACGGCCACGGTCAGGGACGGGGCGACGACCCGGCGCCACAGCCGCGGACGACGCGCGGCGGTCGCCGCGAGCCGGGGCCGTACGCGACCCTCGATCGCCTGCTCCCAGCGGGAGGCGCGGAGCCGCTCGCGTTCCAGCAGCGAGGGTCGCTCCACGGGCCCGCGATCGTTCCCTTCGGCGTCGGTCACGACGGGAAGCATGGCATGCCCGCGACGCGCGAGAGCCCGGCGCCGAAGCGCCGGGCTCTCGTCGAGCGATGCGTTTCCGCGGCTAGACGCCGCGGACGTTCGCGGCCTGGGGACCCTTCTGGCCCTGGGTCACGTCGAACTCGACGCGCTGACCCTCTTCCAGGTTGCGGTATCCCTCGCCGGCGATAGCGCTGAAGTGTACGAACACGTCGGCGCTGCCGTCCTCGGGAGTGATGAAGCCGAACCCCTTCTCGGGGTTGAACCACTTCACGGTACCGGTTGCCATGAGCATTCCCTCCTTCCTTCGCCGTCGGGGCCTCACTGCTGCCCGTCAGGCGCCGGCGTGACATCCGCCGGGGTGAGGGAACTGCTCGAAGCGAACCGCGATCGGTGCCCTCGCCGTCCACGCTACCAGGGAACCGGCCCCCGGGGACGGAGCCCGAGCCCCTTGGGTGTCCCCCCGTTAGGCTCACGGTATGGGCGCGGAACGACCATCGGAGGGCGGCACCGGTCGGGGCGGAGGATGGGTGGCGGCGCAAGCCGTGCTGTTCCTCGCGATCGCCGCCGCAGGCGTCGGCGGCACGCGGTGGCCGCCTGTGACGAGCCCAGTGATCACGGTCGCGGGCGCGGTCCTGCTGCTGGCCGGCGTCGTGCTGGCCGGCGCGGGCATCCGGCACCTGGGGCCGTCGCTCACGCCGTTCCCGGCGCCCCTGGAGGACGGCGAGCTCCGCGAGGGCGGCGTGTACGCCCTCGTGCGTCACCCGATCTACGGCGGCGGCCTGCTCACGGCGCTCGGTTGGTCCCTGCTGACGTCACCCTGGGCGCTCGTGCCGAGCGCGCTGCTCGCCGCCGTGTTCGAGGGCAAGCGCCGTCGCGAAGAGACGTGGCTCGTGGACCGCTACCCGGGCTACGCAGTCTACCGGCGGGCGGTGCCTCGCCGATACGTGCCGTTCGTGGTCTGAGGGTCCTCGACGGGTCGTCGGGCGTCCGATCCTCGGCTCGGTGCTGATCCCGGCGCCATCGGGGACGGCGATGCCGCCCGGCACCCGCGACCACGCCCTCGCGTCGTCCATCATCGCGGTCATCGCGGCCCGGTGTCGGGACGAGGCTCCGTACACTTCTCGTGTGGACGACCAGGAGCCCCAGACGCTGTACGAGGCGGTCGGCGGCATGGGTTTCTTCGAGCGACTCGTGGACGCCTTCTACGAGGGCGTCGAGCGCGACGACGTGCTCCTAGCGCTCTACCCCGACCACGACGATCTCGCGGGCGCGCGGCACCGGCTGACGTTGTTCCTCGCCCAGTACTGGGGGGGGCCGCAGACGTATTCGGACGAGCGCGGCCATCCGCGACTCCGGATGCGGCACGCGCCGTTCGCGATCGGCCCCGACGCGCGGGACCGCTGGCTCCTCCATATGCGCGGGGCGGTCGCCACGCTCGAGCCGATCCCTGAGGTCGAGGCCGCGCTCCACGAGTACTTCGATATGGCGGCCGAGGCGATGCGCAACCGCGACTGAGGGCGAACCGGTCGTTGACCGTAGGGCGAGCGGGCGACTATCGTCGGCCGTCAGCTCTAGGCCGACGGAAGGGGATCTGGTGAGGCGGGGACGGCGGCGGACGTCAGCCACGATGGTCGCGCTCGGCCTTGCCCTGGTGGCGTCCGTCCTCGTGGTGCAGATCATCCCGGCCGAGGGGGCGACGGAGCTGCTCCCGAACAGCACGTTCGAAGGCAGCGGTGCCGGCTCGACCTCCGGGTGGGCCGCGAGCGGCGGGACGATCGGGCTCGTGGCGGGAAGGATCGGGGGTCACGCGGCGCGCATCACCGCGAGCGCCGGCGCGAGCAAGGTCTACGCGTACACGCCGTCGAAGCCCGTGACGAACGCGACGGCGGGCACCTCGTACGCGATATCGGGCTGGGTGCGCACGGACGGTGCCTCGGGGACCGTGTGTCTCGAGCTGAAGGAGATACCCGCGTCTGCCACTACCTCGGTCGGATCCGCGCAGGCCTGCGTGGCGGCGTCGAGCGCCTGGCAGGCGTTCCCCCCGACCGCCTACGTGATCAAGACGTCGGGTGACCGGCTGACCATGAACGTGACGCGATCGTCCCCGACGGCCGGCTGGTCGTTCGATGTCGACGATCTGTCGCTGGCCGCGGGGACCGCCCAGCCCGACACGGCCCCGCCGTCCGTGCCGCAGACGGTGACGGCGGTTGCCGGCGGCCCCACCTCGGCCACCGTCACCTGGGGAGCCTCGAGCGACGACGTCGGCGTCGCCGGGTACGACGTGTACCGGGACGGGAACAAGGTGAAGTCCGTCGGCGGGACGACCACCAGCTGGACCGACACGTCGCTGTCGCCCGAGACCACCTACGCGTACACGGTACGCGCGCTCGACGCCGCGGGCCACGTCTCGGCCGATTCGGCGCCCCCCGCGCCCGTCACGACGCCCGCGGGATCGTCGGGCGGAGGATCGGGTCCCTGCGCGACCGCGGCTCGGAGCACCCGCCCCTACGACCACATCGTCGTGATCATGGAGGAGAACCTCACCTTCCCCGCCTGGCAGGCGGCCACCGACGCCCCGTACACGCACATGCTCGCGGACGAGTGCCGGCTGCTGACGAACGCCGCGGGCGAGACGCACCCGAGCTTCCCCAACTACCTGGCCGTGGTGAGCGGAACCTTCGAGACGTGCCTCGGGTGCTCGTCGAACGCCGACAACGTGTTCCATCAGCTCAACGTCGCAGGGGGCACGTGGAAGGACTACAACCAGTCGATGCCGAAGAACTGTTCGGCGAACACGAGCGCGGTGCCCTACTACCGGAGCGGCCACAACCCGGCGTTCTGGTTCACGAACCTCGGGAAGAGTGGCGACAACACGTGCGCGACGTACGACGTGCCCCTCGATCCGTTCCTGTGGAACGACATCGCGGCGGACGCGCTGCCCGACTTCTCGTGGATCGCGCCGGACTACTGCTACGACATGCACTGGCAGAACGGGGTGTGCGAGGGCGTGACGGGCCAGACGAAGGCCGCCCGGATCCGGATCGGCGACCAGTACATCGAGCGCATCGTCACGGCGATCGCGGCCACGCCGAGTTACCAAGCCGGCAACACGCTCGTGATCGTCACGTGGGATGAGTCGAACGAAGAGTCGGTCCTGAACAAAGGGAACTGGGGGATCAACTGCTCCGATCCGGCGATCTGGGCGGCGAAGAAGACGACCTGCCAGGTGGTCACGATGCTCGTGTCAGCCCGGCTCCCGGCCGGTGTCGATGGCACCTTCTACAGCCACTACAGCCTGACGAGAGCGATCGAGGAGAACTTCGGACTGCCGCTCCTCGGCGGCGCGCAGACCGCCCCACGAGCCCCGATCGACTAGCCCGGTCCGGGGGCGTCGTCACCTCCCGCCCGCCCGCCGCCGGCCTGGTCGCGCAGGTCGCGGCGGACGAGGACGACGAGCCCGACGAGCGCGATCATGGCGAACGCGAACCACTGGATCGCGTAGCTCAGGTGCGGGCCTTCGGTGAGCTCGGGGAGGGGGGCGGGCCGCGGGAGGTCGTTCGGCTGGGCCGGGTCTTGCTCGGCCAGCAGCACGTACATCGGCAGCACGTCCTCGCCGAACGTCGCCGCGAGTTGCGTGAGATCCACCCGGCTCACCGTGGGGGTGGTGAGCGCGCCTCCACCCATCGCGTCCGGTGGGAAGAGCGCGCCCGTCACGGTGACCTCGCCGCTCGGCGGCGCCGCCGCGTCGACCGGCGGCGAGTCCATCTCGAACGGCACCCAGCCACGGTCGACGATCACGAGCGGTCCGCCGTCGCTCGGGCGCAGCGGCGTGAGGAGGTGGTTGCCGTTCTCGCCGTCGAGCGTTCGCCCGTACAGGATCACCTCATCGGACGTCTCGTACGTCCCGGTCACGGTCACCTGACGGAAGCCGAGCGCCGTCGCGGGGTGGTCGGCGAGCAGGTCGCCCAGGGGCCGAGCGGGCAACGCGAGCCCCACGCGGATCCTGGCGTTCACGTCGCGTCGTCCGTGGAGGCGGTCGAGCTGCCAGATCCCCAGCTTGACGCACACGGCGGCCACGACCAGCGCCAGCAGGGCGGCGATCAGGATGCGTGGCCGCAGCCACGACCGGCGGGCGGTCAGGGGCCCTTCGCCTCCTGGATCGTGTTCCCCCCGTCGACGACGATGGCCTGACCGGTGACGTAGCTGGCCCGGTCGGACGCGAGGAACGCCACCACCTCGGCGACCTCATCGGGGGTGCCTGAGCGACCGATGGGCGTGTAGCGGCCGGCCTCGGCCTCGTCGGGGAGCTGCGAGCCCGTGGCGATCCATCCCGGCGCGACCGAGTTCACGGTCACCCCGGAGCTCGCGACCTCGATCGCGATCCCGCGCATCAGCCCGTCCATGCCGGCCTTGGCCGCGGAGTACCCGACCGAGCCCTCGTCGGTGACCAGCGGCCCCGTCACCGACGAGACCATCACGACGCGTCCCCAGCCGCGATCAACCATCCCTGGCACCACGGCCCGCGTGACGTTGTACGCGGTGCCCAGGTTCATCGCGAGGTCGAGGTCCCAGGCCGCATCGTCGAGCTCCGCGAACGCCGACGCCGATTGGCCGTCCATCCCGACGGTGACCATCCCGGCGTTGTTCACGAGGATGTCGATGCGTCCGAACGCCTCGAGCACCGTCGCGACCATGGTCCGGGCCCGCTCGCGGTCGGTGAGGTCGGCCGTGAACCCGGCGGCCTCGAAGCCCATGATCGAGAGCTCGGCCGCCCGCTCGTGGATCCGTTCCGTCGTGGAGGCGATCGCCAGGGACGCGCGCTCGCGCCCGAGCACCCGCGCGGTCGCGAACCCGATCCCGGTCGGGCTGCCCGCGCCGGTGATCAGTGCGACCCGCTCGCGCGCTTCGCCATCCATCGGGCGTCAGGGTACCTGCGGAGGGTCGGTGAGATGGGGGATCGCGCTCAATATCGACCCCACTTCCTGCCGATACTCTCCGCAAGACGGCGCGACGCCGTCCCGGACTCCCCCGGGGCGGCCCGCGACCGGAATGGAGGGCACTATGCTGCTGCGCTGGACTGTTGGCGCGCAGGTCTGGTTCAACGAGCGGCGTGAACGGCTGCTCGAAGAGCGCGGCGCGACCGCGGTCGAATACGCGTTGATGCTGGCCTTCATCGCCGCCGTGATCGTCGGAGCGGTGGCGTATCTGGGGACCCGCACGACGGAGGGATTCGAGACGGTCACGTTCCCCCCGTAAGGACGGACGGGGGGAGATGGGTGACGGCCGGGTTCCGTCCCTATGGGCTAGGCTGCCTGGGCCATGGGGACGGAACGCGTGCTTGCGCTGCAGGAGATCGACACCGCGATCGACCGATTGCGCGCCCGGCAGCGAGCGCTCGAGTCCGGTGAGGTGGTCGCCGGTGCCCGCGCGACGGCCGACGAGGCCGAGATCGCCTTCGGCGAGCTGAACCTGCAGATCGACGAGCTCGATCGCGACCAACGCCGCTACGAATCCGAGCTCGACTCCCTGACCCAGAAGGAAGCCGCCGAACAGAAGCGCATGTTCGACGGCAGCATCGCGAACGCGAAGGAGCTGGCGGCGCTCCAGCACGAGATCGAGGCGCTCGCCAAGCGCCGGAGCGATCGCGAGGACGAGCTGCTGGCGCTGATGGAGCAACGGGAGACGGCCGGGGCCGCCGCCGCCGCCGCCGAGACCCGGAGCACCGAGCTGCGTGCGGAGGTCGAGCGGGTGTCGGCCGAGGCCGCCGGAGAACTCGAGCGGGTCAACGAGGACCTCGCCCAGCGCACCGCCGATCGTGACGCGATCGCCCCTCAGCTCGATCCCGAGCTCCTCGAGCTCTACGAGGACCTGCGTCGCCAGAAGAAGGGCGTGGGTGCCGCGGCGCTCGTCGACGGCGTGTGCCAGGCCTGCCACGAGCAGCTCTCGGCGGTCGAGCTCGATCGGCTGAAGAAGACCGAGGGCGTCCGGAGGTGTGAGTACTGCCGGCGCATCCTGGTCTTCTGACGGTCGCCTGCGATGGTGCCGCTCGCGGGAACCCGGGGCCGGCGGGGATCGGCGTCCAGATCACGGACCCGGACGGGACGGTCCTCGCAGAGATCGCCGAGGGGCTCGGCGAGACGACGAACAACGTTGCCGAGTACACGGCGGCGATCGAGGGTCTGAAGCGCGCGGCCGAGCTCGGGGCGACCCGGGTGCTCCTTCGCAGCGACTCCCAGCTGCTGATCTACCAGCTGACGGGGCGGTATCGGGTGAAGACCGCCCACCTCGTCCCGCTGCACCGGGAGGTGCTCGCGCAGGCACGACGGTTCGACTCGATCACGTATGAGCACGTGCGCCGCGAGCGCAACACCGAGGCCGACCGCCTCGCGAACGAAGGTGTCGACGACTGGCTCACCGGCCGCAGCTGACCGGCCGCGACGACCCCTGGAGACTCCGGGCCTGGCGGGTAAACTCGCCCCGGAGGAGCCGGCCGGGCGGCTGCGGGCTTCGGCTCGAGGAAAGTCCGGACTCCACAGGGCAGGGTGCCGGCGAGAGCCGGGCGGGGGTGACCTCGCGGAAGCGCAACAGAAAGCAGACCGCCGCCGCGGCTCGCCGCGGCGGTAAGGGTGAAACGGTGGGGTAAGAGCCCACCAGCGCGTCGGGCGACCGGCGCGGCTCGGCAAGCCCCACCCGGAGCAAGGCCAAGCAGGCAGCGTTCGAGGGTGGCCCGCCCGAGCTGCCGGGTAGGCCGCACCGGCCCGGCGAACGGGCCGGCGGCGGGCGTTCGCGTCCGCCGAGAGAGATGGTCGCCTGCGGTCTCCGGACCGCGCACAGGATCCGGCTTACAGGCCGGCTCCTCCATCTCCCCCGAGCGCGACCGACGGGACGCGACGGTGCTCCAGTGTTCGTCGGGTGCGCCGTCAGCCGAGCGCAGGCTCGGCGACGCCGTTCGCGACCGCTCGCTGGAGCTGGCGGCCCGCGTGGTAACTCGAGCGCACCAGCGGCCCTGCCTCGACGTGGCCGATGCCGAGCGCCTCGCCGACCCGGGCGTGTTCGGCGAACTCCTCGGGCGTGACCCACCGGTCGACGGGCAGGTGGAAGGAGGTCGGTTGCAGGTACTGGCCCATCGTCAGGATGTCGCAGCCGGCCTCGACGAGGTCGCGCATGGCGGCCTCGACCTCGTCCGGTCGCTCGCCCATCCCCAGGATCAGGTTCGACTTCGTGACCTGGCCCGGGCGGAGGCGCTTCGCGATCCGCAGGACCTCGAGCGAGCGCTCGTAGCCGAAGGCTGGACGGATCCGCTCGTGCAGGCGCGGCACCGTCTCGAGGTTGTGGGCGAACACGTCGGGCTCGGCCGTGATCACGGTGGCGATGTCGGCCTCCCCGGCCTTGAAGTCGCTCGGCAGTACCTCGACGCGGCAGCCGTGGACCGACGAGCGGATCGCCCGGATCGCCTCGGCCCAGATGCCGGCCCCCCCGTCGGGAAGGTCGTCGCGCGCCACCCCCGTGAGCACGACGTACCGCAGGCCCATCGCACGCACCGCGTCCGCGATCCGAGCGGGTTCGGTCTCGTCCACGGGCTCGGGCTTGGCGGTCATCACGTCGCAGAACCCGCACCGACGGGTGCACTTCGAGCCGAGGATCAGGAAGGTCGCCTCGCGCTCCTCCCAACACTCGTGGATGTTGGGGCACATCGCCTCTTCACACACGGTGTGGAGGTCGCGCCCGCGCATGATGCCCTTGAGGTCGGCGTAGTTCGGCCCGCTCCGGAACTTCACCTTCAGCCACGGGGGCTTGCGTTCACCCCGCGCGTTCACGCCCGTGTCCTCGGCGGGACCGTTCGTGACGCCCACGATCGGTAGGTGCAGCCGGCGCTTCGCGGGGTTGTGATCGCGGTCGGTCATGCCTCCACGAGTCTAGGGGGCGAGGGGCGGAACGTGCGGTCGAACGGAGATGCCGCCTCCCGGATCCAGGCGCTGCCCCGGGGTAGGCTGAGGCCCGTCCCGGAGGGACGACCGGATGAGCGACGACCCCACGACGCGCGACGGCAACGGCTCGGCCGAGCAGGCCGAGCTTCGCCTGCCTCCGTGGCCCTGGATCTGGAAGCTGCTGGGCGCGATCATCATCGCGTGGTTCGGGGCCTCTCTCTTCTTCGCGTTCTTCGTGAAGGTTCGCGACCTGTTGATCTGGGCGTTCATCGCCTTGTTCGCGTCCTTCGCGCTCGAGCCGGCCGTGGATTGGCTCGCCAAGCGCGGGTGGCGGCGCGGCCTCGCGACCGTTCCTGCTCCTGTTCGGCCTCGCGATCCTCGCCGTGCTGATGATCGCCCTGATGATCCCGCTGCTGGTGGAGCAGGTCCAGGCGCTGATCAAGGCGGCGCCGGGCATCCTCGAGTCGGTCAGCACCTTCACGAAGCGATGGTTCGGCATCGAGGTCTCGGTCGGCACCCTCAGCACGCAGCTGACCGACGCGAACTCGGCGGTCTCGGGGTTCGCCAAGAACATCGCGGGCAACGTGTTCGGCGTGGCGAGCTCGGTGGTGGGCACGATCTTCAAGCTCCTCACGATCGCGCTGTTCACGTTCTACCTGACGGCCGACGGTCCGCGGTTCCGCCGGACGATCTGCTCCTACGTGCCGCGACGCCACCAGGACGCGGTGCTCTGGACGTGGGAGGTCGCGATCGAGAAGACCGGCGCCTACCTCTATTCGCGCCTCCTCCTGGCGATCATCTCGGGCGTGGCGACGTTCCTCGTGCTGACGGCTCTCGGTGTGCCATTCGCCGTGCCGCTCGCGGTGTGGATGGGGCTCGTCTCGCAGTTCATCCCGACGATCGGCACGTACATCGCGATGGCCCTGCCGCTCTTGGTCGCGGTCGTGCAAGGTCCGAGCGACGCGTTGATCCTGCTGATCTTCTTCACCGCGTACCAGCAGCTGGAGAACTACGTGCTGAGCCCGCGCATCACCGCGAGGACGATGGAGCTCCACCCGGCGCTCGCGTTCGCGTTCGCGATAGCCGGCGCCAGCATCTCCGGCATCGTCGGCGCGTTCCTCGCGCTGCCGTTCGCGGCGATCGTCCAGGCGGTCGGGTCGACGTACGTCCACCGGCACGACGTGGCCGAGACCGACCTGACGCGGGTGCAGACACCCGAGGAGTCCCGACGGATCCGTGAGGGCCGGAAACGTGACAGGCCCTCGCTGCAGTGGTGGGCGCGTAGACGAGATCGCGCGAAGCGTGATGACGATCCCGGGAGCCCTGGCGACGCTCCCGGCGACGAGCCGCGCGGCTCGGGCGAGGCCTGACCCTCGTCAGCCGGCTTCGACCGCGCGCAGGGGCGCGTCCGGTCGCGCGTGGGTCGCGTCGGGGGCGTCGGGGAGGAAGACGCGGAACGACGCGCCGCCGCCGTCACGCTCCTGGACCCAGGCCCGGCCGCCGTGGAGCTCGGCGAACCGAGCGACGAGCGAGAGGCCGATCCCGGTGCCGGGCGAGTGCGGCGACGCGGTCGGCCCCTGCCGGAACGCCTCGAAGATCTCGGTCCTGAGCTCGTCCGGGACCCCGGGCCCGTCGTCCTCGACGGCGATCAGTCCGCCGCCCTCGACCTGCGCGACCCGGAGCCAGATACAGCGATCGCGCGTCGTGTGGCGCGCGGCGTTCATCAGGAGGTTCTCGACGATCCGCTCGACCTTCGCGGGGTCCGCGCGCAGCACCACCGACTCCACCTCGGCCAGGACGATCCGGTCGCCGAGCGCGTCGAGGCTCTGCAGGGTCCGCTCCGCGAGCGCCCCGACGTCGGTGGTGCGGTAAGCCGGCTCCACGATGCCCCGGTTCAGCCGGTCGATGTCGAGGAGATCCTTGAGCAGGCGGTCGAGTTTGCGGGCGTTCGCCGAGAGCCGGACGAGCAGGTCGTCGCGGTCCACCGCGCTCAGGTCCCTCGTCCGCTCGAGGGTGAGCGACAGCCCGAGGATCGACGTCAGGGGGCTCCGCAGTTCGTGGGAGACCGCGGCGAGGAAGGTGTTCTTCATCTCGTCGAGGGCCCGAAGTTGCTCGGCGGCCTCGCGCTCTCGCTGTTCGCTCTCGCGCAGGCCCTGCTCGGCGAGCTTGCGCTGGGTGATGTCCGAGATGACGCCCTGCATGAAGGTGGGCGAACCGTCGTCGTCCCTGAGGAACGTCGTCTCGTCATGTACCCAGATCTGGCGGCCGTCCCGCGTGTACATCCGGTACTCGTCGCTCCACGGCTCCCCGGCGTTCACGGCCGCCAGATACCCGTGGAGCACCCGGTCGTGGTCTTCAGGATCGAGCGCCTCGCGCCACGCGTCGGGATCGGCGATCCACTCGTCGGGAGAGATGCCCGTGATCTCCTCCACCTGTGGGCTGATGTAGATCGTCTGCATCGACGCGTCCGCGGCGTCGAGGTAGATCACCGACGGAACGTGTTCGACGATCGCCCGGAAGCGCTCTTCGGCCTCCGCGAGACGACGGTCGCCCCGCTGGCGTCCGATCGCGGCGCCCAGGGTGTCGGCGGCCACACGGAGCGCCTCGATCTCGGCGCCGGTCCACGCCCGCGGCTCGTCGCAGTCGTCGAAGCCCATGAAGCCCCACCAGCCACCGGCCGCGCGGATCGGCACGACGCAGAGCGACAGGACACCTTCGCGATCGGCGTCGTCCCGCTCCACATCGGGAATGTTCGCCACAGGCCCGTGCACCACCTGGCCGGTCGATAGGAGCTCCTGCCAGCGCTGGAACCCATCTCCGTGGGGGAAGGCCTGGTTCGCAGGATCGTCGACCATCGGCGTGACCCCGGCCGCCACCCACTCGGCGCACTGCGACAGCGTCACGTCGGCCCCGTCGCCGTCGTTGCGGAAGACGTAGGCGCGGCTCGCGTCGACCGCCTGGCCGAGTCGCGACAGCACCTCGTCGAGCGCGTCCTCCCAGGTGCCGGCGTGCAGGAAGCGCTCCGCGGCGAAGGCCGTCGCTTGGAGCACCCTGTCGCGTCGGCCGAGCGCGTCGAGCGCGGCCTGCCGCTCCGTCACGTCGGTGAGGACGCCCTGCCACGCCGACCGGCCGCCGGGGAGGTCGACCATGAACGCGTGGTCGTGCACCCAGACCACCTCGCCGTCGGCGCGGATCAGGCGGTACTCGATGTCGAACGGCTCGCCCGTCTCGTTCACGCGGTCCGACTCCGTGAGCACCCGCACGCGGTCGTCCGGATGGAGCATGCGGAGCCAGAGGCCGGGCTCGGCGAGACGGTCGGTGGGCGTGTACCCCGTGAGGCGTTCGTACTGCGGGCTCACGTAGAGGGCGGTCGCCATCTCGTCCACCGCGTCGATGTACACGACGGCGGGCAGCTGTTCGACGAGCGTCCGGTACCGCTCCTCGGCCTCCAGGAGGCGTGCGGCCACCTCCTTCTGGGCCGTGATGTCGTAGATCACGCCCTGCATCAGGGTCGGCCGGCCCTCGCGATCGCGCGCGACCGGCTCCGACTCGTCGCGCACCCAGACGACGCGGCCGTCCTTCGTGAACGTGCGGTACTCCTCGCGGAAGGCGACGCCCTCGCGATCAGATCGTCGCGACGCTTCGATCACGCGGTCACGGTCGTCGGGGTGCAGGAGCCGGATCCAGAGGTCGGATACAGCGAGCCATTCCTCCGGGGTGTAGCCGAGGAGGCTTTCGATCTGCGGGCTGACGTAGAGGGTCGGATCGCCCTCCGGTCCGGCCGAGGGATCCCACGTGTACGTGATCGCCGGCTGCTGCTCGACGATCGCCTGATACCGGCGATCCGTCTCCGCCCGGAGCGCCTGCTCGGTCCTCGCTACCCCTCCGCGGAGGACCGCGTACGATCCCGCCGCGATCACGAGGATCACGATCGCGCCGATCACCGCGTCGGCGTAGACCCCCGGGGCCGCGTCGAGCTCGCGATGGAGGTGTCCGAAGAGGTCGGAGGACACGCCGAGGGAGAAGGCGACGGCGGACATCGCCGCGATCACGAGCAGATCGCGACGGCCGGTCGATCGCCTCCGTGCAGGGTGGGGTGCTCGACGGGATTCGCTCACGGTTCCTCCCACCGGGTATCGGACCGTGAGCCCCGCTGCTGAACCGAGGGCTCGAGGGGGTGGATCCGGAGGACCCGTCAGGCCAGAGCCAGCTCCCGCATCCGGCGGTAGACGTGGTCGGGCTCGGGATCCATGTAGTAGTGCTCGAGCGAGGCCGCGAAGGGCATGGCGGGGATGTCGGGACCGCCGATCCGCACGATCGGCGCGTCGAGGTCGAACATCGCCTCCTCGGCGATCGTCGCGGCGATCTCGGCGCCCGCACCGTAGGTGCGGTTGTCCTCGTAGACCACCATCGCCTTCGACGTTCGACGCACCGAGGCGAGGATCGTCTCCATGTCGAGGGGCGCCAGCGTCCGAACGTCGACGACCTCGACCTCGACGCCTTCGTCCTGCGACAAGCGGGCGGCCGCGTCCAGGCACGAGTGGAGGGTGAACCCGTAGCTCACGCAGGTCAGCACATCGCCGTCGCGCTTCACGTCCGCCAGGCCGATCGGCACCAGGTAGGGCCCGTCGGGGACCTCGCCCGTGACGGCGCGGTACGCCTTCTTGTGCTCGAGGAACAGCACGGGGTCGGGATCGTGGAGCGAGCTGCGCAGCAGGCCCGCCGCGTCGGCCGGCGTCGACGGCATCACCACCTTGAGGCCCGGGACGTGCGCGAAGAAGGCCTCGATCGACTGCGAGTGGTAGAGCGCGCCGTGGATGCCGCCGCCGCAGGGCGCCCGGATCACGAGCGGGCACGAGAAGTCGCCGTTCGACCGGTAGCGGATCCGTGCGGCCTCGGACACGATCTGGTCGAACGCCGGGAAGATGAAGTCGGCGAACTGGATCTCGGCGACCGGCAGCATCCCGTGCATCGCCATCCCGATCGCCACGCCGACGATGCCGGATTCGGCCAGCGGCGTGTCGATCATCCGGTGTTCGCCGAACTCCTCCATCCACCCGGCGGAGACCCGGAAGACCCCGCCGCGGTTCCCGACGTCCTCGCCCAGCAGGACGACGCGGTCGTCGGCGGCGATCTCGTCGTGGAGCGCGTCGCGGACCGCCGTGACGAGGTTCTTCTCGGTCACGCCTCCTCCTCGGCGAACACGTGCCGCATCGCCGACTCCGGTGCGGGGTCGGGAGCCTCCCATGCCGCCGCGATCGCGACGTCGATCTCGTCCTTGATCTCGGCTCGGAGCTCGTCGGTCCGGTGCGTGTCGAGCACCCCGTGCTCGGTCAGGTAGGCCGCGAAGATCTCGACGGGATCGTGGTGGCGCGCCTCCTCCACCTCGTCGCGCGTACGGTAGGTCTTGTCGTCGTCGTCGGAGGTGTGTCCGAGGAAGCGGTAGGTCTTGCACTCGATAAGGGTCGGGCCCTCGCCGGCCCGCGCCCGGTCGTGCGCCTCCTTCATCGCGCCGTAGCAGGCGAGCACGTCGTTCCCGTCGACGACGACGCCGGGGAAGCCGTACCCCTCGGCCCGTCGAGGCGACGTTCTCCACGGCCATCTGCTTGGACTGGGGGACGCTGATCGCGTAGTGGTTGTTCTCGCAGACGAACACGACGGGAAGCTTGTGGATCCCCGCGAAGTTCAGGCCCTCGTGCCAGTCGCCCTCGCTCGTGCCGCCCTCCCCGAACCAGCACGCCACGACGGCGTCCTCGCCGCGGTACTTCGCGGCGTAGGCGATGCCGGCGGCGTGGGGGACCTGGGTCGCGATCGGGGAGGAGCTCGCTGATGATGCCGAGGCGCTTGTACCCCCAGTGCGACGGCATCTGTCGGCCCCCCGACGACGGGTCGTCGGCCTTGGCGAAGATCCCGAGGAAGACCTCGTACGGCGTCATGCCCGCCGCGAGGACGATCGCCGTGTCGCGGTAGTAGGGGAGCCAGACGTCGACGCCCCTGCGCATCGGCCACGCGGTCCCGACCTGGCAGGCCTCATGCCCCTCGGCGGGGACCACGAACGGCGCGCGGCCCATGCCGGTTCTGACGCAGGGCCGCCTCGTCGAGGAGCCGGGCGGTGACCATGTGCGGTACATCGAGAGGAGGTCGTCGGGCGTGAGGCCGAGCGCCTCGTGGGGGGGTTGGGCTACCCGCGTGGACACGTCGTCTCCTGGCACCGTGAGGCGAGTCTAGCACCGGGAACCCTGCACCGGAGTGGACGTAGATACCCTGGGGGGGTACAGTACGGAGCATCGAGCGGACCGACGAGGAGGACGCCGATGATCGACCCGGTGTGCGGGATGACGGTGACGCCCGAGACGGCCGCCGCGGCCTGGGAGCACGAGGACCAGATCTTCTACTTCTGCAGCGTGGGCTGCATGGAGCGGTTCCGTGAGGATCCGGCGCGATACCTCGCGATGGACCCGAGCGACCGAGGGATGTGAGGACGACATGTACGGCTACGCGATGAACAAGAAGGACCTGCAGGATCGGCTGCGGCGGATCGAGGGGCAGGTGCGCGGGCTCCAGCGGATGGTCGACGAGGACAAGTACTGCATCGACATCCTCACCCAGGTGAGCTCGGTGCAGGCGGCGCTGAAGGCCGTCGGGATGGGGCTGCTCGACGACCACGTGCGTCACTGCGTACGCGAGAGCATCGAGCAGGGGAGCGGCGACCAGAAGGTCGAGGAGCTCATGGCGGCCGTCGGCCGGTTCGCGGGGAAGTGAGCACGGATGGCGGCGGACGACCGACGAGCACGAGCTCATCCTCGACATCGAGGGGATGACGTGCGCCTCCTGCGTGACCAAGGTCGAGCGGGCGCTGGGCGAGGTCCAGGGCGTGGACGACGCGTCGGTGAACCTGGCCACCCGCACCGCGACCGTGCGGACCACCGGCGACGCGCTCGAGCCACTCGTGGACGCCGTGCGGAGCGTCGGATACGGCGCGCGCCCCCACTCCGAGGATCGGTCCCCCGCCGAGGAGGTCGCGGCGTACCGCCGCCGGCTGTTCGTCGCGGTGCCGCTGACCCTGGCGGTCCTGGCCCTGACGTTCCTGGTGCCGGACGCGCCGGGGGCGATGTGGTGGGCTTGGGCGCTCGCCACGCCCGTGCAGTTCTATGCGGGATGGCCGTTCCTCGTGCACGCGGCGCGCGCGGCCCGCCACGGCACCACCACGATGGACACGCTCGTGGCGATGGGGTCGCTGGCGGCCTACGGCTACAGCGCGTGGGCCGTCCTGGACTCGACGCGCAACGAGGCGATGGCGATGGGCGCCGAGCCGGTCGCGCACTACTTCGACACGGGGGCCGTGATCATCACGTTGATCCTCGTGGGCAAGCTCCTCGAGGCGCGGGCGCGCATGACGGCGGGGGATGCCTCCCGGTCGCTCCTCGAGCGTGCCGCGAAGGAGGCGACGATCCTCGGACCCGACGGCGAGGAGCGCACGATCCCGATCGAGGACCTCCACCCCGGCATGCGGGCCGTCGTGCGACCCGGGGAGAAGATCCCGTCCGACGGCGTCGTGAAGGAGGGCACGTCGTGGGTCGACCTCTCACTGCTGACGGGCGAGTCGGTGCCGGTCGACGTCGGACCCGGCGACGAGGTCGTCGGCGCGGCGATCAACGGTCACGGCCGCCTGGTGGTGTTCATCACGAAGGTCGGGGCGAGCACGAAGCTCTCCGAGATCGTCCGGCTGCTCCAGTCGGCGCAGGGATCGAAGGCGCCCGTCCAGCGGCTCGCGGACCGCATCTCGGCTGTCTTCGTGCCGATCGTGATCGGGATCGCCGCCGCGACGTTCGTCGGGTGGTCGGTGTTCACGGACGAGGGGACCGGTGCCGCCCTCCTCCACGCGGTGGCGGTGCTGTTGATCGCCTGCCCCTGCGCGCTCGGGCTGGCGACCCCGGCCGCGATCATGGCCGGTACGGGCCGCGCTGCCGAGATGGGCGTGCTGTTCAAGGGTGGGGCGGTCTTCGAGGTCGCGCGCGCCGCCGACATCGTGCTCCTGGACAAGACCGGGACCGTGACCGAGGGGCAGATGACCCTGGCGGCGGTCGTTCCCGCGAACGGCCTCACCGAGGACTCCGCGCTCGCGCTGGCCGCGGCCGCGGAGGCCGGCTCCGAGCATCCGATCGCCCGCGCGGTCGTCGAGGGCGCCCGCGCGCGCGGCATCGAGGTGCCCGACGCCACCGACCACCGAGCGGAGCCCGGGGCGGGGGCCGTGGCCGTCGCTCGACGGTGACCAGGTGCGGGTCGGCCGCCCCGAGTCGCTGCCGCCGGCCCTCGCGCGCGAGGCGGCGACCCTGGCGGGCCGCGGGCTCACGCCGTTCGCGGTCTGGCGCGACGGCATCCCGTTCGGGCTCGTCGCCGTGGCCGACCGGATCAAGCCCGAGGCGGCCGATGCGATCGCGCCGGCTGCACGCGCTCGGGCTCGAGGCGGCGATGGTCACCGGGGACCACCGGGCCACGGCCGAGTCGATCGCGGCCGAGGTCGGGATCGACACGGTGGCGGCCGAGGTCTTCCCCGAGGGGAAGGTCGCCGAGGTGCGGCGACTCCGCGACGCCGGACGGACGGTTGTGTTCGCGGGCGACGGCCTGAACGACGCCCCGGCGCTGGCGGCGGCCGACGTGGGGATCGCGATGGGCACGGGCACCGACGTCGCGCTCGCCGCGGCCGACGTCAACCTCCTCGGCGGCTCCCTGTCGTCGGTGGCCGACGCGCTGGAGCTGGCTCGGCGGACGTTCCGGATCATCGCCCAGAACCTCTTCTGGGCCTTCGCCTACAACATCGTGATGATCCCGCTGGCCGTGTTCGGCGTCCTGAACCCGATGTGGGCGGCGGCGGCCATGGCGCTCTCCAGCGTGACGGTCGTGGCCAACGCCCTCCGCCTCCGGCGGTTCGGCCGGGATCGTGCGGGCGCCGGGCCGCCCGCCGCGGAGATCGAGCGGGCCACGGTCCGCGCCGCCGCGTGAGAACCTTGCAGACGACGGAGCGGAACGAGCGAGGACGGATCGCAGCGATGAGCGACACCATGCAGCACGTCGTCGACGTCACCGACGCGGACTTCGAGCAGGTCGTGATCGAGGGCTCGATGGAGCGCCCGGTCGTCGTGGACCTGTGGGCGTACTGGTGCGGGCCGTGCAAGACGCTCGGTCCGATCCTCGAGAAGGTCGCCGGCGAACGCGGCGGGGCCTTCCTGCTCGCCAAGCTCGACGTCGACGCGAACGCCGTGGGCAACGCCCTCCTCCAGGCCGTGCGCGCGCAGGGGATCCCGACGGTGGTCGCGTTCAAGGACGGCCAGCCCGTCAACATGTTCATCGGCGCCTATCCGGAGGACGAGGTGAACCGGTTCGTCGACACGCTGATGCCGAGCGAGGCCGAGCTCGTCGCGGAGGAGGCGCAGGCCGAGGAGGAGGCCGGCGACCTCGCGGGCGCCGAGGCCGGTTACCGGGACGCCCTCGAGAAGGAGCCCGGCAACCGCGATGCAGCGATCGGCCTGGCGCGGATCCTGGTCGAGCGCGGGGACGATGACGAGGCGCGCGACCTGGTGACGCCCCTCCTCCCGGACACGGACGCGGAGCGCGATCCTGTCGGCGATCCGGGTCAAGGGCTGGGCGAGCGAGACGGCCGACGGCGTCCTGGGCGTCGCCAAGCGGGCGGCGGCGGCCGGCCGGTGGGCCGAGGCGCTCGACGGGATGCTGACGGCGCTCGCCGACGATCGTGAGGCCGCCCGCGAGGCGATGGTGGACGTGTTCGGGGTGCTCGGCCCCGATGACCCGCTCGTGGGGACCTATCGCGCGAAGCTCGCCGCGGCGCTCTTCTGAGCCCCCGGGTCAGGACTTGGACGGGCGGGTTCCGGCCGGCTGGTAGCGGTAGTGATCGCCGGCGCGGTAGTCGGCCTCGGCGCTCCGCTGCCGGTTGAGGACCGCGCCGAAGGGCTTGAAGCCGATCCGGCCGAGCATGTCTCGGATGCGCTCGAGCCCGCCGCGTGTGGCCTCGCTCGCGTCGACCACGAGCATCACGCCGTCCATGTACGGGGCCATGAGGAGCGGATCGGAGATCGCGAGCGGCGGCGCGTCGACGATCACGAAGTCGGCCTGCTCCCGGCACGTGCGGATCATCGCGGGGAAGGCGCTCGTCTCGAACAGGTGGGCCGAGGCTTCGACGGGCGGTCCGCTCGGGATCAGCGCGAGGTTCTCCACGCCCGTGGGGACCACCGGCGGATGACCACCGTTCGACAAGGCCTGCGCGAGGCCCTTGTCCGTGGCGACGTCGAAGTACTCGTGCAGGCTCGGGCGACGGAGGTCGGCGCTAACGAGGATCACCTTCTTGTCGGCCTGCGCGAGGGTGACGGCCAGGTTGGCCGCCGTCGTGCTCTTACCGTCGCCGATCCCGCCGCTCGTCACCATCAGGACGCGTACGTCATCCTGGGCGCGGTACAGGAGCGCGGAGCGGAGCATCCGGAACGCCTCGGCCGCCGCGGTCGAGGGGTCGTCGCGCGAGACGAGCGCCCCCCGCGCTTCGCGGAACATCGGGACGCTCCCGAGGACCGGGGTGCCGAGGTCGCGCTCGACCTCCTTCGAATCGCGGACCCGTCCCGAGAGCCCCTCGAGGATGAAGGCGAGGACCAGCCCGAGCAGGAACCCGATGAGCCCGCCGGCCACGAGGTAGGTCCATCCGGGGGTGGCCGCATCGGCCGCGGTGGTCGCAGGACTGATGACCTCCCCCACGGGGGGGCCGTGGTCAGCGCGGCGATCCTGGTGAGGGTGGCGTTGATCTGCGTGTCCAGGAGCTCGATGTTCGACTGGGCCCGCTGGCACGTCGCCGAGGTGGCCTGGCCGCAGTTCTCGAGGATATCGAACTGGTCGGCCTTCTTCGCCCTGAGACCGGTCGGACCATCGAGCAGGGCGGTGAGATCCTCGACCTGGGCGGCCCTCGGCGCGTCGACCTGTGCTTGGCGAACGTCGAGGTAGCTCGTCGTCACGATGCGCGCACCTCGCACCGCGATGATTGGGTCGTCGTACCGGAAGCTGATCTCCATCACGCTGGCGTCGCTGGGGATGCTGACCGCGTAGTGGGGGAGCAGCTCGGCACCGCCGACGCCGGGGATCGCGAGCAGTTCGGCGGCCCGATCGGCGACGGCCGCGGATGTGACGATCTCCGCCTCGGTGTTCATGTCCGGCGACTGCTGCTGGCCCGACTCCGAGACGGTGTCGTGCACCAGGACCTGTGTGTGTGACTCGAACGCCGGGGGCTGTCGCACCACCAGCAGCGCCCCGAGGCCAAGGCCGATCAGGGTGAGGACGACCACGACTCGAAGTCGGCCGCGCACGACCCCCACGTAATCCCTCAGGGTGGCCGACTGTTGCTGGGGTTCGGATTCCACGGGCCGCACGACTCCTAGTGTCGGGAAGACTGGCAGGCCACCTGTATACCAGATGGGTTTCCTGGAATTGCGCCTCTGAGCAGGCATCATGGACTCTCCACAGCGATCGACCGCGTCGAGCACTGGGGGGCAGGCGTTCTACGGGGTGCGATCCCAGCCGAGATCGCGCCCGAGCAGCGAGGCGAGGGTCCGATCCGGCCCTCGGAAGTGGTCCCGGAGCCGCTCGTTCGTGGCCGGGTCCATCGGGGCGTAGCTGTGTGCGTTGTAGGTCTTGAACTCCGCCAGCGGGTGATGTGGAAGGCCCAGGAAGTCTTGCACCGCACCGTAGACGTTAGCCGTGTCCCGGTAGAACTCCTCGCTCGTGAAGATCAGGAACCGCTCGCGGGGGATGTGGGCGAACCACCCCTCGAGCTGTTCGGCGTAGTGGCCGCGCGCCAGGTAGGAATGGTGTTGGTGCGCGAAGCTCACGTACCCGGGGTCGTCGAGGAGCCGTTCGGCCTCACCTCGGAGCCGATCGGGCTCGGCGTCGATCGCCTCCTCGAACGTCGGGAGCGTCTCGTAGCCGCCCTCGAACTCGTGGTGGTAGTGGCTGAAGGCACGCTTGACGGGGTCGCGGAGCATCGCGATCAGCTTCACGTCGGGCAGCATCGCCGCCACGCGTTCGGGCACCGCGGGGTGGAACAGGTAGTACGGACTGGCCTCCCCGGTGATCAGCGGCTGACCGGCGACGCGCCGGCGCCACGCCCGATACGCGGTGGGCGGGAAGTGGCCCCGATACCACGCCGCCGATCGGTCGTTCTGGACGTCGAAGTAGTGCACGCCCTTCGACACGAGCGTGGGCGCGACCCCCGGGTGGGCCGCGAGGTACCGATAGAGCGAGGTCGTGCCGCCGCGCTGGGTGCCGATCACGATGAAGTCCGGCAGCATCCGGAGGCCGCTCGTGGCGGCGAGGTACCCCTCGGTGGCCTGCTTGATGAGATCGCGCATCGGTTAGGCGGCGGTCGGCGAACTGAGGATCGCCCGCAGCGCCGGCCCGTAGATGGTATCGGTCACGTGCACGCCCTGCGTCCGCGCCTCTTGGAACCGCAGCGTCATCTCGAGGAGATGGAGCGCCGCGAGCAGGTGCGAGAGTCCGGACGGCAGCCCGAGCGCCTCGAGCCGGGGGCCCGATCGCGGTCACCGAATCATGAACCGCGCGCTCCGCCGAGCGGCCGTCGATCTTCACGCGCACGTCGAAATCGAAGTGCATCAGGTCCAGCCCCACGGGGACCGGTCCCTCGGCTCGCTCCCAATCCCACACGTAGAGCGTGTCGTCGACCCGCGTCATGTTCCACGGCGTCCAGTCTCCGTGCCAGGACCCGAACGGGACCTCGCGCGATCCGTACGCCTCGGCGAGCCGCTCGAACGACTGCGGCCTGCGCGGGGCCGACGGCGTTCCCGGGATCGGCCGTGGCGTCGGTCACCCGCCGGTGCAGGGTCGACCAGTACGCGCTCTCCGCGAGTTCGTCCCACGTCACTCCGTTCCCCACGGCCACCTCGTGCGTGGCGCGCATCGGGACATCGGAGGGCGGTCCACCGCGCAGCCCGGTCGCCTGGGGCACCGGGGTGACCAGGAGGAGGTCGACCCGCTCCCCGGGGTCGTACCCGATGACGGATGGCACGCGGAACGACGACGGACGTCGCGCGTCGGTGTCCATCTCGGTCAAGACCCCGGCCTCGTGTCGAACGAGATCGCGGGAGACGTCGTTCCACCCGACCTTGGCGAACGCCACGGGCTCCCCGTCGGGGGCGAGCAGCTTGAGGACCGGCTTGCGGTTCGGACGTTCGCGCCCGAGGATCAGCGCCGTGCTGAGGTCCGTGCGGCCGACCAGACCGAGGGCCCGATCGATCAGCGTTGGAGTCATCAGCTCGACCCCGTCGGGAACGCACACGTGCAGGCGTTGGTTGAGGACGCGCTGTCCCACGCCCATCTGGAAGCTGAGGGAGAGCGCGGTCTCCGCTACGCGCATCCGCCGCTTGATCGGATTCCCGATGTGATGCACCGAGCCGGCTGCGGCGGCCCGGGAGTCGAGCGGCATCAGAAGGTAGGGGTGACGGGCGTTGGGCAGGGCCCGGAACGCGAGGACGGTCCGATACCCGGGCGGCGGGGCGTCGGCCACGACGATGGCGTCCTCGGGCACGCTCCCGGCGAGCAGGAGCGCGCCCAGCCAGTCAAGACCGCGCGCGGGCGCGTGGCCCTCGATATCGTGAAGTCCCATCCGTCCCTGGCGCTCCTGACCCGTTTCGGCGCAAGGCTATCATCCGGTGTTCGGTGCACCGCAATGGGCCGAAGGGCGGGAACTCGGCAGTGGACGTCGTCCGTTACCCTGGCCCGATGGAGGGGAACGAGAACCGGCCAGCGCGTCCGGCGGTCCTCTACCTGGGCGGACAGGCGCGGAGCGGCAGCACGCTGCTGGACCGCGCCCTGGGGCAGGTCCCCGGCTTCTGTTCCTCGGGCGAGGTCCGCTATCTCTGGGATCGGGGGCTGGCCGAGAACCAGCGGTGCGGCTGCGGCGTGCCGCTGCGTGACTGTCCGTTCTGGGACGGGGTCGGGCGCCGGGCCTTCGGCGGCTGGGACCGGATCGATCTCGACGAGGTGCTCACCCTGCAGCGCGAGGTCGACCGCGCGGGTGCGATGCCGTCGCTCACCGCGCCGAAGGCGGCGCCGCGGTTCACGGCCAAGCTCGATCGCTACGGCGAGTACCTCACGCGGGTGTTCGGGGCGATCCGCGACGAGTCGGGCGCGCAGGTGGTGGTCGACTCGTCGATGTCGCCGCCGCACGGGCTGGTCCTCAGCCGTATCCCCGGCATCGACCTCCGGCTCGTCCACCTGGTGCGGGACGCGCGAGGCGTCGCGCACTCCTCGATGAAGGTGGTCGAGCGGCCCGAGATCACCGACGGCGTCGACTACATGCCCACCTACGCTCCGGCCCAGGCGACGGCCCGGTGGTCGGCCGCGAACCTAACGTTCGAGTTGTTGAGCCGATCCGTGCCCGCGATCCGGGTCCAGTACGAGACCTTCGTTCGGGACCCCCGAGCGGCCCTCGCGGCGATCGCGGATCACATGGACGTCGCGCTCGCGCCGGACGCCCTCTCGTTCGTGACCGCCGAGAAGATCGAGCTCGGCGTCGATCATACGGCCGCCGGCAACCCGATGCGGTTCAAGACCGGCACGCTGCCACTGCGGGTCGACGAGGCCTGGCGCGAGGGGCTCGCCCACCGTGACCGTCGGGTCGTGATGGCGATCGCCTGGCCGCTGCTCCGACGGTACGGCTACCTCGACGACGGGCCGGCCGAGGACTGAGCGCGGTCGACGAGGGGGTCGCGGACCCGCTCACCCCACACAACGAACGGCGAACTCCTTGCTCGGCGAGGGTTTGGGCTGGAAGATGGAGTCATGAAGGTGATCGTGATCATCGGAGGAACGATCGTGGCGGTCGCCGCCGCGTGGTGGGCCCTGGAGATGGGCCTGCTGAAGGCGAGCCGCTACCGGCTCGCGCACGGCGACGGACGGGAGCACAGCTTCCGTAGCAAGGATCGCGCCGAGGCGAAGAACTGACGACCGCAAAGCCACCCACCGAGCGGCAAGGAGCCGTAGACTCCGAGGATCGTCGGCGAGAAGGGAACCCCCCGTGACGGAACCGGTCATCCCTAGGGGCGTCGAAACCGGTGCCCCTTCGGGCATCGGCGGGGACGAGGCGACCGCGCCCGGCGCCGTCGATGCCGCGCGAGAGGCGGCGGCGCAGGGGTCTGCCACCTCCGTACGACCGGGATCCCGGGTTCGCCGCGACTACCTCTGGCTGAGGGCCGGTGTCGTGGCGACGGATTGTCTATCGGTCGGGACCGCCCTCGCGTTGGCGGTCGCTGTGGACCGGGGGCTCTCGTCGCAGACCAGCCAGGTCGGGTGGCTGATCGCGCTCTCCCCGATGTTGGTCGTCCTGGTCTTCTCAGCCTTCCACCTGTACGCGCTCCAGCGGCTGACCGCGGCCGAGGAGTTCCGGCGCATCCTCCTCGGCGTCACGATGGTGGTCACGTCGATCGTGACGGTGTCGTTCTGGGTCCAGGCGTCGTTCTCGCGGGTCTGGATCGGCCTCTCGTGGGCGATCGCGATGCTGTTCGTGATGGCGTCGCGCTACGCGTGGCGACGCATCATCCTCCTCGCTCGTCGGCGCGGGCGCCTGGTGCAGCGCACCTTGATCGTGGGAGCGAACGCCGAGGCCGGGCGCATCGTGACCGAGATGTTCCGCGACGATCTGGGGTTCATCCCCCTCGGCTATATCGCCGCCGACGCGTGGGGGAGACCGACCACCGACGTCCCGATGCTGGGGCAGGTCGACGACCTGGGAGCGTTGATCGCCGAGACCGGCGCCGACTGCATCTTCGTAGCCTCGAGCGCGATCCGGCCCGAACACATGGCGCTCGTCAACAAGGCGGCGCGCCGGTCCGGGATCGAGGTGCGAGTGACCGCGAACGTCCAGGAGGTCCTCTCGACGCGCGTCTCGCCGCAGCCCCTGGGCGGCCTGATGGCCTTCTCGCTCCGCCCGGTCAGGTTGTCGGGGCTGCAGGCCGTGGCCAAGCGTTCGTTCGACATCGTCAGCAGCGCCGTCGTCCTCATGGTCTTCATGCCCGTCATCACCTTGATCGCCGTCGCCGTCAAGGTCACCTCCTCGGGGCCGATCCTCTTCCGGCAGGAACGCGTGGGGTACCGCGGTCGCCCGTTCACCGTCCTGAAGTTCAGGACGATGGGGGTCGACGCCGAGGACCGACTCCCCGAGTTGCTCGACCTGAACGAGGCGACGGGTCCGCTCTTCAAGATGGCGCACGATCCGCGCGTCACGAGGTTCGGGCGGTTCCTGCGCAAGACGAGCCTGGACGAGCTCCCACAGCTGGTGAACGTGCTCCGGGGCGACATGACCGTCGTGGGTCCGCGGCCTCCCTTGCCGCGTGAGGTGGCCCAGTACGAGGAATGGCAGATGGCCCGCCTCGAGGTGCGCCCCGGCATGACCGGACTGTGGCAAGTGAGCGGTCGCAGCGAGTTGCCGTTCGAGGACTACGTCCGGCTGGACCTGTTCTACATCGAGAACTGGTCGATGGCCTTCGACCTGTTCATCATCGCGAAGACCTTCCCGACGATCATCTCGCGCCGCGGCGCGCACTGACGGACCGGGACCGGGCGCGACGTCAGCCGCGCCGCTCCCAGGCGTAGACGTCGGTCCGGTAGGGGAACAGGATCCGCTCGCGGCCCGCCAGGTCCCGATGCGTTGCGACGAGTGTCCGAACGTCGTCGAGGACACCCTCACGCGCCGACGGGTCGGCGGCCGCCACGAAGCTGATCGACGCGACGCGGTCCACGAGCTGGTCCGGGGTCACCGTCATCGGGTTCGGGAACGAGCTCTCGTCGACCGGCGTGAACCGATCCGTGCGATCGAAGGCGGCGCGCCACGGGGCCGTCGCGTGCCGCGGAGCGTCGCCCGCGATCCGATCGATGATCTCGGTGAGGCGCCGCGACCAGTCGATCGAACGGTCACGCACGTTCCATGCGAGCCCGAGGCGTCTGCCGGGCCGAAGGACGCGCGCCAGCTCGGCGAGCGCGGCGTCGTGGTCGAACCAGTGGAAGGCTTGGGCCGCGACCGCGGCGTCGACCGATCCGTCGCCCAGGGGGAGCGCCTCCGCCGTGCCGGCGACCGGGATCGCCGTGGGGACGGCCGCCGCGAGCCGGGCCCGCATCGCTTCGACGGGCTCGACGGCGACGACGCGCGCTCGCAGCGGAACGAGCTGCGAGGTGAACTTCCCGGTGCCCGCACCGAGCTCGACCACCGTGGAGCCGGAGTGGATCCGCAGGATGCGGGCCAGCCATGCGACCGCCTCGAGGGGGTAGCTGGGCCGGCCGCGATCGTAGGCCTCGGCCGATGCCCCGTAGCCGTCGGACGCGGCGCGATGGATCGTGTCCGTCACGACGCCACCGGCGTCGCGACGAAGGCGCGGCCCACCGCTGCCGGCGCGGGCTCGTATGCGAGGTCGAACGCCGCCGCGAGGTGCCGTTCGACGATCGGCCGCATCTCGGCGACCGTCACGCGCCGGCCTGCGAGCTCGGTGAGCGAAGTGACCCCGTTGTCGTCGAGGCCGCACGCGACGATGCCTCGGAACCACGAGAGGTCCGTGTCGCAGTTGATCGCGAACCCGTGCAGCGTGACCCGCGTGCGCATCAGCCGGACCCCGATCGCGCACACCTTGTCCTCGCCGCTGAACACGCCCGTCTGCACGTCGTCGCGGCGATGCAGCGGCACCCCGATCTCACCGGCCGCATCGATCACCGCCTGCTCGAGGGTCCGGAGGTATCGGGCGGCGTCGGGCCTCGACCCCAGATGCAGGATCGGATAGCCGACGAGTTGTCCGGGGCCATGGAACGTGAACGAGCCGCCGCGGTCGATATGGTGGACCTCGGCGCCGTGCGCCCTCGCCTCGTCCTCGGACCAGACGAGGTGCTCAGGCTTCGACCGGCGCCCGGCCGTGAAGACCGGAGGGTGCTCGAGCAGGATCAGCGCGTCGGGTATCTCCTCGGCGAGTCGGCGTTCGGCGAGCATGTGCATCGCCTCGTTGGCCACGCCGTAAGGGACCGGTCCCTCGGGTCGGATCAGCCAGGTGCGGCGGGCCGGCATCGTCGGCTCCCCTACAGCCCGAGGTCCTCGGCGAAGTCCCAGGACTCGAGGTTCTGCTTGATCCGAGCCAGGAACCGGGTCGCGAGCTCGCCATCGATCACGCGGTGGTCCCACGACATCGACAGGTAGACCATGCTGCGGATCGCGATCGCGTCGTCGATCACGACCGGCCGCCGCTGGATCGTGTCGAGGGAGAGGATGGCCGCGTTCGGCTGGTTGATGATCGGGACGGAGATCAGCGATCCGTAGGGACCGGGGTTCGTGATCGTGAAGGTCGACCCGTTGACCTCGTCGGGCTTGAGCTGGTGGCCGCGCGCTCTGGCCGCGAGGTCGGCGATCGCCCGAGCGATGCCCGGGACGTTCATCGTCTCGATCCCTTTGATCACGGGCACGATCAACCCTTCGTCGTAGCTGACCGCGATCGCCATGTTCACGTACCGGTGCAGGATCAGCTGATCGTCGCGGAGCTCCGCGTTCACCATCGGGAACTCGAGGAGGGCCTCGGCGGTCGCCCTCGTGACCATCGGCAGGTAGGTGAGCTTCACGCCGTGCCGCTCGAGGAAGGCATCCTTCACGCGCTCGCGGAGCTTGACGAGGTGGTCGACGTTGACCTCGACCATCGTCCAGGCCCGGGCGCTCGTCTGCAGCGACGCCACCATGTGGCTCCCGATCGCCTTGCGGACGTGCGAGAGCGGGACGACCTCCTCTCCGGTCCCCGCCGCGACGGGTGCGGGCGCCATCGCGGGCGCCGGCGGCGCGGCCGGGGGAGCGCCGACGGGCGCGGCAGCGGTCGCCGCCTGAGCCGCGCCGGTACCCGCCGCCAACAGCACGTCCTGCTTCGTGATCCGGCCCCCGGTCCCGGTGCCCTGTACGGTCGCGAGGTCGACCCCGTGCTCGTCCGCGAGTCGTCGCACCAACGGCGACAGGATCTGCGACCGAGGTCCCCGATCCGGCAATGCCCCCGACGAGAAGATCGTCCCCGACGGCTGCGACACGGCGGCCGCCGCGACCGGCGCAGGAGCCGGCGCCGCCGGAGCGGTGGTGGCGTCGGCGGAGTCCGAGCCGCCGACGCCGGAGTCCGAGCCGCTGGAGTCGGACGGCGCCGGTCCCGCCGACGCTGCCGCCGGGGAGGCGTCCCCGGAGCCGGCGCCGTCTCCGGAGATCTCCGCAAGCGGCGTGCCCACGGCCACGGTCTCACCCTCGGCGACCAGGATCTTCGTCACGGTCCCGGCGACGGGCGAGGGCACCTCGGTGTCGACCTTGTCCGTCGAGATCTCGAAGAGCGGCTCGTCGACCGCGATCGTCTCGCCCTCCTGCTTCAGCCACTTCAGGATCGTTCCCTCGACGATCGTCTCGCCGAGCTGCGGCATCTGGATCGACGTCACCGTTGTCTCGCCTCCCCTTCGATCACCAGGTCGAGAGCCGCTCGACCGCGGCCTCGATGTCGGATACCTGCGGCAGGTACGCGTCCTCGAGCGGTGGCGAGAACGGCACCGGTGTGTTCGGCGGCGCCAGCCTCGCGACCGGTGCGTCGAGGTGCTCGAAGGCACGCTCGGCGATCATCGCGGCGACCTCGGCACCCACGCCGAGCGACCGGTGCGATTCGTAGAGGACGAGCGCGCGCGATGTCTTCGCGATCGAGGCGATCACCGTCTCCTCGTCCAGCGGCACGATCGAGCGGAGGTCGACCACCTCGGCCGAGACGCCGCGCCCCGCGAGGTTCTCGGCGGCCTCCAAGGCCTTGTGCACCATCGCCCCGTAGGTGATGACGCTGACGTCCGTCCCCTCGCGTTTCACGGCGGCGCTCCCGAGCGGGATCAGGAACTCGGGGTCCTCGGGGACCTGCTCCTTGATCCGGCGGTAGATCCACTTGTGCTCGAGGTAGACCACCGGGTTGTCGTCGCGGATCGCGGACTTCAGCAGCCCCTTCGCGTCCGACGGGAACGCCGGGCAGACGACCTTCAGGCCGGGCGCGTGCGCGAACCACGGCTCGGGGTTCGTCGAGTGGAAGTTCGAGGCACGCACCCCGCCGCCGCTCGGCGCGCGCAGCACGACCGGAAGGCGCACGCCGGTCCGGTAGTGGTAGCGCGCGAGGGTGGTGGTGATCTCGTCGAATCCGCTCGACATGAAGTCGGCGTACTGGAACTCCGCGACCGGGCGCAGGCCCTCCATCGCGGCGCCGACCGCGGTTCCGACGATCGTCTCCTCGGCGATCGGTGTGTCCATCACGCGCTGCGTCCCGAAGTGGTCGACGAACCCTTCGGTGACCTTGAAGGCTCCGCCGTACACGCCGATGTCCTCGCCCGAGCATGAACACGCGCTCGTCGCGTTCCATCTCCTCCCAGAGGGCCTCGGCGATCGCGATCAGGTAGGTGGCCTGGCCGTCCTCGGACCGTTTGCCGCGAGGCTCGGCGCCGTGTCCGGCGGCGGCGGCCTCGACCTTCTGCGCCGTCATGCGCTCTCCGTTCCGCCGCCGCGGCCGGGTTCGCGGTCCCAATAACCGTCCTCGGCCCACAGGCCGAGCTCGACGTCGCCCGGCTCGGGGAACGGCGACTCCTGCGCGTAAGTCGTACCCGGCATCGAACTCCGCGGCCACGCGCTCGGCGACGGCGTCGATGTCGTCCTTGGTCACGACGCCTTCGGACAGGAGGTACTCCTGGAAGTTCTTCACCGGGTCCTTCTCGGCCATGTACCGCTCGAGGAGCTCCTGCGGCATGTACTTCGCCGGGTCGTGACCCGCGTGACCGCGCCAGCGGAGCGAGACCGACTCGATCAGCGTCGGTCCGCCGCCCTCGCGAGCGCGCTCGACCGCGTCGCGGGCGGCCTCGAACACCTCGAGGACGTTCGCCGCCGTCGACCCGGACGCCCGGCATCCCGTAGGCGGCGGCGCGCTCGGCGATCGTCGGCACGTTGAACTCCAGCGGTGTTCGGGCGTCGAGTAGGCGTACTGGTTGTTGTTGACGACCCAGACCACCGGCAGCGTGTGGATCGCCGACCAGTTCAGGGCCTCGTGCCAGCGGCCGTTCGAGGTCGAGCCGTCGCCGCAGATCGCCATCGCGACGCGGCGGTCGCCGGCGCGCTTGATACGCGAGCGCCGCCCCGCACGCCACGGGGTACGCGATCGGCAGGTGCGAGATCACCGCGAACGTGCGGTGGCCCTCCCAGTCGCCGATGTGGCTGTTGCCGTCACGGCCCCGCAGGTACCCGTCGATCCGGCCCCAGTACTGCGCCATCACGCGGTTCAGGTCGAGGCCCTTCGTGAGCTGCGCCGTGAGGTCTCGGTGCGTCGGGAACAGCGAGTCGCGTTCCTCGAGCGCGAACGCGACGCCGACGTGCGTGCCCTCCTGCCCGCGCCCGGAGTAGAAGGCACCGGGCAGGCGTCCCTGCCGGTACAGGGCCTCCATCCGCTCGTCGAAGTGACGGGCGAGCTTGAGCTCGTGGAGGATCTCCTTCAGGCGATCGTCGGGGAGCGGGTCGCCCTCCCTGGTCGGTCGCCGGGTCGACCTCGGTGGCCACTCGGTCTCCTTACGCGGAATGCAGCGGCTTGCCGGCGAGCGCGAGCATCGCCTCGCCGACGGCCTCGGACAGGGACGGGTGCGGGTGGATGCATGGCGGCCACCTCGACGGGATGGCCTCCCAGTTCGTGATCAGCATGCCCTCGGCGATCAGGTCGGTGACGTGCGGGCCGATCATGTGGACCCCGCGGACGGGCCGTCGCCGGCCTCGGCCACCACCTTCACGAAGCCGCCCTCGCCCACGATGTTCGCCTTGCCGATGGCGCGGAAGTCGAGCTTCTCGGTGACGACGATCCATGCCCTCGCTCGCGCGCCTGGGCCTCGGTGAGCCCGACGCTCGCGATCTCGGGCGTGCAGTAGGTGACCCTCGGGATGTTCGACGTAGTCGATGTCGGCGACGCTCGAGCCGGCGATCCGCTCGGCGACGGCGTAGCCCTCGGTGAAGGCGACGTGGGCGAGCTGCAGCGGGGTGGCGGCGACGTCGCCGACCGCCCAGACGTGCGCGACGTTCGTGCGGAGCTCGGCGTCGACGTTCACGAAGCCCTTCTCGTGCATCGAGACGCCGGCATCATCCAGGCCCAGCCCCTCGGTGACGGGGCCGCGGCCGATCGCGACCAGGCAGACGTCGGCCGTGACGGTCGTGGTCTCGCCGCCGCGCCGCGTAGCTGACCTCGACCGCGTCGTCCGCGTCGGCCACCGACGGTCACCGAGGCGCCGCGTCGCGCTCGTGATGCCGCGCTTGCGGAAGGCGCGGGCGATCTCCTTCGAGACCTCCTCGTCCTCCAGCGGCGCGAGGCGCGGCAGCGCCTCGACGCAGCGTGACGTCGGCGCCGAACGAACGGTAGATCGAGGCGAACTCCAGCCCGACCGCGCCCGGCGCCGATCACGACGGCGGACGGCGGGATCCGGTCGTACCAGAGGGCCTGGTCGCTCGTGATGATGCGGTCCGTCAGCTCGAGGCCCGGGGAGCAGCCGGGGGCGCGACCCGGTCGCGATCACGACGTCGTTGGCGTCGATCGCGCGTGCCGTCGACCTCGACGGCGGGACCGGTCAGCAGCCGCGCGGTGCCGGTCGCATGACGTCGATGCCGCGCTGGCGAGACGAGGCCGGTGACGCCCTTCACGAGCTTGTCGACGATGCTTGTCCTCGAAGGCCTTGATCGCCGACCAGTCGGGCTCGCCCGCGGCCTTGATGCCCCACTCGTCGGAGCGGTTCACCGTGTCCATCACGGCGGCGGACTGCAGCAGGGCCTTCGTGGGGATGCAACCCCGGAGCAGGCAGGTGCCGCCGAGGCGGTCGTCACGTTCGACCAGGGCGACGCGCTGGCCGAGCTGGGCGGAGCGCAGGGCGGTGGAGTACCCGCCCGTCCCGGCGCCGATCACCACTACGTCGTACGCATCACCCATCCGGTGAGCAAGTCTACCGCGCGTCTCGTCCCTGCCGTCGGGGCCGCGCGATGCCCGCTCGCCGTACCATGCCGCGCGATGGACGAGTCGACCGAGGCGCAGGAGCTCAAGCACACGCCGCTCGAGGCCGAGCACGAGGCGCTCGGCGCGAAGATGGCGCCGTTCGCCGGCTGGAACATGCCGATCGAGTACGAGGGCGCGCTCGAGGAGCACCGGGCGGTCCGCGAGCGGGTCGGGCTGTTCGACCTGACGCACCTCGGGAAGGTGGAGGTCACGGGCCCGGGCGCGCTCGGGATGCTCCAGGCGCGTGGTCACCAACGACCTGCGCAAGGCGGCCGTCGGCGAGGCCCTCTACAACCTCGTCCTGAACGAGGGCGGCGGCGTGATCGAGGACCTGATCGTCTACCGGCTGGCCGAGGAGCGGTACTTCGTCGTCCCGAACGCCGCGAACGCGCAGCGGGTGCTGCGGATGCTGGAGGAGGCGCCGGCCGACCGACCGCCTCCACCTGATCTACCACCAGGACTGGTGCTTCCTGGCGGTGCAGGGGCCCGAGTCGGTGCACGTGATGCAGCGGCTGTTCCCGGAGGCCGCCGACCTCGCGTTCATGCAGTGCGTCGAGACGGAGTACAAGCGGCGGCCGGTGATCCTCACGCGCTCGGGGTACACGGGCGAGGTGGGGTTCGAGCTGTTCACCTACCAGGACATGGCGGTGGAGCTGTGGGCCGCGCTATCGGAAGCCATGGAGCCGTTCGGGGGCATGCCGTGCGGGCTGGCCGCCCGCGACGTCCTGCGGCTGGAGATGGGCTACCCGCTCTACGGCCAGGACCTGTTCGAGTCGTCCACCGCGCTCGAGGCGGGGCTGGCGTGGGCGGTCTCTTCGACAAGGGCGAGTTCCGGGGCCGGGCGGCGCTGCGTCGCCAGCAGGAGGAGGGGCTGCCAGCCGTCTCCGCGGGCTGCGGATGCAGGAGCGGCGGCACATCCCGCGGGCGCACTACCCGGTGTTCGTCGGCGATCAGGTGGTCGGCGAGGTCACGTCGGGCACGTTCTCGCCGCTGCTGCAGACCGGGATCGGCGCTCGCGTACCTGTGGCCCGCCGACGCGGTCGACGGTGGGCGCCACCGTCGAGGTCGACATCCGCGGGCGGCGCGGCGAGGCCGAGGTGGTGCGACCGCCGTTCGTCGATCGAAGCCCGCGCTGAGCCGGCCGACGCCGCGGCGCTCAGCCGCCGGCGTCGCGCCGCGGCTCGATGAGCTCGCGGCACGCTGGCGCCGCCGAAGCTCGTGTGCTCGATCAGCCGGCTGAGCGGCGGCTCGGCGCCGTGCGAGTCGCGCATCACGGCCACGACCACGTAGAGGCCGGAGGAGGGGATGCCCAGCCTGCGCACCGGCCCGAACCCGGGCGCGGCCACGAAGTAGGCCCACCGGGTCGGGCTGCCCGTCGACGTTGCAGGTGCCCTCGCCGCGGGCCATGAAGTCCCCGGCGGAGTCGCGCGTCCCGGAGGCGAAGGTCGGCGCGGTTGTCCAGGAAGACGTGCTGGCGTTCGGCGCGGCAGGCGTCGGAGTGGGTGAGCTGGGACAGGAGCGGGCCGCGTCGCGGCCAGGTAGTAGAAGTCGGACGGGACGCCCGACCTCGGTGGCGTCGACCCACGTGGCCGCCATCCCGGTCGGTGGAGCCGTCCATCCGCCGCCACGCCTCGGGCCGGGGTGACGCGACGAACCCGCCCGGTGCGTCGTCCGATGCCGGCGCCCGGCGTCTGCCATCCGTCGGGGACGAGGGCGTGGACCGGGCCCGCCGTGACCTCGCGAGAAGGGCGAGGCGGAGGGCGTCGATCGATGAGCGTCGGCGAGGCCGGCGGGGTCGGCGACGAGGGGTGCGCCCGAGCACCCCGCGCCCACGAGGGCGACCACGACTCCCAGAATGACTCTGCGCAACCGGCCGGATTTCCGGGGGCGAGGATAGCCGGCCGGCGGCCGCCGGCTGCCTGGCGCCGCTCGGGCCGTGGGCTCAGGCGGCGCCCGGTGGCGGCGACGGCGAGGTCGCCGGCCATCGTCGCGAGCCGGGATGCAGAAGGAGGCGCGGGTGCCACCGCCCGGCAGCGGGTCCGCCCACAGGATCCCACCGTGTTCGACGATCATCTGGCGAGCGAGGTGCAGGCCCACGCCCACGCCCGCCTTCTCCTTGCGGAGGGTCCCCTCGCCGGTCGAGAACGGCTCCTCGAACGACTGGGCGGCCACCGCGCGGTGAGGCCCTCGCCACGGTCGGTGACCGTGATCGACGACGCCTTCGTCGAGGACCGGCGCGCGTGAGTTCGACCGGACGCCCGTCGGGGGAGTAGCGGCAGGCGTTGTCGAGCAGTTCCGAACGACCCCGGCGATCCGCGGGCCGTCGGCGATGGCGACGAGGCGCCCGGCGATCTGCGGCATCGATCGTGCGACGGCCGGGTAGCGCCCGCCGATCTCGTCCACGGCGTGACGCACGAGCGGGCGCGAGGTCGATCTGGGTCGAGGTGCAGCTCGAAGGTGCCGCGCTCGAGTTCGGCGATCGTGATGATCTCGTCGACGATGCCCATCAGCTTGTCCAGCGAGGCCTGGAGCTGCTCCAGGAACTCGCTGCGCTCGTGCTCGGGGACCGACGGGTTCCGCAGCACGTAGGCGATGCCCTTGGCGACGGTCACGGGCGTGCGGAGCTCGTGGGAGATGTTCGCGAGGAAGTCGGCCTTCGCGGAGGTGCCCCGGTCGATCGTGGCGCGGAC
>CAWFJU010000022.1:0-16250 GCA_963816275.1 uncultured Actinomycetes bacterium
ACCAACGCGTCCATCCCCAGCGCGAACAACCAGTACATGAACATCGCGAACAGCAGCGCCGGATCGAAGACCGAGCCGCTTTCGCCCTCGGCGGCGGGGAAGATCCCACGGAACGGTTGCATGATGCGGTCGGAGGCTCGGAACACCCACTGGACGAACGGCGTCCCCTCGTTCGCGTTGAACAGTTCGAGGAAGAACGCCATCGCCAGATCACCGTGCAGACGATCGCGAACCCATAGATGAATAGGACCAGCGCCCGGGCCACCCGGAAGCCCGTGGACGTGCCCGTGCTTGCCTGGGACATCAGGCCGCCTCCTTCCATCCGCGTGGAGCGCAGGCTACCTCACGGGGGGCTCTCGCCCCGATCGATGATGCCGCATTCCGCCGATCCCGTCTGTACGACGGAGTCATCGAGGTGGTTCAGGCTTTGACCGTGAACGTAACCAATGGATTGAACCCGTGCCAGCTGCAGACGTCGAGCGAGAACACGTCCGGAATGGATGGGTTGGCCGAGCAATCGCCGTCCGGCTGCTGATCGAGGAAGATGCCATCGGGATTCACGTCGGTCCCACGGGCAGGCAAACCCGCCTCCGCTCCCACGTTCAAGGAATCGTCGGGGCATCCCGGGACCGTGCTCTGACACGATCTCGTTCCATGGGGCTGATCTCCCGATGTGCTGGTGTTGTAGGAGACTCCATATACGAGCTCGTTCGGCAGCTTGAGGCCCGAGAATTCGAAGACGATCTTGAACGCCTTCCCGTTGTAGCAGGCGTCGTCCTTGGATGAATACCATCTCTCCGGATTCGCGCTGCAGTTCGCAGGGTTGGCCGACGGGCGGAACGGGATCGCGAACGTTCGCTTCCGGCTCCCGAGGACCGTGCCCGGGAGGTTCGGGTCCACGGTGTTCACCCGGTAGAGCGTCAGCTTGATGGTTTCGTTGAACGTCGAGCCCTTCGTCGTTGCACAACCCGCCAGCCAAGTCCCGGATTCACATGCCCATGAACTCATCACGACCGTGACCTTCTTGAGCTTCCGATCGCCGGGGGCAAGTCGGATCTCATCACCGATCGCATCGACTTGGGTTGCCTCGAAACCGACAGCCGTCACGTTGCCGGGAAGCTGAGCTGGGACGCTGTTGAACACCTTCTTGGTCGCCGCCTGAGCGGGAAGGGCCACCGCTCCGAGCACGATCGACGCAAGAGTGAGGCACAGCAGGCATTTCCTCATTCCCCCTCCATCCCAGAGCCTTCCGACTCTCTGTATGGCCGGTCGCGGGCAGCCGACAGCGGCCCGCGCCCTCGATGTCTCGCAACATAACCACGGCGATCGGAGATCCGGCCAGGGGAATATGACCGACGCCCCTCTGACCGACTGCTACGCCGCATGAATGCATCCGCGAGCTTCGGAGACGCGTACTCGGGCGACCTCATGGAGGCCGCTGCCAACGAAGGGAGGCCTCTGCGTCTTCGACCGTGACGCTCTCCTTCAGGAAATTGAATAAGGCGAAGCGGTCGCATCTGATCTCCCCCACCTTGCGCCCGCTCGTCCGCGTGTGACCGAAGACATGCATCCACTCGTGGCAGTAGAGGAACCGCAGCACCTCGCGCGGCTCGCGGAAGGTCACCCCCTCCGTGAGCCAGATGAAGCGGAGCTTCCCCTTCCCGGAACCGGGACGTCGCATCGCCCCGTACGGCACGACCTCGCCGAACGGCAGGAACGGCTCGGGTACCTGGAGCGTGATCGAGCGGTCGGTGAAGTCGGTCCACGCCGAGAGGTGCGGCTTCTCGCGGTATCGCAGGTACTTCACGTGGAGGTCGTATCCGTCGCCGCGGGAGGCCCGCGAGCATCCCGCGAACCTCGTCGGGCGACAGTCCGGGGATCGCCGAGGTCACGTTCATCCGCGGAGCCCCTGCCAGACGAACCACGCGCCCAGCACCACGAGCGCCATCGAGAGCACGCCGCGGATCACGTGCACCCCGCGGTCCCCCACCACCCGGCGGCCGCCGCTCCCGAGCAGGGTGAACGTCATGTCTGCGCACGACACGCCGATCCCGAGCGCCAGGGCCGTAGCCACGCCGGCCGTCCGGCCGCCCGCGGTCGTCGCCTGCGCGATCACGGCGCTCCCCGTCGTCGCGATGAAGATCCATGCGCCCGGGTTCAGGATCACCATCGTGATGCCCCGGAGCGTCGGCCGTCCCACGGGCGGCGGCAGCGGCTGATCCGGGTTGTGCCGTGCGAGCGACCTGAGCTCCGTCGCGCCGAGCGCCATGATGAACACGCCCCCCGCGATCTTCAGGAGTCGGAGCACGTCGTCGCTCGGCTCGATCGCCGAGAGCCCGAACGCCAGCGCGAGCAGGATCGCCACGAGCATCCCGTTCGCGCCGAGCATCACGCGGAGGCCGCGCCGGAGGCCGCCCTTGGCCGACTCGGAGAGGATCAGCAGCTGCACCGGCCCCGGTGCGGCGCCCAACGCGACCCCGAGTGCGAAGGCCGCCCAGGCGTGGTCGAAGGCGGTCACGGGCGGCCTCGCATCGTGGGTCGAACGGTAGCATCGCAGCGTGTCTGCTCCTGAACGCTCCCACCGTGACGGGGTCCGCGCGGTCGCACCGCTCGCGGTCGCCGTGCTCGGCTTCGGGGCGTCGTTCGGGGTGCTCGCGCGGGCCGCCGGCATGGGCATGGTCGCGCCGATCGTGATGTCGGCGACGACCTTCGCCGGGTCGGCGCAGTTCGCCGCGGCCTCGGTCCTGGGCGCCGGCGGCGGCGTGGCGTCCGCCGTGACCGCGGCCCTCCTGCTTGAACGCGCGCTACGTGCCGATCGGCGTGAGCGTGGCGCCCGTACCTCACGGCGGGTCTGGTCGCGGTTCCTCCACGCGCAGCTGACGGTCGACGAGACCTGGGCCGTCGCGGCCGAGGGCGAGGGCCGGTTCAACCCGAAGGTGCTGCTCGGCGCCGGGCGTCGACCCTGTACCTGGCGTGGGTCGGCGGCACGGTGCTCGGGCGTGGCGTTCGGCGACCTGATCGGCGACCCGGCGACGCTGGGGACTCGACGCCGCGTTCCCGGCGCTGTTCCTGGCGCTGCTGGTTCCGCAGCTGACGACCCGCGACGCGCGCCTGGCGGCCGCTGATCGGCGCCACGATCGCCCTGGTCCTGACCCCGTTCACGCCCGCGGGCGTGCCGATCATCGCGGCGAGCGCCGCCTGCCTCCTGGGCCTCCGCGCGGCATCGCGAGGGACGCGTCGCACGTGAGCGCCGCCTGGACAGTCGTCGTCGCTCGCCGGGATCGGCACCGATGGCGATCAAATCGCTCGGACCGGTGCTGCTCGGCGGCCGGCCGCTGCCGCCCGCGGATCGGCGGCTTGGTCGCGCTGCTCGCCCCGGCCCTGCTCGCCGCGCTCGTCGCGATCAACACGTTCGCCGACGGTCAGGAGCTCGTGATCGATGCGCGCGTGCCTCGGCGTGGTCGCGGCCGCGGTCGCGATCTGGCTGCAGGGCGCCCGGTCCTCCTCGTGATCGTGCTGGCGGCCGGCACGACGGCGCTCGCCCGCGCCCTCGCCGGTTGATACCGTCCGCGCGCCATGACGCGCTACCGAGACCTCGGCCTCACGGTCGGTCAGCTGCCGCCCGGGCCCCTGAACGCGATCACCGACGTCGACGGCGTCGCCGTCGGCGTGACCACCCTGATCGAGGGCGACGGGCCGCTCCGAGTCGGCGTCGGCCCCGTCCGGACCGGGCGTCACCGTCGATCGTGCCCCACGCGGGGATCGGCGCGGAGCCCGTGTTCGCCGGATGCCACCGCCTGAACGGCAACGGAGAGCTCACCGGCCTCGATGGGTCCGCGAGTCGGGTCAGCTCACGACCCCGATCGCGCTCACGAACACCCACAGCGTCGGCGTCGTGCGCGACGCGCTCGTCGCCGCCGAGATGCGCGGCCGGGCCGACCCGCCGCGTACTGGAGCCTGCCCGGTCGTCGGCGAGACCTACGACGGCGCGCTGAACGACATCAACGGCATGCACGTGCGACCCGAGCACCTGTTCGCGGCGCTCGACGCGCGCGTCGAGCGGCCCGGTCCCCGAGGGCGACGTCGGCGGCGGCACCGGCATGATCTGCCACGAGTTCAAGGGCGGCACCGGCACGGCCTCGCGTCGGCGTCGGCGACTGGATCGTCGGCGCGCTCGTGCAGGCGAACTACGGACGGCGCGAGCGGCTCACGGTCGACGGCGTGCCGGTCGGCAGCGAGATCCCCGCTGACCGAGGTGCCCTCGCCGTGGGACGAGGAGGAGCGCATCGGCCGGCGGTCCCGAGCCCGGCATGGGCTCGATCATCGTGATCCTCGCCACCGACGCGCCGATGCTCCCCCACCAGCTCGAGCGGCTCGCGCAGCGCGCCGGCCTCGGGATCGCGCGGGCCGGCGGTGCCGGCGAGCACTCCAGCGGCGACATCTTCCTGGCGTTCTCCACGGGGAACCGCGGACGGCTCGAGAGCTACAAGATCGAGAGCCGGGACCGCACCGATCGAGGTCTCGATGATCCCCGAGGGGCGATCAGCGACCTGTTCTGGGGCGCGATCGAGGCGACCGAGGAAGCGATCCTGAACGCGCTGGTCGCGGCCGAGACGATGACCGGCCGCGACGGCATCACGGCGCACGCGCTCGACCACGGCCGGCTCGTCGAGATCATGACGCGGTACGGGCGCGGGCCGGCTGCATCGACTCGCGGATCAGCAGCTGACGCCGAGATCCGTCACGGCGCCGTCGCGCAGGCGGAGCAGGCGGGCGCGCACGTTGTTCGTCTCGTCGGCCTCGTCGATCCCGTCTCGCGGATCGGCGGTCGAGGTGAGGCAGTAGCGCCCGTTCGGCAGCCCCGTGACGTCCAGGTCCTGCCCGGGGAGGAACGCCGCGTACCAGTCCGCCCACCCGACCGAGAGCCCCGTGATCGAGTTGCGCTTGCACTCGCCGTAGTGCGCGAGCGATGAGAACCCGGGCGTGCCGGGGAAGGCCGCCAGGCTGTCGCGCACGCAGAACGACACCTTGGGCGAGGCGACCACCGTGTCCCCGGTGGCGATCGAGCGCAGCTCGTAGCGCGCGAACCGCTGGAGGTGCCAGTGATCGTGCGCCGGGTGGAACACCATGCAGCCGACCTCGACCGTTCGCCCGATCAGGTCGATGCCGCGCTCGAACTCGCCGCTCCCGTTCGTGTCCTCGTAGACCCGCTCCAGCGCGAGCCGGTCGTTCGAGAAGTCCCCGTCGCCGTCGCAGTCACGTCGCCGGGGCCTGAGCTCGAGCACACCCAGCCCCTGGTTCCCGACCGAGTTCCCGAACCGCAGCACCGTCCGGCTGTCCTCAAGGTGGATCGAGATCCCGTCGAACGGCAGCGTCACGAGATCGGGAAGCAACTCGGATGGGGCGCGCTTCGGGGACGCGACCGCGGAGGCGACCCCGAGTACCGCGAGCAGACCCGTGAGGAGGAACGATACGAACGCGGCTCGGCGGGCGGTCATCGCCGGAGTCTACGTCCGGCCGGTCGGGGCGGCGGGATTCGAACCCGCGACCTCGTGCTCCCAAAGCACGTGCGCTAACCAGGCTGCGCTACGCCCCGTGAAGCCGAGCTACCCGCCCAGATCGTGGACTTCCGGCCGTTGCGGCGCGATGAAGGGGTGCGCTAGCGTCCGGCCGTGCCCGAGGAGAAGGCCGCGAGCCCCTTCATGACGATCCTGACCGCGCTGCTGATCGTGGCGGTCGCGGCCTTCGCGATCCTGTTCTTCCTCCTGTGGCGCGAGCCCACCGCCGGACGGTTCGAGACCTCCGCGCCCGTGGCGGTCGATTGCCCGTCGGGCACCGGGGCACCGGTCTGCTATGCCGCCGACGTCACGAACGTCGGGGACGCTGCGCAGCAGGTGCGGTGCCAGGTCACCCCCGGCGCTGACACGGCGGCGCTCTTCGGCAACGGTGAGGATGTCTACTCGAGCCCCGTGCCGCTCGAGGTCGGCAGCACGATCACGCTATCGATCCGGGTGAGCCCCAGCGAAGGCTCGACGGTCGTATCGCAACCGACCGTCACGTGCGGGAGCGTCTAGGTCCTCAGAGCTCGAACGAGCCCTCACCGACGATCCGCACACCGCCACCGACGAACACGGTCCAGGCACCGTGCGCTCCTTCGACGTCGACGTGCAGGAAGCTCGGCCGGCCGACGAGCTCGCCCTGGGCGATCGTCAGGTGCCCGGGCAGCCCGGCGCGAGCGTACTCGGCCAGGTACGCGCCGAGCGGGCCGGCGGCCGATCCAGTGGCGGGGTCCTCGCCGATCGAGGGCCACCGGTCGAACATCCGCGCCATCACATCGCCGTCGCCGCGGACCGTGAACAGGTAGAGGGACTCGGCGTCGTCGGCGGCTTCACACGCGGCACGGCAGGCATCGCTCTGTCGCTCGGCGCGCCGGAGCGCGGCCTCGTCGCGGACCGGCACCATCAGGTGCGGGATCCCCGTCGAGACCGGCAAGATCGGCAGATCGTCGACGAGATCGTCCGGCTCGAGCCCGGCACCGCGCGCGACGAGGGCGCGATCCTCGACGTCTCGGCCGAAGGCCGGCGGGAGCTGATGCATCCGGCCGCGCGATGCCGCAACGTCGATCTCGACGGGAACCTCCCCCGCCACGCAGGTCTGGACGACGCTCGAGGCACGCGACCCTCCGAGGCCAGCACGAACGCGGTCCCCAGCGTGGGGTGTCCGGCGAACGGGAGCTCGCTCTCGGGCGTGAAGATCCGGACGTCGTAGCCGCCGTCACGGACGGCCGTGACGAAGCTCGTCTCGCTGAAGTTGATCTCGCGGGCGAGGGTGAGCATCGCGTCGTGGTCGAGTCCCTCGGGGGTCTCGGGCACGACGCACAGCTGGTTCCCGGCGAACGGGACGTCGGTGAACACGTCGACGAGTCGGAACGGAACCCGCATGGTGCCGAGTATCGCAGGCGGGTTGCTAGGCTGGACCGAACGACGTCGATGACGCCGCGCGCGGGTGTAGCTCAATGGCAGAGCTCCAGCCTTCCAAGCTGGCTACGCGGGTTCGATTCCCGTCACCCGCTCTCCAGATCAAGGGCCATTCCCGCAGGTCACCGGCCGTCTTCGGCCTCCGACGTCTTCCCGATCGCTACCTGCACGTGATGCTTCAGACGACGGGGGCTCGCCACGGCTCGGGCTCGTGCGCGAGCCAGACCAGCTCGGGGTCGAGCGCGCGCACCCGCAGCTGGCCTTCGGTGTGCGGCTCGTCGAGCTCGCCGAACCAAACCGCCACGTCGCCGCCGATGACGATCGGACGCCCGCCCGTCTCGACGACGACAACCTGTAGGCCGCGTGTGTGGCCCGGCGCCGGGACGAGCCGGAGCCCGGGAAGCAGCTCGAGTTCGCCGTCGGCAGGCACGTACCGCACGCCGGGCGCCTCGACCCACTCGCGGATGGTGTAGTCGTCCTCGCTGCGGGCGTCGTCGAGCTCCCGACGCTGGACGTAGATCGGCCTGCCGGCGAAGAGGTGGTTGCCGCCGCAGTGGTCGAAGTGCAGGTGCGTGTTGACGACGACGTCGATGCCGCCGAGGTCGAAGTCCTGCTTGCTCAGTGGACGGAGGCGGGGATCGAGGTCGGCCACCGCCGGGTGCAACTCCGTCATGCCGGTGTCGACCAGCACGCGCGCATCGGGATGGTCGATGACGTGCACGTAGACCGGCATCCGCTCGCCCTCGGCGAGCAGGTCGGCAACGCGGACCGGCGTGATGGTGATCGAGGCGGGGGCGTTCATCACCCGGGGCTGACCTCGAGGGTCAGGCGGGCGGTGGCGGAGGCGGTGGAGGCGTGCCCGTGCCGCCGCCCGGCATCGCGCCACCCGGCGCGGCCGCGGGTCCCAGGTAGCGCGCGGCCCCGAAGCCCAGGATCATGATGAAGATCACGCTCAGGAAGATGAGCCCGATCGCGAAACCGGTGCCCTGGCCGAAGCTCTTGGCAAGATCCAGCGCGATGATGATCCAGATCACGAAGTTCACGAACGGGATGAACATCAGGATCACCCACCAGCCGGGGCGGCCCACGATCTTGCAAAGCACGTAGAAGTTGTAGATCGGGATCAGGCACGCCCACCCTGGATGGCCGGCCTTCTCGTACATCTTCCACGCGCCGATCGCGTACACGACCAGGAACGCGAGGTAGAAGAGGAAGAACGTGCCCCACGCGATCCCTCCGGCCGCGTCGAGCTCGATCGTGGTCGATTGTGCGAGCGCACCGAACATGGAATCCCCTCCTCGATCCGCGCGCCCGACCGGGCGCGACCGCTGCACGATAGGGCCTCTGGCCTCGCCTGGGTGGGATTTCGGGACGATACCCTTGCCGCAGGCGCCGGTAGCTCAGCCCGGACAGAGCGGGGGACTTCTAATCCCTAGGTCGCAGGTTCGAATCCTGCCCGGCGCGCGAGATGACGCGAGCGCGGATCCCCTTGAGGTGGCTCCGAGCCATCACGAAGTCGGTCCACAGCGACGCGCGGTAGGCAGCCGCGAGCCACGGCGGGCCGAGCCTGGCCCGGGTTCGAAGGAGCACACGAACGTCGTCTCCTCGCTCCTCGAGCGTGTAGGTCCAGACCCAGTCGAGCCATCCGTCCCTGGGCCAGGGCGGCAGATGCGATCGCGAACGCAGGACGATCGAGGCCGGGCGGTCCAGGCGGACGACCTCGAAGTAGCACTCGCGCTCGGGCGGACCATCGGGGATCCGGTCCCCCACCGCGAGCGACTGGAACGCGGGCAGGATCTCGTCGGCGCTCGGCTCGTTGGCGGGGAACAGCAGGCGGTCCACCCAGCGGTACGTGTACCAGCCGGCGCGGTGCCATCCCATCTGGACGAGCCACGGCCAGATGTCGTCGGCGCGCCCAGGGATCGAGATCGCGTGGTTCGTCACGACCATTGGGTCGGGGATCAGGCCGTCGCTGGGCAACGCGCGCCGGCGCTCTTCCGACGTGCTCCCCCACGTGGCCCCGAGGTACGTCGCACCCGCGAACGCGGCCAGGGCGGCCCCCGCTCCGATCGCTCGCTTCACGAGGTCACCCTACCCCTGGGGGGCTCCGTCCACGATCAACGAGCCCGACGCCCGGGGGTGCAGTCGCACACCCTACAATGAGTCTTGTATAGTCATCCGCGTGACGGAGCGAAGGAGACCTCGGACCACTGACGGACAGGTTCGGGTGGGCGGCCTCGCCGCGATGCGGGCGGTCGCCCACCCCACGCGCGTGCGGATGATGCACCTCCTTCGCTCGGAGCCGCTCTCGGCCTCCGAGCTCGCCCGGCGGCTGCAGATCCGGTTCGGCTCGGCCCAGTACCACCTCCGCACCCTCGAGCGGGCGGGCATCGCCCGTCAGGTGGCCAAGCGCCACAAGCGCGGCGGCGTCGAGGTCCTGTTCGAGGTCCCACGCTCGCTCGGGGTCGACTACGACGCGGACGCCCCCTCGGGGATGCGCGAGGCGGTGTATCGGGCGTACCTGGCAGAGCTCGGTCGGCGCCTGGACGCCGCGGCGGCCGAGCCCCAGCCCGAGGACACCGACCGCGACGTGCTCACGACCCGCGAGATCGAGCTTCGTCCCGACGACCTCCCGGCCGCCGCCGACGCGTTGCGGGACTTCCTGCGCCGGCTGGACGAGCTGGCCCTCGATCGGCCCGAGCCCGGTTCGCTCCCCTTCACGGCCTCGGCGCAGTTGTTCCGGATCCCACGATCGGCCTCGCACCACCCCGACGCGCCCGGCGGCGACGCGTGAAGGCTCCGTCGCGGCCGAACCCGCTCAGGAGCTCACGAGCCTTCCGGCGCCTCTGGCTCGCGCGCACGACGTCACACGTCGGCGACGGCGTCGCGCTCGTGGCGCTCGTGCTCCTGGTCCAAGGGTCCGAGGGGACCGGGACCGCCGTCGGGGCACTCCTGCTCGCGAGCTCCCTCCCCCGGCTCCTGGGTCCTATCGCCGGGGTCGTCGCGGACCGGGTCGAGCAGCGGGCGCTGATGGTCGTGTGCGATCTCGGGAACGCCGTGATCTTCGCGGTGATCGTCGGCGTCCAGCCGTCGTTCGGCTGGCTGCTGGTGCTCGTCGCCGCGTCGTCGACGCTCGTCACGTTCTTCGAGCCCGCCGGGCGGAGCGCGGTCCCTTCGCTCGTCCACGCGAACGACCTGCTCCAGGCGAACGCCTGGATGGGCACGTCCCTCAACCTGCAGGTCGCGCTCGGGACGTTGCTCGGTGGCGCCCTCGTCGCCACGGTCGGGGTCCGCGGGGCGCTCGCGATCGACGCCGTCTCGTTCCTGGTCTCGGCCGCGTTCCTCGTCGGCCTCCCTCCCCTGCGTGCGGAGCCGGGCGGCTCCCAGGGGTTCCTTTCGTTCGGGACCGACGGTCTGCGCTTCGTCTGGCGCACGCGCGTCGTCCGGACGTTCGTGATCGTGCTGTTCCTCGGCGTCGCGTTCGCGGCGGTCGACAATATCGCGCTCGTCTTCCTGATCCGCGAGACGCTCGGTGGCGGGCCGTTCGCCTTCGGCGCCGTTACCGCCGCGTACGGGCTCGGGATGATCGGAGCATCCGTCGGGCTCTCGATCCGGCGGACGTCGTTCGCGGTCGCCGGCCTGCTCGTCGTCGCATGGCTGATGAGCGGGCTCTCCACGATCGCGACGGGCCTCGCTCCGCTGATCGCGATCGCGGCCTTGGCCCAAGGGCTCGGCGGGGTCGGCAACGGCCTCCAGAACGTCGCCGCCGACACGCTGATCCAGCGAGCGGTCCCTCGCGAGATGCTGGGGCGGGTGTTCGGGGTCGTGTCGACGGCCGGGTTCGCCGGCAGCACGCTCGCCTATGCGGCCGGCGGCCCGCTCCTCGATCTGACGTCACCGCGCACGGTCTTCGTGATCGCCGGAACGGGGATCGTGGCCGTGACCGCCGTCCTGTGGATGGTCGTGCGCGGAGAGGCTCGTTCGGGGTCGCGGGCCGGCACGTCGTGAGGCCGCGAACGCGCCATCGGCCCGACCGATCGAGCCGATCGGTGCGGAACGGGTTGCCTCATCCGGCACATCGGCCTAGGCTCGGCAGATATCAGCGCGCGCGAGGGGATGTCGGTGACGGTCAAAGCCAGTCGGAAGGGTCGGGTCGTGCGCTGGCTCGCGCCCGCGTTGGCCCTCATGGTCGTCACGCCGAGCCAGGCGATGGCGTCCACGACCGACTCGTTCTCCTCGCCGGTGCTCTCGGGGTACGTCGCCGGAGGAGCGTCCGGTTGGTACGTCGACAGCGAGCAGCTCGCGCACTCCTACTCCTCGAACATGAGCTTCGTCGAGCTGGTCCGCCCTGCCGGTGCGCCCTATGCCGAGGCCGACCTGACCCTGTCGTCCGGCCGGGCGAACGCCGGCCTCACGGTGCTCTGGAAGGACCACAGCAACCACCTGTGGGCCAAGCTCGAGATCTCTCCGGGCAATCGCTCCGGGATCATGACGATCGGGCGCCGGCTCCGCGGGAAGGTGACGAGCCTCCTCACCGCGTCCAAGGGCGGACTCGTGTCCGGGGCCACGTACCACATCGTGTTGCAGGTCTCGAGCGGCGTGGCGACGTTCACGGCCACCGGGGTAACCGTTTCCTTCTCGAAGACGATCACCTACCGGCTCACCTCGAGCGATCTGAGCGCGTTCGGTTCGGGTTCGTACGCGGGCGTGCGCGCCAAGTACCTCTACGACGAGGATGACGGCGGCAGCCGCTGGGACAACCTCACCGTCGGGTGAGTCCTCGGGTCCCGCTCACGACCCGTCGACGACCAACGCCTCGACCCGTTGCAACGAGCGTTCGAGCGCCTCGATATCGTCGGCGCGCACGGTCACGTGGCCGAGCTTGCGTCCGGCCCGCGGTGACTTCCCGTAGAGGTGGAGGTGGGCGCCCGGGATCGCCGTGACCGCGCGGTCGGCGGGACCTCACCGATCAGGTTCACCATCGCCGAGGAGCCGCGGAGGTCGTCGGGACCCAGCGGCAGCCCGCAGACCGCACGCAGGTGGTGCTCGAACTGGCTCGTCTCGGCGCCCTCGATCGTCCAGTGGCCGGAGTTGTGCACCCGGGGCGCCATCTCGTTGCCGAGCAGGGTCTCCCCCACCTGGAACAGCTCGATCGCGAGCACGCCCGACGTATGCCGAGCTCGTCCATCACGGCGCGCACGTGCGCCTCGGCCACGCTTCGAGCTCGCGCGTCACGCCGGAGCCGGCGCCCGCGTGAGCCGCAGGATCCCTTCGCGGTGCACGGTTCTCGACGAGCGGGTAGCGCGACCTCGCCGTCCCGCCCGCGCGCCGCGACGATCGAGAGCTCCCGGTCGAACGCCACGAACCTTCGAGGATCGCGGGCGTCTCGCCGATCGCCCGCCAGGCGTCCTCGGCCGGGCAGCGGATCGCGGATCACGGCCTGGCCCTTGCCGTCGTAGCCGAGCCGCCGGGTCTTGAGCACGGCGGGCACGCCGATCGCGCCGAGCGCGTCCTCGAGGCGGCGAGGCGAGTCGACGGCCGCGTACGGCGGCACCGGCAGCCCGACGGCGTCGAACAGCGCCTTCTCCGCGATCCGGTCCTGCGCGGCCTCCAGCGCGACCGGCGGCGGGAACACGCGGCACCCGCGTCCTCCGCGAATCGCGCGCGCCTCGACCGGCACGTTCTCGAACTCGTAGGTGAGGACGTCGACCTGTCGCGGCCAGGCGCGCGAGCGCGTCGGGGTCGTCGTAGGCCCCACGATCGAGGGCGCGACCTGGGCGCGGCCGGTGATCGTCCGCCGGGTCGAGGGTCATGCAGCGATGTCGAGCGGGAGGCCGGCGAGGGCGAGCATCCGGCCGAGCTGGCCGCCGCCGACGATGCCGACGCGCGTGCACGGACTCACGCCGACGGGTCGGGATGCGCGAGCACGCGCCGGTCTGTGCCGCGCGGAAGGCTCAGCAGCCGCTCGCGGACGCTCTCGTCGTGCAGGGCCACGATCGCCGCCGCCAGCAGCGCGGCGTTCACCGCGCCCGCGCGGCCGATCGCGAGCGTGCCCACGGGCACGCCCGCCGGCATCTGCGCGATCGAGAGCAGCGAGTCCATCCCCTTCAGCGCCTTGGACTCGACCGGGACGCCGAGCACCGGCAGATGGGTCTTCGCGGCGGTCATGCCCGGGCAGGTGCGCCGCGCCGCCCGCCCCGGCGACGATCACCTGGAGCCCGCGGTCGGCGGCGGTCGACGCGTACTCGAAGAGCAGGTCGGGCGTGCGGTGCGCGCTCACGACGCGGGTCTCGAACGGCACGCCGAGCGCCTCGAGGGTCTCGACCGCGTGCTCATCGTCTCCCAGTCCGAGCGGGACCCCATGATCACGCCGACCAGCGGCTCGCCCATCGCCGGCAGTCTAGCGACGCGGGCCGTATCGGGGCGGCTCAGTCGACGGGCGTGGTCCGCGGCTGACGCGCGCGGCCGATGTTCCCGATCAACAGCCCGACCGCGATCACCAGGTAGATCTGGCCCATCAGCGGCCTCGGTCACCGCGACCATCCGCGGGAGGTCCGGCACGGGGTCAGGTCTCCGTAGCCGACCGTGGACAGGGTGGTGAAGCTGAAGTACATCGTGTCGACCGTGGTGGCCTGCTGGACCTGCGCGAAGATGGATCCGCCCTCCACGGTGGACATGAACATGAGGCCGAAGAAGATCAGGGCCCGACCAGCAAGTAGATGCAGAGCCCCGGCCAGCATCGACCACGAGACCGCAAGTGCGTGCCCAACCGCCGGGCGATCGCGACGAGCATCGCGAGGATCAGCGGAACGCATCCCCGCGTGAGCTCGTGGGGGCCGTTGGAGTCGGCGGCGGAGGCGAAGATCGCCGCGATGAGGAGGACGGGCACCGGCGACCACGAACCGGGTGAGCCGCGTGAGCGCGCGAGGTGCTGCATGGTGAACAGGAGCGTAACGCCGAGGAGGACCACGCGAGACGCGCTGGAGCCCGGTCGTCGGACACGCCGCCCGCGATCATCAGCACGAAGATGAGGATCGAGCAAGAGGCCGTACTGATCAGGTTCGCGGATCCGCTGCCGGAACGGGACCTGGCGTCGCTCCCGCAAGGTCTCCCGCACATCGACCCCGACGTCGTCGGGTTCGGCGGTCGGGGTCGGCCCGGGCGGAGGCGTTGGTTCGCTCATCGTGCGTACTGTACGCCCGGCGAACGGCCCATCGGTGCAGGCCGAGCGCGTCGCCGCGGGGTCGAGCTGCGTCAGCCCGTGAGCGCCCGCCGCCAGCCCCGGGGGACCCGCCGTAGTCGACCTCGGGCGCGCCGAGCCATCCGCGAGCTCGTGGAAGGCGCGGCTCACCGAGGCGCCGTGGAGGCTCGCCGTCCCGGGCTCCGCATGGACCGCGGGCAGCCGCAGCACCCCCGTCGTCCGATCGAACTGCGGGTCGATGCGGCCGATCAGGCGATCGCCGTGCAGGATCGGCAGCACGAAGTACCCCCACCGCCGCTTGCGCCCCCGGCACGTAGATCTCCAGGCGGAAGAAGAAGTCGAACAGCGCCTCGGTGTGATCGCGGTCGGCTGACCAGATCGTCGAAGGGCGACAGGAGCACGGTCCGGGGCGGAACGGGTCGGTCGAGCAGCTCGGCGTGCGCGTACCAGTCGCCCGTCAGACCCTCGACCGCGACCGGCACGGCCACGCCCTCGCGCACGAGCTCTGCAGCGCGCGGTCCCATCCCGGCGGACGCCCGTCGAACGCGGTAACCGAACTGGGGCGAGGGTGCGCCACGCCACGGGCGCGCAGCTGGCGATCGAGGATCTGGCGCGCCACCTCGCGCTGCGGGAGGCGCGGTTCGGTCCATCGGGAGGCTCCGCTCCGTCAGATCCCACAGCCGCTGCTGCCCGTCGCGACCGACGATCATGACCTCGCCTTTGTTCCACATCAGGTCGAGCATCATCGCGACGTTGCGCCCCGTCGTCGTTCCACCCGCCGCGTGTGCCAGGGGTCCGCGACGCGGTCCTCCAGGTCGCGTGCCCGCAGCGGTCCGTTCCCGCGCAGCTCGCGAAGGACGTAGCGACGGAACGCCGCGTTCGCGGCGAGCCAGTCGCCGACGTAGCGGCGGCTCGCAGCCCCCGCGCGGCCCGCCGGTCGGGGTAGCGGCGCATCGACTCGCCGGTGCACCCGTAGGTCCGCACGTCGGGACGATGTGCACCCAGTACTCGAAGAGCGATCGCTCGGTCCACAACATCCGCTCGAGCTCGTCCACGCGGAACCGCGTACCCAGCCGGGAGAAGAGCACGAGGTGCTCGGTGCGCGCCACGGCCGACGTCGGGTCCATCTGCACCATCCACAGGTCGTGCACCGTCTCGCGATGGAGGCCGGGCGCGGCGCGGCAGCCGCTGGCCCTGCACGCAGAGACGACGGGCGGTCCGACGGTCGAGCAGGAGGGGGCGTGGGCTTGCCGGCACGACCGGAGTCTAGGGTGCGAGGGCGACACGGACTTGCGCACGCCACGTTCCGACGCGCCGGTAGGCTCGACCGCATGACCGACGCCGCGGTTCCGCTGCATCCCGCGATCGCCCGCCTCCACTGGTGGAGCGTCGTGCGCGGCGCCCTCCGCCTCTACCGCGAGGAGCCGGTCCGCGTGGCGGTCTCGGCCCTCGTGGTCCTGGCGCCCGCGCTCCTGCTCGGGCTGCTGCTCGGCTCGGTCGTCGACGCGGGACGGGACTCGTGGCTGCGCGGGCGGTGGGTGGCGCTCGGGACGCTCTCGGCGTTCGCCGGATTCCTCGCGACGCTCGGCCTGGTCGTGTACGCGGCCCTGCTCGACGAGCTGGTGGGAGCGCGCATCCGGGGTACCCGGTTGCCGTCGCTCGCCGCGGCCGCGCGCGACATGCCGTTCGGGGCGCTGGTCGTCGCCGACGTGATCGTGGCGACCGCGATCGGCCTCACGTCGGCGATCGGCGTGCTGCCCGGCCTCGTCGCGATCTGCCTGATGTCGGTGGTCGGGCCTGCGGTGAACATCGAGCGGCTCGGACCCATCGCCGGCGTGCGTCGCTCCGTCGGCCTCACGTGGCCGGCCCTCATCACGGTGGCGGGCGCGATGATCCCGGGCATCCTCATCGAGGTCGTGGTCCACCACTGGTTCCTGCAGGTCCACGGCGAGCAGGCATGGCTCGCCGAGACGGCCGTGGTGCTCGCGCTCTCGGTGACGGCCGGCGCGCTGCTCGGTCTGGTGGAGGTCGTGCTGGCGTACGCACTGATGGTGCGGGACCCAAGCTCGCGC
>CAWFJU010000023.1:0-19871 GCA_963816275.1 uncultured Actinomycetes bacterium
CGCCCGCCGCCTCGTACCCGTGCTTCAGCGGGAGCTTGTCGTGGTACTCGAACGGGCCGCTCTCCACGCTCTGGAGCCCTCGCACCGCGAAGAACTGCAGGACCGCCTTCTTCGCCCACTCGTTGACCGCCAGTCGCCGGGCGCGGCCCGGGTTGCGCGACGCGAACCTCGCCCCGGTCGAGCAGCTCGATCACGGCCTCGACGGCCTCCGCGTCGGGGAGGTCCGGACGCATAGGACGCCTCGATCCGCGCGCGCAGCTCCGTCGTCGCGTCATGCCCGCACCCCCTGGAAAAGCGCGTCCATCGCGAGCCGCCCGCTCGCAGTCCTCCACCGTCGGCACCATCGCCATCCGCACGTACCCCTCACCTTCCGGTCCGAAGAACGACCCCGGCGCCACGATGACCCCGGCGTGCTCGAGCAGCCGACGGCCCAGTCCAGCGACGGCCGCCGGCCGGGTACCCTCACCCAGAGTAGAACGTCGCCTCGCTGCCGGCGACTCGGATGCCGTGGCGCTCGAACAGCGCCAGGAAGACGCGGCGTTTGGCCGCGTAGCGGCGCGGTTCTCGATCACGTGGGCTTCGTCGTTCCATGCGGCGACGCTGGCCCGCTGCACGAACTCCTGCGGCGTCACCCCCACGCTGGGCGCAGACGCCGCAACGCACCGATCAGCTCGGGGTCTCCCGCCGCGAACCCGCTCCGATAGCCCGTCATCGAGGAGCGTTGCGAGAGCGTGTTGATCGCGAGCACGTTCGTCAGGTCCCCGACCTGGAGCGCGCTCGGGCGGCGGCCGCCCCGCTCGAACCACAACTCGCTGTAGGCCTCATCCGAGGCGAGGAGCACGTCGTGGGCGCGGCATCGTTCCGCCGCGTCCGCAAGGAACTCCAGCGGGGCGACCGCGCCGGTGGGGTTGTTGGGGTAGTTCAGCCACAGCACGGCGGCTCGGTCCCACGTGGCGTCGTCGATCGCGTCGAGATCCGGCAGGAATCCCCGTTCTCCTCGGTGAGCGGCAGGCGAACGACGTCCCCGCCCGCATACCGCATGCCACGCTCGGGGATCGTGTAGCCCGGTGCGGTCACCAGCGCCAGGTCCTTGCCCCCCGCGGGGTCCAGCACCGCCTGGGCCAGCGAGAAGACCAACTCCTTCGAACCAAGGATCGGCAGCATCTGGGGTCCGCGGTCGACGGCACGTCGAACCGGCGCCCCACCCACCTGCGATCGCGTCACGCAGCTCGGGCAAGCCTGCCGCGCGAGGGTAGGACGAGATGGGTCCACGCGTCCCGGAGCGCGTCCCGGATGAATGGCGGCGTCACCTCGCGCGGATCGCCCACGCCGAAGTCGATGAGCGTTCGGCCGTCGGCCGTCGCCGCCGCTTTCCGGCGGTCCAGCTCCTCGAACGGGTAGGGCTCCACGTTCCGGATGCCCGGTGACAGGTGCGTCACTCGCGGCCTCCCGCCGCGGCGGTCCCGGCTCCCGCCCAGGAACCTCCGCAGCACCTCGTAGGACCGAACGATCGCGGCCACCTCGACGCGTTCGTCGTCCCGATGAGCGTACTGCGGGTCGCCCGGTCCGAAGTTGACGGCGTCGACGTCCACGGTGGCGAACTCGGCGACGGGCGTCCACGCTTGCTTGGGACCCAGCCGCAAGGTCGCCCGCGTCGCGCAAGCGCTGCACCAGCGGGTTCGCGACGTTCACCGGACCCGGCGGGGCGTTCCCGACGATCTCGACCTTGCCCGGCGATGGCCGAGCAGCTCGCGGAGCCGGGCCTCGGCTTCCGCGGGCGTGTGCGTCGGCGCGTACCGGTAGTTGACGTGCGCCTCACCCGGTCGGGGACCACGTTCGAGGCGATCCCTCCCTCGATCATCGTGACGCTCACGACCTCCCGGAAGGTCAGGCCGTCGATCGTGACGTCGCGGTCGGGAAGATCGGCGAGCGGCGCGAGCGCCTCGATCGCGGCGTGGATCGCGTTCTCGCCCAGCCACGGGCGGGCGCTGTGGGCGGCCGCGGCCTCCACGAGGACCTCGGCGTTCAGGTTGCCCATGCACCCGACCTCGATCGCGTTGTCGGTGGGTTCCATGACGACCGCGAGCTCGATCGTCGAGGTCGCCGGACACCGCTCGAACAGGGGCAGCAGCGCGCTCTCGTTGATCGGCAGCTCCTCGCGGCCGAAGAAGAGGAGCCCGACATCGATGTCGGCCGCGCCAGCGCGACGCCGTCCGCCGCGATCTCGAGCATCACCGCGAGCCCGGCCTTCATGTCGCTGTGCCCCGCGGCCGACGATCGCGTCGCCGCCGTCCGGCGGGGGCACCGGGCCCCGCGGCGGGACGGTGTCGACGTGACCGGCGAGCACCACGAACGGCGCGTCGACCCGGCGCACCGGCGGGACGCGAACACCACCGGAGTCGACTTCGTCCAGGATCTCCAACGATCGGCGGCACGAGTTCCGCGCGGATCGAGGCAAGGATCGCGTCCTCGTCGCCACTCTCTCGAGCAGGTCGACGAGCTCGAGCGAGCCGCGCCGCGGGCCTCGGCCGAGGTCGTCGCGTCAGCCACGCGCCGGCGGCCGTCCAGATCGACCGTGCCGTCGAAGACGTGACGGCTTCGCCGGTCAAGCAGATCTCGCCGCCGGCGTTCGACGCTCGACCTCGACCACACCTCCCGGGAACCGGACCTGCACCGCGCCGGCGCCAGGCCGGCCTCGTTGGCAGCGACCGCGACGGCGCACGCGCCGCTCCCGCAGGCCATCGTCTCGCCGCTCCCCCGTTCCCAGACCCGGACGTCGATCCGTCGTCGGTCGACGTGGGCGAACTCGACGTTGGTGTGCTCGGGGAACAGCTCGTGGCGCTCCATCGCCGGACCGATGTGGCTCACGTGATAGCGATCGGGGTGCTCGTCGACGAAGAGCACGAGATGAGGGTTGCCCATCGAGACCGCGCTCGCCGTCATCGTCAGGCCGGGCCCGACCTCGAAGGGCTGGCCGAGGAAGGTCTCCCAGGCCGGGCCCTGCATCGGGATCGCCGCCTTCGTGAAGTTCGCCTGACCCATCCCGACGCGACCGACCCACGGTGCCGTCGCTCATCGACGTTCAGCCGCAGATGCTTCACCCGGCGCGCGTCGCGACGTCGAACTCGTCCGTGTCGTCGACGAGCCCTCGCGCGTGCAGCGAGCGCGCCGACGCATCGGATCCCGTTGCCGCACATCTCCGCCGGCGCTGCCGTCGGCGTTCGCGTAGTCCATGAAGAACGAGGCGCCGAGGCGATCGCTGCGCGACGAGCCGGATCACGCCGTCGGCACCGAGCCCGGTCCGGCGGTCGCACAGCGCCGCGATCTCGTCGGGCTCGAGCGGACGTTCGTCATCGAGGTCGACGACCATGACGAAGTCGTTCCCCGTCCCCTGGTACTTGCTGAACGCAGATTCGCTCACGCGCCTCCCGCCGCAGGTACGCCCGCACGTCGTCGACGACGTCCATCGCGCCACCCGACCGGCCTCGAACCAGCGGATCCGTGGATCACGCCGGAACCATGCCATCTGGCGCCGGGCGAGGTTGCGCGTTCGCGCTCGGTGCGCTCCACGGCCTCGTCCAGACCCAGCCTACCTCGAGGTGCGCACACGAACTCCGAGTACCCGATCGCCTGCGTCGAGGTGAGCCAGCCTCCCCAACCCGCGATCGACGAGACCCCGGACCTCCTCGAGCCAGCCCCTCGCGAACATCGACGAGCACCCGGTCGCGCGATCCGGTCGCGAGGGTCGCGGGTCCATCCGGATGCCGGCGGCGCGGACGCGGTCGCCGGATCGTAGACGTCCCACGCCGCGCCGAAACTGCTGAACCGGCGTCCCGTGATGGCCGCCACTTCCAGCGCTCGGATCACCCGTCGGAGGTTCGCCGGGCTCGATCTTGGCGCCGCCGCGGGATCGCTCGCTGCAGGCGCTGGTAGAGGCGCTCGGTGCCCATCGCGGCCCCTCGCGTTCCAACTCCTCGCGCGACGTCGGGGTCCTCCGGCGGGAACCCCAGTTCGTCGACCACCGCCCGCAGGTAGAGGCCGGATCCGCCCACCAGCAACACCGGCACGGCCGCGCGCGGCCACATCGGTCGAGCGTCGGCGCGCGATCGCCTGGAATCGCGCCACGCTGAATCGCTCAGACGGCTCGGCGAGATCGATCAGGTGGTGCGGGACCCTGGCTCGCTGCGCCGCCGTGGGCTTCGCCGTCCCGATGTCCATGCCTCGGTACACGAGCATCGAGTCGACGCTCGCGATCTCGGCCCCGAGCCCGCGCGCCAGGGCGATCCCCGCTTCGGTCTTCCCGAGGCAGTGGGTCCCACGAGCGCGCGAACAGCGGCGGCACCGCCCGGGGTCATGGGTCAGGCCACGGCAGGGCTGAGGGGCGCCGGGACGACCTCACCCGACAGGTGGTGGGCCGCGGCGGCGGTGATGCGCGCGTGGACGAACGATCCGGGGGCGAGGGCATCGGGCAGGTGCACGATGCGGTTCGTCCGTGTGCGCGCCTGGGTGGACCGCCCTTTGCGATCGCCGCCTTCGACCAGGACCTCCACGATCCGTACCGATCTGCTCCACGCGCGTTCTCGGTCGAGATCCGCTCCTGCAGGGCCAGCAATCGGTCGAACCGCTCCTGCACGACCTCCTTGGGGATCTGGTCGTCGAACCCGCCGCGCGGGTGCCGGGACGCGGTGAGTACTGGAACATGAAGGCGCTGTCGAACCGCGCCTGCTCCACCACCTCGAGCGTGCCGCGAAGTCCTCTTCGGTCTCCCCCGGGAATCCCACGATGATGTCGGTCGACACAGCGATCTCGGGGATCGCGTCCCTGATGCGATCGAGCCAGCCCAGGTAGCGCTCCCGTCGGTACGACCGTTGCATCGCCTTGAGCACGCGTCCGAGCCCGACTGCAGCGGGAAGTGGATGTGCTCGCAGACCTTCTCGCACGAGGCCATCGCGTCGATCACGTCGGGCGTGAAGTCATGGGGGTGCGGACTCGTGAAGCGGATCCGCGCAGATGGTCAACCTGGTTGACTTCCTGCAGCAACCGCGCGAACAGCGGCTTCGGGGCGAGCCCGGCACGGTGACGTCACGGCCGTAGGTGTTGACGTTCTGTCCCAGCAGGGTGACCTCGACCACGCCACTCGCGGCCAGGCCTTGGACCTCGGCCAGGATGTCGCCGATCGAGCGCGAGCGTTGCGGCCCACGGACCAGCGGCACGATGCAGAAGGTGCAGGCGTTGTCGCACCCGGGCGCGATCGAGACCCAGGCGCGGAAGGTGTCGTGTCGCACCGCGGGCAACGCACACGGGAACGTCTCGGTGTACTCCCGGACATCCATCTGCGGGCCATCGGTCTCGGATTGCTTCAGGAGGTCCAAGAGGTGCGGGAGCGCGTGGGTGCCGACGACCACGTCGACCCACGGCGCCTTGCGCTGGATCAGGCCCTGGTCCTTCTGCGCCAGGCAGCCGCTCACGACGATCCTGAGATCTGGATGGCGGTCCTTGACCGGCTTCAGGTGGCCGAGGTGCCCGTACAGCTTGTTGTCGGCGTTCTCCCGGATCGCGCAGGTGTTCAGCACGATCACGCGTCGCCTCGTCGACGTCGTCGGTCGGCCGCATACCGTCGGCCATCAGCAGCCCTCCGATGCGCTCGGAATCGTGCTCGTTCATCTGGCACCCGAAGGTGCGGATCAAGTATCGACGGTCCACGGCACGAGGGTATCCGAACTCTCGCCGCACGCGACCGAGGCGCCCTGGTCGGCCGCACGAGGATCCGGGGTGGTGTCCCACGAACCATGGGACCCGATGGCCTCAAGGCCCCGACCCCGCCGCCGATGAGAAGGAACGGACCCCACCACACACGGAGTGACGACGAATGAGCGCGTACGAGAAGCACAACCGGAAAGAGGCGCTCCGGCAGGTCGAAGAGGCGTTGACCGCCTCACTCGCCGAGACGGCTGAGCTCACCGAGCTGACCAGCACGCTGACGACTCGGGTCGAAGAGCTCGAGCAGGAGCTCGCGACCCGCGACGAGCACGTCGACCCTTCGTCGGACGGAGCCCGGGCTGCGGCCGTGGAGCTCCAGCGCGCCCTCGCCCTCCGCGTCGCCGAGCTCGAGGCCCGCCGGGCGGTCGTCAGGAACGGGGAGTCCCACGATCCCCAGGAGCTGTTCGACCTCGCCGACCGCGTCCGCGAGCTCGAGGTCGCGCTGGACGAGGCCCTGCGTCGCTCCGAGGAGACCGCCGCGGCCGCGGCCGCGACCGAGACCTTGCTCGCCGAGGCTGGAGTCAGGCTCGCCGAGCTCGGCGAGGACGCCGATCGTGCCGAGCGGGCGGAGGAGGAGCTCGAGGCCCTCCGGATCGCCTCCATGGAACTCAACGAGGCGATGGCCGTCACCACCCTTGAGCGCGACGGCGCTCGCGCCGAGCTCGACCGCCTGATGCACGAGGGCGAGGTCCTCCGCGCGACGATCGACCAGATGGCGGAGGACGAGGCATGGAGTCGCGATGAACGCGCCCGCCTCGACCGGGAACTGGAGCGGGCCGGGACCGTCGCCGGGGAACTCGAGAGCGCCCGTGAGGCGGCCGAGGCCGCGCTCGCCGAGGCCAAGGCGTCGATCGTCGACGCCGACATCGCGAGGGCCGAAGCCGAGGCCCACGTCTTCGAGCTCGAGGCCGAGATCGTCCGCGTTCGCGAGGAGACCGAGCGTGCCGCGGAGGAGCGCCTCGAGGCCGTCAAGGCGAAGCGTAAGGCCGCGGAGGCGCGGGCCGAGGAGGCGGAGTCACACCTCCGCGAGGCGGAGGTCCGTCTGAGCGAGTGGGAGGCTCGACTGATCGAGTCGGAGGCTCGACTGAACCAGGCCGAGACCCGGGCCGGGGAGATGGAGGCCCGCGTTGGTGAGGCCGAGGCTCGCGCGGTGGCCGCCGAGGCCACCATCGCTGAGCTCGAGAACGGGATCGCCGCAGCCCGTGAGGAGTCCGAGCGCATCGCCGAGGAGCTGATCTCGGGGGCAGCGGCTGAGACCGCGACCGCCGAGGCGCGCGCGACCGCGGCCGAGGACCGCGTGCAGGAGCTGGAGCTGGAGATCGCCGCGTACGACGACCTCCGACCGCGGCTCGAGGCAGCCGAGCAGGCGTCGGCCGAGGCCACCTCTCGTGCCGATCAGACCGACGCCAAGCTCGTGGCGTCGGAGTCGGCGCTCGCCGCATCCACGGAGGCGATCGCGTCGTTCGAGATGCGCGTGGCCGAGCTCGAGGCCGCACTGGTCGTCGGCGCCGATGAGGCCCAGCGGATCGCGGACGAGCGGATCGCGGCAGCCGAAGCGACCGCCCAGGCCACGGAAGCCGCGTTGGCCGAGGCGCAGCAGGCCCTGCTCGAGGCTCGAGCGGCCGCGGACGCCCACCAGTCGTCCCTCGCCGAGGCACATGAGGCGCTCGCCGCGACCCAAGGTGTGTTGGCCGAGACGCAGACCGCGCTGATCGAGGCCCAGGGCGCCGTGCCGGAGACCCAGACAGCCCTCGCCGACACCCAGGCAGCACTGGCCGAGACCCAGGCGGTCCTCGCAGAGACCCAGGCCGCCCTGGCCGAGGCAGAGGCGACCGCCGTCGAAGCACAGGCCGTGGCCGCTCGGGCGGAGGCCGTCGTCGTCGAGTTCGAGGCCCGACCCCCCGGCCCGGATGAAGCCACGATCGAGGAGCTGGCCGCCGCACGCGACCAGGCCGCCGACGCCCGCGAGGAGCTGGCCGAACTGCGTTCCGTCCACGAGTCGCTGCTCGCCCAGATGGCGGAGCGCGAGGCCACCGCGGCCGAGCCCGCGGCGCAAGGGCCGACCGCGGAGGACCTCTCGGCCGTCGAGGCCCGTGCCGCACGCGCCGAGGCCGACCTGGGTGCCGCTCGGACGCAACTGAACAACCTTGAGCAGGCGCACGAGACACTCCGCGAGCGGCTCGAGGCCGTTCGGAACGAGGAGCGCGATGACGAGGCGCTGGCCGTCGCGGAGGCGCGGGCGGCCGAAGCCGCGGCGCGCGCCGAGGACGCCGAAGCCAGGCTCGAGGCCGCGGCCGCCCAGGTGCACGACCTCGAGCAGGTGCAGGAGGCCCTCAGGACGCAGATGGAGGATCTCCGGAACGCCCCCGCGGGCCCGATCGCCGCGACGGCGGCACCGTCAGGTGAGGGCACCACGACGGAACTCGAGGCCCTCGTCGCCGACCTCGAGCGCCGACTCGAGGCGAGCGAAGCGCGAGCCCGGAGCGCCTACACGGCCGCGGAGGCCGCGGAGGCCACCCTCAGGCTGGCGCGCGAGGGAAGCATCGTGCCCTCGGCGCCCTCCGACCACGAATACCGGGAGCTCAAGGGGCTCCTGGAGAACGCGACGCGTCGGGCGGACGAGGCCGAGCAGGCCCGCCGCACCCTGGAAGCCGATCTGGCCGCCTATCAGGCGGGCGTCGATCCGAACGCGATCAAGGATCCGATGGCCGTCGCCGACGCCCAGGATTACGCCGACGCCGACTCCGACGCCGACGCCGAGGACGACGGCGCCGCGGTCGCCGGAGAACCCTCGGACGACGCTCTCCCTATCGACGCCGAGGAGCCCTTCGCCGCCGACGCGACGGTCGCCACCGACGGACCCGGCGCCAGCGACACGTGGGCGGCGGGGTCCGGCGGGTCGAAAGGACTGAGCCTGCGCAGCCGGCTCGCGGGCGCGGCCGCCAGCAAGAAGCCGCGCAACGCCGACCCCGACCACTCGTGAGGGTCGCCGCCGCGCGGATCCCCTCTCCCGGCCGCTAGCGTGCGTACTCGGTCGCGCGCGTCTCGCGGACGACCGTGATCCGGATCTGACCCGGGTACTGCAGCTCTTCCTCGACCTGCTTCGCGATGTCCCGGGCGATCACCTGCGCCTGGAGGTCGTCGACCTCTTCGGGCTCGACCATCACACGGACCTCGCGGCCGGCCTGCATCGCGAAGGTCTTGGCCACGCCGGCGTGCGCCGTGCAGATCTCCTCGAGCCGCTCGAGGCGTTTCACGTAGGTCTCCAGCGACTCGCGCCGGGCGCCGGGCCGGCCGCCACTGATGCCGTCGGCGATCTGGGCGAGCACGGCGTCGATCGTCCGCTGCTCCACCTCGCCGTGGTGCGACTCGATGCAGTGGACCACCTCGGGGGCCTCGCCCATCCTGCGCGCGATCTCGGCGCCGATGATGGCGTGGGAGCCCTCGACCTCGTGGGTGACGGCCTTCCCGACATCGTGCAGGAAGGCGCCACGCTTGGCCACGGTCCCGTCGACGCCGATCTCCGCCGCGATCGACGCCGCGATGTGCGCCGACTCCACGAGATGCTTCAGGACGTTCTGGCCGTAGGAGGTCCTGAACTGGAGCCGCCCCAGGAGCTTCACCATCTCGGGGTGGATCCCGGTGATCCCCACCTCGGCGACGGCGTCCTCGCCCGCCCGGCGGATCTGCTCCTCGAGCTCCCGGAGCGACCGCTCGTGGATCTCCTCGATCCGCGCCGGGTGGATCCGGCCGTCCTCGACCAGCTTGGCGAGCGTCATGCGCGCGGCCTCGCGGCGCACAGGGTCGAAGCAGCTGAGCACGACGGCCTCGGGTGTGTCGTCGATGATCAGGTTCACGCCCGTGGCGGCCTCGAACGCGCGGATATTGCGACCCTCACGCCCGATGATGCGACCCTTCATGTCCTCGCTCGGCAGGGCGAACACGCTCACCGTCGACTCTGCGGTCTGCTCGGATGCCACGCGCTGGATCGCGATCGTCACGACCTTGCGCGCCCGTTCCTCACCCTCTTCACGCGCGCGTTGCTCGATCTCGCGCACCTGACTCATGGCGGCCCGCTTCGCGTCGTCGGTGATCTGCGCGATCAGGTGCTCGCGCGCCTCGCCCGAGGTCATCCCCGCGATCTTCTCGAGCTGGGCGCGGTGCAGCTCCGTCGCCTTCTCGAGCTGTGAGCGGACGTAGGTGAGCTTCTCCTCCCGCTCCTCCAGGTCGGCCGCACGCCCATCGACCTTGGCGCCTTTCGAGCGGAGGTCCGCCTCGGCCTCCGTCATGCGGCGCTCCTGGCGCGTGATCTCCTCGCGCCGCGAGCGCAGGTCGTCCTCGGCCTCGCGCCGCATCGTGGCGATCTCCTCCTTCGCCTCGCCCAACGCCTGCTTGGCTGTCGCGTCGGCTTCGCGCTCGGCCGCCAACAGGGTCTTCTGGGCCTGCGCCTCGGCCGCCTGCGCCCTCGCCTCGATGCCCTGTGCGTTCGAGGCCGCGATCGACTTGCGGTACAGGAACCCCGCCCCGAACCCGAGGACGAGACCTGCGACGAGCCCCACCAGCACCTGGACCATGGTTCCTCCTACGTCGCGTCGTCGAGGAGAGGACCCGTCCGGGCCGAAGTTCGAAGAGACCGAAGTCAGTGAGCGCGGCTACGTCACGCGATAGCGCCCGCGCGGGGCGCTTCGTCTGTCGAGATCGTGGTCGAGGGTCGTCATGGTCGGAAGGCTCACAGGTCAGGTCGATCGTCGGTGTCGGTTGGTGTTCCTCTCGTGTTCACCGATGCTACGGCCGGCGTCGTCCCCAGACAAGGGTCCGGACGACCTAGTCCGCGTCCTCACCGACGTCGAGCGCCCGACGGGCCGCTCGCCGAGCCACCTCCGGCGCGTAGCCACGGCGCATCAGGAGCGAGACGAGCCGGTTGAACGCCTTCGCGGGGTCGACCCCGGCCATCCGCCGGGCCTTCGCGCGCGCGAGATCATCGGCACGGACCTCCTCGTCGTCGGGCGCCTCCGCCACGACCGCCTCGATCAGCTCGGGCGCGATGCCCTTGGCGAGCAGCGCGCTCGTGACGGCCCGCCGGCCGGCCCGCTTGTGGACGAACTGCTGTTCGGCGAGCTGACGAGCGAAATCGGCATCGTCCACCAAGCCGACCCGTTCGAGCCTGCCCAGCACGTCGGCGACCTCGTCGGCGTCGAACCCGGCGGCCGAGAGCCGCTGCTCGAGCTCCCGACGGCTGCGCGGGCGCACCGCCAAGAGCCCGAGCGCACGCTCGTGGCAGGACTTCGGCTCCTTGGGTCGACCGCGCGACCGGGATCGACGGTCTGAGCCGGTCGTGGTCTCAGGCACCGGCGTCCTCGTCAGGCGTCGGCCTTCGCCTTGACCTTGGCACCGGCCTTCTCGTCATCGTCGACCACGAGGTCGGGCACGATCTCGATCGGGGCCTCGTCGGCCTCGGTGAACGCCGGGATCAGGCCGACGGCCTCCCGCACCTTCTGCTCGATCTCGTCGCGGATCTCGCGGTGCTCGACCAGGAAGTTCCGCGCGTTCTCGCGGCCCTGCCCGAGCTGCTCGCCTTCATAGGTGAACCAGGCGCCCGACTTCTTGACGATCTCCAGGTCGACGCCGACGTCGATGAGCGAGCCCTCCTTCGAGATGCCCTTGCCGTACATGATGTCGAACTCGCACTGGCGGAACGGCGGCGCCACCTTGTTCTTGACGACCTTGACGCGGGTGCGCGAGCCGACCACGTCGGTGCCGTCCTTCAGGTTCTCGATCTTGCGGACGTCCATGCGGATCGACGAGTAGAACTTCAGCGCCCGGCCGCCTGACGTGGTCTCCGGGCTCCCGAACATCACGCCGATCTTCTCGCGGAGCTGGTTGATGAAGATCGCCGAAGTGTCGAACTTCGAGAGCGTCCCGGCGAGCTTCCGCATCGCCTGCGACATCAGCCGGGCCTGGAGGCCGACGTGGGTGTCACCCATCTCGCCCTCGATCTCGGCGCGCGGCACGAGCGCCGCGACCGAGTCGATCACGACGAGATCGAGAGAGCCGGACCGCACGAGCATGTCGGCGATCTCGAGCGCCTGCTCGCCCGAGTCGGGCTGGGAGACGAGGAGTTCGTCGATGTTCACGCCGAGCTCGCGGGCGTACGTCGGGTCGAGCGCGTGCTCGGCGTCGATGAACGCGGCGATGCCGCCGCTCGCCTGCGCCTCGGCGATGATGTGGAGCGTGACGGTGGTCTTGCCCGAGCCCTCGGGGCCGTAGACCTCGATGATGCGCCCGCGGGGGATGCCTCCCACGCCGAGCGCGATGTCGAGCGCCATCGACCCGGTGGAGATGACGCCGATCCCGGCGTTCATCGGGTGCTCGCCGAGCTTCATCACGGCGCCCTTACCGAACTGCTTCTCGATCTGCTGGAGCGTGACGTCGAGCATCTTGTCGCGGTCCACGAGACCCTCCTTCCGACTCAGGCCCACCCCGGAGGAGGACCGGGCAAGCTCACTATCAGGTGCGAGGCGAAGGCTAGCGTGCTCGTCTGACATAAATTACACCCCTGTCGTTCGCGGTGCTGGCTCGCGCAGGCTATCCGAACAGGTGTTCGAACGCAAGCAGCGGGCTATCCGATTCCCAGGAGGGCCGCCCCGAGGAGCTCGTACCGGGCCGGGCCTCCCCCGAGATGGCTGCGGTACAGGCAGACCCGGTCGACGGTGAATGCCACCGGCTCGACCGCCGCGGCGGTGAAGCCGGGCGGAACCCGCCCGGCGGGGTGGAGCCGGGCGACGGTCAGGTGCGGACGCAAAGGACGTCGCTCGGCGTCGGCCAGCCGCACGAGCGCCTCGTCGACCGCGAGCGCGAGCCGAGCGAGGTGCCCGGACGCGTCGTCGATGCCGGCCCATAGCACGCGCGCCGGGCCACGGACGGGGAACGCACCGAGGCCGTCCAGCCGGGCTTCGAACGGCGCTAGGCCCGCCGCAGCGCCGGTGATCAGGTCGAGCACGCGCCCGGCGAGATCGGGCGCCGTCGCCCCCAGGAACTTCAGGGTGACGTGCCACGCCCCACGGTCCATCCAGCGCGCCCCGGCGACCGCGTCGCGCCACGGGAGGATCGCCGTGGCCACCGCGTCGCGGGCATCCTCGGACGGGTCGACCGCCACGAACAGGCGAAGCGGCGGTTGCGCCGCCGGCGCCCGCCCGTCCCGCGACGTACCCACGTCGGCCTCAGATCAGCCGGTCTGAGGCGGGGAAGGGCCGGCCCTCGAGGTGTCGACGGACCAGGTCGAGGCCGGCCTGCTCGGTCCAGCGGACGACCTGATCGCGCGCCCCCGACATCCGCATGAAGCGGGCGTGCGTCTCATCGCCCGCATCCAGGGCGAGCCACACGTCCCCGGGCTCCTTGCCGTCGTGGGGGTCCGGACCGGCCACGCCGGTCACGGCGAGCGCAACGTCGGCCTCGAACAGGGACCGGGCACCCGCTGCCATCTCCCGCGCGCAGGCTTCGCTGACCACGCCGCCACGATCGATCGTCGCGGCCGCGACCCCGAGCACGCGCTCCTTCACCTCGGGGAGATACGTGACCGCCGAGCCGCGGAAGTACGCCGATGCGCCCGGGACGCTGGCCAGGCGTTGCCCGATCCCGCCGCCGGTGAGCGACTCCGCGGTCGCCACCGAGCGCGCGGAGTCACGGAGCAGCCGACCGATCGCCTCCTCGAGCGACTCCCCGACCGTCGAGAACACGAAGTCGCCGGCTCGTGCGATCACCTCGTCGGCGAGCGGCCGCAGCAGGGCGGCGGCGTCATCGGCGGTCGGGGCCTTCGCGGTCAGGCGCACCTTGACCTCTCCGCCCGACGCCAGATACGCGACGCTGGGGTTCCGGCTCGCCACGAACAGGTCGTCGAGGCGCTCGGCCAACGCCGACTCCCCGATGCCGGCGCACCGGATCACCTGCGACCGCAGGACCGCGGGACCGGCCCGCTCGGCGAGCTCGGGAAGCACGGTGCCCGTCATGATCTCGCGCATCTCGGCGGGGACGCCGGCCATCGCGTACAGCAGCGCCCCGCCGGGGAGCGTCGCGACCAGTCCCGGCGCGGTCCCTCGCTCCGGCCGGACGTACCGAGCGCCCTCCGGCACGTCGGCCTGCCGGAGGTTGCTCTCGGGCATCTCGCGGCCGTGCGCCCTGAACTTTCCGCGGAGCATCGTCTCGAGCTCCCGGTGACGGACCATCTCGACGCCCATCACGCGCGCGATCGCGTCGCGCGTGATGTCGTCGCCGGTCGGCCCGAGCCCGCCGGTGACCAGGACGACGTCCACCCGGTCGAGCGCGGCGTCGATCGTCGCCACGATGCGCTCGAGGTTGTCACCGACGACGGAGTGGTAGAGCACGTCGACCCCGACCTCGGCGAGCGCCTCCGACATCCACTGGGCGTTCGTGTTCGCGATCTGGCCGAGGAGGAGCTCGGTCCCGACCCCGACGATCTCGGCGCTCAGGCTGCCGGCGATGGGCTCACTCCCGTGTCGTACGTGTAGGTCTCGGTCCACATCTGCCCGGGCTCCCCCGGCGCGCCGAGATCTCGCCCGGCCACGATCACCTGCACCGACCCTCCGTCCGCGAGCGTGATCGTCGAGTTCGTCGACCGCGCTGAACGAGCGCGTCTCGCCCTGGGCCATCGCGAACGTCTCGGGAACCCCGTCGACCGTGACGGTGGCCGAGGCCTCTCGCTGGGCCACGAGGGTGGCCTCGATCTGCCGGTCCTCGGGAGGCGCGGAGGCGGCCGCCGTGGGGATCGCGGCCGGCGGCGGGGCGCCGCTGTCGCGCCTTAGGAGCCCGACGGCCAGCAGGATCACGAGCAGGCAGGCGGCCGCGAGCAGCAGGAACTTCTGGTTGTCTCGGATCCGCGCGGCGGCCATCGCCTGCTCGATCCGGCCCATCTTGCGGGGCGGGGGGGCGGCTCGGGGTCCTCGGCGTGGCGCGCGTAGGCCGCCACGACCTTGTCCGGACTCAACCCGAGGTACTGGGCGTAGGTGCGGAGCGCACCGCGCACGTAGACGTCGCCGAGGAGGGCGTCGAAGGATTCGTCTTCGAGCGCCGAGAGGAGGTCGGTCCGGAGCTTGGTGTCGCGGGCGGCCTCGTCGAGCGTCAGCCCCCGATGCTCCCGCGCCTTCCGGAGCGCCGGGCCGACCCCGATCGTGGCGTCCTGCAAGGGTCCGGCCATGGGGTCACCGCCAAGGATAGCGCGCGACGGCAGCCGCTAGACTCCGGCGCATGGCCGGCACCGACGTGCTCACGATCGTGGTCGAGATCCCGAAGGGATCCCGCAACAAGTACGAAGCCGACCACGAGACGGGCGAGATCTGGCTCGACCGGATGCTCTTCACTTCGATGCAGTACCCGGCCGACTACGGCTATATCGACGGCACGCTGGGCGGCGACGGTGACCCGCTCGACGCCCTGGTCTTCGTCGGTGAGCCGACCTTCCCCGGCTGCCGTATCCGGGCGAGGCCGGTGGGACTCTTCCGGATGCAGGATGAGAAGGGCGAGGACGAGAAGATCCTCTGCGTGCCGCTGCGCGACCCGTTGTGGTCGCACGTCGGTGACCTGAGTGGGCTCCCGCTCACGCTGCTGAACGAGATCGAGCACTTCTTCCAGGTGTACAAGGACCTCGAGGGCCACAAGGTCGCGACCGACGGCTACGAGGACCGCGCGAGCGCCATCAGCGTGATCGAGGACGCGATCGCCCGGTTCGGGGCCGCCGACGTGAACCTCGGGCACGGCGCCCCGTGACGAAGACCCCGCCGTTCCCCCGCGGCGAGCACGTGCACCTGCGGCGGCCGACGGCTCGCGACCGGGACCGGTTCATCGAGCGCGTCAAGGCGAGCCGCTCGCTCCACGGCTCCTGGGTGCACGCCCCCGGCGACGCCGCGTCGTACGCGGCCCTCCTGCGCCGGGCGCACACCCCCACGGACGAACGGGTCCTCGTGTGCCGCAACGAGGACGGGGTCATCGTCGGCACCTACCACCTCTCGCAGATCGTGCGTGGCCCGTTCCGCAACGCCTACCTCGGGTACTACGCGTTCACGCCCTACGCCGGGCAGGGCTACATGCGCGAGGGCCTCGACCTGCTGCTCAGGCACGCCTTCGGTCCGCTCGGCCTCCATCGGGTCGAGGCGAACATCCAGCCCGGGAACACCGCTTCGATCGCGCTCGCGAAGGGCGCCGGATTCCGGCTCGAAGGCTTCTCGCCTCGCTATCTCAAGGTGGCGGGCCGATGGCGCGATCACGAGCGATGGGCGATCACCGTCGAAGACCTGCGCGGGGAACGTCGGACGGCCTAGGGCCGGGGGCCGGAAGAACTAACCCTTCGACGGCTGCGGCGCCCCCAAGCGGGTGACTACGCTCCCCTACATGACCGATGGACGCGAGCGAACGGAGCGCAAGGTGACCACCCCGACCCCGACCTGGAACGACCTCTCGCCGCTGGCGCAGATCACCGAGCCGGTGACCGCGCCCGGCACCCTGGCGGAAGGGCCCGTCCGTTACCTGATCGTGTCGGGGCAGCTCGACGACGGTCGGTGGGGGCTCATCGGCGGCTACTGGCTCTCGATCGACGGTCAGCGCGGCGGGTTCGTGGTGTCGCCGGAGGCGATCTGGAGCGGCAGCGAGATCGTCCGGAGCTACAAGAGCGCCCTTGAGCGAGCCTGGGACCACGAGATGATCTACGGGTACTGGCAGCGCCAGGTAGGGCTCGCCGGCCGATTCATGATCGACCCGCAGCAGCACGCCGACACGCTCTTCCAGGTCGCGCGTCGCGTCGGCGCGCTGTAGGCCTAGATCCCCGCGACCCGGACCCCTTCCTCGTCGCAGGTCTGGCCGCCCGGTGCGGACCACTCACCGTCGAAGCGCGCGAACCCGATCGAGGCGATCACGCGACCGTCACGCACGACGATCACGCTCCGATCCGGCTCTTCGGGGTACCCCGCATAGCGGGTCTCGTCGTCCGGCCGGAGCCCTCGGAGTTCCGATCGCGCTTGCTCGAGCGTGATCGCCGGCGCATCGGCATCGGGCGGACTCACGTAATCCGCGGTCCACGCCATCGACTGCCCGCCCTGACAGTCGAGCTCGCCGCCGACGAACAGGCCCCCCGGATCCAAGATCTCGATCGGCCGGGTCGCCGGCTCGTCCTCCCCGTGCTCGCTGAAGGGCCAGCATGCCGTCTGCACCACGCCAGGTCGGCTCCCGAACATCCACCGGGAGACGCCCGCGTCGACGTCGAAGCCCCAGCCGTTGATGCTCGCCGGCTCGTCGAGGTGACTCACCACTCGGAGATGGACCCCGTCCGCCTGGGCGAGGACCTCGGAGGTTCGGATCGTGGTCGAGCCGTCGGCCTCACACTCGATCACGGCGACCATCGGCGCCGATGATGGGGTGCCGTCCTCGGAGGGCGCCGCGTCGGCGCACCCCGCAGCCACGGCGACCGACACGAGGAGCACGGGGAGCGCGAGACGTCGTGGCATCGTCCCTCCATGCCGCGAGCGCGCGTTCCCGTGACGGTTACGCGCTGCGGCGTTCCTCCCACTCGTCGAGGGTCAGCAGCACGTCGCGCGCCTTCGAGCCCTGGCTCGGGCCTACGACCCCCTGGTCTTCCAGCAGGTCCATCAGGCGCCCAGCACGAGCGAACCCCACCTTGAGCTTGCGCTGCAGCATCGACGTCGAGCCGAGCTGCGAGCGGATCACGAGCTCGGCGGCCTGCGCGAGCAGGTCGTCGTCGTCACCGCTCATGCCGCCGCCCATGCCTCCCGTGAGCTCGGCCTCGGTCGGCGGCAGGCCCAGCCCCTCGACCGTCTGCTCGTAGACGACCTCGCGCTGGGCCCGGATGAAGTCGGTGATCCCGTGGATCTCGGCCTCGGTCACCCATGCGCCCTGCAGGCGGGTGGGCTTCGACGCGTTCGCCGGCGCGAAGAGCATGTCCCCGTGGCCGACGAGCTTCTCGGCGCCGTTCATGTCCAGCACGACGCGGCTGTCGGCCTGGCTCGACGTCATCAGCGCGATACGGCTGGGGATGTTCGCCTTGATCAGGCCGGTGACGACATCGACGCTCGGGCGCTGGGTCGCGACCACGAGGTGGATCCCGACGGCCCGGGCCATCTGGGCGATCCGGCAGATCGCGTCCTCCACGTCGCGAGGCGCCACCATCATCAGGTCGGCGAGCTCGTCGATCACGACCACGATGAAGGGCATGTGCTCGTACTTGTCCTCGTGGCCGACCGGGAGCCGGAGCGTGCCGGCCTTCAGGCCCTCCTCATAGCCGTCGATGTCGCGGACGCCGACGGTGGCCAGCATCTCGTAGCGCATCTCCATCTCGCGGACGATCCACTTGAGCGCCTCCGCGGCTCGTTTCGGATGCACGATCACCGGGCTCAGCAGGTGCGGGACCTCGGCGAAGTGGCTCAGCTCGACGCGCTTGGGGTCGACCAGCACGAGGCGAACATCGTCCGGCGTCGTGCGCATCAGGAGGGAGGTGATGAAGCAGTTCACGAGGCTGGACTTGCCGGCCCCCGTGGCCCCCGCGATCAGCACGTGCGGCATCGTGGCGAGGTTCACCATCTGGGAGCGCCCGTGGATGTTTTGCCCAGGGCGACCGTCAGCGGGTGGGTGGCCGAGCGCGCGCTCTCGGAGCGCAGGATGTCGCCGAGCATCACGAAGTCCCGGTGCTTGTTCGGCACCTCGATCCCGATCGCCGAGCGGCCGGGGATCGGGGCCTGGATCCGGACGTCCGGCGTCGCGAGCGCGTACGCGATGTCGCTGGACAGGTTCAGGACCTTGTTCACCTTCGTGCCGCTCGCCACCTCGACCTCGTACATCGTGACGGTCGGCCCGCGATGAGCGGCCACCACCTTCGCGTCGACCCCGAAAGTCAGCAGGGTGTGGCCGAGGGCCTGCATCACCTCGGTCTCGTGGGTGCCATCGGCGGTCGACGGCGGGGCGGTGCGGAGCAGATCGAGGGGCGGGAGCTGATACGGCCCCTGCGAGGTCGTGACCGTGCGCGGCTTCGCGACCTTGGCGGGCTTCGTGGACGGATCCTCGGCGAGGGGCTCGGTCGCGTCGGCCTCGGGGAGGACGACGATCGATCCGCCTCGGGCGCATCGCCCAGACCGAGCGCCTCCTTCACCTTCGAGCGCCGCTTGCGCTTGGGCTCCTTCTCGGGCTTCGCGTCGGGGACGAGCACCTGCGCCGTGGCCGGCTCGTCGAGCGGGACGCGGAGATGGTGCCGGACCTTGCCTCGGAGCGAGGACACCGGGGTCCCCGTGAAGATCAGGAGCCCGAGGAAGGCAAGCCCAGCGGACACGATGCCGGCGCCGACCGCCGAGAGCACGCGGGAGAGCGGGTACGCCGCGAGCGCGCCGACGAGCCCACCCGCCTCGGCGAGACCGTTCAGCTTCTTCGTGGCGTCGTATCCGGCGAAGGGGCTCGGGTTCCCCCGGGCGAGCGAGAGGATGCCGAGCAGTCCGATCGTCATGACCGTGAAGCCGATGAACATCCGGACCCGGTCCTCGGGCGCGACGTCGCGGAGGAGCACGAACCCCCAGTAGATCCCCACGATCGGGAAGAGCACGGCCGCGACCCCGAGCGTCGCGTGAAGGAGCCACGACAAGCCCTGGCCCACCGGCCCCGCCGCCTCGAGCCAAACCCCGAGGATCGCGAGCAGCGCGAGCACCACCAGGCCGATCCCTCCCGCATCGCGTGCATGCGGCGAGAGGATCTGCCGCGTGGGGGTTCGGTCCGGCTTCTTGGGCGCCGGCTTCCGCTTGGCAACCGGGGTGCGCTTGGAGGCCGGTTTGCGCCTAGACGAGGTGCGGGATGAAGCGCGCGACGACGAACGCCGCGACGGGGAAGTTTTCGTCGCCATAGACGCATGAGTCTGACGGGTTATCGGGGCGAGGCAAGCAACCTGGTCAGCAGGGTCGACGCCCTAGACCTCCATGACCACCGGCAGGATCACCGGCTTGCGCTGCGTCACCTCGTTGAAGTACCGCCCCAGCACCCGGCGGATGTCCTGCTGCAGCGCGGACGGGTCCACGACGTGCGCCTCCGCGGTGCCGCGGATCGCCTCCACC
>CAWFJU010000024.1:0-33922 GCA_963816275.1 uncultured Actinomycetes bacterium
GGGCGCGTACAGGATCCCGCGGGCGGCGAGACGGTCGGCATCCTCCGGCGTGGCGAGCTGATTGTTCGCGGCGCCCGCCACGATCCGGCACCCGAGTCGCGGGATCGTCTCGGCGTTCAGCACGCCGCCCGTCGCGCACGGCGCGAGTGCATCGCAGGGCACGGCCAGGACCGTCGCGGCGTCGATGTGCGCGACCCCCAGCTGCTCCGCGAGTCGCCGCGCGCGGTCACCGTCGACGTCGGCGAGCGTCAGGCGCGCGCCCGCTTCGCACAGGAGTTCGGCGAGTCGGCCGCCGACGGAGCCCACGCCCTGGATCGCGATGGTCCGTCCCTCGAGATCGAGCGAGCCGAAGGCGTGGCCGCACGCCGCCCTGATCGCGTGGAAGACCCCCACGGCCGTCGCCGATCCGGAATCGCCGGAGCCGCCGCGGTCTCGGCTCGCGCCCATCACGTGTGACGTCCGTTCGCCCACGACGTCGAGGTCCACGGGCCCGGTGTTCATATCGGCTGCGGTGACGTAGGTGCCGTGGAGCGATTCGACGAAGGATCCGTACCGGAGCATCAACTCGCGCCGCTCGTCGGATCCGGGCTCCGGCACGCGCGGAACCGCCAGCACGGCCTTGCCCCCGCCGAACGGCAGCGATGCGACGGCGTTCTTCGCCGTCATCGCGGCCGAGAGACGCAGCACGTCGTGCAGCGCGTCCTGCGGCGAGGGATACGGCTTCATCCGTGTCCCGCCGAAGGCCGGCCCGAGCACGCTCGAGTGCACCGCCACGAACATCCATGTCTCCGTCGGCGCATCGAACCGAACGGTGACGGACTCGCCGTCCCAGCCACGCAGCCCTTCGAACATCGGAGGGAGTGTAGGCGTCGTGCCGCGGCATGCACAGGTGGCGTTTTCACCCCGAGCGGATGATGAAGGTCCGCCGCCCAAGTAGTTCGATGGAGTAGGTCGAGCCAGTCAGGCCCGATCGAAACTCCGAGGTAGACGCTCGCGAACGGCGAGCTGGAACGGGAGGGAAGCATCATGGCCGACAGGGAACCGAGCGGCGGAGCGATCGGCTGGATCAGCTTCGCAGGCGTCATGTTGATCATCGGAGGGTCGTTCGCGATGCTGGCGGGACTGGGCGGGATCATCAACCCCGACTCGTTCGTGGTCACGGAGGACAACATCTTCAAGCTGAGCACGAGCTCGTGGGGCTGGTGGCATCTCATCGTCGGAGCCATCGTGTTCTTCTCAGGCTTCGGCGTGTTCACGGGCAACGTGCTCGCACGAACGGTCGGCGTGATCGCGGCGATGATCAGCATGATCTCGGCGTTCGTGTGGATGCCGATCTACCCGGTCTGGGGCATCACCATCATCGCCATCGACCTCGCGGTCATCTGGGCGCTCACGGCCCACGGTCGGGACATCCAGAAGGCCGAGGGCATGATGTAGCGACGGCGGTGACACGGGCTCCAGGTGCCCGATGCCCACGGTCTGGCACCTGCCCCGAAGGATCGGCCGAGATGCGCAGGAACGACAGGCAGCCGGGGACCGTCAAGAGGGATGAGCAGCATGGGCCAACGACGGGTCGACCATCCGAGCGTGGAGGAGCGTAAGGAGCGGGGAAAGCAGGCGCGGAAGAAGACACCTCCACGTAGCCACGCCGAGTGGACGCCGGCCTCTGACCGGCCCGATCCCGTGGCGCTGCTCGAGGAGCAGGACGCGACGCGCGAGCCCGACCTGGTGCCGGTCCGTCACGGGCGGATGATGGTGTCCCCCTTCACGTTCTATCGGGGCGCAGCCAAGATCATGGCGGCCGATCTCAAGGACACGCCGAGGACCGGCCTCTTCGCCCAGCTCTGCGGCGACGCACACCTCTCGAACTTCGGCCTCTTCGCATCGCCCGAGCGAGCGCTCCTGTTCGACCTGAACGACTTCGACGAGACGCTGCCCGGGCCGTTCGAGTACGACGTCAAGCGGATGTCCGCCAGCTTCACGATCGCGGCGCGTAACAACGGCTTCTCGCAGGCCGACGCGCGAGACGTGACCCTCGCCTCGGTCCGGGCCTACCGAGCCTCGATGGCGGAGTTCGCTCAGATGCGGACGATGGATGCGTGGTACGCCCACCGGTCTGAGCAAGAGCTGATGGCCGCGATCAAGGAGACCGCGCGTTCTGGGGCGGACAAGACACAGAGGAAGGAGCTGAAGCAGCGCGAGAAGGCCGCGAAGAAGACCGCTCGTAAGGCTCATGCCCGCGACAGTCTGCAGGCCTTGTCGAAGCTCGCCGAACTCGTGGACGGGACCTACCGGATCGTCAGCCAGCCCCCGATCGTGGTCCCCTCGCGTGAGCTCTTCACAGCCTACGGCATGTCGCCCGACGAGGTGCAGGACGCGATCCACCAGCAGTTCCGAGCCTACCGAGCCACACTGGAGGACGATCGGCGTCACTTGCTGGAGCGCTTCGAGGTGATCGACGTGGCCCGCAAGGTCGTGGGGGTCGGCAGCGTGGGCACGAGAGCCTTCATCGTCCTGCTCCAGGGCCGCGACCAAGAGGATCCGCTGTTCCTGCAGGTGAAGGAGGCCACGGCCTCGGTGCTCGAGGATCACCTCCCGAAGAGCCGCTACAAGCAGCACGGCGAGCGCGTCGTGCGGGGCCAGAGGATGATGCAGGCCGCGAGCGACATCTTCCTGGGCTGGACCAAGGGCGTCCAGGAGAACCGCTACCTCTACTGGCGTCAGCTCCGCGACATGAAGGGTTCGGCAGATGTGGAGTCGCTGAAGCCGATCGGCCTGAGCTTCTACGCCGGGCAGTGCGCGTGGACGCTGGCGCGAGCTCACGCCCGCTCGGGAGACCCGATCGCGATCTCGGCCAGTCTGGGCAAGGATGACGCATTCGATCGGGCGATCACCGACTTCTCCGAGCGGTACGCGGACCAGAACGAGAAGGACTACGAGGCGTTCGTGAAGGCTGTGCGTTCCGGGCAGCTCGAAGCGAACGAAGGGGTGTGACGTCGGGAACGCCAGGAACGAGAGGTCCGTTCGACTGCTGCGCGGACGGACGCCGACATATGGACCAGGGAGGGACAGATGAGTGAGATCACGGAAGAGCGCCTCGAAGAGATCGAGGCCTTGTTCGTACAGACCGCGGCGAGGATGACGGGCGAAGGTGAGCGTCTGGTTCTGCATGGCACGTCACCCTCGACGCTGTACTTCGCCGACCGGCCCGAGCGCGAGATCGGCCACATGTCGACCCGCACCTTCGTGGAGTTCTGGGGCGAGGGGGAGAACAGCTTCGCCGTCGACCCCCCCAACGCCGTGTTGAGCTTCGCCGAGCCGGGCGATCGCCCGCCCGAGGACATCGTCGTCGTGCTCCAGCAGCCTCGGCTCGAGGGCGATCAGCTCAGCTATGAGATCAAGACCCTCGACGGCGCGCTCCCCACGTCGACGGGGCCGTGCGCGCTGTTCATCGACCCGTTCGGTCGTCCGCTCTCACCGGTCTCCGCCGGAGGGATGCACCGTCGGGCGCGCCGGCGTCGCCGCTGACGGCGTCAAGGGCGTCGAGTCCGTAGGGTGGACACGGAGACGAGCACGCTGGGGGGCCACGATGACCGAACCGGACCGCAAGAAGCTTCCGATCCGCCGCGAGGCGTTCCAGGGGGTGATGAACCGCACCCTCGACGGGTCCCAGCCCGACTGGAACCTGATCGGCCACCCGGTGCCGCCGGACGGGGCGCCGAACGTCCTGCTCGTCTTGATCGACGACGCGGGCTTCGGCAACCCGAGCACCTTCGGCGGCCCGATCCAGACTCCGAACTTCACCCGCATGGCCGAGCAGGGTCTCAAGTACAACCGGTTCCACGTGACGGCCCTGTGCTCTCCCACCCGCGCCGCGCTGCTGACGGGTCGCAACAACCACGCCGTGGGGTTCGGTTCGGTCGGTGAGTTCGCCGGAGGGTTCCCCGGCTACTCGGCATCCCTTCCGAGAGACTGCGCGCCGCTGCCTCGCATCTTGCGCGACAACGGGTACAGCACCTCGGCTTACGGGAAGTGGCACCTGACGCCGGATGGGCAGCAGGGACCGGCCGGCCCGTTCGACCGCTGGCCGAACGGCTGGGGGTTCGACTACTTCTACGGGTTCCTGGCCGGAGACTCGGGGCAGTGGGATCCATGCCTGATCGAGAACCAGAAGGTGATCGGGACCCCGGAGGGGTTCTACGACGAAGAGACCCGTACTACTTCCCGGACGCCATGGCGGATCGGGCGGTCGAGTGGCTCCACGGCGTCCGCGCCCAGGACGCCGACAAGCCCTTCTTCCTCTACTTCTCGACGGGGTGCAGCCACGCACCGCACCACGTGGGGCAGGCGTGGGCCGAGAAGTACAAGGGCCAGTTCGACCAGGGTTGGGACAAGCTCCGGGAGGAGACCTTCGCGCGCCAGAAGGAGCTCGGCGTCATTCCGGCAGACGCGGAGCTGACACCGCGCGACGACGCCTTCCCTGCGTGGGAGGACGTGCCCGACAAGCTGAAGGCGTTCTACGCCCGCCAGATGGAGGTGTACGCGGGGTTCTCAGAGAACGCCGACCACAACGTCGGCCGCGTGATCGACGCGATCGACGAGTTGGGTGAGCTCGACGACACGGTCATCATCTGGATCTGGGGCGACAACGGCGCCAGCATGGAGGGCACCGTCACCGGATCGTTCAACGAGATGACGATGCAGAACGGCATCCCGTTGACCGACGAGATGCAGCTCCAGCTCTCCGAGCGCTTCGGAGGGATGGACAAGTGGGGCGCTCAGATCATGGACCCGCACTACGGCGCGGCGTGGGCCTGGGCGGGGAACACCCCGTTCAAGTGGGGCAAGCAGGTCGGCTCTCATCTGGGTGGGACGCGCAACCCGATGGTCGTCCGTTGGCCGGCTCGCATCACGGACGCCGGCGGGCTGCGCTCGCAGTTCGGCCACGTGATCGACGTCGCGCCGACGATCCTCGACCTCGCGGGTATCCCGCAACCGTCGACGGTCGACGGCATCGAGCAGGAGCCGATGCACGGCGCCAGCTTCGCCCCGACGTTCGCGGACTCGGGCGCGCCGGAGTTCCGGACGCAGCAGTACTTCGAGACGATCGGCAACCGGGGCATGTACAAGGACGGCTGGTGGCTCGCGATGAAGACCGAGCGCATCCCATGGGTCATCACGCCGGACGCGTTGAAGCCGTACGCACCCGGCGTCTGGGATCCCGACGCGGGCCCGGCGGAGCTCTACTACCTGCCGGACGACTTCACGCAGGCCCACGATCTGGCGGCCGAGCACCCGGACAAGGTGCAGGAGTTGAAGGACCTGTTCTGGGAGGAGGCCGAGAAGTACAAGGTGCTGCCGTTGCTGGCCACCTTGTCCACCTTCTTCGGCATCCTGCCGCCGATCGCGGAGAAGACGACCTTCGAGTTCCGTGGCGACGTGCAGAACGTGCTGTCGGGCATGATCCCGCGCATCTACAACCACTCCTACGCGATCAGCGCCGACCTCGTCGTGCCCGAAGGCGGTGCGGAAGGTGTGATCGTCGCGGAGTCGGACCACCTCGGCGGGTTCACCCTCTACGTGAAGGACGGGAAGCTCACCCACACCTACTCGATGATGGGCGTCTTCGTGTTCAAACAGGTCGCGGAAGAGGATCTGCCGACCGGCGATGTCACCGTGCGCATGGAGTTCGCCGCCGACGAGGCGAAGCCCGCGACCGGGGGTGAGGTGACCCTGTTCATCGATGACCGACCCGTCGGCAAGGGGCGGATGGATCACACCGTGCCGATCAGGTTCTCGGCGTATGCGGGGATGGACATCGGGCGCGACAACGGCGGCGTCGTCGATCTCGCCTACGAGGACCGGAAGCCGTTCACGTTCACCGGCACGGTCAAGAAGGTCGTGTTCGACATCAAGCCGCACCTGTCGGATCAGGACGAGCTCCACCTGCACGCCGAGGCGCACCGCGGGAACGCGGCGCACAGCCTGTCGGGCTAGGAGCGGAAGGAGATCAGATGGCGAAGGAGCCCACGGACGTACTGATCGGCGGCTACCTGTCGACCGAGGCCGCTCACGAGGACTACGAGTCGGTCCTGAACTGCGGCGCCGAGATCATGGGTGCCGTCGTGGTGAGCAAGGACCTCGAGGGCGACCTATCGGTCGAACAGACCGACCACATGGTCAAGGAGGGCGCGGAGGGGCTCGGCGCCGTCGGGTTCGCGGTCGGCTTGTTCGCACCTCCCCTGCTGGCGGCAACCGCGATCGGAGCGGTGATCGGTGCGGGCGCCGGGAAGGTGTTGCACGACAAGACCGGCAGCAAGCTCGAGGAGGAGGCCGGGAAGACGATCCCGATCGGCGGGGCGGGTCTCATCGTCGCCTACAAGCACGACCATGCCGACACGATCGAGCCGGCGGTGACGCGCGCCGTCAAGAAGGTGGTCGGCGAGGCGGAAGGACATCACGTCGAGGCGCTCAAAGGGGCGATCGCGGATGCGCAGGCGAAGATGGCCGAGGAGAGCTCCTAGCCGGCTGGTATGAACCGTGCACGTCGATCGAGCGTGAGGGTGAACCGTGGGGCAGGGGATCAGCGAGGTTCTGACCTTCGCGGTTGGCGTGGCGATCAGCCCGGTGCCGATCATCGCGGTGATCCTGATGCTGTTCTCTCAGCGTGCGCGGGTGAACGGGCCTCTGTTCCTGCTCGGCTGGGTGCTCGCCCTGGCGATCATCAGCGGCGTCGCCTACGTGCTCGCCGATCAGGGCGACGTCGCTACGAGCACCGCCGCCTCGGACACGGTCGCGTGGGGGAAGATCGTCTTCGGCGTTCTCTTCCTCCTACTCGCCGCGCGGCAGTGGCGGAGCAAGCCGTCACCCGGCACCGAGCCGGAGATGCCGAAGTGGATGGCGGGCATCGACGCGTTCTCGCCCGCGAAAGCCCTGGCGCTCGGCGTGCTGCTCGCGGGCGTGAACCCGAAGAACCTGCTGCTGACGCTCGCTGCCGCGGTGGGTCTCGCCCAGCTCGGCGTCTCGACGACCGACGCCGTCGTCTCGCTCCTCGTCTTCGTCGTGGTGGCGAGTCTGACGATCGCCGGCCCCGTCATCTACTACTTGCTCGGCGGCGCGCATGCGAAGGCCGAGCTCGACTCGTTGAAGAGCTGGCTCGCGGTGCACAACGCGGCGGTGATGGCGGTGCTGTTCGTCGTCTTCGGCGTCGACCTGATCGCGAAAGGCATCCCGCCACTGAGCGGATGAAGAACGATCAACGCACTCCCCGGACGCGACGAAGGCGGGGCCACGGCCCCGCCTTCGTCGTGATGCCGACCTCGGATCGAGGTCAGTGCGCGTGCCCGTGGCCGTCGCCGGCCGCGTCCTCGTCCTCCTCGGGCTTCTCCACGACGGCGCTCTCGGTGGTGAGCACCAGCGCGGCGATCGAGGCGGCGTTCTGCAGCGCCGAGCGCGTGACCTTGGCCGGATCGATGATCCCGGCCTTGACCATGTCGACCCATTCGCCCTTGGCCGCGTCGAAGCCCTTGTCGGACTCCGCGCGGATCTGCTGGACGATCACGGCGCCCTCGTAGCCGGCGTTGGACGCGATGCGGCGAGCCGGCTCGGCGAGCGAGTCGCGAACGATGTTCGCGCCCGTGGCCTCGTCACCCTCGAGGTCGAGCTTGCCGAGGGCGGCCTCGGCGCGGATCAGCGTGACGCCACCGCCGGGGACGATGCCCTCCTCCACCGCCGCGCGGGTCGCGCTGAGCGCGTCCTCGATGCGGTGCTTCTTCTCCTTGAGCTCGACCTCGGTGGCCGCGCCGACCTTCACGACGGCCACGCCGCCGGAGAGCTTCGCGAGGCGCTCCTGGAGCTTCTCGCGGTCCCAGTCGGAGTCGGTCTTCTCGACCTCGGCCTTGATCTGCGCGATCCGGCCCGCGACGCTCTCCTCGGAGCCGCCGCCCTCGATGATCGTCGTCGTGTCCTTCGTGACGACGACCTTGCGGGCGCCGCCCAGCAGGTCGAGGGATACGGCGTCGAGCTTCAGGCCGATCTCCTCGGAGATCACCTCGGCGCCCGTGAGGACCGCGATGTCCTGGAGCATCGCCTTGCGGCGGTCGCCGAAGCCGGGAGCCTTCACCGCGACGGCGTTGAACGTGCCGCGGATCTTGTTCACCACGAGCGTGGCGAGCGCCTCGCCCTCGATGTCCTCGGCCACGATCATCAGCGGACGGCCCGACTGCATGACCTTCTCCAGCACCGGCAGCATCTCCTGCACGCTCGAGATCTTCTTGTTCACGAGCAGGATGGAGGGGTCGTCGAGGACGGCCTCCATGCGGTCCTGGTCGGAGATGAAGTAGGGCGAGATGTAGCCCTTGTCGAACTGCATGCCCTCGGTGAACTCGAGGTCCATCCCGAAGGTGTTCGACTCCTCGACCGTGACGACGCCGTCTTTGCCCACCTTGTCGAGGGCCTCGGCGATCACCTCGCCGATCGTCGTGTCGGCGGCCGAGATCGAGGCGACCTGGGCGATCTCTTCCTTGGACTCGACGTCCTTGGCCTGCGCCTTGATCTCGTCGACCGCGGCGATCACGGCCTGCTCGATGCCCCGCTTGAGGGCCATCGGGTTGGCCCCGGCGGCCACGTTCTTCATGCCGGCCTTGACCATCGCGCGCGCGAGGACGGTGGCCGTGGTGGTCCCGTCGCCGGCGACGTCGTTGGTCTTGGTGGCGACCTCCTTGGTCAGCTGGGCGCCCATGTTCTCCCACGGGTCCTCGAGCTCGATCTCCTTGGCGATCGTCACGCCGTCATTGGTGATCGTGGGCGCGCCCCACTTCTTGTCGAGCACCACGTTCTGGCCCTTGGGGCCGAGCGTGATGGCGACGGCGTCGGCGAGCTTGTCGACGCCGGCCTCGAGCCCGCGTCGCGCCTCCTCACCGAACTTCAGCAGCTTGGACGCCACTGGTGCCTCCTTCGCGTGTCATGGAACGGGGCCCGCGAGCCGTACGGCGCGCGAGCCCCAGTCCCGAAGCGTGGATCCGGTTACTTGGAAACGACGGCCAGCACGTCGCGGGCCGACAGGATCAGGTAGTCCTCGCCCTCGACCTTGACCTCGGTGCCGCCGTACTTCGAGTAGATGACGGTGTCGCCGGTCTTCACGTCGACCGGGATGCGCTTCTCGCCGTCCTCGTCCCAGCGACCCTCGCCGACCGCCACGACGGTGCCCTCCTGGGGCTTCTCCTTCGCGGTGTCGGGGATCACGAGACCCGATGCGGTGGTCTGGTCGCCCTCGTTGGCCTTGACCACGATGCGGTCCTCGAGGGGCTTGAGGCTGAACTTCGCCATGTGCGCTTCCTCCCATGTGCCGTGCCGACAGTTCGTTAGCACTCTGTGCGTACGAGTGCTAACAGGATAGCCAGGAGAGTGCCAGATGGTCAACGTCGAGGGCGTTGCCTTCCGAGGGAGCGTGGACCCGCCTCGTGGAAGCCCGGAGCCTGACGATCCTCTACGTTGCCGACGGTGCCGCGACGCCGATCCCATGGCCCAGCGACCATGACGGTCGCCCCCAGCCGACAGAACGGCTGACCCCGGGAGACCGACAGGCACCGGAGGCCCCGGGACCTCCGGTGCCTGCCTGTCACCGGCGATCCTCCGGCGCGCTCCTCGCCCCTCAGATGCCCTTGAGGAACGCGACCGTCTCGGCGAGGCCGTCCTCGAGGTGGGTCCACGGCTTCCAGGCGATCGCGGTCGGGGCCCTCGAGATGTCCAGCGCGATCCGCCGCAGCTCTCCCGGGGGAAGGGGTCCATGCTCGGGCTCCCGCTTGTACCCCGTGATGTCGGCGAGCAGTCGGAACAGGTGGTTCACGCTGGACTCCAGGCCCGTCCCGATGTTCACGAGCTTGCCCGGCCCCCGCTCGATCGACTGCACGAGCGCGTGGACCACGTCGTCGACGAAGACGTAGTCGCGGGTCTGGTTCCCGTCGCCGAAGATCGTCACTGGCTCGTTCGCCAGCATCCGTTGGGCGAAGATCGCGATCACGCCGGCCTCGCCGTGCGGATCCTGACGCGGCCCGTACACGTTCCCGAGCGCGCAGGCCGTGTAGTCCAGGCCACGGTACCGCTGGTAGAACCCCAGGTAGTCGAGGACCACCTTCTTCGAGATCCCGTACGGCGACATCGGGTGGGAGGCCTGAGCCGTGGACTCCTTGGCCGGCAGCCGCCGGGGCTCGCCGTAGAGCGTGCCGCCGCTCGCCGCGTAGATCACCTTGCGCGCCTCGACCTTCGTGGCGCACTCGAGCACGTTGATCGTGCCCATGATGTTGATCGCGGCGTCATTCGCGGGGTCGTCGAGGGAGGGGCGAACGCCCGATTGGGCCGCGAGGTGGAAGATCACCTCCGGCCGATGCCGCTCGAACAGGGGCAGCAGACCATCGGCGCGCACGTCCATGTTGAAGAACGTGAACTCCTTGCCGTACCCGCGCGCCTCGGCGAGGTTGGCGATGCGCCCCGTGCTCAGGTCGTCGACGCTGATCACGCGGTGCCCCTCGGCGAGGAGTCGGTCGGCGAGGTGCGAGCCGATGAACCCGGCGCCCCCGGTCACCAGGACCGTGCTCACAGCGCCAACCTTAGCTGCGGGTCGGCCCCGATGTCGAACATCGACCGCTCACCTCGGGCCGCACGCGCGGCCCCGAGACAGGCGATCATCGCGGCGTTGTCGGTGCACAGATCGAGCGGCGGGAACCACACGGTGAGCCCCGCCGCCCCACCCTCGGCCCGCAGGCGTTCGCGCAGCCGCGAGTTCGCGACCACGCCCCCGCCGAGCAGCACCGTGCCGACGCCCATCCGCTCCGCCGCCTCGAGGGTCTTCTTCACCTGCACGTCGACGATCGCCTCCTGGAAACTCGCCGCCAGGTCGGGCAGGTGGAGGTCGCGGCCGGCCGCTCGCTCCTGCTTCACGTAGCGCAGCACCGCGGTCTTCAACCCGCTCATCGAGAAGTCGAAGTCGCCCGAGCCCTCCATCGCGCGCGGGAACCGGATCGCGGTGGGATCCCCGTCGCGAGCCATCCGGTCCAGCGCTGGCCCGCCCGGGAACCCGAGCCCGATCAGCCGCGCGACCTTGTCGAACGCCTCCCCGGCCGCGTCATCGAGGGTCTGGCCGAGCACGACGTGGTGGTGGGCCTCCGGGATGTGGACGAGCATCGTGTGGCCCCCGCTCACGATCAGCGCGACGTACGGCGGCTCGGGCGGCCCGTGCACGAGGAAGTTGGCCCACACGTGGCCCTCGAGATGGTTCACGCCGACCAGGGTCGCCCCCGTCGCCAGCGCGACGGCCTTCGCGGCCGCCATCCCGACGAGGAGCGCGCCGACCAGGCCCGGTCCCACCGTCACGGCGACGTGGTCCAGATCCCCGAACCCGACCTCGGCCGCGGCCAGGGCCTCCTCCATCAACGGGTTCAACGCCTCGACGTGTGCGCGCGCCGCCACCTCGGGCACGACGCCGCCGAACCGCTCGTGCAGGTGGACCTGCGAGGCGATCAGGTTCGAACGGACGGTGAATCCGTCCTCGACGACGGCGACCGCCGTTTCGTCACACGAGGTCTCGATGCCGAGCGTGATCACCGCCGCATCACCGGGGCCTCGCGGCCTCTGGCAGCGACGCCGCGATGGACTCGAGCCGACGCGCGTACGCGGGCGCGCGCACGTCGTCCGTCCACATGATCAGCGCGTCCTCGTTCAACTCCTGGTAGTAGTTCCGCCGGATCCCCACCGGGCGGAAACCGAAGCGCCCGTACATGCGCTGGGCCCCCCAGTTCGTGACGCGGACCTCGAGGGAGACGGCCTCCGCCCCCATCTCGATCGCCTGCGTCATCTGCTCGAGGAGCAGGCGCGAGCCGATGTGCCGCCGATGCTGCTGCGGATCGACCGCGATGTTGGTGATGTGGGCCTCGTCGCCGTAGCAGATCATGCCCGCGTACCCGACGACGACCTTGTCGAACCGCGCGACGAGATAGCACCGGTTGTTCGGCTCGGTCATCTCGGCGACGAACAGGTTCGGGCTCCAGGGACGGGCGTAAACCTGCCGTTCGATCGCCATGACGCCGCGAAGGTGACGGCGACGCATCCGCCCGACCTCAAGCCGGTGCGCCGCGGGCTCGCTGATCCCACGCGATCTCAGCATCGGATCTCCTCAGGTACAGCGGAACGACGTCGACGAGACGGTCGTGTTCCTCGCGGAGGAACCGGGGGACGGCGAGTTCGACCAGGATCGCCGCCTCCGGGTGCGCCAGGACGGACGAGCCAACCTCGACGCGGCTTCCGAGCGCCTCCAGTTCATGGCGGTACAGCATGGCACCGTTGCCCACGGCCAACACCTCTCCCGGCAGGGCTTCGAGCTCCGCGACGAGATGGTCGGGTGAGGCGACGACGGGGTCCGACTCGCGCATCACGCCGCCGGGCACGGACCGGTAGACCGAGAAGAAGACCTCCCCCCGGCGTGCGTCCACGACCGACACGATCCGCCGCTGGGTATGGCGGACCGCGTACGCCAGGGCGTCGAGGCTCGACACCCCGACGATCGGCACGTGCAGCACCTGCGCCAGCGTCTTGGCCGTCTGGACACCCACGCGGAGGCCCGTGAAGAGGCCAGGCCCGATGCCGACCGCGATCCCGCCCACCTTTCGCAGCTCGAGGTCGCTCCACTCGAGCAACTGCCTGAGCGTGGGGGTGACGGCCTCCTGCCGGGACCGGCCCGCCACCGATGCCTTCGCGACGACGTCTGCCTCGGTGCCGATCGCGACGCTCGTCTGCGGCGTCGATGTCTCGATGCCGACGACGATCACGCCGCCGTCTCCCAGGGCGCGAGGGCGGTGCCGAGGTCGTCCACCCGGTCGGACCACGCGGGACCGACCGCCTCCACCACGATGCGGCGAGACTCGTCCTCGCCGGTCGGATCCTCGCCCGTCAGCTCGACGCGCAGCCGGTCCTCGGGGAGGAGCTCCTCCACGGCATCGCCCCACTCGACGAGCAGCAGGGCCTGGCCGTCGGCGATCTCGTGGAGACCGAGGTCCACGACGTCTTGGACGCGCTCGAGCCGGTACACGTCGGCATGGGCGATCGTGAGGCGGCCGAGGTACTCCTTCACGAGGACGAAGGTGGGCGACGACACGGCGTCGTCGACCCCGAGTCCCTCGGCCACGCCCTGCACCAGCGTGGTCTTGCCCGCCCCGAGCTCGCCGGTCAGGACGACGGCATCGCCGGCGCGGAACAAGGGCGCGAGCGCCCGGCCGATCGCGCGGGTGTCCGCCGCGGTGGCCGCACGGAGGGTGATCGTCGGCACGGTCAGAAGAGCTCCATCTGGTCGGGGTCGGGCGTCGGCGTGTCGGACACGCCCGGCACGACCCGCGCGATCTCACCCGGGGCCGGCGACTCGGGGTCCACGCCCGAGGGCGCCGGCGAGTCGAGGTCCCCCGGCGGTTGCTCGCCCCCGGCGTCGAGCGTCCGGCGGATCAGGCCGAAGTCCTCGCGGAGCGCCGCGAACTGGGGCGACCGCTCGCCGCCGCCGTGCAGGATCGCGGCCGGGTGGAACGTGGGGATCACCGTGCGCCCGTGCCACTCGTGGATCTGACCGCGGAGCCGCGTGATCCCGGTCGTCGTGTTCAGGACGAACTTCGTCGCGAAGTTGCCCAACGTGACGATCACCTCTGGCTGGATCAGCGAGATCTGTTCGATGAGCCACGGGGTGCAGGCCTCGATCTCGTCCGGCTCGGGATCGCGGTTCCCCGGGGGCCGGCACTTCACGACGTTCGCGATGTACACGTCCTCGCGCTCGAGACCGATCTCACCGAGCATCCGGTTCAACAGCTGCCCGGCGGCGCCCACGAACGGCTCCCCCAGGCGGTCCTCGTGGAACCCAGGCCCCTCCCCGATGAACATCAGGTCGGCGTCGGGACCGCCCGCCCCGTAGACCACCTGTGTCCGGCCCCCTGCGAGCTTGCATCGCGTGCAGGTCGCGGCCTCGGCGCCCGCGTCCGCGAGGGCTCGAGTCACGACGCCGCCTCCCCTCGCTTCGCCGACTTGCGCGCCGCCGATCCGCGCCGGGCGGGCCGGTGCGTCGCCTCGGGCAGCAGCAACGAGCGGGCGAACCCGCGGATCTCACGGTTGAGCTCGAGCGGGCGTTCCAGCATCGGCATGTGCCCCGCCCCCTCGATCACGACGAGCCGCGCCTCGGGGAGGGCGCCAGCGAGCTCGATCGCGGCGGCGGGCGGCGTCACTCTGTCGTGCTCCCCCACCACGACGACGGCCGGAACCTTGAGCCGCGGCACCGCGTGCCGCATGTCCATCTCCATCAGCTCCGCCAACCCGTCGGTCCACACGTCCGAGGAGGCGCGCTCGGCCAGGTGCACGACGTGGTCGACCACGTGCTGGGGCGCGTCGGGGCCGAACTGCGTGAGGCGGGCGACCGCCCCGCGCAGGTCCGCGGGGCTCGCGAGCACCGCCCGTCGCAGGCGATCCACGCGCTTCGCCGTCGCGCCGAAGGTTCCGAGCCGCGGTCGAACGAGGTCGGTGATCGACCCCATCGCCCCGCGGAGCAGGTCGGACGAGGAGGCGCCGACCAGCACGACGCCCGCCACCGACGACCCGAAGAGCTCCGGCCGTTGCTCGGCAGCCGCCAGGATCGCCATCGCGCCCATGCTGTGACCCACGAGCACCGCGGGGCGGCCGGGCGAGGTCGCCTCGAGGACGGCCGCGACGTCGCGCCCCATCGAGCGGAGCGAGAGGTCGCCGTGCGCCGCCCGCCCGCTCCGCCCGTGCCCTCGCTGATCCATCAGCACGCAGCGGAAGTCCACCGACAGGTCCAGCCATTGCTCGTGCCACGTCGTCATGTCCAGGCTGAACCCGTGGACGAACACCACGACGGGCGCCTCGAGCGGCCCGGCGGCCCGCACGGCCAGCTCGGTGCCGTCGAACGACACCACGGGACCGAGGTCATCGGGCGGGACGTCCCAGAGCACGTTCTCGAGGTGTTGTTCGCGGCGGCGAAGGACGACCGTTCTCCCGACGGCGCCGGCCACCACGGCACCGGCCGCGACGCTTCCCGCGATCACTGCCGTTCGCTTCTTCGTCATCCCGCCTGCTCCTCGCCCAGGTGGACCCTGGGCACCCGTTCGCCGATCCGCGTGACGATCTCGTACCCGATCGTCCCGGCGTGGTTCGCGAGCTCCTCGGCGCTGACCGTCTCGTCCCCCTGGGTCCCGAGCAGCACGACCTCGTCGCCCGGCTCGACCGCGAGGTCACCACAGTCCACCATCATCTGGTCCATCGTCACGCTCCCGGCCACCCTGCAGCGACGGCCGCGGATCAGCACGTCGGCGCGCGACGAGAGCAGGCGAGGGTACCCGTCCGCGTACCCCGCCGGCACCGTCGCCACCCAGGCATCATGACCCAGCCGGTAGTGGTGGCCGTAGCTCGTGCGCGCTCCCTCGGGCAGCTGCTTCACCATCGTCACCGCGGACCGCCACGTCAGCGCCGGTCGCAGGCCGAGCTCGCTCCCGACGCCGGGGGCGGGTTCGATGCCGTAGATCCCGATCCCCGTCCGGACCAGATCGAGGTGGGATCCGGGGTGCAGGATCGTGCCCGCGGTGTTCGCCGCGTGGAGCAGGCGCGGTGTGTGACCCGCCGCACGCACGTCGTCGACCACGGCCCCGAACGCGGCCAATTGCGACGCGGTCGTCGGCGCGTCCTCCTCCGAGCGTGCGAGATGCGTCCACAGTCCCTCGAGGGCGAGTCCCGCCCCGACGACGCGGCCGACGAAGCCCGCGGCCGACGCCGGCGGGTAGACGCCGACACGGTGCATGCCCGTGTCGACCTTCACGTGCACGCCTATGGTGGCGCCGCCCGCCGCCTCGATGAGCCGGGCGAGGCCACCTTCCGAGTACAGGGAAGGGGTCAGCGCGGCGTCCAACGCCGCACGCTCGGCCCCCGGGGGGAACTCCGAGAGCACGAGGATCGGGATGTCGACGAGCCCTGCGGCGCGCAGCGCCAGCCCCTCCTCGACGAGGGCCACGCCGAGCCATGAGGCTCCGGCCTGGACGGCGGCCCCGGCGACGGCAGCATCCCCGTGCCCGTACGCGTTCGCCTTCACGACGGCCATCAACTCGGCATCCCTCGGCGTGAGCGTCCGCACGTTGTGGCGGATCGCCTCGAGGTCGACCTCGATCCACGTGGGGCGGAACCGGGAGGTCACGGACGCTCCGTGCGGGCGATCGCCTCGGGGATCGAGCGGACGATGTCGCCCGCCAGTGTGCCGTCTCCGGTCCGCCGCCCCGCCAGGATCCCCGCGACCCCATGCACGTACGCGGCCGCGGCGGCCGCGTCGCTCGAGGCGAGGCCGCGAGCCGCCAGCGCGCCGATCATGCCGGTGAGGACGTCGCCGGACCCTGCCGTGGCCAGCACCGGTCCGCCCGTGGGATTGATCCGCGCCCGGCCCTGCTCGTCGACGACGATCGTCCGACTCCCCTTCAGGAGCGTGACGGCGCCGGTGTCGTGCGCGAGGGCCCGTGCATGACCGAGTCGGTCGAGGTCGAGCTCCCCGGAACCGAGACCCGTCAATCGCGCGAACTCACCCGCGTGGGGCGTGAGGATCGCGTCCGCCTTGCGGTCTCCGAGGTCGGCGGCCCGCCCCGCGAACGCGTTCAACGCGTCGGCGTCGACCACCATGGGAACGGGCGACGCACGGACCAGCTGGCGGACGAATGCCGCGGTCTCGTCGTCGGTGGTCAGGCCCGGCCCGATCGCGAGCGCGTCGGCGCGGCCGAGCAGTTCGAGGACCGGGGCGAGCGCGTCGCGCGCCACCGATCCGGAACCCGTCGCGGGCAGGGGCAGGAACGTGGCCTCGGTCAGCCGCGACTGGATCGTCGGCATGATCTCGGCGGGCGCCGCGACCGTGACGAGTCCCGCGCCGGTCCGCCCCGCCGCCTCCGCGACGAGCGAGGGCGCTCCCGTCATGCCGCGCGACCCGGCGACGACGACCAGGACCCCCGTCGCTCGCTTGTGCGTCTCGATCGGCCGCGACGGGAGCCACCCGGCGACGTCCGCCGGCTCGACGAGGAACGTGCCGGCACGCACGAGCTCGCGGGGGAACCCGATGTCCACGACGCGGACGGCGCCCGCGTACTCCGCTCCGGGCAGGAGCACGGCGCCCACCTTCGCCGCGCCGAAGGTGACGGTCACCTCAGCCCGGACCGCCTCGCCTTCGACCGCGCCGGTGGCGCCGTTCACCCCGCTCGGGATGTCGACGGCCACGATCGGCGCCGGCCCCGCGTTCAGGCCGTCGATCGCATCGGCCCACTCGTCCTCCGGGAACCCACGGAAGCCGGTCCCGAAGATCGCGTCGATCGCGACGTCGGCCCGGGCGAGCTCGTGCGCCAAGGTGGCCGAGGACCATCCGCGTGCGCGAACGCCGACCTCGCTCAGCCGCGCGAGGTTCGAGGCGGCCGGCTCGCGCAGGGTTCCGAGATGCTCCACCACGATCACGGCGACCCGCATCCCCCACCGGGCCAGGTGCCGCGCCGCGACGAGCCCGTCGCCTCCGTTGTTCCCCTTCCCGCAGACGACGACGACGCGCCGGCCGTAGACGCCGCCGACCAGGTCGACCGCGGCGCGCGCCACGGCGCGACCCGCGCGCTCCATCAGCGCGGCCGCCGGCGTGCCGGCCTCCTGGGCGGCCCGGTCGAGCGCTCCAGCCTCATCGGGCGTCAGGATCGGCTTCACGACGAGACCGCCAGGGCGAACGCCACCGCGTTCGTCTTCTCGTGCGTGAACGTGATCAGGACCTGGGTGATGCCCAGCATCTCGGCGCGCCGGGCCGCGTTCCCGGTGAGGGCGATGATCGGCGCGCCGGAAGGATGCCGGGTGACGCTGATGTCCTTCCAGTTCTTGCCGCGGTAGCCGCCCAGCGCCTTGATCACGGCCTCCCGGGCCGCGAACCGTCCGGCGTACGATTCCGCCGGCCGCGCCTTGGAGTCGCAGTACGCGATCTCCTCGGGCGTGAAGACGCGTTCGCGCATCGTCGCGTGTCGCGCGAGCGCCCGCTCCATGCGCGCGATCTCGCAGATATCGACGCCCAGCCCGACGATGTCCACGGTCACAAGGCTACGCGAAGCCCGGCGGCGCGCGAGGCAGGCCACGGCCCGATACCGGGCGGTGGTGACCCCGCCGCCGGGCCTACTCGACCGTGACGCTCTTCGCGAGGTTCCGGGGCTGATCGACGTCGCAGCCGCGCAGCTTCGCCACGTGGTACGCGAGCAGCTGGAGCGGAACCGTGACGGTGACGGGCGCGAGCAGCTCCGGCGTCTCGGGCACCTCGAGCACGTCGTCGACGATGCCGGCGACCTGCACGTCCCCCTCGGTGGCGACGGCGATCACACGCGCCCCCCGGGCTCGCACCTCTTGGATGTTGGACAGCATCTTCGGGTACACGTGACAGGTGGTGGCCACGGCCACGACCGGGACGCCCTCCTCGACCAGCGCGATCGGTCCGTGCTTCAGCTCGCCCGCCGCGAATCCCTCCGCGTGCAGGTAGCTCAGCTCCTTCAGCTTCAAGGCGCCCTCCATCGCGGCGGGGTAGCCCGTGTGCCGACCGATGAACAGCCAGGTCGGCTCGTCCTTCAGCTCGGCCGCCAGCTCACGACACCGCGCCTCGAGCCCGATCGCACGCTCCACGGCGGCGGGGAGCTCGTCCATACGCTCGAGCACCTCCGCGATCTCCTCGGGGAACATCGTGCCGCGGACCTGCGCCAGGTAGAGCGCCACGAGGTACTGCGAGACCATCTGCGTGGCGAACGTCTTCGTCGCGGCCACGCAGATCTCCGGACCTGCGTGGGTGTAGAGCACGCCGTCGGCCTCGCGAGCGAGCGACGACCCCACGGTATTCGTTACCGCGATCACCTGGGAACCCTGGCGCCGTGCGTGGCGCGCGGCCTCGAGCGTGTCGATCGTCTCGCCGCTCTGCGACACGGCGAGCGTGAGCGTGTCGGGACCCAGCACCGGGTCGCGGTAGCGGAACTCGCTCGCGATCTCGATCTCGACCGGGAGCCGGGTCCAGTGCTCGATCGCGTACTTCGCCACGAGCCCCGAGTGGAACGCCGTCCCGCAGGCGACCACGAACACCTTCGTGACCTCGCGCAAGACGTCGTCGCTGATCCTGAGCTCGTCGAGCGTCAGCCGTCCGTCGACGACCCGTCCGGCCAGGGTGTCTCGGATCGCCGTCGGCTGCTCATGGATCTCCTTCAGCATGAAGTCGTCGAACCCCGACTTCTGAGCCTGCGCGACGTCCCAATCCACGGTGATCGGCTCCGGATGCAGGACGACGCCATCGACGTCGGTGAACGTGGCCCCGTCGCGCCTGACCTCGACGACCTGCCCCTCCTCGAGCGGGATCACGGAGGACGTGCGTTCGAGCACGGCCGGGATATCGGACGCGAGCATCGTCTCGCCCTCGCCCAGGCCGACGATCAACGGCGACGCCACCTTCACGCCCACCAGGATGTCGGGCTCGTCGCGGGCGCACACCACGAGCGAATAGGCGCCCTCGAGCTCGCGGACGGCCGCGCGCACGGCATCGGGGAGCGACGTCGTCCCCCCGGCCAGCTTCTCCTCGATCAGGTGCGCGACGCACTCGGTGTCGGTCTCGGACGCGAGCGTGTGGCCAGCCTTCTCCAGGCGAGCCTGCAGCGCCTGGAAGTTCTCGATGATGCCGTTGTGGATCACGGCGACGCCGCCCGTACAGTCGAGATGCGGGTGCGCGTTCCGATCGGTCGGCGCGCCGTGCGTGGCCCACCGCGTGTGCCCCATGCCCACCGTCCCCGTCGGCGGTTCCCCGGACGCGAGCAGCGCCTCCAGCTCCGACAGCTTGCCCGAACGCTTCACGACCGCCAGGTCGCCGTCGACCACCGCGACGCCGGCGGAGTCGTATCCGCGATACTCGAGACGCCGGAGCCCCTCCAGCACGATGGGGAGCGCTTCATCCGGCCCGACGTAGCCGACGATGCCGCACATAGGGCTTCCACCCTAGCAGCGGGGTTCGGCGGGACGGAACGGCCGAACGGTGTGGCGCCTGGGTCAGGCGGCGCCGAGGCTCCTCGCGACCACTCCGGCGAGCTCGTCGGCGTGCCGAACGGCCAGCGCCTCCGTCTCGGCCTCGACCATCACGCGCACGAGCGGCTCCGTGCCGGACGGGCGCACCAGGACCCGTCCCTCGTCGCCGAGCGACGCCTCGACCGCCCGGACGGCCGTCCACACCTCGTCGGCGCCCTCGAGCGCCTCGCGGTCCTCGACCTCGACGTTCACCATCCGCTGGGGGTAGCGGCGCATCACGGCGGCCACCTCCTCGACCGTGGCGCCGCGAGCGGCGACGAGCGAGAGGAAGCGGGTGGCCGTGAGGAGCCCGTCGCCGGTCGTCGCGTGCTCGCGGAAGATCACGTGCCCCGATTGCTCACCGCCGAGCACGGCGCCGGTCCGGAGCATCTCCTCGAGCACGTACCGGTCGCCGACCTTCGACGAGACGACGTCGATCCCCGCCGTTCGCATCGCGTGATGGAACCCGACGTTGGCCATCACCGTGGTGACGACCGTGTTCCCGGTCAGGCGCCCCGCCTCGCTGAGCCCCACGGCGCACGCGGCCAGGACCTGATCGCCGTCGACGATCGCCCCGCGCGCGTCGGCGAAGAGCGCCCGGTCGGCGTCGCCGTCGTGCGACACGCCCGCGTCCGCGCCCAGCCTGACGACCTCGGCGGCGACCACCTCGGGATAGAGCGCGCCGCAGCCGTCGTTGATGTTGTCGCCGTCGGGGGCGGCGTTGATCGCGTGCACGGTCGCGCCCAGCCGGCGAAGGAGCTCGGGCGCGAGCTCGCTCGCCGCTCCGTTCGCGCAATCGACGACGACCGCCATGCCGTCGAGCGACGCGTCGGCGGCGTCCACGAGATGGTCGAGGTAGCGCTCCCGGGCGTCGCCCGCCGGGAATACCACGCCCGGGACGGCCGCGGCCACCTCGGGGTGCGCCAGGAAGGCCTCGATCTCATCCTCCTGCTCGTCGGGGAGCTTCATCCCGTTCGCCGCGAAGAACTTGATCCCGTTGTACTCAGGGGGGTTATGGGAGGCGGAGATCACCACGCCCGCGGAGGCGGCCACGTCGACCGTGTGGTACGCGATCGCCGGCGTGGGCTCGACGCCGGCCAGCACCACGTCGCCACCCGCCGAACGGATCCCGTCGACGAGGGCATCCTCGAGCCACTCCCCGGACGCGCGCGGATCCCGACCCACCACGAGCATCGCGCGCCCCGCGCCATGCCGGCCGAGCACGACGACCGCCGCCCGGCCGAGCCCGTACGCGAGCTCGGCCGTGAGCTCGTCGCCCGCGACCCCGCGCACACCATCCGTGCCGAAGAGGCGTCCCATGGCCGGGAAGGCTACCCGAGCCGTGGCCGGTCGGTTCGGACGCGAGGCCCGGTCAGGTGTGGGACCATCCGTGGATGGACGAGAACCTGACGCAAGTGTTCGCCACCACGGATCAGTTCGCCGGCGAGCTGATGAAGGGCCGCCTGGAAGCCGAGGGCGTCCAGGTCCTCCTGAAGGGAGAGATCGAGGGCCCGTATCCATCGGGCCCCGTCTATCTGTGGGTGGCGGCGGCCGACGAGACGAGGGCGAGGGCCGTGATCGACGCGGTGGAATCCGGGGCGTTCGCGGTGGACGAAGCGACCTTCGACGAAGCGGCCGAGGACGCCGAGACGCCCGGTTAGCGCTTCGAGTACTGGGGCGCCTTGCGGGCCTTCTTCAGGCCGTACTTGCGCCGCTCCTTCTCACGCGCGTCGCGCATGAGGTAGCCCTCGGCCTTCAGCTGAGGACGGAGCTCGGGATCGATCTCGATCAGCGCGCGGGCGATGCCAAGGCGGATCGCGCCGGCCTGGCCGCTGATGCCGCCGCCCCTGATCGAGGCGATCACGTCGTAGTCCTTCTCGCGGCCGACGAGGCGGAGCGGTGCCTGGGCGACCATCCGGTGCACCCGCGTCGGGAAGTACTCGTCGAGCGTCCGGCCGTTGACCGTGAAGTCCCCGGCGCCCGGCACGAGGCGAACGCGCGCGACGGCCTCCTTACGGCGTCCGGTGTTGATCTTCACAGGGGTAGCGGCCACAGAAGCTCCTTACTCGGTGTCGGTCTCGGTGGGCGTGTCGGCCTTCGCCGCCTTCTTGGCGGTGGGCTTCTTGGTGGTGGACTTCTTCGACCGTGGACTTCTTGGCCGTGGTCGTCTTCGCGCTGGCCTTCTTGGCGGAAGGCTTCTCGGCGGTGGCCGTCTTCGGAGCCGGTTTCGTCGCGAGCTCTGGCTTCCTCGCGGCCGGCGCCGTCGGCTCGGGCTCCGTCTCGCTCGCAGCGGTTCGCGGCGTGCGCACCTTCGGCTCGGGCAGACCTGCCCAAACCGGAGGCTCTCCGAGCGTGTAGGGCGTCGGCCGCTGGGCGGCGTGCGGGTGCTCGGGGCCGGCCACCACGTGGAGCTTCTTGATCATCGTGCGGCCGAGGCGATTCTTGGGGAGCATCCCCCGGACCGCCTTCTCGACGACGAACACGGGCTTGTCCGCCATGAGGTCCCCGTAGCGCGTGGAGGTGATGCCGCCCGGGTAGCCCGAGTGGCGGTGCGCGAGCTTCTTCTGCGCCTTGGCGCCCGTGAGCGCCACCTTCTCGGCGTTGATCACGACCACGTGGTCGCCGCAGTCCATGTGCGGGGCGAAGATCGGCTTGTGCTTGCCGCGCAACACCGCGGCGACCTCGGACGCGAGCCGGCCCAGCACCACGTCGCTGGCGTCGACGACGTACCAGCTGCGCTCGATGTGGTCAGGCTTCGGAGAGTAGGTCTTCATGGCGTGGAAGTGTCGGCCCGGGTCGGTGGGCCGACGCATCAGGTTACCGGGCGCCTCGGCGCAGCGTCAAAGCATGGGTCCGACCCCCTTGCGCGGCAGGTGGTCGACGCCCCAATATCCGGGCAGGGAGGCGCTTGGAGGCAAGCGTCGGAGGAGGGGGTCATGGACGGCATGGTCAGGAAACGCCGGCTGCTCGTCGCCGGGGCGATCGCGCTGGCGCTCGGGCTCGTGCCCGCGTGCAGCTCGGACGACAGCAGCTCGGCGAGCGGCGATGGGACCAGCACCGCAGCCACCGGCAGCACGGGCAGCACCGGGAGCACCGGCAGCGGCGGCAGCACCGTGGACGTCACGCTCCAGGAATTCGCGGTCTCGGCCCCGGCCTCAGCGGCGGCCGGTGAGGTCACGTTCGACGTGACCAACAACGGACCGAACGACGTCCACGAGTTCGTGGTGTTCAAGACCGATCTCGCCGCGACGGACCTGCCGGTGGACGAGACCGGCGCCGTGGTCGAGGACGGCGAAGGCGTCGAGCACGTCGACGAGATCGAGGACATCGCCGTCGGCGATACCCAGTCCCTCACGGTGGACCTGGACGCCGGCAGCTACGTCCTGATCTGCAACATCTACAGCGAGGACGAGCAGGAGGCGCACTACTCGGAGGGCATGCGGATCGGCTTCACCGTCGAGTGATCGACGTGGCCGAGGAGCCGGGGGTCTCAGACCCCCGGCTGCACCGCCCGCACGATCGCGCCGTGCATCCCCTCGGTGAGCGCGTGCGTCGCCTCGATCTCGATCCGTTGGAACCCGGCGTCCTCGAGGAGCTCGCGGTACTCGGCGAACGACAGGGCGCCCGCGATGCACCCGACGAACGACCCTCGCTCGGCGCGGTCCGCGGGCGTGAGGTGGTCGTCGGCGACGACGTCGCTGACGCCGAGCCGGCCGCCCGGGCGGAGGACACGGGCGATCTCGGCGATCACCCCGGGCTTGTCGGTCGATAGGTTGATCACGCAGTTCGAGATCACGACGTCGACGCTGCCCTCGGGCAGCGGGATCGCCTCGATGTAGCCCTTGAGGAACTCGACGTTCGTGGCGCCCGCCGTCGCCGCGTTGTCCCGTGCGAGCGCCAGCATCTCGTCGGTCATGTCCAGGCCGTAGGCCGTGCCGGTGGGTCCCACCCGGCGAGCCGAGAGCAGCACGTCGATCCCGCCACCCGATCCGAGGTCGAGGACGGTCTCCCCCTCCCTAAGCTCGGCCACCGCGGTGGGGTTGCCGCATCCCATACTCGCCAGCACGGCCGCATCGGGCAGGACCTCTCGCTCGGCCAGGTCGTACAGCGTCGGCCCGATGCCATCCTCGGGCGCGCAGCCCATCGATCCCGACGGACCACAGCATGTCTCGTCGCCGCGATCGTCGGCCGCCTTGCCGTCGTTCACGACGAGGGCTGCGGCCGCATACCGCTCGCGAACCTGCTCCCTCAACTCCGTCATCGTCGTCCCTTTCCATCGAACCGGAGCACGTCGCCGAGGCGGGCGGCAGCCTCCCGGTTGAGCGAGTAGTAGACCCAGACACCGCGCTGCTCCCGGTCGAGGAGTCCGGCATCGAACAGCTTTTTCAGGTGGAAGCTCACGGTTGCCTGCGCGAGACCGAGCGGCTCTTCGAGGTCGCACCCACAGACCCGGTCGCCCGTCGCCAGCAGGTTCACGATGCGCACCCGGTGCGGATCGGCGAGCGCCTTGAAGAGCCGGGCCGTGGTGGCGGCCTCATCCTCGGTGAGCCCCGCCTCTGCCACCGGGGTGCAGCAGAGCGCCGGAGCTGTGTCGGTGAGCTCGAGTTCCCGAACGGCACCCACGTGCATCCTCCTCCATCCATCGACATCTTTCGATGTCATGGTACCGCCTACATCGATAGCTGTCGATACATCCTGAGATCGGCCTGGTTCCCGGCCCTACGTGAGCTCGGCCACCAGACGGGCCGCGTACGCCTCGAAGCGCGACATCGCCGCGGCCTCCGTCGCGTCCGCGGGCTCCCAGTCGTCGGACAACGAGTCGACCGCGTCCACGAGATCCCAGTACGGATGCCGGTCCCCTACGAGCCCGCCGGCCGACGCGTAGGCCGCAGTGAAGGCATCCGCCGCCTCCCAGCCGAGGTCACCTGCCAGGTTCTGGCGCATCCGGGCGAGGTCGACGCCGGGTGGCCCCCAGCACGCCGTCGCCCAGTCGACGACCCCCGATACCCGCTCGGTATCCCACAGCACGTTGCCCGCATGCAGGTCCCGATGGATGAAGCATCGACGCGTGGGCGGGGACGGCGAGGTGGCGACGAGCTCGACCGCTCGCTCCCAGATCGGCGATCCGGGAGGTGCGACGGGGTCCTCGCCGTCCATCTCGAAGTACGGACGGTACCCGGGGAACGCGGTCGGATCCGCCGCCACGTCGTGGACCGCCACCATCGCCTCGGCGAGCCCGGCGAGGAACCGGCCGAGGTCGCCGTCGCCCGGCACCCACCGGGTAACCCCCGGGATGAAGGACTCCAACAGGGCCGGAACGTCGAAGACCTCGGGATCGAGATCGGCCCCGTAGAGGCGAGGGGCGGGGACCGTCGACGCCTCCAAGCTCCGGAGCGCCCGCGCCTCGTTGGCGGGGAGGTACGCATCGTCCCCGGCCAGACGCTCAGGGTCGTCGTACCGACGCAGCACGAGCCGGTGGTCGACGTCGTCGGCCGCGTCCACCTCGATCAGGTGCTTGGCGGTCGCCGACGGCGGCATCGCGGACACCGCGGCGATGCGGGCGCCGCGACCCACCGCCGCTTCGATCCACGCCCGCTCCGAGGACGTGAGGTCGTGGGGCGCAACCACCCTGCGACCTCCGCCTCCCCAGTCCGGGGTCATCGGCCGTGCCGCCCGTAGATCACGCGCTCGAGCGTGAGCCCCTTCGCGGGCGCGAGGTTCCCCGTGCCGGCGCGGTCGCGGGTAGCGAGGAGCCGAGCGACGTCGTCGGCGTCGAGCTTGCCGTCGCCCGCGAGCACCAACGTTCCAGTGATCGCCCGCACCATCTGATGCAGGAACGCGTTCGCCCGGACGCCGAGCTCGACGCGCTCGCCATGCGCCGAGACGCTCAGGCGCTGCACGTCCCGAACCGTGGCCTTCCCCGGTCCCGGATGCCGGCAGAAGGACGTGAAGTCGTGCTCCCCGACCAGGACCGAGGCAGCGGCTCGCATACGCGCGAGGTTGAGCCGCCCCTGTCGATGCCAGACGAACCGTGCCGTGAAGGGGTCCGGCACCTCGCCGGTGTCGATCCGGTACCGGTACTCGCGCGCGCTCGCCGAGAACCGGGCATCGAACGAGTCCGGGGGGTGGTCGGCCCGGAGGCAGACGATCTCGGGTGCGAGCCGGCCGTTGATCGCCGCCTGGAGGTTCGCGGGAGCGAGACCCCGATCCGATGGGAAGGACGCCACTTGCCCACGGGCGTGGACGCCGGCATCGGTGCGCCCCGCCACCCGGAGCTTGACGGGCTCCTCGAGCACCTCCGTCAGGACCGCCGTGACCTCCCCTTCGATCGTCCGGATCTCGGGGTCTCGCTGCGCCGCCCATCCCCGGAAGTCCGTGCCGTCGTACGCGAGCACCAGCCGGACCTTCGCCATGTGCGGAGTGTAGGCGGGGGGAACGGCACGAGGCCGGGGCCTCGTGGCCCCGGCCTCGACGTGCCGTCCGATCGTCAGCGCGGGTCCTACGACCCGCGCTCCACGAGCTCGATACGCGCCATCGGCGCGGCGTCGCCCTTGCGCGGTCCGAGCTTCATGATCCGCGTGTAGCCGCCCTGGCGGTCGGCGAACCGCGGACCGATCTCGTGGAACAGCCGCGCCACCACATCGCGGTCCGGGATGTCCTTGAGGACCTCCCGACGAGCCGCGAGGTCGCCCTTCTTCGCCTTCGTGATCAGCTTCTCGGCGTAGGGGCGGAGCGCCTTGGCCTTGGCCTCGGTGGTGTTGATGGCCTCGTGCGTGAAGAGCTGCGCCGCGAGACCCGACAGCAGCAGCCGCTGATGCGCCGGGTTCGATCCCAGCCGGGGTCCCTTCTTGGGCGTCGGCACCGGTTACTCCTCCCGCAGTCCGAGACCCAGCTCCTCGAGCTTGGCCTTCACCTCGTCGATCGACTTCTGGCCGAAGTTGCGGATGTCCATCAGCTCGGACTCGCTCTTCTGCACCAGGTCGCCGACGGCGTTGATGCCCTCGCGCTTCAGGCAGTTGTACGAGCGGACCGACAGGTTCAGCTCCTCGATCGTGATCGCGTAGTCGCCCGGGACCTCGTCGTCTTCGGCAGGTCCGACCGTCACGCTCGCGGCGTCCGCGAGTTCGGCGAACAGGTTCACGAGCTCGAGCAGGGTGCCGCCGGCCGAGGCCACGGCCTCGCGCGGGGTCACCGAGCCGTCGGTCTCGACGTCGAGCACCAGGCGGTCGCGATCGGTCATCTGCTCGACCCGCGTGTTCTCGACCTGGTAGCTCACCTTTCGGACGGGCGAGAAGATCGAGTCCACGGGGATCACGCCGATCGGGTCGCGAGGCTTCTTGTTCTTGTCGGCCATGCGGTAGCCGACCCCGCGCTCGACGGTCATCTCCATCTCGAGGCTCGCGCCCTTGCCGAGCGCGGCGATGTGGAGCTCGGGGTTCAAGATCTCGACGCCCGCGGGCGGCGCGATGTCGCCGGCGGTCACTTCCGCCGGCCCCTTGGCCTTCAGGTAGACCGTGGTCGGCTCCTCGAGCTCGGAGCGAACCACCAGCTCCTTCAGGTTCAAGATGATGTCGGTGACGTCCTCTTCGACCTTGGGAACCGTCGAGAACTCGTGGAGCACGCCGTCGATCCGGACGGACGAGATGGCCGCCCCCGGGATCGACGACAGCAGGGTGCGTCGGAGCGAATTGCCGACGGTGTAGCCGAAGCCGGGCTCGAGCGGTTCGATCGAGAACTTCGAGCGGGTCGGCGAGATCGTGTCCTCAGCGATCTGAGGCCTCGCGACGATGAACAAGGTGCTTCCCTCCTTCGGCGGGGGATCATCCACTGCTACCCCGCCTCGTCGGTTGCCCGAGCGCCCAGCATCGGGCGTCCGGGGTGCTGCCGCGAACTAGACGCGGCGGCGCTTGCGCGGCCGGCAGCCGTTGTGCGGCACCGGCGTGACGTCGTTGATCCCGGAGACCTCGAGACCGGCGGCCGCCAGCGAGCGGATCGCGGTCTCTCGGCCCGAACCCGGGCCCTTGACGTAGACGTCGACCTTCTGCAGGCCGTGCTCCTGCGCGGCGCGCGCAGCCTTCTCGGCGGCGAGCTGCGCGGCGAACGGCGTGGACTTGCGGGAGCCCTTGAAGCCCACGTTGCCCGCACTGGCCCAGGAGAGGGTGTTCCCCTGCAGGTCGGTGATCGTCACGATCGTGTTGTTGAAGGTGGACTTGATGTGGGCCTGACCGTGCACCACGTGCTTCTTCTCGCGGCGCTTCGTCTTCTTGGCCTTGGGCTTCGCCATGTGTGTGGGGCTCCCTTACTTCTTCGTCGCCTTCTTCTTGCCGGCGATGGTCTTCTTCGGGCCCTTGCGCGTCCGCGCGTTCGTGTGCGTGCGCTGGCCTCGGACCGGCAAGCTGCGGCGGTGGCGGATGCCCTGGTAGCACCCGATCTCGATCTTCCGCTTGATGTCCTGGGCGACCTCGCGGCGGAGGTCACCTTCGACCTTGAGGTTCTTGTCGATGAAGTCGCGGATCTTGAGGACCTCGTCCTCGGAGAGGTCGCGCACGCGGGTCGCGGGGTCGATCCCGGTTCCCGTCACCACCTGGTTCGCGCTCGTGGTGCCGATCCCGTAGATGTAGGTCAGCGCGATGTCCAGCCGCTTGTCGCGGGGGAGGTCGACGCCTGCGATGCGTGCCATCGATCGATCCTTCCTAGCCCTGCCGCTGCTTGTGCCGCGGGTTCGAGCAGATCACCAAGATGCGTCCGCGCCGGCGGATCACGCGGCACTTGTCGCAGATCTTCTTGACCGACGGACGCACCTTCATCTTCGTCTGCTCCTACTTGTACCGGTAGACCACACGGCCTCGCGTGAGGTCGTACGGCGACAGCTCCACCAGGACCCGGTCACCGGGCAAGATCCGGATGTAGTGCATCCGCATCTTGCCCGAGATGTGGGCCAAGACCTTGTGCCCGTTGTCGAGCTCCACCCGGAACATGGCGTTGGGCAACGGCTCGATCACCGTTCCCTCGATCTCTATGGCGTCTTTCTTCGGCACGCTCCGGATACTTCCTTCGAACGGGTCTCACCCCGGGCCGAGGCGCGCGCGGAACGGCCTCCAGGCGGGGCGAAGGGGAAGTATACGGGGCGTGTGCGGGATGCGTCACGCAGGAACGGAGGAACGACGGGCGGTGAACACTTCCGGGCCGTCCTCAGTGACGGCGATCGTGTGCTCGAAATGGGCCGAGAGGGACCCGTCGGCCGTGACGACGGTCCATCCGTCCGCCAGCTGCCGCGTCTCCTCCCCGCCCATCGTGAGCATCGGCTCGACCGCCACCACGAGCCCGGGGCGAAGGTCGGGCCCGCGGCCGGCCGGCCCCCAGTTCTGGATGAACGGATCCTCGTGCAGGGCACGGCCGATCCCGTGGCCACCGTACTCCCGCACGATCCCGAAGCCGGCCGAGCCTGCCACCGACTCGATCGCGTGCCCGATGTCGGAGAGCCGCCCACCCGGCTGGATCATCGCGATCGCGGCATCGAGGCACTCCTCGGTGACCTTCACGAGGCGGGCCGCCTCCTCGGAGGGCGCGACGCCTCCCACGAACAGGCTCACGGCCGAGTCCGAGTGGAAGCCCTCGAAGATCGCCCCGAAGTCGAGGGAGAGCAGGTCACCGTCGCGCAGGACGCGCTCGTTCGAGGGGATCCCGTGCACGATCTCGTCGTTCACGGAGGCGCAGATCGTCTTCGTGAAGCCCTTGTAGCCCAGGAAGGAAGGCACCGCCCCCGCGTCCCGGATCCGCCGCTCGGCGATCGCGTCGAGCGCCTCGGTCGTCACGCCCGGGCGGACCGCCTCGACCACGGCCTCGATCGCCTCGGCCGTGATCTCCCCCGAGCGGCGCATCCTCCGCAGCTCGTCCGCGGACTTCCGGATGATCATTCGACCCCTTCCAGTTCCACGAGCATCCGCTCGGTGACATCGTCCTCGCGGGCCTCCGCATCGATCTCCCTGAGCAGGCCCCGGTCACGGTAGAACCGCTCGAGCAGCTCGGTCTGTTCGTCGTACACGGCGAGGCGCCGACGCACGGTGAGCTCGTCGTCATCGGCGCGCCGCTCGAGCTCGGTCTGATCGACGTCGCAGACCTGGTCGGCGGCCGGCCGCTTGAACTCCATGTTGTAGGTGCGCTTGCAGGTCGGGCACGTCCACCGGTTCGAGAGGCGGCGGACGGCCATCTCGTCGGAGATCGCGAACATCAGCACCGCGTCGAGGGGACGCTTGGCGCGCTCCAGCGCGCGGGACAGGGCCTCGGCCTGCGGGACGGTCCTGGGGAACCCGTCGAGGATGAACCCCTTCTCGGCGTCGGAGCCGTCGAGGCGATCCATCACCATCTCGACGACGACATCGTCAGGCACGTACTCGCCGCGGTCCATGAACCCTCGCGCCTTGACGCCGAGCGGGGTGCCTTCCTGCACGTGCTCGCGGAGGATGTCCCCGGTCGAGATCTGCGGGATGCCCACGCGCTCGGACAGACGCTGCGCCTGCGTTCCCTTGCCTGCGCCCGGGGGCCCGAGGAAGACGAGACGCATCGCGGCCCTACTTCAGGAAGCCCTCGTAGTGGCGCATCAACAGCTGCGACTCGATCTGCTTCATCGTCTCGAGCGCCACGCCGACCGCGATCAGCACCGACGTGCCGCCGAACGGGAACTGGGAGAAGGCCCAGTAGGCGAACACGATCGACGGGATCAACGCGATCGCCGCGAGGAAGAGCGACCCGGGGAGCGTGATGCGCACGAGGATGTCGTTCAGGTAGCTCGCCGTGGAGGGCCCGGCCGGATCCCGGGGATGAAGCCTCCCTGCTTCCGGATCTGGTCGGCGGTCCGCACGGGGTCGAACTGGATCGCCGTGTAGAAGTAGGCGAAGAACACGATGAGCAGCGTCAGGATCGCCATGTAGACGATGCTCCGCTGGTTCGTGACGTAGTTGTTCGTGAAGTTCGTGAACCAATCCGCGTGGTACACGCTCGCGATCAGCGTCGGGAAGTACATGATCGAGGTCGCGAAGATGATCGGGATCACGCCGGCCTGGTTGACCTTCAGCGGCAGGTAGGTGCTCGTGCCGCCCATCATGCGGCGCCCGACGACGCGCTTCGCGTACTGGATCGGGATCCGCCGCTGGCCCTGGTCCATGAACACGACCGCCACGATGATCCCGAGGCCGATCAGCATCACGACCGCGAACTTGCCGGCCCCGCCCTGGCGCAGGATCGTGCCGCCCTCACCGGGCAGCGACGAGATCACGCTCGTGAAGATCAGGATCGACATGCCGTTGCCGACGCCACGCTGCGTGATCAGCTCGCCGAGCCACATGATCATCGCGGTGCCGGCGGTAAGCGTGAGCACGATCAAGGAGACGTTGGGCCAGGTGAACGTGCCCGCCGGGAAGATGTCGGGGATCCCGCTCTGCCCCGAGTGGAACAGGAACACGAGGCCGGTCGACTGGAGCAGCGCCAGGACCACCGTGACGTAGCGCGTGTACTGGTTGATCTTCTTGACACCGATCTCGCCCTGGTCCTGCAGCGCCTGCAGGCGCGGGATCACGACCGTGAGCAGCTGCATGATGATCGAGCTCGTGATGTAGGGCATGATGCCGAGCCCGAAGACGGCCATGCGCGTGAGCGCGCCGCCCGAGAACAGGTTGATGATCGACAGGAACCCGCCGGCGCCCTGGTCCTCGATGGCCCTGCGGATGATGCCCACGTCGACGACCGGCACGGGCACGTGCGCGCCGAACCGGTAGACCGCGATGATCCCCAGGGTGAAGAGGATCTTGTTGCGGAGGTCCGGTACCCGGAACGCGTTGAGGAAAGCCTTCAGCACGGGCGTCTATCGTACCCCGGGGCTCCGCTCACGCGATGAGCTCGACGCGGCCGCCGGCCGCTTCGATCTTCGCCTTCGCGGCGGCCGAGCACGCGTGGGCCTTCACCACGAGCGCCTTGTCGATGTCCCCGCGGGCCAGCACCTTCACCGGGCGACCCTTGTGCGCCAAGCCATGCGCGTAGAGCGCCTCAGGGGTCACCTCGCCGTCGAAGTGCTTCGCGAGCAACTCGACGTTGATCGGCGCGTACTCGACGCGGTTGGGGTTCGTGAACCCCTTGAGCTTGGGCACCCGCCGCTGCAAGGGCATCTGACCGCCCTCGAACCAGGCCGGCACGGTCTTGCGCGCGCCCGTGCCCTTGGTCCCGCGGCCGGCGGTCTTGCCGCCGCACCCGCGCGGCCCCGACCAACGCGCTTGCGTCCTTCTTCGCGCCCTCGGCGGGCTTCAGGTGGTGGAGCTTCATCCTTCGACCTCTTCCACGTCGACCAGGTGCTGCACCTTGGCGATCATCCCGCGGATCTCGGGGCGGTCGTCCTTGATGACGGTGTCGTTGATGCGATGGAGACCGAGCCGGCGGACCGTGTCCTTCTGGTCCTTCGGGCGGTCGATCACGCTGCGACGCTGGGTGACCTTGAGCTTCATCGACGGCCCCGCCCGGACGGGGCGCCCGCCGGGGCGGTTGCCCGGTCGGCCGCCCTGCGGCTGGTCGCTGTAGACCTCTTCGAGCGCGGCCGTGCGGCGGGCCTGCAGCGTCGCCTCGGCGGCGGCCACGGCCTCGAGCATCGGCTTGGGCGCCACCTCGTGCACGTCGCGCCCCCGGAGGGTGGCGACCTGCTGGGGCTTGCGGAGCTGCTTCAGGCCGTCGACGGCGGCCTTCACGATGTTGATCTGGTTCGAGGAGCCCATCGACTTCGACAGGATATCCTTGATCCCCGCGCACTCCACGAGCGCGCGGACGGGACCGCCGGCGATGACCCCGGTCCCGGGCGCGGCCGGCTTCAGGAGCACCACGCCGGCGCCCTCCTCACCGATCACCTCATGCGGGATCGTGGTGCCCATCATCGGCACGTCGAACATCTTCTTGCGGGCCTCCTCGACGCCCTTGGCGATCGCCGCGGGCACCTCCTTGGCCTTGCCGTAGCCGACGCCGACGCGGCCCGCGCCGTCACCGACGACCACCAGCGCGGCGAAGGAGAACCGACGGCCGCCCTTGACGACCTTGGCCACGCGGTTGATCGAGATGACCCGCTCCTCGTAAGGGCTGCGGTCTTGCGCGTTCGCGTCGTATCGCCTCATGTCAGATCTGCAGTCCTCCCTCGCGGGCGCCCTCTGCGAGGGCCGCCACGCGACCGTGGTACAGCCGGCCGCCGCGGTCGAACACCGCGGACTCGATGCCGGCGTCCTTGGCCCGGCTCGCGAGCAGTTCGCCGACGGCCTTGGCCCGGGCGGTCTTGCCGTCCCCTTGACCTCGGCGTCGGATGCGGCCGTGATCGTCACGGCGCGCACGTCGTCGATCAGCTGCGCGTAGATATGCCGGTTCGACCGGAACACCGCCAACCGGGGCCGGGTCTGGTTGCCGGCCACCTTCTTGCGGACCGGGTGTGCCGCCGCAGGCGCGCGTTCCGCTTGGTCTTCGCGTCCATCAGGCAACACCACTCTTCGCGGCCTTCCCGGCCTTCTTGCGCACGTGCTCGTTCTCTAGCGACCCCTTGCCCTTGTAGGGCTCGGGCTTGCGGATCTTGCCGATCTTCGCCGCGATCTCGCCACCGCCTGCTTGTCGTTGCCGCGCACGACGATCGACGTCGGGGTCGGCGTCTCGAACTCGATGCCCTCGGGCACCGGCACCATCACCGGGTGCGAGAAGCTCGCCTGCACCTCAAGGTCCTTGCCTTCCAGGCGGCGCGGTAGCCGACACCGACGATATCGAGGCGCTTCTCGAACCCGTTGGTCACGCC
>CAWFJU010000025.1:0-34019 GCA_963816275.1 uncultured Actinomycetes bacterium
ATGCGTTCGACGCCCGTGGGCACGGGGAGAGCAGCGGGACCTGCGACTTCGGGGGCGCGGAGATGCTCGACATCGACGCCGTGCTGCAGCTCGCGCGCCGCGTCGGTCATCGGCGCGTGATCACGGCGGGGACCTCCATGGGCGCCATCGCGACGATCCGCCAGGCCGCGCTGCTCGGCGGTTCCGACGAGGTCGTGGCGATCTCCTCGCTCGGCATTGGGACTGGCACGACGGGGCGCACCCCAAGGCCAAGCGAGCGTTCCAGGCGCGCGTGGGAACCGTTCCCGGCCGCGCCGCCTTGCGTGCCTGGGGCGTGCGGCTACCGGAGGAGTGGGAGGAGCCCGAGTCGCCCGAGTCCGTCATCGGCAAGATCGCGCCGACCCCCGTGGTGATCGTGCACGGCGCCGACGACCAACTCTTCAGGGGATCACGCCCACCGGCTCTACGACGCCGCCAACGAACCCAAGCGTCTCCTGATCGGCCAGGGCTTCGGGCATGCCGAGGACGGGTTGTCGGCGGCGTTCGCCGGGCGCTCGCGCGTGATGCACGAGGAACTGGACCTCTCGTGGTCCGAGTGAGGTTGTTCGCGGCGCTCCGCGGAGGCGGGGGGCGCCCAGGTGGAGGCCAAGGTCAAGACCGTGGGCCAGATCGTGGACGCCCTGTCCGGCCGCTACGGTGAGCGTTTCGCGGCCGTGGCCGAGGTGGGCTCGTTCGTGGTGAACGGCGAACGCGCGGGACGCGGACCCCGGTGGCCGAGGGGGACGAGGTCGCCCTGCTCCCGCCGGTCTCCGGCGGCTGAGGCAGGGCGCGAGCATCGCGCGCATCCCTGCGATACTGACGCACCCGATGCGCTACCAGCGACTCCTCCTCATCGTGAACCCCGTGGCGCGCACGGTGTCCAAGCCCACGCTCGCCGTGATCGAGAAGGCGTTGTCGGCGGACTTCCAGTTGGAGGTCACCGAAACCAAGGAACGCGGTCACGCCTCCGAGATCGCCGAGCAGGCGGTGCCGGACGGCGTCGACCTGGTGGTGGTCTTCAGCGGGGACGGGACGATCAACGAGGTCGTGAACGCGCTGGCCGGCACGGACCGCGCTCGGCGTGATCCCCGGCGGCGCCACGAACATCCTCGTGCGCGCGTTGGAGCTGCCGACGGACCCGGTCGACGCCACCGGCGTGCTGATCGGCAAGGCGCTCGACGACGAGGGTTTCAAGCTGCACCTGGGGCGGGCCGACGGCCGATACTTCGCCGTGAACTGCGGCGCCGGCGTGGACGCGGCCGCCATGCAGCGCATGGACGCCAAGTTCCCCAAGACCAAGGCCAAGTTCGACCGGGTGGCGTTCCGCTCGGTGGCGTGGGAGCTGATGGTGGGCTACGCGGGCCGCGCGCCGGACCTCCAGGTCGGTGGACGGCGGCGATCCGTCCCGTCCCTCTCCGTGATGGTGGGGCGCACCGACCCGTACACGTACTACAAGGGCCGCGGTCTGCGGATGACGCCGCAGGCGTCGCTCGAGACCGGGCTCGATGTGCTCTCCGTGCGCAAGCTGAACCGCCGGAGCGTCCCCGCGTCGCCCTGCAGGTGTTCGGGTCGGCGCGCCACGTGCAGGGCGCGACATCGACTACTCGCACGACGCGTCGCGCGTGCTGGTCACGGCAGAGGAGCCGTTCCCCGTGCAGGTGGACGGGGACTCGCTGGGCGACCACCAGCGTCTGGAGATCGAGCTGGCGCGCGAGGCGCTCTGGGTGGTGGCCTGACTCAGCGGGGCTGCTGCGCGGCCTCGGCCGTGTGGATCCCGCACTCCCACTTCGGCTGGCCCGCCCAGCGGCCGGCGCGCTCGGGCTCGCCCGCGAACCGGATCCGCGTGCAGGGCGCGCACCCGATCGAGGAGTACCCGAGGTCGTAGAGCGGGTTGTGCGGGAGGTCGTGCTCCTCCAGGTAGTCCCAGACCTGCTGGTGGGTCCAGGTGGCCATCGGGTTCACCTTCACGATCCAGCGGCCCGGGTTCGATCTCGTACTGCTCCACGAACGGGGCGTTGGCGCGCGTGGGCGAGGAGTCGCGGCGGAGCGCCGTGATCCATGCGTCGAGCCCGCGGAGCGCCTCGAACATCGGCCGCACCTTGTTGAGCTCGCAGCACTGCTCGGGGTCGCGTTCGTACAGGCGCGCGCCGAACTCCTCGGCCTGGCGCTCCACCGTGTACTCGCCGTAGAGGTCGACCACGTTCAGGCCGAGGCGCTCGGCGAGCTGCTCCTTGAACGCGAGCGTCTCCGCGAACTGGTAGCCGGTCTCCAGGAACAGGATCGGGATGTCGGGGCGGATCTGCGGGCGAGGTGCATCACCACGGTGCCCTCGGCCTGGAACGCCGAGGCGACGGCGATCCGCTTGAACCCCGACGTGTCCAACGCCCATCGAGGATCTCGCGCGGGTGCGCGTCTTCGAAGGCGATGTTGAGGGCGACGAGGTCGTCGTCGGAGCAGGTGCATCGCCACCGGGTGGCACTCCTGTCGGTCCGCGGAGGATACCGCTCGCGGGGCGGGGCGCCGCCCATCCGTACACTGCCTGCCGTTCGCGGGTCCCGGGCCACTGAGGGCCGGGACGAGCCCGGCCCGCACCGCGGGCAACCACCGCAGACCCGAAGGAGCTGGACGCATGTCCGAGACCCATCCCATCGCGCCGCACGGCGGCACCCTGGTCAACCTGCTCGCCGACGCCCCGCGGCCGACGCCCTGAAGGCGGAGGCCGCCAACCTGCCCAAGGTGGTCGTGAGCGACCGCGAGCTCTCCGACCTGGAGATGATCGCCGTCGGCGCGCTCTGCCCGCTCACCGGGTTCCAGGGCGAGGCGGACTACCACGCGGTGCTCGACGACATGCGCCTGGCCAACGGCCTGCCGTGGGCCATCCCGGTCACGCTTGCTCAGCGACGACGAGGCGCAGCACGCTGGGAGGCGCGGCCGCCGTGGCCCTGCTGCCCGCCGAGGGCGCCGAGCCGCTGGCCGTCCTGCGGGTCACCGAGATCTTCAAGCGCGACAAGCAGAAGGAGTCCGTGCAGGTCTACCGCACCGACGACGCCGAGGACACCCGGGCGTGGAGGCCGTGTCGGCCGCCGGCGACAACTGCGTGGCGGGGACCCTCGAGGTCATCGCGCTCCCGGCCCACGACGATTTCCGGAACTACCGCCTCACGCCGGCCGAGACCCGCGCCGTGTTCCCGGAGCGCGGCTGGAAGACCGTGGTCGGGTTCCAGACCCGCAACCCGATCCACCGCGCGCACGAGTACATCCAGAAGTGCGCGCTGGAGATCGTGGACGGCCTGCTGGTGCACCCGCTGGTGGGCGCCACCAAGGGCGACGACGTGCCCGCCGACGTGCGCATGCAGTGCTACGAGGCGCTGTTCGAGGGCTACTACCCGAAGGACCGCGCGATGGTGAGCGTGTTCCCGGCCGCCATGCGCTACGCGGGTCCGCGCGAGGCCATCTGGCACGCGATCGGCCGCAAGAACTACGGCTGCACGCACTTCATCGTGGGCCGCGACCACGCCGGCGTGGGCAGCTACTACGGCACCTACGACGCGCAGCAGATCTTCAAGGAGTACGAGCCCGGCGAACTCGGCATCACCACGCTGAACTTCGAGCACTCGTTCTGGTGCGAGGCGTGCGAGGGCATGGCGTCGCCGAAGACGTGCCCCCACGGCGAGGAGACGCGGATCTCGCTGTCGGGGACGAAGGTGCGCGAGATGCTGCGGGACGGCGAGCGGCCGCCGCACGAGTTCTCGCGCCGGAGGTCGCCGACATCTTGATCGCGGCGATGCAGGGCAAGGAGGGCCGGACGGCTGCGCGTGCGTCGGGCCCGCTCGTCGCCGATACGCACCTGCTCTCACCGGTGATACGTATCTGGTATCATCCGGCATGCGGGATGCTGCTGCGATGCTTCGGATGGCGCGGCGACGCGCCGGGTTCACCCAGCGGGAGCTTGCGCGCCGGGCGGGAGTGCCGCAGCCCACGGTCTCTCGGATCGAGCGGGGGCGGATCTCGCCGTCGTTCGCCACCCTTGGGCCGTTGATCAGGCGTGTGGGATGGAGCTCGAGGTCGTGGAACGCCTGGGGGCCGGCGTCGATCGCGGGCAGCTGTCCGGGACGGCCTGCGTCGAACGCCTGCTGCGCGGCTGGCGTATGCGGTTGGCTCCGCGCGGGCTGTCGGCGATCTGCTGGGCGAGCGCCCGGGGGGTGCCGGGGTGACCGGCTTCGACCCGGACACGATCCTGAGGACGCTGGACGCACATGGCGTGCGGTTCGTCGTGATGGGAGGGCTCGCCGGCAACTTCCGGGGCACGGCCGACGTCACGAACGATCTCGACGTCTGCTACGCGCGTGATGCCGAGAATCTCGAGCGGCTCGCGGCTGCGCTCGAGGAGCTGGACGCACGCTCGCGGGGCCTGGCGTGCCCGACGATGTCGCCGTTCGCCGTCGACGCGCTCGCCCTTCGCCACGGCGACACGTTCACGTTCGTCACCTCGGCGGGGCGTTCGACATCCTCGCTACGCCGAGCGGCACGACGGGATTCGAAGATCTCGACGCGGGCGCCGCGTCGATCGATCTCGGCGACGGGCTCCTCGTCCGGGTGGCTTCGCTCGACGACCTGATGCGGATGAAGCGGGCCGCCGGTCGGCCCAAGGATCTGCTCCAGCTCGAGCACCTGGGGGCGCTGCGGGAAGAGATCGAGCGGTTCCGGGCGAAGGGGTTCGATCCGCAACAGGGGTCGTGACCTGGCCTGACGCGCGCTGGTAGCCTCGACGGCCGTTTTCCGGCCCCTGGAGGCGACGATCCTCGTCCCGCTGTTCCGCCGCGTGCCGTCGTGGTCGCCGTCGCTGGCGCTCGCCATGGTCGCGTGCCCGCGCACGCCGACACGGCCGGCGACCTGGACAACGCACGAAGCCAGGCCGAGGCCGCCCGCGCGGAACTCGATCGGATGGCCCAGCAGTGGCAGGCGGCGGAGGCCCAGCTCGCCGAGTCGCAGGACGCGGCGGATGTCGCGCCGCCAGGATCGCCGAGCTGGAGCACGCGCTCGTGGGCGATCGCAGGCCCAGCTGAACGAGCGCGCTGCCGAGCTCTACATGGCGGGTGGCAGCGACCGGTGGTGGCGCTCCTCACGTCCGGCTCCATCAGCGAGGCGACGGACCGGCTGCAGTACGCGACGCGCGCTGGCCCAGCAGGACACGGACCTCGCGACGAGCGTCTCGGTCCAGGCGCAGGAGCTGCAGTGGCGGCGCGACGCAGCTCGCGGCGGCCATCGGACGTCAGAGCCGCGGCCGCCTCGCTGCAGACGCAGGAGTCGGCGATCAGCGCGCAGGTGCCGGCGTACCAGGCGCGCGTGAGCGAGCTGGAGCAGCGGCTCGCCGCCGAGCAGGCCGCGCCCTCGACCTCGCCCGGGGACACGCCGGGCGGGCCACGCCGGCGGCGGACCGCCGCCGGTGAGCGGCTCCGGCTGGCTCCAGACCTGTCCCGGTGAACGGGCCCACGTCGTTCGTGGATTCCTTCGGCGACCCGCGACCGGGCGGCCGCTCGCACGAGGGCATCGACATGATCGCGGCCTCCGGGACGCCCGTGGTGGCCACCACTCCGGCACGGTGCACCACACCGAGCAGCTCGACCGGTGGCTACGGCACCGTGCTCTTCCACGACGGCAGCGCCGACTGGACCTTCTACACGCACTTCAGCTCGTACGCGGGCCCCGGCGACGGCGGGCACGTGGGCGCCGGCGAGACGATCGGCCTGGTGGGTTCCACGGGCGACACCTCCGTGAACCACCTCCACTTCGAGTATCACCCCGGCGGGGGCGCGGCGATCGATCCGTATTCCGCGCTCCTGGGCGTGTGTTGAGCCCCGGCGCCTCGACGCTCGCGCGTCCGCTCCGGCCCCGTAGGATAGGGACATGACCAACTACGGCAACCGACGCATCGACCGCATCCGCGACGCCGCGTACCTCGAGGGCGTCGACGATCTCTCGCTCGAGGACCTCCGGGCTCGTCGCGACGAATGCCTCGCCGAACGCGAGTACCTGTCGCTCCTGCGCCGGCTGGTGCAGGGCCGCGCCGAGATCCTCCAGGCCGAGCTGACCTCGCGGGTGGCCGATGACGATCCCGTCCCCCTGGTGGACCGCCTGGCCACGATCCTCGCCGGTGACGAGCCCTCGGGACCGTCGCGCGGCGAGGCCGTCCACGTCGGGCTGCCGGAGGAGGAGCTCCTGCTGGCCCGCCGCCGGGTCGAACGGCTCGTGGCGGACGCGGGCATCTCCGACCCCTCCGTCCTCGACGATGCGCTCCCTCGGCGGCTGAGACGCTGGTGAGCGAGGAGCACGAGGTATCCGCGGCCCGCGCCGTCGTGATGGGGGTCCTGGACACGCTTCAGGCCGAGTTGAAGCGACGCTACAAGGACGACCCGAGCCTGCGTGCGCTGACCGTCACTCCGGCCAGGGACGCCGTAGCTCGCCCGGAGCTGTTCGCTGTACCGCGGTCGGCCCATCGAGACATCGTCCGTGCGACGCGGCGGAATCGTCCGAGGGCCCGATAGCGCGGGTCGGCCGACCGCGAGAGTGCGCAGACCGTCACCCAGCCGACCGGACCCGAGGTACCCGTGAGCGTCCCCGGATCGCGATCCGACACCCGCAGGCCTAGCCCGACCTCGAACTCCCCTCGTGCAGGACCAGCTGATGGTGTTCGCGCGGGAGCTGGGCGTCCTCTACCAGCAGGAGCGCTCCCGCAGTCGGGAGCTCGAGGAGGCGATGGCCGGCATGCAGGAGACATGCGTCGCCACCATGACCGCGCTCGCCCAGGTGGTGGAGGCAAAGGACGTCACCACCCGCGGGCATCTCGATCGCACGCACCGCTACGGGATCGCGCTGGCCCAACGCGTCGACCCGGAGCTGGCGGCGCGCCCCGAGGTCGGCTACGGGTTCTTCCTGCACGACATCGGCAAGGTGGGCATCCCCGAGCGCATCCTGTGCAAGCCCGGGCCGCTCGATGACGCCGAGTGGGACACCATGCGCGCCCACCCGGCCATCGGGGCGCGGATCGTTGAGCCGATCCGCTTCCTCGCCGACGCCGTGGAGATCGTTCGCTCCCACCACGAGCGATGGGACGGCCGCGGGTATCCGGGGGGACTGCGCGGCGAGGAGATCCCGCTCGCGGCCCGTGTGTTCGCGGTCGCCGACTCCTTCGACGCCATGACCTCGGACCGCCCCTACCGCCTGGCGCTGCCGGTCGAACGCGGCGTGGAGGAGATCCGCGCGGAGCGGGCACCCAGTTCGACCCGGTCGTGGTGCGGCGTTCCTCGAGCTGGTCGAGGACGAGGGGCTGCTCCCCGCGGGTCGGCGCACCGAGCCTCGGCGCTCCGGGCCGTCTGACGCCGGCGACCGCTCGCTCGGCCGCGGGGTATGCTCCGCGGCGATGCCGCTCGCCCGTCGCGGTGGTCCGATCCGGTCTTGGGGAGTCCGTGCACCTCGGTGACGTCGCGGTGTGCGACGCCGACGGGCGGGTGGTGGCGTCGGCGGGCGACCCGTCCCGGTTCCTCTTCGCCGCTCCTGCATGAAGCCCCTGCAGGCGGCGGTGTCGCTGCGCGCGATCGGCGACCACCGTGGACCGCGGGAGCTTGCGGTGATGTGCGCCTCGCACAAGGGCGAGGCGGTGCACTGGCCGCCGTGCGCCGTCTCGCGCCGGGCCGGGCTCGACACCCGATGCGCTGCAGACCCCGCCGGGTACCCGAGCGATCCCGACGCGCACGCGCGCTCGCACGCGCGCGCCCCGATCTTCCACAACTGCTCCGGGCAAGCACGCGGGCATGCTCCTGGCCTCGCCGCCGGGATGGGATCCGGGCGCCTACCGGCGCCGAGCCACCCGCTCCAGCGCCGCGTGCTCGCGGCGGTCAGGCGGCACGGGGCACGAGACCTGCACGTCGGCGTGGACGGTTGCGGCGTCCCGGTCCACGGGATGACCCTGCGGGCATGGCCACGCTCTTCGCGCGGCTCGCACGTCCCGAGCGGCTCGGCGACCTGTCGGCCTCCGTCGGCTCGGGCGACGGCGGCGATGCTCGCGCACCCCTACCTGGTGGGCGGGAGAGGGCGGCTCGACACCGCCATGATGGGCGCGAGCGGCGACGTCGTGGCCAAGGAGGGAGCCGAGTCGCTCACTGGCCGCCGTCCTGCCGTCGGGGCTCGGGGTGGCGGTGAAGATCGCCGACGGGGGTTCCGGGCCGCGGGCCCGCGCTGTCGCAGGCCCTGGCCGATCGATGCGCTCACGCGCGCCCAGGTCGGGAGCTCGCCGATCACGCCCGCCCCGTGGTCCTCGGCGGCGGCGCGCCCGTCGGCGGGATCGAGGCCGATGCTTCGATTGCGCCGCAGGTAGTCGCACGCCGCGCTGACCCAGGCGTTCGGCGAACCCGCGCTAGCATCGACAGGATGGCTTCCCCGCGGGTCGCCGTGATGTCCGTGCACACCTCGCCCATGGACCAGCCCGGGTCCGGAGATTCCGGCGGGATGAACGTCTACATCCGGGCCGTGACCGAGCGGCTCGCGAGCGGCGTCGAGGTGGATCTGTTCACGCGTTGCCGCGGGGGCGACACGCACGACGTGCGAGAGATCGCGCCCGGGATCCGCGTGGTGAGCGTCAAGGCGGGGCCGTGCAACCCGGTCCCCAAGTCCGTCCTCCCGAGGTTCCTCCCGGAGTTCCTCGGCGGCGTGCTGCGGATCGCGCGAGAGGACGGCCGCGGCTACGACATCGTCCACAGCCACTACTGGCTCTCGGGGTGGGTGGGGCGGGCGGCCAAGGAGGCCTGGCGGGCGCCGCTCGTGGCGTCCTTCCACACGCTCGGCAAGGTGAAGAACTACTCGCTCGCGCGGGGCGAGCCGCCGGAGCCGCCGGCGCGGCTGGCCGGCGAGGAGCGCGTGATCGCCGACGCCGACCGGATCCTGGCGCCGACGCCCTCGGAGGCGGCGCAGCTGGTCGGCCTCTACCGGGCGGACCCCGATCACATCCGGCTGGTGCCGCCCGGCGTCGATCACACGATCTTCGTGCCCAGGGATCGCGCGGCGGCGCGGGAGCGCGCTGCACCTGTCCGGCCTGCGGCTCGCGCTGTACGTCGGCCGGCTGCAGGGGCACAAGGGGCCCGACGTCGCCGTGCGGACCCTCGCCGAGGCGGTGGCGCGCGATCCGGAGGTGGCGGGCGACCTGGTGCTCGGGATCGTGGGCGGCCCGAGCGGCGCCGGACCACGGCGCCGAGCTCGCGCGGCTCATGGAGCTCGCCGGCGCGCTCGGGGTGAGCGAGCGCGTGATGCTGTTCCCGCCGCAGCCGCAGGCCGCCTCGCCGACTTCTACGCGGCGGCCGACGTGGTGCTCGTGCCCTCGCGCTCGGAGTCCTTCGGGCTCGTGGCGCTTGGAGGCGCAGGCCTGCGGCGACGCCGGTCGTGGCCGCCGCGGTGGGTGGGCTGCGCTACGTGGTCGAGGACGGGCGACGGGGTTCCTCGTCGAGGGTCACGACCCGGGCGACCACACCGACCGGCTGCTGCAGATCCTGCGCGACCCGGCGTTGGCGGCACGCATGGGCGGCGAGGCCGCCCGACGGGCGCTCCGGTTCACCTGGGACGCCACCGCGAACGAGCTGATGAGCGTCTACGACGAGGTCCTGCGACGGTGCCACGTCGAACACGCCTGACCTGCGGCGATGTGATCGCTCGCACATCGGTCGTCGAATTTGTCACTTTTTCCCGCACGCCTCTACCTGCAGATATGGCTCTGACCAGCGGAAACGTGGAGTTGACCCGTTCCTCGGGCTGCCCGTAGGGTTCGCCTCGCTCCAAGCAGTCGAAGTACCGACGCGAGGAGACCGGACGAGGCGCCGGGGGCCGCAAGGTCAACCGGCGCGACGGGGAACCCGGAAGGCCGCAAGGCCGGAACGGAACCGGCGCCGCGGAAGCCGCAAGGCGGAACGGCGGCCCCGAACGAGGAAGCCCGCAAGGGGGAACCGGAAGGGGAGCCCGCCGAGCCGAGGGACCGCCGCAAGGCGAGACCCGGAGGGAAGGTGGTCGGAGCGCCGCAAGGCGAGCCACCGCTCGGGCGGTCCGGGCAGACCGGGCGACGGGCTGCGGAGGTTGCTTGGAGCACCAGAGCCCGAGAGGCTGACGGTGGCTTGGGAGCTTCGGTTCCCGGCGAGCCGGAGGTCTCTCGGGTTCTTTCTTTTCCCCTCCCGCGGCGCGCGCGGGATTTCGGCTACCGTCCCGGCGATGGCTGAGGGTCGGAGCAAGCGCGCGCTGGAGGCCGAGGCACGCCGGGAGCGGACCATCGAGGCCGCGATGCGGCACTTCGCCGAGCACGGCTACCGCGGGGGCCGCGTCGAGGACATCGCGTCGGAGGTCGGGGTCGCCAAGGGAACCGTCTTCCTGGACTTCGGCTCGAAGGAAGGGCTGTTCCTCGCGGCCTACCAGCGCGCCGTCTCGCGACTGCCGGCCTGGCTCGACGCGCCGACCGAGGTCGTGGAGGCGGGGTTCTGGGCCACGCTCGACTGGTGGCTCGAGCGCACCGAGGAGTTCATCGACGACGACTGGGTGCCCAACCGGGTCGCCGATGATCGGCCGGTACGACACCGGGCTGGGCCTGCGGCGCCCGATCGACCGGTTCATGCGGAGCGAGGATCCGTACGGGACCCTGGAGTTCGTCGAGTACGGGGTGCGACGTGGCGAGCTCCGCGACGACGTCGACGTCGAGATGATCGCCTCGATGCTCGACTGGCTCGCGGAACGGTTCCAGGACGCCCTGGCTCCGAGGAACTCGATCCCGGGCCTGATCCACCGCCGCCCCGAGCGGCGCGGCATGCGCATCAAGGAGTTCCTCGAGGTCCTGCGCGGGGGGATCGCGGCCCCGCCGCCGGGGGAGCCCCCGGGCGTGACGGCCGGCGACGTCCGCGCGGATGACCCTGACGCGCGATGACGGTCGATGCGCGGCGCGTCGCGATCCTGGGCGGCGGCAAGATGGGCGAGGCCTTGATCTCAGGGCCTGATCCGCTCCGGGGGTCGGCGCGCCGACGAGATCATGGTCACGAACCGCCGTGAGGAACGGGCGCTCGAACTGGCGGGCAAGTACGGCGTCGACCGCGACCCTCGACAACGCGGAGGCGGCGGCCTGGGCCGACGTGCTGGTGCTGATGGCCAAACCCCAGGACACCGAGGCGCTGCTCGGCCAGATCCGAGACCACGTCACGGCCGACGACCTCGTGATCAGCTTCGCGGCAGGCGTTCGCACTTCGTTCGTCGAGAAGCACCTGCCGGACGGGTGCCGGTGGTCCGCGTGATGTCGAACGTCCCCGTGATGGTCGACGAGGCCATGTCGGTGATCTGCGCGGGCTCGACCGCGACGGACGCGCACCTCGACATCACCGAGGAGCTCCTCGGGTACGTCGGGAAGGTCTTGCGGCTCAAGGAGAAGCACTTGGACGCCGTCACGGCCACGAGTGGCAGCGGCCCCGCCTACTTCTTCCTGCTGGCCGAGGCCATGATCGAGGCCTGTATCCTGCTGGGGCTCTCGCGCGACGTCGCGACCGAGCTGATCATCCAGACGATGCTCGGCTCGGCCAAGATGCTGCGCGACACCGGCAAGCACCCGGTCGAGCTCCGCGAGATGGTGACCTCGCCCGGCGGCACGACGATCGCCGCGATCCGCCATCTGGAGGAGGCCGGGGTGCGGGCCGCGTTCCTGAACGCGATCGACGCCGCGCGCCACCGCTCGCTCGAGCTGGCGCAGGGTGGCGACGACGACGACGAGTAGGCCGGGGCTCGCCCCGCCGGAGCAGGAGCACGAGATGGGTAGGGGAGAACTCGCCAAGGTTCGCTACGCGAAGGACCGCCAGCGCAAGAAGAAGGAGCGCGAGAAGCGTCAGGCGGCCGAGCGCGCCGCCGCCCGCAAGGCCGCGAAGAAGAAGTAAGGCAGGCGCCCGCGGGCCGCGGCCGAGCCGCGAGCGGCGGGCCGGCTCAGGTCGCGCCGATCCGGTTCCGGAGGGTCCCGACCCCCTCGGCGGCGAGCTCCACCAGCGCCCCGGGCCACAGGCGCCGCGATGGATCGGCATCGTCGCCGGGCGAGGGGAACGGTCCCAGCGCGAAGGCATCGCCGCGCTCCAGGACCGACCCCTGCGACGACTCGCTGATCAGGCCGAACAGGTCCTCGGCGGCGCCGTTCAGGTTGCCCTTGGCGAGCTCCTCGCCGTCGACCTTCACCTGGACGAACATCGTCTGGGGATCCAGCTCGTCGGCGGTGACGACGCACGGGCCGATCGCGAGCGGCACGCCGTCGGCGCGTTCCACCGGGGCCCCGTCGCTCGAGCGTGCGCGCCAGTCGTTCACGAGCGTGTAGCCGAACACGTGCCCGGCGATCTCGTCGGGCGCGGCGTCGGCGGTCTCGTGCCGCCAGCACGGCCGCCACCATCGGCTCGTAGTCGAGCCAGGCGGCGTCACTCGGGCCAGGGAACCTCGTCCTCGGGGCCGACGATCGGGCGGTCGACGTCGAGGGCGCTCGGCGAGATCAGGGATGACGGGAACAGGGGCGTCAGGATGCGCGCCCGCTTCACGCGCCACTCCCACGCGTCGTCGCGTTCCAGGGCGGCACGGGCGGCGTCGAGGATGCTGCCTCGGCTGCTCGACGACCAGGCTCTCGAGGGTGGACGGGAAGGCCGGGTGCCCGACGGCGTCGGGGAGGTCCACCACCTCACCCTCGAGGATCGCTCCCAGTCGCCGGTGCCCCCCCCGGTCGTAGGTCACGAGCCTCATAGGGAGCCGAAGCATACGCCCCCCCGGGACCGGAATCCGGGGTTCGACCTGCGACTTCGCGATGCCGGCCGCAAGGGCGTCTTCGGCCATGGGCGGGCCCACAGTCGCTCGGCTAGCATGGCTGCCTCGACAGGCGATTCCGGCACGTTCTCACGAAGGGGGCGAGCAGCATGGCAGAGGGGTTCCGCGTCACGTACGCGACGATGACGGCCGACAACGAGGAGCTGCACAAGGGCTACGACGAGGGCATCGAGCAGGCCAAGGCCGAGCTCGGCAAGACGATCCCCGTGGTGGTGAACGGCGAGGAGCGCGAGGGTGAGGGCACCTACGAGCTCCGGTCGCCGATCGACGACGACATCGTGCTCGCGCACATCTCGCAGGCGACCCGGCAAGACGTCGAGGATGCCATCGCCTCCGCCAAGGCCTCAGCGCTCGCGTGGGACCGCATGGGCTGGCAGAAGCGCGTCGAGCTGATCAACGCGGCGGCCGACCTGATCAGCGAGCGGCGCAACCTCTTGTCGGCGCTGATGGCGATGGAGGTCGGCAAGAGCCGGCTCGAGGCGCTCGGCGACGTCGAGGAGACGGCGGACCTGATGCGCTGGAACGCCAAGGAGGTCGCCGACCACCAGGGCTTCAAGGTCCCGATGCAGGCGATGGGCTCGGCGGGCGACTACTACGACGTCCTGCGTCCGTTCGGCGTGTGGGCCGTGATCAGTCCCTTCAACTTCCCGATGGCCCTCTCGGGCGGTCCTTCGAGCGGCGCGCTCGTGGCCGGCAACACGGTCGTATTCAAGCCCGCGCACCAGGGCGCGCTCCTGGGCTACAAGCTCTACGAGATCTATCGCGATGCCGGCTTCCCGGCCGGGGCGTTCCACTACATCCCGGGCCGCGGCTCCGTGGTGGGCGACGCGATCGTGCACCACAAGGACGTCAGCGGGATCACGTTCACAGGCTCGTACGAGGTCGGGATGTCGATCTACAAGACGTTCGCGACCGAGTACCCCAAGCCGGTCATCTGCGAGATGGGCGGCAAGAACCCCACGATCGTCAGCAAGCACGCCGATCTCGACAAGGCCAGCGACGGCGTGATGCGCTCGGCGTTCGGGTTCGGCGGACAGAAGTGCTCGGCCAACTCCCGGGTGTACGTCGAGCGTGAGGTCTACGACGACTTCCTCGCCCAGCTGAAGGCGAAGACCGAGGCGATCAAGATCGGCGACCCGCTCGAGCGCGACGTCTACCTCGGTCCGGTCATCAACGACGCCGCGGTCCAGACCTACGAGGAGGCGGTCGAGGAGGCGCGCAAGGTCGGGACGGTCGTGACCGGCGGAGAGCGCCTGAGCGACGGCGACCTCGCGCGCGGCACGTTCGTGCGACCGACGGTCGTCGAGGTGCCCAAGGACCACTGGCTCTTCGAGAAGGAGCTCTTCGTCCCGTTCGTGGCCGTGGCGCCGATCGACTCCCTCGACGAGGGCATCGAGCTCTCGAACGCGAGCGAGTACGCGCTGACCGCCGGCTTCTACAGCGAGGACGAGGGCGAGATCCAGGAATGGCTCGACCGGATCGACGGCGGCGTCGTGTACGTGAACCGTCGCGCGGGCGCCACGACCGGCGCCTGGCCGGGCGTGCAGCCGTTCGGCGGCTGGAAGGGCTCCGGCACCACCGGCAAGGCGGGCGGTGGGCCGTACTACGTCACGCAGTACATGCGCGAGCAGTCGAGGACGGTGATCGCCGAGTGACGCTGGAGGAGTCGACCCTGGCGTACGAGGGCCTGGCGTCCCACAGCCGTCCGAAGCTGATCACCGAGGTCCCCGGCCCCGAGGCGATGGCGCGGATCGAGCGCGACCGCCGGGTGACCTCGCCCTCGCTCCCTCGCGCGTACCCGTTCGTGCCGCGGCGCGGCGCCGGCTCGATCGTCGAGGACGTCGACGGGAACCTCTTCCTCGACCTGAACGCGGGTATCGCGGTGACCTCGACGGGACACTGCCACCCCCGGGTGGTCGAGGCGGTGAGCCGGCAGGCCACGGAGCTGCTCCACTACTCGGCGAGCGACTTCTACCTGCCGATCTACACCGACGTCTGCGAGCGGCTCGACGAGATGGCCCCGTTCGACGGGAAGAACGCGAGGTCGTTCCTGACGAACTCGGGGACCGAGGCCGTCGAGGCGGCGATCAAGCTCGCCCGCTACGTCACCGGTCGCCAGTACCTGATCGGCTTCTACCAGTCGTTCCACGGGCGCTCGATGGGGAGCGTGTCGCTCACCGCGAGCAAGGCGAAGTACCGCACGAACTTCGGCCCGCTGTTGCCCTCGGTCTACCACTCGTTCTACGGCGACTTCGACTACCTCGAGGAGGTCATCTTCAAGCGGATGGTCTCGCCGACCGAGGTCGCGGCGATCGTGGTCGAGTCGTGGCTGGGCGAGGGCGGGTACGTCCTGCCTCCCGACGGCTGGTTCCGCTACCTGCGGGAGCTGTGCGACAAGCACGGGATCCTGTTGGTCTGCGACGAGGTCCAGTCCGGCATGGGCCGCAGCGGCACGATGTGGGCGATCCAGCAGGAGGGAGTCCAGCCCGACGTGATCACCGCCGGTAAGGGCATCGCGAGCGGCCTGCCGCTCGGCGCGATGATCGCCCGCGAGGACCTGATGCGCTGGGAGCTCGGCTCGCACGGCTCGACCTACGGCGGGAGCCCGGTGTCGTGCGCGGCCGCCCTCGCGACGTTCGACGTGATCCGGGACGAGGGACTCCTCGAGAACGCACGCGCGGTGGGGGAGGTCTTCCTCGCGGGCTGCCGTGCGATCGCGGAGCGGCATCCGATCGTGCGGGAGGTCCGCGGCCGCGCGCTCTGGATCGGCCTCTCGTTCGCCGATCACCGGCAGGCGATCACGGTCGAGCAGGCCGCGTTCCGCAAGGGCCTCCTCGTGCTCGGGTGCGGCGACGACGCGATCCGCATCTCACCGGCCCTGAACGTCCGTGAGGACCAGGCGCTCGCCGCCCTCGAGATCTTCGAGGAGGCCGTCGCCGAGGTCGAAGCCGGCGGCTAGCTCGTGACGTCGCTCGTCGAGAGCCTCACGATCGACTGCCTCGAGCCTCGCCCGCTCGCCGACTTCTGGTGCGCCGTGCTCGGCTACGAGCTCGAGGGCGAGGACGACGAGGGCGCCTGGATCCCGCGACCCGACGGGTCGCGGGTGGCCGATGCTCTTCCTGATCGTGCCCGAGGGCAAGACCGTGAAGAACCGGCTGCACCTGGACCTGTCGCCGCCGCGCACGATGGCGGACGAGGTCGACAGGCTCCAGGCCGCCGGCGCCACGGCGGTCAGGCACGTCGCCGAGGGGGGCAGTTTCTGGACCGTGATGGCCGACCCCGAGGGCAACGAGTTCTGCGTGCTGCGCGGGCCCGAGGACGATCCGCCCAAGGACGGCCCGCGTGACCTCGTCGAAGGTCACCACGATGCAGGACGCGGTCCGCGAGCTCGTACGCGACGGCGACACCGTCGCGATCGAAGGTTTCACGCACCTGATCTGCTTCGCGGCCGGGCACGAGATCATCCGTCAGAAGCGGCGTGAACTGACCCTGGCGCGCATGACGCCCGACGTCGTCTACGACCAGATGATCGGCGCGGGCGTGGCCGCGAAGCTGATCTTCAGCTGGATGGGCAACCCGGGCGTCGGGAACCTCCACGCGGTCCGGCGCCGGATCGAGAAGGCCGACCCGGCGCCGCTCGAGATCGAGGAGTACTCGCACTTCGGCATGGTGTGCCGCTACATGGCCGCCGCCGCGAACCTGCCGTTCTTCCCGATCAGGAGCTACTACGAGTCGGACATCCCGTCGGTGAATCCGAAGATCGTGCCGATGGCCTCGCCGTACGACCCGACCGACGAGGTGTACGTGGTGCCGCCGCTGCGGCCCGACGTCGCGATCGTCCACGCCCAGCGCGCCGACGCCTCGGGGGACACGCAGATCTGGGGTCTGATGGGCTGCCAGAAGGAGGTCGCCTTCGCCGCCGAGAAGGTGATCGTGGTCGTCGAGGAGGTCGTCGACGAGTCGGTGATCCGGCGCGACCCGAACCGCACGGTGATCCCTGGCGTCGTGGTGGACGCCGTCGTCGAGGAGCCGTTCGCCTGTCATCCGAGCTTCGCGCAGGGCTACTACGACCGCGACAACCGCTTCTACCTGGAGTGGGACCGCATCGCGAAGGATCCCGAGACCCTCGACGCTTGGCTCGACGAGTGGGTGTACGGCCTCGCGAACCACGCCGAGTACGTCGAGAAGTACGGCGACGCGTACTGGGACGCGCTCCGCCCCGGGCCGGCGCTGAGCGGCGAGGTCGACTACGGGAGGTACGCGTGAGCCCCGACGCCACCGCGGCCGCCGACCTCGGCTACTCGAAGTCCGAGATCATGATCGCCGCGAGCGCCCGTCAGCTCGGCGGCGTCACGAACTGCTTCGTGGGCGTCGGGCTGCCCAACATCGTGTGCAACCTCGCTCAGCGCACCGTGGCGCCGACGCTGCAGCTCGTCTACGAGTCGGGGGTGTTCGGCGCGCGGCCCGAACGGCTCCCGCTCTCGATCGGCGATCCCACCCTCGCGACCGGATCCACCGCGGTCACCAGCATGTTCGAGCTGTTCGCGTTCTACCTGCAGGCGGGGCTGATCGACGTCGCGTTCCTCGGCGGCGCGCAGATCGACCGCTTCGGGAACCTCAACACCACGGTGATCGGCGACTACGCGCATCCCAAGGTCCGGCTGCCCGGATCCGGGGGCGCCTGCGAGATCGCGATCCACGCGAAGCAGATCCTCGTGATCATGCGGCAGGCGCAGCGGTCGTTCGTGGACACGCTCGACTTCCGGACCTCGCCGGGGCACTCGGGCGATCCGGCCCATGACGCCGCGCGCGGCTGGCACGGCAGCGGCCCCACCGCCGTCGTCACGGACCTGGGCACCTATGGCTTCGACGAGGCCACGGGGGAGATGACCCTGCGCACGCTCCATCCCGGCGTCACGCTCGACGACGTGCGGGCGAACATGGGCTGGGATCCCAAGGTGGCCCGACGATCTCGGGGAGACGGCGGCGCCGACGGAGGAGGAGCTCCGGCTGATCCGCGAGGAGCTCGATCCGGGCGGCGCGTACACGAAGTAGCGCGATGGCCGACGCCCCGCTCCCGCCCGCGATCGAGGAACCTGTGTGGTTCGAGCGGCTCCGCGAGCCCACCTGGCTGCTCCCGCGAACGCGCGAGGGCGCCACGCGCGTGGCCTTCGTGAGCGAGCACGCCCAGGGGCGGCCGGATCGTGACCTGTTGATCGGACTCCCGCTGTACCTCGCCGAGGCGGTGCGGTTCGCGACCGAGGCGGCGGCCGTTGCCTTGGCCGCGCCGGTGCCTCCCGAGGTCGGCGACCGGGCGGCTCGTGCGGTCGACGCGTCGATCCTCGTGACGACATCGACGACGGGGGCCGGCGACCTTCGACGGCTCCGTGTCCGGGTGGAGCGCCCCGCGGGGACGGTCCTCGACGACGAGGTCGCGGCCGAGGACGGTCCGGTGCTGGCCGAGGCCCTCGCGGATCTCCCTCGCCGGGTGACCGACGCCGTGCGGACCACCGGCGTGCCCGGGACCTGGGCGCCCGTGTACGCCCCGCCGGCCCCCGCCGAGGCGGTCCGCTACGTGCACGCGCACCGGGCCTGCCTCGAGCTCGGCGACGACGGCCTCTATCCGCCGGCCGACGGAGATCCGGAGATCGTGTCGGCACGACGGACCATCGTGCGGGCCCTGCTGGGGGCGCTCGCCGACTTCGGCCAACGAGGCCACGGCGCCTTCCCCGCCCTGCTGTATTTCGGCGGGGCTCGCGGGCGCCCACGCGAACGGGTCCACCCTGCCCCTCGAGTTCCGCCTGCAGACGAACGCGATCTGCATGGAGGCGACGGACCCGCGGGACATCCCGTTCCGGCTCGCGGCGCTGGTGCTGCGACTCCAGGGGGACGAGCAGATCGCCGAGCGCCGGACGCGGACCCTCCAGGAGACGGGGGATCGGGCCGTGGCGGAGTGGCTCGCCCGCGTCGAGGCGGTACGGTGACGCCGATGCCGATGCCGAACGAACGCGATCCCTCGTCACCGGATGGTCGTCCGACGGGCGCCTCGCTGCCGCCGGGGGCCGACGAGCCCGAGCCCGACTGGGCCGAGGAGATCCGCGCCCGCCGGCGTGCGCGCGGGGATCGGCTCCGCGAGGTGTTCGCGACGTTCGACGAGGAGCCTGAGCGGCCGGGACCGGGAGCCGAGGAACCCCACCCATGAGCCACGTGTTCCCCCGCGTCGCGACCCGGACGCTCCCGACGGCCGTGCATGCGGAGGGCGTCTGGATCACCGACGCCGACGGCACCCGGTATCTGGACGGTGCCGGCGGGGCGATCGTCGTGAACGTCGGCCACGGCGTGCCCGAGGTGATCGAGGCGATCGAGGCGCAGCTCCGGGCCACCCAGTACGTCCACGGCACGATGTTCACGACCGAGGCCGTCGAGGCCTACGCGGACGAGATCGCGAAGCTGCTCCCGATGGACGACGCCCACCTGTATCCGGTATCCGGCGGGAGCGAGGCCGTCGAGACGGCGCTCAAGATGGCGCGCAGCTACCACCTCGCGCGCGGCGAGACCTCCCGGGTGGCCGTGATCGGGCGGCGGAGCGCGTATCACGGGAACACGATCGGGGCGCTCGACGCGAGCGGGAAGGAGCCGATCCGCAAGCCGTACACGCCCTGGCTCGGACGGTTCCCGCACGTGCCCGCGGCCTACGAGTACCGCTGCGGGAACCCGGCACACCCCGGGGCGTGCGGCGCATGGCACGCGGGGGAGCTGGAGCGCGTGATCTCCCAGACGGGCGCCGGCACCGTGGCCGCGTTCATCGCCGAACCCGTGGCCGGGGCCACGCTCGGCGCCGCGGTCCCGTGCGATGACTACTGGCCCGCCGTGGTGGAGGTCTGCCGGCGTCATGGCGTGCTCGTGATCGCCGACGAGGTCATGACCGGCCTGGGGCGCACGGGCCGGTGGTTCGGCGTCGACCACTGGGGCGTGCGGCCCGACATCGTCACCGCCGGCAAGGGAACGACCAGCGGCTACGTCCCGTTCGGGTTCGCGGCCGCGAGCGGCGAGCTGTACGAGACGGTGTCGTCCGCGGGGTTCGTCCACGGGTTCACGTGGTCGCACAACGCGCTCGGTGCGGCGGCCGGTCGCGCCGTGTTGCGCGTGCTCCGGGAGCAGGATCTCGTCGAGCGTGCGGCCACGCTCGGGGAACGGCTCCGCGCCGACCTGCGCGCCGCGACCGACGACCTGACCGCCGTGGGCGACGTCCGGGGACTGGGGATGATGATCGGGATCGAGCTCGTGCGTGACCGCGCGACGAAGGAGCCGTTCTCGCGGGCGGACCAGGTCACCGAACGCGTGCTCGCCGCCGCTCGTGACGCCGGTCTCCTGCTGTACTCGTCGACCGGCCACGTCGACGGCGCGAACGGGGATCTGCTGATGCTCGGGCCGCCCTTCTGCCTGAGCGACGAGGAGGCCACCATGCTCGTCGAGCGCACGGCGGCCGCGATCCGCTCGGCGACGTGAGCGAACGCGTCGGGCTCGTCGTCTGTCCGCAAGCGAAGATCTACAACCACGGGCTGCAGCACCCGCTACGGCCCGAGCGTGTGCTCCTCACCTGGGAGCTGATCGAGGCGTACGGACTCGACGCGCTCCCCAACGTCGCCCGCCTCGGGTGCGAGCCCGCTGATCGGGCGACGCTGGAACTCGTGCACACGCCGGCGTTCATCGACGCCACGACCCGCGCCGGGCACGGCGAGGAGGGCGAGTGGGGACGGTTCGGCTACGGCCCCGGCGACAACCCCATCTTCGACGATATGCACGAGGCGGGGGCGATCGTGGCGGGCGCGACGGTCGCCGCCGCGCGCGCGGTCTGGTCGGGCGAGGCGGAGCACGCGTTCAACGCGGCCGGGGGGCTCCACCACGCGATGCCCGAGCGTGCCTCGGGCTTCTGCGTGTACGACGATCCGGCGGTCGCGATCGCCTGGATGCTGGCGCAGGGAGCGGAGCGGGTCGCGTACGTCGACGTGGACGTGCATCACGGCGACGGCGTCCAGGCCTGCTTCTGGCACGACCCGCGGGTGCTCACGGTCTCGATCCACGAGTACGCCCCCGAGTTCGGGTTCTTCCCCGGGACGGGCGGGTTGGACGAGCGTGGCGGGCCGGGTGCCGAGGGGTCGGCCGTGAACGTGCCCCTCCCGCCGGGGACGGCCGACGACGCGTGGCTCGATGCCTTCCGCACCGTGATCCCGCCCGTGGTTCGGCGGTTCCGGCCCGACGTGCTCGTCACGCAGCTGGGCTGCGACACGCACGCCAGCGATCCGCTCGCGCACCTCCGCCTCACGACCCGTGCCTACCGGGAGGCGGCCGCCGAGCTCCACGGCCTCGCACACGAGGCCGCCGCCGGGCGGTGGGTCGCGACCGGCGGCGGGGGTTACCAGTGGGCGCGCGTGGTTCCGCGGGCGTGGACGACCTACTTCGCCGAGATGGCCGGCGCCGAGATCCCCGATCACCTGCCCGAGGGGTGGATCGAGCGTACGGAGTTCCTGCTGCGCGCTGAGGTCCCCGTCACGATGTCGGAGGCCGCCGAGCCGCCGGGCCGCGGCGACGCGGAGGTGCCGGTGATCGCCCGGGCGGCGCTCGATCGCTTCCTCGAGAGCGCCGCGGAGGAGTCGTGACGGCCCGGACGAAGCTCGTCTGCACGCTCGGCCCGGCCTCGGCCACTCCGCGGCTCGTCCGGGCGCTCGTGGAGGCGGGCACGTCCATCTTCCGGATCAACACCTCGCACGGAACGCCCGAGGATCACGCTCGGTCGGTGGGGCTCGTCCGCGACGTGGAGGCGGCGACCGGCACGGCGCTCGCCGTACTCGCCGATCTCCCCGGGCCCAAGGTCAGGCTCGGTCGGATGAACCCGGATCCGTTCCGGTTCGTGCCGAATCAACGGTTCCACCTCCGTCCGGGCGAGGCGGACGCCGACGGGACGTCGACGACCTACCCTCGGCTCGCCGAGGACCTCCGGGAGGGCGATCGTGTCCTGCTCGCCGACGGGGCGGTGGAGCTCACGGTGGTGGGGATCGAGGACGAGGCGGTCGAGCTCTCGTGCGTGCGGGGTGGCACGGTCCGCTCCGGGCAGGGGGTGAACGTGCCCGCGGAGCAGCTGAGCCTGCCCGCCGTGACCGATCGCGATCGTGAGGGCCTCGCGCACGCGCTCGAGCTGGGCGTCGATCTCGTGGCCCAGTCGTTCGTGCGAAGGCCCGGCGACATCACCGAGCTCCGAGACCTGATGGGGGACCGGCTCGTGCCGATCGTCGCGAAGATCGAGACGAAGCCCGCGATCGAGCACATCGGAGCGATCCTGAACGTGACCGACGCCCTGATGGTGGCGCGCGGCGACCTCGGCGTCGAGCTGCCGATGGAGCAGATCCCGCTCCTCCAGAAGGATCTGCTGCAACAGGCCCGCGAGGCGGGACGTCCCGTGATCGTCGCCACCCAGATGCTCGAGTCGATGATCCGCTCGCCCCGCCCCACGCGAGCGGAGGCCACCGACGTCGCGAACGCCGTCCTGGACGGGGCCGACGGGATCATGCTCTCGGGCGAGACCGCGATCGGTGAGTACCCCTTCGAGGCGGCCGCGGCAGCCACGAGGATCGCGGAGACCGTCGAGGCGCGCGGGGACCGCTACCGCGCGACCCAGCCGCAGTGCCGGCACACGGGCGAGGCGGCGGCCGTCGCCCACGCGGCGGCCTCGATCTCGGGCGACGCCGACGTGCAGGCGATCACGTGCTACACGGAGACCGGACGCACCGCGCGCCTGCTCTCGGCCGAACGCCCCGGATGCCCGATCTACGCGTTCATGCCCGACGTCGACCATCCGGAGGCGCAACGCATTGCTCTGGGGCGTGACGACCGCTCCCCGCGACCCCGCCGGACGACACCGACGAGATGATCGAGCTGATGGATCGGGGCCTCCGTGAGCACGAGCTCGTCGGGCCGGGCGATTCGGTCGTGATGGCGGCGTCGTCGCCCGCCGGCCGGACGACCACGAACATGCTGAAGATCCACCGGGTCGGCGGCCCGATCCGCTGAGCCGTTGTGCGTCGGCGGGACCGAGCGTACGGTGGTCGTATCTGATCGTCTGGAAGAGGTGCGCAGGATGAGCGGACGCGGAGTCAACGCGATGCCGGGTCGCCCCGAGGGCGAGATGGTGCCCCACGCCAACGAGGACGAGCTGCGGGAGGCCGCCCACCGCCACGAGGTTCACGAACGACAGAAGGGCGCCCGCACGCCGCCCTGGTGGCGGCGGTTCCGTGCCAAGCGCCGGGACGACGTCTGAGGATCCGGCGCCGGTTCAGGCCTCAGCGAGACCCTCGACGATCCCGGCTTCGAGCCAGGTGAGGTAGAGGTACATCCCGTACGCGTCACGGTCGGGGTTCCCCTCGGGGTAGTCCGCCTCGGTGGTCTCCTCGCTGAGTCCGAGCCGCGTGCCGAGCACGAGCCGGAGCGCGTTCACCGAGCCCAGCCAGGCCATGACCTCCTCCTCCGAGAGGCGCTCGGCGTCGACGGTCGTCTCCACGACGTCCACGGCGGCCAGGCGGTCCGCGACGAGGTTCTCGCCCGCGCCGCGCTCGAAATCGAGGTTGCGAAGCGGGTCCTCCGGGTACGCGGCCGGGAACAGCCGGGCGATCGCAGGGTCGGCGGAGGGGTCCGCCTCGCGGAGGAGTCTCGGAGCTGGCCGCACAGTCCACGGAGCAGGTCGCGCTCGCCGGCGGACAGCCGCAGAGTGAACCCGTCGCCGTCGCGCGTTAGCGGCGCCTCGAGCTCAGACATCGCGCTGCATCGTGGCCCAGAGGCCCTTGGCATGGAGGCGGGCGACGTCGCGCTCGGCCTGGCTCCGGGTGCCGCTCGAGACCACGGCCTTGCCCTTCGTGTGCACGTCCATCATCAAGCGCTCGGCCTTCTCGCGCGGGTAGCCGAACAGCGTCTGGAACACCCAAGTCACGTACGACATGAGGTTGATCGGGTCGTTCCACACGATCACGATCCACGGGATGTCGGTCTCGATCGCCTCGTCGCCGACCGGACGTCGGACCTCCGTCGGGGCGGTTGCCGCGCGGATCGACGGCGGACGTTCAGTGGTGCGACGTTCGGCCGTGCGACGTTCAATGGTCCGCCTTCGTCGCCTTGAGGCCGAGCGAGCGGGTCGTACGCACGCCCCAACGGTACAGCGGTGGCGTGAGGACCCTGAAGGCCTGGAAGGGGCTCGCCCAGCGCGGCACGGAGTACTCGGGCGCGATCTCGTCGCGGATCACCTTGACGACCGCGTCCGCCACGCGGCCGGCGGGCATCACGAGCGGGGCGGGAACCCCGTTCGCCGGGAACCCCTCCGTGGCGACGAACCCAGGGTTCACGGACGTCACGTGCACCGTACGCGGCTCCGTCTCATAGTTGACGGACTCGCTGAAGGCCACGACCGCGTGCTTGGTCGCCGTGTACACGGAGGCGCCCGGCGTGGCGAATCGTCCCGCGAGGGAGGCGATGTTCACCACGTGCCCATGGCCCCGCGCGAGCATCGAGGGCAGGAAGACCCGCGTCCCGTACATCACGCCGAGGAGGTTCACCTCGACCACACGACGGATCTGTTCGTACGCCAGATCGGCGAACTCGCCGCCTCCCGGGATCCCGGCGTCGTTCACGAGGATGTCGACGGGGCCGAGCGCCTCCTCGACCGCGCCGCGGAGGCGTCGTGAGGTCGTGGACGTCGGTCACGTCGCACGGGATCGCGAGCGCCCGCCCCCCGGCGCCCTGGATCCGCTCGGCGAGGGACTCGAGGCGATCGGCTCGCCGGGCGGCGAGCACCACGCGGGCGCCGCGTTGGGCGAGCGCCACCGCCGTCGCCTCCCCGATGCCCGCCGACGCGCCGGTCACGACCGCGACCGCGCCACGGATCTCCACGTCGTCTCCCTTCCGTGCCCGCCCCGTAGGATGACCCGACCGATGGACGTTACCGAAGCCCACGCGCGACGTCTGCCGCCCCTGGACGCGCGGTGGGTCCCGCGGCCGTGCGACACGGGCCGAGCTCGAACGGGCGCTGCTCGAGGGCGACGTAGCCGGGACCGCGACCCATCCGCTCGACAACGTGCGCGGCAACATCCTGATGCTGATCGACGGCGACCCCGACAAGCTCTTCGGGCTGTCGCGGATGCCGGACGGTTACGGGCTCGATGCGATCCTCGACCTGGTGGGCGCCGAGGCCGGCCGGCCGATCGACCATGAGGCCCGCTACGGACCCGTCGACATCGCGCCCGGGCCCATCCTCGACGCATGCCGGGCGATGGGGGAGCGGCTCGCCCGCGCGGCGACGTCGGGCGAGCGCGTCCTGCTCGCCACGGGCCATCCCGTGGGCCTGGCGCTCTTCTATCGCGCGCTCGAGGGGCTGCTGGCGGGTCACGGGGCGCGCTTGGTCACCCCCGCCGCCGGAGCTCGGTGGCGGGAGGGTCACCTCGACCACGACTGGGTCGTCGCGTACTTCGGGGCCGTGGCCGATGCTCTCCGACGACCGCGAGCCCCGCCATACCCACAGTCCTGCTGCGATGGAGCGGATCGCTCGCCGAGGCCCGTCCCGATCTCGTCGTGGCCGACCACGGGTTCGCGGGTGCCGCGATCGAGGCGGGCGTCGAGACCCTCAGCATCGCCGACGTGAACGACCCGGCCCTCATCGTCGCGAAGGCCCAGGGGCGCACCGATGTCGTGCTCGTGATGGACGACCACGTCGCTCCCGACGACTATTGGCCCTGCTTCCAGGTGGTGGCGGAAGCCTTCTGACCTGCGGCGGGACACGAACCGCCCGGGAATGGCCGAAGGGGGGGTATCCGCCGCCGCGGCGAACCCCTACAATCCCGCCATCGTGAGGAACGAACCCTTCACCGAGGCTCGACTGTTGACCGTGAACGAGGTCGCCGACCTCTTGCGCGTATCGAGGATGACCGTCTACCGACTGATCAAGACCGGGGAGCTGGCCGCTTTGAGGGTGGGGCGCAGCTACCGACTCCGCGAGGAAGACGTCCATACGCTACCTGATGGCGCGGTACACCGAAGCCGGGTGAGCCGGCGGGTGCGCGCGCCGCGCACACGCGACCGGGCCTCCGTGCAGGGCACGGGGGTGGGAGATGAACGAGCACGACCGGCTCGTCGATCGGGCCGCGCGTGAGGCGCACACGGTGTTGTTCATCGGCGGCCTCGACGCGGGCAAGAGCACGCTCGCCCGCGCCACCGCCGCGTACGCCCTCCGGCTCGGGCGCACGGTTGCCTACCTCGACGCCGACGTGGCGCAGAAGACGGTCGGGCCGCCCGCCACGGTGGGCCTGAAGCACGTCCGCGAACCCGACGACCTCACGTTCGAGCGGCTCGCCCACGCCGACGCCCTCGGCTTCGTGGGATCCACGAGCCCGCAGGACCACCTGTTGCCGATGGTGGGAGCGCTCTCGCGGCTCCGCGACCGGGCGAACGAGGAAGGCTCGGACCTCGTCGTGGTCGACACGAGCGGCATGGTCAGCGGCATCTGGGGCCAGCTCGTGAAGTACTACAAGGTCGATCTCCTCGAGCCCGACCTCGTCGTGGGGCTCCAGCGCGGCGAGGAACTCGACCCGATCCTCGGGGTGATCGAGCGCTTCTTCGGGACCGACGTCGCGTCGCTGCCGGTGCACCCCGCGGTGGTGTCCACGAGCGTGGAAGAGCGCATGGCCCAGCGGGTCCGCGCGATGGCACGGTACTTCGAGGCCGATCTCCAGCGGTTCCGCGTCAAGCCCACGGTGTTCATGCCGACGCTGCCGCCCATGTTCGATCTGGCCCAGCTCGACCGGCTGCTCGTGGGGCTCTCCGACGGGCACGGCGGCTTCACCGGGCTCGGATACCTCGAGTACGTGCCGCAGGACGCCGGGCTTCGCCTGATCTCCCCCGTGGCAGAGCCGCCGAAAGCGCTTAGACTGGGGTCCGTTCGTCTGGAGGACACCTTCCGCGCGAAGCGCGTCGACCTCCGGAACCTCTTCGGAACCGAGTGAAAGGCTGACAGCTTGCCGTCGCTGATCAAGAAGCGCCGCAAGAAGATGCGCAAGAAGAAGCACAGGAAGCTTCTGAAGCGCACGCGCCACCAGCGCATGAAGCTGGGCAAGTAGCCGGGGCCGCACCGCCGTGCGCGCGCCGACGTTCGCCCGCTCCCTCCGCGTCATCTCCCTCGTCCTCCTCCTGCGGGCCGTTCGCCATGGCCTGCGACCAGGCCGACGCGATCCGCCAGGAGGCTCCTCGACCGTCGACGCCCGTCACGTTCACGACCGAGGACGGGGTGACGCTCGCGGGGCGGATCTTCGGTCCGGACGACGCCACGGCGGGGGTGGTGCTCGCCCACATGCTGCCCGCCGACCAGACCTCCTGGTACGACTTCGCCCAGCGGCTCGGCTCGCTGGGCTACCGGGCGCTCACGTTCGACTTCCGCGGCTACTGCCCGGGCGGCGACGCCGGCTGCTCCGAGGGGAGAGCGGGCGATCTCGATGATCTGGCAGGACGTCCTCGCCGCGAAGGACTTCCTGTCCTCGAAGGGCGTCGACGCGGGTCGCGCTCGTGGGCGCCAGCATGGGCGGCACGGCGTCCCTCGTGGCGGCCGCCCAGATCCCGACGGAGGTCGAGGCGGTCGTCACGCTCTCGGCTCCTGCGTCGATCGAGGGGCTGACCGCCGGCCCCGAGGTGGTGCAGGCATCGGGGGCGGCCAAACTGTTCATGGCCGGCGACGGAGACACGTCGGCGGCCGAGGCCGCGTCCGCGTTCTACGAACAGAGCCTTCAGCCCAAGAAGCTCGAGATCTTGACCACGTCGGACCACGGGACGGACCTGCTCACGGGGAACCAGGGCGAGATCGCCCGCACGACGATCCTCGCCTGGCTCGGCCAGTACCTGCCGGTCAGCGAGCCGGCGGCGCAGGAGTGATGGCTCGTTCGATCGTCTTCCTCACCGACTACGGCCTCGCCGATGGCTTCGTGGGGATCTGTCACGGGGTCATGGCGCGGATCGCCCCCGAGGCGCGGGTGGTCGACCTCACCCACGCGATCCCGCGACAGGACGTGATGCGAGGAGCGCTCGCCCTGGGGCGGGCCACCGACTTCATGCCCGACGCCGCGGTGTACGTGGCGGTGGTGGACCCCGGCGTCGGCTCGGAACGCCGGTCGATCGCGGTGCGGGCCGGGAGCGGGGCGTTCCTGGTGGGTCCGGACAACGGGCTGCTCTCCATGGCGTGGGACGCGCTCGGGGGGCGGCCACAGCGGCCGAGATCGCCGCCGAGGACGTCGTCCTCCAGCCGGTGTCGAAGACGTTCCACGGCCGCGACGTGTTCGCCCCCGCCGCCGCGCACCTCGCGAACGGGCTCCCGCTAGAGCGGATGGGGCCCTCCGTCGACCCGGCCGAGCTCCGGGCGCTCGAGCTCGCCGCGCCGATGCTGGCCGATGGGGTGCTCGGCTGCCGGGTCACGAGCGTCGACGGGTTCGGGAACGTCCAGCTGAACGCCCGCCCGTCGGATCTGGAAGGCGCAGGCATCGGCCGGTTCCTGCGGGTCGGCGGCCGCGCCGATCCCACGCGTGCAGATCTTCGCCGACGTGCCCGAGGGAACCCTGGGCGCGATCGTGGACTCAGATGGCTACGTCGCGCTGGTCGTGAACCACGGGAGCGCGGCCACCATGCTGGGTCTCGCCGAGGGCGCCGCGGTCGTCCTCGAGTAGCTCAGGCGGGCACGACGGGCTCGACGTCCACGTCGTCGTGCTCGTGGCCGACCAGGAGCGGCTCGAGCGGTTCGTCGAGCAGGTAGGCGATCACGTCCTCGGCCGAGTACGTGAGGCGGTCGCCCCCGAGCAGCCGCCCGAGCTCGACCAGGTCGTTGCCCGCGGTCATGATCGGCGGCTCCGGAACGCCCTGGCGGCGCTGCCCCAGGCCGATCGTAGATGTCAAGCCGTTGCAGATGCACTTGCGGCCGACCGTGTCGGCGATGTCGCCGCCCTTGCGGACGTAATCCTCGATCGGCTCGGCCGGACACCGGTACCCCAGGCGTCCTTCCGGGGTCGGGTAGGCCACGCGGAGGTAGCCCAGATCGCAACGGCGCTCACGCGCCTCGACGACGTCGTCCTCCGAGAGGGTGCCCTCGAGCTCGATGACCTTGAACGGGAACCCGGTCGGCGAGGCGAGCGGGTCGGTGAAGATCGAGATGCGCCCCGCACGAACCTGATGGAGCACGCGCGTACGGAGCGTGGGGTCGAGACCGGATTCCTGGCAGAACGCGAAGGCGGTGCCCACCTGGATGCCCGCCGCGCCTGCCTCCTGCGCCTCCTTGAGCCGCTCGGGCGTCGCCTGCCCCCCGGCGAGCCAGAAGGGGAGTCCCAGCTCGCCGACCTTCTCGAGGTCGACCTCGTCGCGGGGCCCGTACAGAGGTTCGCCGTCCACGAGCTCCACGACCCCGCGGGGCGGGGCGTTGTGACCGCCGGCCGTCGGGCCCTCGATCACGAAGCCGTCGACGCCCGGGGTCTTGCGGGCCAGGCTGATCGCGAGGGCCGTCGAGGCGATGATCGCGAGGAACATCGGTCGCGCGAGGGGCCCTCCCGGCTCGGGGATCACGGCCCGTGGATCGAACGCGAGGGTCCCGTCGCCGCCGTCAACGTGCAGCGGCATGGTGACCGGCTCGTGCTGCGAGAGGCGGTCCAGCAGCCGCGGGATGTCCCGCGGGATCCCGGCGCCGACGAGGACGACGTCGACGCCCGCGAGCACGGCCCCGTACAGCGTCGACGGGGTCGGCATCTGGATCTTCTCCAGGAAGTTGATGCCCACGATCCCGTCGTGACCCTCCTTCGCGAGCCATACCTCCACGAACCCGGCGATCGTCGACAGCTCGAGGCTCTTGCGGTGGGGCTCGGCGGTGAACATCGGCGCGGGTTTGAACGCCTTCTCCTCGTCGATCCCGCCCTCCACGAAGTACGCGTCGAGGATCCGCTGCGCGACCGCTGGATCGGGGAAGGCCGCCATCGCCCGCCGGGCGTCGCCGTCGGGGTCGCCGAGCTGAAGGCGGCGGGCGAGCACCATGTCGATCGCGGTGCCGGAGACCACGCCGAGCTGGCCCATGCGCGATACCGTGCGCGCGAGGCGCCAACCCGACACGGCCACGCCCATGCCGCCCTGGATGATGGCCGGATGCACGGTCATGGCGACTCCGAGCTCGGCGGCAACTCTCCGGGGCTCGTGGGACCCACGAGCGTTGGGGAATCGCCGGACGCGATCAGGATCTGCCCGATGGCAGCGGTCGCGATCAACACGAAGAGCACGATGATCATGATGAAGGTAGGGCGGCGCACGTATCGAGGCTAGCAGGCGCGCCCACGGAATCCCCGCACCTCACGGCTACCCTCTGACGCTCAGCCGCGTCTCGACCCGCTCCCGCATCCCGACCATCATGGACCTGAGCTTCATGTCGTCGGTGAGGTACCGGCGGAGGTCCACCTCGAGCGAGACGGCGCCCTCGTACCCGTCGTCGGCCAGGTCGTCGAGGAACGCGTCGAGATCGAGGACACCGTCACCCGGCGGGAGATGCGAGTCCCAGCCCTTGCCGGCGTTGTCCGACAGGTGGACGTGACGCATCCGGTCGCGCGAACCGGCGACGGACCTCGAGGAGGTCGTGCTCGGCCACCGCGGCGTGGCTGGTATCCAGGACCAGGTTCGGGAGGCCCTCGAGCTCGTCGAGGTCCTGGTTGGAGTGGAACGTGACCTCCCGCTCGCCCATACGAACGGGGAACATGTTCTCGAGGGCGACGGTCACGCCCGTGCGCTCCGAGAGGGTCGGCAGCCGCTCGATCAGCCAGCGCCGGTACCCGCGCTGCCACCGGTACGGCGGGTGCGTCACCACGAGCGGGATCTCGGCCTCCTCGGCGACCTCGATCGCGCGGTAGATCTTGCCGACGGGATCGGTGCCCCAGACCCTCCGCGTGAGCAGCAGCGCGGGGGCGTGGATCGCGCCGATCGTGAGGCCGAACTCCTTGGCGAGCGCCCGCATCGCGGCGGGGTCCTGGCTGGCGGGGTCCTTCGTGACCATGACCTCGACGCCGGTGTAGCCGGTCTCGGCCACGATCCGGAACGTGTCGGCGAGCGGGCGCGCGAAGAACGCGGCGGAGGAGAAACAGGAGCGGGGGTCGCCCATGCCCTCATGGTAGGCGGTCGGGCCGCTCCGGCGCCGGGAGCGCGACCCGTATGCTGAGGGCCATGTGGGTATTCCCGCTGGTCGCGGCCGTGGTCGCCTTCGTGTTCGCCGGGCTCCTGGCCCGCCAGTTCGCCTCGCGCCGGCACGGTTACCAGCTCGTGTGGGCGATCGCGCTGGTGATGTACGGGGTGGCCTCGCTCGCCGTGGTGGCCGGGGCCCTGAGCGGATGGAGCGAGCTCGGCTTCGAGATCTACTGGGCGTTCGGCGCCGTCCTGAACGTGCCGTTCCTGGCGGTCGGCGAGCTGCAGCTGCTGGTCCGCGAACCGGGCGGTGCACCTCGCCCTGTAGCTCGTCCTGGTCTTCATCACCGCCTACACGTTCTCGGTGCTGCGGGAGGCCACGCTCGATCCGGCGGTCCTCGCCGAGCGGCTGCCGTCCGGCAAGCACGTGTTCGGTGACGGTACGGCGGCGCACCGGCTGCCGCAGCTGATCTCGATCCCCTCGTACCTGATCCTGGTCGGCGGCGCCTGCTGGTCGGCCTGGCGGATGCGAGGGCGGCCCGAGCTGCGCGATCGCTTCTTCGGCACGCTGCTGATCGCGGGGGGCGCGACCTTGATCGCGGGGTCGGTTCGCGCCTTCGCCGCGCTCGGCAACCTCCCGGGCTTCTCGATGGCGCTCCTCGCGGGGATCTCCGTGATGTTCCTGGGGTTCCTGCGGGCGTCCCGGCCGGTGCCGGCGGCCGCGCCGGCGATGGCGCCGGTTCCAGGGGGGCGGGGCTAGGCGGCCGCGGCTCCAGACGACCTCGCCCGGCGCCGACGGCACCGAGCCCGCCGGTTCGACGGTCACCATCAGGTCGGTGAACGAGCCGGGATCGAACTGCACCGCGAGGAACACGACGCCGTCCTCATAGGGGAGCTCGCCGGCGTCGGTCGTGGCCGAGTCCGAGGCGAGCCAGACGTGGTACACGGTGCCGGGCGGCGGGGCCGGCACGTCGGTGCCGTAGAGGTAGAACTCCTCGGCGCCGGGGGCCGAGATCTCGGTCGCCGGTCCCACCGGAACGAGGTCGGCCCCGGGTTGGCGGGCGAGATCCAGCGCGGCCGCGATGTGGTCGGCGCGCGCCTGCCGGTCGCCGGCCTGGACGAACTGGGTGAGGCTGGTGCCGGCGAGTCCGGCCACGAGCGCGACGCTGGCGGCTACGGCGACGAGCTGGCCGGTCCGGCGCCGGCGCGGGCACGGGCTCGAGCTCGCGGTGGAGGCGGGGGAGGAGCGTCTCGGGCGGCGCGATCGGCGGCGTGTCGAGGGCGAGGTCGGCCGAGAGCGCCTGGAAGTCGGCGAGGGTGTCGTGGCACCGGCTGCAACCGGCACGTGATCGGAGAGCAGCCGGTCGGCCTCGGCGGCGTCCTCGCCCGCGAGCGAGCGCAGCACGTAGCCGGCCAGCAGCTCCTCGATCTGCTCGTGGTCCTGGGTCACACGCGTCCTCCTGATCCAAGGCCCTGCGGAGCTTCCGCATCGCCGCCAGGGTCCTGGTCTTCACGGTGCCGAGCGGGATCTGGAGCTCGTCCGCGATCGCCGCCTGGGTCTTGCCGTCGAAGTACGCCATCTCGAGCACCTGTCGTTGTTCGGGGGGGAGCGTCGTGAGCGCCTCGGCGGACCTCCTGACGACGGACGCCGCCCAGGCCTCGTCCATGACGCCTTCCGCTACATCTTCGTCGGCGACGGCTCGAGGTTCGATGCGCGCTCCTGCCTTTTCCGAAGGCGCTCCTCGCGCCGAACGGTGTCGACCGCCCGATGGTGCACGAGCGAGAGGAAGAAGGTCCGGAAGGCGCCGCGGGCGGGATCGTAGGCCTCCGGAGCCCGCCAGAGCGCCATGTAGGCGTCGTGCACGACGTCCTGCGCCAGGATCTGCTGGCCGGTCAGGCGGTAGGCGAGGCCGTAGGCCGCCTTCGCGTAGCGACGGTACAGCTCGTCGAACGCCCCCCGATCGCCCGTCGTGAGGCGGCGGTGGAGCTCCAGGTCTTCGCGGTCGCCGTCGCGCACGCCCCATGTTGTAGCAGAGCGCGTCGCGTCCTCCGCCGGGCGCCGCTAGGATGCCTCCCGTGCACGTCGTCCTGTACTCCCGCCCCGGCTGCCACCTGTGCGACGAGGCCCGCGCGGTCCTCGAGGCCGAGCGCGCGCGGACGCCGTTCGACCTCGAGGAGGTCGACATCGAGACCGACGACGAACTGGTCAAGGAGTACGGGATCCGGATCCCCGTCGTCGTGATCGACGGGGTCGAGCGGTTCGAGATCGCGGTCGACCCCGCGAGCTCGCGCGGCATCGTGGCGGGACGCTTGTGAACTTGAGAACGGCGCGCCCTGCGCGCTAGGCTGGCCCCGATGGCCGGGGTGAACAGGACGCACGCGACCGCGGGACCGATCGATCCCCGAGGCGACGGTCGGACGTCTGCCTGTCTATCTGCGCGCCCTCGTCGACCTGGCCGGCTCGGGCATCACGACCGTGTCGTCCGAGGCCCTGGCCGAGGCCGCGGGGGTCAACTCCGCGAAGGTGCGCAAGGACCTGTCCCACCTCGGCTCATACGGGACCCGGGGGGTCGGGTACGACGTCGCGTACCTGATCGAACATCCGCCGCGAGCTCGGGCTGACCCAGCACTCGTCGATAGTGATCGCCGGGATCGGCAACCTGGGACAGGCCCTGGCGAACTACCGGGGATTCGCCGAGCGAGGCTTCGACGTGACGGCGCTCGTCGACGCCGACCCCGCGAAGGTCGGCGCCATCATCGACGGCCACGTCGTCCGTCCCCTCGAAGACCTGCCCCTCCTCGTGCGCCGACCACGACATCGCGATCGGGGTGATCGCGACGCCCGCCTCGGCGGTGCAGGAGGTCGCCGACCGGATGGTGGCGGCCGGCATCCGCTTCGATCCTCAACTTCGCGCCGGCGAC
>CAWFJU010000026.1:0-15410 GCA_963816275.1 uncultured Actinomycetes bacterium
CGATCTCTCCCTCGTAGTTCAGGAACCGGCAGCGAGGCGGGCGCACGATCTCGCCGCCGTGGGCGTTCAGCGCGCTGATGGGCTTGTGGAAGTAGGTCGGTGCAGGACCGAGCGTCGCGCCGAACTCTGCCCGCCGGCTCTCGTAGTTCAGGTGAACGCAGATCACCTTCGTCGGCGTCACGGGGGGAAGGTGGACCGGTTCCTCCGGGGGCATCGTGCGGCCGTCGGGCGCGACGAGTTCGTCGCCCTCGCGCACGACGGACGTGATCACGCCGTCGAGCAGGATCCGCCGCGTCTCCATGTCGTGGGCTCCCTCCGCCGGTCGTTCGCGACCGAAGCGTACGATAGGCCGCATGCCGAAGGGGTTCATGCTCCCGCGCTCGCCCGAGGGTCGCGCCTCGATCGTGCCCGCGCCTCCCTGGCACTACTCCGGCGACGTGCTGACGATCGAGTACCGGACCGACCCCGCGAACGTCGTGGCGCTGCTGCCGGATGGCGTCGGTCCGGCCGACGAGGATCCGGGCGCGGTCGCGATCATCTGGGCGGACTGGCAGTCGTGCTCGGACGGGGGTGCCGAGCTCCTCGACCCGGTCCGTGGTCAGTACAAGGAAGCCTTCGTCGTCGTCCGGTGCACCTACGGTGGCGAGACGTACTCGCGCTGCGTGTACATCTGGGTCGACAAGGACTTCGCGCTCGCGCGCGGCTGGTATCAGGGCTACCCGAAGAAGCTCGGGTCGATGTGGATGACGCGACCGGTCACCGTGGGTAGGGCGGGTCCACGGCTCGAGCCCGGCGGCGTGCTCGGCGCGACCCTCGCCGCGAACGACCGGCGCCTGGCCGAGGCGACGCTCACCCTGTCCGGCGAGAGCGAGTCGGGCGGGTTCGTGAACGCGCTGCCGATGCTGCACTCGCGGTGGATGCCGCACATCGCCCCGGCGGAGCCCGCCTCGCTGGACGAGCTCGTGACGATGCGGTCGCAGGACGTCGAGCTCGGACGGGCGTACGTCGGGGATCCGACCGTCAGGCTGTTCGACGCGCCCGGTGACGAGCTCGCCGCCCTCGAGCCCCACGAGATGATCGCGGGCTACTGGCGCCAGGTCGGCGCGACGTTCGCGGGCGGCTCCGCAGTCGAGGTCGGGAGCGCGCCGAGCTAGTCGACGGTCAGGCCCGGATGGAAGCCCGTGTCGACCCCCGGGAGGCGTGCGACCCCGTAGAAGAACTCATCTCCGGTGGTCCACAGGTCGACGCTCCATCCCAGCGATGCCAGCGTGTCTTGGAGCTCCTCCGGATGGTGGAAGACCTTCACGATGGTGTACTCGCGCCCGTCGCTCAGGCGGCGGCGATGCGCGAAGGCGGGTCCGTCGTCGACGCTCTCGCCCGGATTGGACGGACGAGACTCGGCTCCCGCCACGTCGTCGCAGAAGAAGACGTGGCCCCCGGGTGCGAGCCAGCCGCCGAGCCGGCCCCAGAACTCCTCGAACCGGTCGGGCAGGATGTGCGAGATCAGGAACGCGAAGAAGATGGCATCGAACTGGACGCCCTGAGGCGGGTCCCAGGTGAAGAGGTCCGCGTGCACGTACTCGACGCGTGGGTCGGCGACGCGTTCGCGGTTGACCGCGAGCGCCGAGGCGGCGGCGTCGACGGCGATCAGGCGCCGCGCCCGCGGAGCGAGATGGCGCGTGAACAAGCCGGTCCCGCACGCCAGCTCGAGCACCAGGCCTGAGACGTCGAGGTCGTCGACGGCGGCTTCGAGGTGCGCCGTCTCTTCGAACCATCGAGCGTTGCCCTCGGGCCCCAGGTCGTAGGCGCCGCGCCGATACCAGACATCGTCGTACTCGTGAGCCCGATCCTCGTAGTACCGCTGCTGCTCTTGCTGGATGTGGTCGAACCCTGGCTCCACGCGGCGGCTCCTTTCGCCGTGAGTCTAGCGACGCCGGATGAGCCGGCCCTGCGCCGTGCCCGTGGGCCCCGGCGTACCCATGCCAGCCCGCGTCATTCGCCCGCGGCGCTGGGCTCCCGCTCGTTGATCCCGACCTGGCATACGGTGCGGAAGCCGATCCGTTCGTACAGCGGCGCCGCGCGGAGCGCGGCCTGGAGGATCGCGACCTCGTAGCCGGCCTCGCGCGCAGCGCGCATCGGCGCTCGCGTGAGCGCGGCGCCGAGCCCGCGGCCGCGCTCGGCCGGATCCGTGTGCACGCCGTAGATCCCCGCGACACCCGCGCCGAGCACGAGGAACGACGAGGACACCGGGCGCCCAGCCTCTCGGCCGACGTACACACGGACGGGGGCGTCGTCGGCGAACCCGATCGCCGTGAAGGCCGCGTGCCAGCTGTCCTGCCATCCGACCTCGCCGGGGTAGACCGACGACAGCACCGCGAGGAAGTCGGCGACCTCGTCGGGCGTGGTGGCCCGCCGGATCTCGAGCCCGTCAGGAGCGTCCGTCTCCCAGGGACCGGCGAGGTCGGCCACCATCCCCCGGGCCTGCTCGGCCTCGAACCCGTGCGCCGTGAGGCGCGCGTCGAGATCGATGGGCCGGTCGCCGGGTCCCGTCCACCACCTGATCGTCCGGTCCCCGAACCATGCGATCGTCTCGCGGATCGCGTCGTCGACATCCCCGTCGGGCACGGAGGTCCGCGTCACGGCGTTCCACAGGCCGCCGTCGGCCGCTGAGCGGTGTCGATCCAGCCACGGCCCGCGTTCGGCGACGGCGTCCGGATCAGCGAGGATCGCGTCGCCGATCGCGCCCGCGTTGGCCAGGCAGGCTCGCGCCAGCTCGTCAGAGGAGGCGTCGGCCGGGAGCACGTCGACCATGCCGGCCATGAAAGCAGATGCGATAGCCTCGGGCGTCATGCGACTCCTCAGGTTCCGACACGGCGAGCGCATCGCGACCGGCGTTGCCGACACGGGGGACGACACGGTTCGCGTCCTGCAGGGCACGTTCTTCGAGGGCCCGATCCCGACCGGCGAGGAGCTCGCGCTCGGCGAGGTCCAACTGCTCGCGCCCGTGCTGCCCTCCAAGCTCGTGTGCGTCGGCAAGAACTTCGCGGCGCACGCGGCCGAGTTCGGCATGGAAGTGCCGGACGAGCCGCTGCTCTTCCTGAAGCCGTCCACCGCGGTGATCGGCCCGCTCGATCCGATCCGGCTGCTGCCCGTAAGCAAACGGGTCGACTACGAGGGCGAGCTCGCTGTCGTGATCGGCCGGCTCGCGCGCGACGTGCGGGCCGAGGACGCCTACCGCGTGATCCTCGGCTACACGTGCGCGAACGACGTCACCCTCCGCGACCTCCAGAAGACCGACGACCAGTGGGCGCGCGCGAAGGGCTTCGACGGTTCGTGCCCGCTCGGGCCGTGGATCGAGACCGACGTGGACCCGAACGATGTCACGGTCGAGACGCGCCTGAACGGCGAGGTGCGCCAACGCGGCTCCTCGGTCGACATGGTCTACGGCGTCGCGACCCTGATCGAGTACATCACCTCGTTCATGACGCTCCTGCCCGGCGACGTGCTGCTCACCGGCACCCCCGAGGGCGTCGGCCGGCTCGCCGCCGGCGACGTCGTCGAGATCGAGGTCGACGGCGTCGGCACGCTCTCGAACCCGGTGGTCGCGTGAGCGACACGCCAGAGGTCGCCGGCGCTCCGGACGCACCCGTCCGCTGCCGGTTCGCGCCCGCACCGAGCGGCTCGCTCCACGTCGGCAACGTCCGCAGCGCGCTCTTCTCGTGGCTGTTCGCCCGTCGTCACGGCGGCGCCTTCGTGCTGCGGGTCGAGGACACCGATGCTAGCCGCGTGACCGAGGAGGCCGTCCGGGGCGTGCTCGACGACCTTCGCTGGCTGGGTCTGGACTGGGACGAGGGCCCGGAGGTCGGTGGGGAGCTGGGTCCGTACCGACAGTCGCAGCGGATCCAGATCTACGCCGACGCCTGCGAGCGGCTCCTCGCCCAGGGCGACGCCTACCGCTGCTATTGCACCGCCGAGGAACTCGAGGAGCGACGGACGGCCGCGATGGCGCGCGGCGAGGCTCCCGGGTACGACGGCCGCTGCCGCACGCTCACCGACGAGGAACGTGCCGCGCACGAGTCGGCCGGGCGACCGTCCGTGGTGCGCTTCGCGATGCCGGATCGCGAGTGGGTGGTGGACGACCTCGTCAAGGGCGAGGTCCGGTTCGCGCCGGGCCAGCTCCGAGACTTCGTGTTGATGCGCTCCGACCGCTCGCCCGTGTTCCTGCTGGCCGTGGCCGTCGACGACTTGCTGATGGGCATCACGCACGTCGTGCGCGGCGACGACCTGCTCGCGAGTGCGCCGAGGAACGCCGCCGTGATCGAGGCGCTCGGTGGGGCCGCCCCGCGGTACGCCCACCTCCCGCAGGTCCTTGGCCCCGATCGCCAGCCGCTCTCGAAGCGGCACGGCTCCACGAGCGTGCAGGCGTTCCGCGAGCAGGGATACCTCCCCGAGGCGCTCGTGAACTACCTCGCGCTGCTGGGGTGGTCGAGCGAGGACGAGCAGGAGTTCCTGCGGCGCGACGAACTGATCGAGCGGTTCGACCTGTCGAGGGTGTCGAGCAACCCCGCGGCCTTCGACACGGAGAAGCTCACGTGGATGAACAACCGCTACATCCAGTCGCTCGACGACGACGAGCTGGGGGCGCGCTGCCTGCACTTCCTGACCGAGGCCGGCGTGATGCCCGACGTGCCCACGCTCCGCGCGGCGATGCCGCTCGTGAAGGAGCGGATGAAGACCCTCACCGAGTCGGTGGATCTCCTGCGGTTCCTGTTCACCGACGACCTGGAGCTGAACGAGAAGGCGCTCGGCCTGATCTCGAAGGCGCCGGAGGGATACCTGGATCGGGCGGCCGAGGCCCTCGATCCCGTGGAGCCTTGGGAGGCCGAGCCGATCCAGGCCTCGCTCGACGCGCTCGCCGAGGCCGAGGGGCTGAACCGGACGAAGGCGTTCCAGCCCGTTCGCGCCGCCGCCACCGGCTCGAACGTCTCGCCGCCGCTCCCGGAGTCGCTCGCCCTCTTGGGACGCGATCGGACGGTCCAGCGACTCCGCGCCGCAGCGACTCGTCCGTAACGGACCCGTGCGCTCCAGTCCTCGATGGCTCAAGCGGTTCGTCGGCCCGCTCGATATCCCTCGCGTATGAGAGGGACCACGCGCTCGTACCGGGAACGGCTGCGACGGTTGTCGCGGATCCGGAGGGTGCCGGTCGGACCGCCGCCCGCGTGGGTCGACTCCGGCTTCTGAGGGGTACGACCCGGCCGTTCGCGTTCGCCGTGCCGTTCGCTCGGGGGGTCGGGAAATAGGCCGCGCGGCCGATACGACAGGCGCCCCTCGAGGGATTAGGCTGCCGCGGGTGGAGGGGGGCATCCGCGGTCGCGACTTCAGGCTCCTCGTCGCCTCAACGGGTCTCTCGGCCTTCGGCGACGAGCTCGCGCTGATCGCGCTCACGATCAAGGTCACGCACCTCACGAACTCGGGGCTCGCCGTGGCCGCGCTCCTGATCGCCGGGTTGCTCCCGATGGTGCTCTTCGCTCCCATCGCCGGCCTGCTCGTCGACCGGCACGAGACCACCGAGACGCTGGCCCTCTCCGTGATCCTGCAGGCGGCACTCGCGGTGGGCCTCGCCTTCACCACGAGCCTGCCCCTGGTCCTCGTGCTCACGTTCCTGCTGGGCGCCGGTGCCGCGGTCTCGAGCCCCGCCGTGTACACGCTCGTGCCGATCGCGGTGGGCGACGCCCAGGTCACCGCGGCGAACGCGTACCTGGAGACGGGTCGGTACGTGGGGATGGTCACCGGTCCGGCGCTCGCCGGCATCCTGGCCGCGGGCCCGGGCGTCCGCGCGGCCCTGTTGGTGGATGCGCTCACGTTCCTGTTGATCGGTCTGGCGGCGATGGCCCTGCGGATCCGCCGCGAGCCCGCGGCGCAGGAGATGGCGGGGCAGCGCCGCGAGGAGATCCGCGAGGGCCTCCGGTTCATCGCGCGCGATCGCGTGTTGTTGCTCGCCTTCACCGCGGTCGGAGCCGTGATCCTGTTCGCCGCGATGGACAACGTTGCCGAGGTGTTCTTCGCTCGCGATTCGCTGAACTCGGGTGACTGGGGGTTCGGGTTGTTGGCGTCGGGCTGGCTGCTCGGGATGGTGGCCGGCGCCGTCGTGATCGGACGGACGCTCCCGACGCCGAGGCTCGTGCCGTCATGGATGACGGCCGCGATCGTCGGCGGTGCCGCGGTGACGGCGGCCGCCGCCTTCCCGGTGTTGTGGTTCGCGGTCGCGATGTTCGTCGTCGGGGGCGTGGCGAACGGCGTGCAGACCGTGGCGGGCCGGAGCTTGCTGGTGCACCGCACGCCCGACCGGCTCCGGGGAAGGGTCTTCGCCGCTTACGGGGGCCTCGCGAACGGCATGCAGCTCGCGGCGACCCTCGTGGCGGGCGCGATCGTGGTCGGCCTGGGTGGCCGCGCCGCGCTGCTCGTCGGCGGGATCGGCACGATCATCGCGGGGACGGTCGGGTTCCTCTGGTACGCGGCCCTGCCGGCGGACGTGAAGCGCTCCCCGGTGGTCCTCCCCGAGTCCGATCAGCTGGCGATCGTGAGCGAGGGAGGGCTCGTGCCACCGATCGAGAGTGGGCTCGCTCCGTCGGCAGACGGTGGGCTCAGGTTGCCGACCGACGCCGACGTGACACCCACCGGGGGCGAGCACGCGACGCCGGCCGAGACGGAGCCGGTGTCGCCGACCGAGGCCTAGGCGCCCGCCTCGCGCGCGTCCGTCCACACGACCTCGCCGTCGTACCACCGGTCGGTCGGCCGCAGTCCGATCCGCGCCGCCGCCGTCTGCGAGGCCACGTTGTCAGGGTGGACGCATCCGATGACGACCGGCACGCCCAGGACCTCGTGGAGCCATCCCAGCAAGGCGCGCCCCGCCTCGGTCGCGAACCCCTGTCGCTGGAACGCCGTGCCGATCACCCAGGCGATCGCGGCGTCGCCGTCGCCCACGGTGGCCTGGACGTGACCAACCGCGCGGTCGTCCTCGCTCCGGCGGACGATCCAGTTGAGCCAGAGCTCACCGCCGTCGGGTGAGCGCCGCGAGGCCCAGACCTCGAACCTGTCGCGGAGCGCCTTGACGTCGGCGGGCGGTTCCTCGCCCGTGAACCGACCCAACTCAGGGTCGTCGAGCACCGGGAAGAGCGCGTCGGCGTCGCCGGGCGCGAGCGGGAGCAGCTCGAGCCGCGCGGTGACGATCCGCATCTCCGTATCTGGTGGAAGGTCGGGGAGCACGCACCGATGCTACCGGCGGCGGCACGGAGGACGGATCCGCTCGGAATGAACGCGTCGCCGCCTGGTGTTCCAGTGCTGGGACCACGAGGGAGGACCGATGATCACCGCACCACCCGAGACCGAGACCGCCACCGACGGACGTGGCCGCTGGTCCGAGCACCGAGGCCCGATGCCCGCCCTCTACCTCGGCCACGGCGCGCCGCCGCTCCTGGATGATGAGCTGTGGACAGGCCAGCTCGCGACCTGGTCGAAGGAGCTGCCGACGCCGACGGCCGTCCTGATCGTGTCGGCGCATTGGGAGTCGGCGCCGCTCACGCTCGGCGCGACCGAGACGGGCGTGCCGCTCACCTACGATTTCTACGGATTTCCCGAGCGGTATTACCGGATGACGTACCGCTCGCCTGGCGCGCCGGACCTCGCGGTCCGCGTCCGATCCCTGATGCCCGACACGGAGCCGGTGCACGATCGCCCCGACTACGGTCTCGACCACGGCGCCTACGTGCCCCTGATGGTGATGTACCCCGCGGCCGACGTCCCTGTGCTGCAGATGTCGATGCCCACGCTCGACCCTCAGCGGTTGTTCGATATCGGCCGCCGGCTGCGGCCGCTGCGCGACGAGGGCGTCCTGATCGTCGGGTCTGGCTTCATGACGCATGGGCTACCGTTCCTGCGCGACTGGCGCGTCGACGCGGACCCGCCCGGGTGGTCCCGGGAGTTCGACGCCTGGAGCGCCGAGGCGCTCGCCCGTGGCGACGTCGACGCGCTGATGGACTTCCGAGCCTCGGCGCCCGGGATGCCCTACGCGCACCCGACGGTCGAGCACTTCGCGCCGCTGTTCGTGAGCCTCGGCGCGGCGGGCGACCCCGAGGGGGCCGACACCGAGATCGATGGCTTCTTCATGGGCCTGGCGAAGCGCTCGTTCCAGGTGGCGTAGGGCCGGATCGCCGGCCCATGGTCGAGCCCGGTCAGAACGTGAAGCCGAATCGCTTCGGGTTCAAGGTGTCGACCCGCACGGTGCCGGACGCCTTGTGGAACCGTCCGGTTCCGCCCGTCACCGCGAGCCAGCCGGCCCCGATGGCACCGTCGTCGCGCGGCAGGACGCCGTGGACCACGATCGTGTCCTCGGGGTGGGCGTCGAACGAGAAGACGAGCTGGCACACGAGCCGGTCCCGATGTGTCAGGACCGCGATCCCGTGCATCCACCCGACGTGCTCGCCCCGGTCGAACCCTTCGTCGATGGCGACATAGGTGTCCTGATCGATCGGGACGATGGAGGCGGGCCCGACGTCCGAGAGATCGGCCGCCGTTCCGTCCATGTCCTCGCCGATGAGCGCGAAGCCGAGGTCGAAGTCCATCGGTACCCCCGTGGTCGTGGCCGCCCGTTGGGCGACGCTCGTTCGAGCCTACGACCGCGTTGTCTACCCACGCAAGGTGGCGGGGGCTGACCTAGACTCGGAGACCGATGGTGGCCTGCCCCGTCTGTGGCGAGATGAACCCGGCCCGCGCTCGTTTCTGCATGGCGTGCGCCGAGCCGCTACCCCAGCTCGTCGCGGCGTCGTCCGGCGAGACGCGCAAGACCCTCACGGTCGTCTTCTGCGACGTGGTGGGCTCGACGCCGCTCGGGGAACGGCTCGACCCGGAGTCCGTCAGGCGGGTGATGACCACGTTCTTCGAGCGCATGCGCGCCGTCCTCGAGCGTCACGGAGGCTCGGTCGAGAAGTACATCGGCGACGCCGTGATGGCGGTCTTCGGGATCCCGGAGCTCCACGAGGACGACGCGCTCCGCGCCGTGCGGGCCGCCTCCGAGATGCGTGAGGCCCTGGTCGAGCTGAACGCCGAACTCGAACCCGCCTGGGGCGTGTCGCTCCGCACGCGGATCGGCGTGAACACCGGCGAGGTCGTCGTCGGGCGATCGGCACGGCGGCCCGTTGGTCGTGGGCGACGCCGTGAACGTCGCGGCCCGGCTCGAGGCGGCGGCGGGACCGGGAGAGATCCTCCTCGGCGCCTCGACCTACGCGCTCGTGCGCGACGCAGTGACCGTCGACGAGGGCCGGGCGCTCACGCTGAAGGGGAAGGCCGAGCCCGTCACGGGCTTCCGGCTCCTCGAGGTAGCGCTGGCTCCCCTCGCGCCCGGACGGATGCGTCCGGGGTTCGTGGGGCGCACCCACGAGCTCGCGATGCTCGACGCGGCCTTCGACCGTTCGGTGGACGGTCCGGCCTGCGTGTTCGTCACCGTCCTGGGCGTGGCCGGCGTCGGGAAGTCACGGCTCGCCGAGGAGTTCGCGGCAGGGCTCGGCGAGCGCGCGCGCGTGATCGGCGGCCGGTGCCTCGCGTACGGCGACGGGATCACGTTCTGGCCGGTCGCCGAACTCGTCAAGGACGCCTGCGGCATCGGCGGCGACGCGCGCGGGGCGGCGAAGGAGAAGATGCTCGAGGCACTCCGCGGCGCCGACGATGCCGGCGTCGATCGCGGACGGGCTCGCCGCCGTGACCGGGTTCGGGGACACGTCCGCCACGCTGCGGGAGACCTTCTGGGCGGTTCGTCGCTTCCTCGAGGTGCTCGCGCGTGAACGCCCCCTCGTCGTGGTGCTGGACGACATCCACTGGGCCGAGCCGGCCTTCCTGGACCTCGTCGAGTACCTCGCGGGGTGGTGCCGCGACGCGCGCATCATGCTCCTCTGTCTCTCCCGGCCCGAGGTCCTGGATCTCCGCCCCGGCTGGGCGTCGACGGAGCCTGGCGCCGAGACGCTCTCGCTGGCACCGCTCACGCAGCCCGAGAGTGAGGAGCTGATGGCCGACCTCCTGGGCGCCTCGCCTCTCGACGCCGCGGACTCAGCCCGCCTCGTCGAGGCGGCCGAGGGGAACCCGCTCTTCGTCGAGGAGATGCTCCGGATGCTCGAGGACGACGGGCTCCTGCGACGGGACGCCGCGGGATGGCACGTGGAAGGCGATCTGTCGCGGGTGGCGGTGCCCGCCACGATCCAGGCGCTCCTGGCCGCCCGGCTCGATCGCCTGGGCGCCGAGGAGCAGGCCGTGTTGGGCACCGCCTCGGTGATCGGCAAGGAGTTCTGGTGGGGGGCGGTGGCCGACCTCTCCCCGGAAGAGGCGCGCCCGGGCGTCGGCGGTCGGCTCCAGACGCTCGTCCGCAAGGGGCTGATCGCGCCGGAACGCTCGACCCTCGCCGGGGAGGACGCGTTCCGGTTCCACCACATCCTGATCCAGGACGCGTCGTACCAGGCGACTCCCGAAGGAACGGCGCGCCGAGCTGCACGAGCGGTTCGCTGGATGGATCGAAGGGCACGCCGGCGATCGGACCCTGGAGTTCGAGGAGGTCGTGGGCTACCACCTCGAGCAGGCGCACCGCTACCGATCCGAGCTGGGTCTGGCGGGCGCCGAGACCGAGCGGGTCGGGGCGCGGGCGGCCGACCGCCTCTCGCGGGCGGGCAGACGTGCCCTCCCGCGAGGTGACGTGGACGCGGCCGTCTCGCTGCTCGAGCGGGCGTGCACGCTGTACGGCGGGAACGTTCGTGCGCGGGCGGCGCTCATGCCCGACCTGAGCGAGGCGCTGATGGAGGCGGGCGAGCTCGAGCCGTGCCGACGACGTCCTCACGGAGGCGATCAGGAACGCCGAGATCGTGGGGGACCGAGGGCTGCTCGGACACGCGACGATGGTGCGGCTGCTCCTGATGGAATCGACCGACCCGAAGCGGCGCGCCGAGATCGCGCTCCCCGAGCTCGAGCGGGTGATCCCTGTCTTCGAACAGCTCGGCGACGACCTGGGGCTCGCTCGCGCGTGGCGTCTCAAGGCCGACATGCACTGGACGCGAGCCCGCGGTACTCGGACGCGGGCACGGCGCTGGAGCGAGCGATCGAGCACGCCCGAGCCGCCGGGAGCGGGTGGGAGGAGGCGGAGCTCCTCGGTCAGTACGTCGGGGCCGGCCTCGTACGGACCGGAGCCTGTGCCGAGGTCGATCGCTCGGTGCGAAGAGGTGCTCGCCCGGGGAGGCGGTAAGCGGCTCGTCGACGCCCGCGCGCTGCGGTCGCTGGCGGCGCTCCGCGCGATGGAGGGTCGCTTCGACGAGGCACGGGAGCTCGCCGCCCGCGCGGCGGCGATCCTGCAAGACCTCGGCCTGTGGCTCCGCGCGTGCGTTCGTCTCGGAGACGCGCGGGTTCGTCGAGCGGCTCGCGGGGGACCTGCCGGCTGCCGAGCGGGAACTCCGTGAAGGCTACGAGGGGATCGCGAAGCTCGAGGAGCAGGGCTACCAGTCGACGGTCGCGGCGCTGCTCGCGCACGTGCTGATCGCTCAGGGACGCGAGGGTGACGCCGAACCATTCCTCGACGAGGCGGCGGCCGTGACGGCCGACGACGACGTCACGACGCACATCCTGGTGCGGACGGGTCGGGGACGCGTGGCGGCCGCTCGGGGTGACCTCGCCGACGCGGAAGCCCTGTGCCGCGAGGCGGTGGCGCTGGCGGAGACCACGGACGACCTGAACATGCACGGCGACGTGCTCCTGGATCTCGTCCACGTGCTGGCCGTGGCCGGCGACGAGGAGGGCGCCGTCGCGGCGGGCGCCGGTGCCCGCGCCCTGTTCGAGGCGAAGGGCAACATCGTCCAGGCGGCCTCGGCGGGAGGGTCGGCGGTCGTGCCCTAGGGCGTGGACGGGGGCTCGCCGGGAGGGCGGGTCTGCTCCATATCCCATGCGAGCACCCGGCCCATCACCCCCGACGACCACAGGCGGGCGGGATGGCGCACGCTCTGGATGATCGTCGCGACCAGGAGGGCGAGCGCGCCCAGCCCCAGCCACCGGACGACGGGCTTCATCTCAGCCATCGATCCGCCGCATCTGGAACTCCATGCCCCGTCCGGGGTCGTCGTCGTCGATCGGCTGCATGTCTCCGGTGCGGGCGAACCCGTGCCGCTCGTAGAGCCGTTCGGCCGGCCGGTTGCCGTCCGATACCCACAGCACCGTCGTCCCGTGACCCCGTTCCCGGGCGACGTCGAGGACCACGGCCACGAGCCGGTCCGCCACGCCGCTGCCCCGAGCGTCGGGCGCCACCCACATCGAGACGAGCTCGACGGCGCCCTCCACGTCCAAGCAGCCGACGGTGCCCACGGTCCGGCCTCGGTCCCGCACCACGAACTGGCTCCGGCGCTCGAGCCGGGCTCGCCACTCCGACTCGGGCCGGGCGCGCTCGACCTCGAGCCGCGATCCGAACGCGGCGGGGGCATCGCTGAGCGCCGCGAGGCGCACGTCACGATAGGCCTCCCATTCGTGCTCGGAGAGTCGCGCAACGTCGGCCATGGTTCGGCAGGATATCGTCGCCGTGCGACCCTGGCCCTCACGCCCCATGCCTGGGCTCATGGCGATATGGTGACGAGCGATGTCGGATGATCGCTCGTACGTCGAGGAGAACGCGCGAGAGCGAGAGCGGCTTCGCGCCCTCGTGGAGCGGTTGGATGAGGGCCAGCTCCGTCGCCCCGTGAACGGATACTGGACGGTCGCCGCCGTCTTCGGCCACATCGCGTTCTGGGATGCGCGGGTCCTGTCGCTCGCCGACAAGCTCGAGCGTGGCGAGCCGTTCTCGCCGTTCGACGCGGCACCTGAGGACGTGGACTGGATGAACGACGCCTCCCGCGCGCTGATTCGCGCCGATCCCGCCGCGCGAAGCCGCTCGGTTGTCGCTCAGCATCGCCGAGGAGACGGACGCGCGGGTGGCGAGCCTGCCCCTCGACCGCCTCTGGCCGAACGATCCCGACAGCCCGATCTTCGCGCAGCGAGCCACGCACCGGGGCCTGCACCTCGACGAGGTCGACGAGGCGCTCCGGGAGGGTCCCCAGGCTGAGTAGGCAGGGATGATCTGGTGAGCCGACGACATCCGACGCTCCTGCATCGGATCAGGTCGCATGAAACCCCCGAAGCAGAGGGTTCCAGTGGTAGTCCCAACGGGATTCGAACCCGTGTCTCCACCTTGAGAGGGTGGTGTCCTAGGCCCCTAGACGATGGGACCGCGTGGCGGGTCGGGCCGGCGGGAAGTGTAGCAAGCGGCCCGCCGACCTGCGGCTCAGCGCCTCACCTCAGCCCTACGATGGGCCGATGACCGACGCCCCTGAGGTGTTGCTCGAGCGGGCCGAGGGGGCGTGGCGTGCCCTCCTCGCCACGTGCACCGATCGCGACGGCGACGTCCTCCGCCTCCGCGAGGCGCCGCGCCGCGAGCGAGCAGCCTCGGTGTGGCCGCTCAGCCAGGCGATCGCGGCCGGGGTCGATCTGGTCGCGGCCGGTCTCGACGTGGGCGAGGACCTCGACGGCCTGCTCCGATCGCTCCGCGCCTACGCGAAGCGCGACGGGGGGTGGGCGCCGACGCCGCGCGCCGACCGGCGCTACTTCGACGACAACGCCTGGATCGGGCTGGCCTCCTCGCGGCTGCACGGAGTGACGGGCGCTCGGCGAGACCTGGATCGCTCGAAGCGCGCCCTCGGGTTCGTGATGCGGGGCGAGGATCCCGACGGCGGTGTCCGCTGGGCGGAGGGCCGGCGCTCGCGGAACACGTGCTCGACGGCCCCCGGCGCCCTGCTCGCGCTCCGGATCCACGAACGGGGCGATGACCCCGAAGCGCTCGACTTCGCGACGCGTTCGCTCGGATGGCTCGACGCCACCCTGCGCCGGCCCGACCGCCTGTACGCCGACCGGATCGACGGGGCGCGGCTCGAGCGCACGGTCTGGAGCTACAACCAGGGGTCGGCGGCCGCGGCGCACGCGTGGCGACATCGGGCGACGGGCGATCTCGTCTCCCGCGACCTGGCGAGGGCCACCGCCACCGCTACCGTCGGCTGGCTCGGACGCGACGATCGGCTCTGGCACCAGCCGCCGATCTTCAACGCGATCGCGTTCCGCGGTCTGCTCGCCGTCCACGATCGAACGCCGATCCGCGGCCTGATCGAGCTCCTCGACGGCTACCTCGACCGCGCCTGGCTCGAGGCACGCGATCCGGACACGGGGCTGTACACGCGCCGGGGGATCGGCTCCTCGACGGCCGTCCCGCGATCGATCAGGCCGGCGTCGCGCAGCTGTTCGCGGTCCGCGCCGCCGGCCCCGACGCTTGGTTCGACCTCGCCTGAGGTCCGGCCTCTTAGCCGGTGCCCAGCTCCTTGAACAGCTGGCGGCTGATCTCGACGTACCCGAGATCCTCGTAGAGCCGGCGCGCCACGTCGTTGTGGCCGAACACGTTCAGCTCGATGCGGCTCAGCCCGAGCGCGGCGACCTCCTCCTCGAGGAGCTCCATCAGTCGCCGCCCGAGCCCACGTCCCCGCATCGTCTCCTCGACCTCGACGTCGAACAGGTACGCGACCTCGGTGCCCGAGGGCGTCGTGAGCCTCGCGAACCAGAGCATCCCGACGCGCTCGCCGCCCTCGTCCTCGGCGACCGTCAGCCGATGTCCGGGCGTCGACAGCGCCTCCGGCAGCAGACCCTGGAGCGCCGTCACGGCACGCTCGTGTGCGACCTCGGGGGAGAGCTTCACGTTGCGAACCATGTCTTCGGCGTACGCGGCCACGGAGTGCGGGTAGTACTCCCGGAACTCGTCGGCGGTCATCGGCCGGAGGCGGAGCTCGCTCACCGATCGTTCTCGCCCTGATCCCGCGTGAACCCGAGCTCGCCGTCGAACTCCTGCAGCTTCTCGATGTGCATCCAGGTGTGGCGCCGTGAGATCCGGGCGAGCAGCTGGTGCACGTCCTCGTCCCAGAGGTCGCCGGGGTTCTCCCTGATGATGAACCGGCAGCGGAAGTGGTCGCCCGTCTCGGTCATCGCGCCGGTCGGCGGGTACACCTTGGTGCCGCGGCTCGAGATCATCTTCAGCTCGAGGCGGGTGCCGTGCGCGAGCTCGGTGAGCGAGGCGCCAAGTTCGTCGGCCGTGAGCGGAGACTCGACGAACACGTCGAGGCCCACCACGAACCGCGAGTTCGGGCGAACGTAATCCGGCGCGGGGGAGAGGACCGGGAGCTCCAGCGGCTTCACCTCGCGGATCGTCCACCCTTCGGTGCGCGTGCCGAGGTTCCCGATGATCGCGTCGGTGTACTCGGTGGTTGGGGTGCCGCGGTCGTAGCCCAGCACGTCGCCGGTGAGAACGCCGGATTCCAGGGTCA
>CAWFJU010000027.1:0-17780 GCA_963816275.1 uncultured Actinomycetes bacterium
CGCCTCCTCCACCATCCCGTGTCCTTCGTAGCGCTCGCGGTCGGGGCGCTGCTCGTGGTCGTCTCTGCGGCCGCGTACCCGTTGTTCGTCTCCGCGTCGCAGAGCGAGCTGCTCGCGGCGAACCTTCACGGCACCACGGTGTCACGCTACGAGGCGGGGCTCACCTACAAGACCACCAACCTCCCGATCGACGCCGAGGGGTCCGGCGGCGGCCCGCTCGCCGAGGAGCGGGGTCGCGCGTTCGCGCAGGCGGCGTCCGGCTCCCCCGAGGTCGATCCGACCGTCACGCAGATGCTCGGCCCGACGGTCGACGTGACCCTCCCGGGCGGTGTGGTCCCGGAGTCGGGGCCCGTCAACGGCGCCGTCTTCTCGGGCGACGGCGCGGTCGATCACCTGCGCGTGCTCCAGGGGGATCCGGGCAGGCTGGGCGACGGCGTCTGGCTCCCGGATCTCGCGGCCGACCCGGCCGGCGTCGGCCCCGGCGACGAGGTCGAGCTCCGGCTGAACGGGCGCAGCGTGACGGTCACGGTCGACGGCGTCTACCGCGGGTTGTACGCGCTGCCGCGTGTGGGCTACTTCCAGCCGTTCATCGACGAGTTCGTCCCCGCGTACGGATGCTTCAACTGCCCGACGCCACCGCAGCCGATCGTGATGAGCTCCGCGAAGTTCCGCGAGGTGGCCGAGGCACTCTCGAGCAAGTCCCAGCCCGCGGACGCGTCGTTCGCCTGGCAGGCGCCGCTCGTCGACGACCCGCTCCCGACGCTGCAGCAGGCCCAGGATCTCGTGGCGTTCGCGGACCGCCTCGAGCGGCGGATGCAGCGTCCGGCCACTCCGTTCGGCGAGTTGGTGCCGTGCTGCGGTCCCTGGTACGGAGAGGAGCAGTTGCCCTGGCTCGCGACCGGGGAGAACACCTTCCGGACCTCGATCGACGACGTCTTGCAGGTCGTGCAGGAGCGAAGCAACGCCGCGCAGGCGCCGATCCTCGTGCTGTCGATCGCCGCGCTCGCGATCGCGATGGCCGTCGTGGCGGCCGCCGCGTCGTTCGCGTTCGCCGCGCGGCGCGTCGAGATCGGGGTGCTCACCGCCCGCGGATGGGGCCCGGGGGCGGTCGCCGCGAAGGCGGCCCTCGAATCGCTCGCGCCCGTCGTCGTGGGGGCGGTGCTCGGCTACGTGCTCGCGACGGTGCTGATCCGCGTGGCGGGGCCTGACGGGGCGGTGGACCCGGCCGCCACGGCTCGGGCGATCCGCGGGGCGGTCGTCGCGTCGGGCGCGGCGCTCCTGCTGATCGCGGTCGTGTCCGCAGCCTCCTACGTCGCTCGGCACGAGCACCGCGATCGGCTCGCGCGCGCGGTGCTCTGGTTCCCGTGGGAACTGCTGGCGTTCGGCGCCGCCTGGGTCCTGTACCAGCGGCTCGAGACCGGCGGGGGCCTCGTCGAGTCCGAAGGGGTCACGCGCCCGAGCGGCGCGGTCTTCCTCTTCCCGCTCGCGCTCGCGCTCGGGATCGGCATCCTCGTCGCCCGGATCGCGGTCGTGGTGTTGCTCCGGCGACGCCCCGGCGAGCGTTCTCGCGTCTCGGCGTGGTTCATGGCCGAGCGCCGTCTCGCCTCGTCGTCGCGGTTGGCCGCGCTGTTCCTGGTGGCCTCGGTGCTCGCGCTCGCGGTCTTCGCCTCGGCGCAGGCGATGGCCGCCTCACTCCGTGGGACCGTCGACGCGAAGGCGGGCGTCTTCGTGGGCAGCGACGTGCAGTTGCGGGTCGGCCTCGACTCGGAGCCCGACACGAGCGGCTACCCCTACCCGGTGACGAAGGCGTCACGCGTTCGAGACGCCGGGGCATACACCGGGACGGAGCAGCACTACGACATCCTGGCGATCGACCCCACGACGCTCGAGGGCGCGGCGTTCTGGCGAGACGCCTTCTCCGACGTGCCCCTCTCGACGCTGCTCGACCGGATCGACTCAGGCCCCGAGGAGCCGCTCCCGATCGTGGTCTCGAACGGCCGCGGGATCGCCGTGTCCTCGATCGACCTCGGGCAGGCGACGGTCCCCGTCCGCGTCGTCGGCACGACGACGAGCTTCCCCGGCACGTCGTCGGCCGACCGGCCGCTGATCGTCGTCGATCGCGACCGGCTCGAGGCGACCTTCGCGGCCCTCGGCCAGCCGAACCCGCTGAACGTCGCGCAGGGCTCCACCGAGCTCTGGGTCCACGGGCCGCCGACGGAGGTGCTGGATTCGGCGGACCAGCTCGGGGTGTTCGTCCTCGCCACGCTCACGGCCGACGAGGTGAAGGACATCCCCTACATCGACGCCGCGATCGACACGTTCGCGATGCTGAACCTGCTCGGCGTGACGGCGCTCCTGCTCGTGCTCGTCGTCGCGATCGTCTACGTGCAGGCACGGCAGCGAGCGCGCGTGCTCGGGGCCGCCCTCTCCGTACGCATGGGGATGACCGCGCGGACGCTCCGCCGCTCTCTCGTGGCCGAGCTCGGCGCGATACTGGGGCTCGCCCTCGTGCTCGGGTGCCTCGTGGGCATCGTGTCGGTCTCGGTCGTCGTGCCCACGCTGGATCCGCTGCCGACGGTCCCGCCGCCCCCGCTCATCACGGATCCATGGGTCGCGCTCGGCGTGGCCGGGGTGGTGCTCCTCGCGGCCTCGTTCGTGGGCGGGATCGTCGCGGCGCGCGCGTCCCGACGCGCCTCCCTGGGGGAGGTGATGCGCGCTGCGACCTGAGCCCTCCGGCGACGCCGTCCGACTCGAGCACCTCGTCCGTACCTACCGATCCCCGAGCGGGGAGGTCCAGGCGCTCCGGGATGTCACGGCCTCGATCGCCCCGGGCGTGGTGACGGCGGTCGTCGGTCCGTCCGGCAGTGGCAAGTCGTCGCTTCTCCGCTTGATCGCCGGCCTCGACACGCCGACGGCCGGCAGCATCTCGGTGGTCGGGCACGAGATCGGCCGCGCCTCCGGGCGTGCACGTCGACGCCTGCGGCATCGGTCGGTCGCCTACGTGTACCAGCGCCCCACCGACAACTTCATCGAGCACCTCACGGTGGGCGAGCACCTCGAGGTCGCCTCGCGCGGCGGGGCGAGCGGTGTCGACGCCTTCGAGCTGCTGAGGGAGCTCGGGATCTCGGACCGCATCGACCATCTCCCCGACGAGCTATCCGGGGGCGAACAGCAGCGTGCGGCGTTCGCGCAGGCGCTCGCGACCGGCGCGACGCTCGTCGTGGCCGACGAGCCCACGGCCGAGCTCGACGTCGCCTCCGCCGAGGGCGTGCTCGGACGGATCCGCGCGTTGTCGGACCGCGGCGTCGGCTTCGTGATCGGGACGCACGACCCTGACGTGATGGCGGTCGCGCACGCGCGCCTCGAGCTGGAGCACGGTCACGTGAGGGGCGAGGCGAACGAGGATCCTGACGGGCCCGTGTCTCACCGAGCCGATCCGATGGCCCGCGGGCGACGCGAACTGGCTCGGTGGGGACGCGCTCGCGTCGGTCCGGCTCGACGGCGTCTCGCGCTCGTTCGCGCATGGCGACGAGGTCGTGCACGCGGTGCGCGACGTCTCGCTCACGCTCGCGCCCGGCGAGGTCGTGGGCGTCGTCGGCCGGTCGGGCTCGGGCAAGACCACGCTCCTGAATCTCGTGGCCGGCTGGGAGCGGGCGGACCAGGGGACCGTCGACGTCCCCGGCGGGTCGTCGCCCTCGTGGGCCGACCTCGCCGTCGTGCCGCAGCGGCTCGGGCTGATGGATGAGCTTTCCGTGGAGGAGCACGTGCGATACCCGGCACGGCTCGCGGGGCGCCTCACCGACACGTCCGAGCTCGTCGAGGACCTGATCGACCGACTCGGCCTGTCGGCGTTCCGGCGCCGCTACCCCAAGGAGACCTCCCTCGGGGAACAGCAGCGCACCGCGCTCGCCCGGGCGCTCGCGCTCTCACCCCGGGTGCTCGTGGCCGACGAGCCGACCGCCCACCAGGACGCGGGGTGGGCCGCGCGCATGCTCGACGTGATGCGGGACGCGACGGGGACCGGCACCACATGCGTGATCGCGACGCACGACCGCGCCCTCACCCCGACCCTCGATCGCGTCGTGACGATGTCAGACGGCCGGATCGAGCTGGGAGCCGACTGACCCTCGGTGTTCGCGCGTCGTTCGCGCGGCTCACTATCCTCGTGGGGTGTCCGCCACCCGCGACTCCGTGATCGATCGCGTCGGCGTGCTCCGCCCTCTCCGGTTCCCCGACTTCCGGCGCCTGTGGATCGGCACGACCGTCTCGCTGATCGGCGACGGCATCTACATCGTCGCGATGGCGCTGCAGGTGCTCGAGCTCGACAATCGTGCCGGCACCCTCGCGATGGTGGGCATCGCCTGGTCGGTGCCACAGGTGCTGCTGCTGCTCGCGAGCGGCGCCCTCTCCGACCGGCTCGATCGCCGCTTCCTGATGATCGCGGGCGACCTGATCCGGCTGATCGCGGTCGCCACGATCGGCGCCCTCTCGATCGCGGGCGTGCTGACGGTGCCGATCCTGATCGGACTGGTGGTCGTGTACGGCGCGGGCCAGGCTCTCTTCGGCCCGTCGTTCTCGGCGATCGTCCCGTCGATCGTGCCCGAGGAGGCGCTCGTCGAGGCGAACGCCCTCGGCCAGATCGTGCGGCCCGCGTCGCTGTTGCTGATCGGTCCGATGATCGGCGGCATCATCACGGGCACGCTGGGGACGGGGGCGGCGTTCCTGGTCGATGGGGGCACGTTCGTGTGGTCGGCGCTCATGATCTGGCGGATCCAGGCGCGCACCGCGCCCGATCCGGCCGACCGCGATCCCGGCACGTCACTCTGGCGTGAGATGAAGGAGGGCCTCGCCTACGTGGCGGCGCACCGGTGGCTGCTGATCGGCATGCTCGGGGCAACGCTCAGCCTGCTCGCGGTGTGGGGCCCGTGGGAGACGCTCGTACCGTTCATCGTGAAGAACGACCTGGTCACCGACCACTCGCGTGATGGGATCGCGCTCGGGCTCGTCTACGGCGCGGGCGGTGTCGGGGCGGTGGTCGCCGGCTTCTACATGGGGCAGCGTGCGTCAGCTCCCGCGCCGCCCCCTGACCCTCCTCTACGTGGCGTGGGCGATCGGCATGTTCATGACCGCGTTCTTCGGGGTGGTGACCGCCGTGTGGCAGGCGATGATCGTCGGGTTCATCGCGGAGGCCTCGATCGCGGTGCTGGTCGTGATCTGGATGACCCTGCTGCAGCGGCTGGTGCCGAACGATCTGCTCGGCCGGGTGTCCAGCCTTGACTGGATGATCACGATCGCCGGCCTCCCGATCTCCTTCGCCCTGGTCGGCCCGCTCGCAGAGACGTTCGGGGCCGACACGACACTGATCGGCGCCGGGATCCTTGGCGGAGCGATCACGGTGGTCCTGATGTTCCTGCCGGGCGCCCGCGACCCCGAGCGTGACGGGTCGCTCGCAGAGGAACCCGGCGATGGTCCGGACGGGTTGGGCGAGCGTTCACCTTCGCCGACGTAGACTTGCCGTTCATGGAATACACGCATGTCGGCCACCTCGGCCTCGTCGTCAGCCGTCTCTGCCTCGGCACGATGAACTTCGGCCCCCACACCGACGAGGGCGAGTCGCACACGCTGATGGATTCCGCCCTCGCGCACGGCATCAACTTCTTCGACACGGCGAACGTCTACGGTCGGCACCTGGGGGTCGGGGCGACCGAGGACATCATCGGGCGGTGGTTCGCGAAAGGGAGCGGCCGGCGCGACAAGGTGGTCCTGGCCACGAAGGTCTACGGCACGATGGGCGACTGGCCGAACGAGGCCCGGCTGTCCAAGCTCGCGATCCGCAAGGCGTGCGAGGCGTCGCTCAAGCGCCTGCGGACCGACCACATCGACCTGTACCAGATGCACCACATCGACCGCGAGGCCTGGTGGGACGAGATCTGGGAGGCCTTCGAGCAGCTGAAGCGGGAGGGCAAGATCCTCTACGTGGGCTCGTCGAACTTCGCCGGCTGGCACATCGCCCGGGCGAACGAGATCGCGAACTGGCGTCACTCCCTTGGCCTCGCGTCCGAGCAGTCGCTGTACAACCTCACCGCCCGCACGATCGAGCTCGAGGTGATCCCCGCGATCCAGGAGTACGGCATGGGGCTGATCCCGTGGAGCCCGCTTGCCGGCGGCTTGCTGGCGGGTGCGCTCGAGAAGGTCGAGAAAGGATGGCGGCGTTCCCAGGAGTACATGGCCGGCGAGATCGAGGATCACCGTGCCAAGCTCGTGAAGTGGGAGGCGCTCTGCGACGAGCTGGGCGAGCGGCCCTCCGACGTCGCCCTCGCCTGGCTCCTGCACCAGCCGGTCGTGACGGCGCCGATCATCGGCCCGCGCACCGAGGAGCAGCTCCTCAGCAACCTGCATGCCCTCGAGATCGAGCTCTCCGGCGAGGTGCTCGACAAGCTCGACGAGATCTTCCCCGGGCCCGGCGGCACCGCGCCCGAGGCCTACGCCTGGTGACGCGCTAGCCCGGCCACGTCTCGTCGTGCCGGAGCTCGTCGAGCGGCCGGCGCGCGACCGCGGTCCGTGGGCGATCCGTGGCGATCGGCGTCTTCGGATACCCGAGCGAGATCAGGTAGTCGCACCGTTTGCCGTCGGGGAGCTCGAGGATCCGGCGCGCCTCGCCCTCGTCGTAGACGGCCGCGTGGCAGCCGCCGATCTCCATCTCCCACGCGGCCAGGAGCATCGACTGCACGCACTGGCCCAGGTCGAACGCGATCGACTCCCGCTCCGAGTCGGTCGAGCCGTCGGCCGTGACGAACGCGATCGCGACGGGCGCTTTCGCGAGGTGGCCGGCGTAGTCCCCGACGGTCGCGAGCGCGGCCAGGCGGTCGGGCTCGCGCACCACGATGAAGTCCCATCGCTGCAGGTTCATCGAGCTCGGCGCCCGGCGCCCTGCGTCCAGGATCTTCGCGAGGCGCTTCGGCTCGACCGGCCGGCGCTTGAACACGCGAACGGCGCGGAGGGTCGCGATCGCCTTCCAGGTCCTCACGGGTGAACCGTGTCCTCGGGCGCTTCGTCAGCGGGCGCCTCAGTTTCCGGCAGCACGACGACCGGATCGGCCGCCAGCGCACGCCGGGCGTGGGCGACCGCCGCCATGTCGACCTCCGCGTTGAGCGGGACGTCGTACTTGAGACGCAGCCAGAGGTCGCGCAGGAACCAGACGAGCAGCACCACCAGGAGCGGGTGCCCGATCGCCAGGTCCACGTGCATCCAGTCGGGCAGCTGGAAGTTCTCGGTCGTGAGCTGTGACGTGCACAGGGCGAGGAAGGCGATCTCGAGGGTACGGCGCGGGACCTTGGGGAGCGCCCAGGCGACCGGCAGGATCCAGCAGAAGTACCAAGGGAACAGGCTGGGCGAGAACAACATCATCACGAGGAGCGCCCATCCCCAGCTCCCCGCCAGGTACTCGACGCCCAGTCCCGAGGCCTTTCGTGCCACCTGACGGGCGACGAGGAACACCACCCGTGAGGAGCGCCGCGTACATCCCCAGCCGAGCCACGACGACACCGACGTGGCCACCGGTGGTGCCCGCCACCAGGCGCCCCGCGGCTTCGAGGATGCGCTCGAGCAGCTCGGGGGGCGCGATCCACGACGCGTGCTGCACGATCTGGACCATGCCGAGCGTCGGGTTCGTGGACTGCATGAACGGCAGCGCCGCGAACGCGGCGAGGCCAGCGGCCAGCCCGAGATGCCCTGCGAGCGTCCGGGTGCGTTTCGCCGGGTCGGTGCGTGCGGTCACGTAGATGATCAGCAGCAGGAGCGGCACCGCGGCCGAGACCTTCACGAGCGCACCGAACGTCAGCATCGCGGTGGCGGGATAGGGCCGGTCGGTCGCCACGAAGTAGATCGCCGCCGCGATCGAGAGCATCACGAGCGCGTCGACGTGGCCACCGCCGGCGGTGTGGAAGAGCACGACGGGGTTCAGACCGATGAACGCGACGGCGTAGGCGGTCTTCGACGGGCGCACGCGCTGCATCAGCCGGTAGACGAACCACACGGCCCCCAACGTCGCGCCGAGGGCGACCGCTCGGAACGCGAAGAGCGTCTCCGGCAGCGAATGGATCATGCCGGTGATGGCCGCGGCCAGCCACACGAAGACCGGGCCATACACCGAGGGCGTATCCCGCCATCCGGGCCAGAGGTATCGGGCGACGTCGGAGGTCGGGATGTCGGCGGGCGTCGTGACGTAGGGGTTCCGGTGGTACTGCGTCACCAGACGGCCGTAGTAGGTGTAGCTGAAGACGTCGCGCGAGAGCAGCAGCGGCAGGAGGAACACGGCGGCCGTGTACGCGATCGTCAAGGTGATCACGGTCCGGACGGGGATCAGGCCGCGCTCACACGCGTAGAGCACCAGGAGGAAGGCGATGCCCGCCGCCATCATCGCGACGAATCCCAGCGCGATCAGCACGCCGTGCGGGAGGCGGTGAAGCCACAGCAACCGTGCGAGGACGCCCAGCGGACCGGCGCCGGTCTCCTCCGGCAGGACCGGTTGGTACGGCGATCCCGGCGTCGCCGCGATCAGCGCGATGACGGTCATCGAGGCAACCGACGCCGCGATGGCGCGTCGCGGCGTCAACCAGGTATCCACGGTGCGGTGCACCGCGTCCAGGGGCTTGTCCAGGGGCATGTGCTCCGAGCTTACGGCAGGGGACCAGACGGGCGCACCCCCAGCGGCCGAGCGGGCGCTCAGAGGCCCGTGGCCGCCTCGATCTCCCGAGCGGCCGTCCGCACCGCCTCCAGATGCGACGCCGTCCCGGCGCCACCGACGCGGGTGATCGGACCGGAGATCGAGACCACGGCCACCGGTTCCTCGTCGGCGCCGCGCACCGGGACGCTCAGCGAGCCCACGCCACCCTCGCGTTCCCCCGCACTCGCCGCCCAGCCGCGCCGGCGCACGGTCGCGACCTCCCGCGAGAGCTTCGCGCCGGTCGGGGTGCGGCCGGTGAGCGCCGTGGCCGCGTCGATCAAGCGGTCGCGGTCGCTCGGCGACGCCGAGGCGAGGAACACCTTGCCGGCGGAACCCGCGGTCAGCGGCAACCGGGCCCCGACCGGGACGCTGGTGCGAAGCTCGTTCGCCGATTCAACGACGGCCACGCAAACGCGGACGTCGGCCTCGCGCACGTAGAGCTGGGCACTCTCGCCGGTGGCCTCGGCCAGTCGCGAGAGCGGGCCGAGGGCAAGCTCTCGCCACGGCATCGCGCGGAAGGAACCGGCGGCCAGCGACCCGAGATGCGGTCCGAGGCGGTAGCCGGCCCCGCGCTCGTGGCTCAGCAGCGCGTGGCGCTCGAGCGCCTGCAGGAGTCGATGAGCGGTGGTGCGCGAGAGTCCCGTGGCCGCGACGACCTCCGCCAGGGTCCGCGATCCCCGGCCCACGGCATCGAGGATCGCCACGGACCGGTCGAGGACGCCGACGCCGGTCTCGAGCGGCGGGGCTGGCAGCGGGGTTCGAGTGTCTGGTACCGTCACATCCCGTATATCGGTATCACAGTTCCACTATCCGGGACAACCGCCACCGCGGATGAGGTTTCGGAGGGGAGGCCCGACCACCATGCCGCAGACGCTCGCCGAGAAGGTCTGGGAACGCCATGTCGTGCACCGTGCTGACGGTGAGCCCGACCTCCTGTACGTCGACCTCCACCTCGTGCACGAGGTGACGAGCCCCCAGGCGTTCGACGAGCTCCGCCTGCACGGGCGCCCGGTCCGGCGACCCGAGTTGACGGTCGCCACGATGGACCACAACGTGCCGACGACCGACGGCCCCGTGACCGACGAGATCAGCGCGCGCCAGATGGGGGCCCTGCAACGGAACGCCGACGAGTTCGGCGTGACCCTCTATCCGTGGGGCTCCGCGGGGCAGGGGATCGTCCACGTGATCGGCCCGGAGATGGGCTACACGCAGCCCGGCATGACGATCGTGTGCGGGGACTCACACACGTCGACGCACGGCGCGTTCGGTGCGCTCGCCTTCGGGATCGGCACGAGCGAGGTGGAGCATGTCCTCGCGACGCAGACCCTGCCGCAGACGAAGGCAAAGACGATGGCGGTGACCGTCGACGGCGAGTCGCCGCTGGGCTGCAGCGCAAAGGACATCATCCTCGCGATCATCAACCGGATCGGGACGGGCGGCGGCGTCGGCCACGTGATCGAGTACCGCGGCTCGGCGATCCGCGCGCTCTCGATGGAGGGGCGCATGACGATCTGCAACATGTCGATCGAGGGCGGCGCTCGCGCCGGGATGATCGCGCCCGACGACACCACGTTCGCCTACGTCGAGGGACGGCCGCACGCGCCGAAGGGCGCCGACTGGGAGGCTGCGCTGGACGCTTGGCGGTCGCTCCCCACCGACGAGGGTGCGTCGTTCGACACCGAGGTGACGCTCGACGCCGGTTCGCTGCGGCCGTACGTGAGCTGGGGCACGAACCCCGCGCAGTCGGTCACGATCGACGGTTCGGTTCCCGATCCCGATGCGTTCGACGATCCGGCGAAGCGCGAGGCAGCCGCGCGCGCGCTCGCGTACATGGACCTCGCGCCGGGAACGCCGATCCGAGAGGTTTCCCCCAACACCGTGTTCATCGGCTCGTGCACGAACTCGCGCATGGAGGACCTGCACGTCGCCGCGCACGTGGTCGAGGGTCGCCGGATCGCCGACGGGATCCGCGGCCTGGTGGTCCCCGGTTCGGTCGCCGTGAAGCTCCAGGCCGAGAAGGAGGGCTTGGACAAGGTATTCGAGGCGGCGGGGTTCGAGTGGCGGGGTGCCGGGTGCTCGATGTGCCTGGGGATGAACCCCGACATCCTGCAGCCGGGCGAGCGCAGCGCCTCGACCAGCAACCGCAACTTCGAAGGGCGACAGGGCAAGGGCGGACGCACGCACCTCGTCAGCCCGGCGGTGGCCGCCGCCACCGCGATCGCCGGCCACTTCGCGACCCCGGAGGACCTGAGCTGATGGAGCCGATCGCGATCATCGAGGGCACGGCCCTGCCGGTGGACCGGTCCGACGTGGACACCGACCAGATCATCCCGGCGCAGTACCTGAAGCGCGTCGAGCGAACGGGCTTCGGTCCGTTCCTGTTCGACGAATGGCGCAAGGACCCGGACTTCGTGATGAACGACCCGCGCTACGCAGGGGGCATCGATCCTGCTCGCCGGGCCGAACTTCGGATGCGGGTCGAGCCGCGAGCATGCGCCCTGGGCGATCGAGGACGCCGGCTTCAAGGCCGTGATCGCGCCGAGCTTCGCGGACATCTTCCGCAACAACTGCACGAAGATCGGGCTGCTCCCGGTCGAGCTCCGCGAGGAGTCGGTGCGCGCGCTGATGGACGCGGTGCTGGACGACCCGACCACCCGGATCGTCGTGGACCTGGACGGGCTGATCGTGCGCGCGCCCGGGATCGACGAGGTGTTCGACATGGAGCCGTTCACGCGCTGGCGTCTGCTCGAGGGGCTCGACGACATCGGTCTGAGCCTGCGGAATGAAGAGAAGATCACGGCGTACGAGGCCGCGCGGCCGTCGTACCTGCCGACGGCCTGAGGGTGTCGGGCTGCTTGCCCCGGCGCCGCGCGTTACCCAGACTGGCCCGATGAGCAGGCGAGGCGGTGACAGGCGGCTCGCCGCGGTGCTGTTCACCGACATCGTGTCCTCCACCGAGGCCGCCTCCGAGATGGGCGATGCCCGATGGCTCGCACTTCTCGGTCGCCACCATCGGATCGTCCGCACGCAGCTGAAGCTCTACGGCGGGCACGAGCAGGACACGGCGGGGGACGGCTTCTTCGCGACGTTCGACGTGCCGGCCGACGCCGTCCGCTGCGCGGTTGCGGCGCAGCGCGAGGTTCGCGGCCTCGGGATCGAGATCCGCGCCGGCGTGAACTTCGGCGAGGTCGAGATGGTCGACGGGAAGCCCGGCGGCCTCGCGGTCCACACAGGGGCTCGGATCATGAGCGCGTCCTCGGGCGGCGTGGTGATCGTGTCGTCGTCGGTGAAGGAGCTCTTGGCCGGCGCCGGCATCGGGTTCGAGGACGCGGGGGTGCATCACCTCAAGGGTCTCGACGAGGACGCACACCTCTACCGTGTGACGCGGGTCGACGACGATCCGGTGGCGCCTCCGGAGACCGACGAGACCGAGGCCCGGGCCCGACGGGACCGCATCCTGGACCCGGGCCCGTCCCGGCGCCGTAGGGCGCTCCTCGTGGGCGGCGTCGTCGGTGCGTCGGTGCTGGTGGGCGTGATCGCGTTCTCGCTCGGTGGCGACGATGGTTCGTCGACGGCCGCGCCGAGCGGACCGCCGTCCAGCGCGCTGGTCGCCCTGGATCCAGCGACCGGCGATCAGGGTCAGGTGATCCCGATCGAGGTGCAACCCCAGACCCCGTTCTTCCCGAAGGGGGCCGCCGGAGAAGGGGGCGTGTGGCTGGGCCGCGACGTGAACCTGCTGCACGTCGATCCTGACCACGAAGAAGTCGAGGCGGTGAACCTGGACACGACCGGAGCGCTCAACGTCGACACCGGCTTCGGCCGCGTGTGGGTGACCGTATACGGCGTGAGCACGGTGAACGTGGGCACGAACGAGGTCCGCAGGTACGTGGGAACCGATCGAGATGCGTCGATCGGGTCGGGGTTCGTCGGGATCGAGTCGGACCTCGTCGCGGCGGAGGGGGCGGTGTGGGTCACGGTGACCGACGGCCGGCTGCTGCGGATCGACCCGAACGATCCCGGGGCCACCCGGCTCACCAGATCCCCGACCGGAGAACTCGACGGCCTCGACGTCGGCACGGACGGGGTGTGGACCTTCGATACGTACGACGGATCGATCATCCGGTTCGACCCGGAAACTCTGAAGCCCGACCAGCCGATCACCCCGGGGGGCGGCGTCGACGAGATCGCCATGGCGGGCGGAAGTGTTTGGGTGCTCGATCGCTCGGCCGGCACGGTGTTCCCGCTCGGATCGTCCAACTCGACCCAGGTCGGCGAGAACCCGACCGTCATGAGCGCAGGGTTCGACGAGCTATGGGTCGGCGATGAAGACGGCACCGTGTATCGGGTGGACCCGCTCACGGGAGCGTCCGAGGTCATGTACCGAGCGGGAGGACCCGTCAACGCCTTGATCCCCGATCCCGACGGCGAGGTGCTGTGGGTGGACGTGGGGGCTCCGGCGACCTAGCGGTTCGCGGAGGACCTACGCGGCCGGCGACGAGCCGAGGATCTGGCGACCGACCGAGATCGCGAGATCGGCGGCCCATCCCTCGGCGCGCTCGATCTGCCCCGGCACGAGGCGGTGCTCGTCCGTCACGAAGAAGCTCTGCGGCGGTGTCACCAGCACGTAGCCATGTCCTTCGAGCCGGTGGGCGATCCCGAGCGCGGCCGATCCGCTCACGGCCACCGACCGGTCGTATCGCGTATCGAAGGCGACGGCCCTCCGGCCCAGGCCGCGGGGGAGGCCGTGCATCCACTCGCGCAGCCCCTCGGCGCCGTCCGGGAGCTCGAACCTCGTGCGGAGATCCGCGATCGCGATCCGGCGCGTCCGGGCCCAGCTCATCCCGTGGGCGTGGGTCGGGCCTCCGACGACCAGGAGGTCGGCGCCCTCCGCCGCGCCCTGCGGAACTTGGACGATCGAGCCGACCTCGGCCGGCATGCCCGTGCTCCTGAGGCCCTCGGCGATCGCCTCGCCGACGGCGGCCGTGTTCCCGTAGAACGATTCGTAGACCACCAAGGCTCGCATCGATCCCACCTCCCGCCGCCCCGGTGGGGCTTCGTCCCTATCACCTCGACCGTAGCGTCGTGCGGAGTCCGGCTCTTCTCGTCGAAGGCCCTGGCGGTGGGAGGACCGACGACTCCTGCGGGCCGTGCGGCGCTCGGGCCGCTCACCCGTAAGCTCGGTGGTCATGGAGATCGGCATCTACACCTTCGTCGAGCACGGTCCGGACCCCGTCACGGGTGAGGCGATCGATGCCGCGCAACGGATGCGCAACCTGTTGGAGGAGATCGAACTCGCGGACCGGCTCGGGCTCGACGTCTTCGGGATCGGCGAACATCATCGCCCGGACTTCGTCGTGTCGTCGCCCGCGGTGGTCCTGGCAGCTGCCGCGGCTCGCACCGAACGGATCCGTCTCACGAGCGCCGTCTCGGTGATCAGCTCCGACGATCCCGTACGGGTGTTCCAGGACTTCGCGGAGGTGGACCTCCTCTCGAACGGACGCGCCGAGATCATGGCCGGCCGTGGTTCGTTCACCGAATCGTTCCCCCTCTTCGGCTACGACCTGAGCGACTACGACCAGCTCTTCGACGAGAAGCTCCGGCTCCTGATGAAGCTCCGTGAGGCCGAGCGGATCACCTGGGAGGGGCGGTTCCGCGCGCCGCTCGACGACCTCGGCGTGTATCCGCGGCCGGTGCAGGACCCGCTCCCGATCTGGGTGGCGGTCGGCGGCGCGCCCGAGTCGGCGTTCCGGGCCGGGACGCTCGGGCTGCCGATGGCGATCGCGATCATCGGAGGGATGCCCGAGCGGTTCGCGCCCTTCGCGCAGCTCCACCGCGACGCCGCCGCCCAAGCCGGACACGACCCGCTGCCGGCGGTCAGCATCAACTCGCACGGTTTCATCGCGGACACGACCCAGGAGGCGATCGAGGTCTCGTGGCCCTCGGTCTCCACGGTGATGAACCGGATCGGGCGAGAGCGTGGCTGGCAGCCGATGAAGCTCGAGGACTACGTCGCGTCGACGACGCTGCGCGGCGCGAACTTCGTGGGCACGCCGGACCAGGTCATCGAGAAGATCCTCTTCCAGTACGACATCTTCGAGCACGACCGATTCATGATCCAGTTCAGCGTCGGTTCGATCCCGCACGAGCAGCTCCTGCACTCGATCGAGCTGCTCGGCACGGTGGTGGCGCCGGCCGTGCGCGAGGAGATCGCGCGGCGCACGGCATGAACGAGGCGGAAGCCCGCGCGATGGGTGCGCCGGCTGCCGTCCTGCTCACGGGTCTCTTCGGCACCGGGAAAAGCGCCGTCGCGATCGAGATCGCCGACGTGCTGGAGCAGCGTGGCGACCCGTACGCGCTGATCGACCTCGACTACCTGTGTTGGGGTGAGCCCGGTTCGGACGAGCCTGGCGCCGAGCACGAGATGCTGCTGAGGAACCTCGCGCCGGTGGTCTCGAACTACCGGGTGGTCGGGGTCACGCGGTTCGTGCTGGCCCGCGCGATGCGGGATCGCGCACAGATCGAGAGCCTGCGCGTGACGGTCGAGATGCCGCTGGCGGTGGTGGAGCTACGGGTGTCCTGGGACGAGATCGAGCGGCGGCTCGCGGACGACCCGACCACCGCTCGAGCCGACGACCTGCGCGAGGCGCGGGAGTGGCTCGAGGCGGGGGACCACGAGGGTCTCGCGGACCTGACGATCGACAACGACCGACCGCTCCGCGAGGTCGCGACGGAGACCCTCGACCGGCTCGGCTGGTCGTAGCGCCGTCGCTGCTTCAGCGAGGCGGCATCGCGCCGGCCGGGACCACCCGTCCGGCTCGCCCGACGGTCGCGGCGCCGCCCGATCCCACGCGCTGGGCGTGGAGCGATCCCGTGGCCGTGTCGGCGCCTCGCAGCACGTAGATGTCGTACAGGCGGCTCGAGCAGGAGATCTGGTCGAAGTACAGGTCGATGCCCGCGCCCGTGTCGAGGGTTCGCATGCGGGTGGGCTCGGTGCCCTCGGGCAACGACGCGAGCAACGTCGGCGTGCCGTCGGGCGCGACCCGGTATAGCTTCGGGCGCGTGCCACACGTCCCACCATCCTGCGCGACGTACGCCGTCCCGTCGGACATCACGGTGACCGCGTGCTCATCGCGGTCCCGCGGGAGGACGAGACGGGTTCGGGCGTCGGACCCCAGGTCGAAGACGAACGCATCGCCGGGCGCTCCGTTCGTCCACGAGGCGAACGGGAAGGCGATCGATCCCGGGAGGACGCAGCGACACCGGCGGGGACCCTTCGCGAGCGTCCGCCGCATCCCCGACGCCTCGTCCCAGATCTTGATCTGCCACAGCGACGTCGGCGAGACGAAGCGGTTCTCCCCGTACAGGATCCAGAGTTGGTCGCTCCCATCGGTGTCGTACGACGGGGACCACTGCCAGACCGCCGAGTTGATCCGGCCCGGCGCCGGCGTCGTCGTGCCCGTCGCTGCATCGAAGAAGACCAGGTTCGAGTCGATGGTTCGTCCGGCCTCCACGGCTCGCTGATAGATCAGCCGGGGATCGGCGTCGGCGAACCCGCCGACCCAGCCGTAGTCGCCCGTGTCGATCTGCGCCTTAGGCCCGCCGTCGGTCTCGAGGAACGCGTGATCGAACCCGCCGGCCGCGTTCTGCGTCCACGCGAAGTACGTGTGCGCCATCGTGATCGAGGCGGCGGGCAGCTGCTCGTTCCTCACGGTCGTCTTCACCGGGTCGATCGTCACGACGGTGCCAGCCGTCGCGGGCACCGTGGCGACGGTGGTCAGGGCGATGATCAGGCCGACGACGGATGACCGGTTGCGCATGGGCGCATCCTGGTCCGCCGCTGGATCTGCGTCAAGGCACCGGATCAGGTGACCGTGTCCGCCGCACCGCCCAGCGAGTCGTGCAGGAACCGCGTGACCGCGGTCGCGTAGGCCGCAGGGTCCAGGTTCCAGCACGCGATGTGCTCGGCCTCGGGGCATCGGACCAGCGTCACGAGGTGCGGACGCAGCTTCGCGAACGTCTCGCTCGTCTCGATCGGCACGGTCGTATCCGCGGTGCCGTGGAACACCAGGAACGGCACGTCGTACTCCTTCGCACCATCCGCCAGGTAGTTCAGCTGATCCCACTCGACGCCGAAGCGCCACGCGGCGATCTGCTTCGCCACAGCGGTGAGCGACGAGGGGAGCGGCACCCCCGGCACGACCTCCTCGCGCGACGCGTTGTCATCGACGGTCGCCGAGAAGTCGAGCATCGGCGCGTCCAAGACCACGGCGCGCACTTCGGCGCGGAGCTTCGAGCGCTGGAGGAACGCCATGATCACGCCGCCGCCCATCGAGTACCCGGCCAGCACGACGTCGGTCGCGCCGTTGTCGAGCGCGTAGCGCACCGCCGCCTCGAGATCGGGCCATTCCGTGAGGCCGTAGCGCAGCTTCCCGCTCGGGTCCTCCGGCGCGCCGGTGTCGTTCCGGTACGTGGGCACGAGCGTCGGGAAGCCGGCGTCGACCGTGATCGGCACCATCCGGAGACCGTCGAGCCGCGACATCGAGTTCCCGTGCACGACGATCGCCCACGTGTCGCGCTCGCCCGGGACGAACCACGCCGGGTACTCGCCCAGCGGACCGTTCACGACGACATCCTGCGAGGCGAGGCCGGCCGACTCGGGGTCGGGCCACGCGCGCACCTCGAGCTCGGCCGGCGTGCCGTCGCTCGGCGGTCCGCCAGAGATCAGCAGGAACCGTCGCGTGACCGCGTCGCCCTCCATGCCGAGGATGCGGCTCACCTGTCCGTATCCGCCCTCCCACCGCAGGCCGAACACGCCTTCCTGGTCGAGGTCGCCGGGGTCGCCGTCGGGCGTGATCGTGATGGCCCGCCCCGCGACGTCGCGCACGACGAGGTCGTAGTCGGGGTCGAGGGTCGTGCGCAGGGCGGCACCGTCGAGCGCGCGCTCGTTCAGCACGTTCGAGAAGTAGAGCCCGCCGCCGACGTAGAACAGGACGAGGAACGCCAGCACCCCGATCAGGAGCCGGCGCGGCCAGCGTCGGCGAGGGGCCTCGCTCAT
>CAWFJU010000028.1:0-110281 GCA_963816275.1 uncultured Actinomycetes bacterium
TGGTCGGTGCGAAGACGCCTCAGCGAGGCCTCGCACGCCTTGCGGATCGCGAGCTTGGACAGGCGGGCCTCGTTCGGCCAGTCGCCCATCGTGCCGTACACCTTCGTGGCGAGGACCACCTTGTCGCGCCGGCCGCTCCCCTTCGCGAACCAACGGCCGATGATGTCCTCGGTGGCCCCGACGCCCAGGTGCCGGCCGTAGACGTTCGCCGTGTCGAAGAAGTTGATCCCGTGCGCGAGCGCGGAGTCCATCAGGGTGTGCGACTCGGCCTCGTCGGTGTGGGGGCCGAAGTTCATCGTCCCGAGACAGAGGCGGCTGACGACGAGGCCGAGGTGGCCGACATGCGTGTACTCCATAGAGGGGAAGTCTACGTCGGCGAAGGTGAACGCTCGGCCAACTCCTCCGGGCCGTCGCCGGGTTCGTCCGAGAGCGACCCGTCGCGCTCGGGATCGCGGGCGCCGGGGATGAACATCAGGAGCACCGTGATCGCTCCGCCGAGGATCCCGGCGCCGATCAGGGTGGCGTCGGCCCCGAAGGTGTCGGCGAGCGGTCCGACCAGCGCGAACGAGATCGGGAGGCCCGCGATCGTGATCATCCAGTCCAGGCTCGAGACGCGGCCCAGCAGCTCGTTCGGCACGAGCCGCTGCATCAGCGTGAGCCAGATCACCACCAGGACGGCGATCGATGCCTCCGCTACGAAGCCGACCAGCATCGCCTGCCAGACCGAGTGCACGATCCCGAAGAACGCGGTCATGAACATCCCGAGCGCCCAGGCCAGGTAGAGCAGGGTCAGGGGTCGCCGCGGGAGGACCGCCCGCTGCCCGAGGTAGAGCGCGGCGGCGACGGCACCGATGCCCCCGGCGCCGTACACGAGTCCGAGCGCGATCCCGTCGCGCGCGTGGTTCGTGACGAGGTCGTTCTTGACGACATACGGGACGAGGGTCTCCCACGGGCCCCACGTCGCGAGGAGGCTGAGGGTCGCGCCCGAACATCCCGATCAAGAGCCACCGGTGGCTCGCGACGTAGCTAAGGCCTTCCTTCATCTCACGCCAGAGGGACGCATCTGGATCACGGTCGGCCGGGTCGGGCGCGGTGCGGGCCCGTATCCGCCAGATCATGAGCGCCGACCACGCGAACGTGCCGCCGTCGATGAGGAACGCCTGGCCTGTACCGAACGTGCCCGTGATGATGCCGCCGATCATCGGACCGATCAGCATCAGCGAGGCCGGCCGCACGATCTGGCCGAGAGCGTTCGCCTCGACCAGCGCCTCTTCGGGCACGATCGAGGGCACGATCGCGTGGAACGACGGACCGAAGAGGGCCTGACCGGCGCCGTACACGACCACCAGGCCGATCAGGATCGGCACCGTCAGCACTCCCGCGATCGAGAGGGCGCCGATCGTGGTGACGGCGGTCAGCCGGATCAGATCCCCCGCGATCATCAGGAGGCGGCGATCGAGCCGGTCGGAGAGGGCGCCGCTCGCGAGCAGCAGCAGCACCTGTGGCACCGACCAGGCGATGCCCACCAGCGCGAGGGTGCCCGCGCGGTTGTCGAGCTCGAGCACCTGGAGCGCCATCGCGACGATGTAGATGCCGTCGCCGATCAGCGAGACGGTCGTGCCGATCCACAGGCGCCGGAAGTCGGGGAACCGGAGCGGGCGGAGCACGCCGACGCGATCGACGAGGGTCGGAGAGGTCGCGGGCGGGAGGCTCACCCGTGGAGGATAGTGAGCCGCGCGGACGACGCGCGAACACCGAGGGTCAGCCGGCTCCCAGGTCGATCCGGCCGTCGGACATCGTCACGACGCGATCGAGGGTCGGGGTGAGGGCGCGGTCGTGCGTCGCGATCACGCATGTGGTGCCGGTCCCCGTCGCGTCCCGCATCACGTCGAGCATGCGCGCGGCCCACCCCGCGTCCTGGTGGGCGGTCGGCTCGTCGGCCACGAGCACCCGGGGTGAGAGCACGAGCGCCCGGGCGAGCGCGGTGCGCTGCTGCTCCCCGAGGGAGGTCTCCTTGGGGTAGCGGCGCCGGAACGCCGACAGGCCGAGCCGGTCGATCAGGTCCTCGACGAGCTCGGATGCGTCGGTGAGGCGCCCCGCGAGCCGTGCCGGGTATCGCACGTGCTCCTCCACGGAAAGCTCATCCATCAGCCCGAGCCGCTGCGGCACGACGGCGAGATCGGCCCACGAGGGCGACGACCCGCCGGGGACTTCGACGGTCCCCTGGTCCGCCCGCTCCCAGCCGGCCACGAGATTCAATAGCGTGGTCTTGCCCGAGCCCGACCGGCCGACGACGCCCACGACCTCGCCGGGCGCGAGCGTGAGCGAGACGTCGCGCACCGCGTGCACGACCTCGTCGCCATGCGCGAACGAGCGCGAGACGCCGTCGAGCCGGACCGACGCGGGCGCGTCCTCACCGAGCCAGTTCGCGTCGCCCGCGGGCCACCGGATCGGCTCGGTCGAGAAGGGGTCGGCGCGATCATCGATCTGCGCACCCTTCACGTGACCGTGCTCCAGCTCGAGGCGTGCGTGTGCGACCGCCATCACGTCAGGGTCGTGCGTCCCGATCACGAAGCCGACGCCGCGCTCCGACAACGCGCGGATCCGTCCGAGCACGCCCTCGGCGGAGGCGACGTCGAGTTCGGCCGTGGGCTCGTCGGCCACGACGAGCGTCGCGCCGGTCGCGAGCGCCTGCGCGAACGCCGCGCGCTGCTGTTCGCCCCCTGAGAGCTCGTCGGGGAGATGATCGATGCGGTCCGAGATCCCGAGTTCCCGCAGCAGCTCGAATGCGTCGACGCCGCTCGCCCCGCCGCGCGAGGCGAGCTCGAGGTGCTCGCCGACGGTGAGGTGCTCGATGAAGTTGTCGGTGGGGCGCTGGTACACGTAGGCCACCGACCGATGCCGCAGGCGGCGACGTGCGCGCCCGGAGGCGCGGCCGATCTCGTGCCCGGCCACCGAGATGCTGCCGGCCGTCGGCGTGTCGAGGCCGGCGATCAAGCGGAGCAGCGACGACTTGCCGCTGCCGGACGGACCGACGACCGCCGTCACCACGCCCGGGGCGATCGAGGCGGTGACGTCCCGGAGCGCCTGGACCTCCCCGCTCGGGGATCGGTAGGTACGGACGAGGTGCTCGAGTCGGACGGCGTCGCCGGAGGGCTCAGGTCGCAGCGCGCATCACCTCCCCCAGGGAGGCGCGTCGGGACGCGCGCGCGGCGACGGTCCCCCCCACGAACGAGGCCGCGAGGAGCACCACCCCGGCCACGCCGAGCGCGACCCACGGATCCGTGATGAGCGGGGGCGGCGGGATCGTCGGCAGCGGATCCAGCGTGGGCACGACGACCGAGACCGACACGATGCCCACGAGGCACCCGAGCACGAGGGCGAGCCCCAGGATCGCGCCGAGCTCGGCCACGAGAGAGCGGCGGAGCGTCCGCGCGGTCATCCCCATGCGCACGGAGAGGGCGGCCCCGAGCACGCGCGCGCGCTGCCGTGCCTGCACGTAGACGATCGCGACGACGAGCACGAGCAGGAGCGCCGTCACGCCGAGCAGGTTCAGCATCGCGAACGTGTCGATCGCGGCGTCGATGTAGGGGATGTCCTTCACCTCGTCGGCCGTGAGCGTGGCGAGGACGAACACCCCGAGCTGGTCCGCCGAGTCCAGCACCTCCGTCGGCGGCCCGTGGACCCAGAGCTCGGTGGAGCCCTGCGCGACGTTCAGCGGGTTCGGCTGGCCGAGCGCCGCGAAGGTCGCCTCGAGCCGGTCGCGATCGACGACGATCAGCGGCCGGTCGGCCGACGACGTGCCGGGGAAGCTCGTCGTCGTGCCGACGACGCGGACGGGGACCGTCGCCTGCCCGAGGTCGATCGAGGACACGGCGATCCCGCGGCCGTTCGAGACCACGATCGGGAGCGGCTCCTCGGGGCCCGAGTCGACCCGGTCGAGCAGCGTCGAGAGGGGCACGTCGGAGAAGGCGTCTCGCCAGAACGCCGCGCCCTCGAGCGTCGTGGGGTCGATCGCCAGGATGTCGTAGTGCTGCTCCGTCCCGGTGTATGCCCCGGCGTCTCGAACGCGCGACGCCTTCGTCACCGGGTAGGGGTAGCCGCTCGTGTCGGGCTCCGAGTCGAGGCCGACCCGCAATTGCACGTCGCTACCCACGAAGACGCCCGCCTTCGCGTCGACGGTCCCACGGAGTGAGGCGGCCATCGCCTGCGCCGAGGCGAAGACCGCGAGCGCGAGCACCGAGGCCACCAGGAACAGCGCGGCCAGCCGCGACGACGAGGCGAGACGGCGCTCGGCCATGAACCACGCCGAGACGCGAGAACGCTCGCCGGGGCGTCGCCGGAGCAACACCACGACCGCGATCCGGGCGACGAGGATGCCGATCCCGAGCGCGAGCGCGAGCGGGAAGAGGAAGACCGCGCCGCTCGGCCGCGTGACCCCCTCGGACTCGACGAGGCCCCCGCCGGTCTCGAGCCGCTGGTACAGGATCCAGGCGGCCCCGAACGCGAGTAGCTCCCACGGGAACCAGAGCACCGCGCGCGCGAGCCGGTCGCGGTGCTCGTGCCGAGCGACGTAGGAGGCCGCCGACACGACCGCGATCAGCAGGAGCGCCGCGCCCGACGCGACGACCGCCCCGCGGATCGCCCGAGCCGTGGCGGCCGGGTCCACCGCCCCGTCGGGCCCCGCCACGCGGATCAGCACCGTCGCGAGCACGTAGCCGAGCACCGCCCCCACGACGACGGGCGCGAGCGATTCGAGGGCCGCCTTCGCGGCGACCGCCCCCGGGCCCCATCCGCGGGCGGTGAGCACCCCGATCTCGACGCGCCGCGCCGCGAACGCGAACGACGCGGCGGCCGCCACGACGGCCATCGCGATCGCGAGCGCGGCGATCGACAGCACGAGGATCGGCGCCTGCGCGGCGTTGCTCCGCTCCTGCACGACCTGCAAGATGTCGTCGATCGAGGTCCGGAAGGTGTTCTCCCCGGTCGCGAGCCAGGGCAACTGCTCCCCTCCGTACCAGGGACCGCAGCACGGCACCAACTCGCCGAGCGGGGTGGCCGGACGCTGCATCCGCCGCTCGAGGCGGTCCGCGAACGCCACGAGGTCCTGGGCCTGCTGCAGCGTCGGGAGCGGGTCGTCGACGAGCGGCGCCTGCCAGGCGAACGACGCGTCCGCGGGCTGGGACTTGCTCGAGAGTGCCTCGGCCACCTCGCGGAACTTCGCGGCGCTCATCACGATCGGCTGCGGTGGCGTCGGGCAGTTGAAGCATCCGTACGCGGGGACGAACTCGTCGATGAACGGCTGGAAGTAGCCCACACGCGGCAGCGCGTACAACCCGCGGTAGACGCCGTCGACCGTGACCGTCACGCTGCGCCCGTTCAGCCGGAGCTCGACCTCGTCGCCGGGGCCGACGCCGGCCGGGTCGGCCGCGAGATCCGGGAGCCAGACGCCGTCGCCCAGCCTGCCCGGATCGCCCTGGAGCACGCGCAGGTGATCGACCGCGCCGTCGCCCGAGAAGACGGCGCCGTTCACGGGCCCCGACTCCGGGACCACGCCGCCCGGGAGGGTCACGTCGACCGTCGGGCCGAGCATCTGCGTGACGGTCGGATCGACCTCGGGGGAGCCGGACGCCGCCTGCGCGAACGCGCGACCCCGCTCCTCGGCGAGCGGGCCGCCGCCGGGCCCCTCGGCGTCGATGGGGAGGTTGGTGCTCTTGTAGGTGAGCCCCGCCTCGTAGCGCGACACCGTGGTGCCGTGGAGGTTCGCCGCGAGCAGCTCGCTCTGCGACGCGGAGACGAACAGGGGGTACGCGGACGCCGAGACGACCACGAGCAGCGCCCCGACCGCGAGCGCGACGAAGGACACGGGATGGTGGAGGAGCCGCCCCGGGGCCTTCCGCCAGAGCGGATGGCGATGCGGAACGCGGCGCCGTCGCCCGAGCCGTTCGAACCGTCGCGTCCTCCACCCCACGAGTATCTACGTGGAGGTCGTGACCTGAGGCTCCCGGCGCAGATGAATCGCAGGATCGTCGAGCCCCTCGGGCGCCTGGTCCGGCCCGGCCGCAGGGCGGAATCCGGGGAGTCGAAGGACGAACGTGGTGCCGTGGCCGAGCCAGGCTCCGCACCGACACCGTCCCCCCATGGGATTCGACGATCGCCTTGACCATGGCCAACCCGAGCCCGGTACCCCCTGCACGGTGCTCACGGGCACGCGGCGTGCGGGCGAAGCGATCGAACACGTGGGGGAGCTGCTCGGGCGCGATCCCGACGCCGGTATCCGATACCTCGATGACCAATGCTTCGTCTCGTGCGGAAGCGGCGACCCGAACGTCGTCCCCCGTCTCGGTGAATCGCAGGGCATTCTCGATCAGTGAATCCATCGCGAGCTCGAGACGCTCGAGGTCTGCCGAGACCCAGCCGTGCACATCGACGTCGAGCGCCCAGTTGCGTGATGCGGTGACGCTCCAGCGACGGACGGTCCTCGAGAGGAACGGTTCGACCCGGAACTCGCCGCGGCGCAGGAAGTCGGTGTGCTCCGCGGCGGCGAGGATCAGGAGCCGCTCCGACGCGCGCGTGAGCCGACTGAGCTCATCGAGGACGACCTCGGCATCCGCCACGATCTGATCGGACGGCGCCGCCTCGAGGATCAGCTCGGTGTGGCCCCGAGCCACCGTGATCGGGGTCTTCAGCTCGTGCGATGCGTCCCTCGCGAACTCGGCCTGCCGCTCACGCAGCCGCTGCTCGCTCTCGATCGCCCGCCGGGCCCGCTCCGTGTGCCAGACCATGGCCAGGAACATCGCGCCCATCAGCGGGATCTCGGTCATCTCGTCCAACCCCGGTCCACCCGCCGAGGCGGCCGCGTGATAGAGCGACCATCCCGTCACGAGCATCACGACGGCGAGCACGAGGATGGTCGATCGGAGGCGCCAGAGTCTGATCCCGTACACGATCGTCAGGCTCACCCAGACGAAGTGGAACGGGATCGTCTCCCATCCCGTGATGTCGAGCAGCACGGTGAGGTTCGCGAGGGCGAAGATCGCCCACGCGACCTCGACCCACCGCCTACGCAGCACCGACGCGATAGCCGACATGGCGCACCGTCTCGATCACGTCGTCCCCAAGCTTCGGACGGAGCCGTCCGATCGTGACGTCCACGACGTTGCTACCGAGGTCGAAGTCCACGCCCCATACGTCCGAGAGCAGATTCCTGGCGGGACGCGGGCAATCCCTGCTTGCCCATCAGGTACTGGAGGAGCACGAACTCCCGTTCAGAGAGGCTCACGGGACCGCGCCCGGAGTCGGCCACCCGCGTGACGGGGTCGAGGACGATCTTGCCCGCCTGGAGGAACCGCTCGCCCGATGGCGGGCGTCTGAGCCGGGCCTTCACGCGCGCCACGAGCTCGGAGAGCGCGAACGGCTTCGACAGGTAGTCAGACGCACCGATCTCGAGGCAGCGGACCTTCGATTCGACGTCCCCGAGCGCGGAGAGGACGAGCACCGCTTGCGACGGATTCCGCTCGATCAACCGCTCGAGGACCTCGAACCCGTCGATCCCGGGCAGCAGAAGGTCGAGGACCACGAGGTCGTACCTGACCGTGGCAGTCAGCGCGAGCGCCGTGCCGCCGTCGCTCGCACGGTCAACGTCATAGCCCTCCGAACGGAGGGCGCGCGACACGAAGTTCGCGATCCGCTCCTCGTCCTCAACGACCAGCACCGACGTCATAGTGCCAGCCATCGTAGGGAGACCTACCTAGCTTGACCAGGGGACATGGGTCGGTAGATGCGCTCGGCCGCCCAGCCATCAGACCTAGGGCTTCCGACCGTTCCCGAGTCACCCGCCCGTGCCTAGAGTTGCTCGGTACGTACCGCAGCATCGTTACCACGATGGCGGTACACCGTCGTCTCTGGAGGAAACCATGGCGAGCATCGAAACCCGGCGGGAACCACCGTCTCGATCTGCTTCGAGAACACGGACGACGTGATCCGGGCACTGGCACGATTCAACGACCCGACCGCGGCACGGTCGACCTCGTTGATGGTGGTCCCGCGCCATCAACGGCGCGGCGCGGGCGACGCGTACGGATTCGCGTCGTTGTCGTGGATCGAGGAGCATGCCGAGCTCGTCAGGCGGCTACGTGGACTCGAGCCGCGGGAACGGGAGATGCTCCTGCTCTGCTACACGGAAGATCGGAGCGTCGCAGAGGTCGCCGAGCACCTCGGCATCTCTCGCGTCCATGGCTACCGCCTCCGACGCCGAGCTCTGGAGCGCATGACGATCGTGGAGGGTCGGCTCGAGGCGGTCTCCACGGCTGCCGGTTAGTCCAGATCCCGGGCGAGCGCCGCCAGCGCTTCCACCGAGAGGAGCCGCGGCATCCCGCGGACGGGCGGCCCGCCGACCTGTGCCTCGAAGCACGATCCCTGACACCGAACGAGGAACGTCGACCCTTCCGTCGCTTCGCGCGCGAACGATCCCAAGGCCTCCACGACGTCGGTGCCGAGCAACGTGGCCAGGGTGATCGCCCACCGCCCCAACTCGTACATCACGTCATCGTCCAAGGGGGGCGCGACGGGTCGTTCCGACGCGGCGGCGCCTGACGGGTCGTCAGGTCGATCCCGGAACGGCATCAGGGGCGCTCGATCGCGTCGAGGCCCAGGCCGGCCAGCCCGACCGCGGTCCCGTCAAGGGCCAACGGAGTGGAGAAGGTGCAGGCGGAGGTGGCGCCGAGCGAGGTGGGGTGGCATACGACGGCGTCGTCGCCCGTCCCCGTCGCTCCCGTCACCTTGACGTCGCCTACGGTCGACAGGACGATCGAGCCGTCGGCATCGATCGTGGCGGCGTCGGTATCTTCCGAGTTCCACGTCGCGAGACCCACGTCAGAGGCGTCCAGGTACATCGCGAGCGTGCCTGAGGTGCTGCGTCCGAGCGACGTGGCAGCGAGGGCGATGAGGTCTTCGTCCTGGATCGCCGTGAGAGACGACGTCGACCCCTTGCCCGACAGCGACAGCACGACCCGTCCATCGGGCAGGACGTCGACGGCGTCGACGTCCTCGCCGTCCGCCGTGAGACCCACATCGGATCCATCGAGGTACATCGAGAATGTCCCCGCCGTGACGTCGCCCGTCGACGCCGCGTCGAACCGGACGAGATCCGAGTCATCGACCGTCAAGCGACGCCGGGAACGGATCCCGCCGCCCCCAGCGAGATCACGAAGGAGTCAGCGTCGAGACGCGCGAACGCGTCCACCTCGCCCGTCACGCCGACATCGGACCCGTCGAACACCATCGAGTAGCGGCTCCCGTCGAACGCCACGACGTCCTCATCCCGCACCGTGACGGAGCCGAGATCGTGCGAGCCCGCCGCCGAGATCGACAACTCGAAGGAGGCGGGTGGATGCGTCCCGAGCCATGCCTCGGCGGCCGCGACGTCGAGCCGTCCATAGCCGTACACGTCGTCGGGGCCCGCGGGGCCGAGGTCGGCGGCCCCGCCCGTCAGCGCGGCGATCGTCCGGTCCACGGTGAGCGAGGGATGAGCCGACACGAGGAGCGCTGCCGCGCCTGCCACATGCGGCGCGGCGATCGACGTGCCCGTGATCGTCTGGAAGAGACCGAACCGGTCTGCCGTGCTGATGCCCGACCCCCGGCGCGACGAGCTCGGGGTACACGCCCGTCGAGCCGCCGCAGGTCGTGGGACCACGGCCGCTACCGCTCCACACGGCGTCGCTCGCGTTCACCGCTCCCACCGCGAACGCCTCCGGGTAGTTCGCGGGGCTCACGCTGCTGCCGGTGCCCGGCCCGAAGTTGCCGGCCGCCACGACCGGGAGGATGTTCGCGGCACGGAGCGCCTGCAGGTCCGGCTCCAGGGAGAGGTCGCATCCCGGCGCGGTGCCGAGCGACCAGGAGAGGTTCACGATGTCGGGAGCGTCCGCGGTGGACGGGATCGCCGTCGGGGTCGAGCGCCCACTGGAACGCCTGATGGATCGCGGTGAGGGAGCTGGAACCCGCGTCGTTCCAGATACGCGCCGCGATCCAGTCGAGCCCCGGGTGCCATGCCGATGGCCGTGCCGCCCGAGTCGCCACCCACCATGACCCCCACGGTTCCCGTCCCGTGACCGGTCAGGTCGATCGGCGACGTGGTGTGCTGCCCGTACGGATCGAACCAGCTCCCGGGCGTCCCGCGGAACGAGCCGGCCAGGTCCGGGTGGGAGGCGTCGACCCCGCTATCCAAGCTCGCGACGACGACACCGGACCCGTCGATCCCCTGGTTCCATAGGGTCGGAGCCTCGGCGGTGGCGATATTGACCTCAGCGGTGGTCGCGGCGGGAACCACGGAGACCGCATCCGGCCGGACCGCTGCGACGTCGGGGCGGCGTGCGAACGATCTGATCACGCCGGGCGTCGCGCGCACCGACACCGCGTTGGCGATCCAAAGGGGGGTCGCGCGTCCGGAGAGCCCGGCGCGCCCAGCGGCCGCCAGCGTCGCCATCAGGTCGGTCCGCGCCGCGCGCGACGATCGGCGGAGGCTCGGCACCACCGTCGCCGGACTTGCGGCCCGCGTCGCGGGGTCTCGGAGCGTGATGATCACACGGAGGCGCTCCCCGGGCGGCGCCGTCGACAAGGCTGCCCGCAACTCCCCCGAGAGCGGGGCGCGCATCGCCTGCGACCCGCCCGGGGTCGCGCCGGCGGGGAGGGACGTGCCGAGCGTGGTCAGCAGGACGAGGACCGAGGCGATCCTCAGCGCCCTCCTCACCTCACCCTCCCTCTAGATCTGCGCCGTGATGCCGTCGATCCGCACGTCGTCGATCACGACGGAGACCGTCGTGCCGCCTTGGATCGCGCCTCCGGGGTTGGGGAAGAGGAGGTTCACGCTCTCACCGGCCTTCAAGCCCACGTGATGCGCCATCCCGCCCGCGACGTGGATCACGGTGTTCGATCCGTCGGGCACGAGGACCGGCATGGCCGCATCTCCATGGGTGTGGCCGGTCTTCGGCTGCAGGTGGACGCCGAAGAGCTGCGCCGCCTTGGCCGGGTCGATCACGGTCATCCTTAGGTCCAGGAGACCTCCGGATGCCACAACGCCGAGCATCGTCAGTCGCATCCCGTACTCGGCCTCGAACGCCTGCGGTGTCATGGCGGTCGAGTTGGCGATCTCGGCCGGAGGGGCCGACGTCGACCGGATGTCGAATGCGAGCGCGCCCACGAAGAGCGCGATCACGGCCAGCCCGGCGACGACCGCCGTCCGAGAGGGTCGTCGACGATCCGGACGGAGCGGTTCCAGGTCGACGGGCGAGCCGAGGTCTTCCGAGGTACCCCGGCTCGCCCGTGTCGTGATCTGGCTCACGGTGTGATCACCGTCCTCCGCATCGACGTGAAGGTGTCGAGGAAGAGGCGGCCCGTGGCGTTCTGAGTACCGGTATTACCGGTCAGTGCCGCCGCGCCGAACCGGATCGACTCGATCGAGTAGCCACCCGTCTGGGCGCTGTTCCAGGTGGTCAGGGCTCCTCCTGTGAGGTTGCTCGTGAATGCGGCGCCGTTGACCGAGATCTGCAGCTTCGGCGTGCCGCCCGAGTTGGACGAGAGCCAGCTGATCTCGATCCGGTTCGCAGCGCTCGGGGTCAGCGCGAACGTGCCGGAGGTCAGAGTGCCGCCGTTCGTCCGCGCCAGCACCATCCGCACCTGGTACGTGCCCGCGCTGGGTCGGAGGAGCTCGACCCGGAACGCCTGGGTCCCCGAGCCGTTGTTGTTCACCCCCGTGTACCCGGCGAGCAGGGTGATCTGGCGAGTGTTCGCGAAGGTCACCCCGTTCGGGTTCAGGTAGAACCTGGCGTGGTACGCGGCGTCCTGCCTCGGCGAGTTGTCGGTCAGGTAGCTCGACTGGAAGGAGCCCGAGGTGTTGCATGAGCTGGACGTGTTGCAGAGCGCCACCTGAAGACCCTGTGTGGAGCCGGTCCCCATCGACGCTGCGGCGACGACGCTCATCCGAGAGGCACCCGTCGTGGTTCCGAGCCACGCGGAAGTGGTGCCTGACTCGAACCCGTTCGAGAAGATCGTGTTCGGGTAGACGACGCTCACCGGGACCGTCGTCTTGACGGTGCTCCAGTTGCCGGCTCCATCTCGCGTGCGAACCGAGATCGTGTGGTTCCCCGGGGCCCAGCCCAGCGCGACGTAGTCGATCGTGGCCGTGAACGTTTCGGCGGCGTCCCCGAGGGGAGCCGTCGCGGTGCTCATCGGCGTCCCGTGACCGACGCCCGGATCGGTTCCCTCGAACCACTCCGCTCCATACAGGCCTGAGCTGAAGGCCGGGTCGGTCGCGTTGGCCGTGACCGTGAAGGTCGTGCCTTCGCTCGCTCCTGAGTTCGTTGGGCTCGGGGCGGCCGTCGGTGTCGACACCGACGGTGCCGCCTTGTCCACGACGAGCGTCACGGTGTTGAAGGTGGTGCTCCAGTTCCCGGCGGCATCGCGGGCATGGATCTTCACCGTGTGGAGGCCGTCGGTGAGCTGCGTGATCGTCGACAGCGGGATGTCCGCGTACCCCATCTCCGTCGGCGAGTCGAACGCGCCGTCGGAGGGAAGGAACTTGATCCCGTTGCCGTCCACCGGTGACGCCACGTCGATGAACGCCTCGGCGGCCTTCACGTTGGAGACGTTGCCCGGATCGGCGAAGTTCTGGATCAGCCGGATCGTCAGGGTGGCCGAGTCCACACCGATCTTGCCGTTGGTCATGGTGGACGGGCAGGGTCGTCCACGTCGTCGACGTCGGAGCGGTCTTGTCGACGACGAGCTGGATCGAGCCAGCTCCGACGTTGCCCAAGGCGTCGCTCACCTCGATCTCCACCAGGTACGGACCTTCGGGCGCTCGGGATCGCCGCCGTCGGGATCGAGGCGCTGAACGCCGAGACCGGGTTCGTCGTGGTGGCGAGGGTCAGGTTGGACCACGCTCCGCCGTTCACGCGGAACCGCGCCTGGGGCGAGTTGGAGATATTGCTGCCGCCCTTGTTCGTGTCGTTCGCGGTGCCCGACAGGGCGACCGCGGCCGATCCGTTGGTGGGGTTGGAGGTGAGGGTCACGGAATTGATCGCCGGACCGTCATGGTCGACGGTGAAGCTGTCCGAGTTGAACGCACCCCAGTTGGTGCCGTCGGTCGCCCGGATGATCACCTGATGCGAACCGGTCAGGAGCGCCGGCGTGATCGGGATGCCCGACCACGTGAGCCCGCCCGGCCCGGCGGCCACGGTCGTCGCCGGGATCGCCGTGCTGCCCGTCGAATCCAGGTAGAGCTCCGCGCCCGTCGGCAGTCCCGACGCGGTGGCGGTGACGTTCACCGTCGACCCGCTCACCATGGAGGGAGCGATCACGATGCTCGTGACCTTCGGGCCGGTGGCCGGTGGTGTCGAGGTCGGCGAGACCTCGATGAAGGTCATCATGCCGCCGAAGTCGTAGATCCGGCCGTTGCCGGTGGTCGTGGTACCCGCGTTCGCGTTGTGCAGCAGGCGGGTCTGGTCGAAGAGCGGGAACCGCATGGTCGAGGGACCCGTGAGGGCAGCGGCAGGGATCGCGATGATCCCGTCGGCCGTCTCGCCGGGGGCGATCGAACGTGCGACCTCGGTCTCGTGCGCGGTGAGGACCCCTCCGTCGGACGAGACGAACCGCTGCTGGAGTCCGAGCGTGCCCATCGAGTGCGGGAGCAACCCGCCGTTCACGTACCGCAGGAGCAGGTTCGTGCCGGCGGCCGCCACGATCGGAGCCGTGGTCGGGATAGGCCTGGCCGTTGATCGTGAAGTACCGTGGCGAGTAGTTGCGGAGGTCGAAGTTCCAGGGTGCCGAGCTCGCGTTCAGCGCCGGATCGATCTCGCCGAGCACGACCACGGCTTCATCGGTGAAGTCGGTGTTCGTGTTGAGCCCCTGGTCGCTCTGAGCCGTCGTCGCCACCCAGTCGGCGGGACGCACGATCAGGACGCCGACCATGCCGAGCGCCACTTGGTACTGGGTCCCTGGAAGCAGGCCGGCCTCGTAAAGGTAGGTACCGGGCTTCAGCGGCATGAAGGTGTACGACTTCGTGCCGTTCGGTGCCACGACCCGTGAGGTCAGGGACCATGCCCTGCGCCTGGATATCGAGCGCGGTGTCCCGGGTCAGGCCGTTGTGGAGCTGGATCGTGCAGCTCGTGCCGACCTTGGCGACGACGACGGTGTCCGGGATCGACACAGCACCTCCGGTTGAGGCTGCGTAGCCCCAGACGTTCACCGTCGTGGTCGGTGCGATCGTCTTCGTGCCGGCCTTGGCGTAGAGGTCGACCGGACCGGCGGCGCAGTCCAGGCCGCCGACGAGCGCGGCGTGCGCGGCCGGCGGGGCAAGGGTCAGCAGGGTCGCCAGCATCGCCAGCGCGAGCGCCAGGCTGATGCGGAGACGGGCGGACGGCTTCATCGTGTCTCTCCGATCCATCGCGTTCCCTCTCATGGACACACCGGCTGGAAGTTGGCGTCGACCGGGTCGACGCGGGTGTAGGTGATGGGACCGGTCATGACGACCGCGCCCGGTGAGGTGATCTGGTGCAGCGAGTGGTTGTGGGCGAGGATGTAGTACTCGCCGCATTCGTTCTGCGAGGAGAAGCCCGGAGGCAGGGTGCCCTGCACGCCCAGGTACGGGGTGCCGCCGTAGAACGGACCGACCTCGAGGTTCGGCGAGGTTCGGCACGATCACGTCGACCGGGTTCTGCGGGCTGTACTGGTTGTCGTCCTGCCAGGTGAAGAGCGCGTCCCACGTCTGGCCGGGTCCCACGGGCACCGAGAACTTGTCGAAGGGCGGCGCGTGACCAGGTTCCCGTCCCTCCCGACCACGAGGGCGTTGTTCCCGTGCGGGTGGAAGGGGTAGTCCTCCGTGCCGACGCTGATGAATCGGTCGAGCGACGGGAGCGGATTGTGCGTGGCGTCGTAGGGCAGGATCTCCGACATCGACCCGTAGGGCTGGTTCGGGAGCCACGAGGCCCCGTTATCGGCGATCGAGTCGGGGAACCCGCGGCCGTTGATCATCCAGTAGCGCGGGTGGTAGTTGTTCATGTTGAACGCCTTGCCCGGCCTCGGCGCGGGCGTGCAGCGTCGGGTCGATCTCCGAGAGCAGGATCAGGAACTCGGCACCCGGGTTGAATTGGGTCGAGCCGTCGTTGTAGGCGAAGCTCGCGCCCATCGAGGGCCGCACGACGAGGGCCCCGAACAACCCCATCTGCACCTGCTTCGCGGGATCGGTGCCGCTCTGGTACAGGAAGGTGCCGGGGTGGTCGGCGGTGAATTGGTAGGTCACCGACCCGCCCACGGCGGCCGTCTGCGCGAACGACGACAGCGAGCCGCCCGCGCCACCGAACTCGGGCTGCGACGGAGCGCCGTCGGCCGATGACGTTCGCCTGGCCCGGGAAGACCAGCGAGGTCGCCTCGGGCAGGTTGTTGTTCCTGAGGACGATCGTGACGACGTCACCCTGGTTCACGCAGAGCACCGGGCTGGGGTGCTGGAAGGGCTGACCGCTGAGCGCGTAGCCCCACATGAAGGACGTGGCGCCGTCGGGAAGGTTGATGTAGCCCGTCTTCGTCACGAGCGTGAACGTGGGGTTGTGCTCCCTCGGACGTAGCAGACCATCCCCACGTTGTGAGAGCTGCCGACGGCCGCGCCGGCGGGATCGATCGCCCGACGTCGCGACCATCACGGCCAGCGAGGTGAGCAGCACCAGCGCGGCGATCGTCGAGCGCTTGATCGTTCGGGTCATCGGGATGCCTCTCTCGGTCGCGGCGCTCACGGGTTCACCGTGCTTCCGTAGTCGTTGGGGAACCGCTGCGTTGGCAGGATGAAGCTGGGTGGGTACACCCACACCTCGGTGGCCTGTCCGCCGAACCCGCCCGGCGCAAGGTTGTTCGAGCGCGTGTACGCGCGGTTGTAGAGGACGTAGCGGTCCGGCCCGGGCTGGTTGCCCGAGTGGGGCGGCGCCGTGAAGATCGCCTCGGTGCTCTCGCCGGCGCCGAGCATCAGCGTGTCGGTGTCGTACGGCGCGGTCAGGAGCGTCGCGTCCTTGCCGACGACCTGCATCGGGATGCCCGTGAGGGTCATCGCCGACTGCTTGTAGCCGAGGTTCGCGAGCCGGAGCGCCACCCTCTCGCCGGCGTTGCAGGTGATCAGCGACGAGAGCGGCTGGTACTGGAGCTCGGGACGGCCGGGAGGGGCGAGCAGGTCGCCGTCGGTGTCCTGGCCCACGGCGGTGTTGTGCCCGAAGTGGACGAACCGCCAGCTATTGAATGCGGTCGCGGTCGGATCGAGCGGCGCGTGAGGGGCGATCGTGTCCGGGTAGACCCGGCCGTTCAGCATCGAGAAGTCGGCGCGGTAATCGGTCCACTCTGGTAGCTGGATGTGCGCGTCGGCCCAGTGGGCCTCGGCCCAGACCTCGGACAGGATCATCCCGTACTCGCGGTTGAACTGGGTCGTTCCCCCGTCGTTGTCGTAGATGAAGTTGTCGCCCTGCGCCGGCTTGATGAACACCAGCCCGGTCATGCCCATCTGGACGTGCTCGGTGTCCTCGACGTGGCAGTGGAACATGTACGTTCCGGCGTCGTTCGGCTTGTAGACGTAGGTGAACTCGCTGTTGGCGGGGACCGCAACCGAGCCCGACGGCTCGCCGTCGAAGAACGGGATCACGTCGCGGAACCCGTGGAAGTGCACGGTGTGGGCGTCGAAGAGGTCGGGGCGCTGCGCGAGCCCGAGGTTCGTGAGCTTCACGCGGAACTCCTGGCCCTTCTTCAGCCAGAACATCGGCGCGGAGTGCTGCGCCTTGTTCTTCTGGTTCGCGATCTGCGCCGCCGAAAGGCCCGTGATGTTGTGGAACCCGAACATGTAGGTCGTGAACGGCGATCCGGGTGCGTAGCTGTCCGGGTGGAACGGCGGGATCGCCGGCGTCTCCGGCAGCCAGATCCAGCCGTCGGTGCCCCCGAAGTGGATGTCGGCGGGGCGTACCCGGTGCGGCGGTCGCTGTCGACCGGCATCAGGACGTTCTTGGCGCCGATCGTCACGAGGCCGGCGCCGGCTGCCGCCACGCCGCCCCACTTGATGAAGTCACGGCGGCTCAGCTTGCTCGTACCTGCCATGGGGGCTTCCTCCGTCCCGTTGCGGTGTCGTTGGTCGCGAGAAGGAGCCATCAGAGGGTCCCTCCCCTGAAGGTGTCCGCGGTGGATCCGATGGTGCCGAACCGGATACCGATCCGGCCGGTTCCCGATGGTCCAGGTGTTGGCGCCCGTGGTCGGGAGCTGGACGCTCCCGAGCGAACGTGGTCGTCGCGCCGTTGATCGAGTAGACGGCGACCATGCCGTCCGAGTACGCGGCCGCGAACAGGACCTCGTTGTCGCTGAGGTTCTCGTCGAGGTCGGCGTACTGGGTGAAGGCGCCGCCCGCGTTCGTCGTCGTCTCGACGTAGATGCCGTCGGTCCCTTGCGTGTCGAACCGGACCCGGATGTAGTTCGTCGGGTTCGCCGTCGTCCCGCCGTTCGCCTTGAGGATCAGGACGATTCGTCGCGGTTGCCGCTCGTGTTGGACGTCAGCTGGATCGACGCGGCCTGGTTCGGTCCGAAGACGGCGAGTTCCAGATCGCCGAACGCCGCCGTCGTTCAACTGGTTCGCGACGACCTGGTTGCCGTTGACGCGAAGGTCGATCGCGGCGCCGGTGTTGGCCTGGCTCCAGCTGGCGCCCAGGCTGTTCGCGTTGGCGCGGTTGAAGTTGTCGAGCAGCGCGAGCGTCGGAGGCAGCACCAGATCGCTGTCCGGCGCACTGGTGTTGTTCGCCGGGCTGGGATCCGTCGATGCCGGCAGGCACGCCGATCGTCGCGCAGTTCGTGATCGTCCCGAACCGGGCCGTCACGGTGAAGGTCCTCGTGAAGGTGGCCGTCCCGCCCGGGGGCAGGCTGGCCGTGCCGGTGAGGTTCCCAGATCCGCCTGCCATGCAGCCGCCGGCCGGAGCCGAGCAGGCCCACGTGCCGCCGGTGAGACCGGCCGGAACGGTGTCGGTCACGGGAGCGCTCGTCACGGAGCTCGGTCCGGCATTGGACGCGACGATCGTGTACGTGACGGTATCGCCGGTGACCACCGAGGTCACACCGTCGGTCTTCGTGATGCTCAGGTTGGCCTGGCCGAGGATCGGGTCGGTGTCGGTGGCGCTGTTGTTGCCGCGGGTTCGGGTCGGTGACGCCGCCGGGAGCCGCGATCGTCGCGGTGTTGGCGAGCGACCCTGACGCCGTACCCGACAGCGTGGCGTTGAGCACGAAGGTCGCGCTCCCGCCCGACAGCAGGTTGACCGTGGCGTTGATGTTGCCCGAGCCCGTCGCCGGGCAGGTCGAGCCCGCCGACGCCGTGCAGGTCCAGGACGCACCGGTCAGCGCCGCCGGCACCACGTCCGTCACCGTGGCGCCGATCGCGGCGCCCGGTCCGGCGTTGGTCGCGACGATCGTGTAGCTGATCGCGGCACCCGCGACCGCGTTGGCCGCCCCGTCGGTCTTCGTGATCGACAGGTTGGCCGGGCAGCCGGTGCTCACGATCTCGTCCGCGCCCTCGTCGAAGCCGACCGCCGCGTTGCAGGTCGGTGCCGACGGGCGGACCTGGCCGTCGATGTCGGTCGTCGGGGCGCTCACGCCGGACTTCGACGCCGCCCCGGCGTTGATCGCCGTGGATCCGGCCGCCAGGTGGAAGTCACCGAGCAGCGACGGCGGCAGGTCGAGACCCACGATGTGCGCGCCGACGAACGCCGGGTTCTGACGCCAGGCGTTCAGGTTCACCGACACGACGTATGGGTCGGCGAAGCCGGGGTCGACCCCGACCTGGTTCGTCGCGCTCGGGTTCGTCCCGGTCGTCACCTGCAGCATCGTGTTCGTCGGCGACAGGAGGAAGGTCGGGTCCTCTCCACCCATGTCCCAGTAGTTGATGGGGGACGGGTCACCGGCGAGGCCGATCCCGGTCACCATGCCGGCCGCGAAGTCGTTCGACGCCAGCTCGGTTGTGCCAGAACACGTTGTTGAACAGCAGCGGGTTGCTGAACAGCGGCGAACCGCCGGGCAGGGTGTTCTGCAGCGCCGTGCTGTTCCGGCTCGTGGACAGCCCTGCCGCAGCGGCCGAGCCGTTGCTGGTCGACGCGGTCGCGGTCGTGACGTTCTCCGCGACCGTGTTGTTGAAGATGCGGACGTTGGGCGCGTCGTTGAGCGAGATGCCGCCGCCTTCATGCGCCGACACGTTGTCGACGATCATGTTGTTGAAGACGTTCATCTGGCCGGTTCCTGCGTTCAGGAACCTGATGCCGCCGCCGTCGTCGCCTCCGAGGTTGCCCAGGATGACGTTGCCGTCGATCGTCACAGGCCCGGAACCGGGCGACAGTGCACCGGCGGTTCGCGGGCAGCTGCCCGGCGATCATCACGCCGCCGGCCTCGTCGAAGGCCTGGTTGTAGTAGATGCGGTTGTCGTGGATGCGGCCGCGTCGGGCTCAGGCCGTAGGCCGAGATCCCGCCGCCGTACTCGGTCGAGTAGTTGCCGCAGATGTCGTTGTTCGCGATCTCGTAGTCGTCCGCGCCCGCGAACAGCGCGATGCGCGCCGCCGAGGTTCGTGCCGGCGTTCGCGACGATCCGGTTGTGCGCGATGCGCAGGTCGTCGTTGTGGTTGTCGGGGTCGGGCGTGATGTGCGGCGTGCCGACGCGGATCGTGCCGTACGCGCCGCCGTTGTGCTCGACGATGTTGTTCGTGACCTGCAGGCTCTGGATGTAGGAGTTGGCGAAGATCGCGCCGCCCTGGGTGAGAGCGACCTCTCCGCCGATCTCGCCGAGCTCGCCCGGCAGGCCCTGCTGGTCACCACCGCGGATGTCGAACCCGTCGACGCCGGCCGGGTAGCCGGAGCCGTACGCGTTGTGTCGACATCGCGAGGAAGTAGAGGACCTGGCCGGTGGAGATGTCGGGGTTGCCAACCCAGCTGGGCGTTCCGTCCCCATCCAGGAACGTCGAGATCTTGTCCGCCCAGTCGGTTGTGAGCTGGCTGTCACCGGCGAAGGCCGCGCCATCCAGGATCGAGCCACGGACCGACCCGTCGGGGCTGCCCGGACCGACGCCCTGGAGCTTCAGGGGCTCACGTGATGATCAGGTTCTCGTAGTACGCCCCGCGCGGGTTCAGCCGCGGGTTGGCCGTGGCGGGACCGGGGTAGATCACGATCAGGTCGTCCTGCGCGCTCGCCGCCGCCGCGTCGATCGCGTCCTGGATCGCGTGCGGCGGGGTCGCCTCGTCGAACTGCGTGGCGAAGAACGACCGCGGGCCGGGAGTGACCTCGGGCGAGGTTCCCACCTCGTACACGAGCGGCGTGTAGCCGGTGACGTTCCCGCCCCCGAAGTTGTCGACGCGAAGCTCGGTGCCAGTGGTCGTGCCAGCACCAGCGACCCGGATCCCGAGCCTGCCGCCACCCGTGGCGAGGGCGATCGGCCACGGAGTCACGGTTGCGGTCACGTTGACGCTGCCGACGACCTGCGTCTCGTTCTTGTAGACGATCACCGTGCCGTCCTCGAGCGCACGGGCGCCGAGTCGGTCGGTCGCGGCGAACGTCACGCCGGTGAAGGTGGCCTGGTTGACGATGGTGTTCGTGTTCTGGGCCTTCGTGGAGACCACCACGCGACTGTTCGTGGCGTTGTACGCGACCTTGATCCAGCCCGAGTTCGAGCTTGATGGGTTCGGGTTACCGCCGCCCGAGAGCTTGAGGTACAGGCCTGCTTCAGTCGCCGCGGTCGCCACTTGGACGAACGTGAACGCGGCCTCCTGGTTCGGCCCGTACGTCGGGCCGCCGTTCGTCGAGCCGGTCCACCGCGCGTTCGCGGTCCCTCGGCCCCGAAGGTAGCCGCCCGTAACGACGAAGGAGTTGGCCCCGCCGTTGTTGTTGTCCAGGGTCCAGTTGTTCCCGTTGGCGAACGTCGAGAGCACGCCCGTCGTGGGGAACGCGCTGTAACCCAGCACGTGGAACGTCAGACCGTTGATCGTGCGGGCGCCGCTCGCCGTGACGACCGTGAGCTGCTTCGGGCCGCTCGGCGTGCCGGCCGGCACGGTGACCTGCAGGTGCGACGCACCCCAGACGGTGGGCATAGCTGTCCCGTCGAGGAGCACCTGACCGGGCGTCGAGCCGAAGCCGAGGCCATCGATCGTGAAGGTCTGGTTCCCGAGCCGTGTGTCCACGTACGGCTTCGACACACGGTAGAGCTCCGGGGTCGTGGGGGCACCCGCCGGGTCGTTCACCGGGCAGGTCACCGCACGCTGGGTCTGGGTCCCGGGGATATTGAGCCACACGCCCACCTGCGTCGGGGCGTTGTCGGCCGGGATCATCCCGCCGGGGGTCGCCTCGAACTGCGCGGCGATCGGGCGGAACTGCGGGTTGAAGTTCGGGTTCAAGGCACCGGGCACGCCGGGGTCGTTCCCGACGAAGCGGTAGACGTTCTGGCAGACGCCGGACGGCGTCGGGCAGTTGATGCGGTTCGTCGAAGGCAGCAGCACATCGACGAAGCCGTTGTAGTCCGTCTCGACCGTGGTGATCAGACGGTTCGTGTAGTCATAGATGCCGACCGGGGCGAAGGCGACGCCGGCCTTCTCGCCGTACATCGTGGACTTCAGGTCGGCCGAGAAGTTCAGGTCATCGATCATGTACTCCCACAGGCGCGCCGGAAGCGGCACGTCGGTGAACACGTTGAACGTCGGCACGATCGAGCGGCCGTTGTTGAGTGGGACGAGCTTCACGTCGCAGAGCGGCTTGGCCATGCCTCTCGTATGGAGAGCCGCCGATGTCGACGAACGTCGCGTTCTCGGTGGGGGTCGACGCGGGCACGGAGATGTCCGGACCCCCCAGGCCCGAGGGGTCGGTCAGGGTCGTCGCCGGGTAGTCGTCGTTGCCGTCCGCCACGTCGACCTGATGGAGCGCCCCGGCGCACGCCGGCGGCACGGCCTGCGGGATCAGGGCGTCGCCGTTCCCGATGTTGATGTCCTCTTCCCGCGTGAACTGGTAGAGCGGGTGGCCGGCTTCGTCCTCCTGCGGCACGACGCGGACGAGGTAGTCACCGGCGGTCAGCGACGTGAACTCCCCTCCCTCGCACAGGGGGTTGGCGGGGTCGTCGGCGACCACGGTTCCGTCGAAGCAGCCGTCGCCGAAGCCGTAGTTGCCGTCGACGCTCGCGCCGAAGTTGTCGCCGAACTGGACGCCGTACATGTAGCTGTCGATGCATCGGGCGGTCTGGTCCTGGTACCCGGTCTCGGGTGAGCTCGGGTCGTACGGAAGCGCTGCCTGGTCGATCCCGAACTCGAGCGGGTTGCCTTCGGCGTCCCTCGCGACGCATCCGGACGGGCTGCTCCCAGGTCTCGGTCACGTAGGTGTTCAGGAGCGGCCCGAACTCGTACCCGCCCGTGGCGGGGTCGAGCGCGTAGGTGCCGTCGGCGTCGCACGGAACGCTCCCGTCGGCGGGGCAGTCCACGGGCGCGTACAGCTCGACGGTCTGACCGGACACGCCAGGCTGCCAGTCCTCGACGGCGGCGTACCGCGGGTCGAGCTCGTTACGGGTCGTGTCGTAGCTGACCGTGCCCACGATCCCGCCGTTCCGCGGGTCGAGGCCGCCGGTCGCACCGGTGGCGTCGTAGGCGTGGACGCCCCAATCGACCGTGCCGGACTGCCCGATCACCGACAGTGTGTTCAGGTCGACGCCTGGGTCGAGGATCGTCGTGGGGTCGGGCTGGTTGTCGGCCTGGTAGGTGACGCCCGTCGTGAAGTAGGAGTCGCTGTACGCCTCCAACACGACCCAGGTCGTGAAGGGGTACCCGGACTCGAACTCGTAGAAGCCGTTCTGGTCGGTCGTGGCGGTGTTCGTGCCGCGGTCGGCCAGGGTGTTGTTGCGCGAGCGCAGGGTCAGCGTGAAGTTCGGGACGCCGAGCTCGCCCGGATCACGGACGCCGTTCCGGTTCGTGTCGCTGAAGACGTAGCCGCTGTAATAGGTCCACCAGCCGCTCAGCGCCATCACGCCGAGGTCGACGGTCTCGCCCGTGAAGGGGGCCGCGCCCTCGCCGACGGTGACGTTCTTCACCATGAGGATGTAGTCCTGGGGCTCGTCCCACCAGGTGATCGTGTAGTTGCCCGGGGCCAGGTTGGGGACCTCGGAAGCGGCCGCTCGCGTCGCCGCGCCCGATCCACGCCACGTTGTCGTTCAGCTCCATGCTGTCGATCACGATCCACGGCCGGTCGATCGGTCCGGCGAGCTTGCCGCCCTGGTGCACGCCGATCCCGCCCATGGCGTCGTCGTACTGGGGCGTGTAGTACTGCACCGCGTCGACCACGCCCTTGATCTCGCCGGTACCACCGGGGAGGGCAGGAGCGCGCCAGCACTTCGTCGTGAACTGACCGCAGGTGCCGGCGGCCGTGCTGAATCCGCCGCGGGCAGACCGGTGCCGGTCATCGTCGCCGTCGGCTCGGGCACGAACCCGAAGATCGCGATCGGCACGGGCTCGGCGCCGACCGCGAACTCGGTGTCGAGGCCGGTGTCGCCCTCCATCGGCCACACGTCCCAGTCGTGGTTGCCCTCGAGCGTGGTCGTCTGGATCCACTTCTGACCGTCGGGCGCGATCACCGACAGGGTGTAGCGGTCGGTCCCGAGGTTCGGGATCGTGAGGATGCCGTTCGCGTCGCTGTAGCAGCCGTTGCCGACCTGGGCGACGACGGGTCCGCCGTCGACCCACTCGATATCCGTTCGGACCGCTCGGGTCGGCCGCACGTAGGTGGTGCAGAGGGGGTTGCCGAAGACGTCGGTGGAGACCTGGCCGAGCACGTCGGCGATCAGGCCCTTGAAGTCGGACAGGACGGGCTCGGTGTCGTCGAACGCGCCGTTCGTCAGCGTGTCCGCGAAGACCTGCGCCGCGGACCGTCGCCGTCGGAAGCGGCGTCGGCTGCAGCGGGACCTCGACCGGCGTGGACTCCTGGAGCGGGATCGAGAAGTGGGCGCCGTCGAGCTTGTAGCCGTCGGCGAGGACGGAGATGAGGTATCGGCCGTTCGGGAGGTCGAGGCCCTGGAGGTCGTTCAGGTCGGCGTCGGTCCCGATCGCCCAGTTCCCGTCCACGTCCTGCGCGACCGGGCTCGAGCTCGGGATGCCGGCGGTCGACAACCAGTTGCAGGAATCGGGGTAGCCGGGATCGAGCGCGGAGCAGCCGGAGCCGGGCTCGGCGTTCCGCTGCTCGGTCGTCGCCGTGTTGTCGACGTTGATGATCCAGCGATAGGACGTGACGGCGTCCCCCTTCGTCACGGGAGCCGAGCCCGATCCGTCCGGGGCCCACGGCTCGGTCCGCGCGCTGACCACGTCGATCGTCAACGTGTTGGTCGCGGCCTGGGCGGCCTGCATCGGGAGCTGGGTCATCAAGCCCGTCACCATCGTGAGGGCCACGACAACGTGAAGCGTCCTCCGCATCTGAATTCCTCTCCTCCGGCGCCTTAGCGCTCGGTTCCTGTCGGGGATGTCCTGATCTGCCTCGCTCACCCGCTCACGAGCGGGTGGGCGACGCTGGCGAGGCGGTCGTGGAGTCGGGCCTCGACCGCCTCGCCAGGTCGTTGCGTCGGTCCCGGGTTGGGCGAACCGGCGGGACCCTGAAACGGAGAAACGGCCCCCGGGAGGGACCGTTTCCGCAGCCGCACTATCGACCGGGTCAGGACGGTGTTCGGGCGACCGTAGCCGTTATCCACCGGACGTGTAACACGAGTCAATACGGCCGGCCCAACATGACAAAGGTGTCACCGGCGCAGCGCACGACATGACAGATCTGTCATCGAAACGGCCTGCGAAACATGTCCGAGACCGCGGTTCACCCCCGCGATCGACTCGGATGTGAACGATCGATCCGCCCCCTGGGATCGCGAACATGCGGACACGTCCTCGCCCAGCTCCGCCATCGCATCTCGCATCGGCGTCAGCGTCGGTCGGTGCGCCCTTCATCTCCGCGACGGCGTTCCTCGGACGGTATCGCTTTGCGTGCAAGTGTTCGCGACAGCACCCGCCCAGAGCTGGGCGTTACCTCGGCGTAGAGGTCGAGATCCGACCGCTTCGTAACGGTCAACAACTCTTCGGCCGATAGCGCCTTGCGCGCAGGTGGTTGCGACACTCGCCGGCAAGGAGATGACTCGAGAGGCGGGCACGTCCTGCGACAGCGTTTCGATCTTTCACGGGGGGACCCTCCGGCAGGTCGGTCCGCATGATCCCGACCGGTAGTCCACCGCGCATGAGGTCGCGACCCGTGCTCTTTGCCGGTGGACGGGGATGCCTCGTCGGAGTTGAGTACCCGAGGTGAGTAGCGAACCGCACGCCGCAGAGCGTGACTCGGAGCAGAGCCGCCGCGGACTGGCGGTCGTCGTGGGGTTACTGAGCGCGGGGGCCGGTCTCGCCGTCGCGTGGGCGTTCCCGAGGACGGCAGCGATCGGATGCCGCATCGGCCATTGTCTCGTCGAGGCGAGACGCCACGTCCCGTGGAAGATCGCCATCGTGTTTGCGGGTTCGGTCGTCGGTCTCGTGTTGTCACGCCTGGCTCTCCGGGCCGATGTGACCCGCACGACCGTTCGGATCGCGGCCACATCCGGCGTCGTCGCGTGCGCTGCCGCGGTTCTCGTTGCCGTCAGGCTCCGCGGAGGATGGGCACCGGTCGACGCCGGGTCCATGACGAGCGATACCTGGATGGCGTTCCGGGTCACCTTGGCCGCTGCGGGCTACACGGTCGCTATCGCGACGGCGCTCTCCCTCAGGCACGCGTCAGGCGCGCGGGCACGAGCGCGCGCGATGGGCCTGGCCGTGTTCGCCATCGGCATCCTGGTGGCGGTCTTCGTGCCATCGCATCTCGTGTGCCCGGTCGACCGGTTCTGGGTCCCGAACGACGAGGCGGGTCGATGCGTCGACATGTCGCGTGGCGCCCTGACCCCCATGCCGCCGGAACCAGCCAGCGATCGTCAACGTCCTGAGCGATCGATGATCGTGGTGGCCAGCCTGGCGGCCGGCGGCGTGGTTCTCTTCGCAGGTTCTCCGAGATCCACGCGACGACCGAGGTAGGAGCGGCGTTACGCAACCGGTGCCGACGTTCGCCGTTGGCGCGCCCCGAGGGATTCGAACCCCCGACCTTCTGATCCGTAGTCAGACGCTCTATCCGGACTGAGCTAGGGGCGCAGGAGCCCAAGGTTAGCAGCCCGGTTACCCGGTCCCGCCGGACCCCTGCTTGACGGGCCTCGGTCCGACCGCGAGGCTCGGGACATGACCGATCGCACGACGATGGCGGGCGAGCCGATCGACCGCTGGCTCGAGGCGCTCGCGTCGGGGCTCGTCGAGCCCGCCGCCGAGGCGTTCGCGTCCCTCGCGGCCGTCACCGGCGCCGCGCTCGTCGTCGCCGTCGCCCGGCGGGGCGCGATGCACTTCGCCGAGCCTGCCGCGACGCGCATGGCCGAGATCCAGGTCGAGGCCGAGGGCGCCCGCGACACGCTGTTCCAGTTGGCGGAGTCGAACGCCGCCGCCTACGAGGCGTTCCTCGCGATCCTCCGAACCACCGTCGAGCAGGAGGCCGATCGTCCGGCACGCCTCGTGGCCCTCCGCGAGGCGTTGGAGACCACGATCGACGGACAGCTCCAGACCGCCCGGCGAGCCGTCTACCTGATGGGGATGGCCGACGAGGTCACCCGTGCCGGCGACGCGAACACCGCCGCCGACGGCCTGAGCGCCGCCGCGTCGCTCCACGCGGCCACCGTCGCCGCGACCGCCGACATCGAGATCAACGCCTTCGCGGTGGCCGAAGCCGGGCGGCGCGCCGAGCTCTCGGAGACCTGCGCCTCACTGAGGGGACGCGCCGCCGCGCTCCTGGGCACCGTCGAGGACTCGTTCCGGGCCGCGTCGAAACCTGGCTGAGCCCGTCAGCGCCTCGCGTCCGGGTTGGGCCAGAGCTGCTCGAAGATGTCCAGCACGACAGGGGTGTCCTCCTGAACCGGCCGGCCCTCGCTCGCGAAGAAGCGGATGTGGGCGTCGCGCCAGTGGGCCAGGCTGCGGTCGCCCTCACCTTCGACCCACGCGAACGCCTCGTCCACCTCACCGAACGGGCGCACCTCCACCGTCACCGTCCGGATCACGCAGAGCGGCTCGCCCCGGCCATCGAGCACGACGCTGAGGGCACCGACCACCGGCATCGTCTCGTCGTCGTCGGCGTCAGGCCCCTCGTACCAGGAGTGGAGGCTGGTGGTGGCACGCTTGGGGCCGTCCCGGACGAGCAGGCCCAGCTCGTCGGCCATGTCGGCCGTGTTGCCGAACGCCCAGGCCGAGTACGGCCCGTCGATCCCGGAGGCCTCGACGAAGGATCGCCAGAAGGTCTCGATCGCAGGTGAGGTCATCCCCGCCCCTTCCGGAGGCGGGCGAGGATGTCGCCGACGACCAGACCGGTCGCGCCGCCCACGAGCGAGCCCGCCACCGTGTCACCCGGGTAGTGCACGCCGGTATGGACGCGGGAGTACGCGACGGCCCCCGCGAGGATCCGCAGCGGGAACGCGAGCACCGGGATCTCGCGCCCGACCGCCGTCGCGAACGCGAACCCCGACGCCGAGTGCCCCGAGGGGAACGAGGTGGACGCCGGCATCTCGACGTGCCGGTCCACGATCACGCCGGCGCCGGACCGGTCGGGTCGTTCGCGCGGATACAGCGACTTCATCCCGAGGTTGACCGTGGCGGACGCGACGCCGATCGAGGCGACGCCCGCGACCGCGGCCCGCCGCCCGGCGCGACCGCCGAGCACGAAGAGCCCACCCGCGATCCCGAGCCAGAGCACCGACCGGTTCGCCGCGTTCGAGAGGCGGCGCATCGGCTCGTCGAGCGAGGGTGACGGGGTCGAGGCGATGGCGCGGTACACCGCGAGGTCGATCTCGGAGACCTCGCGCAGGACGCGCTCGACGGCGTCACCTCGGGGCGTGCCGCGCTCGCGCCGCGCGGTCGGCGATCCGCGCCTCGACCGACTCCTCGCCCTCCCCCGGCGAGGGCAGGGCCTCCTCGGGAGACGACGACGCGTCGCGGTCCGTCACGGCCGTCGTCCCATGATGATGCGGCCGAGCTGCGCGAGCGTCGAGGGCGACGTCACGTACACCGCCTTGGCCGCCGGCGAGAGGCCGGCGCTCTTGGGCAGCCGCACCGTCAGCGCGCCCGGCCTCGCGGTGAACACGAGCGGCGGGTCCATCTCGAGCGCCTCGCCGTCGACCCCGATCTCGACGGGTCCGGCGGACCGCACTTCGAACGAGGGCGCCGTCCACTCGCGCCACCCCGGGAACTTGTCGAGCTGCCCGCTCGCCTGAAGGGCGACCATCCGCTGGAATTCGGAGGCGCTCTCGATCTGCGCCGCGACGACACCGAGCACCCCGTCGTCCAACCGCGCGCGCGTGCCCCGGCCCTTGGCGTGACGGAGCTCGTACTGGTTGTTCGATACCTGGATCAGCTGAGCCGTGGGGACCTCCTCGCCGTCCGGCCCGTCGAACCGAAGATCGAGCGGCGCGGCATCGGGTCCGACCAGGTCAGGCAGCGTCGACAGGGTGGTCTGCACCTTCGCGTCCCGGTACTCGGGAGACTGGACGATCTTCGCGTACACCCCGAGCGACGCGTTGTTCACGAAGACCCGACCGTTCACCTCGGCCAGGTCGATCGTCATCTCGACACCGTCGGCGTACGCGTCGAGCGCACCCACCACGTCGTCGCGGTCCAGCCCGAGGTCCAGCGCGAAGTGGTTGCGCGTCCCGGCGGGGATCACGACGTGCGGGATCCCGTGCGTGCTCGCCACCGACGACACGAGCGCCTGGGAGCCGTCGCCGCCCGCCATACCGATCACATCGGCCCCCGAGGCGATCGCATCCTCAGCGAGCTGCAACAGGTCGTCTCCCTTCTGCAGGACGATCGGCTCGATCCCACGGTCGCGGCACTTCGACGGCAGGTCGAACTTCTCGACCTTCCCCCCGCCGGACCACGGATTCATGATCAGGACCGGATGGCTCGGCCGCGCGGCGGGCCGCCGGCTGGGCGGCGGGGTGACGTCCTCCTCCGCCCCCCGCAGGGCGTATCCAGCCGCTCCCGTCGAGATCGCAGCGAGCGCCACGACCAGGACGATGTTGAGGAGGTGCACGTCTCCCTGGATGACGGCGACCACGAACAGGGCGACGCCGACCACGATGGCCCCGAACGCGAACAGCCGAACGGCTCGCCGCCGGGACAGCGCGTACCAGCCACCGACGATCGTCATCGAGACGGCGACCACGCCCAGCATGAGGCTGCCCAGGTTCGAGAGCGCGCCGACGATCAGGATCGTGACGGCGAGGGCGAGGGCCGCAACGGCGACGATCGCCGAAAGGCGAACGCTCGGTCGGAGTGAGGCAGGGCTCGGGCTCATGGGATCTCCTTCCCACCCGCAGGATCGAGCGCGGCGAACGCCTTCACCGCCGCGCGGATCGTCGGGTAGAAGTGGGTCGGGTCGATCGTACGGGTCAGTTCGTACCGCGTGATCTTCTCGTGGACCGGGTCCTTCATCTCGGCGAACACGAGCGAGACTCCGCGCTCGTTCAGCCACTCGTCGAGCTCCACCAGCATGTCGGCGGCCGTGGTGTCGACGTCGGTGATCGGCTCGGCGGCGATCAGGATCCACCGCAGGCCCGGCGCCTCGGCCAGCTCGTGCACCTGCTCGCGGAACGTCCGGGCGTTGGCGAAGATCAGCGGCGCGTCGAACCGGAAGATCACGAGGCCGGGTGTCGTCACCCCGTCGGGATGCATCTCGAGGTCGTGGAAGCCCGGCAGATCCGGCGTGTCGCCGAGGATCGCCTGATGCGGCCACCACGCCCGCCGGAAGACGTTCAAGATGGAGAGCGTGACCGCGATGCCGATCCCCGGCAGGACACCGAGCAGCGTGACGGCCAGGAACGCGACCAGGGCGAGCCACGCCTCGGTCCGGCGCACCGTCCAGAGACGGGCGACGCCCGGGACATCGGCGAGGGAGAGCGACGCCGCGATCACGACGGCGGCGAGGGCCGGCTGCGGGAGGTTCCGCAGGAGCCCGGGCACCGCGACGAGAATCAGCACGATCGCGCCGGCGCCCACGAGCCCGGCGACCTGGGTCTTCGCGCCCGCCTGCTCGGCGACCGCGGTCCGCGAACCGCTCGTGCTCACCGGGAACCCCTGGAAGAGCCCGGCCGCCACGTTCGCGGTCCCGATACCGATCATCTCCTGGTTGCCATGGACGCGATCGCCCGAGCGCGCCGCGAAGGCCGACGCCGTCGAGATCGTGTCGGCGAGGGCCACGAAGACGATGCCGAACGCCCCGCCGATCAGCAGCGCCACGTCGCTGAGCCCAACGTCGGGGATCGTGAATGGCGGGAATCCGCTCGGGAGCGTCCCGATCACCTTCACGCCGGAGGCCGTGAGATCGAACACCACGACGGCGAGGATCGAGAGCACGACGGACACGAGGACCGCGGGGACCTTGGGCATGGCCCGCTGCAGCACGAGGATCACCACCAGGGCGAACGCCCCCACGGCCAACGCCGCCCCGATCGTCTCGCCGTCCATCACGCCCTGAACGAACCCCTTCAGCTCCGGGATGAATCCGTCGGCGTCCACCGAGAAACCGAAGAGCTTGGGCAGCTGACCCACCAGGATCGTCAGCGCGAGGCCGTTCATGTACCCGATCTGCGTCGGCTTCGAGAGGAGGTCGGCGATGAAGCCGATCTTCGCCGCCCCGGCGAGCAGCATGATGACGCCGACGAGGATCGCGAGCATCGAGGCGAGCGCCACCGCCTGCGCCGGATCACCGTTGGCACCGAGGATCGGCAGGATCGTCGCCGCGATCATCGGGCCGAGCGAGGAGTCCGGGCCGAGCACCAGGATCTTGGATGGGCCCACGAGCGCGTACCCGATCAGACAGAGGATCGAGGTGTAGAGGCCGGTGATCGGCGGCAGTCCGGCGAGTTCCGCGTACGCCATCCCCTGGGGAACGAGCAAGGCGGTCAGCACGAGTCCGGCGACGACGTCCTTCGAGAGCCACGCCCGCTCGTAGGTTCGGAGCACCCGCGCGCCCGGCACGGCCGTGAGCCTCATCCCAGGGTCCCCTCTCGTACGCCGCGTCTGCGTGGACGCTCAGCGGGCGAAGCCTACCGCGAGGCTCCGGCAGGCTTCATCCGAGGGTGCCGCGGGACCGGGCGCCGGGCTTGGCATGATGGAAGGGCTCGTTGGAGGCGAGGCGGATGCGCGAGGCACGGATGACCATCGGTCGAGCGGTGGCGGTGATGCTCGTCGCCGCGGCCTGCTCACCGACCGCGGACGTCACCGAGCCCGTCGCTCAGGCACCGCCCTCCGTCGCCACCACGACGACGGCCGCCTCACGCACCGACTCGGGGACACCGTCATCGGCACCGATACCCGTGCCGACGCCGACGATCGCGCTCGACCCGGTCAAGGCGGACTGGACCCGGGCGATCGAGGACGCGATCGGTGGTCGGGACGTATCGGTCGCGGTCGGCGCCGACGACCGCATCCGCTTCATGCACGCGGGCGCGACGCAGCGGATCCCCGCCTCGAACCAGAAGCTCCTCACCTCGATGGCGGCGCTGGACACCTTGGGGCCGGACCACCGCTTCATCACGACGGCGGCAGCGCGGCATCGGCCGAAGGGCGGGACCATCCGGGGCGATCTCTGGGTGGTGGGGTCGGGCGATCCCGAGATCGACGCGGGGGCGATGGCGCGGCTGGCGGCCGCGGTGCGCAGGGCCGGCATCTCTCGGATCGCGGGCGGCGTGGTCGGCGACACCTCGGCGTTCAGCCGGACCTGGTGGGCGCCGGGCTGGGTGCCGGGACTCTCCCGCAGCTACGTCACCCGGACGACCGCGCTCGCGTTCGACGGGAACGGAGGGAGCGGGTCGCCGGAAGAGACGGCCGCCGCCACTCTGACCGCCGCGCTCCGCGCCGACGGGGTCGAGGTCGCCGCGGAGGCGGCCGCGCGTCCGGCGCCGGCGAGGCTCGAGCCCGTGGCCCGGATCGCGTCCCGGCCGCTCCGCCGGCTGCTCTCGGTCCAGAACCACGGCTCCGTGAACTTCTACGCCGAGACCCTCCTGAAGGCACTGGGCGCCGGGACGACCGGCGGCGCCGGTTCGACGGCCGCTGGAGCCGAGGTCGTCGAGGCCTGGGCCCTTCGGCAGGGGGTGACCGCCCAGGTTCGGGACGGCTCCGGCCTCTCCCATCAGGACCTCGTGTCGACGCGGGGCCTCGCAACGCTGCTGCTGCTCGCGCAGGACGAACCGTGGGGACGGGTGCTGGACGCGTCGCTCGCACCGCCGGGCGACGGTACGCTTGAGGGACGGCTCCTCGAGATACCGGTGCGGGCGAAGACGGGCACGCTGTTCGAGACACCGGTGTCGTCGCTGTCGGGCTACGTCACCGACGCCGGCGGCACGCGGGTCGCCTTCTCCGTGATCTCACGGGGCCTCGAGAAGACCACCGCGATCGCGATCGAGGACGCGATCGTGCGGGCATTGGCCGGCAGCCGCATCGGGTGACGTTCCGACGTTCAACCGTCGCGCCACGGACCTACGTAAGGAAGAACACCATGACCCTTCAGGAGACGGAGGCCCGCTTCCGCGAGGCTATCGCGCGAGCCCTCTATCGACCGGTCGACGGCGAGGGCACGGGGTACCTTCCGTTCAACGGCGCCCGCAGCTACGCGTGCCTGCGGTGTGGGGCCGCCGTCGCCGACCGACGCACCCATACCGCCTGGCACGAGCGCCACGGCCAGGCCCACCACGAGCCCTGAGTCACGACAGACGCGGGAGCGTCACCGTGGAGCCCACGACGTAGACCAGCATCAGGAAGGCGACCGCGTTGACGCCGAATCGGAGGCCGCGCTTGCGGAAGCGCTGCGCGATCGCCACGAGGAAGAGCACCGTCGCGAGCAGCACGGTGTTCCGGACGTACTTGTCGGCGATGTCGTCGGCGCTCTTGCCCAGGGCGTAGGCGGCCGACGCGCGAGCGTTGAGTCGCGTCGCCTCCTGCACGTGCGGGTTGCGATCGAGATCGGGCATGAACCCGAGGTCCCGCTCCGCCGACGAACCGGTGCCGCCGCTCCCCAACCACACCCGGAAGTCCTTCTCGAAGTCGGGCGTGAAGCGGCCTTCCAACTGGCGGGCCAACGCCGGCGCGTGGCGGTCGGTGGCCTCGAGCCACGCCGTGAACAGGGCCGAGTCCGACACCAGCTCGAGGCCCCCCAACGTGGAGGCCGCCTCGGCTCGGAATCGATCCTGGGTCGCCTGCTGGTAGAGCGCGGACTCCCGACCGTCCCACTTGGCCGCCTGGTACCCGCTCCAGGCCGTGGCCGTCGCGACGATCGCGAGGAACAGCAGTTCGACGACCTCCGCGAACTGCTCCCACCCCTGCGTGTGGCCTCCGAGCTCGCTGCGTTCATGGAGCTCTTGGGCCACGTCCGAGTTCAACGACTCCGCCATCGCCCGCCGATCACCCGCCGATATCCGTCACGACCGACGGTTCACTCCCGCGTCAGCATGGCTTCCGCCTGACGCTCCAGGTCGAGGTACGGTTCGCCGCTCACGTCGACGGCCACCCGCTTGATCGTGCCGCCGCTGAACCGGAAGGGGGCTTCGCCCGGGTAGTCGTCGGTGACCGCCTCGCCGCTGTCGCGGCCCACGCAGAGGCCCTCCCCGGCGAGCGAGAAGTACCCCGGCTGGGTCTTGATCCGCCCCTCCCCGACCTTCTGGTCGCCGTGGTACAGGGACAGGATGCCGGTGGCGACGCCGGGCGGATCCTCGCCGTCCTTGTCGAACGCGACCGACAGGATCAGATCCTCCCCGGTGGGCAGATCGACGGTTCCGTCGATCTTCTGCTCCATCATGCCGACGAAGTTGTAGACGTAGTGCAGTCGGTTCTCCTTCACGTAAAGGGCGTGCCCACCGAATCGCGCCCCATGGGCGAAGAGCACCCCTTCGGCGCCGGCCGCAGGGATGTCGACCAGCGCGCCGATCGCGAACGAGCGGTTGCGGATGTTGACGGACTGCGATTCCGGAACGTCGGCCGTATCGGGGAAGTACACGTAGCGGTCGCGCGGTGGCGAGAGCAGCGGCCGAGGCGTCAGGATGATCTCCAGCGCCGAGCGGTCGTCCAGCGGGAAGGCGCCGTTGCGACCCGCCTCGGCGAACCACAGCTGGACCAGTTCCCGGAGCTTCTCCGGCTCCTCGGCCGCGAGATCGTGGAGCTCGGACCGGTCGACATCGGTGTGGTAGAGCTCCCACACGTCATCGTTGAAGTTGCTCCATCCCGCGATCGTCGGGTGGGTGGTGATCGCCTTCCAGCCGTCGTGCCAGATCCCGCGGGACCCGAGCATCGAGAAGAACTGCGTGCGCCGTGCCGACGTGGCCGAGGCGTCGTCGAAGCTGTACCGCATGCTCACCCCGTCGAACGCGGACTGCACGTGCCCCTTGATCCGCGCCGGCGCCTCCACGCCGAGGCAGTCGAGCACGGTCGGCACCAGGTCGATCGCGTGGTGGTACTGGGTCCGGATCTCGCCGCTCGCCTGCATCCCGGCGGGCCACGAGATGATGCACGGGTCCGAGGTCCCCCCGTTGAACTCGTACCGCTTCCACATCTTGAAGGGCGTGTTGAACGCCATCGCCCAGCCGTTCGAGTAGTGGTTGTAGGTCTTGGGGCCGCCCAGCTCGTCGAGCATCGCGAGGGCCGAATCCAGGTCATCGGGCATCCCGTTGAAGAGCCGGTTCTCGTTCACCGACCCGTTCGGCCCGCCCTCGCCGCTCGCGCCGTTGTCCGACACGAGGATCACGATCGTGTTCTCCCGCTCACCCGAGAACTCCAAGAAGTCCAGCAGCCGCCCGATGTGGTGGTCGGCATGCGCGAGGAACCCCGCGTAGACCTCGGCCATCCTCGAGAACAGCTCTTTCTCGCCGTCGGAGAGCGAGTCCCACGGCTTCGTGACGTCCATCGACGGGAAGGGCTTGCCGTCGGGACCCGTGCGCGTCTCCGTCGTGCCGATCGGGTTGATCGGCGGGAGCTCGGTGTCGGGCGGGACGATGCCCAGCTCCTTCTGGCGCGCGAGCGTCTCCTCGCGCAGCGCTTCATATCCCATGTCGAAACGGCCCTCGAACCGTTCGATCCACTCCTTCGGAGCATGGTGCGGCGCGTGGCAGGCGCCCGGTGCGTAGTAGAGGAAGAACGGCTTCTCGGGCGCGATCGCCTTCGCGTCCTTGATGAATTCCAGCGCCTTGTCCGTGATGTCATCGGTGAAGTGGTAGCCCTCCTCCGGGGTCGCCGGCGGGTCGACGGGGTGGTTGTCGTAGACGAGCTCGGGGTACCACTGATTGGTCTCCGCGCCGAGGAATCCGTACCAGCGCTCGAAACCGCGGCCGCTCGGCCAGTTCCGCCTCGTCGCGGCGAGATTCATCTCGTCGGTCGGGCAGAGGTGCCACTTCCCGACCATGTAGGTGTTCCAGCCGAGCTCGCCCAAGATCTCGGGCAGCATGCCGTTCTCGGGCGGGATCGTACCGCTCGCGTTCGGGAACCCGATCGCCGCTTCCGTGATGCAGGCCATGGAGTTTCGCGTGTGGTTGCGACCCGTCAGCAGACACGAACGCGTCGGCGAACAGAGCGCGGTGGTGTGCCACTGCGTGTAGCGGACGCCTCCGGCCGCGATGCGGTCGATGTTCGGCGTCTCGATGGGTCCCCCATACGTCGACATCGCCGAGAAGCCGACGTCATCGAGCACCATATAGACGACATTGGGTGCGCCGTCGGGCGCCTTGGGCGGTTCGAAGGGATCCCAGTCCGGCTCGGAATCGCGGATGTCGACGTTGATCGTGCCCTTGAACGGTGTGGCCATACCGTGCCTCCCTGAGCGACGAGCGGGCCGCGTCGGCGATCAGGAACTCCGGCGCAGTTGGTCGCTCCCAGGCTAGCCCGACGGCCTGAAGCTCGCACATCCGGCAGGTGAACGGGAGACGGACCGCCGCAGGTCCACCGGCCCAGGCGGACCGGTCCCTGCGGCCCGACGCCTGTCCGCCGAGGAGGCGGAGGCTGACGGTATCGACCACCGAGAGGGGTGATGCCCGATGCGCACTTCCCTCGCACCGGCGAACCAGGGTGAGGAACCGAGTCGGAAGGGCCTGAAGTCCGGTGCCCTCGGCGTCGTGTCGGCGACCGTGATCGGCGTCGCATCGACCGCGCCCGCCTACAGCCTGGCCGCGACCGTCGGTCTGACCGCGGCCGTCGTTGGCCTGTTCTCCCCGGCGATCGTGCTCGTCGCGTTCATCCCGATGCTCTTCGCCGCCTCCGCGTACTACTTCTTGAACCGGGTCGATCCCGACTGCGGCGCCACGTTCGCCTGGGTGACGCGGGCGATGGGACCCCACGCCGGCTGGATGGGCGGCTGGGGCGTGATCGTCGCCGACGTCATCGTCATGCCGAGCCTCGCCTGGGTGGCGGCGGCGTACACCTACTCGCTCTTCGGCCTCGACGGTCTCGCCTCGAACACGTGGGCGATCATGGCCCTCGGCTGCGGCTACATCCTGGGGATGACGGTGATCTCGTGGGTCGGGATCGAGCTGTCGGCGCGGACGCAGTTCGTGCTGCTCGCCGCCGAGATCGTGATCCTGGTCGGGTTCTCGATCTTCGCCCTCGTGAACGTGTTCCTGAACCATCCCGCGGGGTCGGTGACGCCGTCGCTGAGCTGGATGAACCCGTTCAACCTGTCGGCATCGCAGCTCTCCCAAGGCGTGCTGCTGGCCCTGTTCATCTACTGGGGCTGGGACACGGCGGCCAACGTGAACGAGGAGACCCGCGGGGCCCGGACCGCATCCGGCGTGGCTACGGTCGCCTCGACGATCGTCCTGGTGTCCACGTATCTCTTCGCCGCGTTCGCGACCACCGCCTATCGAGGCCCCGGGTTCTTGATCGACAACCCGGACGACGTGCTGACCGGGATGGTCGGACATCCGTGGGACAAGTTGATGATCCTGGCCGTCCTCACATCGGCGGTCGCCTGCACGCAGACGACGATCCTGCCGACCGCCCGCACGACGCTGTCGATGGCGGCGCACGGAGCGCTCCCGAGGAAGCTCGCGGAGATCCACCCCAGGTTCCTCACGCCGACGTGGTCGACCTGGCTGATGGGGCTGGCCTCGATCGCTTGGTACGCCGTGCTCGTGTTCGTCGACTCGAGCGAGAACATCCTGTGGGACTCGATCAGCGGCCTCGGCTTCGCGATCGCCTTCTACTACGGCATCACGGCGCTGGCCTCGCCGATCCTGTTCCGGAAGGTCCTCACGCGCAGCTGGAAGCATCTCCTGCTGGCCGGCGTGCTCCCGGTCTTCAGCGCGATGAGCCTGCTGTACGTGTTCGTGCGTTCGGCGATCGACTACTGGAACCCGGCGAACTCCTATACGCCGGCGTGGTTCGCCTTCGGTGACTTCCAGGGGGTCGGACCGGCGCTGGTGATCGGGATCGGGTCACTGCTGATCGGGATCCCGCTGATGCTGTGGTGGCGGGTCGTGAACCCGTCGTTCTTCCGGCGGAAGGCCGAGGTGGCGGATTCGATCGACGGGCTCCTCTCGGACCCCGACCGGATCACGGACGACGTGGAGCTCGACCAGCCGGCGCCCCAGGTGCCGGTGCCGTCGGGAACGTGACGATCTGACGACGCGCCGGTGAGGAACGTCGCTATCGTCGCGGCGTGGAACGTACCCAGATGGATAGGTCCGCGCGGACGCGCCGAGACGGCGACCTCGTCCGGGATCCCCGCCGCGCCCTGATCGTGGCGGCCGCGCTGCTCGCCGGGTTCCTCCTACTCGCGGTCGTCGTGGCGTCCGACGTCGCATCTCCCCCGTTCCTGCAGGGTCTCGACGACGCCTGGCGGCGCCGGGTCCTCGCCTGGCCCGACTGGACGCGGCGGCTTGGCGAGCTCTTCGAACTCCTCGGGTCCGGCGTCGTGATGGTTCCGCTGCGGATCGGGGTGGCCCTGTGGCTCGTCGTTCGGCGACGCCGATGGGACCTCGCGGCCTGGCTCCTCGCCTGGCTGCTCGCCGACCTGCTGACCTTCGCGCTGAAGCCGGCGATCGCACGGGCTCGACCCACCCCGACCGACCTCTCGAACCCGTTCACCTCGTTCCCGAGCGCCCACGCGAAGACCGCCGCCCAGGTCGCGATCGGGGTCGTCCTGATCGCCACCAGCCCGTGGCGCGAACGGCGTCTCGGCTACACGCTCGCCCTCGCCTGGATCGTGCTGATGGCCCTCTCACGAACGGTCGTGGACCATCACTGGCTCTCTGACGTGGTGGCGGGATCGCTGCTCGGCGCGGCCTGTGCGGTGGGCGTGGCGGCGACGACGCAGCGGGTTCGAGACCGCGGGCAGCGGGAGCGACCGGGGACACGAGCGACGGCACGCGCTCGGCCCGATCCGCAGGACTAGCATGGTCGCATGCACGCGCAACGCGCGATCACTCGGTTCGCGCTGGCGATCGGCCTCGTGACACTCGTCCTCGGGTGCACCGGATCCAGCGAGGATGCGGCATCGACGCCGGCGACGACCACGCCCTCGGAGCGACCCTCCCCGACGAAGTCCCGAGCCCCGAGCAGCCCGACGAAGACCCCCGCGACCCCGACACCGGTCAAGATCCCGCGAACCTTCGACCCGAAGAACTTCGTCCCGGGAGGGTCCGACGTGAACACGTGGGTCCCTATGGCGCCCGGCGTGCAAACGGTGAACCGGGGCTTCGTCACGGTGGGCGGCCGGCGCATCCCGCACATCAAGGTGACCACGGTCACCGACGTCACGAAGAGGATCGACGGGGTGCGCACCATCGTGATCCTCGACCAGGACTTCGACGACGGACAGCTCAGCGAGCAGGCGATCGACTACCTCGCCGAGGACGTGGGTGGCAACGTCTGGTACCTGGGCTCCTACACGGAGGCCTACGAAGGGGGCCAGTTCCTCAACGCCGAAGATGCGTGGCTCGCCGGCGTGAACGGCGCCGAGGCCGGCCTGTGGTTCCCCGGTGATCCGAAGGCGGGGAGCCCAGCCTTCTATCAGGTCCAGATCCCGGGCGGCGAACAGTCGTCCGCACAGGTGGTCGAGGTGGGTGCCAAGACCTGCGTGCCGTTCGACTGCTTCGACGACGTCGTGGTCGTCGAGGAGGGTGGAGCGGAGCACAAGTACTGGGCGCCCGGCGTTGGCGGCATCCTGACCGAGCCGCTCTCGGGATCCGCGCAGGAGACCGAGGAACTGATCAACGTCAGGGAGCTCAGCGCCACGGCCCTCGCCGAGCTCAGCAAGGAGACCCTGCGGCTCGACGCGAACGCGGCCCGCACGGTGCCGAGCGTCTTCGGCTCATCCGCGCCGGCCGTCCGAGAGCGTTGACGAGAGCGGGGAGCACCGCGGTCGAACCGCTGGTGAGGCTCGACGGCGTCTCCAAGGCGTTCGGCGCCGACCGTCACGTCCTTCGGGAGGTGAGCCTCGAGGTGCGCCTCGGGGAGATGGTCAGCCTCACGGGCGTCTCAGGCAGTGGGAAGTCGACGATGCTCGCGCTGCTGGCCGGTCTCGCCGTGCCCGACGGGGGACGGGTGATCTTCGACGGCGACGATCTGACGGCACTCGATGACATCGGACGGGCACGGCTGCGCGCCCGGCGGATCGGCATCGTGCTCCAGAGCGGGAACCTGATCCCTTTCCTGACCGCCGCGGAGAACGTCGAGCTCGCGACCGGGTTCGCCGGTGGGGACGGCGACCACGTTCGAGCGGGGGATCTGCTCGCGGAGCTCGGGGTCGGCGATCGCGGCCACCACCTGCCTCGGCGGATGTCCGGCGGCGAGGCGCAGCGCGTCGCGGTCGCCGTCGCGCTCGCCAACCATCCTGAGCTACTGCTCGCCGACGAGATCACGGGGCAGCTGGACTCGAGGACCGCCGATCAGGTCATGGGAACCATCTTCGACGCATGGCATCGGCGGGGGTTGACGGTGCTGTACGTGACCCACGACCAAGAGCTCGCCGACCGGGCCGAGCGTCGACTGACCCTCGAGGGTGGGCAGGTGCGCGAACGGTGAGCGAGGGCGTCGGCATCGAGATCGTCGACGTGGCGAAGCGACACGTCACGTCGGCCGGCACCGTGAACGCCCTGGCAGGGGTGAGCCTTACCGTCGCCCCTGGTGAGAGCCTCGCGATCACCGGCCCCAGCGGTTGCGGCAAGTCGACCTTGCTCGCCCTCATCGCCGGCCTCGACGTCCCGACCGAGGGACTCGTCTCGGTCGGTGATCGGGAGATCTCGTCGTTGTCCGACGAGGATCGAGCCTCCGTGCGGCGACACGAGACGGGACTCGTCTTCCAGTCCGACAACCTCCTCCCGTTCCTCACGGCGACCGAGAACGTGAGCCTCCAGCTCTCGCTCGACGATCGAGACGGCGCGAACGCGCGCAGCCTCGGGATCCTGACCGAGCTCGGGCTCGCGGACGAGGCGGACAGGTTCCCCGACCAGCTCTCCGGCGGGCAACGCCAACGGGTCGCCGTGGCCCGCGCTCTGGTCCACCGCCCTCGGCTCATCGTCGCGGACGAACCGACCGGATCGCTCGACCCCGACAACGCCTCGGGGGTCGTCGAGCTCATGCTCGCCGCGCAGCGTGCGACCGGGGCCACCCTCGTCCTCGTCACGCACGAGCCGACGCTCGCGAGCACATTGCAGCGGACCCTCGCGCTGCGGGACGGGCGCCTGACATGATCCGGTACGCCTGGCGCGACCTCGTACGTAACCCCCGGCGAACCCTCGCGTCGATGATCGGCGTGGCGCTCGGCATCGGTTTGTTCTCGGGGGTGCTGTTCTTCCTGGACGGGTCGGCCGCGACGATGACGAGCCGGGCACTCGCTCCGCTCGACCTCGATATCCAGCGCATGGTCACGGCCGACCCCGACGGTCTGAGCCTGACCGAACGGATCACGGGATCGAAGGCGCTCGAGGCCGGCCAGCAGACGACGGTCGAGCTCACGGTGAGGAACGGCGGAGTCGCTCCGGCCAACGATGTCGTGGTCCGCGACGAGCCTCCTCAGCCGCTGACCTACGTCGGTCACAGCACGGCGTTGGACGGGACCCCGGTGCCCGATATCGGGGGCGAGGGTCCGCTCTCGCACGGGGTCGCCGGCTTCGGCTTCACCGTCGGGCGGATGGAACCGGGCGAGTCGGTCACGATCTCGTACACGGCGGAGGCCGCGGAGGCCGTGGCCGACGTCGGCGCACTCGGTCCTCAGGCGACGGTCTCCAGCCGGGAGCTCCCGGTCCCCGTCGAGGCGAACTCGGAACGGATCCTGACGCTCGACGAGCTGCTCGCGCGGGTCTCGGCGATCCCCGGGGTGGCGGCCGCCGACGGACTGGGCATGGTCGACCTTCCGGCCGGCGCGCTCACGACCGAGGATGCGGAGGTGCCCGATGCGGTCCGGCTCTTCGCCTTCGACCGGGGCTACCTCGATCACTACCCCTCGATCCAGGTCGTCGACGGCGCGTTGGACCCTCAAGGAGTCCTCATCAGCGTCGAGGCGGCTCGTTCGCTCGGCGTCGCGCCCGGCGACGAGATCTCGCTGCAGATCCCCGGGCGTTACGATCCGTTGTCCCTCCAGGTCAGTGGCGTGGTGGATCTGGCACGAGCCGACCCGCTGTTCTCCAGCAGGAAGGCCAGCAAGCTCGAGGCGTTCCTCTACACGCCGAACTCGGTAGTGATCCCGCTCGAAACGTTCCGCGATCAGGTCATCCCGGCCTTCGGGCGCGAGCGCGCGACGGTCGGCACCGTGACGAGGACCTTCCCCACCCTCGAGGTGGACGCCCTGGTGGACAGGGATCGACTCCGCGCGGACCCCGCGACCGCTCTCCGCCAGACGACGGCCGTGGCGGCGGCGATCGATCGGATCGGGCCGGGGCAGGGCTACCTGATCGACAACATCTCCAACACGTTGGCCGTGGCCAGCGAGGATGCCGCCGCCGGGAAGCGGATGTTCCTGTTCCTGGGGCTGCCGGGCGCGATCCTTGCGGCGTTCCTCGCCGCCTACGCCGGCAGCGTCCTGGCGGCGACCGAGCGTCGAGAGCACGCGACCCTTCGGGTTCGTGGCGCCCACCGTGGCCATCTGCGCACGATCGCCTTCACGAAGACGCTGGTCATCGCGTGCGTCGGCTCCGCCGTCGGGGTCATCCTCGGCCTGGCATCCGCGGGGGCCATCCTCGGCTGGAGCGCCCTCCTCGAAGCCTCGGTCGGCGCGCTCCTCCTGTCCGCGCTGATGGCGGTCGGCGTGGGATCGGCGATCACCGCGGTCGCCCTGTACCTGCCTGCGCGCCGCTCCGTTCGCCGCGAGGTGAGCGACGAGCGGCATGCGATGCCGGCGTCCACGGTGCCCGCCTGGCGACGTCTCGGCCTCGACGCGGCGCTCCTCACGGCCGCCGTGCTCATCGAGATCGTCGTCATCAGACGCGGAGGCCTCGACCCCCCGTCGGGGTCGGTGTACGCCGGGCTGGCCGTCTCGCTGCCGGTCGGGCTCCTGCCGGCACCCCTGATCGTCTGGGTCGCGGGGCTCCTCGTCTGCGTACGCATCATCCTGGCGATCGTCGCGCGCGCGCCCGTACCGTCGAGCCGGCACTTCGGCGCGATCGTCCCCGGCATCGCGAGCAGGGGCCTGCGGCGGCGATCCGGCGATCTGGCGAGCGGGATCGTCGGGCTCGGGCTCGTGGTGGCCTTCGGGGTGGGGCTGGCGTTGTTCGCCGCGACCTACGACGCGACGAAGGCCGACGATGCCCGGTTCACGGTCGGGGCGGACCTCCGCATCACCCCGAGCGTGCTCAGTGCCGAGCACCCCGGAGCGAGCTACGCCGCCGAGCTCACCGTGCCCGGCGTGTCCGGCGTGTCACCCGTCGTCTTCGATCTCGAGAACGCGGTCCTGATCGGGCCGTTCAACCAGCAACGGGAGAACCTCGCGGCGGTCGATCCGACGAGCCTCACTTCGGTCACGCCGCTGCCGGATCAGGTGTTCAGTGGCGCAACCGCGGCCGACACGCTGGCCGCGCTCGGAGCGGATCCGCGAGGGGTGTTGGTCGATGAGGAGACGGCGGACGACCTGTCGGTGGACGTGGGCGACCCCGTCGACATCGTCCTCGCGCTCGGGACGAAGTGGGAGACGCAGGAGCGCTTCCACGTCGTGGGACTCTTCGCACGGTTCCCGGGCCTGTCGGGCGCGAACCTCGTGGTGAACCTGGATCGCTACCGGGAAGCCACGGGGATCGACACCGTCGACCTCTTCCTCGCCGGTGTGGACGAACGCAGCCACGCGGGGCTCGCGGGGGCGGTGGCGTCGCTGCGGTCGGGTCCGGGCGCTCGCGATCCGCTCCATATCGAGACCACCGAGACGGCCCTCGACAAGGACCAGTCGAGCCTCACGGCGGTGAACGTGACCGGGCTCGTTCGGCTCAACACCTTCTTCGCGCTGCTGATGAGCGCGACCGCGATCGCGATCTTCGTCTTCGGGTTGATGCTCCAGCGCCGTGGCGAGTACGTCGTCCTTCGGGCGCAGGGACTTCGGTCGGGCGAGTTGCGGGCGCTGGTCCTGCTGGAGGCGGCGGTCGTCACGGTCGGAGGGCTCGCCGCAGGCGTGCTCGTGGGAACGCTCACCGCGATCCTCTCGATCCGGATCCTGCGCGGGCTCTTCATCCTGGACCCGCGGATCACGTTCCCCTTCTGGCACCTCGCGTCGCTCTCGGCCCTGGTGCTGGCGGCAACGATCGTCTCGGGACTGGCCGCGACCGAGCTCCTGCGCCGTCTCCATCCCGCGGAGATCCTGCGCGAGGAGTGACCCGCCAGCTGGGTGTTGACCCGTACGACACCACCGGGATACCGTCGGCGCCGTAGGACCGCAGGATCCTGCGCCCGCTATCTGAGATCCGACAGTTGCATACGCACCATCGGAGGCGAGGGCATGGGCGCGACGGTTACCGACTCCGCGGTCCTTCGGGCCGAGGGCTTGACGAAGTCCTACGGCTCTTGGACGGCGCTCCAGGAGCTCTCCTTCGAGCTCTGGCCCGGACACGTGATGGGGTTCCTCGGACCCAACGGCGCGGGCAAGACGACGTCGATCCGCATCCTGACCACGATCCTGCAACCGTCGGCGGGCCACTTCATGGTCGCCGGGATCGGCTCCGAGCGCCCCGCAAAGATCCGACCGTTGATCGGCGTGCTCCCGGAGACCCTCGGGCTCCCCAACCAGATCACGGGGATCGAGTACATCACCTACTTCGGTCGGCTCTACGGGCGGAAGGGGCCGGATGCGCGGCGCCACGGCATGGCGCTGCTCGAGCTCGTGGGACTGCGGGACCGGGCTCGGTCACTCATCCGGACGTACAGCCACGGGATGCGACAGCGGCTCGGGATCGCTCGGGCCCTGGTGAACGATCCCGTCGTCCTGTTCCTGGACGAGCCGACCCTCGGGCTCGATCCGCGCGGTCAGCGGGAGCTGCTCACCCTGCTCCGCGACGTCGCGGCGACCCGTGGCGCCGGGGTCGTCCTGTGCAGTCACGCGTTGACCGAGGTCGAAGGGATCTGCGACGACGTCGTGATCCTGTCGTCGGGGCGCGTGGTGGCCACGGGCCCCGTCGCGGATGTCCTCGAGCGCGCCCGGCACGAGGGACCGCCGAGGACCGCGCTCCGCATCCGGGTTCCGAAGGCGGTGGTCGGGAGGGCCTCGGCGATGCTCGAGCCGCTCCCGGGGGTGACCGGCGTGTCCGCAGGGATCGTCGAGGGCCAGCTGGAGGTGAACCTCGCCGTCTCGGTCGACCCGTCTTCGTCCGACGATCGAGCGGCGAACGCGATCCTCGATGCCCTCGTGAGCGGCAAGATCCCGGTGCAGAGCTTCGAGATCGAGGGCAGCCGGCTGCAGGACGCCTTCCTGCAACTCACGGAAGGGGCCAGTCCATGAGCGACGTCGCGGAGGATCGGGTCGCGGTGGACCGGCCGGCGTCGGCGACACGCGGCGCGTGGATCGCGGTGTTCCGGCAGGAGGTGATCGAGCTCTGGGTCGGCGGGAGGGCCGTCAACCTGCTGATCCTCTACAGCCTCCTGCTCGGCCTCATGACGTTCCTGCTGGCGACGAACAGCGAGCTGAACCTGATCCCGCCCAAGGAGATGGTGTTCCTGACGCTGATCAACGCGATCTCCTTCGGCATCTTCATCGGCCTGATCATCGGCGCCGACGGGATCAGCGGCGAGCGCGAGCGGGGGACGCTCGAGGTGCTGCTGCTCACCCCGGCGAGCCGGCGCCAGATCATGCTGGGCAAGCTCCTGGCCGCGCTCACGCCGTGGCCCGCGGCCTACCTCATCTCCGTGCCGACGCTCTACGTCGTGGCGCAGGGGAACGACGTCCTGGGCCAGGCCCTGGTGATCGGGGGGATCCTCGGGTCGATCCTGGCGGTGGCGTTCGCCGGGTTCGGACTGCTGGTCAGCGCGTGGTGCAACTCGAACAAGACGAGCATGTTCATCAGTCTCGTGGTGTGGCTGCTGCTCTTCCTGCTGACGCAGCTCCCGGGCGAGGCGCAGAAAGGCGACTTCGGCTACTTCGTCCAACGGATCAACCCGATGCAGGCCAGCAGCGAGTTCCTCGAGAAGGTGCTCGTCAACAACCGAACGGTGTCCGAGAAGCTGCCCTATGCCCGGTCGTCGGTGATCGCCGCGATCCTGGTGGTGCTCGCCCTCTTCCTGTTCGCCGCGCCACGCTTGCGGCTCGACGCCGGGCGCGCCCGCCGGATGCGCGCGCGATGGGGATCCCTCTCAGGCATGGTCCTCGCGGCCTTCCTCTTCCTCTGCCTGGGCGTCCTCTGCCTCGGCGTCGGGCCGGCGGTGGCCGGCGGGAGTCCGCTCCACCAGGCGGGCTCGGACGCCCTCTCCTTGACGCTCGACGAGACCGTGATGCAGGTGAAGACCGGCGACGAGTTCAAGTTCGACACGCTGCTCGAGAACAACGGGACCGAGGATTCGCCACCGATCGTCATGGCGATGAACATCATCAAGATCTCGTCATCCGGCGACGTGGTGGACCCGGAGGACTGGTCGCCGCAGCGCACCCAGTACGTGCCGACGGTCGCCGCCGGCGATGCGGTCCGGCAGTCCTGGACGATCGAAGCGATCTTGAAGGGCGACTACATGGTGTACCTGGTCGCCATCCCCCAGCCGGCGGACGCGGGCTCCACCAGTCAGCCCGTCGCGAGCTCGGGGCTCCACATGACGGTCGGCGCCTTCTCGAACCTCAATCCCGAAGGCGTGCTCCCGGTGGTGATCGCCGTGCCGATCGGCGTGACGGTGCTCCTGTTGCTCCTGATCCGATTCCGACTCCGACGGCTCGGGCGCGACGAGCCGACCCAGGCCGCCTGAGGATGCGGACCTCGCGTCGGTAGCCCGGCCCCGGAGCGGAGACGCCGGGATTCGAACCCGGGAAGGAGTGTTATCCCCTTAACCGCTTAGCAGGCGGCTCCTTTCGGCCACTCAGGCACGTCTCCGCCGTCGATTCTAGGGAACCGCGACCACTGTGACCGGGAGGCGAGGGAACCGTGGCGCGAGCCGGCTGACACCCAACTACCATCGCGGCGATGACGCGCGCGCGGATCGACCGATGGCTCCCCTCATGGGCGACGCTGCGAACCGACGCGGTGGCAGGCATCCCGGGCGCGATCGCGGGCGTGCCCGACGGCATGGCGGCGAGCGTCATCGCCGGCGTGAATCCGATCCACGGGCTGTACGCGAGCTTCGCGGGGCCGATCTTCGGCGGTGGCGCCGCGAGCACGCAGCTGATGGTGATCACGACCACGAGCGCCGCCGCGCTCGCCGCCGGGGAGGCGATCTCCACGCTGCCGCCGGACGAACGCACTGGGGCGCTCTTCCTCCTCACGCTGCTCGCCGGTGCGGCGATGATCGTCGCCGGCATCGTCCGGCTCGGCCGCTACACGCGCTTCGTCTCGCACTCCGTGATGGTGGGGTTCCTCTCCGGCGTGGCCGTGAACATCGTGCTCGGCCAGATCCCGGATCTCACCGGCACGCGAGCGGAGGCGACCGGCACCCTCGCGATCCAGAAGGCGGCCTGGGTCGTGTTGCACCCCCGATCGATCGACCTCCCGACCCTGTTCACGGGCTTGGCCGCGATCGCGATCGTCGTCCTGCTGCGGCCCACCCGGTTCTCGAGGGTCGGCGCACTCCTGGCCCTCATCGTGCCCACCGCGATCGCCGCCGCGCTCGATGCAGGGGTGACCACCGTCGCGGGCAACGCCGCGATCCCCAGCGGCATCCCGCTGCCGGCGATCCCGAACCTCGATCTCTTCTCGATCCATCTGCTGGTCGGAGCGCTCTCGGTCGCGGCGATCGTGCTCGTGCAGGGGGCGGGCGTCAGCGAATCGGCGCCGAACCTCGACGGCACGCGGACACAGCAGAACCGGGACTTCATCGCGCAGGGTCTCGGGAACCTCGCGAGCGGCTTGTTCCAGGGCCAGCCCGTCGGCGGGTCGGTCGGACGGACCGCGCTGAACGTGTCGACCGGGGCCCGCAGCCGATGGGCCGCGATCTGGTCGGGGGTTTGGATGATCGCGATCCTCGTCGCTTTCGGCGGCCTGATCGGGAAGGTCGCCATGGCCACGCTCGCGGGCTTGCTGATCGCCGCGGCCATCGGGGCGCTCCGGACCGGCGAGATGTGGACGATCATGCGCACCGGACCGATCTCGCAGGTGGTGCTCCTCACGACGTTCATCGCCACGCTGGTCCTCCCGATCCCGGCGGCGGTCGGGATCGGCGTCGCGCTCTCCCTCCTGCTGCAGCTCAACAAGGAGGCGATGGACCTTCGCGTGGTGGAGCTCGTGATGGCGCCCGACCAGCGGTTCGAGGAACGACCCGCGCCGACCACCCTCCCCGCCCACCGGGTCACGCTGTTGGATGCGTACGGAAGCCTGCTCTACGCGGGCGCGAAGACCCTCGAGCGGCGCCTGCCCGATCCGGGCGACGCCGAGACGCCCGTCGTCGTGCTGCGTCTGCGAGGACGAACCACCTTGGGCTCGACGTTCTTCACGGTCGCCAACGACTACGCGGCGCGGCTGCACTCGCGCGGCGGTCGCCTCTACCTCAGCGGCGTCTCCCACGAGCTCGCCGAGCAGATGCGGGCGGCGCACGTCGTCGAGCACACCGAGGGGCTCCACATCGTGGAGGCCACGCCCGTGATCGGCGAGTCGAGCCTCGAGGCGTTCGACCGGGCCACCGCCTGGCTCGCCGGTCGGTAGGCTCCCGCCATGCCCGACGCGTTGATCATCGGGGGCGGCGTGATCGGGGCCGCGTGCGCCGCCGAGCTGGCGCGGCGTGGCGCCGACGTGACGCTCGTCGAGCGCGACCACCTCGCGGCGCACGCGTCCGGGCGGAACCAGGGACTCTGGGTGCTCCCCGAGGACGACGCGACCGTCCCGATGGCCACGCGGAGCCTGGCCCGGTACCTCGCGCTCGCGCCGGACGCGCCGATCGACATCCAGCTCGACCCCGAGCCGATCGGGCTCGTGATGGTCGCCCAGGCCGACGAGGAGCTGGAGGCCGCGAGGCACGCGGCCGGGGTGGCCGAACGCGCCGGCACCATGGTCGAACGGCTCGATGCGGCACGGCTCGCCGAGCTCGAGCCGGCGCTCACGCCCGGCGTGGCGGGCGCCTGGCTCGTCCACCACGGCCACCGATTGGACCCGGGGGCGCTCACGGTCGCGATGGCGCTGGAGGCGAGGGACCGAGGGGCCACGATCCGGCACCACACGAACGCCCGGGCGCTCGCCGTCCGGGGCGACCGCGTCGTGGGGGCCGTCACCGACGACGGCGTGCTGGAGGCCGACGTCACGATCATCGCCGGCGGCCCGTGGTCGACACGACTGCTCGACCCGGTCGGCGTGTCGCTGCCCGTCGTCGGCGCCCGCGGCTGGCTCGTGCGCGTCGCCCCCCCACCCGGACTCGTCCGACATCTCGTCGAGGCCGTCGCCGCCCATGCGGCGCTCCGCCAGGAGAACCCGTCCGGGCTCCCCACCGCCGAGGAGGTCGCGGAACGGGGATTCCCTCAGGACGTGCTGGGCACGATCATGCACCCACACCCGGACGGCACCGTCGTCGTCGGGTCGTCGCGACAGACCTGGCTCACCCCCGAGCCCGACGACGCGACCGTCGTGCGACGGCTCCTCGCGGCGGCGATCGAGCTGGCCCCGGCGCTCGCCGACGCGACGGTCGGGTCCTCGTGGTGGGGGGTCCGGCCCCTGAGTCCCGACGAGCGGCCCTTCGTGGGGCAGGTGCGGGACGGGCTCTTCGTGGCGACCGGTCACGGCTCCGAAGGCGTGATCCTCGGCGCGGGCACGGCCGAACTGCTCGGCACACTGATCGACGGCGGCGATCCGCCGTTCGATCCGACGCCGTTCGATCCGCACCGGTTCTCGGTGCGCTGACGCCGGTCCGTCAGACGAGCAGGTACGCGATCGGCGCCGCGACCATCGCGGCCAACGCCAGCCCGACGAGGACGTTCGACAACCGGCCCGAGCGCCAGCGACCGACCGTGCCCTCGTCGTTCGCGAGCAGCAGCATCAGCAGGATCAGCGGCGGGGCGACCAGCCCGTTCAGCACGGCGGCGAGGAACAGGCCGTGGATCGGATCGATCCCCACGAAGTCCATCGCCAGCCCGGCGAGGACCGCGACCACGATCACGAGGTAGAACCCGCGCGCCTGTCGGAGCGACCGGCTGAGGCCCTCGTGCCACCCGAACGCCTCCGCCATCGCGTAGCCGGTCGAGCCGGCGAGGACCGGGATCGCGAGCGCTCCAGTGCCGACGATCCCGAGCGTGAACAACAGGCTCGCGAACCGGCCGGCGGCGGGTTCCAGCGCGCTCGCCGCCTGGGCGGCGGTCGCGACCTGGCCCCCGTGCGTCCCGTGGAGGGCCGTCGCGGCCGCCACCATGATCGCGAACATCACGCCGACGGCCGAGATCATCCCCGCGGCGACGTCCCCGCGCATCGCCTCGACGTGCGGCTCGTCGACCGGCTCCTCCGCGGTGCCCTCGAGCTCCTCCTCCTCGACCTCCTCGCTCGCCTGCCAGAAGAAGAGGTAGGGCGAGATCGTCGTACCGAGGATCGCGATGATGGCCGCGAGTTCCGGACGCGTCCACGAGACGGTCGGGACGAAGGTCGCGTGCAGCACCTCCGCCCAGTCGACCTTCACCACGACCAGTACCGCCACGTAGGCGACCAGAGAAAGCGTGAGCCATCGCAGCACCTTCGAGTACCGCCGGTAGGAGATCCCGACCTCGAGCCCGATCAGCGCGAGCGCCAGCACGAGGAGCACGATCGAGAACGGCACGGGCAGCAGCAGTCGGACGGCGGCGGCCATCGAGGCCAGGTCGGCTCCGATGTTGAAGACGTTCGCGATGCCGACGAGGGCGACCGCGAACCACAGCACGGGCCGAGGGAACCGCCGTCCGATCGACGTGGCGAGGCCGTGTCCCGTGGTGATCCCGAGCCGGCCGGCCGTCTCCTGGACCGCGGTGGCCAGCGGCAGGGTGAGCGGCGCCATCCACAGGAGCCCGTACCCGAAGGCCGCGCCCACCTGCGAGTAGGTACCGATGCCCGAGGGGTCGTCGTCGGCGGCCCCGGTGACGACCGCGGGCCCGAGGCGCGCGAAGTAGCCGAAGCCTCGCAGGTGCCGTCGGGTCGCGTGGTGTCGTCGGCGAGGGACCACCCCGCCACCCTATCCCGGGCGCGCGCTAGGTCCCGAGGCGGCCCGCTCGTTCGAGCGCGGCGACCACGCGATCGACCGGCATCGCGTGGAGGGTGTGCCCATCGCGGCCCGTGGTGGTCTCGGCTGCGACGAGGGCGTTCGCGACCGCCTCCTCCGTAGCCTCGATCGTGGCCCGGAACACCTCGGACAGGAGCCACGGCGCGCCGGTCGGCCCGTCGACGACCACGCGGACCTGCCGCTCGGGCGCGCCCGGCCCCGATCGGTTGGCCGTCGAGAACGCGAGCATCTGCTCACCGCTGCCGTTCGAGGCGTAGGAACCGGTGGCAGCCAAACCCATCCCCGCGCGCTGGGCAACCCGCGTGAGCTGGTGCGGCAGGAGAGGTGCGTCGGTCGCCACGACGACCACGCACGACCCTCGGCGTGCTCTTCGGGCATCAGGTCGGGGATCTCACGCCCTACGGGCACGCCGTCGATCCGGAGGAACTCGCGGTCGCCGTAGTTCGTGAGCACCAGGGCGCCCACGGTGTACCCGCCCGCCGCGGTTCCGAGCACCCGCGAGGCGGTGCCGATCCCGCCTTTGAAGTCGAAGCACTGCATCCCGGTACCCGCCCCGATGCAACCCTCCTCGACCGGGCCCGGCGCCGCCGCATCGAGCGCGGCCGCGACGTCGTCATCCCTCAGCGGGAACGAGAGGACATCCGAGAGCCGCGAGTCGTCGCACTCGGTCACGACCGGCATGACCTCCCTGGCGCCCTCGGGGTCACGCGTGGCGATCCACCGCACGGTGGCGTCGTACGCCTTCCCGATCTGGAGGGACGACGTGAGCACGATCGGGCTCATCAGCAGGCCCCACTCGCGCAGCTGGTTCACGCCGATCAGCTCGCCGTAGCCGTTCAGGATGTGGACGCCGGCGTACACCCACTCTCGCCACGGGTCGGCCTCGGCCGGGAAGACGGCGGTCACGCCGGTGCGGACCGCTCGCGGTCCGTCGCCGCGCACGATCGTACGATGGCCGACCCGCACCCCGGGGACGTCGGTGATCGCGTTCATCGGCCCGGGAGCACCGAGGCCGATGCGGATGCCCAGATCGCGCGCACGTGGCTTCGTCATGGCGGGGCATGCTACCGGGCGAACGGGTTTCGGAGGAGCGGTCGAGACGGCTAGACTCCCTGGCCTACCTGCCCATGGCCATCCTCACCCTCGGGATCTCCTTCCGTCGCGCGCCGATCGAGCTGCTCGAGCGGCTCGCCTTCACCGACGACGACTTCGCGAAGGCGTACCGGCACGCCCTCGACCTGGACGGCATCGACGAGGCCGTGATCCTGTCCACATGCAACCGCGTCGAGGTCACCGCGAGCGTGCCGAGCTACCACGCGGGCTTCCTGGCGTTGAAGCGCCTACTCACCGAGACCCGGGGCGTGGCGCCCGAGGACCTGGCCGAGCCGCTGTACTCCCACTGGGAGCAGGACGCCGCCGACCACCTGTTCGCGGTCGCCGCGGGGCTCGACTCGATGGTGCTCGGCGAGACGCAGATCCATGCACAGGTCCGTGAGGCCCTCCGCCGCGCCGAGGCCGAGGACGCCGCGGGACCGGCGCTCACGGGCCTGTTCCAGGCGGCGGCCCGTGCGGGACGGCGCGTCCGCCAGGAGACCTCGCTCGGCGCCGCGCCCGATGCGTTCGTCGCGCTCGGGGCGGACCTCGCGGACGAGGCCCTGGGCGGCCTCGGCGATCGCGACGTGCTCGTCGTGGGCGCCGGGCAGATGGCCGCGCTCGCCGTGAAGCACCTCCGGCGCGGGGGCGTGGGACCGGTCCGCATCCTGAACCGCTCCCTCGAACACGCTCGGGCGCTCGCCGAGCGCACGAACGCGGCGCACGGGGATCTCGACGCCCTCCCCGATGCCCTCCGGCACGCCGACCTCGTCGTGAGCGCCACGGGCGCGGCGGGGATCGTGGTGCACCGCGACGTCGTCGCGCATGCGATGGCCCAGCGCGCCGGGAGACCACTGGTGCTGCTGGATCTCGCGGTGCCGCGGGACGTCGAGTCCGAGACCGCCTACCTCGACGACGTCCGCGTGATCGACATCGTGTCGCTCCGTGAGCAGCTCGGCCGCGCACGACCCGGCCACCGCCGGCGACATCGTGCGGGCCCACGAGCTCGTCGCCGACGAGGTCCGTCGATACACGGTGCGGCGACGCGCCGACGACCTCGCCCCGCTGATCCGTGCGATCCGCACCCGCGGCGACGAGGTGATGCGCGCCGAACTCGACCGGCAAGCCTCGCGCCTGACCGAGCTCACGCTCGATGAGCGCGAGGCGGTGGAGGCCGTCGCGCGCGGCATCGTCGCGAAGCTCCTGCACGATCCGATCGTGGAGCTGAAGGAGCGGTCGGAGCCGGGCACCGACGGCATCCACGCCCGGGTGCTCGCCGAGTTGCTCGGCGTCGATCCCGAGGCGGAGTGACCACGCTCCGCATCGGCACGCGTCGCTCGCCGTTGGCCGTCGCTCAGGCCGAGGAAGTGGCCTCCAGGCTCGGCGCGCACGGGATCGAGAGCGAGCTCGTCCCGATGCGCACCTCGGGGGACGAGGGCGCGGCGCCGGACACCTCGCCCCAGGGCCTCAAGGGCCTGTGGATCGACACGATCCTCGATGCCCTCGAGGCGGGTGAGATCGATCTCGCGGTCCACTCCGCGAAGGACCTCCCCGCCGAGGACGACGACGGGTTCGTGATCGGGGCGGTGCCGGAGCGCGCCGATCATCGAGACGTGCTGATCACCCGGGAGGAACGCCTGAAGCCGGACGCGGTGATCGGGACCTCGAGCGTCCGCCGGCGAGCGCAGCTGCTGGCCGCGTTCCCCGGCCTGACCGTCGCCCCGCTCCGGGGCAACGTCGATACGCGGCTCCGCAAGCTCGCCGACGGTGAGGTCGACGCGATGGTCCTGGCGGCGGCAGGGCTGGCGCGTCTCGGCATCGTGCCCGACCACGCCCGGCCGCTCGAGGCGAGCGAGATGGTGCCCGCGCCCGGTCAGGGCTGTCTCGCGCTCCAATGTCGTGACGACGACGACCGGACGCTCGAGGCGCTCGGTCCGCTCGACGATCGCACCTCGCACCTCGCCCTCGACGCCGAGCGGTCGCTGATGTGGCGGCTCGGAGGGGGCTGCGCGCTCCCGCTGGGCGCCTTCGCCTCGGTCGACGGCGACGCCGTGCGCCTGGTGGCGATGATCGCGACGCCGGACGGCGCCCTCGTCCTCCGTGTCGACGAGACCGCCGGCACCCCCGAGGACGTCGCCGGGCTCGCCGCCCGAGCCCTGATCGCCGCGGGGGCCGAGGAGATCCTCGCCGAGGTCGTCGCGGAGTGAGCGAGGGCGCGATCCGGCCGCTCGCCGGGCGGACGATCATCGTCACCCGGCCGGCCGACCAGTCCGCCGCGCTCGTGACGCCGCTAGAACGCCGGGGCGCACGCGTGATCGTCGCGCCCGCGATCGAACTCGTGCCCGCGCGTTCGGCCGCCCTCACCCGAGCCCTGAACGATCTGGCGGCCGGTCGCTTCACGTGGATCACGATCACGAGCCGCGCGACCGTCGACATGCTCGCGAGCCGTCTGCAGCCGGGCGACGTTCGATCGCGGGTCGCGGCGATCGGCGAGGGCAGCGCCGCGGCCTTCCGATCGTGGGCGGGGCGCGAGGTGGACCTGCAGCCGACGGCGTTCACGACCGAGGGACTCGCGCGCGCCTTCCCCAAGGGGATCGGGCGCGTCCTGTGTGCGCGGGCCGACATCGCACCCGAGGGGCTCGAGGCGGCCTTAGGCGCGAAGGGGTGGACGCCGGAACGGGTCGACGCCTACCGAACGCGGCTGCCGCGGGCGCTCCCCCCCGACGCGCGAGAAGCGCTCGCCGCTGGCGGGGTCGACGCGGTCACGTTCACCAGCGCGTCGACCGTCCGTGGCTTCGTTGGGGCGCTCGGCATCGTGCGCGGCGCACCGAAGGTCGTCTGCATCGGACCGGTCACGGCGAAGGAAGCGCGGGAGCACGGGCTCACGGTGCACGCGGTCGCGCGCCCCCATACCTTCGAGGGCGTGGTCGACGCGGTGGAGCGGGCGCTCAGGCCGCGACGGCGCCGCTGACCGCGACCCGCTCCGACCCCGAGACGTGCAGAGGGACGGGGGCTCCCGCTACCCTGCACGCATGTCGTTCCCCGAGTCTCGCCCGCGCCGGATGCGCCGCACACCGGCGCTGCGCGCCCTGATCCGCGAGACCACCCTCGAACCACGGCAGCTGATCGCGCCGCTCTTCGCGAAGGAGGGCATCGCCGAGCCGGTCCCGATCGAGTCGATGCCGGGACAGTTCCAACACACGCTCGAGTCGCTGCGCAAGGAGGCCGTCGAGATCGCCGAGCGCGGCGTACTCGCGTTCATGCTGTTCGGCGTGCCGGCGCGCAAGGACGCGGAAGGCTCCGAGGCTTGGAATCCCGAGGGGATCGGGCAGCGGGCGATCGCGACCCTCCGTCGGGAGTTCGGCGATGACGCGGTCGTGATCGCCGATCTCTGCCTCGACGAGTACACGGACCACGGCCACTGCGGCGTACTGAACGATCGCGGCGAGGTCGACAATGATCCGACGGTCGAGCGCTACACGCGGATCGCGCGGGCGCAGGCCGAGGCCGGCGCCCACATGGTGGGACCGAGCGGGATGATGGATGGCCAGGTCGCGGCGATCCGGGGGACGCTCGACGATGCAGGCGGCTACGACGTGGCGATCATGGCCTACGCGGCGAAGTTCGCCTCCGCGTTGTACGGGCCGTTCCGAGAGGCCGCCGAGGGTGCCCCGAGATTCGGGGATCGGCAGGGCTACCAGCAAGATGTCGCGAACGCCGACGAAGCGCTCCGCGAGATCCACGCCGACATCGAGCAGGGGGCCGACATCGTGATGGTCAAGCCCGCGCTCCCCTACCTCGATCTCGTGCGCCGGGCGAAGGACGAGACCGGGTTCCCGACGGCCGCCTACCACGTGAGCGGCGAGTATTCGATGCTCAAAGCCGCCGCTGGGAACGGGTGGATCGACGAACGACGAGCCGTGCTCGAGGTGCTCACCTCGATCCGGCGGGCCGGCGCCGACCTGGTGCTGACCTATCACGCGAAGGACGCGGCCGGATGGCTGAGGGAGGAGCGCTAGGCATGTCGAGGGATCGGATCGTGATCGCGGTGGCGGTCGCGGCGGTGGCGATCATCGCGGCCGTCGTATGGGTTACCGCCGACTCCGGCGATGGGGGCGGCGCGTCGCTCGCCGGCACGGGTTGGATCCTCACCGACCTGGACAGCGGAAGCGTCACCGGTACCGCGCCCACGCTCGATCTCACGGAGACCGACGTCAGCGGGACCGGCGGCTGCAACACGTTCAGCGGCACCTACACGACCGACGGAGACACGATCTCGTTCGGCCCGCTCGCCTCGACGATGATGGCGTGCGAGCCTCCGATCATGGAGCAGGAGGCCGTCTACTTCGCGGCGCTCGACGGCGCGACCACGTATACGGTCGACGCCGGTACGCTGACGATCTCCGGAGACGCCGGCACCCTGACCTACGCGAAGGCCTGACGGGGTGGCGCGGCACGGCGACCGGGTGACCGGGCGGTGACTCGGTCCGAGGAGCTCTACGCCCGGGCGGTCGGGGTGATCCCCGGCGGCGTCGACTCTCCGGTTCGCGCGTTCGGCGGCGTCGGCGGCACCCCCCGGTTCGCGGCTCGCGGTGAGGGCTCGTGGATCGTTGACGTCGACGGGAACCGCTACGTCGACCTCGTGCAGTCGTGGGGGGCGCTGCTCTTCGGTCACGCGCATCCCGCGATCGTGGAGGCCGCGCGGAGAGCGGTGTCGAGCGGCACGACCTTCGGCGCCCCCACCGAGGGCGAGGTCGAGCTCGCCGAACGGATCGTCGAGGCGGTCCCTTCGATCGACGAGGTGCGCCTGGTGTCGAGCGGCACCGAGGCGACGATGAGCGCGATCCGGCTGGCGCGCGGCGCCACGGGACGCGACCTGATCGTGAAGTTCGAGGGCTGCTACCACGGGCACTCGGACTCGCTCCTGGCGAAAGGCGCGGGCAGCGGTCTGGCCACGCTCGGGATCCCGTCATCGCCCGGCGTCACGGAGGGCGCCGCGCGGGACACGCTGACCGCGCCATTCAACGACCTCGAGGCGGTGTCGGCCTTGTTCGCGGAGCGAGGGGGCGAGATCGCGGCGGTGACCGTCGAACCGGTGGCCGCGAACATGGGCGTCGTCCCGCCGGCCGGTGGGTTCCTCGAGGGACTCCGCGAGGTGTGCGACGCGCACGGCGCACTCCTGCTCTTCGACGAGGTCATCACGGGGTTCCGGATGGCGTACGGCGGTGCGCAAGCGTTCTACGAGATGACCCCGGACCTCACCGCGCTCGGCAAGGTGATGGGTGGCGGCTTCCCCTGTGCTGCGTTCGGTGGCCGACGGGATCTCATGGAGCAACTCGCGCCCGTCGGGCCTGTCTACCAGGCGGGAACGCTCAGCGGGAACCCGGTCGCCGTCGCCGCGGGGATCGCGACCCTGGACCTGGCGCGCACGATGGACCCGTATCCACATCTCCAGGTCACGGCCGACACCCTGGTCGACGGGCTCGCCACCGCGTTCGCCGAGGCGGCGATCCCCGCCACCGTGAACCAGGCCGGATCGCTCTTCAGCGTGTTCTTCACCGGCGTCGGCGCGGGAGGCGAGCCCGGCACGCCGGTCGCCGACTTCGCCGGGGCCGCCGCCGCGGACCACGGGCGCTACGCCCGCTTCTTCCACCACATGCTCGCCGGAGGGGTCTGGCTGCCTCCCAGCGGGTATGAACTGTGGACGTTGTCCGCGACGCTCGGCCCCGACGAGGTCGGACGCGTGGTCGAGACCGCCGCCTCGTTCCGCGACTGAGCGCGGATCAGGCGGCGTACGCGACGTCGAGCGGGCGCGATGATGGGTCGCGCACGTCGACGTCCTCGACCTCCATCGCGAGGCAGAAGGTGCCGGTCACACGCTCGAGTGCGTCGTGCGTCGGCGCCACCTCGCATCGCACGGTGCCGCGCTCCCCACGGAGCGTGAACTCCGCGGTCTCCCCGTTCAGCGCGGCCACGTGGGCCTCGAGGATCTCGAGGTTCGGGCCTTCCATGCCGAACAGCTCGAGCAGGCCCCGTCCTTCGCACTTGTCGAACGGGACCCCGATGATCTCGGTCGCCGCGCCGGTCACGGTGCGCATCCGCAGGGCGGAATCGGTCGTCCAGAAGAAGACCGGCCTCCCCGCGGCTACCGCCGCGATCGTCTCGGCGCCCTGGAACCGCTTCCGAGGTGGAGGCGGGGTCGGCACCGTATCGGTGATGCCGAAGAGTTCCCACTGCCGCATCGATCTCACCCCTCCCGGGTTCGTCGGACTCACTACCTGATTTCGGGTAACGGAGGGGTCTGAGCACATAGTGCGTTGTGACCATTTCGAGCGTCGGCCAGCTGCCGCCGTTGACATCGGCGCGGGACCTAGGGCGTGGGGAGCGCCGCCGAGGCTAGGCTCGGCCACCATGGGTAGTCCGCTCGACGACTTCGCCGGGTTCACCCGCGCGCGCATCGGGCCCGAGGCCGACGAGTGGCTCGGGCGAGTTCCGGCGTTCCTCCGGGAGCTCACCGCCCGCTGGGACATCACCGTGGGCGAGCCGTTCACGGGCGGGGCCATCGGCTTCACGATGCCGGCCGAGCGCGGCTCCGACGCCGAGCCGGTCGTACTGAAGCTCGGCTTTCCCGACGGCTGGTTCGGCGACGAGACGCGAGCGATCGCCGAGGTCGCCGGGAACGGGATGGTCAGGTTACTTGACCACGACCCCAGAGGCGCACAGCTCCTGGAACGCGCGCTCCCCGGGACGTCGCTCCTCGAGTCCCGCGACGAGCCGGAGGGGAACGAGGTGGCGGCCGGTGTGCTCGAGCGGCTCTGGCGGCCGGCGCCAGCGGGCTTCGTGACGGTCGCCGAGGAGGCGAGCCGCTGGGCCGACACGATGCCGCTCCGCCACGTGCGAGAGATGGCGCCGTTCGAGCGCCCGCTGCTCGATCTGGCGGTCGAGACGCTCCGTGACCTCACGGCCACGCAGGGGGAGCCCGTGCTCCTCCACGGTGACCTCCAACACGGCAACGTGCTCGCCGCCGAGCGCGAGCCGTGGCTCGCGATCGATCCCAAGCCGCTGGTCGGCGAGCGGGAGTTTGACGTCACCGCCCTCCTCCGCGACCGCCGTGAGGAGGTGCTCGCCGATCCCGACCCGCATGCTCGGCTGCAGCGCCGCTTCGATCAGCTGACCGAGCTCTTCGGCTGCGACCGGCGCCGGCTGCGTGAGTGGTCGTTCGCGATCCTCGTGGACTACGCGCTCTGGGACTTCGAGGTCAACGCCCGATCGACCGCGAACGAGGAGATCGAGATGGCGCGACTGATGCGGAGCCTCGAGCTCTAGCGCGGCGACGCGCGGCGGGCGGCGAGCCCGTCGAGGATCACGTCGAGCACCTGATCGATCATCGCGGCGAGCGCCGGCCCACGCGGGACGAGTTCGCTGAGTGGTCCGTCGACCAGCAACACGGACAGCCCGTGGACGGCGGCCCACGCCCCGAGCGCGAGCGCCTCACGATCGCCCGGAGCGATCGATCCGTCGGCCTGACCGTCGTCGATCGCCGCGAAGAGCGGCCCCTCTGAGGCCATGCCGGCGGCGTGCACCTCGGTCACCTCGCCGGCCCGACGCAGTTCCGGCCGGTTCATCACGGTGAAGCGCGCCGGATAGGCAACGGCGAACCCGACGTAGGAGCGTCCGAGGGCCCGGATCCGGTCGTATACGGCGTCCGACGGATCGATCGCGGCGAGCTCGTCGGCCAGCAACATCTCGTACCCCTCGAGCGCGAGCGCCTCGACGATGGCGGCCTTGTCGGAGAAGTGGTGATAGGGCGCGTTGTGCGAGACGCCCGCACGTCGGGCGACCTCGCGGAGGGTCAGCCCGTCGACGCCACGTTCCTCGATGAGGGCCATCGATGCGTCGAGCAGCGCACGGCGCAGATCCCCGTGGTGGTAGGCGACCTTGGGCGAGGGAGCGGTCACGGCGACACCTTGGCAGGCGTATCTTGACACTGTCAACATCCCTCAGCTATCTTGCCACTGTCCAGATGAACGGGGAAGAGGCAGGCGATGGCGACGAGGTCGGTGGTGCTGGGGGCGAACGGCGGGACGGGACGGGCGGTCGTCGAGGAACTGCTCGGACGCGGCCGCGAGGTGCGGGCGGTGACACGTAGGGGAGACGGTCCGGCCGGCACCGAGCAGATCGCGGCCGACGTGACGGACGTGGACCTGCTCGGCCGTGCCCTCGAAGGTGCCGACACCGTGTATCACTGCGCCCAGCCCGCCTACGAACGGTGGATCGATGATTTCCCCGCGCTGAACCGGGCCGTGGCCGAGGCGGCGGCTCGTACCGGGACCAAACTGGTCTTCGCCGACAACCTCTACATGTACGACCCCTCGCAGGGTCCGATGCGGGAGACCACCCCGGAAGCGCCGCCCACCGCACGCGGGGCACTCCGTCGTGATCTGGCCGACGAGCTGCTGGGGATGCACCGGGAGGGGCGGCTACACGTCGCGATCGGCCGCTCCTCGGACTACTACGGACCCCACGGAACGGGCACGAGCCTGGGCGACCGGTTGTTCGAGGCGGTGCTCGAGGGGAAGAAGGCGCAGTGGATGGGATCGCTCGACCAGCCGCACACCTGCAGCTACCTCCCCGACATGGCGCGTGCCCTCGTCACCCTCGGGGAGCATGAAGGGTCCGACGGTCGGGCGTGGGTGCTCCCCGCCGCCCCGGGCATCACCGGTCGGCGGTTCGTCGAGCTTGCCTCGGGGGCCGCGGGAGTCCGGCCCCGGCCGGCCGCGATCTCGGCCCGGATGCTAAAGATGGCTGGGATCTTCTCTCCGATGATCCGCGCCTACGCCGAGATGCTCGGTGAGTGGACCGTGCCGTTCACGATCGACGCCGCCGAGTTCGAGACGGCGTTCGGACCGTTCCCGGTCACGCCACATGAGGACGCGATCGCGGCGACGGTGGCGTGGTTCCGTGAGCGTGCGAGCTCCGCCGCGGCGTGAGACGTCACGGGCGCGGCGCGGAAACCGTTCGCGGCACGAGCGAGATCGTCGCAACGGCACCGGTCTCGGGGTCGAGTTCGAGCCGCAGGTCGACGGTCCCCCGGTCGCCGCGCAGCTCGACCGTCACGTCCCGGTCGCCGTCGCCGCGGATCGCGGGACCGACCGCGAGCGGCCCGAACCCGGTGACGGCCGCCCGGAGCGCCCGTTCCAGCGCCGCGCGATCCACGCCACCGGCCAGCGGGAGCGCATCCGGCCACGCGGGGACGGGTTCGGCGATCAGTTCGGCCACCCGTCGGATCGCCTCCGCCATCGCCGGGGACGGGTCGAGGACGGATCGCAGCTCGAAGGACTGTACGCGGGGTGGGCGCTCACCCGTGAGCAGGATCTCGACCCGGACGCGGCCTCCGCGCTCCCCGCGCAGCCACCACACGAGATGCGCGGACGAGTCGGACTCGGCGGGGAGTTCCTGGTCCGGTGAGAGCATGCCGTGGCGTTCCCGGATCCGATCCATCTCGGCACGACGCCGCTCGAACGGGTCGTCCAGGTCAACGTTGAATGCGAACACCTCGGCGGCCAGGTCGTCGTCCCAGGCGCGGAGCAGGCCTTCCAGTTGCGCCCGGGCGGAGCGCGTGGCCTCCCACGGGACGATGGTCCTCGACGGGGCGGCCCCTCGGGTCACGAGCGCGGTGAGCGCCCGAGCCGCGTGCGTCGACATCGGCGCGTACGTCCGGTTCCCGAGGGCGATCACGCCGATGCCCGAGGCCGGATGCCATCGCATGTGTGACCCGAACCCCGGGTAGCCGCCGCTGTGGCCCACGACGTGGCCGAGCCGCAGGTCGTGCGTCACGAAGAGCCCCAGGCCGTAGCCGCCGCTGATCAGCTCCGGCTCCGCGTCGGTCGAGGCGCGCCGCAACTCCGGGTCGAACGCGCGATGCACCTGCTGCATCTCCCGGCGCGATGCGCGCGACAGCGGATGCGGCCCCTCGGGGTCGTCGCGCGGTGGGAAGGCGTCGGTGAACCCCGCGACCCAGCGCGCGAGATCGCGGACCGAGCTGAAGATCCCTCCCATCGAGGCAAGCGCCCCGTACCCGTCGAACGGCTCCTCGACGAAGGCGTCGTCACGCTGGACGTAGCCGATCGCGAGCCGCTCGCTCGGCACCTCCGCGGCCGTGTAGACGGTGCCGTCCATCCCCAAGGGCTCGAGCAGCCTCCCGCGCACGAGGTCGCGATACTCGGTACGCGCCACGTTGGTCAGGACGCGGCCGAGGATCCCGTAGCCCACGTTCGAGTACTCGAAGGTCGTCCCCGGCGTCCAGGCGGTGTCGAGCCCCCGCGCGAGCAGTTCGGCGAACCGACCGAGATCCATGCCCTGGAGCCGGTCGCCCCACGGGTCGTCGGTGGGCAGCCCGCTCGCCATCGTCAACAGGTGCCGCACGGTGATCGGCGGCGAGTCGACCGTGGGCCCGCGCAGATCCGACACCTCCGGTACGTACGTGCCCACCGGTTCGTCGAACCGGAGGATGCCCTCGTCGCGCAGCAGCACGGCGGCGGAGGCCGTGAAGCTCTTCGTCATCGACGCGATGCGGAAGACGCTGTCGGCGTCGGGCTGCCGGAGCTCGCCGACGCAGATCGAACCGAGGCCCGCCGCGTGCACCAGCTCGTCCCCGATCACCACCCCGTACGCGATGCCCGGGATCGTGCCGTCGCCGGCGGCGCGTTCGAAGATCCCATCGACCTCGCCGAGCGCGTCCTCCCTGCCCATGGCCGACGACTATCCCAGGTCGAGGGAGCTTGAGCGGCGAGCAACCGAACGGCAAGGATCGCGCCTTCCGCCCGTTGCATCGTCGACCCACGGCTCGCTACGGTCGAGCGATGAAGCGAGTGCTGATCGTCCTCGCCGGTCTCGCGTTGGTCGGACCGACGCTCGTCCGGCTCACGGGCGCCTCCCCCGACGTCGCCGCGGCCGGGACGCGGGCGCCGGTGATCGTCGTGATGCTCGAGAACGTGGAGGACGTCAAGCTCTCGCCAGCGAACGCCCCGTACCTGATGAGCCTGAAGGCGAGCGGGCGCTACTTCTCGAAGTACTACGGCGTCGTGCACCCCAGCTTCCCCAACTACCTCGCGTTCGCCGGCGGCGACACGTTCGGTAACACCGGTGGCGGCGCGGCCGCGGGCGCATACTCCGCGAACAACATCTGGAACCAGCTCACGAACGCCGGCATCACGTGGGGCGTCTTCCAGGAGCACATGCCCACGCCGTGCTTCTCGAAGAAGAGCAAGGTGGTGTTCGCTCCCACCAAGGACACGTACTCGATCGGCCACAACCCGGCGACCGTCTTCCAGAACGTCTTCACCTCGGCGCAGTGCCAGAACGTGAAGCCCCTCACGCAGATGAGCGCGCCCCTCCCCGACCTGAGCTTCGTGACGCCCGCCTACTGCAACGACATGCACGGGGTGAAGAACGACCTCACGTACCCCGCGGACTGCCAGATCGGAACGCAGGGGCTCATCACCCGGGGCGACTCATGGCTCGCTGACCACGTTCCTGGCTGGCTGAGCGCCGGCGCGATCGTGATCATCACCTTCGACGAGGGGAACACGAAGAGCGGCGTGGGCGGCCACATCTACACGGTCGAGGTCGGCGCGGGGATCTCGCCGTCGGTGAACGCGACCACCTTCAACCACTACAGCCTGCTCGCAGGGCTGGAGGACCGCTTCGGCGTCGCCCGGCTCAGGAACGCCGCCCAGGCGATGCCGCTGCCCGTTGGGTGACTCCGGCCTAGGGCTCCGAGGACGTCGCCCTGATCCGGGGCGTCGTGAGGAAGACGACGAGCGCGATCGCCATCCATGCACAGAGCCAGAGGAACGCGGCGGTGGGGGATACCGTGGTCCAGAGGATCCCGGCGACACCGCTCGCCACCAGGTTGCCGAGGCTCTGGCAACCGGCGAGGAGCCCGAAGGCCGATCCGCGGATCGGCTCATCGGCCATCGACGCCACGGCGGCGGCCTCGGCGGTCTCCACGAAGCCGATCCCGACGCCCGCGAGCAGGAACGCGATGAACAGGACGAAGACCCCGGGACCGGACGCAGCGAAGATCAGATATGCCGCCAGGAAGGCCGCAGCCCCGACGACCAATGAATGGACCGCGCTCCGCCGGTCGCTCAGGTGGCCCCCGGGCAGGCTCGAGAGCGTCCCCGCCACGTTGTAGCCCACGTAGAGGAGCACGGCCGTCTGCGCGGCATCGTGCTGCCCGCGTGACGGAGCCAGGAGCTCGGTGGCCCGCAGGATCATCAAGGTCGCCGCCGCGTTCCCGAACTCGAACGCGCCGATCCCGACGAAGAGCCGTCCGAGGCCGCCCTTCAGGACCGGACGGACCTGGAGCCGTATCGGGCGATGCTCTCGGGGAGCGCCGCCCGCGACGTGTCGCGCGGCGTACAGGATGGCCACCGCCGCCAGGAGGCCCGGAACGATCGAGATCAAGATCGCCTCCCTGACTCCCACGATCGACACGAGCAGGAGCGCGACCAACGGCCCGACGATCGCCCCCAGGTTGTCCATCGCTCGCTCGAAGCCGTAGGCCCGGCCGTACGCGGACGACTCGACGAGGTCGGCGAGTAGCGCGTTCCGTGAGGGGCCCCGGATGCCGCGAGCCGCCCAGGCTCCCGTCCGCAGGATGCCCACCTGCAGCGGCGACGTCGCGAGACCGACCGCGCTCGAGAGTACGGCGGTCGTCACGTACCCGCCGACCGCCGTGGTCCGACGGCGATGGGGATCGTCGGCGAGTGCGCCTCCTGCGAGTTTGGCCAGCCCCGCGACCCCGTCGGCGACTCCCTCGATCAGCCCCAGCGCCGCTGCGGGTGCACCGAGGGTCGAGGTCAGGAGGCTCGGGAGAAGCGAGGTCGGGACCTCGTGGCCGGCGTCGGACAGGAAGCTCGCGAGTCCGATCGCTCGGGCGCCCGGCGTCAGCCACCGGAGGCGTCTCGTGTCGACGTCTCGCGGCTCCCCGGTGGCACTCACCGCGCGAGTATCTCAGCACGTCTTCCACTTCCACATCCACGTGGTGCCACGGTGGCGCGGCGATCGCCTCACCGGCCGTGGACCATGATCCCGGCCGAGCCGCGCCGGCCCAGCGACCTCGGTGAACTGCTGCGGGCGGACTGACCGGTCCCACGAGATGCCGCACTGGGTGCAACGTTCGAGGCCGTTCGCGAGACGATGGGGTGTGACCGAGATCGAGGGCCAAGGAGGCACCACATGACCAACCAGACCGCGACCTTCGGCGCCGGCTGCTTCTGGGGCGTCGAGTACGTCTTCCTCCGGGTGCCGGGCGTCACCGACGTCGTGAGCGGCTACAGCGGCGGCGTCGTGCCCGATGCGAGCTACCGGGAGGTCTGCAGCGGCACCACGGGACATGCCGAGGTGGTCCAGCTGACCTTCGATCCGGCGATCGTGAGCTACGACCAGCTGCTCGAGGTCTTCTGGGCGATGCACGACCCGACGCAGGTGAACCGCCAGGGGCCGGACCGAGGGACCCAGTACCGGAGCGCGATCTTCACGCACTCCGACGAGCAGCGTGACGCCGCGATCGCGTCCCGGGATCGCGCCCAGGCCCGCTTCTCGGCGCCGATCGCGACCGAGATCACCGAGTTCGGGGCGTTCTACCCGGCCGAGGACTACCACCAGCGCTACTACGAGACCACGGGCCACCAGCCCTACTGTCACGCGATCCCGCCGACCCTCCTGCGCGATCTCGGGCTCGTGCCGGCCGCCAGCTAGGGGTCCACGATCGGCGAGATCTTGTGCGACCCGTCGCACATCGGCTGGCACGCAGAAGCGCCACATCGACAGAGCGATCGCCGGCCCTCGTGGGCCGGCACGCTCGCCCCGTCGGGGCCTGTTACCGCGACGTCGCCCGAGACCCGCACCGGGCCGTTCGCCTTCAGGGCCACGCCGGGGGCCGAGGGGTCAGGGACGTCCCAGACCGGCAGCTTCTCGAGCGCCCGTGACGGTGGCTCCTCTTCGAAGCAGCCGTAGGGAGCCTCCCGGTCGCAGAGCGGCATCGTCGAGGACCGGCCGCACCGGCAGAGCGCGAACGTCGAGCCCGGGCGCAGGTCCGGACCCAGCTCCGAGCCGGCGATCCGTCGCAGTTCGAGAGCATGGACGACCATCGGGCCGCCTCGCAGGATCTCGATCCGGGGCTCGGTCACGGGTCGCTGAACCCGATCTCCTTGTGCGTGCCGTCGCAGAAGGGCTTGTTCCCCGAGTGGCCGCACCGGCAGAGCGTCTGGCGGTTCCGGACCTCGTAGGGCTCGCCGTCGGGACCGACCACCGGCACACCACCCCGCACCCAGATCGGCCCGTCGTTCGAGATCGCAACGCTGGGTTCGTAGGTCGGCTCGACCTCATCGGAGGCTCGCGTGGGCGCCCACGCGAGCGTGCCCGAGGGACAGAGCTCGACCATCCGCTGGAGGCGCGCGCGGATCTCGGGGTCGTCCGTATCCCCGAGCATCCGCCAGACGTTCGAGAACCGGGTACCGCAGTAGCCCGCGTGGGTGCAGAGCGTGTGGTCGTCGGTCATCACGATCTCGGGCCCGAGGAAGCGCCGGGCACGGTTCGATCGCGAACCCGCGTCGGCCGTGACGGCCGGGTCCCAGTCGGCCGTCACGTGGCTGTCGTCGCAGAGGGGCTTGTTGGACGAGGTGCCGCAGCGACAGAGCCGGACGACCGGCTCGTCGCCGCCGTCGAGCGGTTCCACCTCGGCCCAGTCGATCGGCTCGCCGTACTCGGTCTCGATCTGGTGCGTGCGCCCGATCGGCAGTCCGACCACCTCGTACGGGCCGTCGACGGTCACCCGGATGTGCGGCTGCTCGTGTCCGTCGTCCATCGGCGTCTAGCATCGCAGCATCCGAGGGTTCGGAGGAAGGCCCGATGCACGAGCTCGGCATCACGATCGACCGCACGACCAACCTGCCCGCCTCCGCTCAGCTGAAGACCGGGCTGCGCCACCTGATCGATGCCGGAGGCCTCGATGCCGGCGACCGGCTCCCCACCGTCCGGGCGTTCGCCGCGGACCTCGGCGTCGTGCCGAACACGGTGGCGAGGGCGTACCGCGAGCTCGAGGCGGAGGGATACGTCGTCGGCCGGGGCCGGGCGGGGACGTTCGTGGCCGACGCGCCGCCGGCGCCTACGACGGCGACGCCGCTCGAGGAACTGGCCACGGCCTTCCTCGTGCGCGCCAGGGCGGCAAACGTCTCCGATGCCGAGGCCCTGGACGCCGTCCGCCGGGCGGCGGGCATCCCCGAGGACTGACGCGTCCGCTCCACGGTCGGCGCCCATCCTCGTGCGATGCTCTACCGTCGATCGCCACGAGGAGGACGTTCGCATGAAGACCTGGCTCCGCAGGGCCGCCACTGTCGCAACGACGGTCGCCACGACGTTCGCGTTCGCAACGCCCGCGCACGCGATCTTCCCCGGCCAGGACCGGGTGGCGTTCGTGCGCTACGACTCCACCGACGCCACGGTCCACACGATGAACGTCGACGGATCGGACGAGAAGACGCCGCTCAAAGCGCTCGGGGTGACGTTCCCGCGGTTCATGTCGGCCGCCCTGTCCCCTGACGGCACCGAGATCCTCTACTCACGGATCATCAGCGACACGAACGTCGACCTGTACGTGAAGACGATCGGCGGCGGCATCGATCGCCTCACGAACACCCCTGGGATCTGGGAGTACTCGGCGACGTGGTCGCCGAACGGCAACCGGATCGCGTTCGCCGAGACCGACCGCGCGTCCTACGGACGGCTGGCGGTCATGAGGACCAACGGCTCCAACTACATCCCCGTGTTCACGAACCCCTTCGACTACGTCTGGTACCCGAGCTGGTCGCCCGACGGCACGAGGATCGCCTTCTCGTCGAGCGACGGCGCCGACCGTGAGGTCTACATCGCTCCGCCGCTGGCGTCGGTCAAGGTCGCGCCGATCACGAACAACACGATGGACGATCTCGCGGGCGACTGGTCGGCGAACGGCGGACGGATCGCGCTCGTGCGCGAACCCGCCGCTCTGCCCCGGCCGACGTTCGGCGGGAGCGCGAGGATCCGCTGGCACGCCCCGCGCGGCACCGCCTCACTCGGGAACGTCTTCACGATCCGCACCGACGGCACGCACCCGTTCCAGGTGACCGACGACGCGAAGGCCTTCGGCCGAGTGATCTACGCCACGAATAACTCGTTGCTGGTCTCACGGCTGGCGCACGTGTCGATCGACCTGTACTCGGTATCGACCGGTGGTGGCGGGTTCACCCGGCTCACGAAGACGGTCGAGACCTACAACTCCGTCGATCTCGCGAAGTTCGTGCTCGGCATCGCGTAGTCCGCCGGGCTCCGCATCCTGCGACACCCCGGCCCTATACTCCGAACACATGTTCGGAGACCTGAACGACGCGCAGCGCGCCGCCGTCACGCACGGTGAGGGGCCGCTCCTGATCGTGGCCGGCGCGGGCACCGGCAAGACGACCACGCTCGCGGCTCGCGTCGCGTGGCTCGTCGAACAGGGCGTCCGTCCCGAACGGATGCTGCTGCTCACGTTCAGCCGGCGTGCCTCGCGAGAGATGCTCTCGCGAGCGGAGCGCCTCTCCGGTGCGCGCGACACCGGCCGCGTCATGGGCGGCACCTTCCACGCGGTGGCGAACCGCCTGCTTCGGCTGCACGGACGACCGCTCGGGCTTCGGCCCGACTTCACCGTGCTCGATCAAGCCGACGCGGCGGACGTGATGAACCTGCTCCGCGACGAGCTCGGGTTCAGCGCCCGCGAACGGCGCTTCCCCCGGAAGGAGACGCTCGCCGGGATCTACTCGCGCACCGTGAACGCCGGCGAGAAGCTCGGCGACGTCCTGCGGCGCCACTACCCCTGGTGCGTGGACGAGGTTGAGGGGATCCGGGAGATCTTCCAGGCGTACACCGCGCGCAAGCGCGCACAGAACGTCCTCGACTACGACGACCTGCTGCTGTTCTGGAAGGCGCTCGCCTGGAGCGACGCCACCCGGGCACCGCTCGCCGCGATGTTCGATCACGTGCTCGTTGACGAGTATCAGGACACGAACGCCCTGCAAGCCGACATCCTGGAGGGGCTGCGGCCCGAGGGCACGCCCCGGAACCTCACGGTCGTCGGCGACGATGCGCAGTCGATCTACGGGTTCCGGGCGGCGACCGTCCGCAACATCCTCGAGTTCCCCGAACGCTTCCCCGGCGCGTCGGTGGTCAAGCTCGAACGCAACTACCGCTCGACCTCGCCGATCCTCGGGGCCTCGAACGCCGTGATCGCGCTGAGCCCTCAGCGCCACGAGAAGACGCTCTGGAGCGACCGGCCAGGAGATCGCACGCCCACCCTCCGGTCGTGCCTCGACGAAGCGGAGCAGTGCGACGCGGTCTGCCGCGCCGTGCTCGAGCACCGCGAGGAGGGCGTCCCGTTGAAGGAACAGGCGGTCCTGTTCCGCACCGGACATCACAGCGACCTGCTCGAGGTCGAGCTCGCTCGCCGCAACATCCCGTTCGTGAAGTTCGGCGGCTTGAAGTTCATGGAGGCCGCGCACGTCAAGGACACGCTGGCGATGCTCCGCGTCCTCGAGAACCCGTTCGACGAGATCAGCTGGTTCCGCGTCCTCCAGCTCCCGGACGGCATGGGACCGGCCACGGCCCGGCGGTTGATGGACCGGCTGGCGGTCCGACGCGTCGACGACGAGCAGCGATCACCGCTCGTCGCGTTCCTCGAGGAGCCGCTCGAGGTGCCCAAGGCGGCCACCGCAGGGATCCGCGAGCTGCGGAGCGCCCTCGCGGGATGCGCGGACGAGACGGTGCTCACGCCGACGGGCCAGGTCGAACGGCTCCGCACGTACTTCGAGCCGGTGTTCGCGAAGCGCTACGAGGCGCCCGCCGCCCGTCTCGCCGACCTGGACCAACTCGCCCTCCTGGCGACGGGCTACGAGACGCGCGGCCGGTTCCTCAGCGAGCTCACGCTGGACCCGCCGTCGTCCACGGGCGATCTCGCCGGCCCGCCGCTGCTCGACGAGGACTACCTCGTGCTCTCGACGATCCACAGCGCGAAGGGCCTTGAGTGGGACGTGGTCCACCTGATCCACGCGGCCGACGGCATGATCCCCTCCGACATGGCCACCGGGGACGACGACGAGATCGAGGAGGAGCGCCGGCTCCTGTACGTGGCGCTCACCCGTCCGCGGGACGCCCTCCACGTCTACCTGCCGATGCGCTACTACCGTCGCCCGCGCGGACTCGAGGACCCGCACTCCTACGCCCAACTCTCCCGGTTCCTGGCGTCCGACGAGGTGCGCGAGACGTTCGAGGCGATCGCGCCCGCGACCGATCCGATCGACGAGACCGTCGTCGATCTCACGGGCACCGCGGACGTCGACGGGTTCCTCGCCGGGCTCTGGGCGGACTGACCGCTACGCTGGGCGTCATGCCCCAGCCCGACGCCGTGTTGCTCGACTTCTACGACACCCTCGTGTGGAGCGACCGGTGGGGCTGGCAGGAGCGACTAGCGGGCGAGCTGGGCGTCTGAGACAAGGCTCCATGGAACTCATGTTCTCGGTTTTCAGCGCTCAAGTCCGAGCGCTGGTGCCGGCAGCTGGCGAGCCGTTGTCGGCCGCAGTTGTTTCCGATCCATACCTGTTGCCAGCGTGCTCCTCCGCGATGTGCCCAACCTCCTTTTGACCTCTCACCGCAAACGGTCGATAGTGGCTGATGCCTTGAGACCTAACGGGGAAGCCGTGCTTCGCTCGCCGGCAGCGCTGGCTCTGAGTGTCCTACTGCTGACCGTCGTGATGCTGGCGCGTGATTCGAGTGATGATTCGGCCTTCGCGACGCCTAGCGCTCCTGACTGGACATACGCGCGATACATGTCCTCGACCAGCGAGAACCACTATTACAATCGGGGCTGTACGCTTGCGAACAATGTAGACTCAGGTATCAAGCCCGTGGACTCTCTCACTGTCCTTGGCTTTGGGATGCCGATCAAGTTCAGCGGTTCATCGTGGGGAGCTTCACTCTTCGGCGGGCCAGACTCCACCATCTCGACCATCAGGCAACTCAGCCAGAACTTCGCCCTTGGATTCTACGATTGCCTCCATAACCATTTCGCCACGGCGAAGATCGCCCTCATGACGAGCAACTACAACATCAACGGGTGGACCAATAGCGACCTTGGCGACCATGGTGCTGCCTGGGGCCAGATGATCAACGGCGCGAATACGTGGGCGCAGAACCAAGGTGTGTCCGCAGTCGTCTCCTTTGCTGGCTCGTCCGATATTGAGGTTGAGTGGGCAACGCCGACCAAGACCCGGGCTTGGGTGGATGGATTCGGAGCTGGTGTCAACGATTGGAACCTATTCAACGTTGGCAACGCGACGGATTGCACGGCGGGCTCAGCGAGCTGTTATGGCGCGTGGGACAAGGTAGATCTCTGGTACGTGTCTTGGGGCTCCACCTTCTCGAATGGGGCCCCGCAGATCTACGCCACAAGCGGGGCCAATGCCACCCAGTGGTTCGCCGTTGCGAAGTACGGAACGGATAATCACCCGGCGGCTGGGACGATCAATTTTGTGACATCCGTCTCTCAGGCAGCGAACTGCCCGTGCCCTCCCAACTCGAACAACCCTCCAGACACTTCCTGGGCGCAGCTCTGGAATGCGATACATCCTGGGCCAACGTCCGATGACATCAGGTGGTCGATCAACTTCATTGACGACTGACCGGAGACCGAGATGAAGCGAACCCGTACTGGGATGGTCATGACAGCGGGAGCCCTCGCGGCTGCCATCGTGGCTCTCGTAGTCAGTCAGTCCGGCGCGGACTCAATCCCAAACGCCGGGGGCATGAGCGATACCGCCGTTGCGGAGCATCAAGCCAAGATCGACGCCCACTACAGGGAGCTCCAACAGGCCGGGTTGGTCAACCCTCGACCGACGCCTGAGAGCGCGGGATTGAAAGACGAACCCCCAGCGGATGCATGGGAGGGTGGGCTCGTATCCGACCCCGAGTACCCCGGTAGCGGTTGGTCCTTCACGACGGCGTGGATCTCCTCAACGGATGCGACAAACCTTGCCGTCTATGCTGGAGCACCGTTGTCCGACCCAAAATCTCCGGCGTTGGTTGTTGTTCAGCAGGATCGCGCGACATATGAGGTCAGCAAGATTCTGACCACGCCTGACACCACGGGGCCGCTGAGGATCGTTGACGGTCCGGATGGGAGAAACCGTCTAACCATCGCCAACGGGAACGGGGACTTGATGACCTTCGACTTGACAGATATGGCGTTCGACTAATCCCCACACACACCTCTTGAGCAAATGCAGTTGGGCCGTCGTGGAGGTTGACCCGGACTGACCGCTACGCTGGCGTCATGCCCCAGCCCGACGCGGTACTGCTCGACCTCTACGACACGCTCGTATGGAGCGACTGGTGGGGATGGCAGGAGCGCCTGGCCGGTGAACTCGGCGTCTCCCATCGTGACGTCGGCCGCGCGTTCGATCTGACACGGCCGGCCCGCTCGACCGGGGCGAATGCCGACGCCGACGAGGACCTCGCCACGGTGATCCGGGCGCTCGGGATCGAGCCCGACGCCGAGCTGATCGCCCGCCTGCGCCGCCTCGAGCACGCCCACATCGAGGACGGCGGCGTGACCTTGTACGACGATTCGCTGCCCGTGGTTCGCGAGCTCCGCGCCCGCGGGGTCAAGACCGCCCTCGTGAGCAACTGCTCGCACAACACGCGGCCCCTCGTCGAGCGGCTCGGCCTCGAGGAGGAGTTCGATCAGGTGATCCTCTCGGTCGAGGTACGGGCGATGAAGCCCGACCCGGCGATCTACCGGATCACGCTGGAGCGGCTCGGCGTGGCGGACGCGACCCGTTCGGTCTTCGTCGATGACCAGACCTCGTACTGCGACGGGGCCGCGGCGATCGGGATGCGGACCTACCTGATCCTCCGGCCCGAGGAGGCGCTCGAGGGCCGACCAGACAACGTCGACGCCTACGACACGATCGAGACCCTCCGCGCCCTCCTGTAGGTCGGCCTCAGGCCGAGAGGTACAGCAGCAGGATCGAGAGGTAGAGCGAGGTCGCGGCGGCGATCGTGAAGACGTGCCACACCTCGTGGTAGCCGAACCATTCCGGCCACGGGTCGGGGCGGTGCGTCGCCAGCACGAGCGCGCCCAGCGTGTAGAGGACGCCTCCCGTCACGACCAGCGCCATGCCGATGTCCGACATCGCGCGTGCGAGCGCGGGCAGGACGAACACCGCGACCCACCCGAGCCCGATGTACATGATCCCGGAGAGCACGTGGAGGTCGACGCGGTACAGCTTCGTGATGATGCCGATCGCGGCCCCGGTCCAGACGGCCGCGAGCACGAGCCACGACGCCGGGCCGTGCAGCGCCACGAGGCACATCGGCGTGTACGTGCCCGCGATCAGCACGAAGATCATCGAGTGGTCGAGGCGGCGCATCCGGATATAGGCCTCCTCGCTCCATCCGCCGAGGTGGTACATCGCGCTCGCGCCGAACTGGAGCTGGAGCGAGATCCAGTAGACGATCGCCCCCACGCGCGCCGCCGCCCCCGGCGCCACCCACACCAGGAGGACCCCCGCCGGCAACGACGCGAAGAACCCGGCTTGGTGGAACCGCCCCCGCAGACGGGGCTTGTCCCGGAGGTGCGGCGGGACCTCGTCGATGGCACTCACGCCTCCAGGGTAGAGCCCGGTCGCCTCACGCGCATACACTCACCCGATGAAGCGAGAGAAGTTCCCCAAGAAGGTTTACGAGCGAGAGCTCTTCCGGCTGCAGGAGCAGCTCGTCCGGATGGAGCAGTGGGTGGCAGACACCGGCGCCCGCGTGGTGGTCGTCTTCGAGGGTCGCGACGCGGCCGGCAAGGGCGGCACGATCAAGCGGATCACCGAGCACATGAACCCTCGGATCACCCGCCACGTCGCGCTCCCCAAGCCCACCGAGCGCCAGACGACCCAGTGGTACTTCCAGCGATACGTGGCCGAGCTTCCCGCCGCGGGCGAGATCACGCTGTTCGACCGCAGTTGGTACAACCGGGCCGGCGTCGAACGGGTCCTCGGTTTCTGCACGCCCGAGGAGTACTACCGGTTCCTGCGACAGTGCCCGATCTTCGAGCGCCTGCTCGTCGAGGACGGGATCGTCCTGATCAAGTACTGGTTCTCGGTGAGCGACGACGAGCAGGAGCGACGGTTCCTGGCGCGCGTGAACGACCCGATGCGCCGATGGAAGCTCAGCGAGACCGACCTGTACTCACGCACGAAGTGGGTCGACTACTCACGGGCGAAGGACGAGATGTTCGTGCACACCGACATCCCGGAGGCCCGCTGGTACGTGGTCGAGGCCGACGTGAAGAAGAAGGCGCGCCTGAACTGCATCGCGCACCTCCTCTCGCAGATCCCGTGGCAGGAGATGCCGCTCCCGGCCATCGAGATCCCGGACCGACAGGTCGACGAGGGCTACGTCAGGCCGCCGCAGGACCTATCCCCGCACGTGCCCGACCACGCGGCGACCCTCCTCGCCGAGGCGGAGGAGTAGCGCTCAGACGAGGTCGTCGATCGCCTCGGCGACCGGCTTGCGGATCCCCGTGATGAAGGGGATCTCCACCTTCGTGTAGAGCCGCGCCTTGGTCTCGCGCAGGCGCCGGATCACGTCGACGAGCGAGTCCGCCTTCTCGGCCTCGAACGCGAGGATCCACTCCCAGTCGCCCAGGCCGAAGTTGCTCGTGGTGTTCGCTAGCACCTCGGGGAACTCGCGCCCGGCGAGCCCATGGTCGCGCAGCAGCTCGCCGCGCTCCTCGCGCGGCAGCAGGTACCACTCGGGCGTGCGGACGAACGGGTACACGCACAGGAAGGTCTCCGGCGGCGTCCCCTTCGCGAACGCGGGCGCGTGATCCGCCGTGAACTCCGCCGGCTTGACGACGCCCATGAAGGTCCACGTGAGATCGGTGAGCCGGCCGATCGTCGTCCGCCGGAACTCGACGAGCGCGCGCTGCACGTCCTGCGGCGTGGGCCCGATCAACCAGATCATCAGGTCGGCGTCGGGCCGGAACCCCACCGTCGAGTAGGTCCCCCGGACGGTGATCGTCCCCTCCCACGACTTGTAGAGGTTCTCGACCTCCTGGACCGCGTCGCGTCGATCGTCGGGGTCGGCGAGTTCCTCACGGAGGTCGTCGCTGCCCATGAAGACCGCGTAGAGGGCGTAGATCGTGTCGCTCATCGAACCGTCTCCTCGCGCATCATGGCCCCCGCGAGGTACGCGGCGACCTGCTCGGCCGTCTCGCCCGCCCCGCGGACGCAATCGGGAACCCCAACGCCGTCGCAGGGCTGTCCCGCGACGAAGATACCCGCGGGGAGCTCCTGTCGGAGCCGGTCCACCCGCTCTCGGTGACCGAGCTCGTACTGCGGCATCGACGACGGCCACCGGATCACCGACGCGTGTTCGGGGGCATCGGGGAGCGGCACGACCGCGGCGAGGTGGCGCGCACAGGCCCCGATCAGCTCGGCATCGTCGGCGTCGAGGATGTCCTCCTCCCCGACGGCGCCCACGTAGCACCGGGCCACGGCTCGCGAGCCGAACGCCGCATCGGGCCACTTGCTGCTCACCCAGGTGCAGGCGGTCATCGGGGCCTTCCCCCGGGGCACCACGAAGCCCGACCCGTCCTGGACCGCGGACTGAGTACCGTCCGCGTAGACCATCAGGATCACGCCGGTCGACGCGTAGGGGATCCCGTCGAGCTCGCGCGCCGACCGGGGGGCCGCCCCGGCAAGGAGCCCTGCGGCGACGGGCGCCGCGTTCGCGAGCACGACGGCGTCGGCCACGACGGGAGCGGTGCCGTCGACCTCGACGCGCCATCCGTCCTCCCTCCGCCCCGACCGCGGTTGCGGCGGTGCTCGTGCGCACCCGTTCACCGAGCCGATCGGCCAGCGCCCCGGTCATGCGGTCGACGCCGCCGCGGGGGCGAACGAACATGGGCGGCAGCGGCCCGCCGCGGCTGGCGTCGCGCGACGCCGCCTGCGAGCCGCGGATCAGGCTCCCCTGAGACCGCTCCCAGGCCTCGAGCTCCGGGAAGGTCGCGCGCACCGAGAGACGGTCGACGTCGCCGGCGAACAGCCCGGCCAGGAGCGGGCCCACCGCCAGGTCGGTCACTTCGTCGCCGAAGCGACGGCGGAGCAGCGATCCGAGCGTCTCGTCCTCATCGCCCCTCCGCTTCGCCTTGAGGAGGTCGAGGAGCGCCCGGCGGCGACCGGCACGCGAGATCCCGGGCCACCGGACCACGTCGCCGACGTCGCCGGGGATCCCGAAGGGGGCGTCCCGGAGGCACGGCACGAGGCCCGCGATCGGTCCACAGGGACGCGCCGCCCGACGCGGGCGAGATCAGCTCGCCGCCCAGTCCGAGCTCCTTGCAGAGGTCCACCGCCCAGGGTTTGCGCGCCACGAACGAGTCGGCGCCCGCAGGGAGGGTCAGGCCGCCCACCTCGGTCGAGCGGAGCTTGCCGCCCGGACGGGCGTCCGCCTCGAGGACCGTGACGTCGAGCGAGGGGTCGGCCTGGATCAGTCGGTACGCCGCCGTCAGCCCGGTGACCCCGCCGCCCACCACGACCACACGGCGTACACCACGGACGCTCACCCCGCCGGCACCCCGGCCAGATGATCGCGGACGACCTGGGCGAGCACGTCGAGGTACTCGGGGTCGGCGTTCGGCATCCGGGTGCGGCTGAAGTGGATGCCTGCCTCGTCGGCGAGCGCCTTCGCCTCGATGTCGAGGTCGTAGAGGACCTCGAGGTGGTCGGCGACGAACCCGGCGCTGCACACGACCACCGCGGTGTGTCCCTGCGCCGCGAGCTGCTGGATCACGTCCTCCACGGGCGGCCCCCACCACGGGTCGGCGGTGCGGCCGGCACTCTGCCAGGCGATCAGGTAGTCCTCGATCCCCACCCGGGCTGCCACCAGGTCCGCGGTCTCCTGGAGACCGTCGCGGTACCGGCACGAGTGGTCGCAGTCGCAGTACTTGCAGCGCTGTGAGCCGTCGTCGAGCGTGCGAACGGGCAGGGCGTGGGCGCTGAAGATCACGGCCGCACCGGCGCGGTCCTCGGGCGAGAGCGCGTCGAGCGCGGCGCCCAGCCGGTCCGCCAAGAAAGCCACGAACGCGGGGTGGTCGTGATAGGAGCGCACGAACGTGAAGACAGGGGTGGTGCCCTGATCCTCGACCGCCTGCTGTACGCGTTCGATGTAGGTCTCGACCGACATGCCCGACCAGTGGGGCGCCATCACGATGCCGATCCCGCGCTCGATCCCGTCGCGCCGCATCGCCTCGACGCCCGCCGGGATGAACGGCTCCGAATGCTTCATCCCGAGGTACGCACGGTAGGTGCCGTCGCCGTCGGCGTTCAGTCGCTCGACGATGCCCTCCGCCTGTGCCCTCGTCGTATCGAGCAACGGGAAGACGTTCCCGATCGCCGCGTAGCGCTCCTTCAGTTCCTGCAGGTGCTCGGGGGTCGGCGGCCGGCCGCCGCGGATGTCGGTGTAGTAGCGCTCGATGTCGTCGACACCGCTGGCGGTGCCGTAGGCCATCACGAGCACGCCGGTCGGCGGAGCGGGGCTCTCGGCCGTCACGCCGGCTTCCGTTCGGTCTCGGTATGGACGAACTCGGCGAGGCGGGCGAGCGTCGACGGGTCGGTCGACGGCAAAACGCCATGGCCGAGGTTGAAGATGTGGCCGTCGCGGCCGCCGGCGCGCCGAAGGACCTCGATCGTCTTGCGCTCGACGGTCTCCCAGGGCGCGAGGAGACACGTGGGGTCGAGGTTCCCTTGTACGCCCCGATCGTGGCCCACCCGATCCCAGCCTTCGTCGAGCGGCACGCGCCAGTCGAGTCCGATCACGTCCCCTCCGGATTCCGAGAGGTGCCGCAGCAGCTCCCCCGTACCGACGCCGAAGTGGATGATCGGAACGCCGAGGTCGGCGAGCTCGCCGAACAGATGCGACATGTGCGGCTGGACCCGGCGGCGATAGTCGTCGCGGTCGAGCGCCCCCACCCATGAGTCGAACACCTGCAGGGCCTGCGCGCCGGCCTCGACCTGCGCGCGGAGGTGGGGCACGACGATCGCCACGAGCGCGCGCATCATCTCGTCCCAGGTCATGGGATCCGAGGCCATCAATCCCTTCGTGTGCTCATGGGTGCGCGAGGGACCGCCCTCGATCAGGTAGCTCGCGAGGGTGAAGGGGGCACCCGCGAACCCGATCAACGGGACCGACAGTTCGGCGCGGAGGAGGCGGATGGCCTCCAGCACCTCGGGTACGTCCTGCTCCGGCAACAGCGGTCGGAGCCGCGCGATGCCGGAGGCGTCGCGGATCGGGGTCTCGACCAGCGGGCCGTGGCCGGCCTCGATCCGCACGTCGATCCCCACCGCGGCGAGCGGCACCATGATGTCGCTGAACAGGATCGCGGCGTCGAGGTCGATCCGTCGGAGCGGCTGCAGGGTGATCTCGGCGACCTGTTCCGGATGGCGGCAGGTCTCGAGGATGTCGCGATCACCGCGGAGCTCCCGATACTCCGGGAGGTAGCGGCCCGCCTGCCGCATGAACCACACCGGCGTGCGGTCCACGGACTGGAGCCGGCAGGCTCGGAGGAACCGGTCGGAAGGCTGGGCGCTCACGCCTCCAAGGATACGGACCGGACGCAAACCGTCCCCACGCCGTCCGAGGGGTCAGATCGCAGGACGCCGCTCCGGAGCGTCCATCCACGGCCGGATCCGCTCGAGCGCCGCGGCCGCCCGGAAGACCGACGTGTCATCGGTGCAGATCGTCCATCTCGGCGTTCGACCGGCCGAACCCGATCGCGGCAGCGCCGGCCATGTTGCTTAATGCACGTCGGGGTCGGGCTCGTCCACCCAGGCCGCGGTCGCGTCCCATCGCCGCTGGATCGCGTCGGCATCGAACCGGACCGGCGGCGCGCTGCCGAACCCGTCCGGGTCCGGCCCGAGGATCGCGTTGAACAGCACCTTCTGCGTGCCCTCGGACCCTCCGCCGTACGCGGGATCGAAGGAGAACACGATCGAGCGACCGCGCCCGACCGGCTCGTCCGCGACCGCGGTCGTGCCCATCAGCCAGTGCGTGCCGCGCCGAAGGCCCGAAACCCGGAACGCGCCGCTCGCCTCGGAGGGGAACCGGATCGGCGAGACCGCCGCCGGGGCGCGCATCGCGCTCGTGTCGACGAGCGCCCAGACGCTGCGGCCGACGCCCTTGCCGAGCGGGCTGTCGGGGTCGACCAGGGCCTTCACCATCGGTCCGTCGCTGTTGCCGGGGACCCCGTCGTATACAGCGTTCGAGATGCCGAGCGCGTACGCGAGCCGGGCGGCCCCGTAGCGCCACGCGATGAGCCGCCCCCCTCGGTTCACCCAGCGGATCAGCTCGCGCTGCCCGGCCTTCCCGAGCTTGCGCAGCCCCTCGTTGATGCCGCCCGCGGGCACGACGAGCACGTCGACGGCGTCGAGCGCACCGACGATCTCGTCGGCGTTGATCTCGGTGAACGGGAGTCCCCACTGCCGGCGGAACAACCAGCGGGTGTGGCCGATCGCCTCGTACGCGGTGAAGTCGCGGGACAGATGGAGGATCGCGACCTGCGGCGGCGTGCTGGGGAGCGCCGGAGCGCCCGGCTCGGCGACCGTCGACACGGGGTCGGCATCGGGCGCCAACCTGGCGCCCGACAGGAAGGCGTCGAGGTTGTAGGCGAGCGGCAGGCTCCACGAGCTCACGCGGTAGGCCGAGTTCGTCGGGTTGTAGGGGTCCTCGTTCATCGCCGCCTGGATGAACCGCTTCTGTGGCTGCGCCATCGGGATCCAGTACGAGCCGGCCGACACGGTTCCCCGACGCGCGCCCTCGAGGAACGGCCGAAGATCGGGCACGGTGAGCGCCGCGTTCAGCCGGTGCACCTCGACGTCCATCAGCTGGAGACGCCGGAGGAGCTTCGCGATCTCACGCGCCTTCTTGGGGTCGTCCTCGATGAAGTAGTGCCGCACCTTCCGGTCGTCCACCGGACGGACCGGCCGTGAGTGCGGTTCGTAGGTCCGGTTGGGCTCCAACTGGCCACGGCGCCCTTCGTCGAGCGCGGTCACGTACGTGTCGTGGAGCTGGCGCAGGAGCTTGCGCCGGTTCGCCGCCGCGGTGGCCAGCATCGACCACATCACGGTCAGGTGCCGCTGGAACCGAAGGTCGAGCGGCGCGCCGTCGTACACCTCGATCGTCATCCCCGCGGCGCCGTACGCCATGACGGCGAAGGTGTCGGTGAATCGCGGCGCGAACAGGTCGTACCCATACCCCTCGTTGAAGAACGGCCAGTCGCGGTTACGGAACGCGCGCGCGAACGCCGGCCCGAAGACGTCGTTGATCTGGCGCACGACGTGCTCGGGGGTCTCGTGGTACACGGGGTCGTCGTTCGGCGGGAAGAACGAGCGGTAGTACCCGAACTCGTGGTGATCGGTCAGGACGACCGGCGGATACTGGGCCATGAGATCGAGCTTGCCCTCGGTCTCGGACTGCGTCCGCACGAGGTGGTCCTGGTTGAGGTCGAACGAGAACCGGTTGCGGCGGAAGTCAGATTCTCGGCCGTCGGGGTTCTGAGACGGGATGATCACGACGATCGCGCGGTCGAGGATGTCGGTGACGCCGCAATCGTCCCGATCGGCCAACTCGTAGAGGAGCTGCAGCGACGCGTCGCCTCCGCTCTCCTCGCCGCCGTGCAGGTTCCCGACGATCCAGAGGATCGCGGGGGTCGAGGTGGCGAGGGTATCGACGGTCGCCTGCGGGGTCGACGGGTCGCGCAGCTGGGCCATCGCCTGCTGGATCGCCGACAGGCCGCCGCCCGTGACGTTCGCGGGGTTGCCCACGATCGCGTAGCGCACGCCGCGCCCCAGCTCCGACGCACCGGCGTCGCCCACGACCACGCGGTTGCTCGCGGGACCGACGGTGTTCAGGTACGTCACGATCTCGTCGTACGTCGCTTCACGGTCGACGCCCACCGCGAACCCGAGCACCGACGACGGGTCCGGCACCGAGCCCATGAACGACGGCGGCGTCGTCAGCGGATCGCAGCTCGCTCCGGCGGCGGCGGTCCCCGCGCGCACGATCGGCAGGCTCGCGGCCGCCACCGCTGCGGCGCTCCCTTGCAGGAATCTCCGCCGGCTGACGTGGATGGGATCGGTCGTGCTGCGGTCCTCTCGCCGGTTCATCGTCGCTCCTCGCGGGTCAGAGGGTCGTGGTCGTCTGCGGGTGATACCACCGGGAACATGGACGGCGCAAGGCATGCTGGCGGGAGGAGTGGGATTCGAACCCACGTGAGACTCGCGCCTCAAACGGTTTTCAAGAGCGAGACCGGCCATATGAGGTGGTTCGGTCCCGTACGCTCGGATACGGCATCGTTCCGGTCTGAGCCCGTATCCGGCGTCGCCGTTCTCGTCGATGCAGGTCGCGACAGGTGAACCGGATCTGAGGAGTGGCGGCAGAACGGCGGCATCGACGGCGAGACGGAGACGGCGCCGGACGAGAGCGACGGACCGGATTGTCCGACCTCCCGCAGATCCAAACCTCTGAGAGCGGCCCTGGAGCTCGCGGAGCTCGTCTCCGGTACCGGGAGCCGTGGAGATCGCCGTTCGGCCCACGCTCACCGCGAGGCGGTCGGCTCCGGCGCCTTCCGAGGGAGAGTGCTTCGATCCCGACGAACCTCGAGCGTCTCCGGCCGGATCCGAGTCGCGGCCGCGACGGCGACTGGAATCGGGAGAGAGGTCTCTCCCGCGTGGGCGGACGGGAAGAAACCGCTTCCGACGCCGATCGCCGAGCCTCGGGATCTACCTGAAGTTCTCCCTCCGTCGTTGCCGCTCGGCAGCTGAGGGGGGGTCCGTGCGTACTTCTACGCGGTGCCCAGGTGCTCGTCGAGCACCGAGAGCATCGGCCAGGCGCCGTCGGACCAGTTCGCGATCACGGAGTGGGTGATGCCCGACGCCGGATCGTGCGTGGTGCAGACCGAGACGCCGGCGTCGTAGCCCTCGAGCCACACGGCCTCGCTCGTGCGGTGCACGTGGAACCCCAACCCGTAGCGACGGTTCTCCTCCGGCCAGTCGCTGCGCGGGCGGGTCATCTCGACGACGAGCTCGGCCGGCACGAGGCGACCGGCGTAGAGCGCGCGCCAGAACGTTGCGAGATCGGCGGCGGTCGAGGAGATGCCGCCGTCTCCGGTGCCGAGCACGGGCAGGTGGAGTGCGTTCGACCGCAGTCCGGCGGCGTGCAGGTACGCGATCGCGTGGTCGCCCGGGAGCTCGTCCGTGCGCCAGAACCCGGTGTCGGCGAGCCCGGCCGGTTCGGTCACGCGCCGCCGCACGAGCTCGTGGTAGCCGACCCCGCTGGCTCGCTCGGCGATCAGAGCGAGCACGACGTAGCCAGCGTTGTTGTAGGAGAACCGCTCGTCTGCGCGGGAGACGGGCGGGAAGCCGTCGAGCACCTCCAGGAACCGCTCGGTCGTGTCGAGCCGGTGCACGGGCACGGACAGCGTGTAGGAGTTGATGTCATCGATCTCGTCCTCGTCGAGGTAGTCGCCGATACCGGAACGGTGCGCGAGCAGGTGCTCGACGGTCACGTCGTCGGCGATCAGCGGCAGGTCGCCGCCGAGCACCGAGCGTGCGGTCGTCGAGAGCAGTAGCGTGCCGTCGGCGACGAGGCTCATCACAGCCAGCGCGGTGAAGCCTTTCGCGACGCTCGCCAGCATGAACCGCGTGTCGACCGTGTTCGGGATGCCATGGGCGCGATCGGCGAGCCCGTATGCCTTCGCGAGTTCTGCTGCGCCGCGTCGGTCCACCCGCACGACACCGGAGAAGGCCGTGCGTTCGGCCTCCGCGTCCAACGCCGCTTCCAACGCCTCCATCGCAGGACCGTAGCAGCGACGGCTTCCTACCAGCCCCCCGGTGCACGAGTCGTCGAAAGCCCGTCGATCGGGCCGCTCGACCGGTGCGAGCGCCTGCCCGCTCGGGTAGCCCAGCGAGATCAGCCACATGCACTCTCGGTCGGCCGGCAATCCGAGCCGAAGGTCGTTCAGGAGAGCCCGGATCAACTCGACTCGCTTCTGGCATCCGCATGACCTCGGAGCAGAGCTCGTGACCGCGTCCAATCGGCTCTGTCAATCGGTGAGTCCGTGCGCATCCTCGGGCCGCGGTCGCTCCGTCAACAACACGGCCAGGTTGGCTCGGGCTCGCGAGCAGCCCACGTACATCAATCTCTTAGTCGCCACTGTTGACTATCCGTGGCCGACACCACGGTGTTGAAAGGCTCGAGGCGGTCTCGTCTCTCGGCTAGGACCGCGATCGGATCCACTGGCGGCAGAATGGCGGCATCGACGCCGGCCGGCTCGAATCACTCGAGCGAGCTCGGAAGCGTCACCGCTGGTCAGGAGCGGGAGGAGAGGGATTCGAACCCTCGAGCGACTCGCGCCGCTAACGGTTTTCAAGACCGTCGCCTTCGTCCGCTCGGCCATCCTCCCGGCAGGGAGCGTACCGGGCGACAGGCATCGCGGTGAAGGGATACGATCGGACACCGCGCCGATCCAGGAGGTGCCTCGTGACGTATCCAGGAGCCAACGGCCGCGTTGCCTACACGAACACCGCGGGGCAGATCGCGAGCGTCAAGGCGGACGGTAGCGGCACGAAGCCGCTGACGAACCTGAACGGCATGTCGTTCGGCGCTGCGGCCCGGGCGTAGGCTACCTGACGATCATGGAGCCACGGCCCCCGCTCGATGGCGATCACTACCGGCGACTCGTCGAGCAGGTCCCGGCGGTCATCTTCGAGCTCTCCCACGAGATCCGGCCGGCGGTCCGTTACGTCAGCCCGGCGATCGAGACGGTGTTGGGCTACGACATCGAGACCTGGGCCTCCGACCCCGATCTCTGGTACCGGGCGCTCTTCCCCGCCGATCGCGTACGGGTGGACCGCGAATGGGAGGCGGCCTTCGAGGCGGGCGCCAGGTTCCACAGCGAGTACCGCCTGATCCGCCGGGACGGCTCCCTCGTGTGGGTCCGCGAGACCTCGCATCCCATCACGGATGCCGTCGGCGAGGTGACGGGATGGCAGGGGGTCATCGCTCGAGATCTCCGACAGTTCGGTTCGCGGAGGAGGCCGCCGCCCGTTCGGAGGCGCGCTACCGGAAGCTCGTCGAGCACCTCCCCGCGGTCGTCTACGTCGATTCCCCGGACATCGAGCCGCTCAGTCTCTACGTGAGCCCGAGCTCCTCCGAGATCCTCGGCTACGCGCCGATCGACTACCTGAACGATCCGTCGCTGTGGATGCGGACGATCCATCCGGACGACGTCGGGACCGGGTCGGCGCGAGCATGGGCCGCCACCGTCCGCGACGGGAGCGCCGTTCGCCGAGGAGTACCGATTCGTCCGACCCGACGGGGGGGTCGGTGTGGGTGCGCGACACTCCCTGCCGATCGAGGACGAGGACGGCGACGTCGTCTGCTGGCAGGGCGTGATCCTCGACATCACGGTACAGAAGGAGATCGAGGACGAGCTCAGGACGTCCGAGTCGCGGTATCGGGCACTCGTCGAGAACGTGCCCGCCACGGTCTACGCGTGCACGGACGAGCCGGTGTCGCACACGCTGTACGTGAGCCCGCGCCTCGACCCGGCCTTCGGCATCGTCCCCGGACCGGCCGACGCCGACCTGCGGCCATGGGAGGAGATCGATCGACCCGCGCGACGCCGATCGGTCCATCGAACGCCTGGGAGGAGGCGGTGCGGACCGGGGCGTCGTTCGACGAGGAGTACCGACACATCCGGAGCGACGGGGCCGTCGCGTGGATCCACGACGTCTGCCGCCGCGTCCGCAGGGCCGGGACGGCGAGCCGGGGGTCCGGCAGGGCGTGATGCTCGACATCTCGCGCACGAAGGCGGTCGAGGAGGAGCTCCGGCGATCCGAGCGGCGGTACCGACGCTCGTCGAGCGGCTGCCGGTCATCGTCTACCTCGACACCGGCGCGCCCGAGACGCGGCACCCCCTACGTCAGCCCGAACGTGCTCGAGATCCTGGGCTATCCCGCCGAGCTGGTTCATCGACGACGCGAGCCGCTGGTACGACATCTGCACCCGGACGACCGCGACGCGGGTGATCGGCGACCTGGCGGGCGGCGTGGGCGCCACGAGACCGGGTATCAGCAGGAGTTCCGGTTCGTCCGGCCGGACGGGGACGCGGTGTGGGTCCGCGACAGCGCGCACGTCGTGACCGAGCCCGAGCAGCGGCACCGCCGGCATGGCAAGGGGTCTTCGTCGACATCACCGCCCAGAAGCTCGCGGAACAGGAGCTGCGCGGCTCGGAGCAGCGCTACCGCGCGCTCGTCGAGCAGGTGCCGGCCGATCGTCTACGAGATGGGGCCCGACGACGAGCGGCACACCCTGTACGTGAGCCCGCACGTCGAGGCGATCCTCGGGTACACGCGCCAGGAGTGGCTCGACCAGCCCGACATCTGGATGGAGCTGCTCCACGAGGAGGACCGCGAGAACGAGCTCGCGGCGCACGACCTCCACACCGAGACGCGCGAGCCGTGGGACCGCGAGTACCGGCTGATCGCGAGCGACGGGCGGCGCGTCTGGGTCCGCGACCAGGCCACGCTCGTCGAGGACCCGGCCACGGGCGAGGCACGCTGGTACGGCGTGATGCTCGACATCACCGCCCAGAAGGACGCCGAGGAAGCGCTCCGGCTGTCGAACGACGACCTCGAGCTCCGCGTGCTGGCGCGCACCGCCGAGCTCGAGGACGCCAACGAGATGATGGCGCTCGAGATCGCCGAGCGGCGTCGGGCCGAGGAGGCGCTGCGCGCTCGCGCAGCGGCGGTACCGCGAGCTGGTCGAGGACCTTCCGGCCGTCGTCTACTCGTGGGAGACGAACTGGCGCGACCGGACCGAGGAGCTCGACGACCGAGCCCGCCTCCCGCTACATGAGCCCGGAGATCGAGGACCTGTTGGGCTACACGCCGGACGGAGTGGCAGCGAGGCCGACTTCTGGCAGGACGCGGCTCCATCCCGCACGACCGCGACTGGGTGTCGCGCGCTCGCCGACCGATGCGCCCTGACGGGCGAGCCGTTCACCGCCGAGTACCGCTACCTCGCGAAGGACGGCCGCATCGTCTGGGTCCTGGACCGCGCCACGCTCCGGGCACGCGACAACCGCGGGCGCCCGGCCCACTTCCAGGGCGTGATGCTCGACATCACGGCGCGGAAGGAGGCCGAGGCCAAGGCCGAGGAGGCCGAGGAGCGGTACCGGCAGCTCGCCGAGGAGGGCCCGGTGGTGTCCTACGTCTACCGGGCTCGGCCCGACGGCGAGGACCCGCCGTCGAGCTCGAGTACATGAGCCCCCAGATCGCCGAGCTCGGTCGGCTACACGCTCGACGAGTTGGGTCGGAGCCCTCGACGCTGGTTCGAGATCGTGCATCCGGACGACCCGCGACGGGTGGCCGGCGCGTCGGGCAGATCGTGGTCCGAGCGGCGAGGCGTGGGCGCTCGAGTACCGGATCATCCGGCGCGACGGGACGATCGGCTGGCTCCGCACCCAGAGCAGGGTCGTCGACGCGACGACCCCGACGGACGCGCCGAAGCGGTTCCAGGGCGCGATCATGGACGTGACCGCACGAGCGGCTCCGGGGTCGGGCGTCGAGGAGTCGGAGCGTAGCCTGCGTTCGCTCGTCGAGGGGCTGCCCGGCGATCCCGTGGACCCAGGTGCGCGACCCGGCGACCGGGGTCGAGCCGCTACACCTACATCGGACCGCAGTGCCTCGAGGTCTTCGGCTACACGCCCGAGGAGCTCGATCGCCGAGCCGACGCACTTCGCGCGGATCGTGCACCCCGACGATCCGCGCTCGCGTCGGCGCCGTCTCGAACGCAGTCCGAGCGTCGACGCGGCGTCTGGAGCGATCGCGTACCGCGCGATCGCCCGCGACGGCTCGGTCGCGCTACCTGCGCGGCGCGGCGCGCCGGACCGATCACCGACGGACGGACTGCACGTCTGGCACGGCGTACGTTCGACGAGACCGGACGTGGGTGGTCAGCTTCGAGGACGCAGCACCTGGGCACGCTCGGGCAGGTACGGATGCAGCTTCGCCGGAAGCTCCACCGAGCCGTCCTCCTGCTGGTGGTTCTCCAGCAGCGCGATGAGCGTGCGGCCGACCGCCGTCGCCGTGCCGTTCAGCGTGTGCAGGATCTCGGGAGAGCCCTCGCGCCCGCCGCACGCGCGCCTGCAGCCGCCGCGCCTGGTAGTCGGTGGTGTTCGAGCACGACGTCAGCTCGCGGTAGCGGTCCTGGCCCGGGAGCCACACCTCGATGTCGTACTTCTTGGCGGCGCTGCTGCCCAGGTCGCCCGCGGCGATGTTCACCACGCGGTAGGGCAGCTCGAGGTTCGAGACGATCTCCTCCTCGACGCTCACGAGGTACTCGTGCTCGTCCCAGCTCGCCTCCGGCGTCGCGAAGCTGAACATCTCGACCTTGTCGAACTGGTGCACGCGGAACATCCCGCCCATGTCCTTGCCGTACGTGCCGGCCTCGCGCCGGAAGCAGGTCGAGTAGCCCGCGTAGCGCAGCGGGAGATCGTCCTGCGTCGAGGATCTCGCCCATGTGGAGCGCGGCGAGCGGCACCTCGGCGGTCCCCACCAGGTACAGGTCGTCCTCGCGCGTCACGTAGAGCTGCGCCTCGTCGGCCGGCAGCATCCCCGTGCCGTACATCGCCTCCTCGCGCACCATCACCGGCGGGATCACCGGCAGGAACCCCTTGTCGTTCAGGATGTCCATCGCGTGCCGCATCAGCGCGAACTGGACGAACACCAGGTCGCCCATCAGGTACACGAACCGCGATCCGCTCGTGCGGGCCCCGCGCTCGGTGTCGAGCACGCCCGAGGAGCTCGCCGATCTCGGCGTGATCCCGCGGCTCGAACTCGAACGCGGTGGGCTCGAGGTGCCGTCGCACCTCCACCGCGTCCTCGTCGGTGAACCCGTCGGGGCAGCTCTCGTGCGGGACGTTGGGCGTCGCGGCGAGCAGCGCGGCGAGCTGCTCCTCGGCCTCCGCGAGCTGCGGCTCGAGCTCCTTCAGCTCGGCGCTCACCGACGCCACCTCGGCGATCAGGGCCTGCTTCGCGTCGCCCTCGGCGCGGCCGATCTCCTTCGAGGCCCTGTTCTGCGCGGCGCGCAGCTCCTCGACGCGGGCGGTCAGCGTCGCGACGGCGCTCGTCGGCGGCCAGCAGCTGGTCCACCGCGTCGGCCAGGTTCCGGCGGGCCAGGCCCGCGCGGAACGGCTCGGGGTCGTCTCGGATCGCTTTGATGTCGAGCATCTACGGCACCTTCACCTGGTCGGTTCCCTTCTCGGTCTGCGTGGCGGCCGGCGCGCCCTGCGAGGCGCCGGCCTGACCGGACGAGGACGATGCCCGACGCGCCGCCGTCCATGATGCTCTGTCCGTGGAAGATCCCGCCCTCTTCGATCACGAGGGTCTTCGAGGTGATGTTCCCGTCGACGCGGCCGCCGCGCGCGAGGTGGGCCTTGCCCTTGACGATGATGTTGCCCTTGAAGGCGCCCGCCACGCTCACGTTCTGCGCGCGGATGTCGGCCTCGACCTGGCTCTGCGGGCTGAGCGCGACGTCGCCCTCGGCGTTGATCTGTCCCTTGACCTGGCCGTCGATCCGGAGCGACCCGGCCGACACGACGTTGCCCTCGAGGCGCGCACCGGCACCGACGATCGTCACCTCACCGTTCTGGTCCGCCATCTGGTCCTCCCGTCGTGCCGTGGCCGGGGCCGTCGCCTCGACCGGGTCAGCGTCGTCCTCGTCACGTTTGAAGATCATCGCGCCTCCACCGTCTCGGCCGGCGCGGCCATCGCCTGTCGGATCGCCTCTTCCTCTTCGAGCGACAGGTTGTACGAGCTCGCGCCCTCGGTGACGGGCTTCGCGTACACGCGCGTCTCCTGCCGTCCGTTGATCGAGGTGAGCACCACGCCCGTGCCGTGATGGTCGAGCATCGCGCACGAGAACGAGAGCCGTCCGCCGACATCCTCGAAGGCGTCGTAGCGCAGGAGCGCCACGTGCCGAACGCTGCCGTCGATCAGCACCTGTTGCTTGTTGTCGGCGCCGTTCAGGATCCGGACGCCTGCTCGAGCCGGTCGATCTGCGCCGCCTGCTCTTCGAGCACGGCGCGCAGCGCGTCGTCCATCTGGATCGGCCCGGCCGGCTCCTTCGGACGACGGCCGCCGGCGCCGCCCACGATCGCGAAGAGCAGCGCGAGCACGGAGAGGCCAACGGCGACGAGCGCGAGGAGCGTGAGGGTGCTCTGGGACAGGGTCATCGCACGTCCGTCCTCGCCCGGATGGCCGGTTCCGAGCGGTCCTCGAGCGAGTGCCCGAGCGGGACCGCAGTATACGATGCGCCCCCTCGCGGACGGGCGAGGGCGGAGCCGTGCGCTAGCGCTTCGGGCCGCGCCACCGGAGCCGGGAGCGCTGCCGGAGCCGCGCCGGCGGCCATCAGGAACGCGGCGAACGCGCCGAGCGAACTCATCGTGCGACGGAGCATGGTGACCACGACGTGGACCTCCTGGCTCGGGGGGAGCGGTCTCTGCAAGAGGTGTCGGCGTGTCGGCGGTGCGGATTGAGGCGTCGCTCGGTCGAGTTCGGCGTACCGCTGGTGCGGCGATGACGCGAACGACGACTCACGGAACCGTCCCTGATCGGCGAGGTGCTCGCCTCCCGCTACGAGATCCGCGCGCTGCTGGGGCGCGGCGGGATGGGCGAGGTGTACGAGGCGGCCGACCGCCACCTCGACCGCACGGTCGCCGTGAAGGTCCTGCGGCCCGAGCTCGCCGCGGACCGGCGGTTCCTCGCGCGGTTCCGACGCGAGGCGCGGACCGCCGCCCGGCTCGGACACAGCGGCATCGTTGCGGTCTACGACATCGCCGAGATCGAGGGCGGGCGTTCATCGTGATGGAGCTCGTGCCGGGTGCGACGCTCGGGCAGCTCGTTCGGACGGCGGGGGCGATGGATCCGGCGCAGCGCCGCCCGGCTCGTGGCGGGCGCCGCCGACGCGCTCGCCCACGCGCACGACCGCGGGGTCGTCCATCGCGACGTCTCGCCCGGCAACGTGATGGTGACACCGGCCGGCGAGGTGAAGATCCTCGACTTCGGCATCGCCCGCGCGGTGCGCGGCTCGGGCGCCGCGCGCTCGGGATCGGACGCGCACGGGACGCTCGCCTACGTCGCTCCCGAGCAGGCGGTCGCCGGCGGGGGCGACCAGCGCGTCGACGTGTACGCGCTGGGCGCCGTCCTCTACGAGCTCCTGACCGGGCGGCCTCCCTTCGAGGGCGGCTCGACGCGGGAGGTGGCCGACCTCGTGCGTCACGAGGTCACCCGCGTCGGTCCGCTCGATCCGGCCCGGGGTGCCGAGCGCGCTCGACGGCGTGGTCGTCCGATGCCTGGCCAAGGATCCGATTCACGCGCTACCCGACCGCCGACCGGCTCGCGACCGCGCTCTGCGAGCGCCGCGGCCGAGGCGGCCACCGTGCCGGTCACGACCCTGGTCCGGCGCCAACGCCGCCACGACCGTGCCGATCCCCCGCACCGGTCCGCGCGACGGCGAAGTCTGCCGATCGGCCCGATCGACCTCGGAGCTGCCGGCCGACGCGCCGGCCGCTCGCCCGCGGCGCCCAGGTCGCACGGCCGCCTGGATCGCGGTCGCGGCCATGGCGTTCGGCGCGCTCTGGGTGGCCGTGCCCTCGCTCGCCGGGCTGGGCGGCAGCGATCACCCCCATCGTGAAGGGTCCGAAGCCGGTGCCCGTGCCCTCGGGCGTCGTCGGCGACCGCTACGTGCGACGGATGGCTCTCCACCGGGGTCGACATCGCATGGACACCCGGCGGGCCGTCCGGCGGCTACGAGATCTTCCGGCGTGGCGCGTCGGAGGACGCCTTCACCCTGATCGCCCGGATCGACGACTGGCGAACCACCTCGTACCGCGACATCGACCTGGGCGTCGACACCGGCTACGCGTACCGCGTGCGGGCCGTGAAGGGGCCCCGCGTGGGCCGCTTCGGCCTCCAGGCCGGGCCGACACGCCGCTCCTCTGCCTGACCTAGCGCCGGCCGACATCGATCGACAGCCGCCCGCGGCAAGATGCCGATAGAACGCGTCGTCGCCGATGCGGTACGGTGGAGGGCATGGCACGCCGCCTCCGCCCGCTCGTCGAACGCGAAGCGATCTGGGCGTTCGTCCTCGCGCTGCTCGGCGTCGATCTCGATGTACCTCACGCTGCCGGCTGCGATCGTGCTCTCGGTCCGGTGCATCGCCGGGCAAGCGCCGGGGTGGTGACGGGTCCGAGCCGGCGATCGGCGCGTTCGCCCTGGGCACCGCCTGGCTCAGCTTCCTCCTGGCCTACCCCACGATGCGCACGATCGTCGAGCGCGGTGCTCGAGAGCCCCGACCGGTACCGCGCGGTGGGCTTCGCGATCGGGTGGGCGATCCTCGCCGGCGTGATCGGGCTGCTGGTCTGGTTCATGATCCGCTCCCACCCCGAGCGGTGGCTCGCGCGACGGTTCGCGGTGGCGGGCGTCGTCACGATCGTGGCGGCCGGCGCGTTCCAGCTCGCGGCCGCCGGGCTCGCGGGGCGGTGCGACGTGCGCGGCGGCACGCTGATCGACTGCGTCGGCGTGACCCCGTGGATCGTGGTCGCGCCGGCCCTCGCGATCGGCGGCGATGTGGCTGGCGATCGCGCTCTCGGCGCCGGCGCTGCGCCGCGCGGTCCACGCCATCACGGCTTAGTCGCCCACCTGAGCTCGTCACCTCCCCGTCGGAGCCGTTCGAGCCAGACGTGACCCGGGTGTACTCGGGCAAGCCCGTCCGCGAGCCACGTCCGTTGCTCCTCGCTCAACAGCGGGAGCGTCCCCTCGAAGTCCGCGTGGTCCTTCGGGCGGTCGTGCTTGGCCTTGAACAACAGGACGACCTCGGGCACCAGGTACGGGATCCCGTCGGGGGTCCTCGCGATCACCTCGTCGTAGGGGCGTTGGATCCGCTCGTCCCTCCGGCAGACCCACGTCCCCGCCTCGTGCGGTTCCCGGAAGACGTCGAGCCGATAGATCCCGTCGTTGTCGCGACCCCAGGTCTGAACCATGACCTCGAACGCGGCCGAACCCACGGGCCAGCGTCGGCCCGAACCGACGACCTCGAAGGCGAGGTCGGGGAGCGCGTCGCGGATCTCGGCGAAGCGACCGATCGGAACGGCGATCTCCAGGTCCTCGTGTTCCCGGGTCGTCGCCCCGCGGAAGAGGTCGAGCGCCCAGCCAGCCGCCACGGCCCAGGGAGCCTCGACGCCGGCGAGCCGGTCGGCGATGTCCCGAGGACGCCAGGCATCCCAGGGGGGATCGTCCCCGACCGGCTCGCCTCCCGGTGGGAGTTCCTCGTCACGCATCCGAGGGTTGTACCTCCGAGACGCGGTCGTTGTCGTGCGCCGCGCGTGTCGCGGTGACAGCGAGCGACCGCACCCGGATACTCCTCGCATGGCGCCCGACCTCACGCTCGTTCCGTTCGACGAGCGGCACGTGCGGGGCTTCGGCGAGCTGCTGCTCGACCCCGACGTCCTGCGGTTCACGCGAGTGCCGGAGCCCCCGCCCGCGGACTTCGCCGAGACCTGGCTCGAGCGGTACCGGGAGGGACGACGCGACGGGACCCGCGAGGCCTTCGCGATCGTCGACGCACATGGCGTCTTCCTCGGGATCGCGGTCGCCCCCGAGATCGATGCCGTCGCGAAGACGGTGGAGCTCGGGTACGTCGTGCATCCGGCAGCCCGTCGACAAGGAGTGGCGACCGAGGCACTCCGTCGGCTGACCGAGTGGGCGTTCGCCGAGCTCGCGCCCCACCGGATCCAGCTGATCATCAGTCCGGAGAACGACCCCTCGAAGCGGGTCGCGGATCGGAACGGCTACCGGCACGAGGGCACGCTCCGGTCGGTCCACATCAAGCAGGACATCTGGGAGGACGCCGAGATCTGGTCCCGCCTGCCCTCGGATCCGTGACACCGACGTCCGGCTCAGCTCAGGACGCGCTGGCGGAACCCGCGGACGCCGATCCAGCCGAGCCCGGCGGTGAACCCGATCAGCGCGACGTAGATCACCCAGAGCGGCATGTGCGGCACCAGGTCCGGCGTGAGCGAGGCCCGCATCGCCTCGCTCATGTAGACGAGCGGGTTGACCAGCATGAGGATCTGCAGCCACTTGATGTCGTGCAGCAGCGCCCACGGGTAGTAGGTGGCCCCCAGGAACGTCAGCGGGATCACGACGACCCCGAACAGCAGCGGCACCTTCCGCGGCTCCACCTTCGTGCCCATCACGAGCCCGAGCGCGGAGCCCGTGAACGCGGTCAGCGGCAGCAGCGTCAGGATCGGCAGCCACTGCACGTCGAGGTGCACCGGCGTCGCGGGGATGAACGCCGCCAACGGGAACACCACGAGCGCGGCGAACATCCCCTGGATCCCGCCGGCCACCATCTTCTCGATCGCGACGCCGGCGATCGGGAGCGGCGCCATCACGCGGTCCTCGATCTCGCGCGTGAACCCGAACTCCTGGCACGAGCGGGAGCGCCACCGCCTGCACGCCCTGGAACATGCACGCGATCGCGACCACGCCCGGCACGAGCAGGCTCGAGAACGTGGTCTCGCCCGAGCCCGAGCCGCCCACCCCGAACCCGATCTTCGGGAACACGTAGGTGAACACGAAGACGAAGAGCAACGGCTGCATCACCGAGCGGACGACGAACTCCACGACGTTCTTGCGCAGGACGTTGAGGTCGCGCATCAGGAGCGCCACGAACGCCACCGTGGGCGTGCTGTGGGCGGTCTCCGGGGCCGTCGTGGTCGAGCGCGCTCATTCGCGGAGCTCCTTCCCGGTGAGCGTGATGAAGACGGTCTCCAGCGTGGGCTCGGCCACCGAGACGTCGCGGACGGGGAACCCGTTCGACTCCGCCGCTTGGATCAACCGGGCGAGCAGGCCGTCGGTCGCGCGGGTCGCGATCATGACCTCGCCCTCGACGACGCTCGCGCGGTCGACGCCCTCGATGCCCTGCACGACGTCGATCAGCGCGTCGGCGTCGCCGTCGGTGCGGACCATCAGGATCGTGTCGGCGCCGACCGTCCGCTTCAGCGCGTCGGGGTGGTCGAGCGCCAGCAGGTGGCCGTGGTCCATGATCGCGACGCGCGAGCAGAGCCGGTCGGCCTCCTCCATGTAGTGCGTCGTGAGCAGGATCGTCTGGCCGTCGGCGTGGACCTCGCCGAGGATCTCCCACAGCGCCAGCCGGCTCTGCGGGTCGAGCCCGGAGGTCGGCTCGTCGAGGAACAGGATCGAGGGGCGGTGGACGATGCTGCGCGCCACCATCAGGCGCTGCGCCATCCCGCCCGACAGCGTGTTCACGTCGGCCTGGGCGCGGTCGGCGAGGCGGAACCGCTCCAGCAGCTCGTCGGCGCGGGCCCTCGACGCCTTCGTCGACATCCCGAAGTATCTGCCGTGGTGATAGAGGTTCTCCCACACCGACAGGCTGCGGTCGAGGGTGTTGGTCTGCGACACGACGCCGATCAGGCGCTTGGCCGCGGTCGGGTGCGCGAGGACGTCGACGTCGCCGATCCGGGCGCTCCCGCTGGTCGGGATCACGCGCGTCGTGAGCATGCCGACGGTCGTGGTCTTCCCGGCGCCGTTCGGACCGAGGAGGCCGAAGATCTCGCCGGGCATGACCTCGAGGTCGAGCGCGTCGACGGCCACGACGCCGGTGGCGTAGGTCTTCGACAGACCCTGGGTCCGGATCACGGCATCAGGCACGGCGCGCGCTCATCGTCGCTCCCCACGCATCAGACGAACATACCGGGGATCGTGCGTTCCGAGATCGATCGAGGTGGGTCGGGCCGTTGGGGTTGCCGACCGCCTCCGGACGTTTCGCCCTCAGACCTCGTCGGCGACGGGGATCGCGCCGCTGTCGATCGCCTCGAGCAGGCGCGCGTGGTCGGCTTCGTTCACGTCTGCGCAGCGGTCCGCGAACTCGGCGATGGCCTGATCGAACCCGTCGTCGACGCCGAGGTAGGCGGCCATCGCGACCCGGTCGCCCGACCGCGCGTGACCCCTGCGCCAGCGTCCAGCCGCACGCGTCGCCGTACGCGCGAAGGCCGGTGGCGGTCAGCCGAGTGACGTCGATCGACGACTTCCCGTCCCACAGCTGGCGGACGTAGAAGTCGTGCTCCCGGCCGTCCCAGGCCTGCAGGCGATACCAGCCGAGCAGCTGATCGCTCGCCGCCTGCATGAACCGCTGCCCCTCCACGACGCGGCGACCCTGGGATCCAAAGGCCGACGACTCCGTGTAGGGCTCGAGCACCGATCGCTTCGCCTCCTTGAGCTGCAGGATGAGCGGGTCGCTCGTGTCACGGCCCATCATCAGGACGACCCACGCACGGGTCCCCACGCTTCCGACCCCGACGACCTTGCGGGCGATGTGGACGAACCGGTACCGCTCGACGAGGGAACGCAGGTGTGGGGGCAGGCTCGCGCGATACTGCCGCAGGAACGAGTGGATCACCTCCACGTACCGGGCGCGCTGATCCTGATCCAGCAGTTCCTCGACCGGGACGAGCAACGGAGGCGCGCTCACGAACCGGATCTCCCCGTCGACGTTCTCGAGGTGCCGTTCGAAGGCCCGCAGGTGGTTCCGGCGCAGCGCCTTCTGGAGCTCGCGCTTGACCTCCTTCGCGGTCTTGGAGTCGGCGAGGGCGGCGAGCTTGGTCTGCAGTTCCTCGGCGGGCAGGCGCGCGTACCAGACCTCGAGATCGCGTCGTTCGGCGAACTCCTGCATCGCCTCGCGATAGGCGCGCACGGTCCCGGCGACCGCCGCCTCGCGCTCGTCGGCGGTGAGGCCGAGCGCCCGTCCCGCGATCTCGAAGCTCGCCGCGAGCCGCTTCACGTCCCACTCGAACGGGCCCGGGAGCGTCTCGTCGAAATCGTTCAGGCCGAAGATCAGCGAGCGTTCGGGCGTTTCGAAGAGGCCGAAGTTCAGCAGGTGGGCGTCGCCGCACAGCTGCGCGCGGAGCCCGGAGGTGGCCGTCCCTGCGAGGTCGGCCGCCATGATCGCGGCGCCGCCACGGTAGAAGGCGAACGCCGACGACGCCATGCGGGCGTACCTGAGCGGCACGAGCTCGGGGATCCGTTCGGCCGACTGCCCCTCCAAGATCGCGACCGGGTCCGGGCGGGCCCGCGAAGGACGCCACGACGCGTGCCGCTCGTGCGGCACCTCGGCGCGCAGATCCGTTCCGCGAGCCGTTCGCTCACCGATCGTCTGCCTCGGGAGGTACTCGGCGTCGGGAAGCTCCACTGCGGGTCGGGTCTCCATCTCGATAACTCAGTCGGCGAGCGTCACGGCGGTACCGTAGGCGACGATCTCCGCTATGCCCTGCTGCTCCCCCATATCGGTCGAGTCGAAGCGGAGGCCGACGACGGCATCCCCGCCCAGCTCCTGGGCGGGCTCCACGAGCCGTTCGATCGCGGTTCGTCGGGCTTCTTCCAGCGTGCCGGTGAACTCCTGGACCTCTCCCTGCCTGAAGGCCTTGATGGAACCCTTGAACCCCTTGCTGAAGCCGGTGGACCGGGCGATCAGCCCGAACGCTGCTCCGGAGTATCGCGTGACGGTGCGTCCGGGGATCTCCGCGGTCGTGGAGACGGGGATCGGAAGCGGTGCACTCAGAGTGTCCATGACCCTCCTTCGGATGGTCGAGCGGTGCTGCAGCCTATGCGGCCGTCGGCTGCGCGGGCGCGGTCTCGGCGGATCCCGCCCGGAAGAGCGACCGCTTGATCAGCGCCACGATCAGCACGATGACGGCACCGTACGCGACGACGCCCTGGAGACCGGCCGCAGTCGACGCTGTCGCCTCGCTGCCGCTGGCCATGAACGTCGTGAAGTCCCAGAGCCAATGGAGCACGATCGGGACGAGCAGCACGCCCGTCGCGCGACGGCACGCGTACAGCACGCTCCCGATCACGAACGCGAAGACGATCTGCCGCAGCGTGTCGCCGACCGACTGCCCGAACATGATGTTGAGGCCGTGCAGCGCGCCGAACACGAGCGAGGTCCAGAACCAGACGCCCACCTCGCCCATCCCGCCGCGCAAGCCCACGAGCAGCAGGCCGCGCGTGAGCGTCTCCTCGGCGATCCCGACGAACAGCGTGCCGACCAGGAGCCACACGATGAATGACGACTCTCTGGCGCCCCAGTCGGCGGTGACGAGTCCCACGAGGACCGCGGCGGCCATGAAAGCGGGGATCAGGAGCGTCCACCGCGGCGCTCGGTCCTCGTCGCGGAACACCGGACGCCACCACCCGACGAAGTAGGTCACCAGCAGCAAGGCGAGCGCCCCGATACCCACCGGGATCACGATCGACTTAACGACGTTTCTCGTCGTATCACCGACCTGGTCGTAGTCGACCCCCGATGCGAGGAACCCGACCGAAAAGATCACCGCATACACCACGAAGATCACGATGCCGACGATCGGACGGGGTTTCACCCGCATGGTTCCCACACCCTGTTCGTTCACGATGCCCTCCCTCGGGTGGCCGCTGAGCACACGGGCTCTCAGCATGCCGCCGAGCGTAGGAACGCCGAACGCCGCGCGACAGGCACGAACCTATGCACCGGTCAACCCCGGTCTCGGATGACGGCAGGAGGCACACTCTCGTGTCCGGGTCTACGTGCGACCCGGGCGAACGGGGCCCGTCACCCGGCTGCCATGACCCTCCACTCAGGATCCTGACGTGTCGGATCGGAACTTCGAGGCAAGCTCTGTGCGCGAGCGAACGCCCAGCTTGCGGTAGATCCGCTTGAGGTTGGCCTCCACCGTGTGGATGCTGATGAACAGCGCGTCGGCGGCCTCCCGGTTGGTGCTGCCCGCGGCCACCAGCGCCGCCACCTTCTCTTCGGTCGGGGTCAGCTCGAGCGACGAGGGAGCCCGTCCGCCGATCCGCGCCAGCTCCGCTCGTGCCCTGTCGGCCCACAACACGGCACCCAGCCCGTCGAAGACCGCCAAGGCCTCCGATAACGTCTCCCGAGCCTCCCGCTTCCGCTTCGCACGCCGCTCCACCGTGCCACGCACCAGGAGGCTGCGCCCCAGCTCGAACGGAAGGGGCAGGCGATCGTGTTCCTGTACCGCCGCGTCGGCCGCGGCCGACGCACCGGCGAGATCACCCCGGGCCGCGAGCACGAGCGCCCGGCACCTTGCTCCCGTCGCGATGGTCCAGGCCCGGTCGAGGTTCCCGCCGGCCTCCTCGAAGGGAGCCAGGAGGGCCTCGGCCTCGTCGAGCCGCCCGAGCGCCACCAGCGCCTCAATCTCGTCGGGGACGACGCGGAAGTAGGCGGGCTCCCGAACGCCCATCGCTCGCTCGAGCTCCACGGCCCTGGACAGGTACGCATCGGCCTCGGCGGGTCGCCCCAGGGAGAGCTCGAGGAACCCCAGGGCCGACAGGTTCGGGATCAGGAGGAAGACCTCGCCGCCCGCCTCGGCGATCCGCAGCCCCTCGAGGGCCGCCAGCCTCGCCGGGTCGGCCCTCCCCCGATGGGCTTCCACCAGGCCCACCGCGAAGTGGCCCTCCGACGACAGGACCCCCATGCCGACTCGCTGGGCGCCCACCCTGCTCTCCCGGGCGTGCTCCATGGCCGCATCCCAGTTGCCCGCTCGGCACTCCAGCTCGGCGAGGTGGTGACGGATCTGCGGGATCGGGCCCGTGACACCGTGCGCCACGGCATCACCCAGGAGCTCGGTGAACGTCCGGCGGGCCTCGTCCAGGCGATCGGTGGACTTCAGGATCATCGCCGCGACGAAGCTCGCACGCAGGATGTGGGACTTGAACTCCCCCTCCATGTGCCCTTCCAGGGCGATCCCGCGATCGAGCAGCTCCTGATCGACGCCGCCCCCAAGGAGGAACTCGACGAACGGGTACGCCTGGAACGCCTCGGCCATCACCCGAGGGTCCTGCAGCTCCTCGGCCAGTTGCAGCGCGGCGCGCGCGTGCCGTTCCGATGCCGGGAGGTCTCCCCTGAACAGCCAGACGTACCCGAGGTTCTGCTCGATCAGCGCCCGCAGCGCGAGATCGTCCCCCGCCTCGCCCCGAGCGGCCTCGAACACGGCCCAGGCCCCCCGCCACCCTTCAGCCTCGGCCATGCCCATCCCCAGGTCCAGCAGCACGCGGGCCCGAGCCGGCCCGGCCATCGAGAGGTCCACCGCCTGCTCCAGGACGCTCCGCGCCAGCGCGGTGTCCCCGCATTCGAAGTGCGCCACGCCCGCCTGGTGGGTCCGACGCACCAGGTCCTCGCCTCGGTCCCGCGGGGTGACCCGGCGGGCCATCTCCCAGAGCTCGGCCGCGGACTGCGGTGCTCCTCGGGAACCGGCGAGCGACGCGGCCTCCTCGAGGGCGTCGGCGACAGCGACGTTCGGACCCTCGACGGACAGCGCCAGGTGGCGGGCTCGTTCCTCCGGATCGTGGACGATCGTCGCGAGCTGCGCATGCAGCTCACCACGCCGGGCCAGAGGGATCTTCTGATAGACGGCGGACGCGAGGAGGGGGTGGGTGAACCTGGGCCGGTCGCCGACGACCTCCACCACGCCGTTCTCGATGGCAGGACCAAGTCGACGATCGACCTCGGGAGGAGCGGTCGCGGCAGCGATCGCGTCGAGCGTCGGCGCCGACAGGGCCGAAACCACCTCGAGGGCTTCGATGGTCTCGGCGGGGAGCCCCTCGAGGCGGTCCTCGACGAGTTCCTGAAGTCGTTCCGGGATCGGGGGCCGTTCGCCGGCCGCCATCTCACCCCCACGGCGCAGGAGCGCGCGTCCGATCTCTTGGGCGAAGAAGGGATTGCCGCCCGACGTCTCGTGGATACTGAGGAGCGTGGTTCGCGGGAAGCCTTCACCCACCTTGTCGCTGAGCACCCGTTCGATCGCGTCGACGGAGAGTGACCCGACGTGGACGCGATGCACGTGACCCTCGGGGAGCGCCTCGGCGACGCCCAAGGGATCTTCGTCGGGGTCGGAGCCTCGAACAGCTGCCATCAGGCCGACCGCCTCCTCCTTGAGGCGGCGCGAGACGAACTGGAGCACCCGGATCGAGGGAAGGTCCATCCATTGGATGTCGTCGATGGCCACGACGACGGGGCTGCTGGTGGCCACCGACCGAAGGCATCCGAGAACGGCTAGGGAGACCCCCCGCTGGTCGCCCCTGGCGCCCGAACTCGAGGCCCGCAGGAGGGCCACCTCGAGGGCCCGGCGCTGCGGCTCCGGCAGGGTCGGGAGCGCCTCCTCCAGGATGGGCTCGAGGAGGTCACCGAGCGCGGCGTACGAGAGGCGCGTCTCCGCCTCGACCGGACCACACGAGAGCGTTCGGTACCGCCGTCGTCGGGCACCGTCCAGGCCTTCCTTCCAGACGGTGGTCTTCCCGATCCCGGCCTCACCGGAGAGGAGCAGGGCTCCAGCGCCGGCCGGGATCTCTTCGAGGAAGCGATCGAGGATCGCGAGCTCGGGCTCGCGCCCGATGACGTCGCCGGCCATCAACGCCCTCCCACGGTCGGTGGACGCGAGGATTCTAGGGTGGGAGTCCGAACGCTGTGCAGACCCCGGACGGCGACGCGCTCGAGGTCCGCCCGGCCACCCGAGCGAACCTGCGCGCGAACCGCCGGTTCGAGCGAGGGGTCATCGCGCAAGTTTGGCTGGTGGGCGAGGGGGGAGTTGAACCCCCGCGTCCTTTCGGACACAGGAACCTTGCTGCTCTGACCCTCCACTCAGGATCCTGACGTGTTGGATCGGAACTTCGAGGCAAGCTCCGTGCGCGAGCGAACGCCCAGCTTGCGGTAGATCCGTTTGAGGTTGGCCTCCACCGTGTGGATGCTGATGAACAGCGCGTCGGCCGCCTCCCGGTTGGTGCTGCCCGCGGCCACCAGCGCCGCCACCTTCTCTTCGGTCGGGGTCAGCTCGAGCGACGAGGGAGCCCGTCCGCCGATCCGCGCCAGCTCCGCTCGTGCCTTGTCCGCCCACAACGCGGCACCCAGCCCGTCGAAGACCTCGAGGGCCTTCGTGAGCGTCTCCCGAGCCTCACGTTTCCTCTTCACCCGGCGCTCCACGGTTCCGCGCACGAGGAGCGTCCGCCCCAGCTCGAACGGGAGGGGCAGGCGATCGTGCTGCTGCACCGCCTCATCCGCCGCGGCCGACGCACCGGCGAGATCACCCCGGGCCGCGAGCACGAGCGCCCGACACCTTGCTCCCGTGGCGATGGCCCAGGCCCGATCGAGGTTCCTGCCGGCCTCCTCGAAGGGAGCGAGGAGCGCCTCGGCCTCGTCGAGCCGCCCGAGCGCCACGAGCGCCTCCACCTCATCGGGGACGACCCGGTAGTAGGCGGGCTCCCGAACGCCCATCGCCTCGGAGAGCTCGACGGCCCTGGACAGATACGCATCGGCCTCGGCGAAGTTGCCCAGGGAAAGCTCGAGGAAGCCCAGGGCCGACAGGTTCGGGATCAGGAGGAATATCTCGCCGGCCGCCTCGGCGACCCGCAGCCCTTCAAGGGCTTCCAGCCTCGCCGGGTCGGCCCGCCCCAGGTGGGCCTCCACCAGGCCCACCGCGAAGTGGCCCTCCGACGACGTGGAAGCCCCCATGCGGAGTCGCCGGGCGGCCGCCCGGCTCTCCCGGGCGTGCTCCATGGCCACGTCCCAATTGCCCGCCCAGCACTCAAGCTCGGCGAGGTGGTACCGGAGATGCGGGATCGGGGTCTCGACGCCGTGCGCCGCGGCATCACCCAGGAGCTCGGTGAACGTCCGGCGGGCCTCGTCCAGGCGATCGGTGAACTTGAGGAGCTGAGCCACGGTGAAGCTTGCACGCAGGACGTGGGATTTGAATTCGCCCTCCATGTGCCCTTCCAGGGCGATCCCGCGATCGAGCAGCTCCTGATCGACCCCGCGTCCGAGGAGGAACTCCTCGAGTGGATAGTGTGTGAACGCCTCGGCCATCACCCGTGGTTCCTGCAGCTCTTCGGCCAGGTGCAGCGCGGCGCGAGCGTGCCGTTCCGATGCATCGAGGTCTCCCCTGTACAGCCAGGCGTACCCGAGGTTCTGTTCGATCCGTGCCCTCAGCGCGAGATCGTCCCCCGCCTCGCCTCGAGCAGCCTCGAACACGGCCCAGGCCCCCCGCCACCCTTCGGTCTCGGCGAGGACCTGCCCCAGGTCCAGCAGCACGCGGGCCCGAGGCGGCCCGGCCATCGAGAGGTCCACCGCGTGCTCCAGGACGCTCCGCGCCAGCGCGGTGTCCCCGCACTCGTCGTGAGCCACGCCCGCCTGGTGCGTCCGACGGACCAGGTCCTCGCCTCGGTCCCGCGGCGTCGCGCGGCGGGCCATCTCCCAGAGATCGGCCGCGGATTGCGGGGCTCCCCGGGAGGAGGCGAGCAGGGCGGCCTCCTCGAGGGCGACGGCGACGTCGACGTCGTGGCCCTCGACGGACAGGGCGAGGTGGCGGGCTCGTTCCTCCGGATCGCGGACGATCGTCGCGAGCCGCCCGTGCAGCTCGCGACGCCGGGCCGGCGAGGTCTTCTGGTAGACGGCGGACGCGAGGAGCGGGTGCGTGAACCGGAGACGGCCGCCGACGACCTCAACGACGTCGTGGTCGATCGCAGGACGCAGACGATCGTCGACCCCGCGCGACGGAGCGATCGCCGCAGCGATCACATCGGACGTCGGAGCCGATAGGGCAGAGACGACCTCCAGAGCTTCGACGGTCCCCGCAGGGAGCCCCCCGAGGCGATCCTCGATGAGCTCTTGAAGGCGGTCAGGGATCGGGAGCTCTTCGCCGGCCGTCACGGCATCTCCACGGCGAAGGAGCGCCGATCCGATCTCCTGAGCGAAGAAGGGATTGCCTCCCGACATCTCGTGGAGACCCAGGAGCGCGGTTCGGGAGAACCCTTCCCCAACCTTCGCCCTGAGCACCCGTTCGAGTGCGTCCTGCGACAAGGGTCCGACGTGGAGGGCGTGAGCGCGATCCTCGGCTAAGGCCGCCACGACGCCCAGGGGGTCGTGATCGGCACGGTGGCCTCGAGCGGCCGTCATCAAACCGATCTGCTCGTCCTTTAGGCGCCGCACGACGAACTGGAGCACCCGGACCGAAGGGACGTCCATCCATTGGATGTCATCGACAGCCACCACGACCGGGGAGGTGGAGGCCACCGATCGGAGGCATCCGAGGACGGCCAGGGACACGGCTCGCTGGTCGGCGCGGGCGCCCGATCTCGGGGAACGCAGGAGGGCTACCTCGAGGGCCTGGCGCTGTGGCTCCGGCACGGTGGGGAGCGCCTCCTCCAGGATCGGCTCGAGAAGGTCGCCGAGTGCGGCGTAGGAGAGGCGTGTCTCGGCCTCGACCGGACCGCATGAGAGCGTGCGGTAGCGTCGCACCTGAGCACCCGCCAGCCCTTCCCTCCACACGGTGGTCTTCCCGATCCCGGCTTCACCGGAAAGGAGCAGGGCTCCCGGCCCGGCCGGGATCGCGTCGAGGAAGCGATCGAGGATCGCGAGTTCGGGCTCGCGCCCGATGACGTCGCTGGCCATCAACGCCTTCCCAAGGTCGGTGGACGCGAGGATTCTAGGGTGGGGATCCGAACGCTGTGCAGACCCCGGACGGCGACGCGCTCGAGGTCCGCCCGGGCCACCCGGGTGAACCTGAGCGCGAACCGCCGGCTCGATCGTGGAGCTACCCGGCCAGACCACGGCCTTCGGCTTCGAGCTTGGCCGCGAACATGCGGCCTTCCATGGCGTCGAGCTTGGCCGCGTTCCAGAGCGGGGCGTACCCGTTGATCCGGATGCTCTCGGCGAGCATGCGGCCCTCCATGGCGTCGAGCTTGGCCGCGTTCCAGAGCGGGGCGTACCCGTCGATCCGGATGCTCTCGGCCAGCATGCGGCCCTCCATGGCTTCGAGCCTGGCCGCGTTCCAGGGCGAGGTTTCGGTGCTCGCCACCTCGTGGATGCCGCCCGCCACACCGGTGACCGCCTGATCGCGCGCGGCCACGGTGAGCGCCACTGCGCTCATCACCAGCGCTGCGGCGGCCAGGGCGGACACGGCCGCGGTCCAGAGCATGAACCCCGCCGGTCGGGCTGAGACCCTGATCGTTTCGGCCTTCGTGCCCATGGTTCCCTCCTCTCACCTCGGTACCGTTCGTTAACCCGAGGCTAGGGGGGGCGGCGCCGCGAGGAATCCCCGAAACCCGTACCGATCGAACCGGGGGCCGGTACGCATTGGCGTTACGCGATGGCGGTCAGAGCTGGTGGGCGAGGGGGGAGTTGAACCCCCACGTCCTTTCGGACACAGGAACCTGAATCCTGCGCGTCTGCCAATTCCGCCACTCGCCCGAGTGGACCTCGAATGGTAGCAGCGGCCTCCGCGCCCGGCCCCCGAGCGGGTGTCCGCCCAACGCCCTCACCCGGGCGGCTGGCCCATCCCCCATCGGAGGGAACGGCGAACCACCCCATGTAGTCATGTACCCGGAAACGGGTAGGTGCCGATACCCCGATCAAGGCGACTGGGGAGGGCTGGGATGGCGAGGCAGGGGGGGCACGCGCAAGTCGACTTCGACGTATTGATGCGTCATCTGGCGGTGGTCGGTGGGATCGCGCTCGCCGCCTGGGCCGCGGTCGGGGCGGTGACGGTGCCCACGGGCATCTTCACGGTCTCGCCGCAGGCCACCCTCCGATTCCTCCTGGCGGTCCTGATCCTGGTCTTCGCCCGGCGGACGTACTGGGAGATCCGCGAGTGGCGCTGGCGCAAGCTCCCGCCCGACGAGCGGTTCGGCTTCTCGAACCCCCTCGAGGGTCACCGACCCATGGAGCCTAGGAACGGCTTCGAGACCTCGGCGACCTCCACAGGGGCCCCACAACCCCAGGGGTAGACTCAGCCCCGGGACGCGCGGACCCGCCGCGCGCGCGTGACCGGTGCCGAACCTCCGAGACTTCGAACGACGATTGGGTGGCCTCGTCGAGGGGCTCTTCTCCAAGGCGTTCCGCAGCGGCGTGCAGCCCATCGAACTCGCGAAGCGGCTGGTCAAGGAGATGGACGCCGGGCGCACCGTGGGCGTGAGCGAGGTCTGGGCGCCCAACCACTTCGTGTTCGCCCTCTCGCCCGGGGACGCCGAGCGGTTCGACCAAGCCGGCGCAGCCCTGGCCACCGAGCTGAAGACCGTCGTCCGCGAGAACGCCGACGAGCGGGGATGGGGGCTCGTCGGCCCGCCAGAGATCGTCTTCGAGACCGACGACGGCCTGAAGAAGGGCGACTTCACGTGCGAGGCCACCCTGGTGGAGGGCGCCGAGAAGGTCGAGCCGGTCGCGGCGCCCAGCGCCCGACCCACGCTCGTCGTCCACGAGGACGGCAGCAGCCGGACCGTGCCGCTGGGCAAGGAGGTCGTCACGATCGGCCGGCTCGCCGAGTGCGACGTCGTGCTGAAGGACAAAGGCGCCTCGCGCCGGCACGCGCAGATCCGCACGAGGGACGGGGTGGCCACGCTCACCGACCTCGGGTCGACGAACGGCACCCGGCTGAACGGCCAGACGGTCCAGACGCGCGCGCTCGAGGACGGCGACCGGATCACGATCGGCGTCACGACCCTCGAGTTCCGGAGGGCCTAGTTGCTCGCGGACGGCATCACGCCCTTCGCGCTCTCGGCCCTGAAGTACGGGCTGTTCGCACTGCTGTTCCTGTTCGTCTGGCGTTCGATGCGGTGGGTGGTGCGGGGTCTGAACGTCGATACCGGCCCGTCGCGCGCTGTCCGCTCCGGGAAGACGCCACCGCCGGCGCCGGTAACGCCGCCCGGCCCGTCGAGCGTCCTGATCTACGAGCAGGACAAGCAGAAGCCGCGCTCGGTGAAGGTCGCGGCGAGCATGGTGATGGGCCGGGCGCCCGAATGCGAGCTGATGCTCGACGACACGTACGTCTCGCAGCAGCACGCGCGGCTGTTCGGCAAGAACGGCTCCTGGTACGTCGAGGATCTCGGCTCCACGAACGGGACCTTCGTCAACGAACAACGCCTCGCCGCGCCGGCCATGGTGCAGCCCGGTGACCGCGTCCGTGTGGGCCAGACCGTGCTGGAGCTGCGGCGATGAAGATCGGGATCGGCGTCGCCACCGACATCGGGCAGGTCCGCGAGGGCAACGAGGACTCCTACCTCGTCGAGCCGCCGCTCTACGCGGTCGCCGACGGGATGGGCGGTCACCGCGGGGGCGAGGTTGCGTCGCAGCTCGCCCTCGAGACGGTCGAGGCGCTCTTCCGGGAGGGCGACACGACGCTCGCCGAGCAGGTCCGCGAGGCGAACCGAGCGGTCTTCGCCCGGTCGCAGGAGGACCGGAACGTGAGCGGGATGGGCACGACCCTCACCGCCGCGCAGATCGAGGGCGGCGCGGTGCGGCTCGCGCACGTCGGCGACAGCCGCGCGTACCTGCTCCGCGCGGGCGCGCTCCGCCAGCTCACGGACGACCACACGCTCGTGAACCGCATGGTGCAGGCCGGCGAGATCACGGAGTCCGAGGCGGAGGTCCACCCGCACCGCAACGTCCTCACGCGCACGATCGGCACCGAGGCCGAGGTGCACGTCGACGAGGACCAGATCCCGCTGATGGACGGCGACCGGCTGCTCCTGTGCAGCGACGGCCTGTTCGGGATGGTGGCCGAGGACCAGCTGCAGGCCATCATGGAGGCCGAGCCCGACCCGCAAAGGACGGCGGACCGGCTGATCAAGGCCGCGAATCGCGCCGGGGGCGTCGACAACATCACGGTGATCGTGCTGGATGCGCACGACGACGGGAGCGACGACCAGGTCGCGGCGGCCGACGACCTGGATCTCTCGCCAGGCGAGCGGGTCCTGCGCGAGAACGCGCCGTCGATCCGCCGCTGGATCGCCGGAGCCGTGATCGCCGTCGTGCTGCTCGCCGGGGCGCTCGTGGCCCTCCGCGCCTACGTCGACCGTCAGTGGTACGTGGGCGTGGCCGACGGGAAGGTCGCGATCTACCAGGGGATCCCGGCCACGCCGCTCGGCTACCAGCTGCACTCGGTCGCCGAGGTCACCGAGATCACGGCGGCCGACGCCCAGGCGCTCACGTACTACGCCACCCTCCCCGAGGGCATCAGCGCGAACTCACGCGAGGAAGCGAACGCGATCGTCGAGCAGATCCGCACCGACGTCGCGGCGGCGGCTCCACCGAAGAAGGGTGTGAACGCGTGAGCGAGGCGATCGCGGCGCCCCGCACGCAGCGTGCCAAGACCGGACTCGGGCTGCTCGTCCTCGCCATGGTCGTATCACTCGGGGCGTTCGCCACCGCCGGGTTCGGCCTGAATGGGAAGGCGCCGCGCGATATCTACACCTACGGCGCGATCCTGGTCGCGGCCAACGTCTCGGCGTGGCTCGTGATCCGCTTCACCGCGCGACGCGCCGACCCCGTATTGTTCCCGACCGCGGCGCTGCTCGGCGGGCTCGGGCTCGCGATGCTGTACCGGCTCCGGCCCGAGGTCTGGCTCGAGCAGGCGGTCTGGCTCCTGGTGGGGCTCGGCGCGCTCGCCCTGGTGCTGCTCCTGATCCGCGACGACCGTCAACTCGACGCCTACACGTACACGATCGGACTGATCGGCGTGATCCTGCTGTTCCTGCCGGTGATCCCGGGCGTGGGGCGCGAGATCAACGGCGCGCGGCTCTGGGTCGACATCGGCGGGATCTCGTTCCAGCCGGCGGAGTTCGCGAAGATCTTCATCGTCGTCTTCCTCGCGTCGTACCTGTCGGCCAAGCGGGAGCTCCTTGCGGCGGGATCCGGGCGGCTCGGCCTGCCGCGCGTCAAGGACCTGGGGCCGCTGCTGCTCGCATGGGGCGCGTCCCTGGCCGTCTTGTTCCTGGAGCGCGACATGGGCGCCTCGCTCCTGTTCTTCGGGGTATTCGTCGTGATGGTGTGGGTCGCGAGCGGGCGCCCCGGGTACCTCGTCGTCGGGCTGCTGCTCTTCGCGGCGGGTGCCTTCCTCGGGTACCTCGCGTTCAGCCATGTCCAGCTGCGGATCGACTACTGGCTGAACGCGCTCGACCCCGCCAAGGTCCACGACATCGGCTACGGCCAGCTCGCGCAGGGCTGGTTCGGGATGGCGAGCGGCGGGCTCGTGGGCACCGGCCTCGGGCAGGGCTCGCCCACCCTGATCCCCTACGTCGGGAGCGACTTCATCTTCGCGGCCTTCGGCGAGGAGCTCGGCATGATCGGCGCGGCCGGGCTGCTCCTCTTGTACCTGGTGCTGATCGGACGGGGGCTGCGCGTCGCGATCGAGCGGACGGACTCGTTCGGCAAGCTCTTGGCCACCGGGATCACAACGATCTTCGCGCTGCAGACGTTCGCGATCGTGGGCGGGGTGACACGCTTGATCCCGCTGACCGGCGTGCCGCTGCCGCTCGTCTCGTACGGCGGGTCGAGCCGAGTGGCGACCTACGTGATGCTCGCGCTGCTGCTGCGCGTCTCGGCGGGCCCGTGGGAGCGATCGCGTGGATAAGCAGATCCGCAAGCTCGGGATCGCGCTCACGCTCCTGTTCGGCGTGCTGTTCGCGCAGATGGCCTACGTCCAGGTGATCGCGGCCGACCGCATCAGGAACGACCCCGCGAACGCGAGCCGCCAGATCATCGCCGAGTACCGCGTCGAGCGAGGGCCGATCCTCTCGCAGAACGGGCTGGTCCTGGCCGAAAGCGTCAGAGCGAGGGGCCGCACCGACTACCTCTACGAACGCACGTATCCGAACGGGCCGCTCTACGCGGCGGTCACGGGCTTCTACTCGCGCGTGTACGGACGCACCGCGCTCGAGTCCTCGATGAACGAGTACCTGTCCGGCGAGGCCCCCGAGCTCGCGGTCTCGAACTTCAGCGACCTGGTGCTGGGCAAGCCGCGGAAGGGCGGCGCCGTGATCACCTCGATCCGCACCTATCTCCAGCTGGCCGCGGAGCGCTCGCTGGGCGACCTTCCCGGGGCGGTCGTCGCGGTCGACCCGGGCAACGGCGACGTCATGGCCATGGTCGCGAACCCGAGCTACGACCCCAACCAGCTCTCGCAGGGCACGGCCGACGACATGAAGCAGGCGTGGACCGCGTACAACGCCGACCCCGAGAACCCGATGCTCTCGCGCGCGAAGGACGAGCTGTACCTGCCGGGATCGACGTTCAAGATCATCACGACCTCGGCAGCCTTCCAGCACGGCTACAAGCCGGACACGACGGTGAAGAACCCACGCGTGCTCGACCTGCCGCTCACGTCGGGCACGCTGGAGAACTTCGGGGGCGAGGTGTGCAACGGCGGCTCGGCCACGGTGACGGTGGCCGAGGCCTTCAGGGAGTCGTGCAACGTGCCGTTCGCCGAGATCGGCCTGGACCTGGGGGCGAAGAAGCTCTCGGACCAGGCGCGGGCGTTCGGGTTCTGCCCGACCGACCCGCCCGAGCAGACCTCGTGCATCGAACCGACACTCTCGTTCGAGGTGCCGTTCCAAGTGGGGCGCTTCCCGATCCCCGAGTACTTCGTCGACAACGACCCGCTGCTCGCGTTCTCGGCGATCGGCCTCGACAACGTGGTCACGAACCCCCTGCACATGGCGCTCGTCGGGGCCTCGATCGCGGACGGCGGCACGATGTACGAGCCGCGGCTCGTTCGCGAGATCCGAGATCCCCAGGGCCAGGTGATCCGCACCTTCGACGCGAAGAAATACGGACAGCCGGTCTCGCCGAACACCGCCGACCAGGTCCGCCAGCTGATGGTGGACGTGGTCGAGTCGGGCACCGGCTACGAGGCGCAGATCCCCGGCGTGGTGGTGGCCGGCAAGACCGGCACCGCGACGAACGGGCCGGGTCGGAACCCGAACGCGTGGTTCGTGGCGTTCGCGCCGGCGGGGCCGAACGACGTCCCACAGATCGCCGTGGCGGTTATCGTTCTCGACGGCGGCGATCTGGGCAGCGAGGCGACCGGCGGACGGGTCGCGGCCCCGATCGCGCGGGAGGTCATCGCGGCCTTCCTGAGACGGAGCGGAGGCTAGACGTTGAGTGATTCGGTGCTCGGAGGGCGATACCGCGTCGAGGCACGGATCGGCGCGGGCGGCATGGCCGAGGTGTACCGCGGGTTCGACCCGGTCCTGAACCGCAC
>CAWFJU010000029.1:0-111108 GCA_963816275.1 uncultured Actinomycetes bacterium
TCATCCGGCGGTCGGCCAGCACCTTCCCGCCGGTCTGGCAGGTCGGGCAGTAGGTGACCTCGTGGGACTCGTAGCTCACCCGCCGCAGGTCCTCGCCGCAGCGCGGACAGGGCTCGCCGGCGCGGTTGTGCACCGTGAAGTGGTCGCCGAGCTTGGTCGGCAGGCCGCCCGTGCGCCGCCGCTCCACCTCGAGCGCGTCGTCGAGCACCGCGTGCATCGACGCCGATCAGCCGCTCCCGCTGCTCGGCGTCGAGCTTGGCCAGCGGCGGCGTACGGCGAGAGCGGCGCGCGTGCAGAGCGTCGTCGCTATAGCCGCGGCCGACGCCCGCGACCGTGCGCTGGTCGCGCAGGATCGTGTGCACACGCCGCGTGTCGTCGCTCTCGCGGAACAGGGCGTCGGCCTCGGGGGTCAGCACCTCGGGGCCGAGCTTCGCGAGCGGACCGTCGTCGCCGGCGGCCAGGACCCACCATCCGGCCTTGCGCTGCGTGCCGAACTCCTTCACGAGCACGCTGGGCCGGTCGGCCGCGCGGATCCGAAGGACGGACCCGCGCGGCTTCGTCGATCTTGGGCGGCGACTCGACGTCGACGCGGCCGCCTTGCGAGAGATGCACGAGCAGGCGGAGCCCGCCGTCGAGCTCGAACACCAGGAACTTCCCGCGGCGCCCGACGTGCTCGATCGTTCGGCCGAGCGCCTCGTCGGGCCGGGGCGCGAACGTCTTCAACGAGGAGAACTGCATCAGGTCGAGCTTCTCGAGCGTCGGCACCGGCGAGCGACCTCGTCGAGCCGCTCGGCGAGCGCCTGGACCTCCGGCATCTCGGGCACGGCGGCCTCCTAGGCGAGCAGCTCGTCGGCGGCCCGGCCGACGATCTCGACGCACTCGTCGATCCGGTCCTTGTGGGTGCGGTGGGTCACGATGCAGACCCGGAGCACGTACCGCCGTGGATCATCGTGCTCGACAGGAACACCCGCTTCGACGCGTTGATCCTCGCGAGGAAGGCCCTCTGCGTCTCGTCGTCGGCGCCGCGCGAGCCGGAACGGGATCACCGTGAGCTGCGGCTGCCAGCAGAGCTCGATCCGCGGGTCGTCCTCGAACGCGTCGGCGAGGTACCGGGCGAGGTCGAGCTTCTCGTCGAGGGCCTCGCGGAAGGCCGAGACGCCGTGCAGCTTCAACGGCATCCACACGCGGAGGCCGCGCCAGTCGCGCGAGAGCTCGGCCGAGTGCTCGCTGTAGTTCGGCAGCTCGCCGGTCGGCGGCAGATCCTGGAGGTAGGCGGCGCCTTCGTAGTGCGCGTCGCGCATCGCCTCGCCGTCGCGCACGACGAGCCCGCCCGTGCCGTACGGCAGGAACAGGCCCTTGTGCGGGTCGAGGGTCACCGAATCGCTCCGCTCGATCCCGTGGAACCACGCTCGCGCCCCGGTCGGTGAGCTGGAAGAACCCGCCGTACGCGCCGTCGACGTGCAGCCACAGATCCTCCGCGTCGGCGATGTCGGCGATCGCATCGAGCGGATCGATCGCGCCCGTGTTCGTGGTTCCGGCGCTCGGGGCAACCAGGAACGGACGCATCCCGGCCGCCCGGTCCTCGGCGATCATGCGGCGGAGGGCGTCGGGGTCCATCCGGAGCTCGACGTCGGTCGGCACGAGCCGAACGTTCCGCTTCGAGAACCCCGCGATCGTCGCCGCCTTCGGCACGCTCGCGTGCGCCTGCTCGCTCACGTAGTACGTGCCGTCGAGGAAGTCCTCGCCGAGCTTCGCGTGGCGGGCCGTCACCATCGCCGACAGGTTCGCCATCGAGCCGCCCGAGAGCAGCAACCCCTGCGAGCCCTCGGGGTAGTCGAACAGGTCGCAGAGCCATCGGGTGACGTTCTCCTCGATCTGGACCACCGCCGGGCTCGGCTGCCAGAGCCCCACGTACCGGTTCACGCCTTGCGCGATGAAGTCGGCGAGCGCGGCCGTGTACAGGCCTCCGCCGGGGATGTAGGCGAGGTAGCCGGGTCCCGCGTACTCGAAGGTCTTCGAGATCGCGGCCTGCGCCTCGGCGAACAGCTCGTCGAAGTCGCCGCCCTGCTCGGGTGCGGCCGCGCGCAATCTTCGGGCGAACTCGATCGCTCCGTCGGTCGCGTCCGCGGGCGCGTCGTCGAGCCCGTGGATGAACCCGATCAGGTAGTCGAGGACAGCCTCGCCCATCGCGCGCATGTCCTGCGGCGCCGGGTCGAGCGGATACATGGCGACCATCGTAGCGGGGGCCGGACGCGAAGCTCGTGGCGCCGGCGGGCCGATCAGGCCTGCGGCGGCGCCACCGAGTCGAGCAGCGCCCGCGAAGCGCCGGCGATCTCGTCGACGGCCCGCTCGAACGCCTCGGTGTTCTTCCGGGAGGGTTCCCGGTACCCGCTCACCTTGCGCACGTACTGCCGCGCGGCGGCGCGGATCTCGTCCTCGGTAGCCGGCTCGTCTGGGCGGCGGAGGGTCTTGATGCTGCGGCACATGCGTCGAGCCTAGACGAGCTCCGCGATCCGTGCGGCCGCCGCGCGCGCGCGCACGACGTCGGCCTCGGTCGGGCGGGCGTCCCGCGGCGCGAACCGCGCTCGCTCGAACGTCCGCACGACCAGCTCGGCCGCCTCGACGACGGCCGACGCCAGCGCGGGATCGGCCGTGACCGACGCCAGGTACTCGCTCGGGGTCTCGCTGGGGTCGCGGTCGTGGCCCACGGGGGCCAGCGCCGCGCGGAGCTCCTCGAAGGCGGCCTCGGCGCCCGTCGGCGGCGACCCGAACGCGCGGGCCCGGCGACGTCGTCGCCCGAGCGCCGCCACGACGGTCATGATCATCGCCGCCAGGAGGACGAACGGCCAGGCCGCGAGCGCGCCGCGCCCCGCCGTCGCGATCGCGTGCGCGAGCCCCCTCGCGGCGGCCTTGACCGGCTCGGGCGTGGCCCCGAGGAAGCGCGCGATCGCCGCGAAGACCGGCCCCGCCATGAATCGGCTCGCGACGCCGGGGTCGGCCACCGGCACCCCGAACGTCGGGTCGTACGGCACCCACCCGTGGCCCGGGTAGTAGACCTCGACCCATGCGTGCGCGTCGGACTGCTTCACCTCGAAGTACCCCGTGAAGGGGTTCCGCTCGCCGGGCCCGTAGCCCGTGACGAGCCGGGCCGGGATCCCGATCGAGCGCAGCATCACCGCCATCGAGCTCGCGATCTGCTCGCAGAACCCGCGTCGGGTCTCGAACAGGAAGTGGTCGACCGCGTCCACGCCCTCGGGATCGCGCGGGACGGACAGGTCGTAGACGCGTGTTGGCGCGGAGCCACGATTCGACGCGGCCGTGCGGTCGTACTCGTTCGTCCTGCCCGAGGTGATCTGCAGCGCCAGGTCGCGGACCCGGGGCGGGAGCGTGTCGGGGAGCTGGAGGTAGCGGTCCGCCAGCGCCGGCGGCACCCGTCGGTCGGCCAGCCGCAGGCTTCCGGCGTCGTTGACGGGCACGTCGGAGACGACCGAGTACACCAGTCCCCTCGTCGAGCAGGATCGGCGAGCGGATCGACCCCGACCGGTCGACGCGCAGCCCTGCCGACGGGAAGTACACCGTGCGCGCGTTCGCGGCGGCGAAGAGCACGTTGGGCTGGGGCGTGTCGATGTAGAAGGTCTGCGTCACCTCGTTCGTCCCGAGCGTTGCCGCCTGGCCGGCGTCCCGACCGGGCTCGTACGAGCCCGTCGTCGAACCCGGGCGTGACCGGCTGGGTCCGGTCCGTCGGCGATCGTCCAGAGTGGTGCCGTCGTAGGTATCGAACGCCTCGGCGCGCCAGAGGGAGGCCTGCGGCGCGCGGACGCGGAACGCGATCTCGTCGGACAGCCGGCCCCGCGCGCGCAGATCCACGACGTCGCTGAAGCCCGGGTAGGCGTCCGGCGCGAAGTCCACGACGCCGTCGCCCGCCGCCGAGGCAGGCCCGGGTTCTGCACGCCGCCGTCGAACCCCCGGCAGCGGCGCCGCGTTGCGGAGCGAGAACGGCGGGGTCTTCACGAACGAGCCCGGGACCCGCGGCATCGCGAGGAACACGAGGAAGGCAGCCGAGGGTCGCCGCGGCGACCGGCATGACGACCGCGCGCGGCCGCGGCCGAGCGCGGTCGCGTCGGCCGTCGGCGCGGGCGCGTCGGCACCGAGACACGGCGCCGTGACGAGCTCCGGGACGCGGGCGGGACGAGAGGTAGAGCCACGTCCCGGCGAGCCCGGCCCACGGCAGCAGGAACCACAGGAACGACGTCGTGAGCGACAGCGCCCCCGCCTCCGCGATCAGGATCAGGCTCGAGACCATCGAGAACGCCAGGTCGCGCCGACGCGGGACGTCGAACGCGTGCAGGACCTGCACCCACAGGAACAGCGCGGCGAGCGGGATCCGCGCCGCGTCGACCGTCGCGGCCTGCGCGCACCGACTGCGAGGAACTGGCCCAGTCGCGGCGAGCAGCCCCAGCGGAGAGCAGGAGCTTCAGCAGCCAGGTTCGACCGGTGCCGCCGCCGGTAGGAGAACAGGTAGCCGAGCGGCGCCAGGACCAGCGCCGCGACCGCGGTCGACCGGCTGCACGGCGTGCTGCGCGACCACCGCGGCGATCGCGATCTCGACCGCGAGCGCCACGACGACCCGCATCGCGATCGAGTCCTCGGGGGGCCCGGTCGGCCGCTGCAGCTCCAGCTTCATCGGCGCCAGCCGCCTCGCGACCGGCGAGGCCGGGCGGCCAGGTCCTCGCCCGTCGCGCCAGGTGACGGCGTCGGCCCCCGCCGCCCGGAGCGCGACCGCCAGATCCGTCGACAGCGTCGTCGCCGAGCGACCGGCGATCCGGGCGCGTCCGGATCGGACGCCACGAGGATCGCGACCACCGTGGGGAACCGGCCGGCGAGGTCGCGCGACCGCGCCCGGCAGGGACCGCGGTCGCGTTCGCCCGCCAGCGTCGGGAACACGAGCACGACGGTCTCGACACCGCGGAGCTCCTCGTCCAGACCGGCGACCAGGTGCGGCGAACGACGAGCCCGCTCGGCCGCGACGCGTGCCAGGTACCGCAGGAGCTCGTCCTCGTCGGCCCGACCCAGCGACCTCGGGACCGTCGGCGGTCCCGACCACGAGCCGGGCGCCGTGCCCCTGGGCGGACGCGGCCATCGCCACCGACGCGGCCGCCGCGCAGGCGCGGTCGAGCGGCGTCCACGCCTCGCCCGCGTCCGCGGATCGCGTCGACGCACGATCGCGAGGCGGCGCGTCTGCTCCTCCTCGAACTCGCGGACCATGACCGCGCCGGTGCGCGCGGTCGAGGGCCAGTGCACGTGCCGCATCGAGTCGCCGGGCCGGTACTCGCGGATCCCCAGGTACTCGGGCCCCTGCCCGCGCCGCGGCGCGGTGTGGATCGCATGGTCTGGCGTGGCCGCCGGCCGCACGAACGGCAGCGGCTCCGAGCGGGAACACCGCCGGCAGCACGAGGGTCTCGGCGTCCGGCGGCGGCAACCCTCCGGCGGCGCTCGGCCACGCCGAACGGCGCCGACGAGCGCAGCTCGACGGGCTCACCGCCCTGCGGCCCGCGCCGCACCGCCCGGCGTCGGTCGTGACCTCGACGCGCTCCCCCGGCGCGAGCGAGGGGACGACCACGCGCACGGGCGCGAGGAACGGGTCGGACGCGACCAGCCCGAGCCGCATCCCGCGGCCGCGGTTCGCGATGCCGAGCTCGACCAGGACCTCGTCGCCCTGGTGCACCTCGGCGGGCGCGTGGCGCTCGACCTCGAGGCCGCGCACCATCCGCGCGGCAGCACCAGGCCGGCGACCACGGCGCCGAGCAAGCAGCGCGGCGAGCACGAACAGCCACCCCGCCTGGACGTTCGTCCCGAGGAAGAACAGGACGGCCGCGCCGAGCGAGCAGCCCGACGGCCCGCTTGCGCAGGCGCGGCACGGTCAGCCCCTTCCGACGGCCTGCAGCGGGACGGGGACCTCGTCGAGCAGGCGCCGGACCACGTCGCGCGCCATGCGGCCCCGCCGCGCGACCTGGCGCGGCACAGCCGGTGCGCGAGGGCGGCCGGCGCGAGCGCCTTCACGTCGTCGGGCAGCACGTAGTCGCGGCCCTCGGCGACCGCGCGCGCCTGCGCGCAGCGCGTGAGCGCGACCGTCGCGCGCGGCGACGCGCCCAGGGCGATCTCGGGCGCCGCGCGCGTCGCCTGCACGAGCGCCACGACGTACTCGAGGACCGCGTCGTCCACGTGGACCTCGCGGACGGCGCGCTGCGCCGCGACGACCTCCTCGGGTGTCAGCACCGGCTCGAGGTCGTGGAGCGGATGGCGCCGCGAGCTGCCGGCGCACGACGTCGCGTCGCGGTCTCGCGCGTCCGGGTAGCCGACCTGCACCGTCAGCGCGAACCGGTCGAGCTGGCCTTCGGGCAGCGGGTACGTGCCGTGCTGCTCGATCGGGTTCTCGGTCGCGATCACGAGGTAGGGCTCGGGCAGCGGGTAGGTCGTGCCCTCGACCGTGACCTGGCGCTCCTCCATCGGCTCGAGCAGCGCCGACTGGGTCCGCGGCGTGGTGCGGTTGATCTCGTCGACCAGCACGACGTTCGCGAACACCGGCCCCGGCACGAACCGGAACTCGCCGTGCGACTGGTCGTAGACGCTGATGCCGGTGAGGTCGCTCGGCAGGAGGTCGGGCGTGGCCTGGATCCGGCTGAACTCGCCGCCGATCGAGACGCGCCAGGGCGCGCGCGAGCGTCGTCTTGCCGACGCCCGGGCACGCCCTCGAGCAGGAGGTTCCCGTCGGCGAACAGGCAGATCGCCGCGGTCTCGACGGCGTCGTTGTTGCCGGCGATGACGCGCTCGACGTTGTCGACCAGCCGGCGGAACGCGTGCGTGGGCGCGCCCCCTGCGGGCTGGGCTCGATCACGATTGAGGCTTCGACCCGCGCGCGAGGACGCTTGAGCGCCGGGCCGCCTGATGCGCCTCAGGCGTCCTTGCGGGCCCGCAGCGAGTACATCAGCGGGAGCGTGCCCTCTGGTCCGGCGGGAACCCGTAGTGGCCCTCGTCGTCGAGCTGCGCGCAGGAAGTCGGCGGGCCAGTCGAGCACGCGCTTCTCGTCGAGGAGCTCGATCCGCAGGCCCTTGCGCTGCCAGCGCGGTCACGATCTCGCCCAGCGAGTGGTTCCAGCCGTGCTCGACCTCGGCGTCGACGTCGGCCTCGGGATCCGCGTAGGAGCCCTCGACCGGGAACGAGAGCGTCTCGCCGCCCCAGTAGTCGTACCCGAGCGTGCAGCCGTTCGGCTCGGTCTGGTCGTCGTCGACGGCCCACATCACCGGATGGCCCTCGTGGATGTAGAAGATCCCGCCGGGCTTCACGAACGACCGCGACCGCCTCGGCCCACGGCCCGAGGTCGGGCAGCCAGCCCAGCACGCCCGCGGCCCGTGTAGACGACGTCGAACGTCTCGCCCTCGAGCGGCCCGGGCAGGTCGTAGACGTTCGAGACGACGAACCGCGCCCGGTCGGCGAGGCCCGGTCTCGGCCGCGAGCTCGTTCGCGAACGCGATCGCGGGCTCGCTGAAGTCGACGCCGGTCACCTGGGCGGCGCCCAGGCGCGCCCACGACAGCGTGTCGAGCCCGAAGTGGCACTGGAGGTGCAGCAGGGTCTTGCCGGCGACGTCGCCGACCTCCCCCGCTCCCACGGCTCGATCCGCACGTCGGTCGGGTCGTCGCGGAACCGCTGGACGTCGTAGAACGTCGCCCGTCGTGTGGATCGCCGTCCAGGCGTCCCAGAGCTTGCGGTTGTCGGCGAGCTCCTGCTCGTGTCCCTCGGCGCCGCTCACGATGCGTCGTTCCGCTGCTTGCCGAGGGCGCTGATCGCCTCCATCACCGACGCGGTGCGCGAGGATCGCGGTGATCTCGGCGTGGTCGTAGGGCGGCGAGACCTCGACGACGTCCATCCCGACGAGGTCGACCTGGCCGACGATCTGGCGCACCGCGCGCAGCAGCTCGCGCGCGAGCATCCCGCCGGCCTCGGGCGTGCCGGTCGCGGGCGCCATGCCGGGATCGACGACGTCGATGTCGACGCGACAGGTAGATGCAGTCGGGGCCGTCGAGCGCCTCGGCGATCGCGTCGGCGATCACGGCCTCGCGCGCCGCGGTCCTCGATCTCGACCATCGTGTGCCAGCGCATCCCCTGCTCGCGCATCCAGTCGAAGGTCTCCTTCTCGGGCCAGTAGCCGCGGAGCCCCACCTGCACGAAGTTCCTGCCGGCGACCCAGCCCTCCTCGATCAGGCGGCGCATCGGCTCGCCGTGCCCGTAGAGGTTCCCCCACTGGTCGGCGCCGGTGTCGGCGTGCGCGTCGAAGTGCACGATGCCGACCTTGCGCGGCCAGACGTGCCGCGCGACCGCGGCCGCGCTCGGGATACGTGATCGAGTGGTCGCCGCCGAGCACGATCGGGATCGGACCGGCGCTCGGCCACGCGGAAGACCTTCTCGTGGATCACGCGGAGCGCCCGCTCGAACCGCGTGGGCACGATCGGCGCGTCGCCGGCATCGACGACCGTCAGGTTCGCGTAGGGCTCGGTCTCGAGCTGGATCGACCACGGCGTACTCGCGGCTCCACGCGGTGGGCGCCATCCGGATCGCGCGCGGCCCGAACCGCGCGCCCGGCCGCGACGAGACGCCCTCGTCGAACGGCGCGCCCACGATCGCGACGTCGGCGTTCGCGGCGCGCAGCGACTCGTCGTCGGTGGCCCACGGGAGCTTCTCGAACGACCCGTGCCAGTCCGAGTAGTACGGCAGGTCGGTGTTCGCGAACTCGGTGAACTCGTCCTCGCCGCGCAGCTCGCTGTGCTCGAGGCGGAAGTCGGGCGCGTCGGTCATGCGGCGCGAGCTGCCACACGGCGGGCGTCGTGAGCCGCCCGAGAAGTCACGGTTCGCACACACTCCGAGGCCCGTTGCGCCGGTACGCTCCTCGGACGATGAGCTCCCTTCCCCCGGCCGCGCGACGCCGGCATCGGATCACCTGGCTGGGCGTCGCCGCGGTGGCCGCTCCCTGGCTGTGGTTCGCCGTGCGCGCGGCCGGCGGCCGGGTCGACGCGATCGGCGTGGCGCTCCCGGTCTTCGGCACGCTGGCGGCGCTCACTCTGTTCGTGCTCTCGGTGATCCTCGTCCGCCCGATCCTCGCGGCGGTCGGGGTCTCGGTGGTCGCCGTGACGCTGATCGCGACCCTCGCCCCGCGGCTGCCCCGGTCCACCGCGTTCCCGAACTCCCCGCTCCGCGTCGCGTCGGCGAACGTCTACGAGGACAACGAGGAGATCCCCGCCGCGGTGGACGTGCTCGTCCGGCGGCAGCCCGACATCCTCGCCACGGTCGAGATGCCCGACGACGGGACCTTCTGGGCCGCGCTCTCGGAGCGGCCGGAGCTCCCGTACGGCGCCACCCGAGGCGAGCTCGGCCTGCGCGTCGCGGTTCCCCGTCACCGGGCTCGAGACGCCGCAGGAACCTGAACACGACCCGCGTGATGCGCGTCGCGATCGAGGGGCCGTACGGCCGCGTGATCGTGTACGTCGTCCACGGCGCTGAACCCGCTACACGACACGACGTTCCAGCAGCAGCGTGACTTCACCGAGCGGCTGATCGGCGACCTGCAGGCCGAGACCGACCCGGCGATCATGATGGGCGACCTGAACATGAGCGACCGGACGCTCAGCTACCGGATCCTCGACGGGTCGCTGCGCGACGCGATGCGCACGAGCGGATGGCCGCGCTCGACGTACCACGGCGAGATCTGGCCGATCTTCCTGCTGCGGATCGACCACCTGTTCATCCCGAAGGACTGGTGCGGCGGTGGGCGCCGACACCTACGAGGTGCCCGGCTCCGACCACGACGGGATCGAGGCATCGTCGGCCCCTGCCCGGCGTGACCGGGGCCGACGCTGCTACCTCTTGTCGAGGTCCTTCAGGATCGCGCGGGCCGCGTTCGCGCCGGGGCCGCCCGTGATGCCGCCGCCCGGGTGCGCGCCCGAGCCGGCGAGGTACAGCCCGTCGAACGACGAGCGGTAGCGCGCCTCGCCCATCAGCGGCCGCCACGCGAAGAACTGATCCAGGCCCGGCTCGGCGTGGTAGACGTGCCCGCCCGTGAGGCCGTACTCGGTCTCCATGTCCTCGGGCGTGATGACCTCGCGCGCCTCGACGAGCTCGCCGAGCCCGGGCGCGTACCGCTCCAGCGTCTTGACGGCGATGTCGCCCAGGCGGTCGCGCTCGGCGGCCCAGTCGCCGTCGCGCAGGTGCCGCGGCGCGGCCTGGACGACCACGCTCATCACGTGCTTGCCCTCGGGCGCGAGCGACGGGTCCACGAGCGACGGGATCGTCGCCTCCAGCGACGGCTCCTCGGTGACGTGCCCGTACTTCACGGCGTCCATCGCCTGCTCGACGTCGTCGATCGAGGGGCCGATCACGATCCGGCCCTTCAGCCGCTCGGGGTCGTCGGCGCCGTGGAACGCCGGCAGGCCCGAGAGCGCGAGGTTCACCTTGGCCGTGGCGCCGGGCTGGCGGATGTTGTCCGCGCGCCAGACCATGTGCGGGCCGAGCTCCACCGGGTCGCAGCAGGTTGCAGCGTGCGCTTCGGGTCGGCCGCCGAGACGACGGCCGGCGCGTCGATCTCGGTGCCGTCGGCGAGCGTCACGCCGACCACGCGGCCGTCCTGCGTGCGGATCGCGACGACCTCGGCGCCGGTGCGGATCTCGACGCCGAGGACTCGGCCGCCTTCGCCAGGGCGCTCGGCGAGCGCGCCGGTGCCGCCCTTCGCGAACGTGGCCTCGCCCGGCGCGCCCCCGTCGTTGCCGGCGGAGTCGTTCAGGAACACCGCCGCGGTGCCCGTCGCCCACGGCCCCATCGCGGTGTACAGGACGCCGCGGGTCGCGAGCGGCCCGCGGACCGCCTCGTCCTCGAAGACCTCCTGCACGAGGTCGGCGACCGCCATCGGCAGCGCGCGGATCGCCTCGCGGCCGGTCTTGGCGCCGAGGTCCCTGAACGCCTTGCCCGAGCTTCAGCCCCATGATCGCGTCCGCCAGCGACGGGGACTTCGCGTCGGGCGGCGTCGCGACGTTGATGTAGGCGAGGAAGCTCGCGATCGCGCGCACCTTCTTGTCGAACTCGGGGTAGGCGTCGGCGTCCTGCGGGTTCCGCTCGCGGAGCTCGGCGGCGCGTCTGCGCCGCGTCGCCCCAGAACGTGACGGCCGAGCCGTCGGGCTGCGGCGCGAACATGCGCACGTCCGGCGTCGATCAGCTCGAACCCGTGCCGGTCGAGCTTCAGGTCCTTGATCACGACCTCGCGGAGCCGGCCGACCGTGTGCACGATCCCGGGCGCGGTGAAGCCGGGCGCGATCTCGGTGTTCCGCAGGATCCCGCCGACCTCGGTCGCGCGCTCGAGCACCATGACCTGCTTGCCCGGCCTTCGCGAGGTAGGCGGCGGCGACGAGGCCGTTGTGGCCCGCGCCGATGACGATGATCGTCGGTCTTCGCCATCAGGCCGCCCTCCGTCCCTTCTTCTTCTCCTTGAGGTACTCGAGCGCCGCGATCCGGCCGGGCGCGCCCATGATGCCGCCGCCGGGGTGCGTGGCCGAGCCGCACATCCACAGGTCCGCACCGGCGTGCGGTAGCGCGCCCAGCCGGGCACCGGCCGGTTGAAGAACAGCTGCTCGAGCGAGAGCTCGCCCTGGAAGATGTTGCCCTCGGTGAGCCCGGTGATGTCCTCGATGTCCTTGGGCGTGATCACGAACTGGTGCCGACGATCTTGTTGCGGATGTTCGGGGAACCGCTCCTCGAGCGTGTCGATCACGTTCTCGCCGAACGCGTCGCGCCGCTCGGGCGTCCCACACCTTGCCGTCGGCGAGGTGGTACGGCGCGTACTGCACGAAGCAGCTCATCATGTGCTTGCCGGGAGGCGCCATCGTCGGGTCGACGAGCGTCGGGATGATGCAGTCGATGTACGGGCGCTTCGAGGGCCGCCCGTACTTCGCGTCGTCGTACGCGCGCTCCATGTAGTCGAGGCTCGGGCGAGAACGAGATCGCGCCGCGCAGCCACTCGCCGCGCGCCGGGCTTGCACGCGAGCTCGGGCAGGCCGTCGAGCGCCAGGTTCACCTTGCCGCTGGAGCCGCGGTACTTGTAGCGCATCACCTCGTCGCGGAACGTCGGGGTCGAGGACGCCCTCCTCGAGCAGGTTGATGAACGTCCAGCGCGAGTCGAGCGAGGACATCACGACGTCGGCCTGGATCTCCTCGCCGCGACTCGAGCACCACGCCGATCGCGCGGCCGCCCCTCGTCGATGATGTGCGCGACGCCGGCCTCGGTGCGGATCTCGACGCCCAGCGAGAGCGCGGCGTTCGCGATCGCGTAGGCGATCGCGCCGGTGCCGCCCTTGGGGACGCCCCACGCGCGGAACGCGCCGTCGATCTCGCCCATGTAGTGGTGGAGCAGCACGTAGGCCGTGCCGGGCGAGCGCGGGCCCTGGAACGTGCCGATGATGCCCGAGGCGCTCATCGTCGCCTTCAGCGGCTCGGTCTCGAACCACTGGTCCAGGAAGTCGGCCGCGCTCATCGTCATCAGCTGGATGAACGTGGTCTGCAGCTTCTGCGGCAGGTCCCGGAACGCCTTCGCGAGCGGCGCCGAGCGGCAGCCACTCGATCGGCGAGATCTTGCCCGGGTCCGGCGGCGACGATCGACAGGATCGGCTTGATGAACCGCGCCATCTCGGCCATCAGCTGGCCGTACTCCTCGTAGGCCTCGGCGTCGTTCTTGCGACCAGCGGCGGAGCTCGCGCACGGTCTTGCCGTGGTCGTTCACGCGCCAGAGGTAGTCGTCGTCGAGCGGCGTGATCGTGCCGTCGAGCGGCAGGATCTCGAGGCCGTGCTTGGGCAGCTCGCAGCTCGCGGATGATCTCGGGGCGCAGCAGCGAGACCACGTAGGAGAACACGCTGAACCGGAAGCCGGGCACGATCTCCTCGGTGGCGGTGGCGCCGCCGAGGACGTGGCGGCTTCTCGAGCACGAGGACCTACTTGCCGGCCTTGGCCAGGTAGGCCGCCGTTGACGAGCCCGTTGTGCCCGCCGCCGATCACGACCGCGTCGTATCGCTTCGCCATGCGGACCCTCCTTGGGGCGCGTTCGACAGTGGTGACTCGGGGTCAAGGCGACCCCGATCCACGGCGCCATCGCGCCGGTCGCCCATGCTAGCCGGGGCCGTGGGGGCCACCAACGGCACCTTGACTTCAGGTCAGCGAGCCGAGCCGGGCCTCGAGGGCGTGGGCTAGGCTTCCTGGACCGGCGGTCCCGCGTGACCGCCGAGTCCACCGTCACGAGGAGGTCCACCGTGAGCGTCGGCACCGCGTTCTTCCCGCGTGAGCAGGAGCTGAACACGAAGCTGGCCTGGGGCGAGTGGGCCGGGTACTTCTCGGCCGCCGTCTACGCGGACTTCCACGACATCGAGTACAACGCGATCCGCGAGGCCGCGGCCGTGATCGACATGAGCCCGCTCTACAAGTACGAGGTCTCCGGGCCCGACGCCGCGCGGCTGCTGGACCGCGTGATGACGCGCGACATCTCGAAGCTCGCAGGTCGATCGGGTCTACTACACGCCCTGGTGCGACGAGGAGGGCAAGGTCGTCGACGACGGCACCGTGACGCGCCTGTCGGACTCGACCTACCGCATCACCGCCGCCGACCCCTGCTACCGCTGGTTCCTGATGAACGCGCACCGGCCTCGACGTCGAGGTCGACGACGTCAGCGACGAGACCGCCGGCCTCGCGCTCCAGGGCCAGCTCTCGCCGCGAGGTGCTCGAGGCCGCCACCGGCCAGGACTGGGCCGACGTGCGGTACTTCCGGCCGCCGGGTGACCGAGATCGCCGGCGTCGCCCGTCGACGTCACGCGCACCGGCTACACGGGCGACCTCGGCTACGAGCTGTGGATGCCCGCCGACGGCGCGCTCGCGGTGTGGGACGCGGTCTTCGAGGTGGGCGAGGACTACGGGATCTACCCGGTCGGGATCCGCGCGATCGACGTCGCGCGCGTCGAGGCCGGCCTGATCCTGATCGAGGCCGAGTACACGAGCGCCCGCCACGCGGTCTCGCCCGAGCAGCAGTACTCCCCCTTCGAGCTCGGCCTCGGACGCCTCGTGGACTTCAACAAGGACGCCGAGTTCATCGGGCGGAGCGCGCTGCTCGCCGAGCAGGCGGCCGGCGGCCCGGCGCGTCGGCTCGTCGGCCTCGACATCGAGTGGGTCGGGATCGAGCGGATGTTCGCCAAGCACGGCCTCGCCCCGGGCGTCTCGCCGAAGGTCGAGCGCGCCGCGGTGCCCGTCTACAAGGACGGCCAGCAGGTCGGCCGCGCCACCTCCGTCACCTGGGGCCCCACGATCAAGAAGATGATCGCGTTCGGCTCGGTGGACAAGGCGCTCGAGAAGCCCGGCACCGAGCTCTCGATCGAGTGGACCGTGGAGGGCGAGCGCGGCAAGGTCAAGGCGACCGTCTCCCCGATGCCCTTCCTGGACCTGCCCCGCAAGCGTTCGTAAGGGGCCACGGCAGCCGGCTCCGGGTGCGGCGTGAGCCGGCGCACGTGGAGGAGGCCCTATGACGCGGCTGTGGCCAGCGCCGCTATCAGGCGCGGGAAGCCCAAGCTCTCTGCGAATGCCTTCCCGACGACAGGCTCTACATCTGCAACGGCGCACCGGGAAGCGCCCCCGGCGCCTTCACTAACCTGCGCGAGCTGACCGATGACCCCCAAGGGTCACGGCCCCCGCCAGGATCCCAGCGATACCGCCGCCGATCTTTCGCCGGGTCGCCCTCGAGCGCGAGGTGCATGCCACCTCATGCGGGCTCGACCTGCACCGACAAGGATTCCGCCACCGAAAGGAGGTCATCGAGAGGGATGCGCTGGTTCCCTGTGACCGTGTACCGGACGTTTCCGATGACGAAGTCGACCCCTCCGTTGGCTCCGATCGTTTCGTCGGGTGTCGCCAGACTGGCTGGTACCCCTCCGAGGGAGCCGACCGTGAATTCGGGATAGGCCTCCGCGAGTCCCGCCCACTCTGCAGCTGGATCCTTCAAGGTGTTGATGCCTTCAAGCACCGACGCTTCTGACTCGAACGTCAGGAGGACCTCTGAGCGTGAGCAGAGCCACACACCTTCGAGGTTGCGCGGATTCGCGAGAGTGGAGTTCGGCACGACGAGGTCGAAGGGCACGGCCGCGGACGCCTTCTCCAGGTCGGACTTCTCGCCACCGCAGGGCGTAGCGACCTCAGGGACGGCTCCACGACCCGAGTCGCGAGAGGACTCCGCGCCGTCACGAGTCATCGCTATCCCGGTTAGAGCGATGGCGAGCATGAGAACCGCAGCCCCCACGGCCGTACCTGCGTGGCGCCGGAACGTGGCCGTCATCTCCTTAGGGCACAGGGCAGTTGCCGGAAAGCATCCTGACCTCTGCGTATGTCGCGGATACCCGTCGACAGTTGTAGTCGTCGTCGTTGTCCAATTGCTTCTCAACATCGAAGTCATGCCAGGTCGTGCTGCCCGCCACCTGCCACTCGAGGGCATGGAACTCCGCGTAGGCGGAATCGGAGGCCTTGTGGCGCTCCCCGTTCGTCACCACGATCCCCCGATCGAAGTTCACATCGACAGGCGAGCCCTGGCTGATCCCGTTGAATGTGTACGTCCACTCAGTGTCGGAGTCGTGATCCTTGAGGGCGAAGTCCGACGTTTGCCCCGAGACAAGCTCGCCTTCCGTTCTGCAGTGATACCCACCGTTGTTGAGTCGCCACACGATGAATCGTTCCGGGGATGGCCAATTGGTCGTTGTCGGGCAGACGCCGGTTACTTCCGTGTCCCATAAGTGGCCGATCACCCATCCCCACTCAACGATCCCATCGCTGCCGTGAAAGACCGCGAGAGAACTGACGCGACTGCAATCGTTGTTGGGGGCGCCGATCCACATGTCTGCTCCGGATCGCCTGGTGGTTGCCCGCCCTGAGTGCTGTGGGTGGCCTCGACGTTCGACTTGCCGTAACCGAGATCGCAATCCGGCCCCTGAGCCCTCGCCGGGCCAGTGGCGAACGCGAAGCCTGCCAGCCAGGTCGCCGCCATCATGACGAAAGGGACCAATGGGCTCGGTCGGCCCCGGTGCCTCACGGCGATTCCTTCGGCCACCCGATCGACAGGCGCCCATTCATCGGTTCCCTCGATCCTGTCATGACGCCGAGGCCACCCGGCTCCCCCAGGAACGTGTCGCATTCATTGTGCTTCCACGTTCGTCGTGCTCGCCATCGGCCGAATGGGCCATCCTGGCGACATGTGCGCCGCCTCAACGAGGACCGGGCGGCGTGTCCGACGATCACGTCCACCACGGCTCCGATCGACGCTCGGAGGTTCATCCTAAGGACACACCGGCGCGATCCATGGGTCCTCGAGCCGGAGCCGCCACGAGAACGCCACGACCGGTTCCCCCTCGCACGCCGTCACTCTGGGACGATAGGAACGACCCCATGACGACCCGTCGGTTCCCGCTCGCGCTGATCCTGCTCGCCCTCGTGGGCGGGGTCGCCGGCTACCTCGTTGCGATCGCGGATCGTTCGTCCTGGGCGTCCTCACCGGCCTGCTCGTCCTCGGCATCGGGCTGTTCGCGATCTGGGTCGCCACGCGCGACCGCGCCGCCGCCCACGACCCCGAGCGGCGCCGCTTCCTGCTCGGCGCCGGCGCCGCCGGCCTCGTCTGGGCGTTCGTCGGGCCGGGCCTCGGGTGGTTCACGCGCAAGGCCGCGCGCCTCGATCCGCGACCCGTGCAGGAGGCGATGGCCTCCGACATGGGCGCCGAGTACATGGAGCTCGTGCAGCGCGCGTACCACGAGGGCCGCTCGGGCGATCTCCAGCTGCTGCTCGCCCCGTTCAACAGCTCGAACTACACCTTCGAGTCGCTGACGCTCGTGCCGCAGGACCCGCGGACGAGCCATGCGAGCAGCTGGATGTACCTGGAGCGGATCCCGCTGGTCGTGCATGCACCTGGCATCGTCGTGGCCTCCGATTCCGAGGACCGCGTCACACTCGCCGACCTCGCGCCGACCACGGCCGGCCTGATCGGTGCCAGCTGGCCGGGCGACCGTCAGGGCCAGGCGCTCCCGATCGCGACCTCGCGGAGCGCCAAGAAGCCGAAGGTGGTGATGACCTTCGTGATCGACGGTGGCGGCTGGAACGTACTCGACACCTTCCCCGACAAGTGGCCCAACCTGAGGCGGCTGATGGGCGAGAGCGCGAACTTCCGCAACGCGATCGTGGGGTCGTTCCCGGCCGTCACGGCGTGCGCCCATGCCTCGATCGGCACCGGCACGTTCCCGAGCCAGCACGGGATCACCGGCCACAACATCCGCGACGGGAAGGCACCGAGGAAGGCCTATGGCACCCCCGGTCAGGCTGATCCGAGCGACATCCTGGTGCCCACGCTCGCCGATCTGTGGAGCGACCAGACGGACAACCGGGCGTGGGTCGGCGAGATCGGTTACCAGGTCTGGCACATGGGGATGCTCGGCTTCGGCGGCAGGAACCGCCCCACCGACGCGAGGCCCGTCGGCGTGTACTGGGCCGAGGACGGATCCCAGCAGTGGGAGCCGCACAACCCCGAACTGTTCCGGATGCCGGCCTCGGTGCCGGGCCTCGACGTCCTGGCGGCCTACGACGACGCGTTCGTCGCTCCGGACTGGGATGCGGAGTTCGCGCCCAAACCGGGGAGCCGCCAGTCGCCCTGCTGCAGCCCGCCGATCGTGCGCTACCAGGGCGACCTGCTCGAGGCGACCTTCGAATCAGAGCCGATCGGCGAAGGCGACGAGACCAGCCTGCTCTACACGACCTTCAAGTCGCCCGACTACACCGGCCACGTGTACGGGATGTTCTCGGATTGGACCGGCCTGCAGCTCGAGGCCGTCGACGCCGAGATCGGGCGGATGGCCGACCTGCTCGACCGACGGTTCCCGGGCGAGTACGTCCTGATCGTCACGGCCGACCACGGGCAGTGCCCGCTCCCCGACGCGGTCGGCGGCGTGCGCCTGGACCCGATCCAGCTCCGCGAGCACATCGAGGCCGAGTTCGGCGGCGGGGTCAACGGCGGGCTCGTGCAGGACGTCGTGCCCCACGAGATCTACCTCGACACGAAGCTCCTCTGGGACGAAGGCGCCACGCGCGAGGACGTCGCGGCCTCCCTGCGCGATTACACCTACCGCCAGAACATCGGCCCGTACGTCCCGCGCAGCGCGATCGAGCAGGACCTGCTCGACGAGAAGGAGTTCGCGGCGGTGTTCGCCACGACCTACATGGCGACGCTCGCCGGCCTCGACACCGCGACCTTCGGCGAGACGGCGTTCCCCGACGGCGACTACCCGATGCCTCCGCCGATCGGCTAGGCGAGTGCGGCCGACACGTCGGCCTGGACGTCATCCCAGGCGAACAACCTGCCGAGCCGCACCAACACCAGCCCATCCCCCGCGATCGCCTCGACCACGCCCGGGACCTCGAACACCCGGATCAGCGTCGTGTCGCCGTGGTGCGCCGCCATCACGGGGCTCTCGGCCACGAGCCGCGCTCCGGTATGCGCGACGCTGAACGCACGGGGGCCCTCGTCGAGCGGGAGCGGGGTCGGCGCGCCCCACGCGCGCTCGAGGAGCTGGGCGGCGGCCCGCGAGACGGCGGCCCGCCCGGCGCCGGGCTCCAGGTTCACGCGCACGCGGTGCCGGTGCAGATCGACTCCGCGCACGCCGTCGATCTCGACCACCGCGTCGAAGGGGGCTGGCGCCGCGTCGGGCGGGCACACCACGATCGTGCGATCGGTGAGTGAGTCGGTGACGTGGATCCGCAGGATCGTCGGGTTCAGCGCGCCCTCGATCGCCCAGGCGGGAGCCCGGCCGATCACCATCCGCGCGCGATCCAGGCGTCCAGGTCGCGCGCCTCGACGCCGATCGTCGTGCTCGGCCCGTGGCCGGTGTGCACCGCGGTCTCGCCGGGCATCACGAGGAGCTGCTCGCGGATCGAGCGGATGATCATCTCGAAGTCGCTGGTCTCGGTCGAGCCCGGTCCGCCCTCGAACAGGGTGTCGCCAGAGAAGAGCGTGCCGCTCTGGTCGTGAAGACAGACGCTCCCCGGCGTGTGACCCGGCGTGTGCAGCACCTTCAGCTCGAGGCCACCGATCAGGAGCAGGTCGTCCGCGGCCAGATCGAGGTCGGGCGGCGGCGCGTGGAGCTCGTCCCAGAGCGGCCGGTCCGCCGGGTGGAGGGCGACCGGCGCGTCGACGGCGTCCTGCAGCTCGAGGGCTCGGTTCACGTGGTCCCAGTGGCCGTGCGTGCAGACGATCTGGGTGACGCGGCGCCGGTCGATCGTCGCGAGGATCGGCGTCACGTCGTGGGAGGCGTCGATCACGAGCACCTCGTGCTCGTCGCCGATCACCCAGACGTTGTTCTCGATCGTCTCGGGAGGGTCGGTGTTCGGGTACGCGCCAGTGATCCGCACCGCGTCGATCCGCCGCATCGCGGGCCATCCTACGGGCGCGGTGCGAAGATGCGCCGATGTCGGTGGAGTTGACCGTCGAGGACCGAGCCACGCTGGATGGATCGCGGGGCGACGCCGCGGGGCTCGCGATGCGCCTCGTCGTCGCGATGGCCGAGATGATGGAGGCGCCGCACCTGATCGACGTCACGTCCGCGCACATCGACGGCTGCCTGTACCACGGCCGCGCGGGGCTGGACTTCGCCCGACGGCTCGTCGACGGCGGTGCGCGCGTCGCGATCCCCACCACGCTGAACGTCTCCTCGCTCGACCTGCTCCATCCCGAGCTCGTGCGACTCGACCGGGACACGGCCGGGGAAGCGCGCGAGTCTGATGGACGCCTACGTCGCGATGGGCTGCCGCGCGACCTGGACCTGCGCGCCCTACCAGCTCCCCGAACGCCCGGCGTTCGGCGAGCAGATCGCGTGGGCCGAGTCGAACGCGATCGTCTTCGCGAACAGCGTCCTCGGCGCCCGCACGAACCGCTACGGCGACTTCATCGACATCTGCTGCGCGATCACGGGGAGGGCACCACTCGCGGGCCTCCACACCGACGAGGGGCGGCGCGCGACCGTGGTGTTCAGGCTCGAAGGGGTGCCGGACGCCCTGGCCTCATCCGAGGCCGGCGTGGCCGCACTGGGTCACGTCGTGGGCCGGCGCACCGGCTCCGCGATCCCGGCGATCGTGGGACTCCCGTCCCGCACGCCCGAGGACCACCTGCGAGCGTTCGGGGCGGCGGCGGCCTCGTCGGGAGCGGTCGCGATGTTCCACGCGGTCGGCGTGACCCCCGAAGCGCCGACCCTGGAGACCGCGACCGGCGGGGCGGCGCCCGCGCGCACCGAGACGATCACGCTCGCCGACCTGCGCGCCGCCCGCGACGAGCTGAGCACGGTCGGCCCGGGTACCGCCGTCGGCGCCGTGAGCGTCGGCACACCCCATCTGTCGCTCGACGGGCTCGCACGACTCGCCGTGCTCGTGGCCGGATCGCCGCCGGCCGTCCCCGTCTTCGCGAACGTCGGCCGGGACGTGCGCGCGATCGCCGACGAGCGGGGCGATACCAGGGACCTGGAGCGTGCCGGTGTCACGATCGTCTCCGACACCTGCACGTACATCACGCCGGTGATCCGCGAGACCGCGGGCCCGGTGATGACGGACTCTGCCAAGTGGGCCTGGTACGCGCCGGGGAACCTCGGGTTCGACACCGCGTTCGGCAGCCTCGAGGAGTGCGTCAGGAGTGCGGCCGCCGGCGTCGTCGTGCGCGACGTGGAGCTCTGGGGTGACTGAGCTCCCGCGCGTCCTCTCGCCCGGGATCGCCACGGGTGAGGTGCTCCTGCTCGATGAGCCGCTCAGCCTCTGGGGAGGACTTGACCCGGCGACCGGCAGGCTGATCGACGTGCACCACCCGCAGGTCGGGGCGGCGCTCGCGGGCCGCGTCGTCGCGATGCCGGCCGGCCGCGGGAGCAGCTCGAGCTCCTACGTGCTCGCCGAGGCGGCCGGTCGGGGGTGGCGCCGGCCGCGTTCCTGCTGGGCGAGCCGGACGGGATCATCGCGCTGGGCGCGCTCGTGGCCGCCGAGCTCTACGGGATCGAGGTGCCCGTGGTGGTCCTCGACCCCGAGACGTACGCGTCGCTCGACCGGGGATGCGCGTCGAGATCGTGGCGACCGGCGAGCACGGCGTCACGCTCACCGCGGTCGCCTGAGCGCCGGCCGTTCCGACGGGCCTCGGATAGACTCGCGCCGTGGCGCTCTCCTGTCCGTCCTGCAGCGCCCCGAACGACGACGAGGCGCGGTTCTGCTCGTCGTGCGGCGCGCGCCTCGCCCGCACGTGCCCGGCATGCGGCGCCTCCGTACCGCTGCGCGCCCGCTTCTGCCAGGAGTGCGGCACCCAGATCGGCGACGACGCTCCCGCGGCGCCCGCCCCGATCGAGGAGCGCCGGATCGTCTCGATCCTGTTCGCCGACCTCGCCGGGTTCACCCAGCGCTCCGACCGGGCCGATCCCGAGGACGTACGGCAGATCCTCGTTCCCTTCCACGAGCTCGCGAAGGAGGAGATCCAGCGCTTCGGTGGCACGCTCGACAAGTTCATCGGTGACGCCGCGATGGGTGTCTTCGGCGCGCCGGTCGCGCACGAGGACGACGCCGAGCGCGCCGTCCGGGCGGCGATCGCGATCCGCGATCGCGTGACCGTGATGGCAGATGCCGGTCCGGGTGGCCGTCACGACGGGCGAAGCCGTCGTCTCGTTCGGCTCGGGTCCGCAGATCGGCGAGAGCGTCGCGGGGGACGTGGTCAACACGGCCTCGAGGATCCAGTCCGTCGCGCCGATCGGCGGGGTCGTCGTCGGCGACGCGACCCAGCGCGCCACGCGCGGCGTCGTCGCGTACGAGTCGATGGGCGACGTCGAGCTGAAGGGGAAGGCCGAGCCGGTCGCGATCTGGCGCGCCGACGACCTCCTGCCGTCAGCGCTCGACCGGGACGAGGACGACCCACCCCCGTTCGTGGGGCGGGCTCGCGAGCGGCTCCTCCTCAGAGAGCTCCTCGAGCGCACCGAACGGGAGCGCTCCCCGCACCTCGTGACGGTCGTCGGCGAGCCCGGCATCGGCAAGACCCGGCTGCTCGCCGACCTCGGAGAGCACCTCCGCGCCACCGAACGGCCTACCGGGTGGTTCCGCGGGCGCTGCCTCCCTTACGGCGAGTCGATCACGTTCGCCGCCCTCGAAGAGGCGATACGGTCGATCGTCGGCGTCGTGCCCGGTGACGGCCGCGATGCGGTCCGCGCCAAGCTCGACGGCGTGGTCGCGGCCCTGGATACGCGTACGGCCGACCGCGAGTGGCTGCGCGACCGGCTCGCCCCGCTCCTCGGCCTCCCCGGCGGCGAGGAGGCCGCCGGTGCTCCCAGGGAAGAGCTCTTCACGGCGTGGACCCGATTCCTCGAGGCCGAGGCGGATCGTCGCCCGACGCTCCTCGTGATCGAGGATCTCCACTGGGCCGACGACGCGATGCTCGGGTTCCTCGACCACCTCGTCTCGACGGCCGGCGACGTTCCCCTGTTCGTGCTCGTCACGGCGCGCCCGGAGCTCTTCACGACCCACCCCGCGTGGAGCGGCGGCAAGGCGAACGCCACCACGATCTCGCTCTCGCCGCTGGACGAGGCCGAGATGCGCGAGCTGCTCGGCGCGCTCCTCCTGCGGTCGGTCCTGCCCGCGGACACGCAGACCCCGCTGATGAGCCGCGCAGGCGGCAACCCGCTGTACGCGCTCGAGTTCGTGCACATGCTCGAGGATCAGGACATCCATCCGGGGGACCTCGCCGGCGACGGCACGCCCGCGATCAGCGTGCCCGATTCCGTGCAGGCCCTGATCGCGGCCCGACTCGATTCCCTCGGGCACGCTGAGCGTTCCCTCCTGCAGGACGCGGCGGTGGTGGGCGACCGGTTCTGGGCCGCCGCGCTCGAGGCGCTCGACCCCGCGGTGACGGCGATCGATCGTTCGCTTCGAGAGCTGCAGCGACGCGGCCTGATCCGGCGCGACGCCGCCGCGCCGATCGGCGAGGGCGGTGGCTTCGCGTTCGCACACGCGTTGATCCGCGACGTCGCGTACGGGCAGCTCCCGCGCGCGGAGCGCGCCCGCCGGCACCGCATCGTCGCCGAGTGGCTCGAGGCGACGGCGGGCGATCAGGCCGGCGATCGCACCGACCTGCTGGCCTCGCATGCCGTTCGCGCGCTCGAGCTCGCTCGAGCGGCCGGGATGCTCGACGAGCTCGCCTCGCTGGAAGCATCGGCTCGCCGGGCGCTGAAGCTCGCCGGCGACCGGCAGATGGCGCTCGACATGCCGCGCGCCGGGGAGCACTACCGGCAGGCATTGGCCCTCACGCCGGCCGACGCGCCCGAGCGACCCGAGCTGATCCGGCTCGCGACGAGCGTCGGGTGGCGAACCGGAGAGCTCGACTCCGACTCGGCGATCGCCGCCTACCGGGAAGGCATCGACCTCGCGCTGGGGCACGACGACAAGGAGGGCGCGGCGGGCCTGATGCGCCGGCTCTACTTCCAGCTCGGCCTGTCCGGTGAGACCGGCGAGGCGACCGAGGTGCTCGATCAGGCGATCGACCTGCTCGCCGATCTCCCGCCCGGACCCGTGCTCGCCGAGCTGTACGCGTCCCGGTCCGAAGCCGAGATGTTCGCGGGCCACTCGGAGGCCTCGCTGGAGTGGGCCGCCCGGGCGCTCTCGGTATCACGCGCGCCGGTGGTGAGGCTGATGGCGTTGCACCTTCGCGGGAACGCCAGATGCGAGATGGGTGACATGAAGGGCGTCGACGACCTCCGCGAAGCGCTCGCGCTCGCACGGACCGACGGGAACGCGCTCGACATCGTGACGTCGTACTCCTACCTGAACGAGTGGATCGCGATGGAGGAAGGCTCGCGCGCCGCGCTCGCGATGAACGCGGAGGCCGTGGCGCTCTGCGAGGAGCGCGGCCTCCCCCACCAAGCGCTCTGGTCGCGGACCGAGAGCCTGTGGCTCAGGTTCGATGCGGGTGAGTGGGACGAGATCCTCGCACTCGCCGACGAGCTCGAGGCCTGGGCGAAGCAGCACGGAGAGGTCCAGATGGAGGCGGCCGCCGCCAGCTATCGCGCGCGCGTCCTCGCCCATCGAGGCAACCTCGAGGCCGCGCGGTCGGAGATCGAGCACCTCCTTCCCCTCGCGCGCACGATCGAGGACCTCCAGATCCTCGCGCCGGCGCTGATCTCGGCGGCACTGGTCGAGGTAGCGTCCGGTGCCCACGAGGAGGCCCTCGCTCGTCTGCGTGAATTCGACGAGCTGACAGAGGGGGGCCCGGCCGAGTACCGCGAGATCCACTCGCCCGAGGTGATGCGCATCGCCATCGCCGCGGGCGACCCTGAGACGGGGGCCCGGATCGTCGGCGACCGCACCGTGCACTCGCATCGGGTCCGGCTCGCGGTGGCGTCGGGCCGGGCGCTGCTCGCGGAGGCGGCGGGTGACATCGAGGCCGCAGAGGCGGCGTTCGAGGCCGCGGCGACCGGATGGGCCGCGTTCGGCGTCCCGCTCGAACTCGGCCACGCGCCTCGCAGGACGGGCGCGCTGCCTGCGAGCCCTCGGCCGTGACGACGAGGCGGGCCCGGCTGCGGCGGCGGCCGCCGCCACGTTCGCCGAGCTCGGCGTCCCACGCGACGGCGCCCGGCCATAGCGACCGGGCGCCGCGTCATCGTGGAGGTGGGGGGAATCGAACCCCCGTGCCTAGCCGACCGTCTGGGACTTCTCCGGGCGCAGCCTGGTGGATAGATCTCGCCTCGGGGCTCCCACCGGCGGAGCACCCCTCGGCCAGCCCAGGTGCGGTGTCCCCCTCCGGCCCCCGGGCGGAACCGATGGAGTGAGCCTGCTGAGTGACGGGCATCCCCCGGCCGCAGGCGGTCCGGGAGGGCCCGGCTACCTAACTAGTTAGGCAGCGAGCGCGTAGTTGTCTTCGGCGCTTGTGTTTGGTCCGGCGTTTAACGTGACATCCGGGATCACGGCCCGCTTCTCCCAGACGAATATCGTCCAGGTCGAAGCCAGTACACCCCCATATGCAGTTGTCTACCCGAGTATACGGATGGTCGCCGACGTTCCTATAGGCCGCCCGTCCTCGCGGACGGCCCACGACCTTCGGCCGAGGAGAACCAGCCATTCCGCCGATGCGCGCCGACGAGGCCCCGAACCGACACTTACCGCAAGACAGGACGGAAGGCGCTCCGATGACGAGATGGGTCGGTAGGAGCTCGGCACCTGGTCGAACCAGGGACGAGCGAGGTGCGGCGGCGGTCGAGTTCGCGATCGTTGCTCCGCTGTTGTTCCTCCTCGTGTTCGCGATCATCGACTTCGGATTCGGCCTGCACGCCTGGGACGGCACGCAGAACGCGGCGCGAGAGGGCGCCCGGGTCGGCGCCGTCACCCCGGACACCTCCGCGATCATCACCCGTGTCCGCCAGTCCGCCGACTTCCTCGACCAGTCCGTGATGAACGTCTCCGTCGACTGCGCCGCCGAGGGATCGACCTCGTTCGGCTCCTGCGGCTGGACCGAAGGCGACACCGTTCGAGTGGTCGTGACCTACCGCTACTCGTACATGACGCCGCTGCCGACCCTCGTCGGCATGGGCGACACGATGATGTTGCGCTCGGTCTCCGAGGCGCGGTTCGAGGGCGTCTGATGGCAGCCCCGAAGGGTGCCCCGAGTCTCCACCGGCTCCGCTCCGAAGAGGGAGCCGTCGCCGTTCTCACGGCGCTGCTCCTGATCGTGATCTTCGCGTCCGTCGCGTTCGCGATCGACCTCGCGCGGCTCCGTCACGAGCGGCACGTGCTCCAGGCGGCCGTCGACCTCGGTTCGCTCGCGGGTGCGGGCCACCTGCCGGTCCGAGGCGCCGCCGAGGCGGGCGTCGCGGCGACCGCGGCCCGACAGATCGCCGTCGCGAACGCCCCCGGTCTGGCGGGCGGGGGACTCGACATCAACTTCAGGTGCATCGTGGCCGGGCTGGACGACGGAACGATCGCCGACATGGCGTACGCGTGCGGCCCCGCCGGCGGAGGGACCTGGGGCAGCGGTTGGACGATCAAGCGCCACAAGGCCTTCCACGACTGCAACCCGTACGCAGGCGACCTCTGCAACACGATCATCGCGAGGGCGTCCTCGATCGTCCCCTACTTCTTCGCCCCCGTGATCGGCGTGAATCAGGGCTCGACCGGCGCGGTGCAAGGCGCGGCCTGTCGAGGGTTCTGCGGTGACCCCTCCGCGCCCCTCGACGTCGTGATGGTCCTCGACCGATCGACGAGCATGACGACCGGCGACATGGCGAACCTGAAGAACGCCGCGCTGTCGGTGCTCGACGTCTACGACCCGGCGATCCAGTCGGTGGCGCTGGTCGCGCTCCCGTACACGCACCCCACCAACAGGTGCATCGCCAACCCGATCCAGAACTACCCCGCGGTCGGGCGCATGTGGCAGCTCACCGGCTTCAGCAGCGACTACAAGACGTCGAGCGGCGCGATCAACCCGAGCAGCCAGATCGTGTCGACCATCAACTGTCTCCAGCGGGCGACGAACCTCACCCGGGTCACGCCGTCGGGCGGCCACACCGACCTCGGTGACCCGATGGCGACAGCGGCCGACATCCTGCTCCGGGACGGGCGAGCCGATGTCCCCGACGTGATCATCTTCATGACCGACGGCGAGGCGAACCAGCCTCGCAACAACCAGCCGTGCCAGTACGCGGTGACCCGAGGCACAGCCGCCGAGACCGCCGGCATCAACGTCTACACGATCGGCTACGGCGTGGCGTCCGCCCGGTGTGCCGACGACACGATCGGCACGTACCGCAACGCCTACGCATCAAGGGCGCTCTCTGACATGGCGTCGGGCAACGCGATCGACAACGCTCCGGGTGGGTGCGCCGCCACCGAGAACACCGACGGCGACAACTACTTCTGCGAGTCGGGCAGCGCCGACCTCGAGCCGGTGTTCCGTCTGATCGCCGCCGCGTCGGTCCAGCGGGCGCGCCTGATCGACATCTGAGGGCTCAGCGGCGCCGGCCGAGGGATCGCTCGATCTCGCGCTGGCTCTCGCGCTTCGCGATCGACTGACGCTTCTCGAACTCGCGCTTGCCTCGCCCGACGCCGAGTTCCACCTTCGCGATGCCGTGCGTGAAGTAGACGCGCAGCGGGACGATCGCCAGCCGCTCCTCCTGCTGCTGCGAGGCGAGCCGCGCGATCTCGCGGCGGTGCAGGAGGAGCTTGCGGGGCCGCGTGGGGAGGTGGCGCTTCACGTCCCCCTGCTCGTACGGCGGGATATGCATCCCCTCGATCCAGGCCTCGCCGTCGCGCACGCGCGCGTAGCAGTCCGTGAGCGAGGCCCGGCCACCGCGCAGCGACTTCACCTCGTCGCCGGTGAGCCGGATCCCCGCCTCCAGCGTCTCCTGGATCGCGTAGTCGTGGCGGGCCCGTCGGTTCGAGGCGACCGTCTTCTCGTCCTCGGTGCGCCGTGTCATGGCGGAGAGCCTAGACGTCGAGGAAGCGGCGCATCCCGATCGTGCCGGCGATCACGGCCACCACGACCGCCGCGATGAGGATCCACGGCGCCACGGCGAGCACGTCGGAGTTCTTGATCAGGGGGAAGAACGAGATCTCGCCGCGCAGGCGATCGATGAAGATCACCTTGATCAGGAAGAGGGCGAAGATCGCGGCCAGGGCGCCGAGCAGCGCCTCGACCAGGCCCTCGATCAGGAACGGCACGCGGATCCGCCAGTTCGTGGCGCCCACGAGCCGCATGATCCCGATCTCCTTGCGACGCGCGAACATGCCCATCCGCAACGTGTTCGCGACCAGGGCGATCGCCGAGGCGAGCATGATCATGGCGATCGAGAGGATCCCGATCGAGAGCACACGGGTGATCGCGACCAGCCGGTCGAGCAGGGCGCGGTAGTCGGCGACGTCCCGGACCCCGGGCTGCGTGCAGACGATCTTGTCGTTCTGGGCCGGATCGGGCTGACACCCCATCGCCGCCGTGATCTGTCCGAACTGCGACGCGTCGGCGAGGTTCACCCGGAGCGAGGCGGGGATCACCTCCTCACAGTTCACGTTCTCGAGGAACACCTTCTGGTTCGCGAACAGCTTGTCGAAGCGCTCGCACGCTGCCGCCTTGTTCTCGTAGGAGACCTCCGAGACCGCGTCGAGGTTCTGGAGCGTGGTCGTGAGGCGCGCCACGTTCTCGTCCTTGACCGGGTCGGTCAGATAGACCGCGACCTGGACGTTCCCCGTCCATGCGTCGATCACAAGATCGAACTGCCGCGCGATCAGCAGGGCGAGCCCGAACAGGAACAGCGCGATGAACGCGGTCGACATCGCCGCGAACGCCACGATCCCGTTCCGCCGGAGACCCGAGGCCGTCTCGCGGAAGTAGTACTCGATCCGCCGCATCAGCTGTACACGCCGCGCGATTGGTCGCGGATCACGTGGCCCTTGTCGAGCTCGATCACGCGCTTGCGCATCGCGTCCACGATCGCCTGGTCGTGCGTGGCCATCACCACGGTGGTCCCGATCCGATTCACCTTGTCGAGGAGCCGCATGATGTCGACGGAGGTGTTCGGGTCGAGGTTCCCCGTCGGCTCGTCGGCCAGGAGCACGAGCGGACGGTTCACGCAGGCCCGCGCGATCGACACGCGCTGCTGTTCACCGCCCGAGAGCTCGTCCGGGAAGTTGTTCAGCTTGTCGCCCAGGCCGACGTATTCGAGGATCTCGGGCACTCGTTGGTCGATCTGCTGCTTCGGCTTGCCGATCACCTCGAGCGCGAACGCGACGTTCTCGAACACGGTCTTGTCGGTGAGCAGCTTGTAATCCTGGAAGACGGTCCCGATGTTCCGGCGGAGCTTCGGGACGTTCCACGACGAGACCCTCGCGAGGTTCTTCCCCGCCACGAAGACCTCGCCTTTCGTGGCCTCCTCCTCCTTGAGCAGGAGCCGGATCATCGTGGATTTCCCGGAGCCGGACTGCCCGACGATGAAGACGAACTCGCCCTTCTCGACGTCGACGGTGACGTCCTCGAGGGCGGTGACGCCGTTTCGGTACGTCTTCGTGACGCGTTGAAGACTGATCATGACTCGCCTTGAGGGTCGGGGAAGTGGGCCGCGACCACCCTACCAGAGCCTCCGGCGCCAACCCGGAGGGTACGCTGGTCCGCCATGGTTGCCTCCCGACGCGTCGCCGCGTCCCTCGCCGGGCCGGCCCTGATCGTCGCCGGCACGCTGTTCGCGTTGCGGGGCTTCGTGTTCGGGGCGAACATCACGGACTCCCACCCCGACATCCTGACGTTCTGGCTACCCCGGTTCTCGTTCCTCGGGCGGTCGCTCGCCGCGGGCCACATCCCCCTGTGGAACCCCTTCGAGATGCTCGGCTACCGCTACGCCGCGGACCCGCAGGGAGGCTGGACCTACCTGCCCGCGATGGCCCTGTTCTCCTGGTTCAGCCCCGGCGTGGCGATCCGCGCCTTCATCGTCTTCAACCCGCTGCTCGCCGGGCTCGGGCTATACGCGTTCCTGCGCAAGGAGACCCTGGGAACGCTCGCCGCGACCGTCGCGGGACTCTCACTCGTGATGATGATGGGGGCGTCCGAGATCGCGGTCTCTCTTCCGTTCGCGGGGATGCTCGCCTGGACCCCGATCGTGCTGCTGGCCGCGGCGGGCTACCGCCGCACGGACCGGTGGTCACGCCGGTTCCTGTGGCTGGGGCTCGCCGGGGTCGCCTGGTCCCAGGTCGCGAACGCCCATATGAGTCACGGCCTGATCATGTGCACGCTCCTCACGGCCGCCTACCTCGGGGTCGGGCTCGTGATGGACGTCCGGGAGGGCCGGATCGGCGCCGGCGTCGCCCTCGGCCATGGCCTGCTCTTCCTCGGCTTCCTCCCGCTCGCGAGCCTTCCGGTGCTGATCCCAAGGCTCGCGTTCCTCGGCGCCTCGAGCCTGCAGGGCGGCTACGACGCCCTCGGGGAGCCCCTGAAGCGGGGGGCGGAGGACGCGCCCCTCATCCCGAACGGCGTCTGGGCGGGGTGGCCACTAGCCGTGGGCGTGGCGCCCGGCGCCTACGCGGGAGCCGCGGTGCTCCTTGCCGTCCCGCTGGCACTGCGGGCGAGCGCCCGGCGGGGCCTGGTCGTCGCCTTCGGCGGGGCGCTCGCCCTGACCTGGGTCATGATGCTCGACCTCGTGATCGGCACCGGCTGGGTGCGCTCGCTGCTGCTGAGGGTCCCCTTCGGGGATGTCTACCTCCACAACCCCGGCCGGATGCGCTACGTCGTGATCCTGGCCGTCCCCGTCTTGGCCGCCGCCGGGATCCAGGGCCTGCGGGACGCACCGATGCCGTGGCGACGCGCCGCGCGGTGGATCGCGGCCGGCGTCGTGCTCTGGCTGCTCCTGTCGCTCGCCGCGGGAGGGAACCCGTTGCGCTTCGCTCCCCTCGCGGTGGCGATGTTCGTCGCGGCGCCCGTGCTGGCGCTCGCGGCGGCCGACGGGATGCGCTGGGCTCCGGCGGCGCTCGCCACCGTGCTCGTCCTCGACCTGGGGGCGGCCGCGCTGTACGCGCAATCCCAACACGGCCAGACGATCACGACCGGGCTCGAGGGCGACCAGCGCGGGAACCTGATCCCGCAGCCGCTCCCCTACCCACGCGTCGACCTGGCTGCCTTCCTCACCCCGCCGCCGTTCGTCGAGACGATCGGCGACGCGCCGTACCTCACGTGGGCCCCGCCCGCCGCCTACTACGAGAAGGGATATCTGTTCGCGCAGACGCCGCAGGACTGGCCCGGACTCACGCTGGGTCGGGGCACGCTCTTCGGCGTCCGCGACGTGCTCGGCTACAACCCCGTCCAACTCCCCCGCTATTGGGACTACATCCGGGCGCGCAGCCCGCTCTCGATCTTCTACAACGCGTCGGTGATCGACCTGCCGAGCGAATACGACGCACGCCTGCTCGGGCTCCGATACCTCCTGGTGCCGACCGGATTGACCCCCCCGGTCTCCGGCGACGTCATCGAGCGTGCGGACGGTTGGGATCTGATCGAGCTGCGCGACCCAACCCCTCGCGTATCCGTCGAGGACCGCTGGGCCATCGCGGGCTCCGAGACCGAGGCGATCGCTCGGGTGACCGGTGGCGAGGTCGATCCGGCGAGCGGGGCCACGCTCGAGACCGACCCAGGGCTCCAGATGCGTCTGTCCGGCCCGAGTGCCCGCATCGAAGGAGCGATCACCGAGGTCACGCCGGAGGACGTGCGTATCGAGGCCGACGCGGGCGAGCCCTCGATCGTGTTGGTGCGGACCGCGTACGACCCTGGGTGGTCCGCCACGGTCGACGGCCGGCCCGCAGACGTGCTCCCGGCCGACGGCCTCCTGTTGGGGATCCCGGTCGAGCCGGGGCTGCACGAGATCCGACTCACCTACCGGGACCCCGACGTGACGCGGGGCCTGCGGGCGGGAGCCGTCGTCTGGCTGGGCCTCGTGGTGGCCTACCTCGTCGCGCTCATCCTCGAACGGCGGCGGCGCCGGGATCTGACGCGTCCGGCGGTGGCGCGGCCGCTGCGGCCGCCCCGGTGAGGTGCCGGCGGCCCAGCATGAACGCCAGCCCGTAGAGCAGTGCCACCGCGAACAGCAGGTTCCGGTACCCGGTCACGATCGCGAGGTACTCGAGCACCCCGCCAAGCATCGCACCGAGCAGGTTCGCGCCGAAGGCGATCGTGGAGGCGCCCACGTGGCGGAACCGCTGCGCGAAGATCAGGTTCGCCACGAAGACCGGCGCGAAGGCCACCGTCACTCCGGCGAGGAACCGGGGGACGAGCGAGAGCGAGAGCAGCGACGAGGGCGGCACCGCCCACGCGACCGCGAGGCACCCGAGCAGCGCGACGTACATCACCGCTGGCGAGGGCAGCCGGGCGCGCCTCGCGAGCTCCACGGCCGCGAGCACGGCCACGAGGATCCCCGCGAACACGAGCGAGTTGACGAACCACGTCGTCCCGAACAGCAGGGCGAACTGCACGACGCTCTTCGTCTCGAGCAGCAGGAACGCGGCGCCCATGCAGAACAGGTCGGCGTAGGGCCGCATCCGCCCGAGCGGGCCGCCCGAGGCCCGGCGAACGATCACGAACGACGCGACGACGATCGCGGCCAGCCACCAGAGGTAGAACGTCGGGATCCACCGGCCGATGAGGTACGGGAACGGATGGTCGTCGGTGGCGGGAGCGGGCACGTCGGCTCCTGGTGACCACGGCGTCGCGCACGTGATGGCGCCGTCCTCGCGACCGATCGTGAGCACCGACTGCGCGCGCGCCCCGGCCCCCGGCTGCCCCGCGTCGAAGCACGGCTCGTGGCCGAACACCTCCCGCATCGTGTTCGCGTATCGCTCGAACACGTCGGGGCGGTAGTAGTTGTACATCGCGTACACGCCGCCGGGGGCGAGACGGTCGCGCACCGCCTCCATCGCCTCCCGCGTGAACAGGTAGCTCTCGAGCCGGAGCGACCCCTGCCCGCTCACGAGCGTCAGCGAGTCGGGCAGCGCGAACAGGATCAGGTCGTAGGTCTCGCCGGTCCGTTCGATGAACGCCCTGCCGTCGTCGATGTGCGGCGTGACGCGCGGGTCCTGATAGGGGCGGGCGGGATGCAGCTCGCTCCCCGCCCGCTGGAGCCGCGGGTCGATCTCGACCGCGTCGACGTGATCGGCGCCCTCGGCCAGGGCCAGGGCGACGTCGTTCCCGTTCCCGGCGCCGACGATCAAGACGTTGCCCGGGTCGCCCTCCAGATGCGTGTACGGCTCGGCGTAGAAGGCCGATCGGATCGCGTCGAGCGGCAGCATCGATTGGTGCGGGAGCGAGTTGACGCGGACCGGGATCCGGCCGCCGGCGTCGGCGCCGTAGACCGTCACCCGATAGTAGGGCGACCACACGTCGTGTGGTGCGAGGGAGCCGAGGGCCAGCACGACCGCCACCGCCGCCACGGCCGCCCATCGTCCCGTGAATCCGCCCGCCGGCGTCAGCGCCACGAACGCGAGGGCGAGCAGCGCGCCCCACACGATCGGACCCAGCCCCAGGAACGAGAGCGCGGAGAACACGACGATGCCCAGGAGGCTCCCCGTGATGTCCAGGCGGTAGGCCTCGAGCGGCTCGAATCGCTCGAAGCGCCTGGCCACGCCCTCCGCGACGTTCGCCATGACCCAGGTCGCCCCCAGGAACAGCACGGGCAGCACGATCCAGATCGGCGGGGCCGGCCAGCCGAACGAGGACTCGAGCCCTCGCGAATCGCCGAACCCCTTCGCGACCCGCACGGCGAACACGAGTCCCGTGAAGAGCGCGAACGAGGCTGGCGCCCAGCGGAACCCGTCCCGGTCGCGACCGGATCGAAGGAACCCCACGCCGATCCCCAGGAAGCTCGCGAGCAGCACGAAGTTCGTGAAGTACGCGACGTGCACGTGGTAGGCCGAGACCCAGCGGATCAGCGCCAGCTCGGCGAAGAGCATGACGCCGCTCGCGAGCACCAGCCGTGGACGGTCGCCGGCTCCGGGCCTCGCCGTGGCGGGCGCTGAGGTCACGTCGGTGGCCGGCACGGGACGGAGTGTCGCAGCCTCCCCGCGACCGGTGCAAACCGCAGCGTTAGGCGGACGCGCCCGCAGCCGCGCCGACCCGACGCCGGAGCTCCGCCTCGATGAAGCGGTCGATGTCGCCGTCCAGCACGCGCTGCGGGTCGCCGACCTCCTCGTCCGTCCTGTGGTCCTTCACCATCTGGTACGGCGCGAGCACGTACGACCGGATCTGCGAGCCGAAGTCCACGGCCTTGCGCTCTCCACGGATCGCCGACATCTCCGCATCCCGCTTCTGGCGCTCCATCTCGGCGAGCCGTGCCTTCAGGATCCGCATCGCGACGGCCTTGTTCTGGAGCTGGCTCCGCTCGTTCTGACAGGCGGCCACGAGCCCGGACGGGATGTGCGTGATCCGCACGGCCGAGTCCGTCGTGTTCACGCCCTGCCCGCCGGGGCCGCTCGAGCGGTAGACGTCGATCCGCAGCTCGTCGGATGGGATCTCGATGTCCTCCTCGTCGGACTCCTCCAGCATCGGGATGATGTCGAGGGACGCGAACGAGGTGTGCCGTCGCTTCTGCGAGTCGAACGGGCTCGATCCGCACGAGCCGGTGGACGCCACGTTCAGCGGACAGCAGCCCGTAGACGTTCGTACCCCGCACGGTGAAGGTCGCGGACTTGATGCCCGCCTCCTCGCCGTGCTGGATGTCGTCGACCTCCAGGTCGAAGCCCTCGCGTTCGGCCCAGCGCGTGTACATCCGCAGCAGCATCTCGGCCCAGTCCTGCGACTCGGTGCCGCCGGCGCCGGCGTTCACCGTGGCGATCGCATCGTTCGCGTCGTAGGCGCCCGAGAGCAGCGCCGCGAGCTCGAGCTTCTCGAGGTCCGCGTCGAGCGAGACGAGGGAGGCGGCCAGCTCGGCCTGGAGCCCGGCGTCGGTCTCATCTTCGAGCAGTTCGTCCATGGCGGCGGCGTCGTCGATCCGCGCCATCAGGGCGTCGACGCGCTCGACCTCTTGCTTCAGGCGAGCGAGCTTGGACGTGACCTGCTGGCCACGGGCTGGGTCGTCCCAGAGCGAGGGATCGGCGGCCTGCTGCTCGAGGGCGGCCGCCTGCGAGCGATTGCCCTCGACGTCAAAGGAACTCCTTCGCGGCGAGGACCCGCTCGCGCTGTTTCGCGATGGGTTCCGTGAACTCGCTCATGACGTCGTTGAGTCTACGCGCGAGTCAGATCGCCGCGCCGTGGCACTTCTTGTACTTCTTCCCGCTGCCGCAGGGGCAGGGCGCGTTCCGAGGCGTCTTGTCGCTCACCGCCTGGTTCGCGTTGGCAGTCTCGCGCCCACCGGTCTCGACCTCGGTTCGGTTGTCCTGGACCCGGGTGGGCGCGGCCTGTTGCGCCTCGGGCCGGACGAGCTCGACCCGATAGATGTACCGAACGAAGTCGGCTCGGATCGACTCCGTCAGCTCCTGGTACATCTCGTACGCCTCGCGCCGGTACTCGGTGATCGGGTCCTTCTGCGCGTACGACCGCAGATGGATGCCCTCCTGCAGGTAGTCCATCTCGTAGAGGTGCTCGCGCCACTTCGTGTCGGTGATGTTCAGCAGGACCACCCGCTCGAGCTCGCGCATCACGTCTGGCGTGACGGCCGCCTCCTTCGCGTCGTACGCGGCGAGCGCCTCCTCGATGCAGACGGCCTGCAGCTCGGCGATGTCGCGCACGTCTTGGAGCTCGGCGGTCGTCTTGCCGGTCGGGTAGACCTCGGTCAGCGCCACCACGAGCTGCTCCAGGTCCCAATCCTCGGGGAAGACCTCGGCCGGGCAATAGGTGTCGACCGTGGCCTCGACGACCTCCTCGACGAACCCGAGCGCCTGGTCCTTCAGGTCACGGCCCTCGAGGATCTCGCGCCGCTGGCCGTAGATCGCCTCGCGCTGGGCGTTCATCACGTCGTCGTACTTCAGGACGTTCTTGCGGCGCTCGTAGTTGAGCTCCTCGATCTGCTTCTGCGCGTTCTCGACGGCGCGGCTGACCATCTTCGCCTCGATCGGCTCGTCGTCGGGCCACTTCAGCCGCTCCATGATCGAGGCGACCCGGTCGCTCGCGAACATCCGCATCAGGTCGTCCTCGAGCGAGAGGTAGAAGAGCGACTCGCCGGGGTCGCCCTGACGGCCGGACCGCCCGCGGAGCTGGTTGTCGATGCGCCGAGACTCATGGCGCTCGGTCCCCAGCACGTAGAGCCCGCCCAGCTCGACGACCTCGACGTGCTCCTCGTCGGTCTGCGTCTTGAACTTCGCGAGGATCGGCTCGTAGTCGGCCTCGTACGCGGCTCGCTGCTCCTCGTCCAACTCGAAGAGCAGGTAGGCGTCGTTGTCCCAGTCCCTGGCCGCCATCTCCATGCGCGCGAGGTATTCGGCGTTGCCACCGAGCAAGATGTCGACACCACGGCCCGCCATGTTCGTCGCCACGGTGACGGCGCCCTTTCGCCCCGCCTGCGCGACGACGATCGCCTCGCGCTCGTGGTTCTTCGCGTTCAGCACGTTGTGCGCCACGCCGCGCTTGTTCAGGACGTTCGAGAGGATCTCGGACTTCTCGATCGAGACCGTGCCCACCAGGACCGGCTGGCCGTTCGCGTTCCGCTCGATGATGTCGTCGGCGACGGCGTTCCACTTCGCCTCTTCGCTCTTGTAGATCAGATCCTGCTCGTCCTTGCGGATGTTGGGCTGGTTCGTCGGGATCTCGACGACGCTGATCGAGTACGTCTCCTCGAACTCGGTGAGCTGGGTCTTGGCGGTACCCGTCATCCCCGCGAGCTTGTCGTACATCTTGAAGTAGTTCTGGATCGTGATCGTCGCGAGCGTCTGGTTCTCCTCCTTGATGCGGACGCTCTCCTTGGCCTCGATCGCCTGGTGCAGGCCCTCGGAGTAGCGACGGCCCTCGAGCACGCGCCCGGTGAACTCGTCGACGATCTTCACCTCGCCGTTCGTGACGACGTACGCCACGTCGCGCTTGTATAACTCCTTGGCGCGCAACGAGTTCTGGAGGTGGTGCACGAGCGGGGTGTTCACGTGCTCGTAGAGGTTCTCGATCCCGAGGATCTCCTCGACCTTGGCGACGCCCTCCTCGGTGATCGCGACCTGGAACTTCGCCTCGTCGACCTCGTAGTCCTCGTCGCGCTTGAGGCGCGGGGCGACCTTCGCGAACGTCACGTACCACTTCGCCGAGTCCTGGACCATGCCGCTGATGATCAAGGGGGTACGCGCCTCATCGATCAGGATCGAGTCGACCTCGTCCACGATCGCGAAGCTGTGTCCACGCTGCACGCACTCTTCGATCCGCATCGCCATGTTGTCGCGCAGATAGTCGAAGCCGAACTCGTTGTTCGTGCCGTACGTGATGTCGGCCGCGTAGGCGGGTCGGCGCTCCGTCGGCGACATCGCGGATTGGATCAGCCCGACGTGCAGGCCCAGGAACCGGTAGATCCCGCCCATCCACTCGGAGTCGCGCTTGGCCAGGTAGTCGTTCACGGTGACGAGGTGCACGCCCTCCCCGCTGAGGGCGTTCAGGTACCCCGGGAGGGTCGAGACGAGCGTCTTGCCCTCTCCCGTCTTCATCTCGGCGATGTTGCCCTGGTGCAGGGCGGCGCCGCCCATCAGCTGCACGTCGAAGTGGCGCTGGCCGATCGCGCGCTGCGCGCCCTCGCGCACGACCGCGAACGCCTCGGGCAGCAGATCGTCGAGGGACTCCCCGTTGCCGACGCGCTCTTGGAACTCGGTGGTCTTGCCGCGGAGCTCGTCGTCACTGAGCTCCTCTATCTCGGGCTCGAACGTGTTCACGAGCTGCGCGATCGACTCGAGGTTCTTGAGTTTGCGGCCTTCGCCGATGTTGCTGAGCTTGTCGATGATGGGCACGCCGGAACCTTTCAGGGAGGTGCGTGAGCTTCGATTCTACCGGCGGTTCGGGTGAGAACCCGGGACCGACGGGCAGCTCGCGGTCGACCTCGCTCAGATCGGCTCGGTGAGGGCGCCCAACCGTTCGATCAGGCGGGCGTTCTCCCGGTAGTCGACGGGGCAGGCGATGATGCTGACCGCGTCGTCGCCGAGGGCCGTCGCGAGCGTGGGCGCGAGCTGGTCGGCCGCCTCGATCGCGTACCCCTTGGCCCCGAAGCTCTCGGCGAGTTTCAAGAAGTCGGGGTTCGTGAACGACACCGCCGCCTGCCGCCCGAAGTGGATGTCCTGCTTCCACCCGATCAGCCCGTATCCGCCGTCGACCCAGACGAGGAGCGTGATGGGCACGCCCTCACGCACCGCGGTCTCGATCTCGGCCATGCTCATCGCGAACGCGCCATCGCCCATCGCGGCGAGCACCTTCCGTTCCGGGAACGCCATCTTCGCCGCGACCGCCCCCGGGAGGGAGAACGCCATCGTGGCGAGGCCATTCGAGATCAGGCAGGTGTTGGGGTGATACGTCGGGTAGAGCCGGGCCATCCACATCTTCACGGCGCCGGTGTCGGCCAGCACGATGTCCTCCCTGCCCATCGCGGCGCGTAGGTCAGCCACGATCCGCGCCGGCGCCATCGGGAAGGCGTCATCTGCCGCGCCGCGCTCGAGCTCTTCGCGCACGAGATCCCGCACCGGTGGGACCTCGCCGCGGATCTCGTCGATGTAGCTCGCCGCGCCGATCGCGTCGAGGGTCTCGCCGATGTTCCCCTGCACCCCGACCGCGAGCGTGTAGTGCGCGTCGACCTCGGCGACGGTGCGGTGGATGTGCACGATCTGCTTGTCGCGATCCGGGTTCCACCGTGACGGCGAGTACTCGACCAGGTCGTAGCCGACCGCCACGACGACGTCGGCCCGGTCGAAGCCGAAGTTCGCGTAGTCCTTCACCATGAACCCGAGCGTCCCGAGGGCGTTCGGATGGTCGTCGGGGAACACCCCCTTGCCCAGGAACGTCGTGGCTACGGGGATGTTCAGCCGCTCGCTGAAGCGGATCAGAGCCTCGGTGGCGTCGTCCCGCGCCACACCCGGCCCCGCGAGCACGACCGGATGGGACGCCTGCGACAGCACGAGCACGGCGCGGTGCACCTGGGCGTCGTCGGGGGCGGGATCCACGGGCGTGTTCACCTTCAGCGGCTCGCCGTCGACCGTGCGCTCGGCGACGTCCTCGGGCACGATCAAGAACGTCGCGCCTGGCCGCTCGGTGGTGGCCTGTTTGAAGGCCTTGCGCACCATCTCGGGCGCGGCCGCGCGCACCGTGATCATGTCGCCCCACTTCGTGATCGGCCTGAACAGCGACACGAGGTCGACGAACTGATGTGACTCCTTGTAGATCCGGTCGAGTCCGGCCTGCGCGGCGATCGCGACCAGCGGATGGGAGTCCAGCTGGGCGTTCGCCACGCCGAGCATCAGGTTGATCGCGCCGGGACCGAGGGTCGCGAGGCAGACGCCGGGCTTCCCGGTGAGCGCCCCGTACGTGTCGGCCATGAACGCTGCGCCCCGCTCGTCGCGCGTCGTCACGAACCGGATCGACGAGTCGACGAGGGCGTCGATCATGTGGAGGTTCTCCTCCCCCGGGAGCCCGAACACGTACTCGACGCCCTCGTGCTCTAGGCACTCGACGATCAGGGACGCGACGTTCCTGAGGTGGGTCGGCTCGGCCATACCGCCAGGCTAGACGACCTGCCGCGTGAGCTGCGCGTGACCGACGTGCTCACGCAAGTGCGCGATCGCGTGGAGCAGCGCCCACGCCGCGGTGACCGGTTCCCGCGCCAGGTCGCCGGGCCGCCACGGGGCCGTGCCCACGCGGCCGGGCTCGAACGGCGCCTCGGTCTCGAGCAGCGCCCGGCAATCGGTCGCGAAGGTGTCGAAGGTCGCGAGGAACGCGTCGGGATCGTCGACCACGGCGGCGAACTCAGCGGGCCGGTCTCGTTCGGGGAGCGGAGCGCCGACCGCGAGACTCAGCCAGGCCCGGGTGCTGTGCAGCGTGTGCGTCACGAGCACCGCGAGGCCGTTCGTGTCGTCGCCCGCGGGCCGGCGGTTCAGCTGATCCACGGAGCAGCCCTCGATGGCCTTCCGAAGCTCGGCGAGCGAATCGCCGACGATGGCGCGCGCGGCCGCGATCGTGGCGTCGGGCACGGTCAGCTGATCTCGATCATCTTCTCGCGCACGGCGTACACGACCGCTTCCATGCGCGAATGCAGATGCAGCTTCTCGAGGATGTTGCGGATGTGGTTCTTCACCGTGTTCTCACTGATGAACAGCTGCTTGGCGATATCGCGGTTGTTCAGGCCCTGCGCGACGAGCCGCAGCACCTCCATCTCGCGGTCGGTGAGCCTGGGGGCCGGCATCTGCGGACGCTCCTCGGCCGACTTCGACATCGCGGCGAACTCGGTCAGCAGCTTGGACGCCATCGAGGGACTGATCCGTGACTGCCCCGCCCAGACGCTCCGGATCGCGTCGGCGACCTCCTCGATCGGGATCTCCTTCAGGAGGTACCCGCTCGCGCCCGCCTTGATCGCGTCGTAGAGGTCGCCCTCCTCGTCGCTGATCGTCAGCATCAGGATCTTGCAGTGCGGCAACAGGTCGCGGATCTGCCCGGCCGCCTCGATCCCTGACCGGCGCGGCATCCGGACGTCCATCAGCACGACGTCGGGAACGAGCTCCTCGGCTTTCTCGACCGCCTCCTGGCCGTCGGACGCCTCCCCCACGAGCTCGAGGTCGGGCTCCTGCTGGAGCACCATCTCGAGACCGCGCCGGAACAGCGCGTGGTCGTCCACGACCATCACGCGGAGCCGTTCCGTGCCTTCGGTGTCCTTGGTGGCCACTGCTCCCCCTCGGTCGTCCCGGGTCGCTCGACCCGGGAGGTGGTCATCCCTCCGAGGTATCGGCAGCTTCCGGGCTCAGGTGAGCGGATTCTAGCCCTCTGTGGAAGCGGCTGCGGCGCTTCCCGTGATGGTCACGCAGCTGGCGCTCGAGCTTGTCCACGATGTCGTCGAGTGCCGACGGGACGTCTCCGGCCTCAGCCTTGGCCCGGAAGGTCTTCCGCGGGATGCTGAGCGCCGCCTCGACGCGCTTCATGCCGTCGGGCTTGGGGTGATGCTCCGCGATGAACTCCAGGTCGATCCGCGTCGTCCTGGGCTCGAGTCGCTCGAGGGGGGCGAGCTTGCGCTGGGCCGTCCGGCGGATCTCCTCGGTGACCGAAACGCCCCGGCCGGTGTACGTCAACTCCATCGTGGTGTCCGTCTCCTCGTCGTCATCGTATCCGTTCGGTTGGGCGGGCCCCCGGCCGGCTGACCTGGTCTTTTCCCCCACACCCGCCTGCCGGGGTGCTCGCCCGCCGGGCGCGAGGCCCGCGACTCCCACCCTCTCCCGGTCACCCGGGGCAGGACTTACATCTAAACCGCGCCATGCTCAGCGACCAAGGGTCGCCTTACGTGGGTCGTTTCGCCCGCGACTGGCATCGACTACCGGGGAGGATCCCCGGGCAACCACAGACCCGGTCGGGTGCCCGGTCGAGTATAGGCACGGGTGGTCGGCCCGGGTTTCGGCCGCGGCCCGCCGCGAGCGGCACGCCCCGCCACCAGGAGGAACACGGAGCTCGCCCCTGCCTCACGGAGCGCCACGGCACACGCGGCCGCCGTCGCGCCCGTCGTGAGCACGTCGTCGACGAGCAGGACGCGGGCGGGACAGGGACGTCCGTTGGGCCGGAAGGCGCCTCGCATCGCGGTGCGACGCTCCGTGGCCGACCGGCGCGCCTGCGGCCCGGTCGCGACCGCCCGGCGGATCGGTTGGACCGTCGGCAGCGCGAGCTCCCGTGCAACCGCGACCGCGAGGACCTTCGCCTGGTCGTAGCCGCGTTCGGCGAGCCGGCGGCGCGCCAGCGGCACCCAGGTCACGGCGTCGGCCTGCGGCGGTCCGGTCGCGGCCACCGCCCGCCCGAGGGCCTCGCCCACGCCGCGCCAGCCGCTGAACTTCAGCTTGTGGATCGCCCGCCTGGCCGGTCCCTCGTACAGGAAGGCCGCGCGGGCGCCCTCGAGCTCCGCGGGAGGACAGCCGGGACAGGTGGCGCGGGGCTCCGGCCACGGCAGGCCGCACCGCGCGCACCATGGCGGAAGGACCGGGGTGAGCGCGGCCACGCAGTCACTACAGAACGGCCAGTCGCCGGCCGCACATCCCGCGCAGCGCTTCGGGAAGACGACGTCGAGGAACCTCGCCCGCATCGCGCGACCCTACGGCCGGGCGCCGACACGACCCGGAACTAGGGAAGCTTCACGTCGAGCGAGCCGCCGCCGCGGGCCTCGATCGTGAGCCGCGCCTGCGTCTTCATCACGGGGTACGCGGTGGTGACGCCATGGCCCGCCGACTGGTCGAAATCCTGCGCGATGACGGCGACGATCGCTTCGTCGGCCGCGATCCGGAACGCCACCGCCTCGTCGGCCGCGTACTTCACCCTGATCGAGTCCCCGCCGCATTCGACGGCTTCGATCCGCACCTTCCCAGAGCCGGCCGGGATCGCTCGATCGACGACGACGGTGCCGCGCCGGGTCGTCGCTCTGGGCCACGGTATGGGGAACGGCGCACCCGGGTGTACTACCTCCGGCACGCCGTCGATCTCGACGTCGCACTCGAGGCCGTACCAGCCTGGGCCGAGCTCGGTGAGCGGGAACTCGAACGGGACGAACAGGTCAAGATGGGGCGCCACGTCGAGGGTGACGGGCGTGATCTCCAGTGGGCGCGCCGTCCCGGAGGCCAGTTCCGCCACGCGAGCCGCCTGGATCGTCACCTGGTGCGGATCGCGGCCCTCGCCTCGGAGCACGAACGCTCCCTTGACCGTGGCCGGGAAGCGCTCGAAGTGTGCCCGGATCGAGATGTCGTGGTCCATGCCCGCGATCCTAGGTCCCCTGCTCCCACGAGTGCAGGTAGTGCTCCTGCGCCGCGGTGAGCTCGTCGATCTCCACGCCCATCGCGCGGAGCTTCAACCGCGCGACCTCCTTGTCGATCTCGGTCGGCACGGGGTAGACACGGGGCTGGAGCGAGCCCCGGTTCTTCACGACCCACTCGGCCGCGAGCGCCTGATTCGCGAATGACATGTCCATCACCGCGGCCGGATGGCCCTCGGCGGCCGAGAGGTTCACGAGGCGCCCCTCGCCGAGCAGGTACAGGTGCCGCCCGTCGGCGAGCGTGTACTCGTCGACGAACTCGCGCACCCGCCGGACCCCGCCGGTTCCCAGCTCGGCAAGCGCCGGCTTGTCGATCTCGACGTCGAAGTGGCCGGAGTTCGCCAGCATCGCGCCGTCCTTCATCAGCTCCATGTGCTCGTGGCCGATCACGGTGGTGTCGCCCGTCACCGTGATGAAGATGTCACCGACGCGGGCTGCCTCCCGCAGCGGCATCACGCGATAGCCCTCCATCACGGCCTCGATCGCCGCCGTCGGGTCGACCTCGGTCACGATCACGTGCGCGCCCATCCCCCGGGCCCGTGACGAGACGCCGCGCCCGCACATCCCGTAGCCGCAAACGACGATCGTGCGCCCGGCGAGCAGCCGGTTCGTCGACCGCATGATCGCGTCGATCGTGGACTGACCGGTCCCGAAGCGGTTGTCGAACAGGTGCTTCGTGTCGGCGTCGTTGACGCTCACGATCGGGTACTTGAGCGCCTGGTCGGTCGCCATCGCCCGAAGGCGGATCACGCCGGTCGTGGTCTCCTCCGTGCCGCCGATGATCTCGGCGATCTGGTCGACCCGCTCCTTGTGGAGCACGCTCACCATGTCGGCGCCGTCGTCCATCGTGATGTTCGGGCGCACGTCGAGCACCGCGTTGATGTGCTTGAAGAACGTGTCGGTGTCCTCGCCCTTGATCGCGTACGTGTCGATGCCCGCCTCGACGAGGGCGGCCGCCACGTCGTCCTGGGTCGACAGCGGGTTCGAGGCGCAGAGCGCGACCTCCCCGCCGCCGGCGGCGAGCGTCATCATCAGGTTCGCGGTCTCGGTCGTGACGTGGAGGCAGGCCGCGATCCGCACGCCCTCGAGCGGACGCTCCTTCTCGAAGCGCTCACGGATCAGGGCGAGCACCGGCATCTCCGCGCCCGCCCACGCGATGCGGTCGCGACCCTCGGGCGCGAGGCTCATGTCTCGGACGTCGTTGGTCATCTCCAGGTCTCCTCTCAGATCCGTGGGAGTAGGTCCACCAGCAACCTGCCCACGGCGATCGCCGTCTCGTTCGAGACGCGTACGACCTCCTCGTGCTCGACGTACTCGCCGAAGGCGTTCGTGACCGAACACAGCCCGATCACCCGCATCCCGAGCGCGACGGCCGGGAGGGCCTCTGGCACCATCGACATCCCCACGACGGTGGCGCCCGCCTGCTGCAGGAAGCGCACCTCGGTCGGGGTCTCGTAGGCCGGGCCGCTCATCGCCGCGTACACGCCCGCCGAAGCTCCGACCCCGAGGGCCGCGGCTCGTTCGAGCGCCAGATCGCCCAGGGTCTCGTCGTACACGTGCTGGGTGTTGATGAACGTTGGCATGCCGTCGGGGTACCGCCACCCCCGGAGCGGCGCGGTTCCCATCAGGTTCATGTGATCGCGGAGCACGACCACGGTGCCGGCCGGCTCGCCCGGCACGAGCCCTCCCACGGCGGCGGTCAGCACCATCGTGTCAGCGCCGAGCGCGCAAGCGGTCCGCGACAGGAGCGCCGGCACGTCCATGCCGTGTCCCTCGTAGAAGTGCACCCGCCCGAAGAAGGCCGCCACCGGCACGCCGGCGAGCCGGCCGAGGACGAGCCGTCCCGCATGCCCGGGCACGCCCGGTGGCGGGAACCCCGGAAGGTCGGTGAAGGCGAAGCTCGCGTCCTCCTCGAGGGCGTCGCCGAGCGCCGGACCGAGCCCCGAGCCGAGCACGACGCCCACACGCGGCACGAGGTCGGTGCGGGCTCGGACGACCGCAGCCACGCGTTCGGGCAGGTCGTCGCCGGGTCCGGGGCGGCCCTCGAGCGTCACCTCACGACCCCGCCAGGGCGGCCTTGAGCCGTTCGATCACCGCGACCGGCGTGGGGTCGACGCCTCGCCGGATCCCCACGTACGCGCTCGCGAAGTCGCCCGCGATGATCAGCGCCATCAGCCGCGTCAGCGACGACGAGCCGGTGCCGTGGACCTCCTCGATCGCCACCCCGACGTCGCGGGCGATGTCGTACGAGAGCGAGAAGCGCGCGGCCAGCTCAGGATGCTCGCCGTCGTGGCGGAGGGCGATCAACGTGCAGCGCTCCCCGTACGGGCGGGTCCAGCCGACGACCTCGTTGTGATCGAGCTCGGACATCGACGAGGCGAACGCGGGCACCTTGCCGTTCTCGTTCATCTGGCACTTCCAGCGCATCGCGGCGACGGCGCCGATGCCCTCGGCGCCCCAGATCACGGGGATCCGATCGCCGATCAGGCCGGCGAGCTGCTTCGCGGGGTTGCCCGACAGCGGGGATGCCGGACCGAGCAGTCCGACGAGCCTCGTGAGCTCGGCGACGGTCTCGGCCACGTCGTCGGTCAGCGTCGGGAGGAGCCCCATCGCTTCCAGCGCGCCGAGGGACGCGAAGCCCAGGTGACCGAGCGCGGCCCGAGGCTGGAAGCCGCTCGGGACGGGCACGACGGGGATCCCGGCCGCGCGGGCCTCCTCGGCGAGCATGCCGCCCGAGGTGATAGCGACGATCCGGCACCCGCGCTCGACCGCCTCGCGGAACGCCGTGAGCGTCTCGGACGTGTTGCCGCTGTACGACGACGCCACCACCAGGGTGTGCGGCCCGCAGTAGGCGGGCAGCACGGGGCCACGGTTGACGTCAACGGGGACGCCGAGACGCTCGCGGAAGACCGATCGGACGACGTCGCCGGCGACGGCGGATCCTCCCATCCCGAGGAAGGTCACGGCCGTGACGCCGTCGGCGGAGGGCAGCGTCAGGGCACTGGCGTCGTCGTACGCCTCGCGGCAGTGCCGGGGCAGCTCTGCGATCGCCCCGAGCATGTCGGACGGGTCGGTGCCACGGAGCGCCGCGACGTCGTCCAGGTCGATCACTTCGCCCCCGGCTTTTCGGCCTCGTCGATCAGCATCACCGGGATATCGTCACGCACCGGGTAGCGGTAGCCGCACGTCCGGCAGACGATCACGGACTCGGCCTCCAGGTAGTCGATCTCGCCTCGGTCGTTCGGGCAGACCAGGATCTCGAGCAGTTCCGCGTCGACGCTCACGATGCTTCCCCTCTGATCAGCGCCAGCACCTCGGCGGTCTTCTCCTCGAGGAGCTCGGGCGTTCGGGCTTCCACGTTCAGGCGCAGCAGCGGCTCCGTGTTCGATGGCCGCACGTTGCACCACCAGTCGTCGAACTCTACCGTGAGGCCGTCGAGGCGGTCCTGGCGGCCGGCGGACAACGCCGCCGCGATCTCGTCCATCCGCCCACGCTGGTCGTCGACGCGGGAGTTGATCTCGCCGCTGTCCGAGTACCGACGGAGGGGTTGCAGCACCTCCGAGAGCGGGACGTTCGCCTTCGAGAGCTCGCCGAGCGCGACCACGGCGGCGATCAGCCCGGAGTCTGCCCGGTAGTTCTCGCGGAAGTAGTAGTGGCCGGAGTGCTCCCCGCCGAACACCGCGCCCGTCTCGGCCATCACCTGCTTGATGAAGGAGTGGCCGACCCGCGTACGCACGGGTACGCCGCCGTGCTCCCGGATCACCTCGGGGACCGTCCACGAGCAGATCAGGTTGTGCACGACCTTGGCGCCCGGCTCCGCGTCGAGCATCGAACCGGCAACGAGCGCCGTCAGGATCGATCCGCTGACGTCCTGAGCGCGCTCGTCGATCAGGAAGACCCGGTCCGCGTCGCCGTCGAAGGCGAGCCCCACGTCGGCCCCGTGTTCGAGCACCGCGGCCTTCAGGTCCTTCTGGTTCTCGGGGTCGATCGGATCGGCGGGGTGGTTGGGGAACGTGCCGTCGAGCTCCGGGAACAGGTGGTGCAACGTGAGCGGCAGGCGCGCCATCACGGCGGGCACGACGAGGCCGCCCATCCCGTTCGCGGTGTCGGCCACCACCGTGAGCGGCCGCATCGCGCTCACGTCGACGAACGAGAGGACGTGCTCGACGTAGGCCCCGAGCAGGTCGCGGCTCTCGACCCGTCCGGCAGCGGCCACCGCGGGTCGTGGCCCCGCCTCGACGATCGCCCGGATGTCGCGGAGTCCCGTCTCCTCACCCACCGGCTTCGCGCCGGCTAGGCAGAACTTCAGGCCGTTGTACTGCTTGGGGTTGTGGCTCGCCGTGAGCATGATCCCGGGGAGATCTTGCGAGCCGGCCGCGTAGTAGAGCAGGTCGGTGGACGCGAGGCCGAGATCGACGACGTCGGCGCCCCGCGAGGTCGCGCCCTCGGCGATCGCCGCCGCGAGCTCGGGCGAGGACAGGCGGCAGTCGCGTCCGAGCAGGATCGCCGGGGCGCCGGTCCAATCCGCGAACGCCGCACCGATGCGGCGAGCGAGCTCGGCGTCGAGGTCATCGGGGACCACGCCGCGCACGTCGTACGCCTTGAAGATGCGGTCGAGATCGGGCCGGCTGGGCATGCCCGCATCCTACGCAGGGGGGCTCGTGGGCGTCAGACAGGCGAGGGCGACGGTGCGACTACTTCTCGACGACGAGGCCGATCACGGAGTCGAGCGGGACCTCTTCGCCGTCGCGGAACCACCACTTGGCCTCGCAGTGGTGACACGTGGCGAACGCGAGGTCGCGCCCGCCCACGGTCATGGAGATCTTGATCAGATCGCCGACCTTGCAGTTCGGGCACGTGGGGGTGCTGTCTGGCATGGCTTCAGTCTCCGACGAGAACGGGGGCGCGACCATAGCACGACGCACCTATTCAACTGAGTCTTCCGGACGGCGATTCCCGTGGCCCCGCCCGGCACGTACGCACCCAGCCGGGGGACGCCTGCATCGGCCCTTCGACAGGCGGTCGTCCGAGGGACCGGGGTCCTTCGGACGGGTCGATCGGCTAGGTGAGCGCGGGGACCTGGGTCCGCTCGTTGCGGACGGTCCACCCGACCGGGGGTGTCATCCGGTCGACGTGCTCACGGCACAGATCCAGCAGGTGCCGGTCAGCGTTCCTCGAGGAGGTCCACGACCACCACCTCCCGCTCGGCGTAGCCGAGGGAGACGGTGGCGACGGGCTCCGCGTCGCATCGCATCTTCGCGCAGGTTCGCATCGGCCGGAGCCTAGATCACACGCGTGTGATTTCCAAGCAGCGGAGGCGGGAATCCCGGTGGATCGGGGAAAGAGATGTGGCCCGCGGTGGCGCTCCGGGTTGCCCCTTCGCGTCGCCGCGGACCACGACCGGACTGTATCCGGTGGCGACCTGCGCGCGCAAGGGTCCGGGGATCGAAAGTGTGACAAGAACCGGCGTGGACCGTCGGAGGATCAGATATCCAACGAGGCGGGCGTGTCCCACTCCTGCGCCCACGAGGGACGGAGGCCCACGATGAGGACGTGGGTGCCGACGGGAACCAGCGGATACAGCGCCTCCACCTCGGAGTTGTGCATCCGGATGCAGCCGTGCGAGGCGTAGCGCCCGATCGAGTCGTCCGAGGGCGTGCCGTGGATGCGGATCAGGCCGGGCGCGTCGTCGATGTAGATCGCGCGCGTCCCCATGGGGGCCGTCGGGCCGCCCGGCACGACTGCCGGCAGGTCCGCGCCCCAGCTGTCGAGCGCCGGGTTGTACCACGTGGGGTCGACGGCCTTGCGGGTGACGACCCAGTCGCCCACCGGGGTGGTGTAGCCGGGCTTCGCGGTCGCGACGTTCCACGTGCGCTCGACGTGGAACCCGTCGTAGAGATACAGCACGTTCTGGTCGACCCGGACCACGACCGTCGGTCCGAGGTTCTTGGACGTGACCTTCGGCGCCACCTTCTGGGTCCGGAGATCGACCGTGGAGGACCCGTTCGCCAGCGCGGCTCGCATCGCGGCCGACGCGGCCGCCGCGTCGAGGGTGCGCCCCGGCTTCGACTTCTGCATCACGAGCTCGCCGTCGGCGAGCGTGATCGCGGCGTTGGTCGGCTTGACCGTGACGGCCCGCGCCGTGTCGACCACGAAGCCGTCGAGGCGGCCGGCCCGCGTGTACCGGAGGCCGAGCTCCGCGTCGACGGACTCGTCCCGGAACCGGTGCCAGAACCGCGAGAACGTGCCCATCGTCCCGTTGATCGCCAGCGCACGGTCGACGGCGCTCTCGACCTTGGCCTTCTGGCCCAACTCCCGTGGCGTCACGGTCCAGGTCTTCCCCCCGACGGTCACGGTGATCGGACCGTCGAGATGGCTGGCGGCGCCCGCGCGCACCGCGCGGAGCGCATCGCCTCGGGTCATGCCGCCGACGTCGACGCCCGCGACGGTGACCCCAGGCAGGATCCGGTCGGCCCGCGACTGCTCGTAGCGGTACGCCGCGAACGCGGCGCTCCCCGCGGCGAGCACGAGGACGCCGGCCACGATCGCGATGATCGCGACAGCGTGCGAGCGTCGACGACGAGAGTGTTTGCCTTGGGCCATGGGTGGTGTCCGCGCGGGCGGACGCTCGCATGATACGCGAACTCCCGGGTCGAGTCAGTCTCCGCGGACGGTCAGCCCTGGGCGCCGAGCCACGGCACGCCCGTCGCCAGGCCATAGACCGAACGCCCCTCCGTGCCGAGTGAGGTGGAGGCGCTCAGCGCGATCACCGGCGCGCCGTTCACGACGGAGATCACGACACCGGCGTCGAGCGCTTCCGAGAGGTACTCGGCCGGCACGCTGGCCACACCGTTCGCGGGGACCTCGATCGTGAGGGTCTCCCCCACCGCTCCATCTCGTCGCGGCAGACGAACGACCTGGACCTGCGAGGGTTCGTCCGAGGGATTGGCGATCACGATCCCGGGCCGAGCCGGCTCGCCGGCGACGGTCGGCAGCACGACCCACCGCTCCGCCGGGGTCGCGGCGCCGCCCGTGGCGGCCGCGTCGTTGCCCGGACCGGTGGAGCGGAGCGCGGCGGCGAACGGATCTCCGTCCTGGAGCCTGACGCCCACCGTCGACGGTCCGTCCACGATCACTGGGTAGGCGGCCGACGTGGCCGGGTTCTGGTCAACGGCGGTGAGACCGCCGGCCGATTGCGGGGGGTTCTTCGAGAACAGCGTGGCCCCGAACCGCAGCCCTCGCTCCCCGGGGACCGCGAGGAGGAGTTGGGTCTGTCCGGCGCCGCCGGCCACCGGCAGGTACGCCGACTCGGCGAGACCGGTCGTCCCGATGACGCTTCGGATCCCGGTGGACTCCGACAGGTCCAACGACGAGACGGCCACCCGCCCCGCCTTCACGTCGACCTCGGCGGCCACCGCGCTCTCGTCGGCCGCGAAGTCGTTCAGCCGCACCGCCATGCTCCGGCGCGGACCGAGGGTCAGGTCGGTGAGTTCGGAGTCGCGGATCGGGGCCCGGTCGGCCGTGTAGAGCGCTACGTCGAAGACGGCGTCGGTCCCGAACGGGTTCATCACCACGAGGTAGGACTGCTCCCCGCGCCGGGTGCTGGCATCGGACACGTACCAGGTGGTGGCGGCGGCCGGCGCGCAGGGCTCGGCGCCGATCCCGAGCTGCCCTCCCCCGCCCTGGGTGACCCATGACGCCGCGACCCATCCGCCGAAGAACTCGACGTACGTCGCCGACTCGCGAGCCCCGACGGCGAGCTCCAGACGCACGGTCGAGCCGGGCGCGACGCTCAGGTTCCGCCCTGGCTCGGCCGGAGCCTTCGCGAGCGATCCGACCCGGACGGCAACGGGGTCCGTGCCCGGGTTGGCGAGGTAGAGCCAACCCTTCCAATCGGTGCCGCCGCCGTGGGGGCAGAGCCAGGCACCCGACGTCGCATGCCCGGGAGGCGCCTCGGGTTGGGCCTTGGGGCCTAGGCGGGTGAACGCCACGCCCCCCGCGACGGCCGCGATCGCGACCACCAGCGCGAGGAAGCCTTGCCCCCTCGCCCTCATCGGGTCACCGGCTTCCGCGTGATCCAGAGCGCGGCGGCCCAGACCGCGGCCAGCAGCGCGATCGCGATCGTCCGCGGGAGCTGGGCGCCGTATCGGATCGTGACGGGGCCGGGGCCCCCCTCGCGGAACGAGGTCGACCATCCGAACGACCGCCCGGGTGGCGTGTCACTCCCCTCGAGCTCCCAGGCGCCGTCGAACTCGGTGGAGACCACCACCGGCCCACCGGCGGCCTGCCCTTCCCATCCGCCCTCGGTCACCTTCAGCGGTAGGACGGCGGCGTCGCCGACCCGGGCGGTGTCGACGGGGCGCTCGGACGCCACGAGGTCGGCGAGGTCCCTCGAGTCGAAGGCGGCGGCCGGCGGCAGCGCCGCGGCGTTGCGGAAGATCACGAGCTCGGATGCCGGGATCCGGTCCAGGTCGAGCTGGGCCTCCAGCTGCGCCTGTGCTCCGGCGGGGAGCTCGTCCTGGGCCGCCACGACGAACCGCACCGCGAACGGCGCCAGCAGCGCCCCGCCGTGGGAGGTGGTGCCGGAGAGGATCTCGTTCAACGCCTCGCGGAGAGCGGCGTCTCCCGCGCCGGAGAAGGGCCGTCCCGTGTCGAGGGCGGTGACGCCGCCACGTCCCGTCAAGGTGTAGTCGAGGGAATCGACGCCGGCGGGTGCGAGACCGGTCGGATCGCCGCCCGGGGCGGGGAACGGCTGACCGTCGTCACGGCCGACCCAGAGGACGCGGTAGTCGCCCTTCGCGCCGCTCGAGATCACGGCGAACGCCGCCGGGATCTCGTCGAGACCGCCCACCGCCCATCCACCGATCATCGCGGCGATCACCTGGAGAGCGATCCCGGCCGTGAGGACGATCGTGAGCAGCGCCGTGCCGATCTGCCGTAAACCGAACGCCTCCCGGCCGAGTCCCGTGAGGACCGACGACAACCCGTAGGCGATCATCATCGCCATCGAAACGGCGGCCAGCGCGCCGTACGCGGTGGGGTTCGACAACGCCGAAGGCAGGTAGCCGGCGGCCGCGAGCCACGAGAGCGCCAGCCCGGCCAGCGCGGTCGCGACCGCCCTGATCGACCGGGCTCGGTACTCACCCCCCGTCAGCGCGAAGGCGAGCAGGGCGGCGATCGGGAGGAAGGCCGAGATCTCCCAGGTCCCCGGGCCGGGCCCGAACGCCAGCCGTGCGAGAGCCGCGACGTCGGTGGTGCCGATCAGCGAGGAGAACGCCGTTCCGCCGTCGGCCGCCAGTACGAGGACGAACGGGAACAGGAGCACGGCGGCCGCGAGCGCCGAGGCCCCGGCCAGGAGCAGGCCCCGCCCGCGCGACCTTCCCCCGATCGCCTGGATGGCGACGGCGACGAGCGCCGCGAGCGCCACCCCTGGATCGAAGGCCACGCCGACCGCGAGGGTGACGCCGAGGCCGACCACGAACCGCCACCGGCCGTCGCCGGGATCCGAGGGACCGAAGGCGACCTCGAGGCGCTCGACGATCGGCGGCAGCACGACGAGGGTCATCAGCAACGAGAGCCGGCCCTGGGAGAAGGCCCACAGCATGAGCGCCGAGAGGCCGTACGCGGCCGCGGCAACGACCGACGGCCCCGGGCGGCCCGTGAGCCGCGCGAACGCCCGGTAGGCCAGCACCGTCGCGAACGCCGGCAGCCCCGCGAGCAGGACCTTCTGCGCGAGCGCGGTGCTGCCGAACAGGAGACCCGAGATGCCCCCGTACAGACCCAGGGCGGGGCTGGCGAGCAGGTCACCGCCGAGCCAGGTCGTTCGGTACCCCGAGGCGAGCTCGGCGAAGAACCCCGAAGGCGTCGACGGGAACCTCGGCAGCACGCCGCCGGCGATCGCCTCGGGCCCGAGCAGTCCGCGGATCGCCACCGCGCCGATCACGACGCCGAAGAACGACGCCACGATCACGGGATGCGTGCCGACGAGCGACGCCGTTCGGTCCCGGAGGCGCCGCGTCACGGGCTGCCCCTCGTCACCTTCCTCGATCTCGCGCTGCTCCTCGAGGATGCGCTCGGCCGTCTGGAACCACCGCGGGATCCGGAGTCCGGCGGATTCCATGAACCGCCGCAGGGTCCGATCCTTCGCGCGCCGCTGCTTCTGGATCTTCCGGCGACGCGAGAGCGTGCCGGGGAGATGGGCGATGTTCCAGCCCCAGGCGGAGACGAGGTCGTACGCCTCTTCGAACCGGCGTGCGAGCACCAGCATGAGGAGCCGAATGGCGCCGAGCAGGAAGAACAGCGGGATCAGCCACAAAAGGTTCAGTACCCCGTAGTTCTTCACCATGGCCGCCAGTGCCGCCCGGTCTTCCTCGTACCGAGCGCTCTTGTGTCGGATCCGTGGGCCGCGCTCGCCCGCGGACGTCGCGGCGCGATGTCGGACGCGCGCGAGCGGCGTCATCAGCACCCGGAACCCCGCGACGCGCACGCGCCAGCAGAAGTCGAGATCCACGTGCTCGGAGTCCAGACGCTCGTCGAACCCGCCGGCTCGGCGCCAGGCGTCGCGGGCGATCAGCATCGCCGACGACGAGACGCAGAGCACCTCGAGCACCCGGTCGAACTGACCCTGGTCGATCTCGCCGGCCTGGAGCGGCGTGTAGGGATGACCGAACCGGTCGGCCGATCGCCCCACGTCGCGGAGCATGCGGGGCTCGTCCCAGTCCACGATCTTCGCGCCGACGACACCCACCCGCTCGACGCCGATGCCCACGGCGGTCTCGATGAGGCGCATGACGGCATCAGGGTCGAGGGCGGCGTCGTCGTGCACCAGCAGCACGTAGTCGGCCTCGGCGGCGACGGGAAGGGCGAGCGCGGCGTCGACCGCCCCCGCGAGCCCCACGGGTTCGGTCAGGGCCACGACGCGCTGCTCGCCGAGCGCGGAGGTCAAGATCTCGCGGGAGTCGTCACGAGACGCGTCGTCGACGGCGATCACCCCCACGCGTGGGTAGGTCTGCTCCGCGAGTGCCGAGAGGCATTCGCGGAGCCACCCGGCGGCGTCGCGCGCGACCAGCACGACGAGGACGGAGGGCGCACGCCCGGGGGCGGCGGTGGCGGTTGGGGAATCGGTCATGCGACGCGCTTCCTGCGCGGCGCGAAGGCTAGCACGGCGCGATATCGGAACAGCGCAAGGGGGGCGTCTCCGCCCCCCTTGCGTCGCTGCGTCGTCGCGGTCAGCGCTTCTTCGCGGTGCGCTTCCTCGCGGCGGGCTTGCGGGCCGCAGGCTTGCGGGCCACGGTCTTCTTGGCCGCGGTCTTGCGCGCGGCCGGCTTGCGTGCGGCCGGCTTCCTGGCTGCGGTCTTCTTGCGCGCGGCGGGCTTACGGGCCGCGGTCTTCTTGGCCGCAGGTTTGCGAGCCGCGGTCTTCTTGGCCGCGGTCTTGCGTGCGGCCGGCTTGCGTGCGGCCGTCTTCTTGCGCGCGGCGGGCTTACGAGCCGCGGTCTTCTTGGCCGCGGTCTTTCGCGCGGCCGGCTTACGAGCGGCCGTCTTCTTGCGCGCGGCCGGCTTCCTGGCTGCGGTCTTCTTGGCTGCTGCCATGCTGCCCCCTTCCGGTGCTGATCTCATTTCAGGACGCCATGCGCTTCAGGCGTCGGCGTTCCCGTTCGCTCATGCCGCCCCAGACGCCGTAGCGCTCGTCGCGGCGGAGTGCGTAGTTCAGGCATTCGATGCGCACGGGACACTCGCTGCAGATCCGCTTGGCCTCCCTCGATGAGCCTCCCTTCTCGGGGAAGAAAACCTCTGGGTCGTACTCGCGACACCGTGCTCGTTCTTGCCAAGGGATGTAGTGATGCACGCTTCGTCTCCCCCCGAAATCACATCCGTGTGATTCTGAGGGAAGAACACCCTCGGTGACAAGCCCAACTTTCCGAGGTGTCTCCTGCCTACTCCCTCATGGTTCGTCTCCATCTTTCAGGAGCGCGACGCCGGATGACAAGGGATTCCGATCGAAACTCGATGGTCAGGTCGATTGACTACACCGTCAGCAAGGTTGACGGGAACGGTCAGTCGACCTGACGAACCAGAGTCGCTCGTCGCCGTCAGGAGGTCCGGGCGCCGACCCGTCCGTAGGTCGTGGTGCGCACCGCGGGCGTGCGGCCGATCTCGACGATCGCCTCGTCGAAGCGGTCCGGCGTCATCTCGATCCCCCACTCGGCTCCGGCCATCCGGCTGATCGTCTCCTCCATCAACGTCCCGCCGAAGTCGTTCGCGCCCGCCTGCAAGATCGCCTGGCACGTGTCGACGCCGAGCTTGACCCACGACACCTGGATGTTGGAGATCAGCCCGTCGAGGAGGATACGGGCAACGGCGTGCATGCGAAGGCTCTCGTCGTCGGTGGCGCCCGGGCGGGCCTTGCCGGCGAGGTAGATCGGCGCGTTCTGGTGCACGAACGGCAGCGGCACGAACTCGGTGAAGCCGCCGGTGTCCGCCTGGATCCGCCCGAGACGCCGGATGTGGGCCACCCAATGCGGCGGCGCATCCACGTGGCCGAACATGATCGTGCTACTGCTCCGGATCCCCAGACCATGTGCGGTGCGGACGATCTCCTCCCAGGCGTCGGCCGGGAGCTTTCCCTTGGTGAGGACCCAGCGGACCTCGTCGTCGAGGATCTCGGCCGCCGTCCCAGGGATCGTGCCGAGCCCACGCGCCTTCGCTTCCGACAGGAACTCCGCGTAGCTCACGCCGAGCTTCGTCGCGCCGTTCAGGACCTCCATGGGACTGAAGGCGTGGACGTGCATGTCGGGAACACGGGTCGTCACGGCTTCGACGAGGTCGAAGTAGAACGTGCCCGGCAACTCGGGATGGATCCCTCCCTGCATGCAGACCTCGGTGGCGCCGCGGGCCCACGCCTCCTCAGCGCGGTCCGCGACCTCGTCGAGCGTGAGGGTGTAGGACTCGGCGTCGACCTCGCGCTGGGCGAACGCGCAGAAGCGGCATCCGACGTAGCAGACGTTCGAGAAGTTGATGTTGCGGTTGATCACGTAGGTGACCTCGTCGCCGACGGCCTCGGCACGAAGGTCGTCGGCGACCCGACACAGCGCGTCGAGCGCGGCGCCCTCGGCCCCGAAGAGCGCGAGCGCGTCGTCGTCGGTGATCGAACGGTGGGTCGCGGCCTTCGCGAGGGCCGCTTTGATGTCGGCGTCGAGCCGCTCTGGCTGCACGTCGCGGGCCGCCCAGATCTTGGTGACCTCGAGCGCGTCGAAGTCTCCATAGACGGTCCCCGCGTCGTCGCGGAGCCCGGCGTCGGCGCCCTTGGCGAACATCAGGTCGATCGCTCGGGGCTTCCAGGTCACCTCCGGGTCCTGCCACGGGACCGGCTCGGGGCGCTGTCCCGCCACCGCTCGGCCGTCGGGACCGAGCAGCGCGGCGACCGGCGCCCGCATCTTCCCGGCGAGGTAGGGATCGGGCCGGGTGGCGAACTCGGGGTAGATCGTGAGGCGTTCACGGAGCCTCTTGCCTCCGGACGCCGTGGTCGAGGTGAGCGCCTCGATCGTCGGCCACGGCTTCTCGGGGTTCACGTGGTCGGGCGTGAGCGGCGACACCCCGCCCCAGTCGTCGATCCCCGCGTCGAGCAGTCGCGCTTGCTGCTCGGGGTCCGAGAGGTTCGGCGGCGCCTGCAGGTGCATGCGCGGGCCGAGCACGACCCGGGCCGTCGCGACGGCCGCGAGGAACTCCTCGTCGGCCGGCTCGGGCGCCCCGTGCATCGCGGTCCCGGGCTTGGCGCGGAAGTTCTGGACGATCACCTCCTGCACGTGGCGGTACCGGCGGTGCAGGTCGCGGATCGCGAACAGGCTCTCGGCACGCTCGCGGAGGGTCTCCCCGATCCCGACGAGGATGCCCGTCGTGAACGGGATCGCGAGCCGCCCTGCGTCCTCGATCGTGCGGAGGCGGACCGCGGGCACCTTGTCAGGAGAGCCGAAGTGCGGGCCGCCTCGCTCGGACAGTCGCGCGCTCGCCGTCTCGAGCATCATGCCCATCGAGGCCGCGACGTGGCGCAGCCGCGCCTGCTCCTCGTAGGACATCACGCCGGGGTTGAGGTGCGGGAGCAGCCCGGTGTCCTCGATCACCCGGATCGCGACCGCCCGGAGGTAGTCGAGCGTGGACCCGTAGCCTCGCTCGTCGAGCCAGCTGTGGGCGGCCTCGTACCGTTCCTCCGGTCGGTCACCCAGGGTGAAGAGCGCTTCCTTGCAGCCCATCGCCCGCCCCGCCTCCGCGATCGCCACGACCTCCTCGGGCGTGAGGAACGGCGACTCGAGCCGCGCCGGCGGCTTCGCGAACGTGCAGTAGTGGCAGTGGTCCCGGCACAGCATCGTGAGCGGGATGAAGACCTTGCGGGAGTACGTGACGACCTCGCCGTGGCCGAGGTCTCGAAGGTGAGCGGCGATCTGGGTCAGTCGATCGAGATCGGGACCCCGCGCGGCGAGGAGCGCCTCGGCTTCCTCGATCGAGATCGCCTTGCCGGACCCCGCGCGGGCGAGCGCCCGGCGCAGCTGGTGGCCGGTCCCCTCGGGCATGGAGCGGAGCCTACTACGCTGTATCCCCTATGAAGGTCGTGGCGCTTGCGGGCGGGATCGGCGGGGGGAAGTTCCTGCGTGGGCTCGTGCGCGCCGTCGCGCCGGCCGACGTCACGGCCGTCGTGAACACCGGCGACGACATCGTGATGCACGGGCTCGCGATCTCGCCCGACCTCGACTCAGTGACGTACTGGCTCGGCGACGTCTTCGATAGCGAGCGCGGATGGGGACGGCGGGGCGAGTCGTTCCGCGCGACCGAGGAGCTCCGCCGGTTCGACGCCGAGGGGGCGTGGTTCGGGCTCGGCGACCTCGATCTCGCCACGCATCTGTACCGGACACGGTTGCTCGCCGCGGGTGCCACGCTGTCCGAGGCGACCGACCTGATCGCGGTTCGCTTCGGGATCGAGGCCCGCATCCTCCCGATGAGCGACGACCCCGTCACCACGCGGATCGACGCCGTGTCGTCGGGCATCGACCTCGATCTCCACTTCCAGGAGTACTGGGTGCAGCGAGGGGCGGCCGACGACGTGAAGGGCGTGCGGTTCCACGGCGCGGAGGCCGCCCGCCCGGCCCCGGGGGTGCTCGAGGCGATCGCCTCGGCCGACGCCGTGGTGATCGGCCCGTCGAACCCCGTCGTATCGATCTCGCCGATCCTCGCCGTGCCGGGGATCCGCGATGCGGTCGCCGCCCGTCGTGAGCAGGTGGTCGGGGTGAGCGGGATCCTGGGCGGCGCTCCGCTCGCGGGGATGGCCGACCGGCTGATGCCGGCGGTTGGGCTCGAGGTCACCGCCGCGGGGGCGGCGTCGGCGTACGAGGGGCTGCTGGCGGCCTGGGTGATCGACGAGCGCGACCGAGAGCTGGCCCCGAGGATCGAGCGTGACCAGGGCGTACGGGTCGCGGTCACGGACTCCGTGATGGTCGACGACCAAGCCGCCGAGGCCCTCGCCCGCACCGCGCTCGCGCAGGTCGCCGGGTGACGGTCGAGATCGTCCCGATCGAGGGGCTCCCCGAGGTCGCGCCGGGCGACGACCTCGCCGAACTCCTCATTCCGGGCCTCGTCGCGGCCGAGGTGGTCGACGGTGACGTCGTCGTCGTCACCTCGAAGGTCGTCTCGAAGGCGGAGGGCCGGCTCGTGCCGGGGACCGACCGGACCGCGGCGGTGGCCGAGGAGACGGTGCGGGTCGTGGCCCGGCGAGGGGACCTGGTGATCGCCGAGACACGACACGGGTTCGTCTGCGCGAACGCCGGTGTCGACGCGTCGAACCTGGACGACGGCGTGCTGGCGCTGCTCCCGGACGATCCCGACCGTTCGGCAGCGGCGCTCCGCGAGGCGCTGGAACGCGCGCTCGGTCTCGCGCGGCTCGGGGTCGTGATCACCGACACCTTCGGACGCGCCTGGCGGACCGGGCTCGTGAACGTCGCGATCGGCTGCGCCGGCCTCCCCGCGGTCGTGGACCTGCGCGGCCGGACCGACCACAACGGACGCGCGCTCGAGGTGACCGTCGTCGCCTACGCGGACGAGATCGCCGCGGCGAGCGGGCTCGTGATGGCGAAGGACGCACGGGTCCCGGTCGCGATCGTACGGGGGCTGGCGGCGCCCGACGCGCCGAACGGCCCCGCGACCGACCTGATCAGGCCTCCCGAGGAAGACCTCTTCCGGACGTCACCGCTCGAGGCGCTGCGGACCGCTCGATCGCCGGGCGCATTCGCGCCCGGCGAGGTGCCGCGCGCGTCGCTCGAGGAGGCGATCGCCGTGGCCGCGGCCGGCCCGTGGTCGCTGCCGCGCGGTCTCCGACTGACGGTGGTGACCTCGGCCGAGGGGCGGCGAGCGGTGCAGCCCTTCCTCAGGGCCACGGGGGCGATCCCAGCCGATGCGCCGGTCGTGATCGTCGCGACCGCTCCCCCGGACGCCGCCGGCCCCGAGGCCGGCGCCGTGATCGAGCGACTCCGGCTGGCGCTCGGCGCCAAGGGACTCGCGGCGATCCCCGCCGGCCCCGACGACGCATGGGCGCCGGAGCTCCGGCTCGTGGGCGGCGCCGACGTCGCCGACGTGGTCGTGGGGGTGCTCGCCTGCGGCCCGATGCCGGACGACGGCACCCCCGAGAAGGACGCGGTACGCCCTCACGACGATATGACGATCTGGCGGTAACGCCCGCACGAACGGTGCGCTGGTACCTCGCACACGCCCGGTCCCTCGGTACAGTGGTCATCCCAGTCCGTGCCCGAAGGAGTCCCCGACGTGTCCAATCAGAGTGGCGACGACCCCAACCGCCGCGTCACGAAGGCCGAGAAGAAGGAGCAGGCGCGGCTCGAGCGCGAGCGCATCCAGCAGCAGATGCACGCGCGCCGGCGCAACCGCACGATCGGGATCGTGGTCGTCGCTGCGGCGCTCGCCGTGATCGTGGCGGTCGTCGTGATCGTGCAGCCGGGCGGCGGGTCGGCCTCGGCACAACCCACGATCGACGACCTGCTGTCACAGGCGCAAGGAGCCGCCGCGGCAGCGGGGTGCGACGCCGTCCAGCAGGTCGGGTACTACGGCGGAGTGTCCGGGCCGCCGAACAGCCCCGACTACGGCGACCAGTCGCACTTCGGCCCCGACTCCAACTTCTCCACGATGCCACCGCTGTCGACCTACCCGAGCATCCCGCCGACCTCGGGCCCGCACAACGCGGTGCCCCTCGCGGCCGGCGTCTACGACACCCCGCCGCCGATCGATCAGGCGATCCACTCGCTCGAGCACGGCGGCTCGATCCTCTGGTACTCGCCCGATGCCCCCGACGCGCAGGTGCAGGCGATCACCGACTTCTACGGACGCCGGGTCTCCGACGCGGCCGTAGGCCAGGACCGGCTGATCGTCGCGCCGTATGACTACCCGGACCAGGGCGCAGCGGGCTCGCTCCCGGCAGGCAAACAGATGGCCCTGGTCGCGTGGCACCGCCTGCAGCTCTGCGACCAGGTGAACCTGGCGGTGGCCTTCGACTTCACCTCGCAGTACAGCGTGCCGACCGCCGCCGACCGCACGTACGTCGGCGAGGCGCCCGAGCCCGGCGCCTCGATGTAGCGATGGCCAACAAGAAGCGCAGGCCCCGGAACCGGCCCTCGTCCGGGACGAAGCAGGCCGCAGGCGCGAAGCCGGCAGCGGGCTCGACGTCGGCAGCGACCGGTCCGCACGCGTCCGGGCAGAGCTCGTCGGGGCGTCGCGACAAGAAGGAGCTCGCGCGCGCCGCGCGCGAGGCCGAGCGCAAGCGCCAGGCGCGATCCGCCATGATCCGGCGCGCGGCGGTCTTCTCGGTGGCGGGGCTTGCGGCGTTCGGCACCCTCTGGTGGCTCCAGCGCGCGGCGTCGCCGCGGCCGATCCCCCAGGCCGCCGTGCAGGCCGCCTCGGCGGCGGGCTGCACGACCCCGGCCCGGCCGCTCGCCGACGCGCCCGGCGGCCAGCACCTGGAGTCGGGCGAGGCCCACACCTACGACCAGCATCCGGCGACCTCAGGCCCGCACGACCCGGCCCCGCTTCCCGACTCGCCGAACGTCTACGCGCAGCCCGTCCCCGAGACCCAGGCGGTGCACACGATGGAGCACGCGGGGATCCTCGTGTACTACCGGTCCGACGGCGACGGGGCCCTGCCGACCGACGTCGTGGACTCGCTCGCCCAGGTCGTCGAGAGCGACAGGAACACGGTCCTCGCCCCCTACGACGGCCTCCCCGACGGGGTCTCGCTCGCGCTCGCCACCTGGAACGAGCTGCAGACCTGCCCCGGCTCGATCACCGCCACCCAGGCCGACAGCGTCACGCAGGGGTTCATCGACGCCTTCGTGTGCACCGGGATCGCGCCGGAGCCCAAGGCCTCGGCCGAGTGCTGACCGCCGACTAGCTGACCGAGCAGGCGCCGGCGGCGGCGCACGTGATCGTCCCGTGCTGGAAGTCGGCCGTGGCCTTCCCCCCGACCGGATGCACCCGCGTCGTGGGGAACCCGAGCCCGCCGGCCGCGGCCCCGTGGGAGAGGTACTCGGCGAGCACCGGCCCCCAGAGCGCCCGCGCCCCCGTGGGCCCGGACCAGTAGATCCGTCCGGCCTCGAAGATCGCCCGGCGTCCCGACGAGCCGGGCACGCCTCCGACGGACGAGGTCGGCAGCCCGATCTTGCCCCCGGAGCCGCCCACGTTCATGTACTCGGTGTAGATCTGGCCCTTCAGCCACACGGTGACGCCGGCGCCGTTGTTGCGGAAGATGCCGCCCGTCTGGAACTTCTGGCGGGCGCCACCGGGCACCGTCGCCACCGGGCTGGTCGGGAGCCCCGGCTTGCAGGCGAGCCCGTCGTACTTCGTGCGGATCTTCCCGGTGATGTTGCGGTTCTCGTTGACCCAGATCCGGTCGTCGGGCAGCCCGAGCCCGCTACGGAGCTCCCAGCCCGACACGACGGCACTGCCGCTCGTCCCCTTGACCGTCGCGCGGATCACCCGCCCCGACGATCCCCGCTTGACCTTGGGGAAGCTGGTCACGGTGCCGATCCCGCCCGTGTACGGCGCGAGCCGGCTCGAGAGGGTCGACGCCGAGAACGAGAAGCTCCAGTCGGTCCATGGATTCGCCGCCACCTGCTCGCCTTGGTCGCACACGCCACGCAGGTACGGGATCGCGTACGCGGGGTTGCCGTCGTGCCACACGTTCTCGACGTCCTCGGAATGGCCCCCATCGGAGGCCGCGAAGAACGCCTGGATCGCCGCCCCCTGGTAGGTCACGACACGACCGCGGGTGCGTTTCACGGCGGCCATCCAGCGGTTGCCGTCGGCGCCCGTCTCCTTGCTCCAGCCCACGTACACCTGGTCGTCGGCGCCGTCGCTGAGGTGGCAGTTGCACGACGCGCGCAGCCCGTAATGCTTGACCTGGTAGGTCGCGTACGTCCTCGCAGCCACGGCCTGGGTCTCGATGGCTGCCCTCGGCCAGCTGCTCGGCATCTCGCCGATCCCGTAGAGGTACTCCTCGAATCCGAGCGGGATGATCAGCCGCTGCAGGCATCCGCCCGGGCAGCGGTACAGGTTGAACTCCAGGTGGCCGCGGCTGTACGTGAACCCCTTGCCCCAGATCGCATCCGCCTCGGGCACGAACACCCGTGCCCCGGTGTCCGCGTAGGTCGCGTACAGGTTGAACCCTGAGCCTCCCCACGTCTTGCCGCCGACGAGCTTCCCGGCCTCGTTGCGGATCGCGTAGCCGCTCGCCGGCGACCTCACGGTCCAGTCCTGACCGTTCGGGATCCTCGCGACGAGCGTCCCGCCGGGCTTGCCGATCCACAGCCGCACGGCGCCGTGCCGCGCGCCCAGATGGATCTTCGTGCGGTCGTACGTGAGGCCGATCCGGATGTTCTTCACCGGGCTCGCGGGCCGGCCGACCTTCGACCTCGAGTAGAAGTGCGTGAGGATCTTCGTCGAGCTCCAGCCCCGCGAGGCGAGCCCGTACGCCCCCCACTGCGACATCCCGATCCCGTGGCCGAACCCCGAGCCGTAGAACGTGAACGAGCCGGCGGCGGAGGCGCCGGGCACGCGGAGGGAGCCGGGCGTCAGCGTCGTGGCGGGCGCGCCATCGGGGCCGATCGACGATCCGGGGCCCGCGGCCAGCGCCGGTGAGGCGGCGACGAGCGCCGCGGTGAGCACGGTGGCGATGATCAGGGAAGGTCGACGCATCGGGAGGAGCCCCTTCGGTCAGATCGACGACGCTACCACCATCGGCCGGGCACCGACGGTCCTGAGCCGAGGGGTCTCAGTCGAGCTCGGCCTCGGCACCGGCGGGGACCCGGGCGCCTACGAGCGAGGCCCCGGCCGGGACGCTCGCGCCCTCGCCGAGCACGGAGTCGGTCACGCTGGCACCCTTCCCCACCTCGGCGTCAGGCGCCAGCACCGAGCCGAGCACCTTCGCGTCGTCGCCCACCCGCGCGCCCGCGTGGAGCACCGAGTCGTCCACCTCGGCGCCCGCGCCGACGCGCGCGCCCGGCCCGACGGCGACCCACCGGCCCAGGTGGGCCCTCAGGTCGACCTCGGCGCCCTCGGCGACCCACGGCGCCGCGTACGCCACGTCGTGGACCTTCCCCTCGATCATGTCGAAGTGCGCCTGCAGGTACTTCTCGGGCGTCCCGAGGTCCAGCCAATAGGCCTCGTTCGCGAAGCCGTACACCGGGTTGCCGGCCTCGATCACGGCCGGGAAGATCTCGCGCTCGATCGAGATCGTCGCGCCCGCGGTCCACGGCCGGAGGGCCTCGGGGTCCAGCAGGTACGTACCGGCGTTGATCTGCCCGGGGATCGGATCGACGGGCTTCTCACGGAAGGCGATCACCCGGCCGTCCTCCTCGATGTCGACGAGCCCGAACGCCCGCGCGTCGTCGACGCGGTGCAGCGCGATCGTGACCGCGGCCCCGCGTTCCTCGTGGAACCCCCGCATCGCGGTGAGATCCAGGTCGGTCAAGATGTCGCCGTTCAGGGCGAAGAACGGCTCATCGCCCACGCGCTCGAGCGCGTTCACGATCGCGCCCCCGGTGCCGAGCGCCTCGGTCTCGGTGATCCACACGATCGAGGGGTCGCCGTGGCGCGACTCGATGAAGGGGTGGAACGTCTCCTCGAGGTAGGGCGAGGACAGCACGACCTCGTGCACCCCGTGACGCGCCAGGTGATCCAGCACGTGGTCGAGCGAGCGCCGGTCCATCAACGGCAACAGCGGCTTGGGCATGGTCTCGGTGAGGGGCCGCATGCGGGTTCCCTCGCCCCCGACGAGCACGACGGCCTTCATCCCAGGACCCTCCCTCGCAGCCACTCCAGTTCGGCGCGGAGCGTGAGCACGGCCCACGCGGCCGGCACCGTCATCTTCCGCCATCCGTGGGCTCGATGCTTCCGGTAGTAGCGGAGCATGCTCTGCGAGTGCATGCGGACGATCCGGCGCGACCGTCCGGTCGAGACCCCGAGCTCGTGCACGATCTCGACCTCGGGCGTGAAGAGCACGGTGCGACCGGCGTCGCGGAGGCGGGTCGCGAGGTCCAGCTCCTCGCCGTAGAGGAGGAACGCCTCGTCGAGGGGTCCGACCTCGTCGAACGCCTCGCGCGGGACCAACATGCAGCAGCCCGAGATCCAGTCGACGGCGCGCTCGGTGGTCCGGTCCCACCCGTCCAGGTGGTAGCGGCGCGTGAACCGGTTCTCGGGTCTGAGCGTGCCGAGGAAGGCATGGCCGACCGCGTCCGTCACGCTCGGGAACCCACGGCCGCTCTCGTAGATCGAGCCGTCGGAGTTGCGAACCATCGGCCCCACCATCCCGGCCCTCGGGTTCGCCCTGGCGACGCCCACCAGATCGGCGAGCGTGCCGTGCCACCACTCGACGTCGGGGTTCAGCAGCAACACGAACGGAGCGGACGTCTCGCGGATCCCCTGGTTCCAGGCCGGGGACAGGTAGACGTTCTCGGGGTTCTCGATCAGCCGCACCCACGGATGCGCCGCGACGGCGGCCGTGTGGCTGCCGTCCCGCGACGCGTTGTCGATCACGAGGACGTCGATCGCGAGCTCGCCGCGGTGGCGTCCGAGCGAGGCGAGGCATCGCTCCAGGTACGACCCGGTGTTGTAGTTGACGATGACGACGGCCAGCTCGGCCGCCGCGGGATCGCTCACGCTGACGTGTGCGGCGTCTGCGCCACCAGCACGATCCCCACCATGATGCAGAAGACGCCCGCCCACCGCAGCGGCGGGATCGTCTCGTGCAGCACGAAGCGGTCGGCGAGCACGATCAGCAGGTACGTGATCGATGCGAAGGGGTACGCGAACGACAGCGACGCGCGAGAGAGCACCAGGAGCCAGACGAACGCGGAGATGCCGAAGATCGCGAGCCCGCCGATCACCGACGGGGTCGTCACGATCGCTTTCAGCGACGACGCGTTCAGCTGGGCGGTGCCGTTCGCGGCGGTCACCTGGTTCATCCCGTGCTTCAGGGTGAGCTGGGCCAGGGCCGCGAGGCATACCGACAGCAGGATCAGGCCGATCAGCATGGCGTTGCTCTTCCTCTCGTGATCAGGGTCGTGGACGCGGGCCTCATGGGCCTCGTGGTCGGTGACGGGGTACTGGGGATTCATAGGTCCTCCACGGCGGCGTCGGGCGTGACGCCGAGGGGCTTGGAGATGCGCGCGTCCTCCGGCACCTGCAGGAGGTAGCGCTGCGTCTGGATGTGGAACGGGCGACCGTCGATCGACTCGAGGCCGATCGTGACGAAGTACTTGCCGCCGACCCAGTCGGCGGCCGGCACGCGGAACCGGATGCGCTTCTTGCCCTCGACCCGGCCGATCGCCAGGCCGATCGCCGAGGTCCGACCGCCCACGACGGGGTGGTTCGTCGCCGCCGAGACGACCTGGAACGACGCGTCGAGATCGGGCACCGGCCGGTTCGCCTTCACGTCGACCGTGATCGTGAGCTCCGCGCCCGGCCACACCGTGCCGTTGCCATCGCCGCCGGAATCGAACGAGACGGACGAGATCTCGACGTCCTTCGAGCCCTCCTCGGCGACGAAGCCGGGATCACGGGAGAGCAGCCGGTAGCGGAGCTCGCGCACCACGTCGGCGGGGCTGCCGTCCATGTGGAGGTTCCCGTGGTCGAGCATCACGGCGCGGTCGCAGACGTCCACCACGGTGTCGAGCGCGTGCGTGACGAGCACGATCGTCCGGCCGTCGTGCTGGAACCGCCGCACGCGATCGATGCAGCGTTGCTGGAACGATTCGTCGCCGACCGCCAACACCTCGTCGATCAGGAGCACCTCGGGGTCGACGTGTACGGCCACGGCGAATCCGAGCCGCACGAGCATGCCCGAGCTGTAGAACTTCACCTGGTTCTCCATGAACTCCTCGAGCTCGGCGAACCCGACGATGTCGTCGTACACACGGTCCGTGTCGCGCTTCGACAGGCCGAGGAACGAGGCGTTCAGGTAGACGTTCTCTCTACCCGTGAGTTCAGGGTGGAAGCCGGCACCCAGTTCCAGCAGCGCGGCCATCCGCCCGCGGAGCCGGATCGTCCCTGTGGTGGGTCGCAGGATCCCCGCGATGCACTTCAGCAGCGTCGTCTTGCCCGAGCCGTTGTGACCGATCAGCCCGATCGAGGAGCCTTCCTCGATCGCGAACGAGATGTCGCGGAGCGCCCAGAAGTCTTCCGCCTTCGAGCGGGTGACGAGGAGGCGCTGCTTCACCGAGGTCGGGCGCTCGCGGAACAGCTTGAACGACTTCGAGACGCCGTCGACCTCGATCGCTTGCGTCACAGTTCCTCCGCGAAGTCGCCGGACATCCGGAAGAACAGCCGCCAGGTGAAGAACAGCAGCACCGTGGAGGTCACGAGCACGATGCCCAGCACGCCAGCGTTCCAGGCGACGCTCACGTCCGGCAGCACCTGCACGCCGTCCTGCACCGGTGACCCGTAAAGGGCCCGCTGGAATCCGAGCACGATCGGGGTGAGCGGGTTCAGGAGGTAGAGGTTCCAGAGGCCCGGGGTGCCGCGGTTCGTGAAGTAGCTCTGCACCAAGCCCGCCTGATACACGATCGGCGTCATCCAGAACCAGACCAGCAGGCCGAGATTCAGGAGGTGGCCGACGTCGCGGTAGCGGACGTTCAGCGCCGAGACCCAGAACACCAGCGCCACGGTGAACACGAGCACGGTCAGGATCGAGAGCGGGTACAGCACCAGCGCGGCTGCCCCGATCCCGTGCCCCGACACGAGGATGTAGAGCAGGAGCACGGCCGACTGGATCACGAAGTCGACGAGGGCCACGCCGATCGCGGACAGGGGCAGGATCTCGCGCGGGAACGCGACCTTCTTCACGAGGTTCGCGTTGTCGATCACGGAGCGGGAGCCTTGCAGGAGGGCCGCTGAGAACAGGTTCCACGCGAGCAGCCCCGAGAGCAGGAATACCGGGAAGTCGGGGATCTGGTTCTGCAGGACCCTCGTGACGAAGGAGAAGACCGCGAGGAAGACGATCGGGTTCAGGATCGACCACACCGCTCCGAGCACGGAGGCCGTGTACTTGACCTTCAGCTCCTTGCGGACCAGGTTCAGCAAGATCTCGCGGTAGGCCCAGAGCTCGCGCAGGCGCGTGCGCACCCGCAGGCTCGGGGCCTCCGAGGTCCGTTCGGTTACGTCGATCGCGGCGATGGGTGCGGCTCCTGGATCGGGGTCGTGGTCGAGGTCGGTGCGCTGGCGTGGCGCGCCGAAAAGCGCAGGTCAGCGCGGTGCGATTGAGTCTAGCAACGAGGTCATCCTGTCCCGTGACGTTCCGGTGGCGTTCCGCGGAAGGTCTCGAGGGCCCGGGCGTACTCCATGCCCGTCCCGGTGGCGAGGTCGTCCTCGGTCACGCCCATGTCGGCGAGCGCCTTCCCCCAGATCGCCATCGCCTTGTGGGCTGGGTCGCCGACCAGCGCGAGCGTGGTCTCGATCGCCTGCTCGTACCCGTGTGCGGTGGCCTCGGACACACGCTGCGCCTCGATGTGGGCCTTCGCGGCGGAGCCCATGCGGGCGCGCAGCTCGTCGTCCTCGAGCAGCGTTCGGAGGCGCGTCGCGAGCTCCCCGGGGCTCGTGGGTCCCGCGGCGACGCGCAGCACGGCGTCGTCGGGCGCGTCCAGGTACGTGCCGGTGGCGCTCACGATCGACGGGCGGCCCGCCTGCATCGCGCGTGCGAGCGATCCGCTCACCTCGCCCCGATGCGGGAACCGCAGGTCGACGATCACGTCCGCGGCGAACAGCCACCCGCGGAAGTCGTCGTCGCTCACGTCGGGCGCGAGCGTCACGCGATCGCCGAGTCGCCGCTCCTCGACGACACGGTCGATCTCGTAGCCGCTGATCCGCCGGCCGACGAGCGCCACGTGCACATCGTCGGGGAGCTGCTGGACCGCCTCGAGAAACGCGTCGAGCCGCTTCGCCTCGTTCAGGTCGCCGGGTGCGACGACTACGTTGGTCGCACCGCGGGCGGTCATGGCCGCCCGAAGCTCGCGGCCGCGCGCCTCCCCCTTCGCCATCGCGGCGGGCGTCTCCACCACCGGATGCGGCACGACGAAGACGGGCGTGCGGCACCCGAGCTCCTCGAGGTACCGCTTGCCGAACTCCGCATGCACGACGATCCCGCGGGCGCGGCGCGCTACGTGCGCGCACCAGGGATCGCGCAGGGGCTCGTTCCGCACGATGTCGGGCGAGGTCAGGTTCCGGCGCTGCGCCGCGGCCTCGCGCGCCGCCATGTACCCGAGCGGCTCGCCGAGGGTCTTCAGGCCCCGCACGAAGTCGTCGAGCGCGAGATCGTGCAGCACGACGAGCGCGGGCGTCAGGAACGCGGCCCGGTAGATCTCGAGGTGGAACTCGACGTTGTTGCCGAGCTGGAAGATCCCGAGCTTGTAGCCGGGGAGCCTCGGGGTGTCCTTCGGCTCGATCGGCCAGAGCACGTCCATGCGGTGCCGGTCCATGAAGCCGATCCGTTGGAGTCCGTGGAGGACCGCGCGATCGTAGGTCGCGATGCCGGTCGGCGCGGGCGGGAGCGGCCCGGCGAAGACGAGCTCGCCGGTGGCGCCGGGAGCCGCGGGCTTCGCGCTCGCGGCGCGGCCGGTGAGGGTGCGTGCGATCGAGCCGAGCATCAGTCGAGCAGCCGCGCGACGACGTCGGGCCAGCGCGGCACCTCGGCCCGGACGAACGCGTTCCCGGCCTTCCCCATGCGTGCCGCGAGCTCGCGGTCGCCCTGCAGCCGGTCGAACGCCCCGGCGATGTCCTTGGGCTCGGGCGCGCGAACGAACCCGGTCTCGCCGTCGACCACGAACTCGAGCGGGCCGCCGCTGTCGGTGAGCGTGACGACCGGCCGCTCGGCCGCGAACCCTTCGAGCGTCACGTAGCCGTAGTCCTCGTCGAACGGACCGAAGTAGACGGCGAGGGCACCCAGGTACAGCTGGTGGAGCCGGTCGTCGCTGACGCCGATCTCGAACCGGACCTTGTCCTGCAGGCGGAGCTTGACCACGCGATCGCGGAGCTGCGGCTCGTCGGGACCGCGCCCCACCAAGACGAGCTTCACGTCGGTACGCACGTGGGTCATCGCGTCGATCACGAGCGCCTGACGCTTCAGGCTCTCCATGCGGCTCGGGAACAGGACGTAGTCCCCGTACGAACCTGGAGGCTGGTCCAACAGGTGCTCGGTCACGCCGGACGGGTGGTACAGGTGCTCGGACGGGATCCGGAGCGACGACCACAGCCGCTCCTGCACGTTCTTCGAGTTCGTGAAGACCCGCTTGGCCTCGTTCAGGGCGAGCCGGTCGGCGTTCCACACCATGTCGCGGACGCCCGCGCCGTCGTCCTGACGCGAGAGGTCGGCGAACTCGGGGTGGTCCCACAGCTCGTACGCGGTGCGGTGCTGGTGGATCAGCCAGACGATCTTGCGCTCGTGCTCGATCAGGTACGCGGGGAACTTCAACGCGATCACGGCGTCGACCTTCAGGCCGTTCGATTCGGTGATGTCGAAGCTCCGCCAGACCGCCATCTGGTGGGCGAGCTGGCTCGCCGGGTACCACTTGCCCGCGATCTGGACGAGGTCGGCCTCGTGGCCGGCGGCCTTCATGGCGCGGACGAGCGCCTCGGCGTGGGTCTCGGCCCCGCCCCGGACGAACGCCGTCTGCGGATGCAGGACGGCGACCCTCACGAGGCGTCGCTCTCTCGCGGCGGCTCGTCCTCATCGAGGCGCGCGCGGAGCCGGGCGATCTCGGCCTCGGCCGCCATCAGCCGCTCGGCGAGGCTCGTCGCGAGCTCGGCCTCGTCGGCCAGCAGCCGGTCGTAGCGCCACGAGATCGGCCGCATCAGCCGGAACAGCGCGAACTTCAGCCGGCGACGGAACGGCGACGGCGAGGCGAGGTTGCCTTCCCCGTGCGGGATGATCACCTTCTCGTCGGCGCGGAGCTGCGCGGCGAGGTCGTGGAGCCGGTCACGGATCTCGGGCGTCTCCATCCGGGCGCGCGAGGCGCGCTCCTCGGCCCAGTACAGCTCGCGGGCCAGGTCCTGGAAGGCGTCGCTCTCCTCGGTCGCGTCGGTCTCTGGGCTCATCGCGGGCGAGCGTAGCACCGGGCTATGGCGGTTCCGTGGCACATCGGCGCAGGTGGAGCGCAGGGTCGGGCCTCACCACACGTCGCCCGGGCGCCAGTCGCAGCTGATCGGAGCCCGCAGGTCGAGCTCCGGCGTCCTCGGCGTCCTCCGCACCATCACCGCGCCGTCCTCCTCGGGCGTGCCGATCACACCGCGCCCGGTCCGCACCATCGTCGGACCCTCCCACCGCACCCAGCCGAACCGCGCGTAGAAGTCGAGGTATCCGGTGTCGAGCGCGCCCAGTTCGAACCGGGTGTCGACGACGTCCCCCACCGCGCGCATAACCGTGCTCGCGTGACCCTCCAGCCGGAACGCCGGCGCGGTCGCCACCGCCTCGACGTAGCCGGTCGCGAGGGAGTGGCCGCCCGTCTCGAGCACGCGGTCCACGATGGACGCGTGCGAGACGATCGTGCCGTCGTCGTCCTCGAGGATCAGGTGGGTCCCGCCGGTCGCGCTCACCCAGTCGGTCTCGGTGAACACGTCGTGCTTGTGGGCCCACGCGTCCCGGAGCATCGCGCGGAGCGCCGCCACGCGGTCCGAGCCGAGTTCGTCGGTCCGCAGCGTCACGAGCCTCATCACGGGTCCGACTGGAGGAAGGCCGAGCCCCTGCAATCGTCGCGCAGCGGCAGCGGCTCCGGCGCGCGCGGCTCCTGCGAGAAGTCGAACGCGCTCACCATCGGCGTGGCGTCCCGGTCGCGATGCGTGAGCTTCGTGAGCCGCCAGTTGTCCTCGATGAACCGCACCACGCTCGAGAACTCGCCGAGCTCATGCGAGACCTTCCCCTCGACGGCATAGGGGCTGAGCACGATGAGGGGCACGCGGAACCCGAAGCCGAACCCGTCCACCTGCGGCGGGGGCACGTGGTCGTAGAAGCCGCCGTAGTCGTCCCACGTGATGAAGATCGCGGTGTCCTTCCACATCGGGCTGCGCATGACGGCGTCGACGACCTGGGTGGTCCAGTTCTCGCCGTGACAGAAGTTGGACCCGGGATGGTCGGAGAGCTCGAATCGCGGCGTGATCCATGTCACCGGAGGAAGCGTCCCCGCTCGGATGTCGGTGACCACGTCGTCCACCGGGCGCACGTGGCGGTTCCATCGCTCCTGGTGCTCGCGGTAGCGGCGGATCGCGCTGTAGGCGGACCAGATGTAGCCGGGCTGGTCCTCGTTCGCCGCGTAGTACGACCACGGCACGTCCGCCTTCGTCAGGAGGTCGCCCACGGTCGGCACGTCGAAGCAGGGGGGGACCTCGCGCACCGAGCCATCGGGCGCGGTCACCTCCGCGACCTGCCCGGGCGGAGCATCGCAGCCGAACGTCAGCGAGTGGATCCCGGGGCCTCGGCGCGGGTTGTCGTGGGTGCCCGCCGATGACGCCGCGATCGAGTAGAGGTGGTTGGGGAAGGATGGCCCCTGCGCCGAGGAGAAGAACCGGTCGAACAGCGCGTTCGATCGCGCCCACGACCAATAGTTCGGGAGCTGGCCCTTGTGGAGCCGCGAGTAGGCCCACGTCGAGGACGCCCCGCCCTGATCGAACCCGTCCATGCGCCCCTGGTTCCAGGCCAGCAGCGAGCAGTCGTAGCAGTGCGGGATGTCCGAGATCAGCTGGTCGTTGCCCCGGATCAGCGGACGTTCGACGCCGTGGTCCATGCCCGAGGTCGCCCCGTTCGCGCCGGGGAACGTCGCGAACATCTGGTCGAAGGTGCGGTTCTCCTTGATCAGGAAGACCACGTGCTTGATCGGCCAGCGGGTCGGGAACACGGACGCGTCCACGACGGCGGCGGCCGATGGCGTGCTGACCGGCGTCGGCGCGGCCGAGGACGCGGACGGCGTCGCCCGCTCCTCGGCCGGCGCGGTCGTGCACGCCGCGACGAGCAACGCCGCCAGGAGCGCCGCGGTCGCGGCGACGAGCGGCCCGCGACGGGTCATTCCGGCGGCGGAGCTTCCCAGATCGGGCCCGTGCAGTCGGTGCGGAGCGGCTGTGGGGTCGGCTCGCGGGGTGCCTGCGTGAAGTCGAAGTTGTAGCTCATGTCGTTGGCGATCCGGTCGCGGCGCGTGAGCTGCGTCAGCCCCCAGTTGTTCTCGATGAACCGCAGGACGCTGGAGAACTCGCCGAGCGTGCTGTCGATGTAGCCCCGCTTCGCGTACGGGCTGATCGTCATCATGGGGACGCGGATCCCGAGCCCGAACCTGTCGAGCCGCACCGGCGGCACATGATCGTAGAACCCGCCGAAGTCATCCCACGACATGAAGATCGCCGTGTCCTCCCACATGGGGCTCTTCATGATCGCGTCGATCACCTGGATGGTCCAGTTCTGGCCGTAGCAGAAGTTGTACTCGGGGTGCTGCGAGAGCTGGAACCGAGGCGTGATCCACGTAACCGCCGGCAGCCGGTCGGCCTTGATGTCCCGCACCACGTCGTCGACCGGTCGCATGTACCGGTTCCACATCTTCTCGTTGTCACGGTATCGACCGATCGCCGAGTACGCCGACCAGATGTAGCCGAGTTGCGTGTTCGTGGCCGAGTAGTACGCCCACGGGATGTCCTTCTTGCGGAGCAGGTCGCCCTCGGTCGCGAAGTCGAAGCACGGGTCGACCTTCACGAGGTCGCCCTCGGGGTCGACGATCTCGACGTACCCACCCGGCTGGGCGATGTCACAGCCCCACGACTTCGCGAACCCCTGGTCCTGTTGATCCTTCAGCGACGAGAACGGCTGGGTCGGGTTGTCAAGGGCGCCCCCCGACTGTGCGGCGATCGTGTAGAGGTGGTTCGGGAACGAGGGACCGGTCGCCGACGCGAAGAAGTTGTCCGAGATCGCGTACTGCTGCGCCCAGGTCCAGTAGGCGGTGATCTGGTCCTTGTGGAACTGCGTGTACGCGTATTTGTCGGCGTTCGCGGTCTGGTTGAAGCCGTCCATCAGGCCGCCGTTGATCGACGCGACGTTGCAGTTGTAGCAGTGCGGGATGTCGGTGGCGCGTTGGAGCGGCGCCTTCGTGAGCGGGCGCTCGACCCCCCGGTCCATGCCGGTGGTGGCGCCGTTCGCCCCGGGGAACCGCCCGAACATGTTGTCGAAGCTGCGGTTCTCCATGATCAGGAAGACCACGTGCTTGATCGGAGTCCTCGTCTCGATCGTGGACACGTCGACGGCAGCGGGGAGCGGCTGGGTGACGACGGTCGGGGTCCCCGACGCCTCGGGCGCTTGGCTCGCGGCGGGCGTGGGCGACGACGCCTGCTCGGAGGTGTCGTCCTTGGTGCAGGCGACCGCCACCAGGGCGGAGGCGGCGAGGACGGCGATCAGCGCGAGGATGCGCGGGCGGGCGGACCTCATGGGCGTTCGCCAAGGGTAGCAACGAAGGCTGCGAGCCCTTCGTCGAGCCCCGGCATCGGCGGCACGCTCGGGAGGTGGGGCAGGTACACGCTCGCCAGGGCTGAGTAGGCGGGCCGCCGCGCGGGGAGCTCGAGCTCGTCGGCGGTCTGCGGGCGCACCTCGCCGGAGAGACCCGCCAACGCTTTGACGCGGGTGAGCACGTCGAACCAGGTGGCGGGATCGCCGGACGCGAGGTGGTAGGTCCCCCACCGGCCAGTGAGCAGCAGCGGCAGGAGCCGGTCGGCCACGTGACCGACGAACGTCGGCGTACCCGTGCGATCGGTCAGTCCGCCCGCCTCGTCGCCGTCGGCGAGCATCCGGACGGCGCGGGTCAGGTAGTCCGCGCCGCCTCCGTACACGTAGCCGACCCGCACGATCAGGTGCTCCGAGCAGAGCGCCGCGACGTGCCGCTCCCCCGCGAGCTTCGCCCGCCCGTAGGCGGAGATCGGCGCGGGCTCGTCGAGCTCATCGTACGGCGCGCTCTTCCCGCCGTCGAAGACGTAGTCGGTCGAGACGTGCAACACGGCGGCCCCGCATGCTCGGGCCGCGAGCGCCAGATGCTGGGGCCCGAGCGCGTTGTCGCGGGCTGCCCGGGCCGGGTCCGTCTCGTTCCCATCCACCTGGGTGAACGCCGCGCAGTTCACGATCGCGTCGGGGGCGAGCGGCTCGACGATCTGCCGCACCGCGTCGTGGTCGCCGATGTCGAGCGCCGCGTGGTCGAAAGCGAAGACCTCGTGGTGGTCGGGGACCCGCGCGACGAACGCCTTGCCGAGGCCCCCGCCGGCCCCCGTGACGACGATCCTCACCGGGCCGCCTCGCTCCGCATCGCCTCGACCCAGTCGCGGTGATCCCGGTACCACTCGACCGTGCGCGCGAGTCCGTCGTCGAACGGCACGCTCGGCGCCCAGCCGAGCTCGCGCAACCGTTCGCTCGAGACCCCGTACCGGAGGTCGTGACCAGGGCGGTCCTCGACGAACGTCACGAGCGACTCGTCGACCCCGACCAGCTCGCAGACCTTCCTCGCGAGCTCCAGGTTCGTGCAGCTCGTGGCCGTCGCCGATGTTGAACACATCGCCGGGTTCGCCGTGCCGGAGCGCCGCGATGCACGCGGCCGCCCAGTCCGTCACGAAGAGCCACTCGCGGGACTGCTGCCCCGTCGCGTAGACGGGGATCGGGCGCCCGTCCAGGGCGGCGGTCGTGAAGACCGGGATCGCCTTCTCGGGGTTCTGGCGCGGACCGTACGCGTTCGTCCCGCGGACGATCCACACCGGCAGCCCGTACGTGATCCCGTACGCGCGCGCGAGCAGCTCGGCGCCGGCCTTGCTGGCGGCGTACGGGCTGCGCGGGCGGATCGGGTCGCCCTCGTCGAAACGCCCGTCGGGCTCGTTCTGGCCGTACACCTCGTCGGTCGAGACCAGCAGCAGCGGGCGGTCGTGGGCGCGACACGCATCGAGCACGACCTGGGTCCCCACCACGTTCGTCATCACGAACTCGGCCGGACCGCTGATCGAACGGTCGACGTGGCGTCTCGGCGGCCGCGTGCACCACCCGATCGGCATCCGCCACCAGCGGAACGACCGCGGTCGCGTCGAGGACGTCCCCCTGGACGAACCGGAACCGCTCGTCGCCCTCGTGCGCGGCGAGGTTCGCGCGCGAGCCCGCGTACGTGAGCGTGTCGAGCACGGTCACGCGCGTGCCGGGGTCGGCGAGCAGCCCGTCCACGAGATGGGAGCCGATGAAGCCGGCCCCGCCGGTGACGAGCACGTGCGTGTGGGTGGCCATGACGGAACCTCGCGCGGGTGCCGGGGACGGCCGCAGTCTACCCGGCCAGTTCGTGCGCCCGATGGAGCGCGTTCGCGGTGGCGCGGGCCGTGGCCTCCCAGGTGAACTTCGAGGCGCGCGTGACCCCTTTCGCCGCCAGCATCGCGCGCAGGTCGTCGTCGCCGAAGAGCTGCGCGAGCCCGTCGGCGATCGTCTTCGGCTCCGTGGGATCGACCGTCAGCGCGGCTTCACCCACGACCTCCGGGAGCGAGGAGACGTTCGAGGTGAGCACGGGGACCCCGGCCGCGAAGGCCTCGAGCACCGGGAAGCCGAACCCCTCGTAGAGCGAAGGGTAGGCCAGGAGCGTCGCGCCGGTGAGGAGGGCGACCTTGTCCTTGTCGCTCACGTACCCGGTCCGGATGATCCGCGCGCGCGCCGCGGCCGGCAGCGCGGCGATCGTCGCGTCGAGACGCTCGCTCGCCTTCGGGTCCCAGCGAACGGCACCACCGGCGATCACGAGCCTCGTCCCGGGCTCGAGCATCGCGAACGCGCGGATCAGGGTGTCGAGGTTCTTCCGGGGCTCGATCCCGCCGACGAACAACGCGTAGGGACCGTCGACGCCGAACTTGCGCCGTGTCGCCGCGACGACGTCGTCGGAGGCCGGCGCGAAGCCAGCGGTATCGACCCCCAGCGGGGTGACCCAGACCCGGTCTGGGTCGATCTCGTGGCGTTCGATCAGGTCCTGCTTCGTCGAGGCCGACGGCACGATGACACCGGCCGCCCTGCCGAGCCACCGATCGAAGGCGCGCCGCCACCGGGCGTTCATGTGGGGAGCGGTATCGGGCAGGTGCTCGTACGCCAGGTCGTGCACGACCATGACGACCCCCGGCCGATGCGTGGCGGGCGGCAGGAAGTTCGTCGCGAGCAACACGTCGAAGCGGGTCGACCACTCGATCCTCGGCACGCCGAGCCGCGACGACATCGGCCCGAAGACGCGGGCCGGGAACCGAGAGGCCTTCTCGGTCAGGTTCGGCGCCGCCACGCCGGCGAAGAAGGACTTCTTGCGGAAGAGCCCCTTCGCGTGGAGGTACCAGGCCACGTACTCCCCCTGGGGATCCTCGTGCGGCAGGTGGCGGATCAGCTGCTGCGTGTACACGCCGACGCCCGTCCGGCGCGGGTCGAGCGCGGGGCGCGCATCGATGACGGCTCGCATGGCGCGACCCTACCCGAGAGGCGCCCTCGGGCGTCGAGGGGGTCGGCCGCCCGAGGGGTGGCCGAACGCGGGTTCAGTCGAGGTCGACCCGGCTCTGATCCCCGACGGTGAGGCGGCGCTCGCCCGGGGCACCCGACGGCCCGACGACGACGTCGCGGCCGAGGATCGAGCCGGTAAGCCCCTGCACGTCCTCGATCCGGCACCGCTCCATCACGATGGAATCCCGGATCGAACTGCCGGCGATCACGCAGTCCTCCTCGATCGAGACGTTCGGGCCGATCGTCGACGAGGTCACCGTCGTGCCGGGGCCGATCACGAGCGGTCCGCGGAGCGTGCTCGCCGTGACGCGCGCACCGTCGGCCACCACGACCACGCCCTCCACGGTGGTGGCCTCGTCCACCGCACCCGTGATCGAGGGCTCCAGGGCCGCGAGCATCATCCGGTTCGCCTCGAGCAGGTCCTGGGGCCGGCCGGTGTCCTTCCAGTACCCGCCCACCATCTCGGCACGCACGGTCTTGCCGTTGTCGATCAGCCACTGGATGGCCTCGGTGATCTCGTACTCGCCGCGCCACGACGGTGTGAGGGTGGCGCAAGCCTCGAGGATCGAGTCGTCGAACAGGTACACGCCCACCAGGGCGATGTCGGAGACGAACTCTTTGGGCTTCTCGACCAGGCGCACGACCCGGTCGCCCTCGAGGACCGCCACGCCGAAGTGCTCGGGCTCGGTCACCCGCGTGAGGAGGATCTGCGCGTCGGGGCGCGCGCGATCGAACTCCTCGACGAACCGCGTCACGCCCTCCAGCAGCACGTTGTCCCCCAGGTACATCAGGAACGGCTCGCCGCGCACGAAGTCGGCCGCCGTCATCACGGCGTGCGCGAGTCCGAGGGGCGCCTCCTGATCGAGGTAGGTCACTCGCAGGTCCCAGCGCCGACCATCGCCCACGGCAGCGCGCACCTCGTCGCCGGTGCTCCCCACCACGATCCCGACCTCGCGGATGCCGGCTGCCGCGATCGCCTCGAGCGCGTGGAACAGGATCGGGGTTCCCGCGATGGGGATCAGCTGTTTCGCACTGGTGTGCGTGATCGGACGGAGTCGCGATCCCTCCCCCCCGGCCAGGACCAGCGCGCGCATGTCAGGCGTTCGCGGGCACGCAGTCGGAGGGTGCCGCGCCGCCGCCGACCGGCGCCGGCTCGTAGGTCGAGGTGACGAAGACGGCCACGTGGTCGGGGAGGCCCTTGACCTCCTTGACTTCGAGGGTCGGGAAGTACTTCTTCACGACCTCGGCCTCGACCTGGTGGCCCGGTGCGAACGCGATCACGCTGCCGTTCACCGTCGCACCGTACGCCTCGTACGCCACGATGCCGGGCGCCACGTCGAACCCGGCGTCGGCGAGGATCTGCTCGACGCCGTCGACCTTGCCGCCCGAGGCGTGATCGACGACCGGCACCACGACGTTCGCCTCGGACGGCGGGGTGTTCACGAGCCGGGTCCCGGCGTCCCCGAGGGCCTCGCCCTGGCGGATCGCGCGGAAGATCTGGTTCGCCGACGGGTCCATCTTGATGACGGCGAGGGCGCCCTCGTAGGCGCCATAGCCGGGCACCGCGCGGAACTCCGCCGCGCCGGTGCTGATCCCGCGGAGCTGCCCCACGAGGTACGCGAGATCGGCGGGATTCAGGTCGGGGTCGCGCTTCATGTTGGAGAGGATCGGGCGGATCCGGCTGGGGAGCTGCAGCAGCTCGTCGGGCTGCAGCATCTTCGTGATGAGCGCCCGCATGAACTGCTGCTGGCGACCGATCCGGTAGAAGTCGGGCGCGGCCGCGTCGCACTTCAGGTGGCGCGCGCGAACGTACGCGAGCGCCTGATCCGGTGGGAGCGTCCGACAGCCCGGCTTGATGTGCAGCCCCGTGTACGGGTCCGCGATGTACCCGGGCTCCGGGTAGTAGACCGAGCCGGACTCGCCCTCGACGTAGCCGGGCGTGTTCACGTTCTCGCCCGAGATGCACATGTCGACCCCGCCGAGCGTCTTGACGACGCCCTGGAAGCCGGCGAGGTCGACGTAGAGGTAGTGGTTGATCTTCAGCCCGGTGAGCGCGTGGATCGTCTTGGCCACGAGGAGCGGCCCGCCGCCCTCGATCCCGCCCTCGAACGCCGCGTTGATCTTGTCGTAGCCGTGGCCCGGGATGTTCACCCACAGGTCGCGGGGGAACGAGACGATGATCGCTTTCTGCAGGTTCGGGTCGGTGTGGACCAGCATGATCGTGTCGGCCCGGTTCTCGCCGCCGATCGTGGTGTCGCTGCCGAACTGATCGATCTCCGACGGCGTCAGGCCCTTGCGGGAGTCGCTGCCCAGGAGCAGGTAGTTGCACACGTCGTCGGCGCACGGGCCGACGGCGCGCTGGGCCCCGGGATCGGGGCTCGGGTCGCCGTCCCCGGGCTGGCAACCCGCCCAGTCGCAGCGTCCTTCGGACTTGGCGGCCTGATACTGCGCGAACGCGAAGGCACTGCCCGCTGCGATCGCGATCGACAGGAAGGCCGACACGGCAACGAACCACCGCGTTCCACGGCCATGTGGGTGGGCGACTGAGGGCTGGGGTGGCTCCGACATCGCATCAAGCCTACCGGCGGGGCCCGGGCGGAGTCCCCGCGGGGGCGTGGCGTTCCTGTGGCGGCTTCACGGCACCGGCCTGGATGCCCGACGCGGCAACCCGGCGCGTCCGGGTGGCATAATCCCGCCACGAAACGGGAGGACAGATGCTGCGAGACGACGTGACGGTGCTGCTCGTGGGGCTCGAGGGACCATCGGGCGACGAGTTGGCGAACGAAGACGGCTTCCAGGTGGAGCGCGCCGACGCGCTCGGCGAGGTTCCGGCTGGCGTCGACGCGGTGGTGATCGCGCTCGACGCCACGCCCCCACTCGAGCTGCTGGGTCGGCTGCGCGTCGCCGCGCCCGACGCAGCCGTCCTGGTGGTGACCGATGCCGCCCACGCGGCCGATGGATCGATCGCGCTCCACGCGGGCGCCGACGACCACCTGGTGACGGGCTCGATCCCCGATGGGCTCCTGCCGCGGGCGGTCAGCTACGCGGTCGCCCGCCGCCGCCTGCACCGCGAGTTGGCGACCACCGATCCCGTCACCGGCCTCCTGAACCTCCGCGGCTTCGCGCCGATCGCCGAGCACCACATGAAGATGGCCGACCGCGCGAAACAGCCGGTCGTCTTCCTGTTCGTGCGGCTCGAGGGCGTAGTGGCCGCCCTCACGTCTGGCGCCCTCGACGAGGCGGAGAGCATGGCCCGGGACGCCGCGGAGGTTCTCCTGGAAGCCGTCCGTGACTCCGATGTCCCCGCCCGGGTCTCTGCCGACACCTTCTGCGTGCTGCTCACGGGCGACGCCGGCGGCGCCGAGACGCTCGTGCTCTCCCGGCTCGTCGAGTCGATCGCCGTGCACGACGCGCAACGCGAGACCCCGCGGGAACTCTCGCTGGCGGTGGGGAGCGCCCTGTACGACCCGGCGCACCCCGACAGCCTCGAGTCGATCCTGCAGACCGCCGGGCGCCGGCTCACCGCAGACCCGGAGTGATCCGACGCGCCACGAGCCGGGCGCGCCGGTGGGTGACCCCGTGCCGACGGCGTCCCACCGCGTCTCCTAGGGCACCAACCACCGGTTCCCCCTGCCCGGCAACCTTTACCTCCCCTTGACCCGCGGTTTTCCGGTCCCTTGCGCCCTGACCCCTACCTTGGTCACCAGGACGGGACGATTCCTCGGAAGGAGGAGGCACCATGAACAAGCGCTCCGCGATGTTGGTGGCGGCAGGACTCGTGCTCACCTTGGTGGTGGGCGGGGTCGCCGTCGCTGTGGGTATGACCGGCCCCTCGGCGAGTTCGGCCCAGCCGAAGCTGACCCAGCACAAGAAGAACAAGCCGATCATCAAGACCACGAAGAAGACGGTCACGGTCCACAAGAAGGCCCAGGGCCAGGCCGGCGCCGTCGTGGCCGTCCCCGCACCGTCGACCGGCACGATGTCGAGCTCGGGCTCCGGCAGCTCGTACGACGACAGCTCCTCGAGCGGCGGCTCCGACACCACGTACGGTGACGACAACTCGCCGAGCGACGAACCCTCAGAGGGTGAGGACTCTGGCGGCTCCGATGACGAGCCTTCGGATGAGCCCTCGTCTGGTGGCTCTGGTGAAGACGACTGACACTCCTCGGAAGAGTCGCTGGTCGAAGGGACGCGTGCGCGCGGTCGCCTGGATCACCGGCGGTGCGACCTTCCTCACGGTGATGGGCGTCCTGGGGGTTTCCCCCAAGCCAGCTCAGAGCACGGAGGCGACCCGTCATCGCTGGAAGCCCCGGCGACAGAAGGTGATCGTCCGGCACGTGATCCGCAGGGTCGTGATCGTGGACCCCGCCACGAGCGCACCGGTGAGCTACGTCTCGGGCGGGTCGTCCTACTCGGGCGGCACGGTCTCGAGTTCGGGTGGGAGCAGCGGTGGCAGCAGCAGTGGCGGCGGTGGCACCACCGCACCGCCTCCAGCCCCACCGCCGCCACCGCCGCCACCGCCCACGAGTGGATCCTGAGTCGATGCGAACACGTCACGATCTCCGTGCCATGGGGAGCGAGGTGTCGCTCTACGCTCAGGACACCGACCGGACACCGGCCGCCCTGGCGGCCGTCCGGTCGGTGTTCGAGCGGGAGGAGCAGCGCTTCTCTCGGTTCCGGGGCGACAGCGAACTCACCCGGGTGAACGAGGCCGCGGGCCGCTGGACCTCGGTGTCGCCGGGGTTCGAGGCGCTCGTCGCCGAGGCGCTCCGGCAGGCCGAGGCGACCAGCGGCCGGTTCGACCCGGCGGTCCTCGACGCGATCGTGGCGGCCGGGTACGACCGAGACTTCGACGAGGTCATCGCGGGAGCCCGTGGGGCGCTCCACCCGCCGCGACCCTGTGGCCGGTGGCGCGAGATCGAGCTGCGTGACGGCGAGATCCTGCTCCCCGGCGGCGTGGGCCTCGACCTCGGGGGCATCGCGAAGGGATGGACGGCCGATCTGGCCGCGAACGCGGCGGTCGAGGCGGGGCTGCCGTGGGCGCTCGTCTCGGCCGGCGGCGACCTACGGATAGCGGGCGACGCACCGGACTTGGAGCTGACCATCGAGGATCCGTATCGTCGCGGCGAGACGCTGGCCACCCTTCGGTTGTCGTCCGGCGCCCTCGCGACGTCGACGACCGTCCGCCGGGCCTGGGGCGACGGCCTGCACCACGTGATCGACCCGATGACCGGGGCGCCGGCCGATGCACCGCTGGTCCAGGCGACCGTGTGGGCGCGAACCTGCGCCGAGGCCGAGGTCCTCGCGACCTGGGCGTTGCTGACCGGGCCGGAGGCCGCCGCCTCCGTCCCCGGCGCCTTCCTCACACCGGAGGGTGACCTGTTGATGAGCTTCGAAGAGGAGGTGGCGGCGTGACGACCTGGATCCTGCTCCGCGCCGCCGGCGTGGGTGCCTACGTGATGCTGTTCATGGCGGTGGCCTGGGGCCTCGTCGCCACGACCGCGGTCGTGGCGAAGCGCGTGTCCAAGCCGGCCGCCAACATGTTCCACCAGTTCGTGGCGACGACCGGCCTCGTGTTGCTAGGCGTGCATATGGCGATCCTGCTGATCGACGCCTACATGCCGTTCCACATCCTCGACCTGCTGGTGCCGATGCGATCGACCTTCCGGCCGGTCGCGATCACCGCCGGTGTCATCGCGATGTACGCCATGGTGGCGGTCATGGTCTCGTCGTGGGTGCGCAAGAAGCTCAGCACGAAGGTCTGGCGGTCGATCCACCTGTTGGCCGTGCCCGCCTTCACCTTGGCGCTCGCCCACGGAGTCTTCTCGGGCACCGACACCCAGCGGTGGTGGATGTTCGGGATGTACGCCCTCACCGGCCTGATCGTGGTGTTCCTGGTGATCGTGCGCGGGCTCTCCTACGGGTACCGCGCGCCGCGGCCCGCCCCGCCCGAGCGCGCCACCCGCGCCCCGAGGACGGCCGCCGCTGAGGGGACGGCGCCCGAGCCGACGGCGACTGCCGAGCCGCCGGCCCGCGCACCCGCCTGAGGCGGGGTCAGAACCCGACCCAGGGCACCGGCGAGACCGGGATGACCGTGTCGTCGAGCTGCCAGGTCAGCCGCTCATCGATCCCGACGACCCCCTCGACGGCCCGCAGCCGGTCCCAGAGCGACGGCACCATCGTGCGACGCTCGAGCTGACCTTCGAGCCGGACGATCCCCTGCTCAACCGTGGCGCTCACCGCGTTCGACTCGAGCAACAGCTCGCGGTACAGGATCGTGCGGACATCGTCGAGGATCTCGGCGTCGTCCCTGAGGTACTCGGCGAGCAGGTCGACCCGCGAGACCACGCCGGCGATCCGGCCCAGCTCGTCCACGACGGGGAGCCGCTTCACGTGCCGCTCGTGCATCACCTTCGCGGCCTCGGTCACCGAGGCCTCCGGGCCGATCGTGATCGCCGGATGGGTCATCAGGTCGCCAGCGATCTTGCCCTCGGCCTTGCGGCGTTCATCGCGGTGGACCTTGCCCTCGAAGACGTGCGGCGTCAAGACGTCGGGCGCCTCCTTCAAGAGCAGGTCCGCCTCGGACACCACGCCGACGATCGCCCCGTCGGTGTTGACGATCGGGATGGCGCTCACCCGGTGCTCGCGCATCAGCCGGACGAGCTCCTTGAACGGCGCATCCTCCGACGCCGTGACCACGGTCTTCGTCATCGCCTCGCGAACGGTGTGCATGGCAGCCTCCTCGGTTCGGGCGCGGGAACGCATCCCAGGCTCATCGCCACCGTAGGTGCGTACCGTCCGGCGCTCGGGGGGCGGAGGTCCCGCCCGTGCGAGGTCGTTCCGCGCGCGTCGGCGGTGCCTGGCCAGGCAGGTCCGGCGGCCGCTACCCTTCGATACGTGGCCACCACCAAGCGTCCCCTGACCGACGCCGAGCGCAACCGACTGTTGATCGAGGCGGGCCTCGCGCTCGCCTCCGAGCTCGATCTCGACGCCGTGCTGAGGCGGATCGTGTCGCTCGCGGTGGAGCTCACCGGCGCCTCCTACGGCGCCCTCGGGATCCTGGACGAGCACGTGCCGCGGATCGAGCACTTCATCACGCAGGGCATCGACGAGGAGACGCGAGGGCGGATCGGGTCGCATCCCGTCGGCAAGGGGATCCTCGGTCTCCTGATCCGAGAACGCCGCCCGATGCGGATCCCCGACATCGGAGTTCGATCCCCGGTCCGCCGGATTCCCGCCGAACCACCCGCCCATGCACTCCTTCCTGGGCGCGCCCGTCATGGCACTCGGCAAGGTCTTCGGGAACCTGTACCTCACCGAGAAGATCGGGGCGAGCGAGTTCTCGGACGAGGACGAAGCGGCGCTCGATCGTGCTCGCCACGCAGGCGGGCGTGGCGATCGAGAACGCGCGGCTGATCGAGGAGTCCCAGCTCGCCCAGCAGGAGCTCGCTCGGCTGGAGCTGCTCGAGGATCGCGAGCGGATCGCGAAGGAGCTGCACGACGGCGTGATCCAGTCGCTCTTCGCGGTCGGCATGAGCCTGCAGGGGGCCGCCGGGATGGTGCGCGACGCCGAGGTCGTCCGCAGGATCGAGGGCTCGGTGGAAGACATCGACCGCGCGATCCGCGACCTCCGGAACTACATCTTCGGGCTGCGGCCCGGCATCCTGGCCGACCGGCAGCTCGATCAGGCCCTGAACGAGCTCGCGACCGAGTTCCAGGAGCGGACCGACGTGCTCACGATCGTGAGCGTCGACGAAGGGGTCGCGAGCGAGCTCGCCGGCCGCGCCGCCGACGTCGTGCAGCTCACGCGCGAGGCGCTCTCGAACATCGGCCGGCACGCGTCGGCCACGTCATGCCGGGTCACCCTCCGGCGCACCGACGGGGGGGCCGAGCTCGAGATCGACGACGACGGGATCGGCTTCGACGTCGACGGGCCGTCTCGAGGCATGGGGCTCGCGAACCTGCGTGAGCGCGTCGAGGGCCTCGATGGCCAGCTCACGATCGTGAGCATCGACGGCGAGGGCACGACGATCCGCGCCGTGCTTCCGCTCTGAACCGATCCCGGACAGGGGCGAGGGGCCGGGAGCGCGGGCTCCCGGCCCCTCGGGGTCGCCCGCCCGGGGTGGGGCGGACGGGGGTATCGCGCCTACTGCACGACCACCGCGGTGACCATCCCGAACATCCCGTCCGGCCCTTCGGCGTGCGGCAGGATGTGGCAGTGGAACGCCCACGCGCCCGGGTAGTCGGCTTTGAACATGATGTCGAAGCGGGAGCCCGGCGCGACCACGAGCGTGTCGGCCATGTACCGGTTCTGCTTCGCGAGGGGGAACCCGTCCTCACCGACCACCTCGAAGTGGTACCCGTGCAGATGCATCGGGTGGAGCAGTGAGCCGTCGTTCGCCATGTGGATCAGGACCCACTGGCCCTGCTTCGCCACGATCGGCTGCGTGGCCGGGAACGACTTGCCGTTCAGGTTGTAGCCGAGCGGCCCGTCGCCGAGGAACATCGAGTACTCGACCTGCGGCTCGACCCCGTAGACGCTCTTCCAGCCGTCCTTGGGCACGATGTTCAGCGCGCCATAGAGACCCTGGCCCACCTGCTCCGCCGAGTTGAAGTGGGAGTGGTACACGTACATCCCCGGCGGGTCCTTGATCGTGAAGTCGTAGGTCCAGTACTCACCGGGCATCACCGGAGGCTGCGTGACGTACGGCACGCCGTCCTCGGAGTTGGGCACGGTGAGACCGTGGAAGTGGAGCGTGAATGGCTGGTCCATCTGGTTCTGGACCACGAACCGGACCTTGTCGCCCGGGTTCACGCGGATCTCGGGTCCGGGCACCATCCCGTTGAACGCCATCGCGTCCTTGAACTCGCCCTTGGCGACCTCCCACTGCATCTGGGACACGGTGAGGTTGAACACCTTCACGTCGCCGTCCATCTCGGGCTCGAGGACCTGGTTGCCGTAGGTGTCGGTCTCCTTGCCCGCGAGGAAGTCGAGCACACCCTGCTCGTGGCCGGCCGCCATCTCCTCGGCGGTCATACCCGCGTGGCCGCCTGAACCCATCGCCCCCGTGGCGCCGGTCGCTCCGGTGGCGCCGCTCGCCCCGGCCGCGGCCGTCCCGCCCTCGGTGGCCGTGACCGTGCCCACCATGCCGAGTTGGTCGTGCCCGGGCACCGCGCAGAGCGAGTCGTACGTGCCTGCCTCCAGCGCGGGAACCTCGAGCGTGGCCGAGCTGCCCGTGGCGATCTCGGCGGTCTCGTACGTCTTGTCGCCGACCTTCACGCCGAACGTGTGGGTCGTCTGTCCGTCGTTCGACACGTTGAACGTCACAGCGACCCCGGCCGGCACCTGGACGTCGGCCGGCGTGATCTTGAAATCGGTGAGTGAGACCTCGACGCTGGCCGGCGCGGCTGCCGCCTGATCGCCGTTCCCACCGCCCTCGGTGCCGTCGCCGCCGCCCGAGCACGCGGCGGCCACGAGCGCCAACGCGGCGACGAACGCCACGGCACCCCTGCGAACCGGGATACGCATCCTGCTTGCTCCTTCCCTCGTCTGACCCATGAGGGTGGAGTCTCCAGAACGCGAGGGCGCCTCACCGGTGCCGAAGGTCCCGGCTCGCGAGGGACCCATGCCCCTCGGTCGAGGCCGGCCGGGCGGCGACACTGTGCACTCATGTTCGCCCGGTACTTCGTCGAGCTTCCGATGGCTGCCGAGCGCGTCGAGGCCGCGCTCTTGCGCAGCCCCGAGTCCTGGGTGCCAGGACTCGCGCGCGATGCCAACCATCACGGTGACGCCCTCCTCGCCGAGGTCGGCTTCGGCGAGGACGTGCGCGTCGCCCGCAGGGTCGAGATCGCGTTCGGCGATGTGGTTCGCATGCCGTCCAAGACGGTGATCCCGTTGCATTGGGCCGCCGCCGGGGCGAGCGGGCTCTTCCCGGCGCTGGACGCCGATCTCGAGATCGCCCCCCTCGGCCCGGCCCGCACCCAGCTCGCGATGAGCGCGCGCTACGTGCCCCCGCTCGGCGCCGTCGGTCGTGCGATCGACCGGGCCGTGCTCTTCAGGGTGGCCGAGGCGACCCTGAAGGATTTCCTGGATCACGTGGCCGAAGCCCTCCCGGCGCTGACCGACGACGAGGACGTCGACGCCGGTCACGGTGGCGTGCCGATCGGGCTCGACAACGCCTGAGCGGAGACCGACGAGGCCCGTTGCGGCCACGGGCACCCCACGCGCACTAGGATGTGCCCCATGACGAAGAAGCCACCCCTTCGCGTCATGCTCGTCGACGATCATGAGATCGTGCGCGACGGCATCCGCGCGATGCTCGCGACCCAGGAGGACGTCGTCGTGACGGCGGAGGCGGGCACGGTGCGTGATGCCGTCGACGAGGCGGGGCGCACGCGCCCCGACGTCGTCGTGATGGACGTGCGGCTCGCCGACGGCAGCGGGATCGAGGCCACCCGTGAGATCCGCGCGAACCACCCCGCGACGCGGGTGCTGATGCTCACCTCGTTCGCCGACGACGAGGCGCTGTTCGCCTCGATCATGGCCGGCGCCTCCGGATACGTCCTGAAGCAGGTGAAGTCCGGTGACCTGATGCGCGCGATCCGCGCGGTCGGAGCCGGGGACTCGCTCCTGGATCCGAGCGTCACGAACGCGGTGCTCGACCGGCTCCGCAAGGGCAAGCATCTGATGCGCGACGAGAAGCTCGCGCGGCTCTCACCGCAGGAGGAGCGCATCCTCACGGCCGTCGCCGACGGGAAGACGAACCGCGAGATCGGCGACGAGCTCCATCTGGCCGAGAAGACCGTGAAGAACTACGTCTCATCGATCCTGTCCAAGCTCGAGGTGGCCCGCCGCGCCGAGGCCGCCGCCTACCTGGCCCGCCACACCACCACGCCGGGCTCGGTCGAGTAGCGGCCGGGCCGACTCCGATGTGCCTCAGGCGCCTCAGGCGCCGAGCATCTGGCGGAGCACCATCCGCAGGATGCCGCCCGCCCGGAAATAGTCGAGCTCGGCGGGCGCGTCGATCCGCACCGTCACGGGGAACGACGAGGTCGACCCAACCTCGTCCGTCACGTCCACGGTGGCGTCCTGACCCGGCGTGATGCCTCCGGCGAGCCCGCGCACGGAGTACGTCTCGCGGCCCGTCAGTCCCAGTGATGCCGCCGAGTCGCCCGGCGCGTACTGGAGCGGGAGCACCCCCATCCCCACCAGGTTGGACCGGTGGATCCGCTCGTAGCTCTCAGCGATCACGAACCGCACGCCCAGCAGGTTGGGGCCCTTCGCCGCCCAGTCGCGGCTCGAGCCGCTGCCGTACTCCTTGCCCGCGAGCACGGCGAGGGGCGTCCCCGCGGCCCGGTAGCGCTGGGCGGCCTCGAACACGCTCGTGACCTCGCCGCTCGGGAGGTGCGAGGTCCACGACCCCTCCGTCCCCGGAGCGAGCTCGTTGCGCAGACGGATGTTCGCGAAGGTTCCACGCATCATCACCTCGTGGTTGCCTCGGCGGGCCCCGTACGAGTTGAAGTCCACCGGCTCGACCCCGCGCTCGCGCAGGTACTCGCCGGCGGGCGCGTCGACCTTGATCGAGCCGGCGGGCGAGATGTGGTCGGTGGTGATGGAGTCCCCCACCTTCACGAGCACGCGCGCGCCCTCCACGTCACCCGTCGGCGCGTCGTCATCGAGCGCCGCGAAGAACGGGGGCTCGGCGACGTAGGTCGATGCCGGATCCCAGTCGTAGATCGGGCCTTCGGGCGTCGGGAGCTCCTGCCAGTGGTCATCGCCGTCCCAGACCCGCGCGTACTGCACGTCGAACTGGTCGCGCGTGATCGATCGGGCGACCGCGTCCCTGACCTCGTCGGCCGTTGGCCACAGGTCGGCCAGATACACGGGTCCATCGGGGCCGTCACCGAGCGGGTCTCGCGTCAGGTCCAGGTCGAGCCGTCCGGCCAGCGCGTACGCCACGCACAGCGGAGGCGACGCGAGGTAGGCGGCCCGCACCTGCGGGTGCACCCGCCCCTCGAAGTTGCGGTTGCCCGAGAGCACGGCGGCGACGTTCAGGTCGCGCTCCTCGACGGCTCGGGCGACCTCGTCGATCAGCGGACCGGAGTTCCCGATGCAGGTCGTGCAGCCGTACCCGACGAGGGCGAAGCCGAGCTCGTCAAGGTACGAGGTGAGGCCCGCGCGGTCGAGGTAGTCGGTGACCACGCGCGAGCCGGGCGCGAGCGACGTCTTCACCCAGGGCTTCGTCCGCAGGCCCGCGTCGACCGCCTTGCGGGCCAGCAGGCCCGCGGCCAGCATCACGCTCGGGTTCGAGGTGTTGGTGCACGAGGTGATCGCCGCGATCACGACCGAACCGTCGCCCACCTCACGCTCGTCGGCCGGCTCCTTCAGCTGATCGTCCCCGGGGAGGCGCTCGACGCGGACGTTCCCGCCCTCGGCCACGTACCGGCCGATCTCGGCCGCCTTCGGGTCGGGCTCGGCATGATCGCGGAACGCCGCAACGAACGACCCCCAGACCTCGGTCAGAGCGACGCGGTCCTGCGGCCGCTTGGGTCCGGCGAGCGAGGGGACGACCGCCGACAGGTCGAGCTCCAGGACCTCGCTGAAGACCGGCTCCGGATCGCCGTCGGCCCGGAAGAGCCCCTGCTCCTTCATGTAGCGCTCGACCAGGTCGACCCGATCGCCCCTGCCCGTGAACGACAGGTAGCGGAGCGTCTCAGCGTCCACCGGGAAATACGCGGAGGTCGCTCCGTACTCGGGGCACATGTTCGAGAGGGTCGCGCGGTCCGCGATCGAGAGCGACGACAGCCCGTCGCCGAAGAACTCGACGAACGTCCCGACCACGCCGTGGGCTCGAAGCATCTGCGTGAGCGTCAGCACCAGGTCGGTGGCGGTGGTGCCCGGCGGAAGCGCGCCGACCGTGCGAACGCCGAGCACGAGCGGCTGGGGCAGGAACATGGGCTGGCCGAGCATCGCTGCCTCGGCCTCGATCCCGCCGACACCCCAGCCGAGCACGCCCAGACCGTTGATCATCGTGGTGTGCGAGTCGGTGCCCACCACCGTGTCGGGGAAGGCCACGCCGTCGCGCTCGCTCACGACCTGGCCGAGGTGCTCGAGGTTCACCTGGTGGCAGATGCCGGCGCCGGGCGGGACCACGCGGAGGCCGTCGAACGCCTGCTGCGCCCAGCGCAGCAACGTGTACCGCTCGGCGTTGCGGCGGTACTCGAACTCGATGTTGCGCTCGTACGCCTCGGGGGTGCGGAACAGGTCGACCTGCACCGAGTGGTCGATCACGAGATCGACCGGGATCAGGGGGTTCACCGACGAGGGGTCGCCGCCAGCGCGCGCGGTGGCGCTCCGCATCGCGGCGAGATCGACGACGGCCGGCACCCCCGTGAAGTCCTGCATCAGCACGCGTCCCGGCATGAAGGCGATGTCACCAGCGGGTCCGGGCCAGCCCGCGAGCGCGCGCACGTCGTCGTCGGAGACGTCCCGGGAGCCCGCGCGGCGAAGCAGGTTCTCGAGCAGGATGAGCACGGTGTGCGGGAGGCCGGAGACGTCGCCGACGTCCTGGTCGGCGAGCCATCCGAGTCGGTAGAGGTCGACGGCGCCGGCGGCGGTCTCGAGCCGGCCGCGCGCGCCTGCAAGGTCGCTGGTCAACGTGGTCCCTCCGTCGGAGTCGTCTGGCATCAATCCTCCCACGTGGTGACGAACGGCCCGGAGCGGCTCAGGCGCGCTCGCCGCCGCCGTCGACGTGCTCCACGCCGGCCGCCTCCGCGGCCCGCGCGGCCTCGACGGCCTCCTTGTGGGCGAGGCGGGCCGTCCGGCGAAGGGAGGACTCGCGCGCCCGGTGGCGTTCGAGATCGCCCTCGATCACGAGCGGCGGCACCGGGCGGGGGTGGCCGTCCTCGTCGACCGCCACGTACACCAGGTACGCGCTGTTCACGTGACGCATGCGACCCGTCACCGGGTCGTGGGCCTCGACGCGGACCCCGACCTCCATCGACGTCGTCCCAACGGCGTTCACCGATGCCAGGAGCACGAGTACGTCGCCGATGAGCACCGGCTCGAGGAACGTCATCTCGTCGATCGCGACCGTCACCGCGAGCCCGCCCGCGTGGCGGATCGCGGCCAGCCCGGCAGCGGTGTCCACGAGCCGCATCACGACGCCACCGTGGACGTGACCGGCGATGTTCGCGTCGGTGATCTCCATCAGCTGCGTGAGGGTCACCTGCGAGTCGACGACGCGCTTCGGAGTGAGATCCCAGGTCATGCGCCGCATCCTACGCCGGGCCTACCGGAGCGGCGGCTAGCATCGGACCATGCGACGGCTGGGGATACTCATGGCGATCGCCGTGGTCGCGAGCGCCTGCGGCGGGGGCACCGCGAGCGAGCGGTCCGCGTCGCCGAGCACCCCGTCGACGTCGGGCGCACCCACGTCGCCGACCGAGGCGCCGACCTCACCCGTTCCGTATCCGGTCGAGCTCCCACCCGGAACGCCTGACTCCTCGGACACCGACGTCGCCGCCGTCGACCTCGACGCGTCGTCGTTGATCCCCCGTGGCACCGACCTCGAGGAGGCGTGGGTGACCGACGCCCCCGAGGGCCTGGTCATCGCGTACGTCCGGCCCGGCGGCGACCCGTTCCGGGCGGACCGCGGCACCCTCGTGTGGCGCCGGTTCAGCGAGGCGCCGGCGTGGCGCGCCGTCGCGTGGTTCCCGACGGCGGCCGAGTCCGGCGTGCTCGGGGTCGACGGGATCGTGGCCGACGTGACGGGCGACGGACGTCAGGACGTGCTGATCGGCGCCTTCACGGGCGGGAGCGGCGCCTGCGCCCGGTGGAGCGTGATCGACGTCGAGGCGACGGACGAGGTCTTCGTTCGGACCGTCTGCGACGGGCGGATCGACCCGTCGATCGACCCGGCCGGGCTCTCTGTCGACCAGGCGGTCTACCGGGTCGGCGACCCGCACTGCTGTCCGAGCGCCTTCAAGACGACCGTGCTCACGTACGACGGCGACCGGGCCTGGAGCGTCGCGTCCAAGGAGGTCCGCAACACGGCATGACGGCCACGCTCCCGGAGCCGTCGGGCGCCGTCGGTAGGATGGGCGTCATGTCGCGCATCTTCGTCGAGGGGTGGGACCCGTCGTACGGCACCCCCTTCGACCAAGACGACGCCCTCGCTCCTGCCGAGGGGTCGGTCGACCCGACGGTGGAGCACGAGACCTGGGCGCCCTTGGAGGGCGTGGATGACGACGTCGGGCGGATCGCGTTCGTCGACGGGGTGCGCCGGGTGGACGCGCGGCTCACCCTCGACGACCCTAGGACGGGACCGGTCCCCGGGCTCTGCGGCACCTTCGCGGTCGGGGCGACGATGTGGGACCGCCCGGCCCGGAGGTCCGTGGTCACGGCCGTGCGGATCGAGCGGTGGGCGGTGCTCGCAGGCGGTCGTCCCGAGCAGATGCCGCCCGTCGACCTCGAGCCGGGCGTCGCGACGACGACCTGCGCCTCCGACGACCCGGCACGCCTGATGATCGAGCTCCACACGAGGATGCGACGGGCCGAAGGCGAGACCGCCACCGCGCTCGCGGCCGAGTGCTTCGTGGTGGCCGACGGCCCGCTGAACGAGCTCACCGCGCACCCGACCGTCGGCTACATCAAGAGTCACCGCGTCACGTACCTCGAGCCGGAGCGGAACGCGATCGTCGCGCAGCTCGCCCCGGGCCAGCGCACGCCGATGTTCTCGATCGCCGACTACAAGCGGTACTCCTGGTACGTGCGGCTGGCGATGTTCCCGCACGGTCACTCGTGGACGGGGATCGTGCGGTGCGAGGTCTCGGGTCAGCTCCCGAAGGACGAGGCCGCCCGGATCGCTGACCGGACGGCGGCGGTCCTCCCCATCGTCGCGTCCGAGCCGCACGTCGATCCGCGCGCCCCGCAGAATCTCGTGCCGATCGCGGCGCTCGAGCGCGACCTCCGGCACCGGATGGGCGACCGCGGGATCGTGTACCGGGCGCTCCGGGAGGCCGTGATGGAACGGGAGGCGTCGTGACCGAGGAACAGGTCGGCCGCGTCCTCGGGTCCGAGCACGCGTCCACGAGCGCGTTCCGCGTCGTGCTCGACGACGACGACTACCTGCAGCTCGACGACCTCGTGGTCGTGCGCACGCAGGTGCCGAAGGCGGGCGAGGTGCGCACCTACGGCGTGATCACCGAGGCCGAGGCCGTCTACGAGGGAGCCACGTTCGAGTCCGACACGCACCGGATCGCCGAGCTCGGGATCATGCCGGCCGCCAAGGTGCGCACCGCCCGCGTGGCCGTGACCCGGGTCGACCCCGAGGTGTGGGTCTCCCCCGACCCCGGCGAGCCGGTCGAGCGGGCGGTCGGCGATGAACGGGCGAAGGCGCTCTACGTCGACGAGATGGGGCGGCCCCTTCCGGTCGGGATCGGTCGCGACGAGCTGCCGGTGCACGTCGACCTGGACTTCTTCGACGGGCGCAAGGGCGGCCACATGTCGGTCAGCGGCATCAGCGGCGTCGCGACGAAGACGTCGTTCGCGCTGTTCTTCCTGCGGATGCTCACCTCCTCGCCCGGGATCGTCGGGGAGGGAGCTGCGAACCTGCGGGTGCTCGTCTTCAACGTGAAGGGCGAGGACCTGCTCTGGCTCGATACGCCGAACCGCCTGTTCGACGACGAGGCGGCCGCCGGCTGGGCGGCCCTCGGTGTCGAACCGGCCCCGTTCCCGAGCGTCTGCTTCTGGGCGCCGCCCCGGCGGAGATCGGGGGACGTCCTCCTCCCCGACACCGGCGGACGCCAGCAGGGCGTCGAGGTCTTCACGTGGACGCCCCGCGAGTTCATCGATGAGGACCTGCTGCAGTTCCTGTTGACCGACGCGAACGACCAGCGGAACCAACTCCCGTTCATCCGTGAGCGCGTGCAGGCGCAGCTCAAGCGTTTCGCGGTCGACGTCACGGGGATGCCGGGCGCCGTGGTGCTTCGCGACCCGCACGAGGCGCCCGGGGGCTCCTGGCGCGGGCAGGAGGTCCGGGTCGACGCGGACGAGCGGATCATCACCGACCTCCAGACGCTCGTGGACGCGATCGGCGAGTTCCTCGAGCCCGAGGACGGCGACGAGCCCGACATCGCGTGGAGCGGCCGCGTGATGGGCGGCACGGTGAGCGCGTTCATGCGTCGCATGCACGCGGGCGCGGCACGGATGGGCCAGCTCGTCCGGGCCGGCGAGTCCCACCGGATCGACCGGTCTCGCGCCAGCGTCAGCGTCGTGGCGATCCAGTCGCTGCACGATCAGGCGCAACGGTTCGTCGTGGGCGCCCTCCTGAACGAGACCTTCGCCGAGAAGGAGCAGACGGGCCAGCGCCTGCCACTCTCGGTGATCGTGCTGGACGAGATGAACAAGTACGCGCCGCGCGAAGGCCATTCGCCGCTGAAGGAGATGCTCGTCGACATCGCGCAGCGCGGCCGGTCGCTGGGGGTCCTCCTCGTCGGGGCTCAGCAGACCGCGAGCCGGGTCGCCTCGGAGGTGCTCGAGAACGCCGCGATCCGCGTGACCGGGCGGCTCGATGCCGCCGAAGCCGAGCGCGCCGAGTACGGCTGGATGCTTCCCTCCACCCGGGCTCGCGCGCGACTCCTGAAGCCCGGCACGATGGTGATCTCCCAGCCCGCGATCCCCGTGCCACTGGTCGTGACGTTCCCCTTCCCGCCGTGGGCCACCCGGAAGGAGGAAGTGGCGGCGGACGCCGCGGGCGATCCGTTCGAGGGGCTCTGACCTCGGCCCCGCGCCTCCCTCCGATGAAGATCCTCCACACCTCGGACTGGCACGTCGGCAGGAAGCTCGGACGCCACGACCGCATGCCGGAGTCACGCGGCGGTGCTGGCCGAGGTCGAGACGATCGCCGACGATCACGAGGTCGACCTCGTGATCGTCTCGGGCGACGTGTGGGACCGGCCGGTGCCGCCGATGGATGCGCTCACGCTTGGCCTGCAGACCCTCCTGCGTCTCGCCGAACGACGCCCCGTCGTGGCGGTCGCGGGCAACCACGACTCTCCCGAGCTCTTCGAGGCGCTCGCGCCCCTCCTCCGCCCGCGCGGCGTGTTCCTGGTCGGGACGATCCGTCGGCCAGACGACGGGGGCATCCTCGGACCCGACGACCTCGGCGTGCCGGCCGTGCTCGCCTGCTTCCCGTTCCTGCGCGAGGGACGGGTCGTCGACTTCATGAAGGATGCCGGGGAGTGGTACGGCGACTACGCGTCGACGCGTCGCTCGGCTGACGGGCGCCTACAACGTCGCCCTGGTCGAGCGCGCCGGCACCGAGCTCGTCCCGCTGCTCGCGGCGCACTTCATGGTCGGCGGCATCAAGGTGGACCGAGCGGCGCCGCGCGGCGAACGCGAGCTGCACATGGGCGACGCCTACGCCGCCACCGCCCAGGCGATCCCCGCCGGGCCACAGTACGTCGCGATGGGCCACATCCACGCACCGCAACGGGTGCCGGGCGCGCCGATCCCCGCCGAGTACGCCGGCTCGCTCCTCGCGCTCGACTTCGGCGAGGCGGGCGAGTCCAAGCGGGTCGTGATCGTCGAGGTCCGGCCGGGTTCGCTCGCGACCGTCACGTCGGTCGCGATCGAGCGCGGCCGTCCGCTGATCCGTGCGAGCGGGACGTTCGAGGAGCTCGTGGCTCGGGACGACCTCGCCGAGGCGTACCTCGACCTCACGGTCGACGTCGGCGGCACTCGACCACGAGCTCGGGCGTCGCGCCACGGAGGCGTTCCCCTACCTCGTGAACGTGCGTCCCCGACGGCCCGAGGGTGTGCGGACCGAGCGCGTCGACGGCGCGCCGCGCCCCGACGACGAGACGCTGTACGCCGAGTTCTATCGCCGCGCCAACGGCGAGGACCCGCCCGAGGACCTGTTGGCCCTCTTCCGCGACGTGCTCGAGGAGGTCCGCCGATGCGACCGCTTGAGCTCCGGTTGAAGGGCTTCCGCTCCTACCGGAACGAGACGACGTTCGACTGGCGGGGCCGGCGCCTCGTGGGCGTGGTCGGGCCGATCGGCTCCGGGAAGTCCTCGATCCTGGACGCGGTCGCCTTCGCCCTCTACGGCAAGACCCCAACGTTCGAACGCGACACGAAGTCGCTGATCCATCAGCTCTGCGACGAGTGCCATGTGGAACTCCGGTTCGAGGTCGACGGCCAGGTGTGGCGCGCGGTGCGGGCGCTCCGGCGGCGAGGGGCGTCGGGCCACCAGCTCTGGCGGCTCACGGCCGACGAGCCGGCGGCAGTGCCGCTCGAGGAGGTCACGGGCGAAAAGCCGGTCCGCGAGCGGGTCGAGCTGCTGTTGGGGATGGAGTTCGACGCGTTCTGCCGCTCGGTGCTCCTGGCCCAGAACCGCTTCGCCGACTTCCTGAAGGCCACACCGAGGGCCAGGAACGAGGTGCTGAAGGGCGTGTTCGGCTACGAGCGGTTCGACGCGGCGCACGAGGCCGCGCGGGGTCGCGTGGCCGTCGCGGCCGCGGGTCTGGACGCCCTCGCCACCGAGAGCGCTCGGCTCGCCGAGGCCTCGGTACGGCTCGCCGAGGCTCGGGAACGGCTCGCGGTGGCGACGGCCCGATCCGAGCAGCTCGAGCGAGGGTTCGGGTCGGTGGACGCCGCGATGCACGCCCGGCGCGGGGCGGCCGAGGAGCTGTCGTCGTCCACCTCGGCGATCGGCGCCCTCGATGCGGCGGGCGAAGCGCTCGGGTCGATCCCCGCCGAGGAGCGACTCGCCGGCGCCGAGCGAGCGAGCGACGCCGTGGAGCGAGCGACGAAGGCGGCGGCCGATGCCGGCACGTCCCGCAAGGAGATCGAGGCCGCCTGCGCGGCGGTGGCCGAACGCGTCGGTGACCAAAGCGCGTTCGCGGCTCTCGTCCAGGACCACGATCACAAAGCGGCGGCCGCACGGGAGGCCGCCGAGCGGCTCGTGACGGCCACCGAGGCCGCCGCCGCGGGGCGAGCGGCGGTGCTCGATGCCGCGGAGGCGGCCGCGGAGGCCCGAGATGCATCCGTCGCGGCCGCCGACGCGCTAGCCCTCGGCGAGGCAGCCCTCGACGACGCCGAGGTCGCCCGCCATGCCGCGCATCAGGCCGACGCCGCCCGCACGCTCCGCGCGGAGCTCATCGAGGGCGAGCCGTGCCCCGTCTGCGCCCAGCCGGTCGTCGCGGTGCCGAAGGCGGGGCGGGCACCCGCGGTCGCCGCGGCGGAGAAGGCGGTGACGACGGCCCGCGGCCGGGTCGAGACCGCCCGCGAGGCCGCCCGAACGGCGACCGGCGCGCTCGCGACGGCCGAGGCTCGCCAGGCGGCGGCCGCGACGAGGTCCGCGGAGCTCGATGCCCAAGCCGAAGGCGCCACGGAGGGGCTCCGGGTGGCCGACGCGGCCCTGGCCGCGGTCGCGAGCGAACTCGTCGACCGGCTCGGCGAGGGCGACCCCCACGCCTTACTCGAGGAACGCCAAGCTGAGCTCCGGGCAGCCCAAGCAGCTCGGGACGAGGCGATCGCCGCGGAGTCCGAGGCGCGAGAGGCACTCGATGCGGCGCGCCTCGAGGGGGACGAGGTCGCGGCGGCGCTGGCCGACCTCGCCGCGAAGCTCGCGAGCGCCTGGGGCATGGTCGGCGAGCGCCCCCAAGGGGACACGTCGCCCACGTCCCTCCGGCGGAGCTTCATCGAGCTCGGCGAGGCGATCGTGGCGCGACTGGCTGAGGCGCAGGCCGGCAAGGCGTCGGCGGAGGCGGCCGTGGCGGAGGCGGACGCCGTGCTCGCGGAGCTCATGGGCGGACTCGGACTCGGGCCGGACGACGACCTGACCCTGGCGCTGGCGAACGCCGCCGCGGTACGCGGAGCCGCCGAACAGGAGGTCGCGCAGCTCGAAGCCACGATCGAGGCCGGCGTCGACCTCGCCGAACGGCTCGAGGCCGCCGTGCGCGCACGCGACCTCGCGGCCCGTCTGGTGGCCGACCTGCAGCCGTCGCGATTCCTCGCCTTCCTCCTGGAGGAGGAGCGGGCGGCGCTCGCCGACCTCGGCATCCACCCATTTCCAGGAGCTCTCGGGGGGCGCGTACCGGTTCACGGACGACGACCGGTTCGACGTGCTGGACCTGAACGCCGCCGCGACCGAGCGGCGCGCCGACTGCCTCTCGGGCGGCGAGACCTTCCTCGCGTCGCTGGCCCTGGCGCTCGCGCTCGCGGAGATGGTGGCGCGTGGCGGCGGCCGGCTCGACGCCTTCTTCCTGGACGAGGGGTTCGGCTAGCCTCGACCCGGAGCACCTCGACCGCGCGATGGCCGGGATCGGGCACCTCGTCGCCGAGAACGGCCAGCGGCTCGTGGTCCTCGTCAGCCACGTCGACCGAGATGCGCCAGACGATCGAGGACCTGGTCGTGCTCGACAAGGACCCTCGCACCGGCGACACGGTCGTCGTGTCGGGAGCTGGCCCGAGCGCGTAGGCGGGCCGGGCGACCGGCCGGATCGGGGCTGGCATCCTGCCTCGGCCGATGGACCTATCGGTGGTCCCAACGGCCTCGAACTTCGATCAGGACGGGTGAGGAACTCTCCACCCGGCCGGACTGAATCTTCATGGTCATCGTGCCGATAACCCAGCGCAAGAGGTCCGCTACGGCCGCAGGGGGAATGCATGGCTGGCACCAGGCACGGATACGGGGTCGCGAGGAGCTTGCTGGTCGCGCTCGCGGTCCTGCTGGTCGCGGGGGCGGCCGGGTCGCTCCTGATGGGTTCCCGTGAACGCAACGATGCGCGTGACGCGATCACCGAGCAGGCCGCGACGATCACCGACTCGTCGCTGACGCTGGTCTTCCGTCCGGAGGACACGATGGCGCAAGCCTCGGAGTCTCGGGCAGGAGATCTCACCGACCGTATCGGGCCGGTCGTCCTGGAGCCAAGCGACTTCGACATGGTCACGCTGTACGACCCGAACGGCACGGTGCTCTACTCGGTCGACGAGAGCCGGATCGGCAACGAGCTCGCCGGCGAAGCGGAACTGATCCGGACCGCGCTCAAGGACGGGCCGCAGCTGCGCAGCTCCGACGGCACGGTGTCGGTCATGGTGCCGCTCGAGTTCCGCTCCGGCGTCGGTCGCGACGCCGTGGTCGAGCTCACCCGCTCCGACGACCCGTCGGCCGCGGCCGGGGCCGCATGGCGGTGGATGGCGCTCGTCCTCGCGCTCGGGGCCGTGCTCGTCGTGTTCGTGCTCTGGCGCACCTCCCGGCTCGCGAACTCCGTGGGCGCCCAGGCGAGCTTCGCCCAGCGGAGCCTGAACGCGGCCGCCCTGGCGAACGCTCCGCAGCAGCGCCCGGAGATCCAGGCATCTCGCCCGATCACCGTCCCGACGCCCGGCCTCCGCGAGGAGGGTGACGCGCGTCGCAAGGCCGAGGAGCGCGCGTTCGCGGCCGAGGAGCGGCTCTCGGTGCTGCAGGAGCAGTACCGCAAGACCCTCGAGGAACTCCAGGTCGCACAGCGACGCGCCACGGAGTCGCGCCCCGATCCCGAGACTCAGGACCGACTGATCCGGGCCGAGGACCGTGCCCGGCTCCTCGAGGAGGAGGTACGCAAGGCGGGAGAGCAGCTCACCGTCGTGACCGCGGAACGCGACCAACTCTCGGATCTGGCGGCGGAGCTGCGAACGGCCTCGTCGGAGCTCGACGCCCTCGCGCGTGAGCGCGATGCCGTCGCCGCCGAGCGCGACGATCTCAAGGAGGAGCTCGACGCCCTCGCCGTCGACCGCGCGCAGCTCGCCGCCGCAGCACGCCGAGACCGAGGCGGCCCTCGCCGCGAAGCCGGCGGGCCCCGCGATCGACCCGAGGCTGATCGACCGGCTCGCGCAGGCCGAGACCGAGGCGATCGGCCTTCGCGCGGAGCTCGAGGGCGCGCAGACCCAGATCGAGGTCCTGCGCAAGGATCTCGAGGCTGCGCGAGCCGACATCTCGGGGACGAAGACGCAGGCCGACCGCGCCGAGACGCTGCAGCGCGATCTCGACGGCGCCCACGTGGAGGTGCTCCGTGCGCGCGAGGCCGCCGAGACGGTGAAGACCGAGCTCGGCGCCGCGCGGACCGAGCTGGAGGACGCTCGCGCGGAGCTGCGGGCCTTGCGGACCGAGGAGCAGCGCGCCGCGATGCTCGAGGACGAGCTGCGGGGCGTGCGCGCCGAGCTGGAGCGGCGCAGGCGTCGCACCGGGCGGAACTGGTCGAGCGCGAGGCCGAACTCGAAGAGAAGGTCCGGACCATCCGCGAGGAGTTCCAGGACCAGATCGAGGCGAGCGAGGCGCGTCACCGGACGAACTGATGGCGCAGGCCCGCGAGGCCGAGCAGAGGATCGCGGCCCTCGAGACATCGGCGGCCGCCGAGCTGGAGGCGCTGCGACGCGAGCTCGCGGATCGCACCGACCGGTTCGCCGGCGCCGAGCAGGAGATCGCCGACCGCCAGCGCCGCGGCCCAGCAGCTGGGCGACGAGCTCGCCGAGGCGCACCGTGCGCTCGACGAGGCCCGGGCCGACCATCCAGGGCCACGAGGCCGAGACCGCCCGGCTCGCCGAGGCGTCGACGACGGCCGAACGGCAGGCTGCCGAGACCGCCGCCCGTGCCGCGAAGCTCGCCGCCGATCTCGAGGACGCGACGCAAGGACAACGCCGACCTCAACCGCCGGCTGCAGGAGCTCGAGGCACGCCGCGCGCTCGAGACGGCGGCGGCCGAGGGCCGGGCCGACCTCGACGATCTGCTCCGCGTCACGCAGGAGCGCCTCGCCGGCCAGACCGAGAAGCTGATCGCGGCCGAGGAACGCGTGCACCAGCTGGAGCGCGACCTGACGGCCAAGCTCGAACGGATCGATGAGGTGGAGGGCGAGCTCCGCCAGCAGCAGATGGCCGAGGCGATGCGGCAGATCCGCGGCGAGCACGAGACCGCCGCCAGCGGATGGCGCCGATCGCGGTCGCGGAGGTCGCCGCGCTCGAGGACCGGCGTGCCACCTCGCCCGTTCATCAAGGAGCTCTCGCTCGACGCGAAGAAGTCTCTCTCGCGGATCCTGGGGCTCACGCAGATCCTCAAGCACAAGAAGGACGCGAAGGATCAGGCGCAGCTGATCCGACAGCTCACGACGTACGCGCGCCGGCTCGACCACGTCGTCTCCGACATGACCGACGCCGACGAGCTCGTCCGCGGCACGGTGAAGCTGAACCCGAAGCGCACCGACCTCGAGGCGCTCGTCCAGCGCGTCGTCGAGGAATCCGGACTCGAGGAGACCACGAGGTGCGTGTCGAGACCGAGCGCATGGTCGTCGCGGTCGACCAGCTGCGCACCGAACAGATCCTCGCCGGGCTCCTTCGTGGCGCGGCCGACCGCACCCCTGCCAAGAAGACGGTCCGGGTGCGACTCCGCAGCATGGACGGCGGCGCGTTGCTCTCCGTCGAGGACCCCGAGCCCTCCTCCGACGCCTCACTCAGCCCGGTGGTGCGGCGGTTCGCCGAGGTCCAGGGCGGCTGGGCGAAGGTCGAGAGCGTCGAGGAAGGCGGCTCCGCGTTCCGCGTGTTCCTGCCCGACGGGGCGGGCGACGGCCAGATCGCGACGAGGGCGGCAGCTCGGCCGGAGGCACCGCGACCGCGGACGTCTCGACCGCGGACGCCGAAGCGAACCCCGACCTGCACATCGTCGTCGAGGGCGAGCCAGACACCTGGGACAAGACCGCCGAGCAGATGATGGTGCAGGAGCTGCACCGCCTGTCGGAGCTGACCGCCGAGGACTGAGCGTCAGACGCTCAGCAGGATCAGCGCGTCGCCCTGACCGCCGCCGCCGCAGATCGCCGCCGACCGAGCCCCGCGCCGCGCCGCTCGCATCTCGAGCGCGAGCGTGAGCACGATCCGCGCGCCGCTGGCGCCGATCGGGTGGCCGAGCGCCACGGCGCCGCCGTTCACGTTCACGAGCTCGGCATCGACATCGAGCATGCGGGCACTGTGGATCGGCACCGCCGCGAACGCCTCGTTGATCTCGAGCACGCCGAGCTCCGATGCCGAGCGCCCGGCCTTCTTCAGCGCGCGCTCGGCCGCGAGCGCCGGCACCGTCTGCAGCGACGGGAAGCGATCGGCCGACATCCCGTAGGCCACGATCTCGCGCGAGCGGCTCCACGCCCAGCTCCTCCGCCTTGCGCTCGCTCATCACGACGACCGCGCAGGCGCCGTCGGAGATCTGCGACGCGTTGCCCGCCGTGACCGTGCCGCCCTCCGTGAACGCCGGGCGCAGGCGGGCGAGGCGCCTCGACGTCCGTGTCGGGGCGGATCCCCTCGTCCCGCGCGACGGACACCGGGTCGCCCTTGCGCTGCGGAACCTCGACCGCGACGACCTCGTCGTCGAACCGGCCCGCGTCCCAGGCATCGTGCGCCCGCCGGTGCGATCGCGCCGCGAACGCGTCCTGCTCCTCGCGCGTGATCCCGAGCTCGGCGCTGATCGCGTCGGTCCCCTCGCCCATGTGCCGGTCGTCGAAGGCGCACCACAGGCCGTCGTGGATCATGGAGTCCAGCATCGGCGTGTGGCCGAGCCGTGCGCCCTCGCGCGCCTTCGGCAGCACGAACGGCGCGTTCGTCATCGACTCCATCCCGCCGGCCACCGCGATCTCGAGCTCGCCGGCGCGGATCATCTGATCCGCGATCGCGATCGCCGACGTCCCCGAGAGGCAGACCTTGTTGATCGGTGATCGCGGGGACCTCCTTGGGGATGCCCGCGGCGATCGCCGCCTGGCGGGCGGTGATCTGGCCCTGCCCCGCCTGCAGGACGTGGCCCATGAGCGTGTACTCGACCTGGTCGGGTTCGACGCCCGCTGCGTTCGAGCGCCGCGCGGATCGCGACGGCGCCGAGATCGACCGCCCGCAGGGCTCGCGAGCGCGCCGTGGAACCTCCCGATCGGCGTGCGCGCGCCGGCCACGATCACCGAACGTCGTCATGGCGAGCGAGTCTACGACGAGCTCGCGAACGCCGGGAACGGACCGTCAGGCGCGGTTCGCGATCGCCTTCTCGATGACCTCGAGGATGTCCTCGCGCACCAGCTCGTCGCGGTCGATCAGCGCGTCGCGCAGGGCCGCGTGGATGTCGCGGTTCTCGGCCAGGACCGCCTCGCACCCGCTCCTTCTGCGCCGCGAGGATGTCCTCCACCCGCTGCTTGCCCTCGCTGTCGGAGAGCACCTTGCCGACGAGGTTCGCGCCGCCGAACGGCCCGTGCGACACGGCGTCGTAGGAGATCAGCGACCCGGCCATGCCGAACGAACCCACCATGTTCGCGGCCAGCGTCGTGGCGTGCGCGAGGTCGTGCGGCCGGGCCGGTGCCCGACTCGCCGATGCACAGCTCCTCGGCGACCAGCCCGCCGAGCGCGATCGCGATGCCCGCCTCGATCTCGGACTTGCGTGCGCGTGAAGCGCTCCTCCTGCTCGCTGTGCGCGAGCAGTCCGAGGGAGCCGCGGCGCTTGATGATCGAGAGCACCTCGAGGCGCCGGTTCTTGCCGAGCAGGTAGGCGACCGTGGCGTGACCCGCCTCGTGCGTCGCCACGGCCTCGCGGTCGGTGTCCGTGTAGGCCGAGGGCTGCTTCAGCCCGATCTCCTCGGTGAACTTGGCCTCCATCACGTCCTCGAAGTTCATCTCGCGGCGGCCCGTCGCGGAGCGCCACCAGCAGGCCCTCGTCGAACAGGTGCTCGATCATCACGGGCGTGTAGCCGAAGGTCTCGTGCGCGATGCGCTCGCGCAGCTTGGGGTCGTCGAGCTGCTCGTGGTGCTTCTTGCGATCGAGGAAGAAGTCGATCAGCTCGCTGCGCTCGGCCTTGGTCGGCAGGTCGAAGTAGAGACGGCGGTCGAAGCGGCCCGGGCGCAGGAGCGCCGGATCCAGGGAGTCGCCGCGGTTCGTGGCGGCGATCAGCAGGATGTTGTTGTAGCGCGGCTTGCGTCACGCGGAGCTGCCGGTCCGTCGGCAGGTAGCCGTTGACCCACCCCAGGAACTTCGCGCGCATCCGGTCGCGGAACGGCGGCTGGTCGAACGACTGCATCTGGATCAGCAGCTCGTTCACCATCGCTCCCGAGTCGCCCGAGCCCATGAAGCGTCGAGACCGAGCGGCGCCGCCGGTCGGGCGCCGGTGCGCTCGGGCATCCCGCCGCCGCGCGTCATCCCGATCGCATCGATCTCCTCGATGAACCCGATCGCGCCGCCTTCCTTGCGCGCGGCCTTGCGCAGCGCCTTGAAGAACGAGCGGATCCGGTAGGCGGTCATGCCCTGAACCACATCGACTGGAGCGACGGCGCCGCGATGAACAGGAACGGCACCCCCGCCTGCTTGGACATCGCCTTGGCGAGATAGGTCTTGCCGGTGCCGGGCGGACCTTCGAACAGGATCCCGCGCCGCGGCGTGCCGCCCAGCTCGTCGCGGAACGTGGCGTAGCCCAGGAACACGTCGAGCGTGCGCACGACCTCCTCGACCTGGGCGTCGAGTCCCTTCATGTCGGTGAGCCCGACCTCGACCTGCTCGGGGTGCACGATGACGTGCGGCGACTTGCCGTTCATCAGCGGCATCGCCACCATCAGCAGCACCGCGAAGAGGAGCAGGATCGGGGACAGGAAGATGATCCAGTCCTGGGGCAGCGCGGGCAGCTGGAACGGGTTGTCGTGATGAACCGCTGGAACAGGTAGGCGTCCAGGAGCACGACCAGCACGATGCGCGCGCAGGATCTTCTTGCGCTTGGTCCGCTCGCGCTGGCGGAAGACGTCGGCCCGACCCTTCTTGGGTCGGCTGCGAGCCCTCCAACAGCGTCGCGGTGGCGTGCTTGCTTGTCGGTCACGGGCGAGTGCTCCCTGGTTCGGGGCCGAAGCCCAGGGTCCGTACTGGGGGACACGCTATACCGGGAGCGGCCTCCCCCGGATATCGGTCCTTCGGCCGAGACGGCGGACCGAACGCCCGAGCGAGCGATCCGGCGGCGGGACGCGCCGGGTCGGAACCCTGAGATATGGTGCCGCGATGGCCCGCAAGAAGCAGCCGCCGGTCAGCGACGATGACAAAGATGTCATCGGCGGGCTGCTCCGCGAGCTGCGGCGAGCGGCCGGGTACCGGTCGGTCGAGGCGGCCGCGCCGCGACGCCTGCCCGGCCGCGTGGCCGACGATCTACGCCTACGAGCGCGGCGGCCTCGCCCGTCGCTCGCCCAGTTCCTCGAGCTGGTGGAGTTCTACGTGCTCGGAGGCCCCGCCCCGCCCGAAGGGCGCGAAGCCCGAGGCCGACCTGCGCGCGCAGGGCGTGGCGGCGGTGACGCAGGCGCTCACGCTGGACGCCTACCACGTGTGCGACGCGATCGAGCTGGTCGCGCGCATGCAGCCCGGACCCGCGGAGCAGCCGGCGTTCGGGCTCACCGACATCGATCACGTCGGGATCGCCGTCGCCGACCTCGACGCCGCGGTCGCGCACTACCGGCGGATGCTGGGCGTGGAGCCGACGCACCGGGAACGCGTCGACGACCAAGGCGTCGAGGAGGTGCTGTTCGCCGGCGGGGACCTCGTTCATCCAGCTGCTCGGGGCGCTCGGCCCGACACGCCCGTGGGCCGCTTCCTCGCCGCCCGCGGCCCCGGGATGCATCACCTCGCGTACCGCGTGGACGACATCGAGGCCGCGCTCGCGCACCTCCGCGCACGAGGGCGTGCGCCTGATCGACGAGACGCCGCGCCCCGGATCGCGCGGCACCACGATCGCGTTCATGCACCCGGCGTCGATGGACGGCGTGCTGGTGGAGCTGGTCCAGGAGGCTGAGGCCGACGCCCCGGCTACGGCAGGTCGGTGAGGCCCTTCGCGCGGCGCGTTCACCAGGACGCTGACGTTGCCCTCCGGCAGTTCGCCCTCGCCCATCAGCTGATGCACCTGCCGGTCTCGTCGTAGGGGTAGGTCGACCGAGCGTGGTCGTGACCTTCCCGTCGATCACCAGCTCGTTGAACGCCGCCGCCTGCTCGTCGTTGAACAGGTGCGAGCCCTGGTAGCGCTTCTGCATGTACCAGAGGTAGCGGACGTCCACCATCGTGTCGTAGCCGCTCGTGCCGGCGCAGATCACCACCATCCCGCCGCGATCGGCCACGAAGATCGACGTCGGGATCGTGTCCTGGCCGGGGTGCTCGAACACGATCCGCGGGCTCACCTTCTCGCCCAGCACGTCCCAGATCGCCTTGCCGAAGTCCTTCGCGCCGGCGAACCAGTCCTTCCACTCGGCGCTGTCCCATGCGGGCGGCACGCCCCAGTGGTGAAGTCCTTCCGGTTGATGTAGCCCACGGCACCGAGCGGACTTCGCGTACTCGCCCTTCTCGTCGGAGCCGACGACGGCGACCGGCCGGCCGCCCGCGTTGGCCACGAGCTGGATCGCGAGCGAGCCGAGCCCGCCCGACCCGCCCCAGACCAACACGACGTCGCCCGGCTCGACGGTGTGGGGCGGCCAGCCGAACAGCATGCGGTAGGCGGTGCGAGCCGGTGAGGGTCGGGGCGGCCGCCTCCTCCCACGTGAGGAAGTCGGCCTTGGGCAGGCACTGGTGGGCCTGCACCTTCGTGAACTGCGCGAACGATCCCCAGCAGCGTGTCGTATCCCCACACGCGGAAGCTCGCGCGCGAGGCCCGGGTCCTTGCCGGCGCGCACCCAGGGATCGTCCTCGTCCCATTGGCCCGCGTGCACGACGACGCGGTCGCCGACCGCACGTTCGTGACCGCGTCGCCGACCGCGTAGACGATGCCGGAGGCGTCGGAGCCCACGATGTGGAAGTCGGTGGGCTCGCCCCAGCGCGCCTGGCGTCTTCGTGACGTCGACCGGGACGCCGCGCGCCGCCCAGACGTTGTTGAAGTTCACGCCCGCGGCCATGACCAGCACGAGCGCGTCGTGCGGACCGAGCTCGGGGACGTCGATCACCTCGTCCTGGATCGCGGTCGCCGGATCGCCGTAGCGGTCGGGGCGCACCAGCTGCGCGTGCATCTGCGCCGGCACCTCCCCGACCGGGGGGAGCTCGCCGATCTCGTACAGCTCCTTGCCCATCGTTCTCACCCTTTTCGGGACGCGCGACGCGCGCGTCGGACGCCACGGTCGGCGCGACCCTAGCAAGCCGGCTCGGGAGCGACGGAGGCCGGGACGAGCGGCGGCCGCCCGGCGCTGCGCTGGCCACGTGCGATCCGACGGGCGTCGGCGGCGAGGCGCCGCCGCCGCCGCGCTTCGGCCGGAACGAGGCGTTCATGTCCTCGTGCTGAAGGCGCCCGAGGCCTCGCCCGTGGTGGCGTAGCGGTAGAGCGCCGCGTTGAAGACGCCCGTGCGAGCCGCGCCCACCGCCATGAGGGCGCCGACCGCGAGGACCAGGAGCGGGATGCCGACGAGCGGCACCGCGGCCGCGATCAGCCCACCGACGAGGAGCACCGGGATCGCGACCAGGAAGATCGCGAGCCCGATCGTGGCGTTCCCGATGAACTGCTCGCCCCAGCGCTGGCGGAAGATCGATCCCGACCGCTTGATGGCCTCGCCGACCCCGACCTCCTCGTAGAGCAGGACCGGCACCACGAAGAAGGTGAGGACGGTCCAGGCGATCCCGATGATCCCGAAGATGATCCGCCCGAGCAGGCCGGCGCGCTCCTGGAGCGCGCGCAGGATCATGCCGACGGTGGCCGTGATCAGCGGCCCACACGAAGATCGTGCCCAGGTGCTGCCGGGCGAGCGCGAGGCCGTCGCGGATCGACGCGTCCTCGCCCTTGAGCCGCTTCATCGCGGTGCCGATCACCGCGGCGTTGAAGAAGATCGTGACGAACGACAGCGCCACGTACATCACGAACCCGAGCACGTAGAGCGCCGGGCTCGACCTGGCGACTCGTTCTCCGGGCAGGCCGATGCCGAGGGCCCCCAGCCCGAAGACCGCCATCACCACCAGGGAGCAGAAGAACGAGAGGACCGGGAGCACGAGCAGCTCCCGGTCCTCCTTGACGACCGCCCAGCTGGCCTTGGCGAGCCGGAACCCTCGCGAGATCGAGCCCATCGTTCCTCCTGAGATGGGGACGTCGTGTCGGTCATTCGACGCCCGACGTGCACGGGATGCCAGCGCCTTCGGCCTTGTCACCGCGGGGAGCTCGGCCGCCGGACAGACCGGCGCAGCGGGGGCACCAGCCGCAGTAGGTCGCCGGGGGTGAGCGATCGGCCGCGCCCGGCCCGCAGGGCGCGCGCGCCGCTCCGCGCCGCGGCGATCACCCGGTCGGCCGCATGGTGCAGCGCATCCTCGGTGACGTCCTCGGCCTGCCAGGCGCCGCTCTCCAGGAACAGCGACGCCACGCGGTACGGCGGGACGCCGAACCGCAGCGTCAGGAGCAGCGCGTAGAAGCGCATGTCCTCGGCGAACTCCGGATAGGCGTTGCCGGTCTTCAGGTCGATGGCGAGCCGGGTGGCGCGCATGGGCTCGGTGCGGTCGGGCCGCGCCGAGCACCAGGTCGATCTGCCCCGACGAGCACGAGGTCGCCGCCGAGCGAGCTCGGCGCGTGACCCGCAGCTCGCTGATGGGCGCGAGCTCGCGCCGCAGCTCCTTGAGCGGCGGGAAGGACCCCTGGAAGAGGGTGACGCGCCGCACCACCTCCATGAGCACCTCGTCCTGCTCGGCGCGCCAGGCCGCGCCAGTACTCCTGGAACCGCTCCTCGCGCTCGAGCATCCGCTCGAGCCGCCACGGCTACGCGACGCGCGGCGTCCAGCGGGTCGCGGCTGCCGACCTCGACCTCGATGGCCTTGTGCAGCAGCACGCCGGACGCGCTCTTCGGCGGAGTGCTCGAACGGCGGCGCCTCCCCGGCGATGCTCGCGTGGAACTTGCCCTCGCAGCGCCCGTGGTCGTTGAGCTTCTCCTTGCCCAGCCAGAGCTGGTCACGGAGCTCGAGCCCGCGCACGGCCTCCTCGATGCGATCGCGCAGCCGCTGGGGGAGGTCCGCCGGGAACGAGGGCCGCGGCCCGGTGCCGATCAGCTGCTCGAGCGTGCGGCGCTGCGGATCGGTGAGCTCCATCGGACCATGGTAGGGATAGGAACCGACATGGCCGAGCACCCCGACGACATCCTGCGCGCGCTGGCCGACCCCGAGCGGCTCTGCGATCGCCGGGCGCGCTGGCGCGCTCCGACGCCTCGGCCGCCGACCTCGCCGAGGACCTGGCGCTGCCGGTGACCCGCGTGCGCAAGCACCTGAACCGCCTCACCTCGGCGGGCGTCGCGCGGCTGAACGAGGACCGGCGCACGTACCGGCTCGACGCCGAGACCCTGCGCTGGGCCGCCGAGCAGGTCGGACCGCCCCGCGACGCCGGGATGGCCCTGGGGGCCGCCAACGACGACGAGGAAGCCGTCCTGCGCACCTTCTTCCGCGACGGCAGGCTCACCGAGATCCCGACGAAGGACGCCAAGCGCCGGATCGTGCTGGAGCGGATCGCGCTGGAGTTCGAGCCCGGGCGTCCACTACGACGAGCAGGAGGTGAACGCGATCGTGGGACGCTTCTTCAACGACTACGCCGCGATCCGCCGCTACCTCGTGGACGAGCGACTCCTCGACCGTGACCACGGCGTGTACTGGCGGAGCGGCGGGCGTGTCGAGGTCTGACCCCGCCGTTCCGGGCGTGAACCTCGGGATCGACGCGGCCGCGCCGCCGGATGCTAGGTTCCTTCCGCCGGGTTCCCCCGGCCCTTCCCGACCTTCCCTGCGTTCGACGCGTGTCCGACCGGAGGCACGAGAAGGACCGACCGACGACCGCGACGTCGCCGGCGCGACCTCCTGACCCTCGCGCTGCCGCGCTCGACGCTCCGCCGCTCGCCCGCCGATGCGGCGCACGACCACCACCGGGCCCTGCTCCCTCGACCGGAGCGCCGGCGAGACGGTCCAGGGGTTCTCGAAGCGGCTGATCCGATGCGCGGCGCCACTGGGCGGTCCCCGGGGGCGCGGCCAAGGCGATCTGCATCGCCGAGCGGGAGAGCGGTCTCGTACCGACGGCCGAATCGGCCGGTGGCGCGTACCTCGGGCTCTTCCAGCACAGCGCCGAGGTACTGGCCGACCGGTACGCACCTGGCGCGGCCGGCTGGCATCTGCAAGCACCGCCCTCAGCGGCCGGACGAACGCCATCGTGACGCTCCGGATGGTGCACGCTCGGCGGCTGGGCCCGTGCGGCGGGCTGCGGCTGCTGACGGTCCGCGGCTGCCGAGGCCGCCCCGCGCCCCGCGCGATTAGACTCCCCGCCATGGCCACCACCGACAGAGACGTCCCGTCCACCGATCCAACGATCACCGTCGAGGCGCGCATCGAGGAGCTGCGCAAGCGGAAGAAGGCGGCGCTGACGCCGGGCGGGCGAGACGCCTCCAAGAAGCAGCACGACCGAGGCAAGCTCACGGCTCGCGAGCGGCTCGACATCCTGATGGACAAAGGTTCGTTCGTGGAGACGGACCCGTTCGCGATCCATCGCGCGCACGAATTCGGGATGGAGAAGAAGCATCCGCCCGGCGACGGCGTGATCACGGGGTACGGCACGGTGGACGGCCGCAAGGTGTTCGTCTCGTCGCAGGACTTCACCGTCTTCGGCGGCTCGATGGGCGAGATCATGGCGCAGAAGGTATGCAAGGTGATGGACCTCGCGATGAGCACCGGCGCGCCGTTCATCTCGATCAACGACTCGGGCGGCGCGCGGATCCAGGAGGGCGCGGCGAGCCTCGCAGGCTACGGCTACATCTTCGAGCGCAACGTGCGCGCCTCCGGCGTGATCCCGCAGATCAGCGTGATCATGGGTCCCTGCGCGGGCGGCGCCGTCTACTCCCCCGCCATCACCGACTTCACGTTCATGGTGAAGGAAACCTCCCACATGTTCATCACCGGGCCCGACGTGATCAAGACGGTGACCGGCGAGGAGGTCACGATGGAGGAGCTCGGGGGCGCCATGACGCACGCCGGGAAGTCGGGCGTGGCCGCGTTCGTGGGCGAGGACGACGAGGACGTGCTCCAGCAGGTGCGCTACCTGATGAGCTTCCTCCCGTCCAACAACCTGGAGGACCCGCCCGCCTACGCGTCGACCGACGACCCCGGCGCCTCGACGAGGGCCTGACGCACATCGTGCCCGACCGGCCCCAGGAGCCCTACGACATGCACGAGGTGATCCGCCGCATCGTCGACGACGGCGACTTCCTGGAGGCCTTCCAGTTCTGGGCGATGAACATCGTGACCGGGTTCGCGCGGCTGGACGGACGCACGATCGGCATCGTCGCGAACCAGCCCAAGGTGATCGCCGGCACGCTCGACATCGACGCCAGCGAGAAGGCCTCGCGCTTCGTGCGATTCTGCGACGCCTTCAACATCCCGATCCTCACCTTCGTGGACGTGCCCGGGTTCCTGCCCGGCGCGACCCAGGAGTACAACGGGATCATCCGCCACGGCGCCAAGCTCCTGTACGCCTACGCCGAGGCCACCGTCCCCCGCATGACCGTGAT